>NZ_JBVJNK010000001.1:0-214528 GCF_055583745.1 Streptomyces sp. NPDC104381
CCCCACCCCCCCCGCCCCCCCCCCCCCCCCCCCCCCCCCCCCCGCCCCCCCCCGCCGCCCCCCCGCCCCCCCCCCCCCCCCCCCCCCCCCCCCCCCCCCCCCCGCGCCCCCCGCCCCCCCCCCCCCCCCCCCCCCCCCCCCGGGCCCCGCGCCCCCTTTTGTGCCCCCTCGCGGTGTGCGGGCCGGTGCGAGCGCAACCGGCCCGTGACACCGTGGAGTTCGGGGAAAGAACGCGGAAACACCCGGTGGACCCCTTGTGCGCCCCCACACGGGCTCGCCCCGTTCATCTTCCGGTGGGCGTCCTCCGCTCCGCCGGGGAGTCCGGCACCGTCCCGACGCCACGCGCGCGCAGTGGCGCCATGGCCCGGCCGATCCGGTCCGCAGAGGGCCCGGCCCTCGCCCAACAGGCCCTGACCTGCGGTGATTCCATGCGCGGCCGAGGGCCCATGCAGGACGCGCCGATCGGCGCAAGCCCTCTGCCGGACACGGTCGCGTGACTTGCAGGACACACTCGGGCAACGGAAGCGTCTTCAACTCTTGACACCCACCCCCTTGAGGCAGCAATCTTCCGGCATCAGCGCATGGGAGCGCTCCCATATCGAACGACGTTTTTCGCTCGTACGGGGACGGCACCGCCCATGTCCTCTCCGTACCACCGGCACCCGCACCCACCAGCGCGAATGCCGAGCAGATCGCACGCCAGTCCCACTTTGGAACCGCCAGTCCCACCCTGGAACAAGGAGTAGTGGAATGCGCATCACCCGCACCGTCGCAGGTCGAAGCCGCAGAACCGCCATCATGGCCACCACGGGCCTCACGGCCGCCGCCCTGCTGCTGACCGGCTGCGGCGATTCCGGCTCGGATTCCGACGAGGCCGACGCGGACGGGAACATCACCCTGACGATCGCCGACTTCGGACAGTTCGGGTACAAGGAGGCGAAGCTCTTCGAGAAGTACCACGAGCTCCACCCGAACATCACCGTCAAGGCGAACACCGCCTCCGAGGAGCCGGTCTACTACACCAAGTTCCTCCAGCAGCTCAACACGGGCAGCGGCCTGGCCGACATCCAGGGCATCGAGGTCGGCCGCGTCAAGGAGCTCGTCGACACCAAGGCGGACGCCTTCGCCGACCTGTCCAAGGTCGTCGACACCAGCCAGTGGGTGAACTGGAAGGCGCTTCAGGCGACCACCGACGACGGCAAGGTCATAGGCGCCGGCACCGACATCGGCCCGATGTCCATCTGCTACCGCCGTGACCTGTTCGAGAAGGCCGGACTGCCCACCGACCGCGAGGAAGTCGCCGCCAAGCTCACCGGCGGCTGGGAGGACTACCTCAAGCTCGGTGAGGAGTACAAGAAGAAGGCCCCCAAGGGCACCTACTTCATGGACTCCGCCAGCGCCATGTACAACGGCGTGGTCAGCTCCAACTCGGAGCAGTACTACGCGAAGAACGGCGACCCGATCTACAAGGAGAGCGCCGGCGTCAAGGCGGGCTGGAAGCTCGCCTCCGAGGCCGTCGACAAGAAGCTGACCCAGGGCCTGGCCCAGTTCCAGGACCCGTGGAAGGCCGCTCTGCGCCAGGGCACCATGGCCACCGTCGCCTGCCCCGCGTGGATGGCCGCCCAGATCGCCGAGTACTCCGGTGACGAGTACAAGGGCAAGTGGGACATCACCCGCGCCCCGGGTGACACGGCGGCGAACTGGGGCGGTTCGTTCCTCTCCGTGCCCGCCAAGGGCAAGCACGTCAAGGAAGCGGGCGAGCTCGTCAAGTGGCTGACCGCGCCGGAGCAGCAGGCCGCCGTGTTCAAGGCCGCCGGCCTCTTCCCGTCGAACAAGGGCGCCTTCCAGCTGGAGGACGTGAAGACCGCCGAGCTGGAGTACTTCAACAACGCCCCCATCGGCGCGATCTACGCCGACGAGGCCAACGCCATCCCCGCCGCGGTCCTCGGCCCGAAGGACGGCAACATCAAGGACGAGTTCGGCAAGCAGATCAACAACATGGAGCAGCGGGGCACCAAGCCTGACGCCGCCTGGGACGCCGCCATCGAAGCCATCGGCAAGATCACCGGCTGATCCTCCGCCGGTGCGGGCGGCGGGGACGTCTTCCACGCGTCCCCGCCGCCCGCGCCGGTGCCGGTCCACCCGCCGGCACGAGCACCCTCCGACACACGCATCCGACCTGGCACAGGCCCGGCCTGCCCCTGCGGTGTCGGTACACCCAGGGAAGGACTCCCACCCGTGGCAACCACGACCCCCACCCGGAGCGCGCACGGCCCCCAGGGCGGCCGACGCGCTCCGAAGCCCATGACCGCCGGCCGCCAGGCGTGGCGTAGCCGGCTCTGGCGCTTCGACGACAAGGCATCGCCGTACGCCTATATCGCCCCGTTCTTCCTGGTCTTCGGCGCCTTCGGGCTGTATCCGCTGGTCTATACCGGCTGGATCGCCCTGCACAAGGTGGAGATGACCGGCCTCGACCAGATGGAATGGGTCGGCTGGGGCAACTTCAGCACCATCCTCCAGGACTCCGAGTTCTGGACCGCGGTCACCAACACCTTCGTCATCGGCGTCATCTCGACCGTCCCGCAGCTGATGATCGCGCTCGGCCTGGCCCACCTGCTGAACTACAAGCTGCGCGCCAGCACCTTCTGGCGCACGGTGATCCTCACCCCGTACGCGACCTCGGTGGCCTCCGCGGCCCTCGTCTTCGCCCTGGTGTTCCGGGCGGACGGCGGCCTGCTGAACTGGGTCCTCGGATTCTTCGGCGCCGGTGAGACGAACTGGGTCAACGGCCACTGGACGTCCAACATCGCCATCGCCGTCATCGTGATCTGGCGCTGGACGGGCTACAACACGCTGATCTACCTCGCCGCCATGCAGGCCGTCCCGTCCGATCTGTACGAAGCCGCGTCGCTCGACGGCGCCTCGCGCTGGCAGCAGTTCCGCAACGTGACGATCCCGGCGCTGCGGCCGACGATCCTCTTCACGATCGTCATCTCGACCATCGGCTCGATGCAGCTCTTCGGGGAGCCGCTCCTGCTGGAGGGGGGCATCAACGGCGCGACGGGCGGTACCGAGCACCAGTACGAGACGCTCAGCATCTACCTCTACAACTACGGCTGGAACCTCGGGCACCTCGGTATGTCCGCCGCGGTCGCCTGGGCCATGCTCGTCCTGCTGCTGCTCATTGCCGCGATCAACTGGCTCGTCGGGCGCTTCGTGCGCAAGTCCGAGGCCTGACGGGGAGCGATACACATGACCACCACCAGCACCGTCACCGCGCCGGACCACCGCCGCGTCTCCAGGGCCACCGTCGGCAAGGAGCCCCCGCGCCGCCGCTTCAAGCCCGGCGCCGGCCGTCAGCACCACGCCGGCCCCTTCGCCTACTTCGCGCTCGCCGTGGTCGGCATCGGCTCGCTGTTCCCGCTGTACTGGACGCTCGTGGCCGCGTCCCGCACCCAGGACGAGATCCTGGACCCCACCCCGCCGCTCTTCCCGGGCGGGAACCTGTTCCACAATCTCCAGGCGGCCTGGGAGCAGGCCCACCTCGGCAAGGCCATCGTCAACACGGTGATCGTGTCCGCCAGCATCACGCTGGCGACCCTGTTCTTCTGCACCCTGGCCGGTTACGCCTTCGCCAAGATGCGCTTCAAGGGCCGTGGGGCACTGATGACAGCGGTCATCGCCACGCTGACGATCCCGCCGCAGCTCAGCGTCGTACCGCTGTTCATGATGATGTCGGACATCGGCTGGGGCGGTCAGCTGGAGTCGGTGATCTTCCCGACCCTGGTGAGCGCGTTCGGTGTGTTCTTCATGCGCCAGTACCTCCTGGAGGCGCTGCCGTACGAACTCATCGAGGCGGGCCGGGTGGACGGGGCGAACAACCTCCGCATCGTGTGGAGCATCGTGCTTCCGGTCGCCCGACCGGCCATGATGGTCCTCGGCATGCTCACCTTCGTCCAGGCGTGGAACGACTTCTTCTGGCCCTACCTCGCGCTGAGCCAGGACAACCCCACCATCCAGGTCGCCCTCGGTCAGCTGAGCGCGTCCTACGTGCCCGACCAGAGCATCGTGATGGCCGGCGCGCTGATCAGCACCCTGCCGCTGCTCGTCGTCTTCGTGATCTTCGGCAAGCAGATCGTCGGGGGCATCATGTCCGGCGCCGTCAAGGGCTGACCCGCCGGTCCCTCGCGGTGCGAGCCCGGCCGCTCCGTACGGCCTGTACCTGACCACAGGCCGTACGGTTGCCGGGTCCCGCACTTCCCCGTCCTCGTCCCTCCACCCCCATGGGAGCGCTCCCGCATGACAGCCGTACGACCCGACACCACCCCGAAGCAGGCGCCCGGGACACAGTTCCCCACGGGCTTCATCTGGGGCGCGGCGACCGCCTCGTACCAGGTCGAGGGCGCCGCCGCCGAGGACGGCCGCACGCCGTCCATCTGGGACACCTTCAGCCGTACCCCCGGCAAGGTCCGCAACGGCGACACCGGTGACATCGCCGCCGACCACTACCACCGCTACCGCGACGACGTCGCGCTCATGAAGCAGCTCGGGCTGAAGGCGTACCGCTTCTCCGTCTCCTGGTCCCGGGTCCAGCCCACCGGACGCGGCCCCGCCGTCGAGCGCGGCCTGGACTTCTACCGCAAGCTCGTCGACGAGCTGTTGGACGCCGGCATCATGCCCGTCGCCACCCTCTACCACTGGGACCTTCCCCAGGAGCTGGAGGACGCCGGTGGCTGGCCCGAGCGCGTGACCGCCGACCGCTTCGCCGACTACGCCGCGATCGTCTCGGGCGCTCTCGGCGACCGCGTCGGCATGTGGACCACCCTCAACGAGCCGTGGTGCTCGGCCTACCTCGGCTACGGCTCCGGCGTGCACGCGCCCGGCCGCACCGAGCCCGCAGCGGCGCTGCAGGCGGCCCATCACCTCAACCTCGCCCATGGCCGGGCGATCGAGGTTCTGCGCACCCAACTCCCCGCTTCCGCGCAGACCTCGGTCACCCTCAATCTCCACCAGGTCCGCCCGCTCACCGGCAGCGAGGCCGACGCGGACGCCGCGCGCCGCATCGACGCGGTCGGCAACCGGGTCTTCACCGGCCCGATGCTGCGGGGGGAGTACCCCGAGGACCTGATCACCGACACCTCGCACCTGGTGGACTGGTCGAAGCTGGTCAGGGACGGCGACCTCGCCACCATCTCGCGCCCGGTCGACGCCCTCGGGATCAACTACTACACCCCGACACTGGTCTCCACCCCGGTGGAAGGCGCCAGTTATGCGCGCAGCGACGCCCACGGCACCAGCGCGCACTCCCCGTGGCCCGGATCCGAGCACGTGGCCTTCCACCTCGCCGAGGGGAAGGAGCGCACCGCGATGGACTGGTCGATCGACCCCGACGGGCTCTACAACCTCCTCATGGACACCCACCGCGACCACCCGGGCCTCCCGCTCATGGTCACGGAGAACGGCGCCGCCTTCGACGACTACGTCTCGCCCGAGGGCAAGGTCGAGGACCCCGAGCGGGTCGCGTACCTCCACGGCCACCTCGACGCCGTACAGCGGGCCGTGGCCGACGGCGCGGACGTCCGCGGCTACTTCCTCTGGTCGCTGATGGACAACTTCGAGTGGGCGTACGGCTACTCGAAGCGCTTCGGCGCGGTGTACGTCGACTACGCCTCCCAGCGCCGGATCCCCAAGACGAGCGCCCACTGGTACTCCGACGTGATCCGCCGGCACGCGCTGCCTCCGGCCGGCACCGTCTGAGCCACCAGGACGAGAAGCGGGGCCCGGCACACCGCCGGGCCCCGCTTCTCGTTGCCCGCGTCCGGCCCGCCTTACCTGTTCGTCATCCGGACGACGTACGCTTGGGAGCGCTCCCAGGAATGTGGCGCCGCAGCGGACCGCTGGGGCCTTTCGTTTGGATCAGGCTGGATCAGGGAGCGGGGTCTGGTGCGTGCAGCTGCAAGGCGGAGGAGGGAATCAACGCGGAGCGTTGCCGACCGACGACAACGCCGCAGATGTGCGTGCCAGACCCCGCGAGCCCGGCCTGATCCAAACGAAAGGCCCTAGGTCCGGCCACGTGTCAAGGGATCGGCCGGTGGGACTTGGTTTGGCCAACCCGCTGTGAGAAATTGACCGCGAACGGGAGGCAGCCATGGCGGCAGCGCGAGTACGGAGTGGCGGGCGGCCCACGCTCGAAGAGGTAGCGGCCCGGGCCGGAGTGGGGCGGGGCACGGCCTCACGCGTCATCAACGGTTCGCCGCGGGTCAGCGCACAGACCAGGGAGGCCGTCGAGGCGGCGGTCGCCGAACTGGGTTACGTACCCAACCGGGCGGCCCGTGCCCTCGCCGGCAACCGGACGGACGCCATCGCGCTCGTCGTGCCCGAGTCCGAGACGCGGTTCTTCGCCGAGCCGTACTTCTCGGACATCGTGCGGGGCGTCGGGGCGGCCCTCGCCGACACGGAGATGCAGTTGCTGCTGACCCTCGCGGGCAACGACCGTGAGCGCCGCCGGCTGGCCCAGTACCTCACCGCGCACCGCGTCGACGGGGTGCTGCTGGTCTCCGTCCACGCCGACGACCCGCTGCCCGACCTCCTGGAGCAGCTCGGCATGCCCTCAGTGATCAGCGGTCGCAGGCACGCGGCAGAGACGCTGCCCTCCGTCGACTCCGACAACTTCGAGGGCGCCCGCGCCGCCGTCGACCACTTCATATCGCGAGGCCGCCGCAGCATCGCCACGATCACCGGACGCCTGGACGTCTACGGCGCGCAGCGCCGCCTCGACGGTTACCGCAAGGCCATCGCCACGGCCGGCCTCGACCCCGACGAACGACTGATCGCCCCCGCCGACTTCAGCGAGGAGGGCGGCGCCCGCGCCATGCGGGAGCTGCTGGAGCGACGCCCCGACGTCGACGCGGTCTTCGCCGCCTCCGACGTGATGGCCGCGGGCGCCCGCCAGGTCCTGCGCGAGTCCGGCCGCCGCATCCCGGACGACGTGGCCCTGATCGGCTTCGACGACTCGGCGGTGGCCCGCCACATGGACCCGCCCCTGACGAGCGTGCGCCAGCCGATCGAGGAGATGGGCCGCACGATGACCCGCGTCCTGCTCCAGGAGATCGCGAACCGCGCGTCCGGCGACGGCGCCCAGGAACGCCCGAGGATCGTGCTCCCCACGGAACTGGTGGTACGCGAGTCGTCCTGAGGCGTGCCGTAGGCCGCCATCCGGGCCGACCGCGCGTGAGAAAGGAGGGCCGACAGTGGTCTGTCGGCCCTCCTGGGGGATGTGTCCCGCGGTCCGGTCAGATCCGGCCGCCGGTGAGGCGGGTGATCGGGCCGGCGTGGGTCCTGGCCGTCTGGCGGCCCAGGGCGAACGCGCCGCCCACCAGGCCGCCGAGTCCTGCCGCTGCGCCCACCGCTATGGCCTTGCGGTGCTTGACGACGGTCCACGCGGTGGTCGCCGTCGAGGTCACCTTGCCGGCGGTGTCGAGGACGGTCTGGCGTCCCGTGTCCCAGCCGGCCGCGGCGGCCCGCTTCGTGGCCAGGCCGGCCGACCGTACTCCGGACTCCGCCGACGTGGCGGCGTCCTGGGCGGACGACTTGGCCTTCGTGGCTGCGACCGCCGAGCCGGACTTGGCCTGGTTGCCGGCTGCCGCCGTGGTCCGTCGCCCCTTGGCGGCGGCCGTCCTGGCACCCGTACCGGCCTTAGCCGCAGAACCGTTTGCCTTCTTGGTCTCTTCGCTCTCTGCAGTCATGGTGTTCGTGTTACCTCTCGATTCGGGTCGAAACGGAGCGGTGGAATTCAGCCGGAATCACGTGGAAGCAGTGAACCCAGCGGCCCCAGGTCCAAGTTGAGGTCCTCCATGGTGAGGTCGTAGCGCTCGCAGAGCTCCGCCATACGGTCCTGGAGGATCATCAGGGTCATGCCGATCCGCTCCTCCTGGTCCTCACGGAGATCGCCCACGTCCACCCGGTGCAGAGCGGTGCGCTCCATGAGCTGACGCAGCAGTTCGACGATGGTCAGCACCAGCTTGATGAGGTCGCGTTCGACCGTCTCGGGGTCCGTCTTCAGGCGCTGTGCCACTCCGTCGCGCGTGCCCGGCTCATCGGGTCCCGCGGGTACGAGATCGAAGGCGTGGGCCGCGGCCTGTGCGACCTCCTGGAGGCTCGTCGCCCGTTCGGGCGGCGGTGTCTCACCGGGTTGCCCGGCCATCGACTGCTCCTTCCTCTCTCGCCGTTGCTGTGCCGGTCGGTCGCGGAGCGCTCACCACGGCGCCGGTTCGTCCGACGTGACCGACCGGATCACGGCTCTCAGATTGATGTGCACCAGGTCGACGTCGGCGACGGAGAGGACGAGGTCGCCCGTGAGCACCGCCCCTCCGTTCAGCAGCCGGTCCAGCAGGTCGATGAGCGCCACCTGGCGCCCGGCCAGCGACTCGACCGAGTCCTCGCTCATCGCGGCTCACCCTCGGCCGCCGCGGGCGGGGTCGCGAAGGAGTACGGCGCCCACGGGCCGGTGATCTCGACGCGTACGCCCGGTACGTCGTCGGCGAGCCCCGAGAGGGCGGCGCGGAACGCGTCGGCCTGGGCGTCCTGGACGAGGTAGGCGTCGTTCAGGATGTTCTCGCCCGCCGCCCGGGCGAGGTCGCCCTGTTGCGGGCGGTGCGTGACGTGCGCCCTGGCGATGCCGTCCACCCGGGCGGGCACCTCGGCGGCCACCGAACCCGCCGCCCGGTACGTCTCCCGGTGGTTGCGCTGCTGGCTGCGGCGCCTCTGCAGATAGGCCCGGCCCGGGCTCGCCGCCGTGTCCGTCTCCGGTGCCCGGCCGCCCGCGGCGACCGCCTCACGCGGGTCGGCGTAGATCTTCACGCCGAGTTCGACGTGCCCTTCGAGGCGGGCGAGCAGCGCGGAGAACTCCGGCTCGCGTGCGCCCAGCATCTCGCCGACCCGTCCGTCGTCCAGGTAGACCGTCACCAGGCGCATGGGCAGGACGGCCGCGTGCTCGTACGCCGCCTCGACGACCGCGTGGTGGGTACGGGCCAGCACTTCGAGCCGGGCGAGATCCTCCATCTGCGCCTTCACGCCCTCGGTGCCGTACGAGGCGGAGGGCACCGAGGAGACCAGGGCGGCGAGCTCCCCGGCCCGGACCGTCCGCAGAGGGGCTCCCTCCAGGCCGGGCCGGCCGGCGAGTGCCGTCTCCACCGGGGTTCCGGCCCGGCAGACGGCGTAGACGTAGGACATCTCCGGGCCCGTCCCCGGGGCCGCTTCCGCAGTCACTTCGACTTCCCGCCTTCCTCGGTCTCCGTCTCCGGCTCCGCCCGCCCGGGCAGCGCCTCCTGGCCCGCCCCGGCGGCCGACGCGGCCGGCAGCCCCACGGCCGCCCTCAGCTCGGCTATCTCGGCCCGCAGCCGCGCGTTCTCCGCCTCCACCGCCGACGCGTCCTGCGACCCGCCGACCACCTGGGACGTCTGCTGCGGGCGGGCCTTGGAGGAGAGCGACGGGTCGTGCTCCCACCAGTCGATGCCCATCTCCTTGGCCTTGTCCACGGACGCGACCAGCAGGCGCAGCTTGATCGTCAGGAGTTCGATGTCGAGCAGATTGATCTTGATGTCACCCGCGATGACGATGCCCTTGTCCAGGACACGTTCGAGGATGTCGGCAAGATTCGCGGAGGACTGCTGCTGGCCGTACGGGGACGCGGCCGAAGAGGCCCCCATGCGGCCGGCCAGTGAGTCGGACACGTCGGATCAGTCCCATCGGTGCTGTAGGCGGAGCGGGTCAGCTGCGGGCGGAGGCGGTACGGCGGCGCCGGGCGCGCGGGGCCGGCTCCTCCGCTTCTTCTTCCTCGACCTCGTCCTCGTCCTCGTCCTCAAGAGGCTCCTCCTCCGCGTCCTCGTCCTCGTAGGCGTCCTCGGCGGGGGACTCGTCGGCGGGGGCTTCCTCCTCCCCGTCCTCGTCGTCCTCCTCGTACGCCTCGTCCTCCGGGGGGAGTTCGCCGTCCTCGTCAGCCTCGTCGGCGTCCTCGGCGTCGTACTCCGCGGCGGCGTCCTCGTCGTTCCCCGACTCGGACTCCTCCGCCTCCTCGGAGCCGTTCTCCTCCTCGGCGCGGGCCTCTTCCTCCTCGACGGCCTCGTCGTGGTCCACCACGACCTCCCCGTCGCGGATCTCACCGCGCCAGCCGTCCGTCGCCTCACCGCGCATCATGATGAACTTGCGGTAGAGCTTCAGATCGAGGCGGGCCCGACGGCCCTGGGCACGCCAGATGTTCCCCGTCTTCTCGAACAGCCCCTTGGGGAAGTACTCGATGACGAGCAGGACCCGTGTCAGGTCGTCGGTGATCGCGTGGAACGTCACCACTCCCTTGACGGTTCCCTTGGCACCCTCGGTGGTCCAGGTGATGCGCTCGTCCGGCACCTGCTCGGTGACGTTCGCCTTCCAGCTACGCGTGGACTTGGCGACCTTCACCTTCCAGTTGCTGCTGGTGTCGTCGGACTTCTCGACACTCACGACGCCCTTGGCGAAGGTGCTGAACTCCTGGAACTGCGTCCACTGGTCGTAGGCCTCGCGCACCGGCACACCGACGTCGATGTCCTCGGAGATCGTGACGCTCTTCGACTTTCCTCCGCCGCCCTTGCGGCCCTTGCCGAACAGGCCCTTGACCTTGTCCTTGAGGGCGTCCTTCACATGGGAGGCACCGGCGCTGAGAGCGGCCTGGGCCGGCGACTTGCCCTCGCTGAGGGCCTGGCCGCCCTTGGCGAGCGTCTTCACCGCACCGCCGGGGGCGTCCTTGCCGTCCGCGAGCTTGCCGACCCCCTCGCCCAGCTTGTGGCCGAGGCTGGTCACCGCGTGCTGCGTCCGGGCCTTGAGGTAGTTCTGGAGCTCTTCCTTGAGACGGTCGGTGGCGGGGTTGTTCGCCACGTCGTCCTTGAGCTTGCTGAACGCGGAGTCAGCCATTGCTGCCACCCCGGTCCCGGCGCGCGTTCGACGAGGCCGACCTGCGGGCCCCGGAGGCGGCCTTACGGGTGGCCGGAGCGGCCTTCTTCCGGGCGCCACCGGTGGACTTGGCCGTCTTCCTGGCCGCCGTCTTCTTGGCCGCCGTACGGCGCGGGGCCGGCTTCTCCTCCGTACCCTCGTCGTCGTCCTCGGCGTCGTCGCGCTCGTCGTCCCGCGCGGCCGGGGCGTCGTCGTCCTCTGCCTCGGCGTCGTCATCGGGCCGGTCGTCCTTGGCCTGCGCGGCGGACGGGTCCTCGAGTTCGAGGGTGCGCTGGTGCAGGGAGTCGGCGAGGCCGGTCGCCCGCTGGGTGAGGGCGTTGGTGGCGGCCGTCTTCGTGGCGCCCACCAGCTCCTTGCGGACCTGATCGCTGACACCGCCGAGGAGCGGGGATTCGGCCAGCATCCTGCCGAGCTGCTTCGGGTCCAGGCTCAGCTTCTTGCCTGCCAGGAACATTCCGAAGCCGATGGCGAGTTTGGCCTTCTTGGTACGTCCCAGTAGGTATCCACCCACCAGGGCCGCACCTATCTTCGCGTTGCCGGTCATCTGTCGAGCACCTCAATCTCCTGCGATCAAGAATTTTCGTTGAGACGTCGCTGGTAGGCCTCGCATTCTTCGAGCCAGTCCAGCAATTCGTCCTCGCGACGGTCGAATTCTTCCTCGTCGATATTCCCGTTCAGCAGTTCACGTTCCAGCTCGGCCAGTTGCGTACGGACGGGCCCAGGGTCGTAGTGCTCGCGCTCTGCGGCCAGCACCACTTGATCGAGGACCCATGCCGTGCCGCGTACCGGGGCCAGCGGAAAGGTGAGCAGTTGCGTGACGAGGCCCATGAAAGGTGCCTCCACTCCTCGACGGAACGTTCGTCGGACGATTTACGTCAGACGAAGCTGTAGGGCGGAAGAGGGCCGTTCAGGGAGAACGTGTAGTCGTCACCCCTGCGCTCGGCCTCCTCGTGGACCGCCTGGGAAAAAGCGGCCGCCTCGTCGCGCCGGACGAGAAAGGACACATTCAGGAAGTGCGTCTTCGTGGGCTCGCCCTCGGAGACCTTTTCCGCGGCGGACGCCAGCGACTGCGCCACGTCCTTCGCCGCCGCTCCCTGGCGTGCCTGGACCTCCTGCGACACGAGTTCGCCTAGGGCCATCTTCTCGTTCTGCGCCCCCGGGTTCTCCCGGGTGTACTCGCTGAGCCGCCTGGCCTCCGCCGACTCCGTGAGGATCTCCCGCAGCAGGCTCTCCTCCTCGCGCGAGACCTTCAGGTTGTACTCGAGCCGGCCGTCCAGCTCGGTCAGGCGGGCCGTGTAGCTGTCCTTGCCCTGGTCGAGCGCGGCACGTACCTGCTCGTCGTCGGGGCCCACGAGACCGAACCGCATCGGCAGCGCCGCGCCGTCGGCCATCAGCCGCTCCAGCACGCTCTGGTGGGCGACGAGATCCCGTCGCTTCGCCCGCAGATCGGCCGGTGTGTCGCTGACCACCGCTCCCAGCTCCCGCGTCTTCACGGTCCGCAGGTCGGCCGCGGGCTCACCGACACCGGACAGGCCGTCCAGCCGCAGTGGGTGATCGGCCGAGGTGATGGCGTAGATGTAGGTCGGCATGGGTTACTCCTCCCGCCGCTGGGTGGACCGGCGGCTGCTGCTCGAAGCGGAGGTCTTGCGTGCCGGCCGCTTCTCCTTCTCCTTGTCGTCGTCGGAGTCGTCACGGCCGCTCTGGAAGGAGTCCGTGAAGGCCTCGACGGCGCCGGTCAGCGCCCCTTTCGACTTGCCCTTGGCGCCGCTCTCCATCGTGTCCCCGACGATGTCGGTGAGCTGGGCCGGAGCCTTGCGGCCCGACTCCAGGTCCAGTCGGTTGCACGCCTCGGCGAAGCGCAGATACGTGTCCACGCTGGCCACGACGACACGTACGTCGATCTTGAGGATCTCGATTCCGACGAGCGAGACACGAATGAAGGCATCGATGACGAGCCCCCTGTCGAGAATGAGCTCGAGAACGTCGTAGAGATTTCCGGAACCGCCTCCGCTGCTGTTGGAGGCATTGCTCTGCTGTACGAGACTCATGGTCGGTCTTCCTTCCAATGAGTGGTGGTGCGCGGTACGGATTCTCGGTGAAGTGGCCGACTCAGCGGTCGACCTGCCCTCGCGAGTACCGTCGAATTCGTTCGTAGCCCACGAGTTGGCCCTGACCGTCGAGCCTCACCTGATAGGAGGCCATCACGCTCATGGTGTCCGGGATCTTCTCGATCTCGACGACTTCCACGTGCGCCGTCCAGCCTTCTTCCGTCGCATTCAGCGAGGAGACCGAATCGGGTGCACGCTGGAGGAGCTGGGCGAGTTGTTCGGCCGCGCTCCGCATTGCCGTGGAGACATCGATCCGGTCCTTTCCGCCACCGCCGCCGTGATCGCTCTTGGTGTTTTCGGTCGTCGCCATGTGTTCACCTGCCGCGCGTCATCGTGGCTTCCTGTCGGCTTCGTTCGGTCAGCCATTCGTTCGGGATGCAGTGCGCGTGCCCATGAGACCCGAACGTATGCATGAACCCTCCGCACGCCTTCCGCACGCCTTCACACCGCCGACGCAAGAAGGCCCTGCCGCGTCGGGGGACAGCGCGGCAGGGCCCGTCGAACCGGGTGCCCGGCAGCCGGCCCGGCCATGCGGCACGAGGGGGTGTGTGGCGCGTGTCACCGCGTCCGCAGGCGACGGCCGCGGGACATCCGGCGTGGAAGATGATCACGAGCCTGCCGGGCCGGCCTGTCGCCGGGCTGCTCCCTCGCCGTCAGCGCGATCATGACGCTCGTCGTGCCGCGGAAGGCGGGCCCCACGACGAAGAAAGCCCCTGACCTGTGTTTTCACAGGTCAGGGGCTTTCCCTGAGAGGGTGAGTAACGGGACTTGAACCCGCGACATCCTGGACCACAACCAGGTGCTCTGCCAGCTGAGCTATACCCACCATGTCGCCCGGTCGCTTTCCTGACCGGCCGAGAAAAAGTGTACAGGGTCCGAGCGGGTGCTCGCGCCCCAGTTCCTCCGGAGCGGCGTACCGGCGGTACACGGGCCCCGGAGGGCCCGTGACCAGCGGTTGTGCCGTTACTGGCCGGCGGCCGGCGTGTGGCGCGCCGCGATCTCCTTGGCGCGGGCCGAGTCCGGGCCGGGCTGCGGCACGAAGACCGCGTCCCGGTAGTAACGCAGCTCCGTGATGGAGTCACGGATGTCGGCCAGCGCCCGGTGGTTGCCGTTCTTGTCCGGACTGTTGAAGTACGCCCTCGGGTACCAGCGGCGTGCCAGCTCCTTGACCGAGGACACATCGACGATCCGGTAGTGGAGGTAACCCTCCAGCGACGGCATGTCACGCGCCAGGAAGCCCCGGTCGGTGCCGACCGAGTTCCCGCAGAGCGGGGCCTTGCCCGGCTCCTTCACGTGCTCGCGGATGTAGGCCATGACCCGCTCCTCCGCGTCGGCCAGGGTCGTGCCCCCGGCCAGCTCGTCGAGGAGGCCCGAGGCGGTGTGCATCTGCCGCACCACCTCGGGCATGGTCTCCAGGGCCGCGTCCGGCGGGCGGATCACGATGTCCACCCCGTCGCCGAGCACGTTCAGTTCCGAGTCGGTGACCAGCGCGGCCACCTCGACGAGTGCGTCGTCCGTCAGCGAGAGCCCGGTCATCTCGCAGTCGATCCACACCATACGGTCGTTCATGGGCCCCACCCTACGGGGCGCTGCGGGGCCCCGGCAGGGCCGGGCGGCCCGGAGCATACGCCTCGGGACCCGGTCCGACACGCTCCGCGGGACCGCCGGGAGGGGCCGTCGCGGTGACCGGGGACGGGCCGGCCGAGGACGCCGCGGCGGCCCGCCGGCTCGACGCCGTGCCCTGGGCGGGCACGGACGTCTCCAGCACCGTCGAGACGCTCTCCAGTGCCCCGCCCTGCGGACGACGGGCCCGGTAGGCGGCCCGGTACGCGGCGGGGGAGGAGCCCAGCTGGCGGCGGAAGTGCCCGCGCAGCGCGACCGGCGAGCGGAAGCCGCAACGGCCCGCGACCTCGTCGACGGAGTAGTCGGAGGTCTCCAGGAGCCGCTGCGCCTGCAGCACGCGCTGGGTGATGAGCCACTGGAGCGGTGCGCTGCCCGTGAGCGAACGGAACCTGCGGTCGAAGGTCCGCCTGCTCATGTAGGCGCGCGCGGCCAGCGTCTCCACGTCGAACTGCTCGTGGAGGTGCTCCAGCGCCCAGGCCACGACCTCGGCGAGCGGGTCGGAGCCGATCTCCTCGGGTAAAGACCTGTCGAGGTAGCGCTCCTGGCCGCCACTGCGCCGCGGCGGTACGACGAGCCGGCGGGCCAGGGCCCCTGCCGCCTCCGTGCCGTGGTCGGTACGGACTATATGGAGGCACAGATCGATTCCGGCCGCCGTTCCGGCCGAGGTGAGCACATCGCCGTCGTCGACGAACAGCTCACGCGGATCGACGTGCACCGACGGATAGCGCTTGGCCAGCGTCGGCGCGTACATCCAGTGCGTGGTGGCCGGGCGGCCGTCCAGCAGGCCGGCCGCGGCGAGGACGAAGGCCCCCGTGCAGAGTCCGACGATGCGGGCACCCTCCTCATGGGCGCGGCGCAGCGCGTCCAGGGCCTCGGCGGGCGGCGGGGAGGTGATGGACCGCCAGGCGGGCACCACCACGGTGCCTGCCCTGCTGATCGCCTCCAGGCCGTACGGCGCGCTGAGTTCGAGGCCGCCGGTGGTGCGCAGCGGTCCTTCCTCGCCCCCGCAGACCAGCAGGCGGTATCGCGGAACTCCCGCGTCCTGCCGGTCGATTCCGAAAACTGAGAGCGGAATGGAGCTCTCGAAGATAGGGCCGCCACTGAACAGCAGTACGGCTACGACTTCCCGGCGTCGCCGCCCGGTCAGTTTCCGTGCGGCCTCCGTTGCGGTGGCGGAGTCCTGGCTCATGACGCTAAGCCCCCCTCGGTGTTCGCGTCTTCCTGGTCCCTACGGGCCTGTCGCTCCTGCACGTTTCCCCTCGGTCTCGCACGCGTCCCCAGTCCTCGACACTCATGATCGAATCTACTGCGTCCCGTGGTGCCGACGTGACACGTTCCCCCACCGGCACTATGTCGACAAGGCAACTTGGCGCGAAGCGTTCGATCACGAAGCGTTTCACCCGTGAGCCCCACAGGGAAGTGCGCATCGCGATCATGGCCGGGCGCCGTAGGGTCAAAGCGTACCGCGCGGTCTATTCCTGCCTGGTGGCACACAGGTCGGGTGCCTCTGAGGGCAAGGGAACAGGGTGGTGGCCAAGTTGGCTGAAAACCGATGGTTGCGTGCGCGTATTCCAGTCATGCGACCGGCGTACGCCCCCTGACCTCAGGAGCCTCCGTACGCCTCTGAAGCCTCTCGGGGCCGTCCCGACTCCGGATGTGGACGATGCGCAGTTGTCCGATGGCGGCGTGTGACGGTCCGGTCCGGAGGGGCGGGTGGCACATTCGGCCGCCCCGGCGGGTCCGGTGCGCGGGCCGGCCGGACGCGGTGACCGGAACCGGTAGCAGCGTCCACGAGCTGGATGTACGACGCAACCGGCATTGCCATACGGGGGTTGTGTCCGGCATGCTCCCTCCATCGCCGCCTGCGATGTGCGAGGGCTGGGCAGTGAAGGAGTGGCGCCGTACCCTTGGGGGTAGGGGGTTGGGAAGATGTTTCCCGGACACAGCTTCACCGCTCGCAGGTACACCTCCAAACCGCTCCCTCCTCACGAGGACTCTCTTCGCCGAGACACCGATGGCCGGTCACGAAATCCCTGAACCCGCAGACCGCAAGCAGGTAGCCGACCCCGGGTCGGAACCGCTGACGGTCGGAGAGTCGCGCCCTTCCTGCGATCCCGCCTTCCGGCATGGCGTCGTGGTCGGCTTCGACGGCTCCATGTCCAGCGAGCGAGCCCTCGCGTACGCCATCGGCATGGCGCACCGGCACGGCTCCGGGCTGATCATCGTCCATGTGGCCAACCGGCTGCCGACCACGGTCTGGGCCGGCTGCGAGCCGCCCGTCTTCGTCGACGTGCCCGACCACCGCACCGAGGTCCTCGGCCTGGAGCTGGCGTGCGCCGACTATCTCGCCGAGGTGCCCTGGGTCCTGGTGGAGCGCGGCGGCGACATCTGCCACGAGCTGGAGGAGGTCGGCCGGGAGTACTCGGCCGACGCGATCGTCGTCGGCTCGACGCACGGCCTCGTGGGCCGGATCTTCGGATCCGTGGCCGGCCGTCTCGCGCGCCGGGCCCAGCGCCCGGTCATCGTCATCCCCTGAGTACGCCGGAAGGCCCCTGACGCGCCGTCAGGGGCCTTCCGTGTGTCCGCCCGTGGCCGGGCGGGCGGTCCTCGCGTCCCGGTCGGCTACTCGACGGTGACCGACTTCGCCAGGTTGCGCGGCTTGTCGATGTCACGGCCCATGGCCAGGGCCGTGTGGTAGGCGAGCAGCTGGAGCGGGATGCCCATCAGGATCGGGTCCAGCTCGTTCTCGTTCTTCGGGACGACGATCGTGTGGTCGGCCTTCTCCTGCTCGCGGTGGGCGACGGCGAGGATGCGCCCGCTGCGGGCCTTGATCTCCTCCAGCGCGGCGCGGTTCTTCTCCAGCAGGTCGTCGTCCGGGACGATCGCGACGGTGGGGAGCGCCGGCTCGATGAGCGCGAGCGGGCCGTGCTTGAGCTCCGAGGCGGGGTAGGCCTCGGCGTGGATGTACGAGATCTCCTTGAGCTTCAGGGAGGCCTCCAGCGCGACGGGGTAGCCCCGGACGCGGCCGATGAACATCATCGACTGCGCGCCCGCGTACTCCTCGGCGAGCTTCTTGATCTCGTCCTCGGCCTCCAGGATCTGGCCGATCTGCTCCGGCAGCCTGCGCAGGCCCTCGATGATCCGCTTGCCGTCGGAGACCGACAGGTCGCGGATGCGGCCCAGGTGCAGGGCGAGCAGCGCGAAGGCCACGACGGTGTTCGTGAAGCACTTGGTGGAGACGACGCAGACCTCGGGGCCGGCGTGCACGTACATGCCGCCGTCCGCCTCGCGGGCGATCGCCGAGCCGACGACGTTCACGACGCCCAGGACCCGGGCGCCCTTGCGCTTGAGCTCCTGCACGGCCGCCAGCACGTCGTAGGTCTCACCGGACTGCGAGACGGCGACGTACAGGGTGTCGGGGTCCACGACCGGGTTGCGGTAGCGGAACTCGGACGCGGGCTCCGCGTCCGCGGGGATGCGGGCCAGCTCCTCGATGAGGCCGGCGCCGATCAGACCGGCGTGGTACGAGGTGCCGCAGCCCAGGATCTTGATCCGGCGGACGCCGCGCGCCTCGCGGGCGTCCAGGTTCAGCCCGCCCAGGTGCACGGTGGAGAAGCGGTCGTCGATGCGGCCGCGCAGCACGCGGTCCACGGCGTCGGCCTGCTCGGAGATCTCCTTGTGCATGTACGTGTCGTGGCCGCCCATGTCGTACGACTCGGCCTCCCACTCCACGGTGGTCGGCGTGGCCGTCGTGGTCGAGCCCTCCGTGGTGTACGTACGGAAGTCGTCGGCCTTGAGGGTGGCCATCTCGCCGTCGTCCAGGGTGACGATCTGGCGGGTGTGCGCGACCAGGGCGGCGACGTCGGAGGCGACGAACATCTCCTTCTCGCCGATCCCGAGCACGACCGGGGAGCCGTTGCGGGCGACGACGATGCGGTCGTTGAAGTCGGCGTGCAGGACGGCGACGCCGTACGTGCCCTCGACGGACTTCAGCGCCTCGCGGACCTTCTCCTCCAGGGTGAGCGCCTGCGAGCGGGAGATCAGGTGGACCAGCACCTCGGTGTCGGTCTCGGAGAGGAAGACGACGCCGTCGGCGACGAGCTTCGCGCGGATCTCGGAGGCGTTGTCGATGATGCCGTTGTGGACGACGGCGACCTTGTTCTCGGCGTCCAGGTGCGGGTGCGCGTTCTCGTCGCTCGGGGCGCCGTGGGTGGCCCAGCGGGTGTGGGCGATGCCCGTGGTGCCCGCGAACCGCTTGGGCACACGCGCCTCCAGCTCGCGGACCCGGCCCTTGGCCTTGACCATCTTCAGGGCGCCGGGCTTGCCCGCCGGGGCCTTGCCCGTGATGACGATGCCCGCGGAGTCGTACCCCCGGTACTCCAGCCGCTGCAGCCCTTCCAGCAGCAGCGGAGCCACGTCACGCTTCCCGATGTAACCGACGATCCCGCACATAGAGTCTCTGCCCCTCCATCGACGTACAAAAGTTCCGGTGCCCGGCCCGTCCCGCTCAGCCGTAGACGATGCGGCGCAGCTGGCGGAGCGAGAGCTCCTGCGGCGCCACCGCGCGGTGCGGCAGCTCGGCCGCGATCCGCTCGAAGATCTCCGTGTTCACCAGGCCGCCCGCCTGCATCTCGCGGTGGCGGCGCCGGACGAAGGCCTCGGTCGTCTCGTCGAAGTACGCCAGCACGTCGAGGATCACCCGGGCGGCCTCGCCGCGCTGGAGCGCGGTGGAGCGTACGAGGTGGTCGATGAGGTCGTCATGCGGAGGGCGGCGTTCGAGCACTCGTCGATATTGCGTGGATCGGGGTCGCTACGCAAGAAATCTGCCCGATATCGGGCAGGAATCTCATTTAGTGGCGGCCGTATGGCGTAAATGTCCCTTACGTTCTCGTCCGGCCTCGCCCGCGAGGGGCGGGGCCGGACGCCGGGCTCAGTACTCCGCGATCGGGTTCCGCAGCCGGCCGGTCAGCTGGAGCGCGCCCGCCGGGTCCTCCAGGTCGACCATCTGCTGGTTGTCACGCAGCTGCAGCCGGTTCAGGCAGGAGAGCGCGAAGTCCTTCGTGAACATGTCGTACTGCTCGAACTTGTCCGCGAGGTACGGCACGGACTCCTGGTAGCCCCTGACGCACGCCGCGACCGTCCGCCAGAAGGTCTCCTCGTCGAGGACCCCCTCCGTGGCCAGGTCCGCCCCCAGGAAGCGCAGGAAGCAGTCGAAGACGTCGGTGAGCACCGACAGCAGCTTCATGTCCTCCGGGACGTCGGCGCGGATCCGCTCGACCTGGGGCGGCAGCACCGCGTCCGGGTCCATCACCGCGATCTCCTCGGCGATGTCCTTGAAGACCGTCCGGCGCACGACACCGTCCTCGATCACCAGGATCACGTTCTCGCCGTGCGGCATGAACACCAGGTCGTACGCGTAGAAGCTGTGCAGCACCGGCACCAGGTAGGCGTCCAGGTACCGCCGCAGCCAGTCCGCCGGGCCGAGACCCGACTCCGCGATCAGGGCGCCCGCCACCGAGCGGCCCTCGGCGTCGGTGTGCAGCAGCGAGGCCATCGTCGCGAGCCGCTCACCGCCGGCCAGGGACGGGACGGGGCTCTCCCGCCAGAGCGCGGCGAGCATCTTCAGGTACGGCGAGCCCTTCGCGGTCGCCGCCTCGTACGCCCGGTGGTGGTAGCCCACGGCGGCCCGCTCCCGGATGATCGAGAACCCCGTCCCGCGCAGCAGCTCGTCCCGCTCGACGAGACCGGCCAGCCAGTCGTTGATCGCGGGCGTCGCCTCCATGTACGCGGCGGACAGGCCCCGCATGAAGCCCATGTTCAGCACCGACAGCGCCGTCTTGACGTAGTGCTTCTCCGGGTGGGAGGCGTTGAAGAACGTACGGATCGACTGCTGGGCCAGGTAGGAGTCCTCGCCCTCGCCCAGGCAGACCAGATGCCGCCGCGCCACCTCGCCGGCGAAGGTGACGGCGAGCTTGTTCCACCACTGCCAGGGGTGGACCGGGATCAGCAGGTAGTCGTCGAGGTCGAGCCCGAGGTCCTCCATCCGCGCGGCGAACCTGGCCAGGGTCTCCTCGCCGAGCTCCCCGGCGATCAGGGTGGAGTAGTCGAGCCCGGCGCCCGCGGTGAAGGTGGCGCGATCGCGTCGGGCGGCCAGCCAGACCAGGCTGATTCCGGTCGCCGCCTCCGGGGCGTACGCGCGGTACTCGTCGACCCCGAAGCCCAGCCGCCCGTTGTTGGCGACAAAGCAGGGGTGCCCCTCGGTCATGCCCGTCTCGACGTCCTGGAAACCGGCCACGGCGAGCTCGGCGGCGGTGGTCGGTTCCTTGGTCAGTTTGTACGCGGTTCCGGCCAGCGTGGAGGAGATCTCCTCCAGGTACACGGGGAGGACCTTCGGCGACAGGCCCAGTGTGGCGCGCAGCTCGATGAAGAATTCCAGCGCGTCCAGCGGAAGGTCCGAGCCGTGCCGGTGCCGGGTGATCGACGCCGCGTCGACCTGCCAGTGGTCCAGTGCGAAGCGGCGGGCGGCGAAGCGGTACTCGACCGCCCCGTCGTCACCGCGCACGCTCCAGTGGCCGTCGTCGAGCGGGGTGGGGTCCAGGAGCCGCTCGTGGGAGAACTCGGCCAGCGCCTTGCGGATCAGCAGCCGTTCGGCGACGGCCCAGCGCTCGGGGGTCAGATGCCCGGCGGCAGCGGCGGTGGGGTGGATGGTCATCGGTGGGCTCCAGTGGTCGCGGCCTCGAACTGCTCGCGGGTGCAGGTGCTGAGCAGGGCTTGTTTCTCCGGCTTGGTGATCTCGCGGACCACCTCGAAGCCGACCGCCTCGTTCAGCGCCTGCACCGCGGTGTTGGTGACGTCGGGTTCGACGACGACCCTGCGCACCCGCGGATCGGCGAACAGCGTCTCCATGACGGCGGTGATCACGGCCCGGGTGAAGCCGTGCACCGGGGTCTCGGGAGGGGCGACCAGGAAGTGCATCCCGACGTCGCCGGGCTCCGCCTCGTACAGCCCCTTGAGCTCGACCTCGGTGGGGTCGTAGCGCTCCATCAGGAAGGCGGGCCGCCCGTCGTGCAGCCCGATGAAGGCGTCGTGGTGCGGGTGCGCGGCTATCGCCATGTACTCCCGCTCGACGTCCTCCAGCCGGGCGTCGCCCATCATCCAGAAGGCCGCCCTGGGGTGGGTGACCCAGGCGTGCACCACTTCCGCGTCGGAGCGGTGGCCTGGCCGGCCGGGGGAGGGGTCCAGGGGCCGGACGGTGAACGTCCCCGTCGTTTTCGTGCTGGTCATGCTGCGAACTCCTGGAAGGCGACGGACTTCTCGACCGGGTAGTACGCGCGGCCGAGCAGTTCGCCGATGATGTACGCGTTGCGGTAGGCGCCCATGCCCAGGTCGGGTGAGGTGACCGAATGGGTGTGCACCGCCGCGTTCTGCAGGAAGATCCCGCGCCCGGTCGTGTCGATGCTGTAGTTGCGGGCCACGTCGAAACGGCCCCGGGAGTCGTGCCGGATCCGGTCGGTGACGGGCTCCAGGAAGGCGGGCGCGGTGTACCGGTAGCCGGTGGCGAGGATCAGGCCCTCGCTGTCGAGTTCGTACTCCCTGCCCTGCTCCTCCTGGCGTAGCCCCAGGGTGTACGTCCCCGTGGACTCCTCGTAACGGGCGCTTTCCAGCGAGGAGTTGGTGAGCAGACGGGTGGGGACCGGGCCCGGCAGGTTCTTCCGGTAGAGCAGGTCGAAGATCGCGTCGACCAGCTCGCCGTCGATGCCCTTGAAGAGGCCCTTCTGGCCTGCCTCCAGCCGGTAGCGGGTGTCCTCGGGCAGGGCGTGGAAGTAGTCCACGTAGTCCGGGGAGGTCATCTCCAGCGTGAGCTTGGTGTACTCCAGGGGGAAGAAGCGCGGGGAGCGCGTCACCCAGTTCAGCCGGTAGCCGTGCGCATCGATCTCGGAGAGCAGGTCGTAGTAGATCTCCGCCGCGCTCTGCCCGCTGCCCACCAGCGTGATGGACTTCTTGGCCTGGAGCGCGGCCTTCTCCTGGAGGTAGCGCGAGTTGTGCAGGAAGTCGCCGCCCAGGCCCTCGCAGGCCGCCGGGATGTGCGGCGGGGTGCCGGTGCCCAGGACGAGGTGACGGGCACGGAAGGCGCTGCCGGCGGTGCGGACCGTGTACAGCCCGTCGGCGTCGCTGTACGTAACCGACTGCACGGTCTGGTTGAACCTGATGCTGCTCAGCTTGGCGGCCGCCCACCGGCAGTAGTCGTTGTACTCGGTGCGCAGCGGGTAGAAGTTCTCCCGGATGTAGAACGAGTACAGCCTGCCCCGGTCCTTCAGGTAGTTGAGGAAGGAGTAGGGGCTGGTCGGGTCGGCCATCGTGACGAGGTCCGACATGAACGGCGTCTGGAGGTGGGCGCCTTCGAGGAACATCCCGGAGTGCCACTCGAAGTCCGGCTTGGACTCCAGGAACACCCCGTTCAGCTCCTCGACGGGCTCGGTCAGGCAGGCGAGTCCGAGGTTGAACGGACCGAGCCCGATCCCGATGAAGTCGTACGGGGCGGTGCGGGGCTCAGGAAGCGCGGTCAAGGGACTCTCCCAGGTACTGCTCGGCGTGGCCGGCGATCAGGTCGAGGACGGCGGAGATGTCGGCCGCGGTCGTCTCGGGGTTGAGCAGGGTGAATTTCAGGTACTGGCTGCTGCCGACCTTGGTGCCCGCGACCACGGCCTCGCCGGAGGCGAAGAGGGCCTTACGGGCGTGGAGGTTGGCCCGGTCGATGTCGCCGGGCGTCCTGACGCGGGCCGGGACGTAGCGGAACACCAGGGTGGAGAGGCTGGGTTCCACGACGACGTCGAAGCGCGGGTCGGCGGCCAGCATCCGCCAGCCCTCGGCGGCCAGGTCGCACACCTCGTCGAACAGCTCGCCGACACCGTCCGCGCCCATGGTGCGCAGCGTCATCCACAGCTTGAGCGCGTCGAACCTGCGCGTGGTCTGGAGGGACTTGTCCACCTGGTTGGGGATGCGCTCCTCGACGGTCCGCTCCGGGTTGAGGTACTCCGCGTGGTACGTCGCATGGCGCAGGGTGGCCCGGTCGCGGACCAGCACGGCGGAGGAACTCACGGGCTGGAAGAAGGACTTGTGGTAGTCCACGGTGACCGAGTCGGCGTGCTCGATGCCGTCGACGAGCCCGCGCCGGGTGGGTGAGGCCAGCAGGCCGCAGCCGTAGGCGGCGTCGACGTGCATCCAGGTGGCGTACCGCTCGCAGAGCGCGGCGATCCCGGGCAGCGGGTCGATGGAGCCGAAGTCGGTGGTGCCCGCGGTGGCGACGACCGCCATCGGTACGGACCCCTCGGCCTCGCAGCGTTCGAGGGCCGCGGCCAGTGCGACGGTCTGCATGCGCTTCTCGCGGTCGACGGGGACGGACACCACGGCGTCGGGTCCCAGGCCGAGGAGTTTGGCGGACTTCTGGACGCTGAAGTGGCTGCACTCGGAGGTCAGGATCCGCAGCCGGGAGTACTCCTCGGGGCGGACCTTGGCCTCCTCGCGGGCCAGCAGCAGCGCCTGGAGGTTGGACTGTGTGCCGCCGCTGGTGAAGACGCCGTCGGCCGCCGGGCCGAGGCCGATGCGGGCGGCCGTCCAGTCGATCAGCCGGCGCTCGATCAGGGTGCCGCCCGCGCTCTGGTCCCAGGTGTCCAGGGAGGAGTTGACGGCGGAGAGCACGGCCTCGCCGACCACGGCGGGGATGACCACGGGGCAGTTGAGATGGGCGAGGTAGCGGGGGTGGTGGAAGTACACGGCGTCGCGGAGGTAGACCTCGCCGAGCTCGTCCAGGGCGGCGGCGGTGTCGCCGAGCGGCCGGTCGAGGTCGATGGCGTCGATGACGGGAGTGAGCCCGTCGACGCCGATGCCGCTGAACGGCTGCTCGGTGGAGGCGAGTCTGGCCGCGACCTGGTCGACTCCCGCGGTGACGGAGCGACGGTAGTCCTCCGCCGTCGTGCGGTTGAGCAGGTGGGAACGCATGGGGGGCCTCCCGGGTAGGGACGTCATCGCGGCCCTCCGGGCAGAGAAAAGGGGGGACGAGGGCCGCGACGGTTAAGTTAGGCAAGCCTAACCTAACAATATTCGCGGTCCTCGCCCCCCTGGGGCCCGTCACAGGAACCCCACAAGAGACGCGGGTGCGTTACGCGGCCACCCGCGTCGCCTCCTCCCTCAGCTGCTCCTCGCTCAGTCCGCGCCGCCAGTAGCCGACGAAGGTGACCCGGCGGCGGTCGAAGCGCCTCTCCTGGACGAAGTGGCGGCGCAGCGCCCGTACTCCGGACGACTCGCCCGCGATCCAGACGTACGGGTCGCCCCCGGGCAGTTCGGCTGCGCGCACGGCCTCCACGGCGGAGGGCGCGCCCTCGTCCCGTACGAGCCAGGTGAGGTGCGCGTCGGCGTCGGTGCGGAGCTCCAGCCGGTCCTGGCTGTGCGGGACCTCCAGCCAGACCCTGGCCGTGACCCCGGCGGGCAGCCACTCCAGCGCGGCCGACGCCGCGGGCAGCGCGGTCTCGTCGGCGCAGATCACCACGGACGTGGCGTCCTGCGGCGGCTGGAAGCGGATCCCGTTGTTGTTCTCACCGGTGGGGCCCAGCACGGTGAGGCGCTGCCCGGGGGCGGCCGCCTCCGCCCAGCGGCAGGCGGGCCCGCCGTCCTCGTGCAGGGCGAAGTCGATGTCGATCTCGGTCGAGCCGTCCTCGGCGTACCGCTGGGCGCGCACGGTGTACGACCGCATGACCGCCCGGACGTCGGGGGACAGGGCCCGCCAGGCGGGGAACCACTCGCCGTTCTCGTCGACCGGGACGACGGCCTCGGTCTGGCCGGGGTGCGGCAGGAAGATGGAGAGGCTCTGGTCGCGGCCCCCGGCGACGAAGCCGTCGCTCCCGGGGCCGCCGAGCGTGACTCTCCGCATGGACGGGCTCAGCCTGCTGGTCCTCAGGACCGTCAGGTCGAAGAACCGGAACGGGGCGACGGCGGGTGCGGTGGCGGTCGTCATGCGAGGGGTCCTCCCGGGAACCTGAACGGCGAGGGCTCTGCCGGGAGTCGCTCCCGGCAGGGCCCTCCGGGTCAGCTGACCTTCTTGGCCTTCTCGATGGCCTCGGCGAGGGCGTCGAGGATCGGCGCGCACTTGTCGTAGGAGTAGATGGGCTCGGTCGTCCGCGGAACGACCTGGCCGGCCTTGACCGCGGGCAGCTGGGCCCAGGTCGGCTTGGAGGTCAGGGCGTCGGGCTGCAGGGCCGAGGAGCGGTTGTCCATCATGATGATGTCGGCGTCGTACTTGTCGACGTTCTCCCAGCTCAGCTCCTCGAAGAAGCCGGCCGCGTTGACCTTCGGCTCGACGAACTGCACGCCGAGCTCCTGGAAGTACAGGGTGTCCGCGGACGTCTTGGCGAGCGAGACGTAGAACAGGTCCTGGCTGGCCGAGCCGATCATGACCTTGATGTTCGGCTGGGACTTCGCGGCGGCGCGCAGCCGGGCCGCGGCCTTCTCGAACGCGGCCTTGGCGTCGGTGACCTTCTTGGCCTTGACGTCGGCGCCCAGGGAGGCGGCGAGGTCCTCGTGGCGCTGGATCGCCTTCGGCATCGTGGTCTGCGCGGCCCACAGGGCGACGCTCGGGGCCAGCTTGAGGATCTTGTCCTTGGACTGGTCCGGCACGTACCAGAGGGCGTCCTTCTCCCACATGGCGGTGACGAGGAGCTCCGGCGCGAGGCCGGCGTACTTCTCGACGTTGAACTCGCCCCAGACGTTGCCGAGCACCTCGACCTTGTCGATGTCGATGTCACCGGCCTGGACGTCGGCCTTGCCGTCGGCGGCCTTCGTCGGGCCGAAGACGCCCTTGACCTCGACGCCGTAGTCGTGGAGCGCGGCGGCGACACCGATGAACGCGACGATGTTCTTCGGTACGGACTCGGCCTTCGCCGTCTGTCCGCGGTCGTCCTTGAAGGACCAGGGGCCGGATTTCTCCGCGCCCGAACCCGAGGTCGAGCTCTTCTCGTCACCGTCACCGCAGGCGGCGAGGACGGCACCGAGACCGACGGCACCGCCGACGGCCAGCAGGCCGCGACGGGAGAGTGGGCTGGTCCGGAGGTTGGACATGAGTGGGTCTGCTTTCGTACGCGCCTCAGGGCGCCCGCTGACGATTCGAGGGAAGGCTAGCCTAACCTCACATATCGTGGACAGGGAGGGCAAGGGGGAGCGGCCGTTCCGTTACCGGCCCGTACGAAAAGCCGCCTCCCCCTTTGACCAGGGGAAGGCGGCTGTCGCTCGGCCGGAGGCGCGGGTCCGGTGTGTGCCCTCAGGCGTCCATGCCCAGCTCGCGGGCGATCAGCATCCGCTGGACCTCGCTCGTGCCCTCGCCGATCTCCAGGATCTTGGAGTCGCGCCACATGCGGGCCACCGGGTACTCGTTCATGAAGCCGTAGCCGCCGTGGATCTGGGTCGCGTCGCGGGCGTTGTCCACCGCCACCGTCGAGGAGTACAGCTTCGCGATGGCCGCCTCCTTCTTGAACGGTTCGCCCGCCACCAGTCGCGAGGCGGCGTCCCGCCAGCCGACGCGGGCCATGTGCGCCCGGGTCTCCATGTCCGCGATCTTGAACTGGATGGCCTGGTTGGCGCCGATCGGCTTCCCGAAGGCGTGCCGCTCCTTCGCGTACTTCAGCGACTCGTCCACACAGCCCTGCGCCAGGCCCGTCGACAGGGCCGAGATGGCGATCCGGCCCTCGTCCAGGATCCGCAGGAACTGCGCGTACCCGCGGCCCTCCTCGCCCAGCAGGTTCGCCGCCGGGACGCGGACGTCGGAGAAGGACAGCTCGCGGGTGTCCGAGGCGTTCCACCCGACCTTGGAGTACGGGGCGGCCACCGTGAAGCCGGGGGTGCCGGACGGGACGATGATCGCGGAGATGCGCGGGGCGCCGTTCTCCTTGCGGCCCGTGACGGCCGTGACCGTGACCAGCTCCGTGATGTCCGTACCGGAGTTGGTGATGAAGCACTTGGAGCCGTTGATCACCCACTCGCCGGTGGCCTCGTCCAGCACGGCCGTCGTCCGGGTGCCGCCCGCGTCCGAGCCGCCGTCCGGCTCCGTCAGCCCGAACGCGCCGAGCGCCTCGCCCGCGCAGAGCCTCGGCAGCCACCGCTGCTTCTGCTCCTCGGTCCCGAAGCGGTACACCGGCATGGCGCCCAGCGAGACCCCGGCCTCCAGGGTGATCGCCACGGACGAGTCGACCCGGGCCAGCTCCTCCAGGGCGATCCCGAGGGCGAGGTAGTCGCCGCCCATGCCGCCGTACTCCTCGGGGAAGGGCAGGCCGAACAGGCCCATCCGCCCCATCTCCCGCACGATCTCGTACGGGAACTCGTGGCGTTCGTAGAAGTCGCCGATCTTCGGGGCGATCACATCGTGTGCGAACTCCTCGACGGTGCGGCGCAGTTCCTCGTGCTCGGCGGTCAGCCGGTGGTCAAGGGACATCGGTGCTTCACTCCTTGTGGGACAGCGCGCGGACGGTACGGGACGGGCTCGGGCGGCCCAGTTGTTCGGCCATCCACACGCTGGTGGCGGTGAGTGCGCCGAGGTCGACCCCGGTTTCCACGCCGAGGCCGTCGAGCATCCACACGAGGTCCTCGGTGGCGAGATTTCCGGTGGCGCTCTTCGCGTACGGGCAGCCGCCGAGACCGCCCGCCGAGGCGTCCACCGTCGTCACCCCGTGCTGGAGCGCGGCCAGGGTGTTGGAGAGCGCCTGGCCGTACGTGTCGTGGAAGTGCACCCCGATCGTGCCGGTGGGCACCCCCGCCCCGTTCAGCGCGGAGAGCAGCGCCGTCACATGGCCCGGGGTGGCCACGCCGATCGTGTCGCCGAGGGACAGCTCGTCGCAGCCGAGGTCCTCCAGCGCCTTCGCGACCCGGACGACCTGCGCCACGGGCACCGCGCCCTCCCACGGGTCGCCGAAGCACATCGACAGATAGCCGCGCACATGGACGCCCGCCGCCTTCGCCCGGGCCACCACCGGCTCGAACATGGCGAGCGACTCGTCCACCGTGCGGTTGAGGTTGCGGGCGGCGAACGTCTCGGTCGCCGAACCGAACACGGCGATCCGGCGGGCGCCGAGCGCGAGCGCCCGGTCCAGGCCGCGCTCGTTCGGCACGAGGACGGGCAGGGCGATCTCCGCCCCGAGTCCGTCCAGCAGGGGGAACAGCTGCTCGGCGTCGGCCAGTTGGGGCACCCACTTCGGGTGCACGAAGCTGGTCGCCTCGATCGTGGTCAGCCCGGCCGCCGCGAGCCTGCGGACGAACTCCGCCTTCACCTCGGTCGGTACGACGGACTTCTCGTTCTGCAGCCCGTCGCGTGCGCCGACCTCATGGATACGGACCCGGGCGGGCAGCCCGGGGGCCGGCACCGTCATGGGCAGTCCGGCAGCGGTCACGACTCCTCCTTCGGGGCCACCACGGCCAGGATCTGGTCCATGGCGACCGTGGCACCGGCGGTGACGTCCAGCTCGGTGACGGTCCCGGCGTGCGGGGCGGAGATGACGTGCTCCATCTTCATCGCCTCGACGACCAGCAGGCTCTGCCCGGCCGCGACCTCGTCGCCGACCGCCACCTTCACCACCGTGACGGTCCCGGGCATGGGCGCGGCGAGGGTGTCCGCGCCCGAGCGGGCGGCGCCGCTGAGGGACGCCTCCACCGGGTCGTGGTCCTGGACGTGCCAGGCGTCGCCGTCGCGGCCGAGCCAGACCCCGTCGGCCGAGACGGCCCGGCTGAACGTGTGTGTCAGGCCGTCGAGTTCGACGACGACGCGCCGCCCGTCCGCCTCGACCAGCCGCGACCTCTCCGCGCCCGGCAGCGACGGCACCGGACCGCACGCGTCCGCCGTCTCCTCCCGGTCCCCGGCGTGGCCGAAGGTCAGCGCGGCCGTGCCCCCCGCGCCCGTACGCAGACCCACGCGCACCGGGTCGTGGCCGGGGACGCGGAAGTGGTGGAAGGTTTCCGCGGGGGTGCCGCCGAGGCGCCAGCCGCTGGGCACCGAGAACGGGTCGACCCAGCCGGACGTGGGCGCGGGGGACGGCTGCCGCAGCAGCGCCGCCGCCGCGTACACCTCCTCCGGCACCCCGTCCGGCACCAGGCCGTCCGCCTCCCGCTCGACGAGCCCGGTGTCCAGGTCGCCCGCGGCCACCGCCGGATGGGCCAGCAGTCGCCGCAGGAAGCCGGCGTTCGTCGGCACGCCCAGCACCACCGTCCCGGCCAGCGCCGCCCGCAGCCGGCGCAGCGCCGTCGCCCGGTCGGGCCCGTACGCGATGACCTTCGACAGCATCGGGTCGTACGTGCTGCCGACCGGCACGCCCTCGCTGAGCCCCGAGTCGGTGCGCACACCGCCGCCCTGCGGCTCGTGCAGCGCGAGGACCGTGCCGCCGGACGGCAGGAAGCCGCGCGCCGGGTCCTCCGCGCAGACCCGGGCCTCCACGGCATGCCCGGTGAGGGTGATGTCGGCCTGGCCGTACGGGAGTTGTTCGCCGGAGGCGACCCGCAGCTGCCACTCCACCAGGTCGAGCCCGGTGATCAGCTCGGTGACCGGGTGTTCCACCTGGAGGCGGGTGTTCATCTCCATGAAGTAGTACGAGGACGGGTCGCTGCCCGGGACGATGAACTCGACCGTGCCCGCGCCGACGTATCCGCAGGACCGCGCCGCCTGCACGGCCGCCTCGCCCATCGCCGCCCGGGTCGCCTCGTCGAGCAGGACCGAGGGCGCCTCCTCGATGATCTTCTGGTGGCGGCGCTGGAGCGAGCACTCGCGCTCGCCGAGGTGCACCACGTTGCCGTGGGCGTCGGCCAGCACCTGGATCTCGATGTGGCGCGGCCGGTCGATCCACCGCTCCACCAGGAGCGTGTCGTCGCCGAAGGAGGCGCGCGCCTCACGCCGGGCCGCCGCGATCTCGTCGGCGAGCAGCGCCTCCTCGCGCACCAGCCGCATGCCCTTGCCGCCGCCGCCCGCCGAGGGCTTCAGCAGCACCGGCATCCCGATCTCCCGCGCCGCCTCGCCCAGTTGGGCGTCGGTGAGCCCGCTCCCCGAGGAACCGGGCACCACCGGCACCCCGGCGGCCGCCACGGTCTCCTTGGCGCGGATCTTGTCGCCCATCAGCGAGATCGCCGGGGCGGGCGGGCCGATGAAGACCAGTCCCGCCTCCGCGCACGCCTGGGCGAAGCCGGCGTTCTCCGCGAGGAAGCCGTAGCCCGGGTGGACCGCCTCCGCGCCCGTACGGCGGGCGGCGTCCAGCAGCCGCTCCACCGACAGATAGCTCTCGGCGGCGGGCGCCGGCCCGATCCGGACCGCCGTATCCGCCTCCCGTACGTGCCGGGCGTCCGCGTCGGCGTCGCTGAAGACGGCGACCGACCGCACGCCGAGCTCGCGCAGCGTCCGGATGACCCGGACCGCGATCTCGCCACGGTTGGCGACCAGAACAGTGCTGAACATGGAAGTCCTCACATCACATCCGGAAGACGCCGAACTGGGGTTCGCCCAGCGGGGCGTTGGCACACGCGGTCAGGGCGAGCCCCAGCACCTGCCGGGTCTCCATGGGGTCGATCACACCGTCGTCCCAGAGCCGGGCGGTGGCGTAGTAGGCGTTGCCCTGCTGCTCGTACTGCGCGCGGACCGGATCCTTGAAGGCCTCCTCGTCCTCGGCGGGCCACTGTTCGCCGCGCCCCTCGATCTGGTCGCGCTTGACGGTGGCCAGCACGGAGGCGGCCTGCTCGCCGCCCATGACCGAGATCTTGGCGTTGGGCCACATCCACAGGAAGCGCGGCCCGTACGCCCGGCCGCACATGGAGTAGTTCCCCGCGCCGTACGACCCGCCGACGACGACCGTCAGCTTCGGGACCCTGGTGCAGGCCACGGCCGTGACCATCTTGGCGCCGTGCTTGGCGATGCCCCCGGCCTCGTAGTCCCGGCCGACCATGAAGCCGGAGATGTTCTGGAGGAACACCAGCGGGATGCCGCGCTGGTCGCACAGCTCGATGAAGTGGGCGCCCTTCTGGGCGGACTCCGAGAACAGGATCCCGTTGTTGGCGACGATGCCGACGGGGTGGCCGTGGATCCGGGCGAAGCCGGTGATCAGCGTCTGGCCGTACTCCGCCTTGAACTCCTGGAAGCGCGAGCCGTCGGCCACGCGGGCGATGACCTCCCGCACGTCGTAGGGCGTACGCGAGTCGACGGGGACCGCGCCGTAGAGCCCGGCGGGGTCCGCCTTCGGCTCCTCGGCGGGCTCCACGGTCCAGGGGAGCGGGCCGCGCTCCGGGAGCGTCGCGACGATGTTCCGTACGATCCGCAGCGCGTGCGCGTCGTCCTCGGCGAGGTGGTCGGTGACCCCGGACGTACGGGAGTGGACCTCGCCGCCGCCCAGCTCCTCCGCCGTCACGACCTCGCCCGTGGCCGCCTTCACCAGCGGGGGGCCGCCCAGGAAGATCGTGCCCTGGTTCCTGACGATGACGGCCTCGTCGCTCATCGCCGGGACGTACGCCCCGCCCGCCGTGCAGGAACCCAGCACCGCCGCGATCTGCGGGATGCCGGCGCCGGACATCCGGGCCTGGTTGTAGAAGATCCGCCCGAAGTGGTCCCGGTCGGGGAAGACCTCGTCCTGCATCGGGAGGAACGCGCCGCCCGAGTCCACCAGGTACAGACACGGCAGCCGGTTCTCCAGGGCCACCTCCTGGGCGCGGAGGTGCTTCTTCACCGTCATCGGGTAGTACGTGCCGCCCTTGACGGTGGCGTCGTTGGCGACGATCACGCACTCCCGGCCGCTGACCCGGCCGATCCCGGCGATCACCCCGGCGGCCGGTGCCGCGCCCCCGTACAGCCCCTCGGCGGCGAGCGGGGCCAGCTCCAGGAAGGGGGAGCCCGGGTCGAGCAGCGTGTCCACCCGCTCCCGGGGCAGCAGCTTGCCGCGCGCCACATGCCGGGCGCGGGCCTTCTCACCCCCGCCGAGCCGTGCCGTGGCGAGCCGCGTGCGCAGCTCCTCGGCGAGCGCGTGATGCGCCGCCTCGTTGGCCTGCCAGGCCTCCGAGGCGGGATCGGCCGCGCTCACCAGGACCGGTGCCTGCTGCATCCTGTCGAGCCCCCTTGCCCGTACCGCAGTAGTCGATCAGAGTTAATGAGCGTTAACGCGTTGCGCTCAGGTTAACGAGCGCTAACCCGCCTGTCTAGAATGAATCCCCATGAGCACTCATGCCGCCGCCCGCGTCGCGGCTCCCACCCGCCGCGAGCAGATCCTCCGGGAGGCCGCCCGCCTCTTCGCCGAGCGCGGCTTCCACGGTGTCGGGGTCGACGAGATAGGGGCGGCGGTCGGGATCAGCGGCCCCGGCCTCTACCGTCACTTCCCCGGCAAGGACGCGATGCTCGCCGAGCTGCTCGTCGGCATCAGCGAGCGTCTGCTGGCCGGCGGGAAGCTGCGGGTCACCGAGGGCGGCGCCTCCCGGGGCGGCTCCCCGGACGCGCTCCTGGACGCCCTCATCGAGGGCCACATCGACTTCGCCCTGGACGACCGGCCCCTGATCACTCTCCACGACCGCGAGCTGGACCGCCTCCGGGACACCGACCGCAAGCGCGTGCGCCAGCTCCAGCGGCAGTACGTCGAGGTCTGGGTGGAGGCCGTCCGCGCCCTCTACCCGTCCCTCCCGGAGAACGAGGCCCGGGTCACCGTCCACGCGGTGTTCGGCCTGCTGAACTCCACCCCCCACCTGACCCGCCCGGAGGCGCTCCCGGACCGGGCGGCCACCGCCGCCCTGCTGCACCGGCTGGCGCGGGGGGCCTTCGCGGCGGCGGCCTCGTAACGGGCGGTACACCTGGGCGGGCCGCCTCTCGCCGTCCGCCGTGCAAGACACCAGGCACACAGCGCGTCGCCGACGGCACAATGGGTGCATGCCGATACCCAGCCGCGCCGCCCTCGTCGAGCACCTCGTCCGCACCCGTATCGCGGGTGACGTCGCCACCCCACGCGACAACAACCTCTCCCACTACCGCCAGCTCGCCAACGGCAACCGCCACTTCTGGCTGGGGCTGGAGCTCGGCGACCGCTGGGTGGACGAGCAGGACGTGCTGGCCGTGATGGCCGAGAGATGCGGGGTCAACGACGACCCGGAGCACCGGCAGGGCCAGGACACCATCGACCCGGAGCTGACGGTCGACGCCCTCGACCGGATGGCCGCACGGCTGCGCAAGGCGGCGGCCGACGGGGAGCGGGTGCTGCTCGCCACCGGGCACCCCGGCGGGCTGCTCGACGTGCACCGGCGGACGGCGGACGCCCTGCGGACCGCCGGATGCGAGATCGTCAGGATCCCCGGCGGACTGATGGCCGACGAGGGCATGGTCTTCCAGTTCGCCGACGTCGCCGTGCTGGAGCGCGGCGCGACCCTCTGGCACACCCACTCACCGGTCCCCATGGCCGCCATCCTGGACGGCCTGGAGCGCGAGGGCCGGCCGCAGCCCGACCTCGTCGTGGCCGACCACGGCTGGGCCGGATGCGCGGGGCAGCGCGGGATCGACTCGATCGGTTACGCGGACTGCAACGACCCCGCGCTGTTCCTGGGCGAGGCGGAGGGAACCCTCCAGGTCACCGTGCCGCTGGACGACCATGTCGCCGACCCCCGCTACTACGACCCGATGACCGACTACCTGCTGGACGCGGCGGGGCTGCTCCCCTCCGCCGACCGGGCGTAACGCGCCGCCCGCTCCGGCGGGTGGGCCACGCCCGGCCGGGGGCTCAGGGGCGCAGGCGTACGGGCAGTGACCGGTGGCCGTTGCTGATCAGCGAGGCCACCGGGCCCATGTCCCCCGCCCCGGGGACGATCTCGGCGTCGGGGAAGCGGTCGAAGAAGGCGCTCAGCACGATCTCCGCCTCCATCCGGGCCAGCGCCGCGCCCAGGCAGAAGTGGATCCCGTGCCCGAAGGCGAGGTGCTCCTTGGTGATCCGGGTGACGTCGAAGACGTCCGGATCGTCGTGCCAGCCCGGGTGGCGGTTGGCCGCGGCGTAGGAGGCCAGGATCGCCTCGCCCTTGGCGATGACCCGCCCGTCCGGCAGCGGGACGTCGGTGACGGCGTACCGCAGGGGCAGGTGCTTGACCGGGGGCGAGTGGCGCAGCGTCTCCTCCACGACGTCCGTCCACGACGCACGGCCCGCACGGACGTGGGCGAGCTGGGCGGGGTCGGTCAGCAGGAGCGTGACGGCCTGGTCGATCAGGTTGACCGTCGTCTCGTAGCCGGCGTTGATCATCAGGAGCAGGGTGTCGCGCAGCTCCTCCTCGGTCAGCCCCTCCCCGTCGGCGCCCGCCTCGCCCAGGGAGATCAGCACGGACGCCACGTCGTCGCCCGGATCGGCCCGCTTGGCGGCGATGAGGGCGTCGAGCATCCCGTACAGCTGCGTCGTGTTGGCGGCGGCCTCCTCGGGGGTCAGCGTCGTGGAGAACACGTCGTTGACGACCGCGCGGAACTCGTTGGCCCGCTCGTCGGGGACGCCCAGGAGGCGCCCGATGACCGTGATGGGCAGCGGGTACGCCAGCCGGTCGCGCAGGTCCGCCACCGCACCCCGGGGCGTGGCGCTCTCCAGGCCGTCGAGCAGCTGCTCCACGATGCCCTCGACGGTCGGCCTCAGCGCGGCGATGCGCCGGGCGCTGAACGCCGGGGCGACGATGCGGCGCAGCCGGCGGTGCTCGCCTCCGTAGGCGGTGAACATGTTCGTGGCGGCGACCCACAGGGCCAGCGGCCAGGAGCGGACCGCCTCCTCGAAGCCGGGCCAGTGCCGCCGGCCGTCCTTGGAGACGTCCGGGCTGGTCAGAAGCTCCTTCAGGAGGGCGGGGTCGGAGACCGACCAGGCCTCCACACCGAGGATGTCGATACGGGTCGCGGGGCCCTGGGCACGTAACAGCTCGTGCTCGGCGTCCGCGTCGTGGGCGGCGGGATCGAGGACGAGGGGGGCGGGAGGCTGGGACAAGGCCGGTACTCCTCGGTGAGGGAAAAGATCGGCAGGGTCCTACCCCTCCGGGAGAGCGCGGACCCCACCTCCCGCCGCACTCCCGCGATCCGGTGCGCGACGGCGCGAGCGGGTGCGCCCGCACCCCGTCTCAGCCGCCGGCGCGCGCCGCGAGCCGCTGCGCGCGCCCCGGGGTCGGGTCCAGGTACACCCGCTGGATCGACGGATAGCGCTCCCGGAGCTGCTGCTCCGCCTCCTCGCACGCCCACTCGATCTGGGCGGCCGTCGCCGCGTCCCGGAAGTCGATCTTCGCGGCGACCAGCAGCTCCGAGGGGCCCTGGATGAGGGTGGTCAGCTCCATGACCTCGACGATGTGCGGCACGGACAGCAGCTCCTCGCGCACCCCGGCCCGCATGTCGGCGGGGAGCGGACGGCCGATCAGCAGCTGGGCGTTGGACCGGCACAGCACCCACGCCACGTACACCAGCAGGACGCCGATGAGGATCGAGGCGATGCCGTCCCAGAGCCCGGAGCCCGTGAGCTGCCCGCCGAGGAGGCCGCCCGCCGCCAGCAGCAGCCCGGCCAGGGCGGCGGAGTCCTCCATCACCACGGCCTTGACCGCCGTGTCGGGGGTGCGGCGCAGATAGCGCGGCGCGGGCATCCGCAGCCGCGCGGCCTCACCGCGCACCTGCCGGACGCCGGTGCGCAGCGAGAAGCCCTCCAGCAGGAAGGCGACCGCGAGCACGAGGTACGAGATGAGCGGATCGCCCAGCTCCTCGCCCCGCAGCAGGGTGTGGATGCCGTCGTACAGGGAGAACACCGCGCCGCCGACGAACGTCGCGACGGCGGCGAGCATCGCCCAGATGTACCGCTCGGGGCCGTAGCCCAGCGGATGGTCCTCGTCGGCGGGCTTCTCGCTGCGCTTGAGCGCGGTGAGCAGCATGATTTCGGTGACCGTGTCGGCGACCGAGTGCGCGGCCTCCGACAGCATCGCGCTCGACCCGCTGATCAGTCCCGCCACCAGCTTCGCCAGCGCGATACCGAGGTTGGCGGCCGCCGCGACGACGACGGTGAGCGTGGACCCGCCGCCGCCCTGCCCGGCACTGCTGGTGTCACTCGTGGCGTCACTCATGACGGGCAGTATGTCCCGAAGGTTCGGCTTCAGTCCCTCGGGACGCGGACCAGGCCCTCCTGGATGACCGTGATGGCCAGCTTCCCGTCCGCCGTCCAGATCCTGGCCTGGCCGAGACCCCGGCCGCCGGACGCGGAGGGCGACTCCTGGTCGTACAGCAGCCACTCGTCGGCCCGGAAGGGGCGGTGGAACCACATCGCGTGGTCCAGGCTGGCGCCCACCACGTCACCGACCGCCCAGCCGCCCCGCCCGTGGGCCAGCAGCACCGAGTCCAGCAGGGTCATGTCCGAGACGTACGTCGCCATGCAGACGTGCAGCAGCGGGTCGTCGGCCAGCTTGCCGCGCGTCCTGAACCAGACCTGGGAGCGCGGCTCGCGCGGCTCGCCGGCCGTGGCGAACGGCGGGGCGTCGACATACCGCAGGTCGACCGCTGCCCGGGCCTCCAGCAGCCGGTCCACCATGCGCGGGTCCGTGAAGCGGTCCGCGTACCGGGGCAGCATCTCCGCGGCCGTCGGCAGGGTCTCCGGGTCGGGGGACCGCGGCATGACCGCCTGGTGGTCCATGCCGTCCTCGTGCACCTGGAACGACGCCGAGAGGTGGAAGATCGGCTTGCCGTGCTGGACCGCGACGACCCGGCGGGTGGTGAAGGACCGCCCGTCGCGGATCCGGTCCACGCTGTAGACGATCGGCGCGCCCGGGTCCCCGGGGCGCAGGAAGTACGCGTGCAGGGAGTGGGCACCCCGGTCCTCGGGGACCGTACGCCCGGCGGCGACCAGGGCCTGGGCCGCGACCTGGCCGCCGAAGACGCGGGGCACGACCGCGGAACGGCTCGTGCCCCGGAAGATGTCCTGCTCGATCCGCTCCAGGTCGAGCAGATCGAGCAGGGAGTCAAGTGCTGCGCTCATGGGAGGGAAACGTAGCCGCTCTCAGAGCCCCATGGACTTGGCGATGATCGACTTCATGACCTCGCTGGTGCCGCCGTAGATGCGGTTGACCCGGTTGTCCGTGTAGAGGCGGGCGATCGGGTACTCGTTCATGAAGCCGTAGCCGCCGTGCAGCTGGAGGCAGCGGTCGATCACGCGGTGCGCGACCTCGGTGCAGAACAGCTTCGCCGAGGCGGCCTCGGCGGGGGTGAGCTCGCCGGCGTCCAGCGCCTCGATGGCCCGGTCGCAGACGGCCTCGGCCGCGTCGACCTCGGCCTTGCAGGCGGCCAGCTCGAACTTGGTGTTCTGGAAGGACGCGACGGTCTTGCCGAAGACGGTGCGGTCCTGCGTGTACTGCTGGGCGAACCGCACGGCGGCGGCGGCCTGCGCGTACGCGCCGACGGCGATGCCCAGGCGCTCCTGCGGGAGGTTCTGGCCGAGGTACGAGAAGCCCTTGTTCTCCTCGCCCAGCAGGTCCTCGACGGGCACCTTGACGTCCACGAAGGCCAGTTCGGCGGTGTCGGAGACCTTCAGGCCCAGCTTGTCGAGCTTGCGGCCGACCGAGTAGCCCTCGGACTTGGTGTCGACCACGAGGAGCGAGATGCCGTGGCGGCGGTCGTCGGCCTTGGGGGAGTCCGTACGGGCGCAGACGATGACCTTGTCGGCGTGCACACCACCGGTGATGAAGGTCTTGGCGCCGTTGAGGACGTAGTGCGTGCCGTCCTCGGAGAGCTTGGCGGTGGTCTTCATGCCGGCCAGGTCCGAACCGGTGCCCGGCTCGGTCATGGCTATCGCGTACATCGACTTGCCGGAGACGAAGTCCGGCAGCCAGCGCTTCTTCTGCTCCTCGGTGGCGTACGCCTTGAGGTACGGCAGGCAGAGCAGGACGTGCACGCCGGAGCCGCCGAAGGAGATGCCCGCGCGGGCGGTCTCCTCGTACAGGATCGCTTCGAACTTGAAGGACTCGACGCCGGCGCCGCCGTACTCCTCGGGCACCTCGATGCCGAAGATGCCCAGCTCGGCGAGCTTGTAGTAGAAGTCGCGCGGCGCCTGGCCCGCGGCGAACCACTCGTCGTAGACGGGGACGACCTCGGACTCGATGAAGGCGCGGATGGTCTCCCGGAACGCCTCGTGGTCCTCGTTGTAAACCGTACGGCGCACGGGATGCCTCCTGGTGTCAGCTTCAGCGTCGGTCGCAGTGGCTAAGCGCTTGCTCAGTCCTGGTCAAAAGTTACCCGGCGGTCACGGTGGCTGTCCAGGGTGATGCTGCGCACGCCCGGCACCGCGCGGGAGGCGCGGCGTGACGGCACGTGTCGCGGCCCGGACCCGGTCGCGGAGCGTGGCCGCGGCGAGCGCTGCGTCACTCCGATGGCGGTAGGTGACGGGCAGGCGCACAGTGAAACGAGGAGCCGACGAGGGACGAGTCGCCTCGTCGCAACGAACCCTCTGTGAGGCTAGTCATGGCTGATGTCGAATCCCTGGGCGGGAGCTCAACGACAGGCAGGAACGGGGAGCGGTCCGGACGCGGCAGGACCACCATCGCCGACGGTGTGGTGGCCACGATCGCCGGAATCGCCATCCGCGAGACCGAGGGCGTGTACTCGGTGGGACGCGGCGCCTCCAAGGCGCTGGGCGCCGTCGCGGGCCGGGTGCCCGGATCCTCCTCCGGCGGGGGCCGTGGAGTGAAGGTGGAGGTGGGCGAGAAGCAGACCGCGGTCGACGTCGACATCGAGGTGGAGTACGGCATACCGATCCATGAGCTCGCGGACCGGGTCAGGAGCAATGTGACGGACGCGGTCGAGACGATGACCGGTCTGGAGGTCGTCGAGATCAACATCAACGTCTTCGACGTCCATGTCCCGGACGACGACGAGGACGACGACGAGGACAGCGGCCGTTCGTCCGCGCGCGTGCAGTGAGCGCGGGCGGCCGCCGCGCCGCCCGGCCTTCGTCACGGTCCTCCGCCGCCCTTCGTCGCGGCCGTCCGGCGCGTCACTGTCAGTGGCGTGGTGCACCATCGGTGACGACGGAGCACCGAGCGGACGGGGGACGGTATGGCGATCGGGAATCGGCGGATGGCGGAGTACGGGTTCCTGCGGGGGTTGTACCGGGACGCGTACTTCCCCGACCGCGTCGTCGACCGGGGCCGCGAGGTCCTGGTCCGGCTCTGTGAACGCATCGAGGAGGAGCAGCCGGCCGGCCTGGCCGCGCTGTATGTGCTGACCCATGCGGCGACCGAGGAATTCAACGCCCTGGAAGGTGAGCTCGAGGCGGCGGGGTGCGAGATCGAGACCGTCGCCCGCGAGGAGATAGTCGAGGACTTCTGGGCCGTCGCGATGGCGTACGGCTTCGCGGAGGCGGACATCGAGGAGCTCATCGCACCCCGGGAGTGGTGAGAGGGGCACGGCGGGTGCGGGTTACCGGTGCCGGGTCCGGCACGGGCGGACCCCGGCGCGGCGGGTCTCAGCGCCAGTGCGCGGCCCCGCTGCCCGTCGGGACGGTCGATTCCGTCTTCGCCCTGATCTCCCGCATCACCGCCACGATCCGCTCCTCGTGCTCCGGTGTCAGCCGGGCCACCGGCACCGAGCAACTGACCGCGTCCTGCGCCGGATCGTCGTACCGCAGGGCGAACCCGAAGCCGACGATCCCGGTCACGCCCTCCTCCCGGTCCACCGCGTAACCGCGCTCCCGGACCTCGGCGAGGTCGGCGAGCAGGGCGTCCCGGTGCGTGTGGGTGCGGGGCGTCAGCGCCTCGTACGGCCCCTCGGGCAGCTCCTCGTCGGGCCGTTCGGCCAGCAGCGCCTTGCCCAGCGCCCCCACGTGCGCCGGGAGGCGCCGCCCGACCCGGCTGATCGTCCGCAGGTACTCGTGGGACTCCCGTGTCGCCAGATACGCCACGTCCCGGCCGTCCAGCCGGCCCATGTGGATCGTCTCGCCCAGTGCCTCGGACGCCTCGTCGAGGAACGGCCGCACCACGCGCAGCCGGGGGTCGGAGTCCAGATAGCTGGTCCCGGTGAGCAGGGCGTGGATGCCGATGCCGTACAGCGAGCCGGTCAGATCCGTGCGGACCCAGCCGCGCGAGATCAGGGTCTGGAGCAGCGCGTACATCGAACTGCGCGGCACGCCCAGCTCCTCCGCCAGCTCCTGGAGCCGTGCCGGGCGGTCGCCGCGTGCGGCCAGCACCTCCAGCAGCTCGACCGTGCGCGCAGCGGACTTCACCTCGCGGACGCCGCCCGCCTCCGTTGTGTCTGGCATGCGCCGATCGTAATCGGGCCCCGCTCCCGGGAACGGCGCCGCCTGGAGAACGGTGGTGCGCACCCATTGACGCCCCGAGGTCCACCTCCCTAACCTCCATCCTCATACATGGATAACGTCTACATAGGGAGATGACGTGAGTCTCGACACCGGCACGGAGGCCGCCGCGGACGTGGCGCGACGGCTGCGGAGCGGGATGGCGGACGGTGTGCTGTCCTTCCCGCTGACCAGCTTCCACCCGGACGGATCCTTCGACCCGGAGGGCTTCCGCGGCTATGTGGCGGAGCGCCTCGCCGCCGCCCCCGGCGCCGTCTTCCCGGCCTGCGGCACCGGTGAGTTCTTCTCCCTGGACGAGGACGAGTACCGGCAGGTCGTCTCCATCACCGTCGAGGAGGCCGCCGGCCGCCTCCCGGTCGTGGCGGGCACCGGTTACGGCTGGGCGCAGGCCGCCCGGTTCGCCCGTATCGCCGAGGAGGCGGGGGCCGACGCCCTTCTCGTCCTGCCGCACTACCTCACCGCGGCCCCGCAGGACGGGCTGGTCGCCCAGCTCCAGCACATCGCCGGCCGCACCCGGCTCCCGCTCATCGCCTACCAGCGCGGCCAGGTCGCCTACACCGCCGACTCGCTCCGCCGCATCGCCCGCATCCCCGGCGTCATCGGCGTCAAGGACGGCCACAGCGACCTCGACCGCCTCCAGCGCCTCACCCTCGCCGCCCCCGACGGCTTCCTGTTCTTCAACGGCGCCGCCACCGCGGAGATCCAGGCCAGGGCCTACGCCACCGTCGGCGTCCCGGCCTACTCCTCCGCCGTCCACGCCTTCGCCCCCGAGATCGCCGACGCCTTCTTCACCGCCCTGCGCGGCGGGGACGCCGGCACGGTCGACACGCTGCTGCGCGACTTCTACGTGCCCCTCGTCGAACTCCGTGACCGCGTCCCCGGATACGCCGTCTCGCTGGTCAAGGCCGCGGCCCGGCTGCGCGGACTCCCCGTGGGCCCGGTGCGCGCCCCGCTCACCGACCCCTCGGCCGCCGATCTGGCCGATCTCACGACCCTGCTCAGCACCGGACTCGACCTCGTAGGAGCCTCCCTGTGACCCGCGACCTCACCATCACGGACGTGACCCTGACCCCGATCCTGGTCGCGGACCCGCCGCTCCTGAACACCGCGGGCATCCACCAGCCCTACACCCCGCGCCTGATCGTGGAGGTGGTCACCGCCGACGGGACCACCGGCCTCGGCGAGACCTACGGCGACACCAAGTACCTGGAGCTGGCCCGGCCCCTCGCCGAGCGGCTCGTCGGCCGCCAGGTCAGCGACCTCAACGGCCTGTTCGGCGCGGCCGACGAGGTCGCCGTCGACGCCTCCCGTGTCACCGGCCAGGTCGACGTGGGCGGGCTGCGCGGCGTCCAGACCGCCGACAAGCTGCGCCTCTCCGTGGTCTCCGCCTTCGAGGTCGCCTGCCTCGACGCCCTCGGCAAGGCGCTCGGCCTGCCCGTGCACGCGCTGCTCGGCGGCAAGGTGCGCGACGCCGTCGAGTACAGCGCCTACCTCTTCTACAAGCGGTCCGGGGGCGACGACGACCCGTGGGGCGCCGCCCTCGACCCCGCCGGGATCGTCGAGCAGGCCCGCACCTTCACCGAGCGCTACGGCTTCACCTCCTTCAAGCTCAAGGGCGGCGTCTTCCCCCCGGACGAGGAGATCGCCGCGGTCAAGGCGCTCGCCACCGCCTTCCCCGGCCACCCGCTGCGGCTCGACCCCAACGGCGCGTGGTCCGTGGAGACCTCCCTCCGGGTGGCCGAGGAGCTCCGGGACGTCCTGGAGTACCTGGAGGACCCGGCGACCGGTGTCCCCGCCATGGCCGAGGTCGCCGCGAAGTCCGGCGTACCGCTCGCCACCAACATGTGCGTGACGACGTTCGACGAGATCGAGGACGCCTTCACCCAGGGCGCCGTGCAGGTCGTCCTCTCCGACCACCACTACTGGGGCGGCCTCCGCAACACCCAGCAACTGGCCGCCATCTGCCGTGCGTTCGGTGTCGGGGTGTCGATGCACTCCAACACCCACCTCGGCATCAGCCTCGCCGCCATGACCCAGGTGGCCGCGACCGTCCCCAACCTCCACCACGCCTGCGACTCCCACTACCCCTGGCAGTCGGAGGACGTCCTCACCGAGCGGCTCACCTTCGACGGCGGCAGGGTCGCCGTCTCCGACGCCCCCGGCCTCGGGGTCGAACTCGACCGCGACCGGCTCGCACACCTCCACCAGCGGTGGCTCGACGACGACGGCACGTACAAGGACCGCGACGACGCGGCCGCGATGCGCGTCACCGACCCGCGGTGGACGACCCCGTCCGTGCCGCGCTGGTAACCGTCCCCCCTCGCTCCCACCGCGTCCGTCGGTGGGCAGCCGCCGCCGCGCGAGCGTCGGCGGTCCGGCCGCACAAAGGAGTGCCGCTCGTGCCCGCAGCTCCCCCCACCCCCGAAGTCCAGCACCCGCCGGCCGTCCGGTCGGCGATCCGCAAGATCTTCCGCCGTGTGGTGCCCCTCTTCTTCGTGATGTTCGTCGCGAACTACATGGACCGCGTCAACCTCGGCTTCGCCCAGGACCAGCTCCGCGCGGACGTGGGGCTGTCCGCCGCCGCGTTCGGGCTCGGCGCGGGCATCTTCTTCATCGCGTACGCCATCTTCGAGGTCCCCTCCAACATGCTGATGGAGCGGTTCGGGGCCAAGGTGTGGCTCACCCGCATCATGATCAGCTGGGGCGTCGTCGCCACCGCGATGGCCTTCGTCAACAGCCCCGGCATGTTCTACGCGCTGCGCTTCCTGCTCGGCGTCGCCGAGGCCGGCTTCTTCCCGGCCGTCATCTACTACTTCAGCCGCTGGCTGCCCGACTCCCACCGCGGACGGGCCACCTCGGTCTTCCTGATGGGATCCGGCACCGCGACCGTCGTCGTGGGCCCCGTCTCCGGGGCGCTGCTGGAGATGCACGGACTCTGGGGCCACTCCGGCTGGCAGTGGATGTTCTTCGTCGAGGGCGTCTTCTCCGTCGTCCTCGGCTTCGTCGTCTACCGCTACCTCGACTCAGGCATCGAGCAGGCGACCTGGCTGACCGACGAGGAGAAGGCCGGCCTCGTCACCGCCATCGACGCCGAACAGGACGCCCGGGACGCCCTGCGCGGCACCAAGGCCCGCGTCTCCCGCTGGAAGCTGCTCGCCGACCCCCAGATGCTGCTCTTCCTGTGGATCTACTTCGCGATCAACGTCGCCCTGTACGCGGTGACGTTCTGGCTGCCCTCGATCGTCGACGACATCGGCGGCCTGAGCGACCTCCAGGTCGGCTTCCTGACATCCGTGCCGTGGATCTGTGCCATCGCCGCCGTGTACGTCAGCGGGCGGATCTCGGACCGCATCGGCAAACGGCGGCCGGTCCTGGTGGCCCTGCTCCTCATCGGCGGCTGCGGCACCCTGCTCGCGGTCTTCGTCTCGCCCTGGGTCGGTCTGGGCGCGCTCTGTCTGGCCGCCGTGGGCTTCAAGCCCGCCTCGCCCGTCTTCTGGACGATCCCGCAGAGCTACCTCGACGCCCGGGCGGCCGCCCCCGGCATCGCGCTGATCAACTCCATAGGAAACCTCGGGGGGTTCGTCGCGCCCACCGCCTTCGGGATCATCGAGGACACCACCGGCTCCACGAAGGGCGGGCTCGTCGGCCTCACCGTCGTCGGCTTCCTGGCCGCCCTGAGCGTGCTGCTGGTGCGGGGCGGCGGCCGTAACGACCGTGTCCGCGTCCGTACGTCGAAGGGGCTCGCGGCACCCGCGCCGGAGGAGGCGCCCCCCGGCACGGCCCGGACCGTGCGGGTGGAGCCGGGGGCGGCCTGAGGGGCGGGGTGACGGCGGTCTACGTCGTCACCGTGAGCCGGGCCGCGCGGGTGCCCAGGGAGGACGGCCCCGTCTCCACCGCGAACTCGCCCGGCTCCACGGCCCATTCACCCGCGTACGTGAACGAGGCGAGGGTCCGCGCCTCCAGCGGGAAGGTGACCTCGGTGCTCCCGCCCGGCGCCAGCTCCACCCGGACGAAGCCGCGCAGTTCGCGCACCCGGGGCCAGGAGGTCCCGCCCAGCACCCGGCGTACGTAGAGCTGGACGGTCTCCCGCACCGGCCTGCCGCCCGTGTTGGTGAGGCGGACCGTGCAGCTCAGCGGGCGCGCCCCGCCGTCGAAGCGGTCCACCGCCACGGACGGCAGGGACAGCCGGGGCGTGCCGTAGTCGACCGTCGTGTACGACAGTCCGTGGCCGAACGGATGGCGGGGCGTGGCGGGCTGGTCGACGTAACCCCGGTAGCCGTGGTCCTTGCCGTTGTAGAACACCGGGAGCTGGGCCGCCGAGCGGGGCACGGAGACGGGCAGCCGGCCCTGGGGTTCCGCCGCGCCGAACAGCACGTCCGCGACCGCCCCGCCTCCCCACGGGCCGGGGTACCAGGCGCTCAGCACCGCCGCCGCCCTGCCCGTGAGGTCCTCCAGGGCGTGCGGCCGGCCCTGGACCAGGACCACGACCACCGGGGTCCCGGTCGCGGCGACCGCGTCCAGCAGGGCCGACTGCCCTTCCGGCAGGGCGAGTCCGGCCAGGTCGACGCCCTCGCCGCACGTCATCTCCACCGGGTTCCCGGAGGTGACGACGGCCGCGCCGTTGGCGTCGAAACGCGCACCGGACTCCCGTGCGCTCGACCCGCCGAGGACCAGCACCGCCACATCGGCGTCCGCCGCCAGCGCCACCGCCCCGGGCACCTCCGACCGGTCGCCGCCGACGAGGCCGCAGCCCCGGGCGTACGTGACCTCGGTGCCCTCGGGCGCCGCGGCCCGGAGACCGGCGAGCACACTGCTGCCCGTGCCGGGCCGCTGCGGCGCGGTGTAGTCGCCGATCTGCTGCGGCACGGAGTCGGCGTTCGGCCCGATGACCGCGACCCTCCCGATGCGGCGGCCGGCCAGCGGCAACGTCACCCCGTCGTGCGCGAGGAGGGTGACCGACTCACGGGCGACACGCTCGCCGATCCGCTCCACGCGCGCGGGGTCCGCCTCCCGGACGCCGGTGTACGGGCGCTCGAAGAGGCCGAGGCGGAACTTCAGCGCGAGGACGCGTCCGACCGCCCTGTCGAGCGTGGACTCCTCGACCAGCCCCCGCCGGACCGCCTCCGCCAGCCTGGGGTAGCAGTCGTCCCACAGGCTCAGATCGGTGCCGGCCCGCAGCGCCATCGCCCCGGCCGCCACCGGATCGCCCGCCAGCCGCACCAGCCGGTCGATCGCGAGCCCGTCGGCCATCACCAGGCCGTCGAAGCCCCACCGGTCCCGCAGGATCCCGGTCAGCAGGTGGTGGTTGCCCGCGCACGGCACGCCGTCGAACTCGTTGTACGCGGCCATGACGCCCGCGGCTCCGGCCCGTACGCCCGCCAGCGCCGCCACGAGATGGATCTCGTGCAGCTCCCGCGCGCCCAGCTCGGTGGCCGCGCTGTTGCGTCCGCCGACCGTGGCTCCCTGCCCGGCGAAGTGCTTGAGCACGACGGCCGCACGGTCCGGCCCGATGCGGTCCCCGGCCGGCCCCTGCACACCCCGCACCAGCGCCTCGGTGAACCGCGCCGCCAGATACGGGTCCTCCCCGAAGCACTCCTCCGCGCGGCCCCAGCGCGGATCCCGCACCAGGTCGAGCGCGGACACCAGCGCCACATGGCCGCCGCGCGCCCGGAGCTGCCCGGCGGCGGCCGCCGCGGCCTCCTCGTACAGCTCCGGGTTCCAGGTGGCGCCGACCGCCAGGTTCACCGGCAGCACCGTCCCGTCCAGGGCCTGGAGACCGTGCGGCATCTCCTCGACCAGCAGGACGGGGATACCGAGCCGGGTGTTCTCGACGACGTACCGCTGCACCTCGTCCGAGACCCGCGCCCCGTCCGCCGCGCCGATGCCGGTCTCCGCCGTCACCCCGGACCACGGGTCGGCGCGCTGGAGCCCGTACAGCGCGCCCATGCCGTCACAGGCCGCCACCTCCGCGCGGAACGCGTCGGTCAGCCGGTGGCCGGACGGGGTGCGCTCGTACGCGTCCCAGCCGTACATCCGCTGGTTGACCTGGCCCACCTTCTCGGTGAGCGTCATGCGCGACAGCAGATCGCGCACCCGGTCGTCGACGGGCGCCTCCGCATCGCGGAACAGGGGCTCGGACATCGGTCGGCTCCTCAAGGGGTCGGGCGGTCAGCGCAGTTCGAGGACGCGCACGCCGTACGGGGCGAGGGTCACGTCCCGCACCGGGTCACCGCCGGTCAGCTCGCGCAGCTCCCCGTCCGCCGACGGGCGTACGGTCAGCTCCTCGCCGGACTGGCTCACCAGCCACACGAACCGCGTGCCGTCCTCGCGGACCAGGGTGTCGGCGCTGACGTACGGGGTGGGGACGGTCACCGGGCGCGCGGCACCGGCCAGTTCGGCGAGCGCCTCGTACAGCCGGTGGGTCTGCTCCGGGTTGGCACGCGCCGTACGGGCCGCCATGTGCTCCAGCGGATACGTGGCCAGGACCGTGCGGCCCGCGCCCGTCTCGTACCGCAGGAGCGCCGGGCGGCCGTGGGCGTCGGTGGCGACGACCCGTGCGCCCTCGGGGACGACGGGCAGGTAGGCGCGGCTGTCCTCGTTGCCCGCGACCGGGAAGGTCAGCACCTCACCGGCGGCTATCGAGCCGAAGTCCTCGGTGAACGTCATCTCCAGGACGTCGTCCTCGATCGGTTCGGCGACCCCGTACGACAGCTGGAGCTCCACCCCGAACAGCCCGTCGAGGTCGTGGAACCAGGGCCCCCGGGTCGTCGGGTACTCGCCCGAGCAGAACGACAGGTACACCGTGGCGCCCTCCCTCGCCCGGCGCTCCAGTGCGCGCCGGGTGCGGGTGGTCAGCTGGCGGGTCGACGGCAGCAGGTACAGCGAGGCGTCGTCCGGCAGCCCGTCGGCCTCCCGGGCGAACGCCACCGGCAGGTCGGCGCCGCGCGCCGCCACATAGCCCTGGTGCAGCGAGGTGAAGATCAGCGGGCGGTCGGCGGGCCGGCTGTACGGGTAGCCGCGCTCCAGGAAGGCCGGCACCACGAGGGCCGCGTCGGCGTCGGTGCGGCGGCAGCGCGGGAAGTCGACCCGCTCCAGGACCTTCGCGAAGGCGGCCAGCTCACGCAGCGGCTCCTTCGGGCGCCCGGCGCCGTCGGTGATCCCGAAGTGCATCTCGAAGGGGTGGTGGTCGTACGGCGACTGGTCCCACAGGTCGTCGTAGTCCGTGTTGTTCCAGGCCATCCAGCCGGTGGCCCCGCCGAGCAGCGAGTTGTGCAGGGTCTGCCGGTAGAAGATCCCGGCGTTCGCGGCGGAGACGACGTCGGTGGAGAGCCCGAACTCCTCCAGGACGACCGGCTGGCCGGTGACGGCGGCCAGCTCGCACTCGAAGGCGGCCCGGTAGTGCTGGCGCGGCCGGTCCGTGTCGGAGCGGTAGACGTGCGGGCCGACGAAGTCGACGTACTCGGCGGTCTCCCGCAGCGAGAAGCCGTTGTCGCGGCCGGTCACCTCGATGCCCCACGCGCCGTCGCCGAGCGACACCGGCTGGGTGCCGCCGGCCGCGCGCACCGCGTCGCACATGAACTGCGCCCAGGCGGTGACGACATCGCTCGACGGGGGGTCGACCTGGTAGATCCGGCCGTAGCCGGGCATCTCGTTGGTGATCAGCCAGCCCGTGACGGCCGGGTGGTCCTTGAAGCGGCGGGTCATCTGGGAGACGAACCACGCCTGCCGGCCGACGAGCCACACGTCCTCGTAGAGATCGCGGTCCCCGCGCCACGCCGGGTCCCAGTTCTCACCCGACATGTGGCCGACGATGAAGGTGGGGACCGTGCCCATGCCCAGCTCGTGGTGGGCGTCCAGGAAGTCACGGAAGCGGTCGCAGAGTTCCTCGTCGATCCGTCCCGGCTCCGGGTGGAAGTCGGGCCAGTAGAAGAAGGACCGGGTCATGTTCAGACCGTGCTCCCGGAGCACGGCCAGCTCCTCGCGCACCGTCTTCGGCTCGTAGTTCCGCCACATCAGCGGACCGCCGGTGCGGGACCAGAAGTTGGCGCCGAGCCACGGGAGGACGGCGGAGTCGTGGGTGAGCTGGGCGCTGTGGCGTCGCATGGTGTTTCTGGGTCCTCTTCGCTGTGCGGGGGGTGCCGGGGATGCGGCGGGTTCAGGTCGGGGAGGTCAGCGGGCCGGTCGATTCCCGTACGACCAGGCGGGGGCGGCCGTCGAGCACCGGTGGGGGCACGTCCTCCCCGCAGCCGGCGAGCAGGGTGCGGGCGGCGGCGGCACCGACGCGCTGCACCTGCTGGTCGACGGTGGTGAGCCGGGGGTGGACCCAGCGGCCGAGCGGGAGGTTGTCGTAACCGACCACCGACAGGTCGCCGGGCACCCGGAGTCCGGCGCGCTGCGCCGTGCCGATGCCGCAGACGGCCATGGAGTCGTTGGGGAAGACCAGAGCCGTCGGCCGGTCGGGCAGCGAGAGCAGCTCCTCGGTGACCTCGACGGCGGCCCGCTCGGTGAAGTCGCTGTGCCGTACGGCGACGGGCCGCAGCCCCGCCTCGGCGAGCGACTCCTCGAAGGCGGCCAGCCGCAGCCGGGTGTGCAGCAGTTCGGACGGGCCCGCGATGTAGGCGACCCGCCGGTGGCCGAGCTCCAGCAGATGGGCGACCGCCTCCCGTATGCCCGCCCCCTGCTGCCCGAGCCCCACCCTGGGCACGGGCGACCCGGCGTCGGGGGAGCCCAGCAGGACGGCGGGCAGTCCGAGGCCCCGCAGCAGCTCCGGGCGCGGGTCGTCGGCGCGGGCGTCGGTCAGCACGGCACCGTCGATCCGGCCCTCCGCGACCAGCCGCTCGTACAGCGCGCTCTCCTGGCCGATGTCCGCGACCAGGTGGAGCAGCAGACCGTAACCACGCGGCGCGAGCTCGCCCTCCAGACCGGTGATCAGCTCGCTGAAGTGCGGGTCGGAGCCCAGCACATCGGTGGGCCGCCGGACGACGAGCGCGATCGTACGGGTACGGGCCCGGCGCAGTGCCGTCGCGGAGGCGCTGGGGGACCAGCCCAGTTCGCTCGCCGCGTCCAGGACCCGGCGGCGGGTGGCCTCCGAGATCCGGCCGGTGCCGTTGACGGCCTGCGAGACCGCCGCGGTCGAGACCCCCGCGGCGGCGGCCACCGCCTTGATCGTGGGCCGTACAGCCGTACGACCCTCCAGACGCTTGTTCACATCTTCACCGCCCCGCTCACGAGAGCCTGCTGCATCCGCTTCTGGAGCACGGTGTAGACGGCCCAGACCGGGACCAGGGTCAGCACCGTGCCCGCCGTAAGGATGCCGTAGTCCGTACCGGTGAGGGACTTGAGCGTGGGCAGGGCGACCTGCACGGTCCGCAGGTCCGGGTCGGGGCCGATGATGACGAGGGAGTAGAGGTACTCGTTCCAGAACGTCAGGAAGTTCAGCAGCAGGATCGTCGCGATGCCCGGCATGCACATCGGGGTGTAGACGTGCCGCAGCACGGCGAAGGTGGACGCCCCGTCCATGCGCGCCGCCTCCTCCATCTCGCGCGGGATCGTCCGCATGAACTGCACCAGGATGACGACGGACAGCGGCATCGCCGTGGCCGGCAGGAACAGCACCATGAAGGCGCGGGTGTGGAACAGCCCGGTGGCGGCGGCCAGCAGGAACGTGGGGAACAGCGCGGCGAACGTGGGGATCAGGAAGCCGAGCGAGAACACCCGCTCCACCAGGGCCCCGACGCGTCCCTCCGTACGGGCGATGGCGAAGGCGGCCGGTATCGCGAGGGCCAGCGTGAGCACCAGCGCCAGCGCGGTCACCAGCATCGAGTTGAGGATCGCCGGGCCGAGGTGCGCGGAGGAGAACGACTCGGTGAAGTTGGCCGTGGACAGCGAGGTGGGCAGGGAGAACGGGCTGCCGAAGATCTGGTCGTTCGTCTTGAACGCCGAGACCAGCAGGTAGTAGAGGGGGACGACCAGCAGCACCATGTACAGCCAGGCGAAGATGTGCGCCGGCAGCCAGGACCTTCCGAACTTCATGGGACCGCTCCGATCAGTAGTTCTGGCGGAAGACGCGACGGATGGTCAGCAGCCCGGCCAGGCCGACCAGGAAGAGGACCACGCCGACGGTCTGGCTGTAGCCGAGGTCGGCCGCGATGAACGCCTTCTGGTAGACGAGGAAGGACAGCGTCGTCGACGAGCTGCCGGGGCCGCCCTGGGTCAGCAGCAGGACGTTCTGCGCGGAGCCGAACAGCGTCCAGAGGAACTGGAGCATCGTCACGACACCCACGAAGTCCCGGATGACGGGGAAGTGGATGCGCCACATGGCCCGCCAGTGCCCGGCGCCGTCGAGCTGCGCCGCCTCGCCGATCTCGTCCGGGACGCTGCCGAGCCGGGCGGCGAACAGGACGGCGGTGAACCCGATGCCGCTCCACACGTCGAGGACGATGAGGGAGGCCAGCGCGGTGGACGGCGAGGCGAGCCAGGCGTCGGTCATCGAGCCCAGCCCCACCGTGTCCAGCGCCCCGTTGAGCAGGCCGTCCGGGGAGAGGACCGCGTAGAACACCATCGCCTTGGCCGGGGTGGAGATCAGCCCGGGGATGAAGAGCAGATACCGCAGCACACGGTGGCCCGGCGGCTTCTGGGCGACGTAGTAGCCGAGCATGTACGCGCCGATGATCATCAGCGGCAGCGCCACGGCGAGCTGTACGGCCGTGTTGCGCACCGCGTCCAGGAAGACCGGGTCGGCCAGCACGGCGCGGACGTTGCCGGTCCCGGCGAAGGAGACCGGCTGGAGCATCCCGGGCCAGTGCAGGGCCGCGATGACGAAGATGGCGACCAGCGGGCCGACCATGAAGACGAGGTACCAGACCAGCGCGGGCACGGCGAGGACGGTGCCGCCCTGCGTACGGCGCCTGGTGGTGGAGGCGGACGGCGGGACGGGGGCCGGCCCGTGGACCGAGGCCCCGCCCGGGGCGGACGAGAGCATCGTCATAGGAGGACTCGCAAGGACTCGGGCGCGCGGATCAGGCCGTGCGGTAGGCGGATTCCAGGGCGGAGCGGACGGAGGCCGCGCTCGTGCCCCGGGTGAAGGCGGTGCTGGTCGCGGTGATCAGCGGCTGGGTGGCCGTCGGGGGGACGTACAGGTCGGGCAGGAGCGCCTGGCCGACCCGGTCGCCGAGCTGCTGGGCCTCGGCCACCAGGGGGAAGTCCTTGCTGACCGTGTCCGTCACGAGCGCCATGTCCCGGCCGCTCTCGGTGATGAAGCGCGACACCACGTCGGGGCGGTACATGAACCGGAGGAACTTCTCGACGTGGGAGATCTTCCTGGCACCGTTGGGACTGACCCAGAAGCCGATCAGGGTGTACGAGCGCAGGATGGTCGGCTTCTCGTGGGCGGCGCCCGGCGCCAGCGGCCAGCCGCCGATCTCGGTGTGCCCGGCCGCCTTCGCGGGGACCTTGGCCAGCGCGGAGGACATCGCGGACTGGATGGCCGCCGCCTCCGTGTTGTACTGCGTGGTCATCGTGTCGGAGGTCAGCCCCTGCGCCTTGTCGGCGAAGACACCGGCGTCCCGCAGCGTCACGAAGTAGTCGATGCCGGCCCGCGCTCCCCGGCTACCGCTGAAGTCCCCGGTCGTGTAGACCTGCCGGGCCTCCTCGGGGGTGAGGAAGGTCTGGATGATCTGGGCGAGCAGCTTCTGCCCCGTCCAGTCGTTGCCGCCGACGGTGACCGGCGCGATCCCCTTGGCCCGCAGCTTCCGCGCGGCGCCGATGAGCTGGTCCCCGGTGGTGGGGACGGAGCCGACGCCGGCCCGGTCGAGCAGATGGGTGTTGTAGGCGACGGGCCAGTTGGTGGCGAAGTACGGGAAGGCGCGGAGCCTGCCCTTGCCGTCGGTCCACTCCATGAGGGCGGCGGGCAGGACGCGGTCGCGCAGCCCCCAGTCGTCGAGATAGCCCTTCACATCGAGGGTGGCGCCGACATCGGTCCAGGCCAGCGTCTTGTCGTACAGGTTGACCATGACGACGTCCGGCTCCTTACGGGCCAGCCGTGAGGTCTCGTACACCTGGGGGAGGTCGTCGCCGTTGACGAGGTTCTTGACCCGGATCCCCGGGTTCTCCTTCTCGAACGCCTTCACGACGGCGGTGTACGTGGCGGAGCCCGGCGCGGTGGTCCCGAGCTGGGTGTGGACGAGCAGCGTGCCGGGGTCGGAATCGGCCGAGGCGAGCGTGGAACAGCCGGACATTGCGGGGAGCGCGGTAGCGGCGGCGAGGCCGGAACCAGCGGCCAGGAAACCGCGCCGACTCAGGGGTGAGCGCACAGCGGGATGTCTCCAACCAGGACGGGAACCAGGGTGGTTAATCGATGTACCAGCAGGTTGCGAGAAACTTAGGGGCGCGCGGCGGAACGGTCAACCCCCGGTTGCACATGCTGGAAGGCCCGACATTTCGGGCGGGGGTGAAGGGGTGGCCGCGACAAAGGTATTGATCCGAAGATCGTTCTGTTGGAGGGTGAGGCATGCAGAATCTGCCGACCTTCGTCCTGGTCCACGGGGCCTTCGCGAACTCGTTCTCGTTCGCACCGCTGCAAGCCGAACTCGCCCTGCTGGGACACCGGTCGGCCGCCCTCGACCTCCCCGGCCACGGTTTCGGGGCGACCTTCCCGGCGGCCTACCAGGCCCCGCAGGACCTCGACGCCCTCGCCGCCGCACCGGGGAGCATCAAGGGCGTCACGCTCGCGGACAACGTGGCCCGCGTGACCGAAGTCCTCGAACGCGCCAAGCGGAACGGACCCACCGTCCTCGTCGCCCACAGCAGGGGCGGCCTCACGGCCACCGTCGTCGCCAACACCCGGCCCGAGCTGATCGACCGCATCGTCTACGTCTCGGCCTGGTGCCCGGTCGATCTGGACGTGGCCGGCTACTACGCCGAGCCCGAGATGGCGGACGTCGACCCGGGAGGCTTCGCCGCCGCACTCGTCGGGAACCCGGCCGAACTGGGCCTGCTCCGCACCAACTTCCGCACCGCCGACCCCGCGACGCTCGACGCGTTCAAGCAGGCGTTCGCCGCCGACCTCACCGACGACGAGTTCCGGACCTTCCTGAACACCTTCCAGCCCGACGAGAGCCTCGACGGTGGTACGCCCGACGACCGGGCACAGGCCGCGACCTGGGGCCGGATCCCCCGGACCTATGTGCGCCTGGCAGCCGACACCAGCGTGCCGCCCGCCGTGCAGGACCGCATGATCCGCGAGGCCGACGCGCTGACCCCCGACAACCCTTTCGACGTACGGACGCTGGAGGGAAGCCACCTGCACTGGCTGGTCCACCCGAAGGCCGCCGCGGAGGTGCTCGCGAGCCTGGCGGGGAACTGAACCGACGGCCCGGGGATCCGGCCTGCGCCGAACGCCCCGCCGGGCAGGCGGGGCGTTCAGGACACGCCCTAGGCCCAGGAGCGGACGCCCACGAGCTCCTCGGAGATCTCCCAGACACGCCGCGCGTCCTCGGTGCCGCGCAGACGGCCGTACAGCGCCTGCTCAGCCGGAGGGCCGCCCAGGTGCCCGGGCCCGCTCGGCCCGTAGAACCCGCCGCCCACGGCGTCGGGTGACGTGGCGGCGTGGAGGGCGGGCAGCTGGGCCGTGCGCACCGTCCCGACGACGAGGCCCCGGGCGGACAGGGCGCGGATCACGCGCACGCCCAGGGTGTCGTCGGCGCGGCCGACCTCGGGGCGGGCGGCGAGCAGGCTCGTGGGCGCCACCCCCGGGTGCGCGAGGTTGCTCGTGATGCCCCAGCCCGCCGCCTCGCTGCGCCGGTCGAGTTCGAGGCCGAAGAGACCGAAGGCGATCTTCGACTGGCTGTAGGCGCGCATGCCGTTGTAGGAACGCTCCCAGTTCAGGTCGTCCCAGTTGATGGCGTGACGGTTCGCCGCGACGCTGATCTGGGACGTCACCCGGGCCCGGCCGGCGCGCAGCAGGGGCAGCAGGTGGTTGACCAGGGCGAAGTGGCCCAGATGGTTGGTGCCGAACTGCAGCTCGAAGCCGTCGGCCGTCGTCTGCCGGTCGGGCGGGGTCATGACGCCGGCGTTGTTGACGAGCAGGTGGACGGGGCGGTCCTCCTCCAGCAGACTCCGGCCGAGCTCCGCGACGGAGGCGAGCGAGGAGAGGTCGAGCGCCCGCAGCGAGACGTCCGCGCCGGGGGTCCGCTCCCGGATCCTGGCGGCCGCCTCCTCGCCCTTACGCGGATTGCGGACCGGCATGACGACCTCCGCGCCGGCGGCGGCCAGGCGCATGGCGATGCCGAGGCCGATCCCGTCGCTCGCCCCGGTGACGACGGCGCGCCGACCGGTCAGGTCGGGAACGGTGATGTCGATGTCCTGGCGTGACATGTGCGTACTCCCTGCACTCCCTGACGATGTCCTTCCCTCCACCGTGACTCCGACGACCGGACCTATCCAGGGACTCCCGATCCACTGATACGGCGCGGCTGCGCCTCGACCCGCGACGCCGCCGTACCGGGGGATCGGCGATCCGTGGATAAGCACCGGTGCGCGCGTTAGAAAGGATCCGTACGGGAGGGAGAGCGCGCATGGAGATCGACCGGGCCGGGCTCGCGGCGTTCCTGCGCCGCCGCCGGGAGCTGCTGCAACCCGAGGACGTCGGCCTGCCGCGCGGACAGCGGCGACGCACCAGCGGGCTGCGCCGCGAGGAGGTCGCCGAGCTCTGCCACATGTCGACCGACTACTACGCCAGGCTGGAGCGGGAGCGCGGCCCGCAGCCCTCCGAGCCGATGATCGCCTCGATGGCGCAAGGGCTGCACCTCTCCCTCGACGAGCGGGACCATCTGTTCCGCCTCGCCGGCCACGCCCCGCCCGTACGGGGCACGGGCGCCGCCGACGAGCACATCAGCCCCGGCCTGCTGCGCATCCTCGACCGGCTGGACGACACCCCCGCGGAGGTCGTCACCGAGCTCGGGGAGACCCTGCGGCAGACGTCCCTCGGCGCAGCCCTCACGGGCGACACGACCCGGTACACGGGCCCGGCGCGCAGCATCGGCTACCGCTGGTTCACCGACCCGGCCACGCGCGAGCTCCACGCCCCGGCGGACCACGCGTTCCTCTCCCGGATGTTCGCGTCCGGCCTGCGTGAGGCGACCGCTCTCCGGGGCCCCGGTTCCCGGGCCGCGCACTACGCCGAGCTGCTGCTCACGCGGAGCGACGAGTTCCGCGCCCTGTGGGACACGCACGAGGTCGGCGTCCGCCCCCAGCACGTCAAGCGCTTCCTCCACCCGGAGGTCGGCGCCCTCGAACTCACCTGCCAGACGCTCCTCGACCCGGACCGGTCGCACCGCCTGCTCGTCTACACCGCGGTCCCGGGGAGCGAGAGCCACGACAGGCTGCGCCTGCTGGCGGTGCTCGGGCCGCAGGCGGTGCGCTGACCCGCCGGGGCCGTGACCCGGATCAGGAGTCGAGTACGGCGGCGACGCCTTCGATCTCGACGAGCTGGTCGGCGTAGCCGAGGACGGTGACGCCGAGCAGCGTGCTCGGGACGTCGTGGTCGCCGAACGCGTCCCGGACCACCTGCCAGGCGGTCACCAGGTCTTCCTGCCGCGTGGAGGCCACCAGCACGCGCGTACTGATGACGTCCTCCAGACCGGCCCCCGCCGCGGCGAGCGCGGTCCTCATGTTGTCGAGGGCCTTCGCCGCCTGCCCCGCGTAGTCGCCGACCGCCGCCGTCGACCCGTCCTCCTCCAGCGGGCACGCCCCCGCGAGGAAGATCAGCCGTGCGTCGGCGGGTGCGGTGGCGGCGTAGGCGTACTCGGCCACGTCGGACAGGGCGGTGGAACGGATGAGCGTGACGGCGCGGGGCATGGGCTTCACGTCCTTCTTCGGGGCGGGGAGGGCGGGGCGGACGCCCCATCCTCACAGGGGCCGCGCCTCGGTGGCTCCCCGTTTTCCGCCGCTTCCGGGGCGGGCCTCACTCGGGGGCGGAGCCGCCCGCCCGCAGCGCGAACCACAGCTCCGTCCGTACGTCCATGTCGTCCAGGTCCGCGTCCAGCAGCGCCGCGCACCGGGCGATGCGCTGGCGGACCGTGTTGCGGTGGACCTTGAGGGCGACCGCCGTGCGGTCCCAGCTGCCGTGGAGGCTCAGCCAGCAGCGCAGCGTCTCGGCCAGGGGTGCGGTGAGGGGGGCCAGCAGGGTGCGGGCGTGGGCCTCGGCGCGGTCGGGCGGGATCAGGGCGGCCAGGCCTCCGGTGCCGGGGCGGTGGGTGGACAGCGGGGCGCGGGTCGCCTCCGCGTGGCCCAGGGCGCGGGACGCCTGGGTGTCGGCGTCGGGCAGGGCGGAGACCGGGGCGGGCCCGGAGACGCCGAGGGTCCAGCCGGGCTGCGGGGTGACCGCCTCGTGGGGGCCGGGGAGCAGGACCCGTACGGTCTCGCGGTCCACGTCCGAGAGGGCGGAGCCCAGGGCGGCACCGAGCGCCCCGGCGTTCAGCGGACCGGCCGGGGTGCCGTCGGCGCGGCGGGCCTGGACCACCGTCCAGGGGGCGTCGTCGCCCAGCAGCGGGGCCACGTCCTGAGGGGCCGCGCCCAGCAGCAGGCGTACGAGCGCCGCCGAGCGGCCAGCGGCGTCGGCGCCCTGGTGCGGGGCGGTCAGCAGGGAGAGCAGGACGACGGCGATGCCCGCGACGGTGTGGTCGCCGAAGTCGCGCCGGGGTGTCGCCAGGACGAGGGCCAGCCCCTGCCCGCCGCCCAGCGCGTACGCGAAGAGATGGGCGCCGCCCCGGGTGTCGGTCGCCGAGGCGGGGCTCGGCTGACGCCCGGGGGAGGCCGGTGCCCCGGGGGCCACCACCCGGGCCAGCCGGGCCAGTGCCGTCTGCACGTCCGGCGCCGGACGCCCGCCCGCCGCGTGCAGCACCCCGCCGTCCGCCGTGAGGAGCGCGACCCGCCCCTCCAGCTGGACGGCGAGCTGCCGCAGCACCGCGGGCACCGGGTCCGGGCGGGCGGCCGCCGTCGCCAGGGCCTGCTGCGCGCGGGTCACCCGGCGCAGCTCGCGGTGGCGCGCCTCGGCCATGAGCCGCCACACCGCCCGGGCGACCGCGGTGAAGCGGGTCTCGGGCGGCACCTCCAGCAGCGGCAGCCCGTGCCGGTCGCACGCCTCGACCAGGGCGGCCGGAACCGTGTCGTACACCGGTGCCACCCCGAAGCCGAGCGCCGCCGCCCCCGCCTGCACCAGCCGGGCCACATAGGTGTCCGGGTCCGTGAGCTGCACCCCGGCGGTCAGCAGCAGCTCACCGCCGAGCAGATACGGATACGGGTCGGCCATCTCCGAGGTGTGCACCCACAGCAGATCCGCCTGCTCGGGACCGGCGATCCGGTGCAGCCCGAGCTCCTCCCGGGCCAGCAGCTCGGCCAGCGGGACGGGCGGGGAGGGAGGCCCGGCGGGGGAGTCCGGCATGGATGATCCATCCATTCGACGGGGTGATGATGGAGGAAACGTACACTTCAGCGTCGGCTTCCGGCCACCTACCGTCTTCACGAACCTGTTGAACGCGTGGAACGGAGGGAAGCCCATGGCTGTCGACTACGCCGTGATCGTCGTCTATCTGGCCGGCATGCTCGCCATGGGCTGGTGGGGCATGCGCCGCGCCAGGTCCAAGAGCGAGTTCCTGGTCGCCGGCCGGCGGCTCGGCCCCTGGATGTACTCCGGCACCATGGCCGCGATCGTCCTCGGCGGCGCCTCGACGATCGGCGGCGTGGGCCTCGGCTACCAGTACGGGCTCTCCGGCGCCTGGATGGTCTTCACGATCGGCCTCGGGCTGCTCGCCCTGTCCGTCTTCTTCTCCGCGCGCATCGCCCGGCTGAAGGTCTACACCGTCTCCGAGATGCTCGACCTGCGCTACGGCGGCCGGGCCGGGGTCATCTCCGGCGTCGTCATGTGGGCGTACACGCTGATGCTCGCGGTCACCTCGACCATCGCGTACGCCACCATCTTCGACGTCCTGTTCGACGTGAACCGGACCGTGGCGATCATCCTGGGCGGCACCATCGTCGTCGCGTACTCGACGCTCGGCGGGATGTGGTCGATCACGATCACCGACATGGTGCAGTTCGTCGTCAAGACCATCGGCGTCCTGCTGCTGCTCCTGCCGATCGCCGTGATCAAGGCCGGCGGCTTCGGCGAGATGAAGGCGAAGCTGCCCACGGAGTACTTCGACCCGCTGGGCATCGGCGGCGAGACGATCTTCACGTACGTCCTGATCTACACCTTCGGCATGCTGATCGGCCAGGACATCTGGCAGCGCGTGTTCACCGCCCGCAGCGACAGCACGGCACGCTGGGGCGGCACCGTCGCCGGTACGTACTGTCTGGTCTACGCCGTCGCCGGAGCCGTCATCGGCACGGCCGCCAAGGTGATGTACCCGAAGCTGCCCAGCGCCGACGCCGCCTTCGCCACGATCGTCAAGGACGAACTGCCGGTCGGCGTACGGGGACTGGTGCTGGCCGCCGCGCTCGCCGCGGTGATGTCCACCTCCTCCGGAGCCCTGATCGCCTGCGCGACCGTCGCCAACAACGACATCTGGTCGCGGCTGCGGGGCGTGGTCGCCAAGGAGGGCGGAGGGGAACGCGACGAGGTGAAGGGGAACCGTGCCTTCATCCTCATCATGGGCGTCGCCGTCATCGTGATCGCCATCGCGCTCAACGACGTCGTCGAGGCGCTGACCGTCGCCTACAACCTGCTGGTCGGCGGGCTGCTGGTGCCGATCCTCGGCGGACTGCTCTGGCGCCGGGGCACCGCGGCGGGGGCCCTCGCGGCCGTGGCCGTCGGTGGCGTCGCGGTCATCGGGCTGATGGGCGCCTACGGGATCCTCGCCAACCAGCCCGTCTACTACGGCCTGCTCGCTTCCCTCGCGGTGTACGTCGTCGTCTCGCTGGCCACGAAGCCGACCGACCCGGTGGTGCTGACCGCCTGGCGCGAGCGCCTGGCCGGGCGCGGGACCGAGGAGCCGGCCACCCCGGACCCGGTCAGCGTCTGACCACCACCACCCGGCCGGAGACCGACCGGCCACGTCCCACCCGTCACCGACGCGGGGGCCCGAACCGGCCCTGGCAGACTGAATACCGTATGAACGCCCACAAGGCGTGCATGGCACAACGAAAGGCACCCGGACCCATGAGCAGCAACGAAGCGCCGCGCGGCCCCGTCGACTCCTCCCGCGTCCCGCGGTACGCCGGACCCGCGACGTTCGCCCGGCTGCCGCGGCTCGACGAGGTCGGCTCCGCCGATGTCGCCGTCGTCGGCGTGCCCTTCGACAGCGGGGTCTCCTACCGGCCGGGCGCCCGCTTCGGCGGCAACGCGATCCGGGAGGCCTCGCGCCTCCTGCGCCCCTACAACCCGGCGCAGGACGCCTCCCCGTTCGCCCTCGCCCAGGTCGCCGACGCGGGTGACATCGCCGCCAACCCCTTCAACATCAACGAGGCCGTCGAGACCGTCGAGGCCGCCGCCGACGACCTGCTCTCCACCGGCGCCCGGCTGATGACGCTCGGCGGCGACCACACCATCGCGCTGCCCCTGCTGCGGTCCGTCGCCAAGAAGCACGGCCCCGTCGCCCTGCTCCACTTCGACGCCCACCTCGACACCTGGGACACCTACTTCGGCGCCGAGTACACCCACGGCACGCCGTTCCGCCGGGCCGTCGAGGAGGGCATCCTCGACACCGAGGCGCTCTCCCACGTCGGCACCCGGGGCCCGCTGTACGGCAAGCAGGACCTCACCGACGACGCCAAGATGGGCTTCGGCATCGTCACCTCCGCCGACGTCATGCGGCGCGGCGTCGATGAGATCGCCGACCAGCTGCGGCAGCGCATCGGCGACCGCCCGCTCTACATCTCCATCGACATCGACGTCCTCGACCCGGCGCACGCCCCCGGCACCGGCACCCCCGAGGCCGGCGGCCTCACCTCGCGCGAGCTCCTGGAGATCCTGCGCGGGCTCTCCTCCTGCCACCTCGTTTCGGCCGACCTGGTCGAGGTCGCCCCGGCGTACGATCACGCGGAGATCACCTCCGTCGCCGCCTCGCACACGGCGTACGAGCTGACGACGATCATGTCCCGCCAGATCGCGGAGGGCCGCACCCAGTGAGTCACGACCACGACGACCGGCCGCAGCTCACCGCCGCGCAGGCCGAGGCGGCCCTGAACCCGCCGCCCGGACGCAACGGCGGCGACCTGGTCGTCGAGACCCTCCAAGGGCTCGGCGCCACCACCGTCTTCGGGCTGCCGGGACAGCACGCGCTCGGCATGTTCGACGCGCTGCGCCGCTCCTCCCTCTCGTACGTCGGACTGCGCGTCGAGAACAACGCGGGCTTCGCCGCCGACGCCTACGGCCGGATCACCGGCGAGGTGGCGCCCCTGCTCCTCTCCACCGGGCCCGGCGCCCTGACCTCCCTGGCCGCGCTCCAGGAGGCGGCCGCCGCGTCCGCGCCCGTGCTGGCGATCTCCAGCCAGATCCCCACCGCCGGGCTCGGCGGCGGACGCCACGGCTATCTCCACGAACTCCGCGACCAGAAGGCATCCTTCCGCGACATCGTGAAGTCCGTGCACACCGTGCGCACCGCCTCGCAGATCCCGTCCGCGATCGCCGCCGCCTGGGAGTCCGCGCTGACCGCCCCGCACGGCCCGGTCTGGGTGGAGGTCCCGCAGGACGTGCTGCTCGCCGAGACCGTCCTGCCCGTGGTCAGCGCGCTCGACGCCACCCCGCGCGAGCTGTACCCGCGACCCGAGCTGACCATCGCCGCGGCCCACCTGCTCTCCCACGCCGAGCGTCCGGCGATCATCGCGGGCGGCGGAGTCGTACGCTCCGACGCCTCCGGCAAGCTGCGCGCGCTCGCCGAGAAGCTCGACGCCCCGGTCGTCACCACCTTCGGCGGCAAGGGTGCCTTCCCCTGGGAGCACCCGCTCTCGCTCAGGTCCTGGCTGGAGGACCGGCACACCACGGACTTCCTGGAGTCCGCCGACGTGCTGCTGGTCGTCGGCTCGGGGCTGGGCGAACTCTCCTCGAACTACCACACGTTCGCCCCGCGCGGCCGGGTCGTCCAGATCGAGGCCGACGCCGGGAAGCTGGAGTCCAACCACCCCGCCCTCGGCATCCACTCCGACGCCCGCGAGGCCCTCGCCGACCTGCTGGAGACGGTGGAGCGCCGCGAGGACGCCACAGCGGCCGAGCGCGTCCGGGAGCTGCTGGAGCGGGTCCACGAGCGCATCGCGGCACAGGACCTCACCCTGGAGCAGCAGGTGCTGGCCTCCGTCCGCGAGGCGCTGCCCGACACCTCGCCCAGCTTCTGGGACATGACGATCCTCGCCTACTGGGCCTGGTCCGCCTTCGACGCCCGCCACCCGAACACGATGCACTCGGCGCAGGGCGCCGGCGGGCTCGGCTACGGCTTCCCCGCCGCGATCGGCGCGGCCGCGGCCGACCCGACGAAGCCGGTGCTCGCGGTCTCCGGCGACGGCGGCGCGATGTACTCGATCGCCGAGCTCGCCACCGTGCGCCAGTACGACCTGCCCGTGACCTGGCTGATCGTCGACGACGGGGGCTACGGCATCCTGCGGGAGTACATGACCGGCGCCTTCGGCGAGGCCACCGCGACCGAGCTGTCCCGCCCGGACTTCGTCGCCCTCGCCGAGTCCTTCGGTGTCCCCGCGGTCCGTACGAGCCCGGAGACCCTCGCCGCCGACCTCGGCAAGGCCCTGGCGGCGCCGGGCCCGTCGGTGGTGGTGCTCCCGGCCCTGCTGAAGATGTTCGAGCCGACGCACCTGTAGACGGGCCCCCGCGCGGCGGCGGCCGGCCCCGTCCGCCGCCGCCGTCCGTCCTGCCCCGCCCTCCCCGTGCCCCGCCATGGTCCTAGGACCACCGGTCCTCCGGTTCCGCCCATCGGCCGAGAATTGTTGCGGGAGGATGAAATCCGCAGCTGGCCGCGTTGGAGACATGCGGCAGGACCAGGCGCGGCAACGGGGCGAAGCAGGAGGCACGGGTGGGCGCGGAGAACGCGGAGAAGCAGGACGCGGAGAAACGGAGCGCGGGCAAACCCGGCGCGGAGCGGCCCGGCACGGAACGGCAGGGCGCCGAGCAGGGGAGCGGGCCCGGGTGGGGCCGGCGGCTGACCGCGTACGCGTGGCGCTACCGGCGCAACGTCGTGCTGGCGCTGGGTTCCTCCGTGGCCGGCATGGCCGTGATGGCGCTCGTCCCCCTCATCACCAAGGTCATCATCGACGACGTCGTCGGCAGCCACACCCGCTCCCTCGCGGTGTGGACCGGCCTGCTCATCGGGGCGGCCGTCCTCGTCTACGCCGCCACCTTCGTCCGCCGCTACTACGGCGGCCGGCTCGCTCTGGACGTCCAGTACGACCTGCGTACCGAGATGTACGACACCATCACCCGGCTCGACGGGAGGCGGCAGGACGAGCTCTCCACCGGGCAGGTCGTCGGACGGGCCACCAGCGACCTCCAGCTCATCCAGAGCCTCCTCTTCATGCTCCCGATGACCATCGGGAACATCCTGCTCTTCCTGATCTCCCTGGGGATCATGGCGTGGCTCTCGCTGCCCCTGACCCTCATCGCGCTGGCCGTCGCCCCCGCCCTGTGGTTCATCGCCCGCCGCTCCAGGGTCCGCCTCTTCCCCGCCACCTGGTACGCCCAGAGCCAGGCCGCCGCCGTCGCCGGAGTGGTCGACGGGGCGGTCTCCGGGGTCCGGGTCGTCAAGGGCTTCGGCCAGGAGGAACAGGAGACCGGCAAGCTCCGCGAGGTCAGCCGCAGGCTCTTCGCGGGCCGGCTGCGCACCATCCGGCTGAACTCCCGCTACACCCCGGCGCTCCAGGCCGTCCCCGCGCTCGGCCAGGTCGCCATGCTGGCCCTCGGCGGCTGGCTCGCCACCCGGGGCGAGATCACGCTCGGCACGTTCGTCGCCTTCTCCACCTACCTCGCCCAGCTCGTCGGCCCGGTCCGGATGCTCGCCATGGTCCTCACCGTCGGCCAGCAGGCACGCGCCGGCGTGGAGCGCGTCCTGGAGCTGATCGACACCGAACCGTCCATGGCGGACGGCACCAAGCACCTCCCGGCGGACGCCCCCGCGAGCGTCGAGTTCGACGACGTCCGCTTCGGCTACGAGGAGGACCGCCCCGTCCTGGACGGCTTCTCCCTCACCATCGAGCCGGGCGAGACCGTCGCCGTCGTCGGCGCCTCGGGCAGCGGCAAGTCCACCGTCTCGCTCCTGCTGCCCCGCTTCTACGACGTGTCGCACGGCGCCGTCCTGGTCGGCGGCCACGACGTCCGTGAGCTGACCCAGGAGTCGCTGCGGGCCGCGATCGGGCTCGTACCGGAGGACAGCTTCCTCTTCTCCGAGTCCGTCGGCGCCAACATCGCGTACGGATACCCCGGCGCCACCCAGGAGCAGATCGAAGGGGCCGCCCGCGCCGCCCAGGCGCACGGCTTCATCTCCGAGCTGCCCGAGGGCTACGACACCAAGGTCGGGGAGCACGGGCTCACCCTCTCCGGAGGCCAGCGCCAGCGTGTCGCGCTCGCCCGCGCGATCCTCACCGACCCCCGGCTCCTGCTCCTCGACGACGCGACCTCGGCCGTCGACGCCCGGGTCGAGCACGAGATCCACGAGGTCCTGGCGCAGGTCATGGAGGGCCGCACCACCCTGCTGATCGCCCACCGCCGCTCCACCCTGGGCCTCGCCGACCGCATCGCCGTCCTGGACCAGGGGCGGCTCGCCGACATCGGCACGCACGAGGAGCTGGAGCGCCGCTCCGCCCTCTACCGCAGGCTGCTCACCGACCCCGACGAGCTGGGCGGCACCTCACCCGGACACCGCCCCACGGCCTCCACGGCGCCCGAGGACGACCGCGCGCTCCAGGAGGAGCTCGACGCCGAGTTCGACGCCGAACGCGGTGTCACCCCCGGGCTGTGGATCCGCAAGGACGAACAGCGCGACGCGGCGGCCGCCGGAATGCCCGCCACCCCCGAGCTGCTCGCCCAGGTCGAGGCGCTGCCCCCCGCCACCGACACCCCCGCCATCGACGAGGCGAGCGCGGTGCGCCCCGAGAAGTCGTACGGCCTGCGCAGGCTGCTGCACGGCTTCGGGGCCGCGCTGCTGGTGAGCCTGGGGCTGGTCGCCGTCGACGCGGGCATGGGACTGCTCCTGCCCGTGCTGATCCGCCACGGCATCGACGACGGCGTCACGAAGATGGCGCTCGGCGCCGTCTGGGCGGCGGCCGGATTCGGGCTGCTCGCGGTGCTCGTGCAGTGGGCGGCCCAGATCGGCGAGACCCGGATGACGGGCCGCACCGGGGAACGCGTGCTGTACTCCCTGCGCCTCAAGATCTTCGCGCAGCTCCAGCGGCTCGGCCTCGACTACTACGAGCGTGAGCTGACCGGCCGGATCATGACCCGGATGACCACGGACGTCGACGCGCTGTCGACGTTCCTCCAGACCGGCCTGGTGACCGCCTTCGTCTCCGTCGTCACCTTCCTCGGCATCACGGTGGTGCTGCTCGTCCTCGACATCCAGCTGGCCCTGGTCGTCTTCGCGACGCTGCCGCTGCTGATCGTCGGCACGTTCTTCTTCCGCCGAAAGAGCGTCAGGGCGTACGAGCTGGCCCGTGAGCGCATCAGCGTCGTCAACGCCGACCTCCAGGAGTCCGTCGCCGGGCTGCGGATCGTCCAGGCGTTCCGGCGCGAGCGCGACGGCGCCGAGCGGTTCGCGGCGCGCAGCGACCACTACCGCCAGGCCAGGGTGCGCGGCCAGTGGCTGATCTCGGTCTACTTCCCGTTCGTGCAGCTGCTGGCCTCGGTCGCGGCCGCCGCCGTGCTGATCGTCGGTGCGGGGCGGGTCGACAACGGCACGCTGACCACGGGCGCCCTGGTCGCCTACCTGCTCTACATCGACCTGTTCTTCGCGCCCGTGCAGCAGCTCTCCCAGGTCTTCGACGGCTACCAGCAGGCCACCGTCTCCCTCGGCCGGATCCAGGAGCTCCTGCGGGAGCCGACCTCCACGGCCGACCACGACGAACCGCTGGACGTGACGTCGCTGCGCGGCGACATCGCCTTCGAGGACGTCTCCTTCGCGTACGGCGACGAGGAGGAGGCCCTCACCGGGATCGATCTGCGGATCCCCGCCGGCCAGACCGTCGCCTTCGTCGGCGAGACGGGCGCGGGCAAGTCCACCCTGGTCAAGCTCGTCGCCCGCTTCTACGACCCGACGGGCGGGCGGATCACGGCGGACGGCACGGACCTGCGGCTGCTGGACAGGACGGCGTACCGGCACCGGCTCGGAGTGGTCCCGCAGGAGGCGTACCTCTTCGAGGGCACGGTCCGCGACGCCATCGCGTACGGGCTTCCGGAGGCCACCGACGCCCAGGTGGAGGCGGCGGCGCGGGCGGCCGGCGCGCACGAGATGATCGCCACCCTGGAGGGCGGCTATCTGCACGAGGTCGCCGAGCGGGGCCGCAACCTCTCGGCCGGCCAGCGCCAGCTGATCGCGCTCGCCCGGGCCGAGCTGGTCGACCCCGACATCCTGCTGCTCGACGAGGCGACCGCCTCCCTGGACCTCGCCAGTGAGGCCCAGGTCAACCAGGCCACGGACCGGCTGGCGGGACGGCGTACCACCCTGGTGGTCGCCCACCGGCTGACGACGGCGGCCCGGGCCGACCGGGTCGTGGTGATGGACCGGGGCAGGGTCGCCGAGGACGGCACGCACGACGAGCTGCTGGCCAGGGAGGGTACGTACGCCCGGCTGTGGCGCACCTTCATAGGGGAGGGCATAGGGGAGGACACGCCGGCGGGCGTGTGACGCCGCTCCGCAACTGAAGGCCGCCCTCCCGCGTCGTACACCCGAGCGCACATGTGTCTGATGAAGGTCAGTATGTTCGACGAGGTGGACGGGGCGGACGAGATGGACGGCGTGAACGGTGACGGTGTGACGAGACGGCTGAGATCACGGGGGCCGAAGGGGCCGGAGGCGCGCTCAGCAAGGGCGGCCCGGCCCGGACGCACGGCGGTGTCGCTCCTCGTCCTGCCGCTGCTCGGGGCCCTGGTGCTGGTGCTGGGCCCCACCGGGCCGGCCACCGCACAGGCCGCGTCGGCCTGCTCCGGGCGGCTGGTCAAGACGGTGACGTTCTCCACCGGTTCGCTGCGCGTCTACAAGAGCCGGGCCTACGCGTGCGCCGTCGCCGTCGCCAAGAAGCCGGGCGCCCGCCGGGCGATGCGAGTGTCGCTCCAGCCGCGCGGCGGCCGGGCCGTCGTCGACAGCGGCAGCTTCACCAAGCTGGCCGGCCCGGTCACGGTGCACGCGCTGAACCGCTGCGTCCGCGCCTCCGGCTCCGTCGGGGGTTCCTCCGGCTCGACCGGGTGGATCTTGTGCTGAGGTGCGAGTGGGTCTGGCGTGGCAGGTGGTGCCCCCGCTAGGTTCACGGCGACTGTCGTGAATCAAGGGGAGGGTGCATGCGCAAGGCGCTCAGAGGTGTTCTGTCGCTCGCCGTGCTCATAGGCACAGTGAGTGCGACCGGAGCCTCGGCCGGAGCGGCCACCGCCGCAGAACCGGCCGCGAAGCAGGGCAGCGGTCACACCAGCAGCAGCGAGAGCAGCAGCGAGGACATCAAGGACCGCATCCTGGCCATCCCGGGAATGAGCCTGATCGAGGAGAAGCCCTACCCCGGCTACCGCTTCTTCGTCCTGAACTACACCCAGCCGGTCGACCACAAGCACCCGTCCAAGGGCACCTTCCAGCAGCGGATCACCCTGCTGCACAAGGACACCACCCGGCCCACGGTCTTCTTCACCAGCGGCTACAACGTCTCGACCAACCCCAGCCGCAGCGAGCCCACGCAGATCGTCGACGGCAACCAGGTCTCCCTGGAGTACCGGTTCTTCACGCCCTCCCGCCCGGCGCCCGCCGACTGGTCGAAGCTGGACATCTGGCAGGCCGCCAGCGACCAGCACCGGGTCTTCAAGGCGCTGAAGAAGATCTACTCGAAGAACTGGCTGACCACCGGCGGCTCCAAGGGCGGCATGACCGCCACCTACTTCGAGCGCTTCTACCCGAAGGACATGGACGGCGTCGTCGCCTACGTCGCGCCCAACGACGTGAACAACAAGGAGGACTCGGCGTACGACCGGTTCTTCGCGAAGGTCGGCACCAAGGAGTGCCGCGACCGCCTCAACGGCGTCCAGCGCGAGGCCCTCGTCCGCCGGGAGCCGCTGGAGAAGAAGTTCAAGGAGTACGCCGACGGGAACGGCCTCACGTTCAACACCGTCGGCACCCTCGACAAGGCCTACGAGGCCACGGTCATGGACTACGTGTGGGCGTACTGGCAGTACAGCCTGCTCGCCGACTGCGACACCATCCCGGCCGACGCGCCGAACGCCACCGACCAGGAGATCTGGGACTCCGTCGACGGCATCTCGGGCTTCTCGGCCTACGCCGACCAGGGTCTGGAGACGTACACGCCGTACTACTACCAGGCCGGCACCCAGCTGGGATCGCCCGACATCAAGCAGCCCTGGCTCGGGAAGCTGAGCCGCTACGGCTACCAGCCGCCGCGCAGCTTCGTGCCGCGCTCGATCCCGATGAAGTTCCAGCCCTCGGCCATGCGTGACGTGGACAACTGGGTCCGGAACAACGCCAGGAACATGCTGTACGTCTACGGCGAGAACGACCCGTGGGGTGCCGAGCCCTTCCACCTGGGCCGCGGCGCCCGTGACAGCTACGTCTACACGGTGCCGGGCGGCAACCACGGTTCCAAGGTCGCCGGACTCGTCGCCGAGGAGAAGGCCAAGGCCACCGCGGCCATCCTGCGCTGGGCCGGGGTCGCGCCCGCGGCCGTCGAGGCCGACCCGGCGAAGGCGAAGCCCCTCGCGACGTTCGACTCGCGCCTGGACGTGCGCGACGCCGAACTGGAGCGGGACCGGGGGACGCTGCGTCCGTAAGGAAGGACGCCCCGAGTGGGCTGTGCGCGCCGGGTGGTTCACACCCGGCGGGCGCAGCCCACCGGTCTGTCCCCGCCCAGCCGCACATAGAGATCCGTGCCGCCGGGGCAGAGCGCGCGCCGCGCCACCGCCGAGGCGATGACGAACTCCGGGGGGCGCTCGCCCGATCCGTCGCAGGCGGTCTCCTTCACCTCGCCCTCGCGGAAGCCGTGGACACAGTCCCCGACGACCGTCAGCGGGCCGCCGCCCTGTCCGGGGTCGCCCGGGTGCGGGGACTCCAGGTTGCGCATGCAGGCGTACCCGCGGGGCGTGGCGGCGGCGCCGTCCGAGGCGGTGGGGCCGCCCGGGGAGATGTGCAGGACGAAGTCGGTCGGTGGCGGGCACGCCGGTCCGTCCGACGGCGCACCGGTGTGGCGGGCCAGCACCTTCGCCGCCGCCTTCTCGCTGCGGCACGACACCTCACGGAACGCCGCACCGCGCGAGCTGCAGTCCGCCGGCCCCAGGAACTCCGCCCCGTACCCCGAGGGCGCCGCACCGCTCCGTGATCCGTCGGCGGGTGCGCCCCGGGCGCCGCCGGGCGACGGGCGGCAGGCGCCCGCACAGAGCGCCGCGACCAAGGCCAGGAGGGCGGGCAGAAGCGTGCGTGACACCCCTGCGGCACGGTGCTCTTCCATGGATGACGACCCCCCGTACGCCCACGAGGACGTGCACCCAGCGTGACCCGCCGGAGCGGGGGCACGCCAGGTGCACGGGGTGTTTTTCGCTCAATTGGGTGGTTACGGCGAGGGCGTGACGTGGCGCCGGTACGACAGCCCGTAGCCGACGGGGTACAGCGCCTGCGCGGGGGCGTCCGCCCGCTGCACCGGGACCGGCAGCCTGCCCTCCGGCCGCGCGCGCCCCGCGATCACGCGGGCGGCCGCCCGCAGTTCGACGTCCGTCCAGGAGTACGCGGCGAGGCTCGCCGCGTGGCCCGTCCCCGCCAGATGGGCGACGTCGTACGGATTGCGGATCGCCAGCGTGATCACCGGGACCCCGGTCGCCGCCAGGGCGCTGACCAGGGTGCGCTGCGTGCTGGTCGCCGTGACGTTGTACGTGCCGACGACCACCGCGTCCTTGCCCTTCGCCGCGGCCACCGCCTCGGCGATCTTCGCCTGGGTGGGGGCCGTGCCGGTGGACAGCGCGGTCGCCGCGAATCCCAGCTCCCCGAAGGCCCCGGCGAGCGTCGTCGTCGGCGGACCCGTCGTGCCGGAGGGGGACGCCGGGTCGGCGCCGACCACCAGGAGCTTCTTGTGGGACCGGCGGGAGAGCGGCAGCAGCGATCCGTTGTTCGCCAGCAGCGTCGTCGTCCGCTCCGCGATCCGGTCGGCGGCGGCGAGGTGCGACCGGATGCCGACCGTGCGGTCGACGCCCCGGTGGGTGACGTACGGGTCGCGGAACAGCCCCAGCCGGTTCTTCAGCCGCAGGATGCGCAGGATCGATTCCTCGATGCGGGCCTCGCTGATCTCGCCGCCCCTCACGGCCTCCAGGACGGCGTTCCAGGCGACCTTGAGATCCGGCGGGTTGAGCAGCTGGTCCACGCCCGCCAGCAGCGCGAGGACGGGGACGCGCTCGTCGCCGTACTTCGTGCGGACGCCCTCCATCCCCAGGGCGTCGGTGACCACGACACCGTCGTAGCCGAGCTCCTCGCGCAGGATGCCGGTGAGGATCGGGCGGGACAGGGTCGCCGGGTCCTCGGAGGCGTCCAGGGCGGGCACCACGATGTGCGCGGTCATGATCGAGTCGATGCCCGCGGCGATGGCCGCCCGGAACGGCGGGGCGTCCAGTTCGGCCCACTGCGCGCGGGTGTGCGTGATGACGGGGAGCCCGGTGTGGCTGTCGGTGCTGGTGTCGCCGTGCCCCGGGAAGTGCTTGGCGGTGGAGGCGATCCCGGCGCCCTGATAGCCCTTCACCTGCGCGGCGACCAGACCGGCCACGGACTGCGGGTCGGAGCCGAAGGAGCGTACGCCGATGACCGGGTTGGCCGGGTTGACGTTGACGTCGGCGTCCGGGGCGTAGTTCTGGTTGATGCCCAGGGCGGCCAGCTCGGCACCGGCGATCCGGGCCGCCTCCCGGGTGTCGGCACGCGAACCGCCCGCGCCCAGCGCCATCGCGCCCGGCAGCAGGGTCGCGGGCTCCCCGACGCGGCAGACGATGCCGTGCTCCTGGTCGGTGGAGACCAGGAGCGGCAGCGGGGTGCGGCCCGCGAGCCCGGCGCGCTGGATGCCGTTGGAGAGGTCGGCGATCTGGTGCGGGTCGCGGGTGTTGTGCGCCCAGGCGAAGTAGATGATGCCGCCGACGTGGTACGTGGAGATCAGCTCGGCGGCGTCACGGACCCCGATCTCGGCGAGGTTGGCGTCGATGTCCGCCTGGTCGGGCTCGGTGGCGGAGTGCCCGTACACCCGCATCACGAAGAGCTGGCCGACCTTCTCCTCCAGGCTCATCCGGGCGATGAGCCGTTTGAGGCGGCTGTCCGTGGAGGTTCCGGCGGTGGCTGCCTGCGCGGCGCCGGGAAGAGCCGCGACGCCGGTCGCCGCGGCGGCGGCCGTCGCCGCGGTGGCGGTGAGGAGGGTGCGTCTGGAGGTGCGGTGGTGCACGTGAGCCCCTTCCGGTGCTGAAAGAAACTTCCAAGAAGGTACGGATATATGGAAAGTAACTACCAGTCAAGGGGGCGGCCCGAGAACGGGCGTGACGCAGGCGGGGGAGGGCGGACATGCCCGGACATGGGTGCGGCCCGCAGGGCCCTCAGTCCCCGGCCGGACCGGACGACCCGGCCGGGACGGCTCCCGCCCCCGGCAGTTCCGCGCGCCGCAACGACCGGGTGCCGAGCCCGACGAGAGCCCCGAGTGCCACGAACGCGGCGCTGCCGGTGAACACCGGCTGCGTCCCCCAGGCGGCGATGGCCGCCCCGCTGAGGGGATACGTCAGCGGGGCGATGCCGAGCGAGGACAGAGCCGCCACCGAGGTGACCCGGCCCAGGTACGCGGGGTCGGCGGCCGTCTGCAACAGGGCCGCGCACAGGGCGCCGCTGAGCCCGGCGGTCAGACCGATGGCGACGCCGACCGCGACCGCGACGCCCAGGGAAGGGGCGAAGGCGAGTGCGCCGATGGCCACCGCCCCGAGGGCCAGGCACCCCTGCTGCACGAGCCCCGCGCGCGGGAGGCGGCCGCGGGCGGCGAGAAGGAGCGAGGCGCCGGCCGCCCCCAGGCCGAAGCCGCCCACGATCCAGCCGAGCCCGGCGGCGCCCCAGCCGTGCTCGTCCGCCAGCAGGGCCAGGCCGATGTTGAGCGGGCCGGCGAAGCCGAGGTCGCCCGTCGCGATGACGAGCACCAGCGGAGCCAGGACCCGGTGGCGCCGGATGTGCCGGAGTCCGTCGGCGAGGTCGTGCCACGCGGTGGCGCGCCCCCCGGCCTCCCCGCCGTCGGCCCGGGGGAGGGGTGCGACCTTCAGGGCCACCAGGAGGGGCACGGACACCGCGAACAGGGCGCCGGCGACCGCGAACGCCGAGGCCGGACCGCCCAGCGCCAGCGCCAGGCCGCCCAGGGGTGAACCCCCGATGGTGGCCGCACGGGTGGCGAGCCCCCGGAGCCCCTGCACACGGGCCAGTTGGTCCGGGCCGGTGATCCGGGGCGGCAGGGCGCCGACCGACGGCAGGAACAAGGCGTCCACCGCCCCGAAGACCAGGCCCAGCAGCACCAGCAGCCACACGCCCGGCGTCGAGACGGCCACGGTGCCCGCCATGGCCAGGATCACCGCGCAGCGCGTCACATCGCTGCCGATCATCACTCTGCGCGGCCCGAACCGGTCGGCCAGCACGCCTCCGCCCAGCATGAGCACGACGCGCGGCAGGGACCCGGCGGCCAGGACCAGCCCCGCCTCGGCGGGGCCGCCGACGTGGATCGCCGCCCAGGAGAGAGCCAGGAAGTACACGTTGTCACCCAGGAGCGAGAGGGTGAGTGCGCCGAGCCAGCGCAGCACGTTCGCGTCCCGGTGGGCGGGCGGCGATCCGGCCGGCGCCGATATCGCGCCCGGTTCCGTCATGCCGTGCCGCCGGGGGAGCGGTAGGGGAACCCGTACAGATGCAGGGCGACGTGCTCGCGGCCGGTGGTGTCGCCGGCGGCTTCCGCCGCCCGCCCGCGTTCGTCGTAACGCCGCACGAGCGCGGCGATCTCCTCGCCCAGGCCGGCCAGTTCGACCGCCGTCAGCCGCGGGGTGTACTCGGAGCTGAACGAGGCGTCGGTCCACTCCTCGGGCCAGGCCGTCTGCTGGTCGAGATAGGCGGAGTAGCGCTCCGCGCGGGCCGCGATCAGATGGCGCGTCACCTGCCCGACCACCGCGGCGCCCTCCGGGTCCCCTGTGAAGTCGGAGCTGCGGAAGCTCCACCCCCGGTCCGACGCGAGCCTCCACCAGCGTTCGCGACCGTCGGTGCTCAGCTCCGGCGCCTCGACGAGGAAACCGTGGGCCGCCATCTTGCGCAGGTGGTAGCTGACCAGGGCGACCGCCTCGTCCACCTGCTCCGCGAGCTGGGAGGCCGTGGCCGCCTCCGCCGTCCTCAGATGCCGGTAGAGGGCGATCCGCAGGGGATGGGCGAAGACCTTCAGCGTGTCGAGATCGGTGATGGTCGGCGTCTGCTTCTCCTTGGCCATGGCATGGAGCGTAGGCAGAAAGGAAAATATGCGCAATAAAAATTGCGCAAGATGTGTTGCGCATTCCCTGGGGTGCGTCAAGGGGGTGCTGCCCGCCCGCCCGGTCTCAGCCGGCTTCCCGCAACGTCTCCGACGCCGCCTGGAGCACCGACACCGCCGCGGTGATCGCGGGCCGGCGCGCCGCCTCCGTGCGCCACAGCGCGTACAGCCGCCTCACCGGTACGGGGTCGAGCCGCACCGCGACCACACCCGGCGGCAGCGGCCCGCGCCCCAGCCGGGGGATCATCGCCACGCCCAGCCCGGCCGCGACCAGGGCCAGCTGGGTGTGGTTCTCCTCCGCGCGATGCCGGATGTCCGGCTCGTAACCCGCCGCCCGGAGCGTCCGTACGAGCCAGTCGTGGCACACCGTGCCGGGCGGCTGGCACACCCACCGCTCCTTCGCCAGCTCCTCGCGCCGCACCGCGTCCCGGCCGGCGAGCGGATGGCCCTCCGACACCAGCAGATCGCACCGGTCGTCCCCCAGCACCGCCTGGGCGAGGCCCTCCGGTGCGGGCAGCGGGCTGATGTCCCAGTCGTGGGCCACCGCGATGTCGACCACGCCCTTCGCCACCAGGTCGACCGAGAGGTGCGGATCGACCTCCGCGAGCCGTGCGTCCAGCGCCGGGTGCTCCCGCTCCAGCTCCGCCAGCACCCCCGGCAGCAGCCCGCGCGCGGCCGAGGCGAACGCGGCGATGGACAGCCGGCCCGTCGGCTGCCCCCTGCGCTGCTCCAGCGTCGTCTCGGCCTGCTCCACGATCGCCAGCAACTGCTGGGCGGTGGAGGCGAGATGGAGCGCCTCCTCGGTGAGCGCCACCCCGCGTCCGCGCCGTTCGAGCAGGGTGGTGCGGGTCTCCCGCTCCAGCTTGGTGATCTGCTGGGAGACGGCGGATGCGGTGTAGCCGAGCGCGGCGGCGGCGCCCGCGACGGAGCCGTGGACGGAGACGGCGTGCAGGGCGCGCAGCCGGGACAGATCGAGCACCGGGACCTCCGACGAGCGGGAAGCTTCAGCAGCTCTCAATCCAACCATGAAGAAATCCGCGCTGGTGCTACATGGTCCCGGCACCGGATGCTCGGTCCATGCGTCCTCTCCACATCGCCCTGGCCGCGCTGGTCGCCGCCGTCTGGGGCGTGAACTTCGTCGTCATCGAGCTGGGTCTCGCCCACTTCCCGCCCCTGCTCTTCTCCGCCCTGCGCTTCCTCGTCGCCGCCCTGCCCGCCGTGTTCCTCGTCGGCAGGCCCACGGTGGCGTGGAAGTACGTCATCGGGGTGGGGCTCGCGCTGGGCGTGGCCAAGTTCGGGCTGCTCTTCATCGGGATGGACCGGGGGATGCCCGCCGGCCTCTCCTCCCTGGTCCTCCAGGTCCAGGCCGTCTTCACCGCCCTGTTCGCGGCCCTGGTGCTGTCCGAACGGCCCGGCAGGACCCGCGTCCTGGGCATGGGGATCGCGCTCGCGGGCATCGGTGTGGCCGCCGTGGACGAGGGGGCGGGCGGGCCGGTGCTCGCCTTCGTCCTGGTGGTCGTGGCGGCGGCGTGCTGGGGGGTGTCCAACGTGATCACCCGCAAGGCGGCTCCACGGGACTCCCTCAACTTCATGGTGTGGGTGTCGACCGTCCCGGTCGTGCCGCTCCTCGGCCTGTCCCTGCTCCTCGAGGGCTGGGACCGCGACACCGAGGCCCTGAAGGCGCTCGACTGGACCGGCGCCGGCACCGTCGTCTACGTCGCCTGGATCTCCACGGTCTTCGGCTTCGCCGCCTGGGGCTTCCTGCTCCGCCACCACCCGGCCTCGTCCGTCGCCCCGTTCACCCTGCTGGTGCCCGTCTTCGGGATGTCGTCGGCCGCGCTGTTCCTCGGCGAACCGGTCAGCCCCCTGCGGTGGTGCGCGGCGGCGCTGCTGGTCGGCGGGGTGGCCCTGACCTCGCTGGCCAGGCCCCGCCCCGCCGTCGCCGCCGCACCGCTGCCGGGGGCCGAACGGCTGCCGGTCTGACCTACTGCTTCGGCGCTCCGAGCCGCAGGATGTGCTCCCGGCCCGCCGCCAGCAGTTCCGGCAGGTCGGCCGCACCGGCGTACCACCGCTTCTCGTACTCCCAGCAGACCCAGCCGTCCGCGTCCACGGTGTCCAGGCACTCCCTCAGCGGCAGCGTCCCGGCGCCGAGGGGCAGCGGCGTGGTGTCCTCGGCGGAGGCGATGTCCTTCACCTGTACGTATCCCAGGTGCGGGGCCAGCACCGCATGGCTGGCCGCCGGTTCCTCGCCGGCCAGCCAGGTGTGCATGACGTCCCAGATCGCGCCGATCTGCCCGTGCCCGACCGTGCCCACCACCCGCGCCACATCGGCTCCGGCGCGGTGCGAGTCATGCGTCTCCAGCAGGATCCGTACGCCCCGGTCGGCGGCGTGCGGGGCGGCGGCCCCCAGCCGCCGTGCCGCCGCCGCGTCGGCGTCCGCCGGGTCCTGGCCGCCGCCGCCGGGGAACACCCGGACGTACGGGGCGCCCAGGTCGTGGGCCAGGTCCACCAGCCCGGCGAGCTCGGCGAGCACCGGCTCGTCGTCGCCCTCGGCGGCCACCTTCGCGTAACCGGCGACGGTGAGTATCTCCACCCCGCCCCGCTTGAACTCCTCCACCACGGCGGCCCGCTCCAGGGGTCCGAGGCCGGGGTGCACCGGCTCCTCCGGGTGGGCGCGCAGTTCGACCCCCTGGTAGCCCTGCCCGGCGGCGAGCCGCACCACGTCCGCGACGGGCATGCCCGGAACTCCGAGGGTCGAGAAAGCGAGCTTCACGATCTGTGTCCTTCCGCTGGGGGCCGGTGCGGGAACGGCCCGGCACTCACCCGGCTCCTGCCCTCCGGAACCGGCCGTCACTCCCGCGCGACGCCCAGCGTACGGTCCCTCAGCCCGTGCCCCGCAGCAGTCGCTCCAGGCTGCCGAGCAACTCCAGCGCGTCCTCGCGGCGTTCGCCCTCCAGGCCCCGTCCGCCGGTGGCCGCCGCGTGCGGGGCGAGCACCCGCAGCGCCGCCGCCGCCTGCCGGGCGAACATCGCCAGCAGGTCCAGCTCACGGACGCCCGACCGTGCCTGGGGAGAGGGATCCAGCACCTCCAGGACCCCCAGGACGCGTGACTCGCTGATCAGCGGGGCGGCCATCAGGGCGTCCGGGACGTACTCGGTGGACTCCGCCAGCGAGCGGTCGAACGACGCGTTCCGGCTCAGGTCGTCCACCACCATGGGCTCACCCGAGGTCGCCACCCAGCCGGCGATTCCGCGCCCGGCGGGGAACCTGCGCCCCACCAGGAACGCCTCGCCCTCGCCGGACACCGCCTGGAAGACCAGCTCGTCCGCCTCCTCGTCCAGCAGGCAGACGGAGCTGGCCGCCGCCCCGAAGATCGCCCGCGCCACGTCGACGACCGACTGGAGCAGCTCGTGCCGGGCGGCGTCGCCCGGGGCGTGGAAGGACGGGGAGGTGGGCATGGCGTCAGTTCTCGGAGTCGTCACGGGTGTCTCCTGCCGCTGTGGAAGGACGCGGGTCCGCGTGCACGTTGGCCGCGGAGAGGTAGAGGGCGTTCTTGAGCTGGAAGGCCGTCATCCTGGGGTGCCCGGAGAGGACGCGGGCGCAGAGCCCCGCGACGTACGGGGTGGCGAAGCTGTTCCCCGTCGTGCGGATCGTCCGGCCGCCCAGCCACGGCACGGACACGTTCTGTCCCGGCCCGAAGAACTCCACCGGAGGCTCCGGGTTGTAGAGGTGCAGCTCGTCGTCCTCCTGGTGGCTGCCCACGGAGATCACCGAGGCGAACCGCCAGGGGAAGCTCTCCACAGGGGTGTTGTGCGCCGAGGCGACGATCACCGTGCGGCCGAAGTACGCGCGGTCGGCGAGACCGTGCAGCTCGGGGGCGAACCGGGTGCGGGTCGTCGACAGGCTCAGGTTCACCACGTCGAAGCGCTGCTCCACGGCCCAGCGGAGCCCGGCCATCAGCACCTCGCCGGTGCCGGAGAACCGCTCGCCCAGCACCCGTACGCTGTGGATCTCGCAGTCGGGCGCGGTGCGGCGGATGATCCCCGCGCACGCCGTGCCGTGTCCGCAGGTGTCGCCGGTGCCGGTCGGCTCGACCGTGACCGCCCCGCTCTCCGGGTCCTTGACCACCACCCAGGAACTCTCCACCGGGCCGACCAGCGGGTGGTCGAGCTCCACACCGGAGTCCACCACGCACACCCGCACCCCGCGCCCGGTCGCCTGCCGCGCGGGCAGACCGCCCGGCGGCCCCTCGTCCGCGGGGACCGGTACGTCGTCGGGGCCGCGTCCGCGCAGGCTCCAGGTGAGTCCCTGCCCCGGGACCGTGCCTGTTCCGACGGTTCCCATCGGTCAGCTCCTCTCCGTCGTGGTGACCATGGCCTCGTCGGGCACACAGCCGGCGGCCCGGCGGGCTCCCGGCAGATGTCCCTTGCTCATGAAGTGCTCCCGCGCCGCGCGTGCCGAGACCAGTGCCGGGGCCCGCCGCCCCAGCGCGAACAGCGTGCGCGCCCGGTCCAGTTCGGCCGTCGCCCGGACCAGCGGGGAGTCCGTGAGCAGCGACGCCCGCACGGCCCGGTCCGCGTGCCCCGCCGCCTCCGCCGGACGCCCGTCCGCGGCGGCCAGCCGGCCCCGGAGCCCGTTCAGGTCGACGGCGTCCGCGGGGCTCAGCTCCGATGCCTCACCGATGCCCGAGATCCAGGCCACCGCCCGCCCGGTCCGGCCCTCGTCCAGCTCGATCCGGGCCGCGTCCAGCGCCACGGCGGTCCGCAGCCCCGCCGCGTCGGCGCGCCGGGCCGCCTCGTCGGCCCCGGCCAGCAGCTCCAGCGCCGTGCCGCCGCGTCCGAGCAGTGCCTCGACGGCGGCCCGGAACACGGGCAGGAACACCTCGGCCTCGGCGAACCGCAGCGTCCCCGCCAGCTCCTGGGCCTCCGAGAGGCAGGCGTACGCCTCGCGGGGCCGGTCCTGGAGCGCGTACAGCACCGCCAGGGGGCAGTTCAGGGTGAGTCTGACCGTCGGGCGGCCCTCCCCGTGCGCGGCCAGCAGGCCCAGGCAGCGGGCCACCGCCTCGGGTGCGGGCACCGGGCCGCGCCACAGGGAGATGCCGATGGCCCCGAGCGCGGCCGCCCGTTCCGGTTCGGCTCCGGCCAGCACCGCCTGCTCCAGGGCGCACGCCTGGTCACGTTCCGCCTCCTCGTGCCGGCCGGCCTGCTGGAGGTGCTGGGCGAGCCGCAGATGGGACCTGGCCCGGCCGACCGCGTCGCCCGCCGCCTCGAAGACCGGCAGCACCGCCCGCGCCGTCGCCGTGAGCCCGGGGCCGGGGCCCGAGGGGTCCAGCACCGCGAGGGCGAGCCTGGCGTGTGCGGACTCCACGGACTCCGGGTCCAGCCCCGCCACGCGGCGCAGCAGCCGCGCCCCGCTCGCGGTCCGCCCCAGCGCCACCCGGACCTCGCCGAGCCTGCGCACCGAGCCCGCGTCGTCCGGGTCCAGCTCGACCGCCCGCTCCAGCAGGTCGTCCGCCCAGGCGAGGTCGGACCGGGACACCGCCTGGGCGCCGGCGCGGCCCAGTGCGGCGGCGGCACGGCCGCGCAGCCGCCCGGTCCGGTCGTCGAGCAGCCCGAGCTCGGTCCGGTAGCGCCAGGCCCGTTCGAGATGGCCGCCGACGGCGCCGTCCCCGGCCCGCAGCACCCCGGGCAGTTCGGCCGCCCAGGCATGACGGTCCGCCTTGGCGCGCTTGGACAAGGAGGCGTACGTCACCTCGTGCACCAGACCGCTGCTGAACCGGTACGACGCCGGCTCCGGGCCCGCCCCCGGCTCCACGAGCCGTCGCCCGGCCAGCGCCACCAGCATCTCCTCGATGAGCCCCAGCCGGTGCGCCCGGTCGGCGGCCGGGACGTTCACCGCGGCGGGCCCCCGCAGTTCCGCCAGCCGCGCGGACGTCTCCAGCAGCAGGAGCTCCGCCGAGGTGAACTCCCGGCCGATCACGGCGGCGAGGCCGACCATGGTCCTCTCGGTCCGGGCGAGTGCCCCGATCCGGGCGCCCAGCAGGGCCTGGAGCGTAGGAGGAAGCGCCGACCCGGCGCCGTCCGTCCGGCTGCCGACCAGGAGTTGTTCCAGATGAAGCGGATTGCCCTCGGCCCGGGACAGGAGATGCTCGTCCACCGGCCCCGCGCCGCCGTCGAGCCGCGTCAGCAGGCCGGCGAGCCGGGCACTCTCCTCACGGGGCAGTCCCGCGAGCTGGAGGCAGTCCCCGGAGCCGGCCGTCCCGTCCGGCCGGCCCACACAGACGATCAGCACACCGGCGGGCCCCGAGCCGTCGGCCAGCCGTTCCAGGGTGCGCGTCAGCAGGGGCGCCGCCTCGTGCGTGTCGTCGAGCACCAGCACGAAGGGCCTGTCCCGGGCCGCACGGCCCAGCGCCGTCGCCAGCGCGGCGCACATGTCCTCGAACGGCGCGTTCGGCGTGCCGTCGCGCAGCAGCCCGGCCGACAGCAGCGCCGTCGCGTCGTCGGCCGCACGGGCCTCCTGGCGGACGGAGAGGGCCGGCAGGCCGCGCAGGGCGTCGGCGAGCGGGGTGAGCGTGCCTCGGTCCCCGTTTCCGCGGCACCGGCCGGCGCCGTAGGAGAGGGCCCCCGAGGCGGACCGCCGGGCCAGCCACTCCCGTACGAGCCGGGTCTTGCCGATGCCGGGCTCGCCGATGACGCGCAGCAGACCGGCCCGCCCCGCGCGCACGGTGTCCGACAGGGCCGCGTCCAGTGCGTCCCGCTCGGCGCGGCGCCCGACGAAGGGCACGTCGAAGCGGCGCAGCAGCTCCGGATCGTCCGCTCCCAGGGCCAGCAGCCGGTAGGCCTCCACACTGTCCTGCTTGCCCTTCAGCCGGAGCGGCCCGGTGGGCTCGGCGGAGACCGTGGGCCCGGCGGCCAGCAGGGTGTCGGGGCCGAGGAGGATCTCACCCGCCCCGGCGTGCTGCTCCAGCCGCGCCGCGATGTTCACGGTCTCCCCGGACACCAGCGCCTGACGGGCCGACGCGTCGCCGCCGGCCACCACCTGGCCGGTGTTGACACCGACCCGGGTGGCGAGCGTGATACCGAGGGTGGCGCGCAGTTCCTCGTTGAGCTCGGCCAGCGCGTCCCGCATGCCCAGAGCGGCGGCCAGCGCCCGGCGGGCGTCGTCCTCCCGCACCACGGGCACACCGAACACCGCCATCACGGCGTCTCCGATGAACTTCTCCGGAGTACCGCCCCGGGCCACGATCTGTGCGCTCATCGCCTCGAAGTACCGCAGCGTCACGGTGCGCAGGGTCTCGGGGTCCAGCACTCCCGACAGCGCGGTGGAGCCGACGAGATCGCAGAACAGCACCGTCACCGGCTTGCGTTCGTCCTCCCCGGGCGCGGCCGCGACGGCGCACGGCGTCCCGCAGGACGAGCAGAACCTGGCGTCCTGGGGCAGGTCCTGGCGGCACGTGGTGCAGTTCATGACGTTCCCTTCTCTCCGGGGACGGGGCCGCGCTGCTGACGGGAGGGCGGGGCCGGCGCACCGGCCCCGCCCCCGCCCGGGAACCACTCAGAACAGGGCGCCGCCGGCGATCTCGCCGTGCGCCTGGACCTCGGGTTCCACCGCGTCCAGCCGGCTCTTGATGTCGAGCAGCACGGCGAGCTCCTCCTCCGTGAGTTCGCTGAGCACGAGGCGCTGTTCGTCGGTGAGCATGTCCACCGGCAGGCCGGCCTCGTACAACGCGTCGGGCAGCGGCGGACGTCCACCGTCCCCGGGCGCCCGGGGGGTGCCGTTGCCTTCGGATGGTCGGGTCATGGGGTGACTCCCGTCGGTGTGGAGGGTCCGGCCCCCCGGGGCGGCGGTGCCGCCGCGGAGCGCCCGAGCCGGACGAACAGCCGGGTGAGCGCGTCGAGGGAGTGCATGGCGCTGACCGTCACGTCGGACTCCTGACCACGGGTCAGCGGCAGCCGGTCCAGCAGCGCGTACAACTCGTCCAGGTGACCCGTGTCCAGTGCCGCGTGCTCCCGCACCGTCCGCAGGGCCGCGTCCGGCAGGCCGGTCGCCGCCGCGATCCGGGACGTCAGGTCCGGGGCGGGCGCGTAACCCTCCAGCACCGCGATGTAGCCGAGCAGGGCCACCGGGTGGTGGTGCTCGACCCAGTAGTACTGGGAGCCGGCGAGCGAGGCGACGACCGGCGAGGGCATCGGACCGAGCGCGTGCCCCGGCAGCGAGCCCGCCGCGAGGATGTCCTCCAGCAGCCAGGCGTCGTGGCCCTCCTCCTCCAGGATGTGCTCGCGCAGGTACGCCACGAGCGGCCCGGCCAGCGGGTCGCCGCGGACGTCCAGCAGCGTGGCCCGCTCCAGGGCGCGTCGCATCAGCGGGACCGAGGCCCGCACCACGGCGTGCATGGTGCACAGGTAGCGCCGGTAGCGCGGCAGCAGCTCCTCGGGGCGCCACATGTGCTCCGTCGCGTCCAGCAGTTCCGCGTCCAGCAGGCGCAGGGTGACCCGCAGCCGCGCCGAGGAGCTCGGCCCGGGGGCGCTCACCGGGCACCGCCCCCGGCGGGAACGCGGGCCAGGACCAGCGGGGCGTAGGCGGCGCAGCCGTGGTGCCGTACGACGCCCACCGGCCCCTCCGCCGCCCCGCGGCGCGCCGCGGCCAGGTCCAGCAGCGCCCCGGCGGCCCCCGCCGCCACCGAACGGGCCTCCTCCGCCACCCTGTCGTCCGACCCCAGGGCACGGCAGCCCTGGCAGTACGACGCGCCGCCGGGGGAGGCCGCCGCACGCGCGGCCAGATGGGCGGGGCCGACCGTGCGGATCATGCGCAGCACCGGTGACTCCAGGGCCCGGCCGCGTACGGTCGCCCAGTCGTCGGTGCCGACGTGCCCGAGGTACAGGTGGGCGGGGGCCGGCCGCAGGTCCACGGTGTCCTGGTTGCAGCAGGCGAGTACCGCGCCGTCGAAGGCGACCACCGGCCAGGCGGCCATGGCGCACGGTGACACCGTGCCGGCCTCCGGACCGGTGCGGGCGGGGGCGGCCCAGGAGGAGGCCCGCCCGAACGCCCGCACCTCGTTGACCAGCGAGGGGACCTGCCCGCCGAACTCCGTGTCGACGGCGCGGGTGATGTCCGCGAGATAGGGGTCGTCCGCCCCCCGGCCGGTGAGGTGGAAGCTCACCGCCACACCCGTCTCCCGGATCCGGTGCACCGCGCGGAACACGTCCGCCCGGGGGACCTCCCGCTCGTGGTGGGCGTCGAGGCTGGCGGAGAAGTGGTCCACACCCCTGATCGCGCGCAGGACCGGCGGCGGGATCCCCCGGGACCGGGCGAAGAACATGCCGCTGAGCAGCGCCGTACGCGATCCGGCCGCGCGGGCCCGGGCGCTCAGCTCCTCGACGAGCGCGGGCAGCAGCAGCGGTTCGCCACCGGTCAGCATCACCACGTCGGGACGGTTCTCCCGGGTGAACGAGCCGACGAAGCGCACCAGGCTGCCGGCCTCCGGTTCCTCCCGCGTCGTCAGGGACGAGCCGGTCGAGCAGTGGGCGCAGCTCAGCGGGCAGCGCCGGGTGAGGCCGATCAGCAGGCCGGCGGCGGGGAAGGGCCGCCGGCCGACGAGTTCGCCGAGTTCCATGCGGGGCCGCCTCCTTCTCGGGGCCGGAGCGTGCGCGCGGAGGGACCGTTTCCCGTGGACCCACCGGCGTACGCGAAGTGCACCCAGGCTGCGGGGCGGCGGTTCGACGACGGTCCACCGATGCTTCAGGAACGGTATGGGCGCAGCTCAGGCAGGATCCCGGGACCGCCACGGAAGCCGGGTGCGGCGCACGGAACGGCCCTGAACTGGGCCGATACCGGAGCCATACCGCCGCCGAAGCGATCGCCAGGCGGGCCCTCCTAATTTTCTCGGCAACGGCGGGCAACGGCCCGCCGCACCGGAAACCCGGCACCTCAGGGCCCCCGGAACCAGTGCAGTCACGAGTGGACGGAGACCACCATGGCCGAGAACACCAAGCCCGCCGCCGACGACAACAACGACGAGACCCCCGAGGTCGAGGCGCACTCCGTACTGGACCTCCAGGAGACGGCCGTCGACAAGGTCGTGGCTCCGGGCAGCTGCGTCAGCGTGATCAGCGTCGTCCTCGAGAACTGACCGGACGCACCGGGGCGGCGCCACGGAGGCCGGGGCAGGTCCTCCCGCCGTGGCGCCCGGCCGGCCGGTGATGTGGGGCGGTTCCGTCGTGACGGAGCCGCCCCGCCGTCGCTTCCGGCCCGTACCGCCCCGGGCCGCTTCCCCCTCGCCACGGCCCCGACCACCCACGGGAGTTCACGATGACCACGCCGCTGCGCGGCAACAGGGATTTCAGGCTGCTCTGGCTGAGCGGCCTCTTCGCCGTTCTGGGCGGGCAGATGACCGCCCTCGCCCTTCCCCTGCTGGTGCTGAAGGAGACCGGTTCCGCCGTGCAGGCCGGGGCCGTCGGGACGGTGTCCGTAGGAGCCGTGCTGATCACCATGCTGCCCGGCGGGGTCATGGCGGACCGCGTCGAACGCCGCCGGCTGATGAGGCTCTGCGACGTCGGCAGCCTGACCGTCGTCACCGCCCTCGCGACGGCCGTGTGGTTCGGGCACGCCCCCATGCCCCTCGTCCTGCTCGTCGCGGCCGCGGGCGCGGTGATCAGCAGCGTCTACGCACCCGCCGTCTTCGGCCTGATGCGCGCGGTCGTCCCGGCCGACCAGATGGGCACCGCCACCGCACGGCTCCAGGCCCGCAGCCAGACGGCCCGGCTCGTCGGACCCCTCGTCGGGGGCGCGCTGTTCGGCCTCCACCCGGCCCTGCCGTTCGCGGCCGAGGCACTGGGGCTGCTCCTGTCGACCGTCTGCGTGGCCCTCGTCCGCACCCGCTCCCGGGCCAGGGCGAAGGCGGGTGCGGTGTTCAGCCGGCGTGAACTCCTCGCGGGCCTCACGTTCCTGTGGGGACTGCCCTATCTGCGTACGGTCCTGCTCGTGTTCGGCCTGGGCATGAACTTCGCCTTCGGGGCGCTGACCTTCACCGCCCTGACCGCCTTCTCCGACGGGGGCACGTCGGGGATCGGCGGCGGCTTCGTCATCACCTGTGTCTCCGCGGGGGCCCTGGCCGGGGCGCTGATCGCCCCGCGCATCAGCCCCGAACGGCACTCCAGGCTCCTGATCGTCGCCACCTGCTGGACGTGCGTCGCCGCCGCCGGGGTGATGGCCTGGGTCGGCCGGCCCCTGGTCGCGGGGCTGATGTGCGCGCTCTGCATGTGCCTCTCGACCGTCGCCAGCATCGGCTTCCTCTCGAAGCTCCTCGTCGTGACCCCCGAGGACCGGGTGGGCCGGGTCCAGAGCGCGGCGGGATTCCTGTCCTCGATGGTCCAGCCGTTCGGACCGCTGGCCGGGGGAGCGCTGCTGACCGCCTTCGGCGCCCGCTGGGCGTTCGCGCTCACCGGCTGCGTGCTGGCCCTGTCCGCCCTCGTGGTCACGCTCGCCCCCTCGGCACGCGCGGAGCCCGCCCCGCCCCGCGAGGCCGGGCCCGCCGACGCGCCGGAGCCGGCCACCGGGCCCGCGCGGGCGGCGGACGGTCCCGTGGCCCCGGCGGGACCCGACCACACACCGGCCGTCGCGAGACGCGCCGCCCCCGGTGACTGATCCGCGGGAGAGGACCCAGCCGCCCCACCGCCACCGTCCGTGCGTCCCGCGGGCTTCGAGAAGAGAGGGCCGAGCGTGCCAGGCACCCAGGAGACCCAGCTGTACTGCCTCGCCGACCGTACGTACTTCGACACCCCGGCCCGGCTGCCCGACGAGGAGTCCCGCTACCGGCTCGACACCGATCCGCCCCCGGAGGGCTGGCGCCGCGAGGCCGTGGGGCTGTGGACCTCGCTGGTGCCCGAGGGGGTGGAGCCGGCCGAGCAGGGCTGGAAGATCCATGTGTCCACCGTCCCCGGCGAGGCCGAGGCCACCCTGCGGGACACCGCCCGGATCTGCCTCCGCCACGGGGTGCCCTTCAAATTCCTGCGCAGCGAGAAGGCGTTGCTGCTGATGGCGGACAAGTACATGCACCGCAGCGGCGCGGGCAAGTTCATCGCCGCGTACCCGCCCGACGAGACCGTGTTCCTCGCGCTCGCCGGGGAACTCTCCCGGGCGCTGGCGGGACGCAGCGGCCCCTACGTCCTCAGCGACCTGCGGATCGGCGACGCACCGGTCTACACACGCTACGGGGCCTTCGTCCCCCGCTGGTGCGCCGACGCCGACGGGCGGCAGGTCCTCGCGCTGCGGAATCCCTCCGGAGAACTGGTCCCGGACGAACGCGGGGTGGTCTTCCGGACACCCCCCTGGGTCGAGGTCCCCGCCGCCCTGCGGCCCCATCTCGCGGCGCGCGCCGCCGCCCGCGACGACACCTTCCCGTACAAGGTCACCGAAGCCCTCCAGTTCTCCAACGCCGGCGGGATCTACCTCGCCGAGGACACCGGGACGGGGCGGCGCGTGGTGCTGCGCGAGGCACGTCCGCACTGCGGACTCGACGGCGCGGGCGACGACGCCGTCACCCGCCTGCACCGCGAGCACCGGGCGCTGACGGCGCTGGCCGGACTCGACTGCGTACCCCGGGTGTACGGGGTGCGGACCGTGTGGGAGCACCACTTCCTGATCGAGGAGCACATCGAGGGGAACACCCTGCTGGAGGAGATCGTCGCCCGCTTCGCCCTCGTACGCGGGGCGGACTCGGCGGACGAACTCGCCCCCTACGTCGCCTGGACCGAGTCGGTGACCGGTGAGCTCTCGCGGGCCCTGGAGGCGATCCACGCGCGTGGCCTGCGCTTCGGCGATCTGCACCCCTCCAACATCATCGTCCGGCCCGACGGGCGGATCGCCCTCGTCGACTTCGAGTACGCCACCTCGCTCGACGACACGGACACCCCGCTGGCCGGCGCCCAGGGCCTCCAGGCGCCGCAGGGCACCCCCGGGGCGGAGGCCGACGCCTACGCCCTCTGGGCGACCTGGCTCAGCATGCTGATGCCGGTCATGGAGATGGCCGGACTGGAGCGGGCGAAGGCCCTCACCCTGGAGCGCTGGGCCCGGCGGAGGTACGCGCTCCCGGCCGGGGCGGGCCCCCGCAGGCCGGCACTCCTCCCCGGTCCGGACGCCTCGCGACGGCGTGAGGACGAGGTGGCCGCCCTGTTCGAGGGGCCGGAGGTGGACTGGGCCGGCCTCCGCACCCGCCTGCTGGCCGGGATCCACGCCGGAGCCACACCCGGACGGGCGGACCGCCTCTTCCCGGGCGGCCCCGACCTCTTCGCCACCGGCGGCACCGACCTCGTGAACGGTGCGGCGGGCGTCCTGTACGCCCTGCACCGGACCGGCGCCCCCGTCCCCGCGGAGTGGACCGACTGGCTCGCGGCGGCCGCGCTGCGCCGGGACCCCGCAGGGGCCGGCGGACTCTACGACGGGCTGCCCGGTGCCGCGTTGGTGCTCTCCCTCCTGGGCCGTGCCGGACAGGGACGCGAGGTGTGGGAGCGCGCGACGTGCCTCGCACCGGCGAACACCTCGGCGGATCTGCTCACCGGGCGGGCCGGAACCGCGCTCGCCGCCCTGCGCATGGCCCGGGCGGACGGTGCGGCCCCCGACCCCCGGCTGGTCGACGACGCCCTGCGCACCGCCCGGGACCTGGACCGGCTGGTACGGGGCGAACAGGTGGACGGCATGCGGCTGCCCGAGTCGGCCGGACTGCTGCGCGGACTGAGCGGAGCCGCCCTGCTCCTCCTCGAACTGCACGCGCTGACCGGCGAGGACTGGCTGCGCCGGGCCGCCCGCACCGCCCTGGGGCGCGAGGCCGCACACCTCGTCACGATGGACGACGGCTCGCTCCAGGTGAAGGACGGGCAGCGCCATCTGCTCTATCTCGGACAGGGCAGTTCAGGTGTCGCACTGGTCTCCCAGCTGTACACCGCCCGGTACGAGGACGAGGAACTGAGCGCTCTGATCCCGGGCGTGGCCCAGGGCTGCGCGATGGAATTCGTCCGTGAGCCGGGGCTGTTCACCGGGCGCGCCGGCCTCGCGGCCGCGGCCGGCCAGCTCGACCCCGTGACCCGGACCGGCCCGGGAGTCCTGGCCTCCGTGCGCAACCTCGCCTGGCACCTCGTCGCCGACGGGGACCGGCTGCTCGTCCCCGGTTCGACGCTGCGGCGCTTCTCCGCCGACCTCGGCACGGGGGCGGCGGGCCTGCTGCTCGCCCTGCACTTCCTGTCCGGAGGGCGCGACGGGGGCGCCGGGGGACGCGGGCCCGGGGACCGGCGGGCCGGCGGGAGCCTCCCCGGCCTGCTGGACCTGCTCACCCTCGGCTGAGGGGACGGGAAGCACCGCTCCCGGGGGAGAGCGCCGGTTCCCGTGCGCCGGCTCCCTCGGGGCCCGTCTCCTCACGGACGTACAGACAGAGGAGCCGGGGCACCTCGTACAGCGCCGCGTGCGCGGTGACCTCGCCCGCGGGGGAGGTCACCGCACCGGCGTCGATGAGCGACTCGACCGCGCGGATCGTGCCCCGCTCGTCGCGGTCCAGCGCCGACATCGCCCGCTCCAGCGTGAAGCCGCCGTCCTCCGCGAGCCCCGCGACCCGGGCCAGCGCCCCCCGGTCACGGGCCCCCAGGTCCCGCCAGCCCGCGGCGAGCCGGGCGCGTACGGACACGTCCCCGGCCACCAGCTCGTCCAGGGCCGCCGCCGGGTCGTCGAGCCGGTCCGCGTACTCCGCCAGCGGAAGGTGCCGCAGCACCGCGAGCCGCATCCCGCTCACCGCCACCGCCAACGGCAGGGCCCCGCACGCCCGCACGATGCGCATCGCGGAGGCCCGGTCCGTCCGCAGCCTGTCCCCTCCGATCAGCGTCCCCAGCAGCTCCAGCGCCTCGTCCTCGCCGGGGGCGGCGAGCGCCGTCCGGTGCACGGCCTCCAGACCGGCGAGCTGACCGCGGGCGGTCAGCAGCACCGAACTCCGCCCGGCCCGGGGCAGCAGCCCGCGCACCGACGCCTCGTCCGCCACGTCGTCCAGCACGATCAGCGCCCGGTGCCGCGACAGCCAGTCCTGCCAGGCGTTCCCGGCCTGCGCGGGGTCCGGCCGGCCGGGAACGCCCACCCCGCACAGCCGCCCCAGCTCGTCGAGCATGTCGTTGCGGGAACGGGGCACGCCGTCCTCCCGGCGCGCCCTCACGTGGACCCGCCCGTCGGGGAAGCTGTCGGCGAGCAGGTGGGCCGCCCGGACGGCCAGGGCCGACTTCCCCACACCGGCCGGGCCGGAGACGACCAGCACGGCGCCTTCCGGGCTCCCCGACACATCGAGCAGCCGCGCCAGTTCGTCCTCGCGGCCGGTGAAGTGCCTGCTGTCCGCCGGCAGTGACGCACCGCCCGCCGCGCTCCGGGGAGCGGAGGCCCGCGAGGCCCGGCCCTCGCCGAGCATCGCCCGGTACAGGCCCGCCATCGCCGGACTGGGTTCCAGGCCCAGCTCCCGGGCGAGCAGCTGCCGGTAGTCGTCGTACACCGCCAGTGCCTCCGCCTGACGGCCCGTCTGGTGCAGGGAGTTCATCCACGCGGCCCGCAACCGCTCCCGGAACGGGTGGCGTTCGACCAGGTCCCTCAGGCCGTCCACCGCGACGCCCGCGCGGCCCGTCTCGATCTCGGCCTCGGCCCAGTCCTCGTAGACCGTGAGGCAGCGGGCCTCCAGGCGTTCGGCCTCCTCCGCGACCCCGGCGGAATCACGGAGGTCGTGCAGCGGCGGACGCTCCCCCCACAGGTCGAGCGCCTCCCGCAGCAGCCGGGCGGCGGTGCGCAGGTCGCCCCGCTCGCTCGCCGCCCGGCCCGCCCGGGCCAGCGTCCGGAAGCGCAGGGTGTCCAGCTCCCCCTCCTCCACCCGCAGCCGGTAGCCGCCGCAGTCGTGCACCACCCTGCCCCGGTCGTCGCCGTCCACGGCCCCGAAGAGTGCCCGGGCGGCGCTGACATAGACCTGGAGGTTCTTGCGCGCGGTACGCGGCGGGCCCTCCGGCCACACCACGTCGGTGAGCACGTCCACCGGAACGGGGGTGTTGGGCCGCGACAGCAGGGTGGCCAGGACCAGCCGCTGCTTGCGTGGTCCGAGCGGCAGCGGCCTGCCGTCGATCACCGCCGAGAGCGGCCCGAGCAGCGAGAAGTACACCGCGCCGGGGGAGCCGGTGCGGGCGGAGGGAAGGGGCATCAGCGGGCCTCCTGGCCGGGGGAGGGGCGACGAGCTGCCGTACCCTGCCGATGCTGCCGCGACGCGGAACGGGCCGCATCGGTGACCGCCCCGCATCTTCCCGGTGGCGCACCCGACCCCCGCCGTCCGATGCCCCCATGTTGACGGCCCGTCCCCCCCCCATCCGGAGGGAGGGGAGCGCCCGCCCCGGCCCTCCGGACGGGGGGAACGCCCGCTCAGGGCAGGTCGACCACGCACTCCGCGGCGAACTCGCACAGGGCCGTACGGTCCGCCCGGCCCGTCTTGCTCAGCAGGCTGGCCAGGTGCTTCTCCACCGTGCGGGGCGAGATGGACAGCCGCCGGGCGATCTGCTGGTTGCCCGGCCGGTCCGCCAGCAGCACGAACACCTCGTACTCGCGCGGGGTCACCCCGTTGGTCCGCAGCGGCGGAGGGATCCGGTCCCGTCCGTCGCGGTGCTGGGTCACGCTCACCCCCGCCTGCCGCAGCGCCGCCCGGCACGCCGCAGCCGCCGGCTGCACCCCGGCCGAGTGGAAGAACTCCTCGGCGGTGCGCAGCCACACGACCGGCTCGCCCCACCCGTCGGCGAGCGCCGCGTCCGCGACCAGCCGCAGACCGAGATGACGTGCCACCGGGAAGGCCTCCGACCGGGCGTGGAAGAACCCCATCCGCCGCGCGGCACCCGCGGGGTCGCCCTCCCTGCCGAGCAGCACCGCCTCCGTCAGTTCGAGGAACTGCCGGTTCCAGGCCAGAGCGGCGCCGGGCGCCCCGGCCGCCTCCTCGTACTCCCCGCGCGCCGCGTCGCCCGCCAGCACCCGCAGCAGCGGGCGCAGTCCGTAGCGGCCGCTCAGGTAGTAGTAGCTGGGATGGTCGCGCTCCCAGTCCAGGGCGGCGTCCAGCGCCGCCGCGGCGGCCGGGCGGTCCTCCTCGAGCAGCGCCCCGATCGCCCCGCAGAACCCCAGCCGCAGGGGCACGAGCGCGGACTGCTCCCCACCCGCCCTGCGGAACGCGACGAGGGCCCGGTCCGTCTCCCGCCGGCGGCCCCGGTGCGCCGCGGCCGCCGCTCCGGCCAGCAGCAGATAGCGGTGCGCGCCGTGGTTGCCGATCCTGGCGCTCGCCTCGACCGACCGTGCGGTGATCGCCTCCGCCTCGTCCCACCGAGCGCACATCACCGCGTTCATCGCGAGCAGCCCGTCGACCGTCTGTGCCAGCAGCAGGGAACCCAGCTCCGCCGCGGCCGCCCGAGCCGAGTGCAGGCGGGCCGCGTCACCGGTCCGCATGAAGCCGTTCACCCCCAGGCGCACCAGCGCCTCCACCCTCCAGAGCGGCAGGGAGTGCTCGGTGGCCAGGGCCAGCATCCGCTCCAGGCACGCGTCGGCGGCGTCGAAGCCCCGCTCCCGGTGGAGCAGCGCGAGCAACTGCCAGGCCTGGCAGGCCACGACCGGGAGCCCCTCCGCCTCGGCCGTCCCCGCGGCATCGAGCGCGGTCCGTTCGGCTGCCTCCTGCTCCCGCCGGTCCTCCCCGGGGAGCAGGGACAGATGACCGTCCACGACGGCGAGCGAGGCGCGACGGGCAGGGGACGGCATGGGGCCGAACAGGACCCGCGCGGCGGCGATCTGACGTGCCGTGTCCTCGGCGCGCTCCGCCATGACCGCCACCCAGGCGATCTGGAGGTGGGCGTCCCCGCGCCGGGCGGCCGCCTCCGAGCCCGCGGGCAGCGGCGGCAGTCCGTCGGCCAGGGCCAGGGCCCCGTCGAGGTCGCCGCCCTCGGCCCGGGCCACCGCCAGGGATTCCGTGACGGCCGCGAGATCGGTGTCCGCCGCCAGGGAGAGGGAACGCTCCAGCAGCACCACGGCCGAACCGTGCGAACCCGACGCGAGCATCCGCCGGCCCGCCTCGGCGAACCGGAGCGCGGCCCGCGCGCGGTTGCCCGCGGCGAGCTCCAGCGAGGCCACGAGCTGCCGGCGGTCCTCGTCGAGCGGCTCCCCCGACTGCTCGATCGCCGCGGCGGCACGGCGGGCGAGCGCGGCGCGCTCGGCCGGAGCGAGCGAGGAGACCAGCGCCTCGGCGGTGAGGGTGTGCCGGAAGGTGTAGCGGTCGGGGGCCGCCCCGTCGGGGGCGATCACACCGGTCTCGACCGCGGACCGCAGGTGGGTGAAGAGGGCCCGGTCCTCCAGCCCGGTGACGGTCTGGAGCACGGCCACGGAGAACTGGCCGCCCAGGGTCGCCGCCGTCAGCAGCAGGTCCCGCACCGGCTCGTCCATCCGGTCAAGCCGGTGCGCCCAGCTCCGCAGGATGCGCGACGGGAGACCTCCGTCCGGCTGGTCCGCCGCCTCCCATCCGGACTCCGTGCGCCGCAGCCTGCCGGTGTCGAGGAGGTCGTCGAGCAGCACCTCGACCAGGTAGGGGTTGCCCGCCGCGCGTTCGACCAGACGTCGCAGGACCGCGTCGGGTATCAGCTCGGGCGGCGTCTCCAGACACGCCCCGGTCAGGGTCCGTACGTGCGCGTCGCCGAGCCCGCGTAACTCCACCACGGTCGCGGTGTGGCGCTGCTCGGCGGAGCGTACGAGGTCCAGGGCGGCCCCCTGCTCCGGGCGCAGGGTGCCCAGCAGCAGGACCGGGAGGTCCGCCAGGTTGTCGACGACGTACTCCACCACCGCGACGGTCTCCGTGTCGCAGTCGTGCAGATCCTCCAGCAGCACCACGCAGCCGGTGTCCCGGCCGAGGACCGACAGCAGTCGCAGCAGCGCCTCCGCCAGCTCGACCACGGTCTCCGTGTAACCGGCCGAGGCCCCGCTCCGCCACTCCGGGACCAGCCTGGCCAACGCGGGGTGGTACGGCGCGAGTTCCGCATCCTTCGGCGTGCCCGCCGCACGGAAGTGGGACGACAGGGCCTCCACCAGGGGCCGGAACGGCACGATCAGGCCGGTGGAGCCCGCCCGCCCGCGCAGCACCGGCATGCCCAGTCCGTAGGCCCGGTAGGCGCATTCGCCCACCAGCCGGGACTTGCCGATCCCCGCTTCCCCGACGAGGAACAGCGCGCGCCCCGAACGCCGTCGTGCGGCGTCCAGGGCGCTGCTCAGCAGACCGATCTCCTCGTCACGTCCGACGACGACCGGCGAATTCGCACGCATGGCCGCAGGCTACTGGAGCCGTACAGAGTGCGGCAGTAGGCACATTCGCCTCATGACGTGCACGGTGGCGGGAAACGGTCACATCGGGACGGTGAACGTCGTCCAGGGCAGGTCGGGGCCGTTGACGACGTCCCCGTCCGAGGCGCTCAGGAGTCTGCTTCTCAGACCCAGGCCGCCGTTGTCCCCCAGCGATATCCGGCCCGCCGGGTGCTCGAAGGCGCCCTCGTGCGCCGCGGTGGTGTCCACGTATCCGGCCGACTCGCTGATCTGCGTCATCTCTGCCTCGTCTTCTGGTCGTTGGTCGAGAACGTCATGGGTACGTGGGTCAGGTCGGCCCCCGTTGAGTGGCGCACGAGCAGTACCGGCCCGACGCGGTCGGGGAACCCCGCCCGCAGCAGCCCGTGTCCGATGCCCGACAGGCCGGTGAGCAGCCCGGGGTGAGGTACGTGTCCGGGCGTCCCGCAGTGCGACTGCGCCCGGTCGGCGGCGGCCAGCAGCGTGCCGGTCCGGCGCAGCCAGTGGGGGCGCAGGCCGGGCAGGGAGGCATGACCGAGCAGTTCCAGTACGCCCAGCTCCCCGTGGCACAGACTGTCGTCCGTCTGGGGCGCGGCCCGGGCCACGTCACCGGCGTGCTCCGCGAGCCAGTCGCGCAGCTCCGGATCGGCCAGTGCCTCGGGGCTGTCGGCGACCGCGAGCGCGACCCCCGACGTCCCCTCGCACCAGGCGCGGCCGCTCCCGGCGCCCCGTACGGCAGCCCGCAGGGCCTCCAGCCCGGCGTTCCGGTGGCGCGGGCCGCCCCCCGCCCCGGCGAACCGCAGCAGTGCCCAGCCGACGCCCGCCGCCCCGTCCGCGAAGCCCCCGGACGTGGGCGGTGCCGTCGCCACGAGACGTTCGGCGCACCGCTCGGCGCCGTGCCAGGCCTCGGTCCGTCCGGTGGCGCGGTGCACGGCGAGCAGTGACACCAGCCCCCCGGCCGCACCGCCGCGCACCCCGAGCCCCTCCTCGGCCGAACTCGCCGCGCGGGCGAGCCGCGTGGCGGGCCCCGCCCAGTCCAGTACCCGGCTGTCGTCCAGCAGCGTCCCGACCTCGGTCAACGCGTAGGCGATGCCCCCGAGGCCGGAGAAGGCGCCGGAACCGAGCATCCCGAGGTCGTCCCCGCGCAGGTGCAGCGCGTCCAGCAGGCCCGGCAGGGGTGCCAGCGCGGCCCGCGCCGCGTCCGCGTACCGGGCGGCGCCGGTCAGGGACGCCAGCTGCGCGAGGAACAGCGCGGGGCCGGTGTAGCCGCCCGCCAGGTCGGCCGCCAGCGGCGTGAGACGCCAGTAGCGCTCGCCGAGCAGCTCCAGGCCGATCCAGTTGGTCCGGCTGCCGCTGTGATACGCGAGCGAGACGAGCTGGTCACCCACCGAACGGGCGGCGGACAGCAGCCGCTCGGGCTCCGGCGCGGTTGCCTCGGTCCTGGGCCGCACGGACCCGGTGGCGCCGTGCGGGGGCTCGGTGGAGGTGCTCACCATGGCCGCACGGATGATCCGTTCCTGGTCCAGCCGGTCCACCGTGTCCAGGGCCCGGATCTTCGCCTCCACCCGCTCCAGCCCGGTGGGCCCGGCGGGTCCCCGCATCCCGCGCCCGGAGCCGCTCCACACCTCGGTGGAGTCCGGACGCGTGGTGAACACCGGGACGTCGCCCTGCCACAGCTCCGCGATCTCCTCGTCCTCCGGGCCGGCCAGCGCGGGGGTGCCGAGGGCGCCGGTGCGCAGGAGCGCGAAGACCTGCTGGCGCTCGGCGGCGTCGCGCATCAGATCCGGATGGGTGGACTCGTGCAGCAGCGTGGCGTACGTCCAGGTGGGCCTGGGCACGAAGCGGGTCTCGTCGTCCGCGAAGAGCCTCAGCAGGCCGCCGGGGCCGAGAAGTTCGGCGCGCGACCCGCTGACAGCGGTGTACGCGGCGCGGAAGCCGTCGCACAGGGCGTCGGTGAACCGGAACGGATCGGCCGGAGTCCCGTCCAGGGTCGGGCGGTTGGCCGACGCGCCGAACCGCCCGGTGGTCCGCACCAGACGCATGGTGTCGGTGCCCGCCGCCGCCCAGGAGGCCGTCTCCAGCGGCGAGGAGGCCGCCCGGCCACCGCCGACCGCGGACATGTCCAGCGCGGTGGTGTCCCCGACCAGGAGCTGCGGGAGCAGTCCGACACGGTGCACCGAGCTGTACAGGGCACGCGCGGCCGGGTCGGCGGGCGGAACCTGTGTCAGGGGCGGATGGAACAGCGTCTCCACGTCGACCAGGACGGGATGTGCCCCGCACGCGACGAGGTTCTCGTGGTGCAGGTCCGTGCCGTCCAGGACGTGCAGCAGGGCCAGCAGCGCACCCAGGCGGCGGTAGAAGAGCTCGGTCCCGGCCGCCGATCGGCAGGGGGCGTCCTCGACGAACTCGGCCCAGCCGTACGCGCCCCGGTCCAGGACCCGGGGCACCCGCAGACCGGGCGTCCCCTCCAGGGAGTTGAACCATCGCACCAGGGCGTCGAAGTGCCGGTGCGCGGCGAGCGGGCGCGGCTTGTAGACCAGCCGGGTGCCGTCGGCGAACCGCAGCAGCATCACCGACCGGCCTCCGCGGTGACTGTCGCCCGTACCCGTCCCGACCTCGGTCAGCGTGTGCGGCCCGTAGTCGGTGAGGCGTCCCGCGCTCCGCTCCCCGAGGACCGTCGAGGAGGCGAGGGAGCCCTGGTCCGCGGCGAGCCTGCCGAGCATCTCGGCGAACGCGTCCGCCGCGTTCATGGCCGCCTGCGCGAGGACCCTGGCGAGGACCGGATAGGTGGTGACCAGCGAGGCGAGGCCGGGCCGGCTCGCGGTCAGCCGCAGGAAGTCCCGGAAGCGCTCACCCGGCCCCGGGCCCGTCAGCCTGCCGCCGACCCGCGCGTCGTGCAGTTCCGACACGAGGGTCCGGGCGGCCAGCACGGCCAGGCGCCGTTCCACGTCACGCCGGAAGCCGTCCAGCACACCGGTGGAGCAGGCGGTCGATCCCGGCCGCGAGCCGCCGTCGGACACCGCGGACACCATCCGGTCGGCCGCCCGGGCGGCGAACGGGGCGATCACCAGGACGAATCCGGTCAGGTCCGGGTAGGCGCGTTCCTCGATCCGCGCCGAGCGCGGCGCCAGGCCGACGGCCTCCCGGGCGAAGCCGGCCCACTCGGGCTCGGCCGCCGGACGCGGTCCGACCGTGCCGGCGGCCCACCACGGTTCGCCGTGCTCCCGAAGGCCGAAGAGGCCGGCGGTGTCGGGCACGGGGGCGTGGTCCTCGCCGCCCGCGCCGTCCGACGTCGCCGTACCGCCGGTCGCTTCCTTCTCCCTCACCGCGTTCACCTCCCCGGTGGTCCAGGGAGGCCCCGGCGGCTCTCCCGTGCCCCATCCTGGAGGGCCCCCGGGTCCCGCACATGGGGGAGTCGCCCCCATCTTTCGGGGTACGGCCGGGGTACGGCGCCCGGCGGGGCGGTGAGGTCAGCGGGAAGGCGGCGCCGTCGACCCCCGCTCCATGAGTTCCGCCTCGATGGTCGCGATCCCGCCCGGCGGAGGCGTCTCCTTGCCCATCGCCAGCCGGCCCGCCCGCGCCCCCGCCTCGAACAGCGGCAGCCGTACGGTCGTCAGGGCGGGCACGGCGTCCACCGAGAACGGCAGATCGTCGAAGCCGGCCACCGAGATGTCCTCGGGGATGCGGAGCCCCCGGTCCCGTACCGCCGCGCAGGCACCGAGTGCCACGGTGTCGTTGGCGGCGACGACGGCCGTCAGGTCCGGTTCGCGGCGCAGGAGTTCGAGCGTGGCGTCGTAACCGGAACTCCGGTCGTACGGGCCGTGCACGGTGACGCTCTCCTCGTCGCCGTACAGCCCCGCCGCCTTCATGGCCTCGCGGTGGCCCTCCAGCCGGTGCCGGGTCGTGGTGCGCTCCACGGGCCCGGCGACGTAACCGATCCGGCGGTGTCCCAGGGTGATCAGATGCTCGGTGAGGCGCCGGGCGCCGCCCCGGTTGTCGAAGGCCAGTGCGGCGGCCACCGCGTCGGTGCCCGCCAGCGGAGGGCGCCCGCAGAACACGATCCGGGTGCCCGCGTCCGCCAGCTTGGCCAGCTTCACCCCCATCGCGGCCTGGTGGGCCGGGTCCTCCAGGGCGCCGCCGGTCAGGACGACGGCCGCGGCGCGCTGACGCTGCAGCAGGGTGAGATAGGTGAGTTCGCGCTCGGGGGAGCCGCCGGTGTTGCAGACGACCGCGAGCTTCTCGCCGCCCGCACGGCCGGATCCGTCGCCCGGGCCGCCGATCTCGCTCTGCGCCGCCCCGGCCATGATGCCGAAGAACGGGTCGGCGATGTCGTTGACCAGGATGCCCACCAGGTCGGACGTGGCGGCGGCGAGCGAGCTGGCCGGGCCGTTCAGTACGTAGTCCAGATCGTCCACCGCGCGCAGGACCCGCTCCCGGGTGGACGAGGCCACCGGGTAGTTGCCGTTCAGCACGCGGGACACGGTGGCCGGGGACACCCGGGCGCGGGCCGCCACGTCCGCCAGGGTGACTGTCATCGCTCTCCTCCGAGGAGTTCTGGAGCGGCCCCCCTTGTCCGGGCCACTGTCGGCAGGCTAGCGTCATACCGCATAGAAAGCGCTTGCTACGGCTGTATGGAGGAACTTTCGTGACACGCAGGACAGTGCGCATCGCCATGAACGGCGTCACGGGACGCATGGGGTACCGGCAGCACCTGGTGCGCTCGATCCTCGCGATCCGCGAGCAGGGCGGCCTCGACCTCGGCGACGGCGACGTGCTGTGGCCCGAACCCGTCCTCGTCGGCCGCCGCGCCCACGCCCTGGAGGCCCTCGCCGAGCAGCACGGGCTGACCGAGTGGTCGACGGACCTGGACGCGGTGCTCGCCGACGAGACGATCGACATCTACTTCGACGCCCAGGTCACCTCGGCCCGCGTCGACGCGATCAAGAAGGCCATCGCCGCCGGCAAGCACGTCTACACCGAGAAGCCCACCGCCACCGACGTCGAGGGCGCGCTCGAACTGGCCCGCCTCGCCCGTGACGCCGGCATCAAGCACGGCGTCGTCCAGGACAAGATCTTCCTCCCGGGCCTGCTCAAGCTGAAGCGCCTCATCGACGGCGGGTTCTTCGGCGAGATCCTCTCCGTGCGCGGCGAGTTCGGCTACTGGGTCTTCGAGGGCGACTGGCAGGAGGCCCAGCGCCCCTCCTGGAACTACCGCGCGGAGGACGGCGGCGGCATCGTCGTCGACATGTTCCCGCACTGGGAGTACGTCCTGCACGAGCTCTTCGGCCAGGTCACCAGCGTCTCGGCGCACGTGCAGACCCACATCCCGCAGCGCTGGGACGAACAGGGCAAGCCCTACGCCGCCACCGCCGACGACGCCGCGTACGGCACCTTCCAGCTGGCCGGCGGCGCCGTCGCCCAGATCAACTCCTCCTGGGCGGTCCGCGTCAACCGCGACGAGCTCGTCGAGTTCCAGGTCGACGGCACCCACGGCTCCGCCGTCGCGGGCCTGCGCAACTGCCGCGTCCAGCACCGCTCGGCCACCCCCAAGCCGGTCTGGAACCCGGACCTCCCGGTCACCGAGTCCTTCCGCGACCAGTGGCAGGAGGTCCCCGACAACGCCGTGTTCGACAACGGCTTCAAGGCCCAGTGGGAGCTGTTCCTCCGCCACATCGTCCTCGACGAGCCCTACACCTGGGACCTGATGGCCGGCGCCCGGGGCGTCCAGCTCGCCGAGCTCGGCCTCAAGTCGTCGGCCGAGGGCCGCCGCTTCGACGTACCGGAGCTGAGCCTGTGACCATCCACCTCCCGCAGGGGCCCTACGAGCCCCGGACCACCCCGCTCGACCTGGCCCACTCCGGGGCGCCGCTCGCCTCCCGTACGGTCTTCTCCGCCGCCCACGTCGTCGCCGACCCGGGCGCCGACATCAGCCCCGACGACCCCGCCGCCATCGACTGGGACGCCACCCTCGCCTTCCGCCGCCACCTCTGGTCGCACGGCCTGGGCGTCGCCGAGGCCATGGACACCGCGCAGCGCGGCATGGGCCTGGACTGGGCCGGAGCGGCCGAGCTGATCCGCCGCTCCGCCGCCGAGGCGAGGTCCGTGGGCGGCCGGATCGCCTGCGGTGTGGGCACCGACCAGCTCACCGGCCCCGCCACCCTGGCCGAGGTGCGCGCCGCGTACGAGGAGCAGCTCGCCCTGGTCGAGGAGAGCGGCGCCCAGGCCATCCTGATGGCCTCCCGCGCGCTGGCCGCCGCCGCGAAGGGCCCCGAGGACTACCTGGAGACGTACGCCCATCTCCTGCGCCAGGCCACCGAGCCCGTCGTCCTGCACTGGCTCGGCCCGATGTTCGACCCCGCGCTGGAGGGCTACTGGGGCAGCGCGGACCTCGACGCCGCCACGGACACCTTCCTGAAGGTCATCGCGGAACACCCGGACAAGGTCGACGGCATCAAGATCTCGCTCCTGGACGCCGAGCGCGAGATCGACGTACGGCGCCGGCTCCCGGGCGGGGTGCGCTGCTACACCGGCGACGACTTCAACTACCCCGAGCTGATCGCGGGCGACGAGCGGGGCTTCAGCCACGCCCTGCTCGGCATCTTCGACCCGCTGGGCCCGCTGGCCGCCCACGCCGTACGGGTCCTGGACACCGGCGACGTCGAGGGCTTCCGGGCCGTCCTGGACCCCACGGTCGAGCTGTCCCGCCACCTCTTCCAGGCCCCGACCCGCTTCTACAAGACCGGCGTGGTGTTCCTCGCCTGGCTGGCGGGCCACCAGGACCACTTCACGATGGTCGGCGGCCTCCAGTCCGCCCGTTCGCTGCCGCACCTGGCGAAGGCGTACGAACTGGCCGACCGGCTGGGCCTGTTCCCGGACCCCGGGCTGGCCGAGGCCCGGATGCGCGCCCTGCTCACCGTCCACGGAGGAAGCCGATGACCGCCGAACTCTCCCGCCTCTCCATCAACCAGGAGACGGTCCGGCAGCTGTCCCTTCCGGAGCTCGTCGAGGGCTGCGCCAAGGCGGGCATCGGCAACGTGGGCCTGTGGCGCGCCCCGGTGCAGGAGTACGGCGTCGAGCGCGCCGGGCGGCTGATGAAGGACGCGGGCCTCACGGTCACCAGCCTCTGCCGCGGCGGCTTCCTGACCGCGTCCGACCCCGCCGGCCGGGCCCGCGCCCTGGCCGACAACCGGGCGGCGGTCGACGAGGCCGCGGGCGTGAACACCGACACCCTGGTCCTGGTCTCCGGCGGACTCCCGGACGGGGACAAGGACTTGGGTGCCGCGCGGGAGCGGATCGCCGACGCGCTGGCCGAGTTGGCCCCGTACGCCTACGAGCGGGGCGTCCGGCTGGCGATCGAGCCGCTGCACCCGATGTTCGCCTCGGACCGCTGCGTCGTCTCGACCCTCTCGCAGGCCCTGGACCTCGCCGAGCGCTTCCCGGCCGAGCAGGTCGGGGTGGTCGTGGACTCCTACCACCTGTGGTGGGACGACCGGTTGCCCGAGCAGATCGCGCGGGCGGGCGCGGGCGGCCGTATCCACTCGTTCCAGCTGGCCGACTGGATCACTCCGCTGCCGGCGGGCGTTCTGGTGGGCCGGGGGCAACTGGGCGACGGCTGCGTGGACTTCCGCGCGATCCGCCGTCAGGTGGAGGCGACCGGCTTCGACGGGCCGATCGAGGTGGAGATCTTCAACGAGGAGCTCTGGGCCCGTGACGGTGCCGAAGTCATCGGCGAAGTGGCCGCCCGCTACCTGGAACATGCCTGCTGAGGACCGGTCGGGTACGCGAAGGTAAAGAGATCGCCAAGGCGTGCAACCTTTGCGTACCCTCCCCGGTCGTACTCTGCGTCGGGACTTCCGGGGAGGGGTCCGGGGGGATCGGGAAGCCCGACGGAGGGGGAAAGCGAGGGGGGTCCGGCCTGTGGGCCGGGCCCCATTCCGCGTTTTGAGCCGGGTCCGGCCGGAGAGGGCTGCCGTCGGCGTTCTGAGCCGGGGTGCGGCCGAAGCGGACTGCCGTCGGCGTTCCGCACGGACGTGACGTCAGCCGCCGTCGAAGCCGCTCCGGGCCGCCTCGATGTGCCCGAGGTTCCGGTGGGTCCACTCGCACATCACGTCGACCGTCTTCCGCAGCCCCTGACCCGGCTCGGTGAGCGTGTACTCGACCTTCGGCGGGACCGTCGGATACACGGTCCGCCCGACCAGCCCGTTGCGCTCCAGCATGCGCAGGTTCTGGGTGAGCATCTTGTGGCTGATCCCCTCGACCGCGCCCCGCAGCTCACTGAAGCGCAGGGTGCCGTCGCCCAGGGCCTCGATGATCAGGAGGGCCCACTTGTTGGCGACGTCCGAGAAGATCTCCCGTGCCAGCGAATCCGCGCGCCGCAGGTCGGCCTGTTCCTCGGGGGAGGAGTTGAACTGCTTGGTAACCATCAGGTTCCCCTGTCACTGAAAAGTGCGTTCTTCCACGTCAACGCTCACTCTCCTATGGTCCCTGAGTAACCACAAGAGAGCACGCGTCGGCCCGTCGGGGCTGCGCGGCAAGGAGGCGGACGGCATGGCCATCACCCTGACGAACCCCGCAGGACTGCCGGAGATCGACGTCTACCGGCAGGTGTCGGTCGCGACCGGTTCGAAGCTGGTGTTCGTCGCCGGCCAGGTCGCCTGGGGCGCCGACGGCGTCACGGTCGGCGAAGGCGACCTGGCGGCCCAGGTCGAGCAGTGCTACGTCAACGTCGCCACCGCGCTGGCGGGCGTCGGCGCCTCCTTCGACGACGTGGCGAAGCTGAACGTCCACGTCGTCGACTGGACCCCCGACAAGATGCCCCTGCTCCTGGAGGGGATCTCCCGGGCGTCGGCCCGGCTGGGGACCACCCCGGCGCCCCCGGCCACGCTGCTGGGCGTCGCCGCACTGGACGTCCCCGAGCACCTGGTCGAGGTGGAGGTCACGGCGGTCATCGACTGAGGGGGCCGGCCGCTGCCGCCGTCCGGGGCCATCGGAGGGGCGTCGTACCGCCGTTGGAGGGCTCCGTCGGCCGACCATGGTCAACGGAGTTCCTGTACCGTCGTCCCGGGCCCGGACCCTTCAGGAATGCCACCCCTCACTTCCCGTCAACGCGGCTGTGTTTCCCCGGACTTGGCCCATCCGACGGCCCGGGCGGGCGAGGTTCGGTCATTCGTGGGCGCGGAGCGCGACACGGACGCCGAACCCAGATATGAGTAAGGAAATTGCATGGCACGTGAGCATGATCCTTCCAATCACATACCGCCGAGTCCGAGCACGTCCTCCGGGGCCTCCGGTGCGTCCGGGAGCTCGCCGGTGTCGGTCCGCCGTGCGGTGCCGATGCAGGGAGCGGCCGGGGACCCGGGTGACGCCCTGACGCCGGGCGGCCTGCGCGGCCGCAAGGGCCCGTCGTCCACGGCGGCCGACCCGGACGTCGTCGCGCAGGGCCGGACGAGCGGGAGCCCGGAGAGCGGGGGCTCGGGGGACGAGGCTCCCGAGGGTGCGGACGGCCGGGCGCAGACCGCCGAGCGAGCGGGCGCCGCCGCTCCTGCTTCCGGCACCGGTGCCGCGCGAGGTGCCGGCGTTCCGGAGCCGTCGACGGAGGAGGCGCCCGAAACGGCGTCGGCCGACTCCGGCGAGAACACGGTGTCCTCGGTGTCGTCGGCGTCCTCGGGGGCCGACTCCGACCCGGCCGCGGCGCACGCGGCGACCAGTACGGTCGGCGGGTCCCCGGACGCCATGGCCGCGGCTGCGGGCAGTGGCGGCGCCGGCGCGGGTACGCAGGCGGACGGCGAACCGCCCGGCAGCCGGCCGAAGAAGCCGATGCTGGCCGCGGCGGCGATCATCGGCGCGATCCTGGTATCCGTGCCGTTCCTTCTGGCGGGCCAGGACGACGACCGCAAGCCCGAGAAGGACCGCACGCAGAACGCGGCAGGCACGGTCCTGGACACCGAACGCTCGGCGGTCCCGGAGACGTACACCAGCACGTCGCCGAGCCCCTCCGTGACTCCCACCAAGGAGAAGCCGAGCGACAAGCCGTCCGAGTCGCCGTCCGTCAAGCCGGTGATCGTACCGCCGCCGGTCACGCCCGAGCGCAAGCCCACGGCCACGGTGACGGCGAAGGCGCCCCCGAACACGGCGGCCAGCGCGTTGAGCGGCCTTGCCAAGGCCGACCCCGGAGGACGGCACATCTGCTACCGCGCCTTCGTGGGCGGGAGCGGCTGGCAGGCCCCGGTGTGCGACGGGACGATGGCGGGGACGACGGGCCAGGGCAAGCGGATCACCGCCCTCAACATCGCGGTGTGGAACGTCGGCGGGTCCTCCGCCAACGCCCTGTTGCACGACGAGGGTGCGACGAACGGTAACGCCAAGTGGGCCCCGAGCTGGACGGCCGTGATCGCGGACGGCAAGAACAACTACATAGGGAGCTCGAAGCAGGGTGCCCCGTTCCTGACGGGCTTCGCCATGAACGTCGGTAAGGGCGGCGTCTGCCACACGGCCAAGATGGGCAACGGCGGTTGGGGCGGGCAGTACTGCAAGGGCAGCCGGCCCGAGTACATGTTCGTCGGGACCACCGACAACAAGGGCTGGTTCGAGGCCGTGAAGCTCACGGTGTGACCCACCGGGCTCCGGCCCGCGAGGTGGAGCCCCCCGGTCGTCACCGGGGGGCTCCGGCTGGCCCTCGTCGCCGGACGGGTCGCGCCGGACGCCGACGGCGCCCCGGCCGGGGCGGACGACCTCGCCACGAAGAGTCCACCGCGGTCGCCGCGCGAGGTCCGCCCGGGGGAGGGGCGGAGTCAGGACGGGGTCGCGGCCCGGTCCGACTCACTGCGCAGGACACAGAACTCGTTGCCCTCGGGGTCCGCGAGAACGGCCCACCCCGAGCCGTCGGGGTTCCGCCGGTCGACGACCAGGGTGGCGCCGAGACCCAGGAGCCGTTCGACCTCCTCCTCGCGCGAGGTCTCCGGGCGCAGACACAGGTGAACCCGGTTCTTGGACGTCTTCGGTTCGGGCACCTGACTGAAGTACAGCACCGGCCCCTCCGGCAGCGTCACCTGCGTCTCGGTGGCTCCCGGCCCGTCCTCCGGGTCCAACGGATGACCGGTCACCTCACTCCAGAACCGGGCCAGTTCAAAGGCATCCGCACAGTCGATCGCCACGTTCTGCACTACCGAGACCATGAGGACGAGCCTGCCTGAACGGCCCGCCCCTGTCACCTCCTGCCCGTACCCGCGCCGGGCGCGGGAGGTTCAGCGCGACGGTTCCGTGGAGGGCGGCCAGGGGGACCAGACGAGCGCGTCCCGCCATCCCGGCCGCCCGAAGGCCCAGGCGGTGAGGACATCGGCCACGGGTTCCACGCAGAACGGGCTGTGGTCGGTCGGCACATGAGCCTGGAAATGCCGGTCCGGGCCGCCCTCGCGGTATTCGACCTGGTAGCTCAGGTCGTCGTTGAGATGGACCTGCATGTAGTGCTGACCGGCGGGTTCGAGGCCCGGCCGTTCGACGATGACGAATCGCCAGGTCAGATTCATGTCGGCCAGCAGGTCGTGCAGCTTCTCCTCGGACGGGTCGTCCCACCGCGTCCCGTCCCACTCGATCGCCCGCACCACAGGTGTTCCCATGGAGGGGGACTGTAGTCAGCGCCGTACCTCCACGGACAGCTGGGGCCAGGCGGCGGCCAGGGCGGCGACGTCCCCCTGCGACCAGCCCTCCACCCGCAGATGTTCCCCGGGGAGGAAGTGGACGACGGTCCCGGTCGTCCCGTCGTCGGGCACGGCCTCCAGACCGGTCACGGGGGAGCCGTGTTCGTACCGCTGGGTCCAGGACCCGTTGCGCCGGCGGTTGGTGTGGACGAGCCACTCGCTGAGCGCGGCCACCACCGACATACCCCGGCGCGGATGGCCGTCCGGGAGGGTCTGGGCCTCGGGGAGGTCGAAGAACCGCAGGTCCTTCGTGGCCATGACGGGCTTCTTGACGACGTGGCCGTGCTCGTCGAACCGGGTGTCGGTGCCCCGTCCGTCATCCGCCACGGACACGGAACCGTCGGAGTGGAGGGTGACACGGCAGCGCCCCCCGTCGCCGTACTCCGCCTCGTCGGCCGCATAGGCGACGACTTCGAGGACCAGGTGCCGGCCGCCACCGGGAGCGAACACGGCGGGATCCCGCCGGATGCCCGCCAGATGAGCGAGATCCACGGTGCCGGCCCAGTCGTGTGTCGTGTTGCGCCAGGACTCTCTTGAGGTGTCCACGGGTCATCTCCACCCGGTCGCGTGCTCGCCGCACCGGCCGTCGCATCGGGACGCCGGATCGTCGACGCCGGGGTCACGGGGCGTCGTCACCACGTGTCGCCGACGCGGACCTTGTTCCACCGGTCCTTCGATATGCACAACTCGTGCTCGTCGTCGTTGAGTTCGATCTGCCAGCACTCCGGCTCACGGTGCGAAACGCGCTTGCTGCCCGTCTTCACCGTGCGGCAGGACTTCTTGGACTTGCCGTCCTTCCGGCTCGTGGTGCACTGCCTCTTGGTGACCGGCTTGTTGCTCCACGTGGTGTGGGCCGCCTTGTGTTCCTTCTCCGTGATCGTGCCGTGGGCCTCGTCATTGCCGCAGGCGGCCAGGAGGAGTACGGCGACGGGTACGGCGGTCAGGGCGGCCATCCGGCGGACAAGCATGGGCGAATCCTTTACGGCACTGTGTGAATGCCGGGCCGGACGGGGGTTGGGCGACGGCGTCGGTCGGGGTGCAGCTTAAGGAGATGGCCGGGATCGCGCCAGAGGCGGGGTGGTGGGCGCGGTGCGTCGCGACGGATCCACCCGCTTGCTCCGTGGCCCGCCGGTCATGGTGGAGGCGTACGTCCTGACCGGTTCGAGCCGATATCGCGGTGGGGCGTCGGACCTCGGACCGCTGTGCGCGGGCGTGGCGTCAGGGCGCGCAAGTGTGTCAACTCCTTGACACACTTTGGTCCATCCGTAAGTGTGTCAAGTAGTTGATACACCTCGTGGGGGAAGGGGACCGGCATGTCTGCTGCCGCAAGAACGGAAGGCGCCTGGAGGGCGGGGCTGGTCATCCCCGTGCGATGGGCCGGCGTGGTGACCGGTCTGGCCGTCAACGCGCTCGTCACCTTCAGCTCCGAGCCCGATGTGGATCTGCTCTACGGAATCCCGGTGTTCGGACTGTGCGTCATGGCCGGTGTGTTCGCGGCGGACGTCGTGGCACGGCCGAGCGGTGGCTGGCTCCGAGCGGCCGAGGTGACTCCACGCAGGATCCGGGACTACGTGCCCCGATCCCTCACGGTGGTGCTGGCCGCGCAGGCCGTCGTCCTGCCGGCCCTCCTGATCGTCGCAGCCACGACGGCCTCGGCGGACTCCGACGGCCGTCAGGGGCGCGCTCTGTCCGTCACGTGCGCCGGGGGAACCCACGTGCTCTCACCTTGGCCCGGCCCCTACTACGCCTGGCCGGTGCTCGGCGGGCTCACCCTCGGCACGGTCGCCTGCGCACTGCTGCTGCGCCGTGTCACCACACACTCCGGCAACGACGATCAACGCCGCATCAACGCCAGGGCGGCTGTCGGCGCGTGGGGAGTGCTGGTGAGCGCCCCGCTCTTCGCCGTGTCCGTGACGGCGGGTTTCGTGATGCTGAGCACGCCCTGCGGAGGGACGACGACGGTCCTGGCGCTCTGGGGGCTGGGCACCGCCGCCCTCGTCTCCGTGCTGACCGCGGGGCACTGCCTCGGTGTCCTCCTGCTGCCGCAGGCCTACGTCGAGGAGCAGTCATGACGGCCGACGGCCTCAGTATCAGCGTCAGTCACGCGTCCCCCGTACCGCCGTACGAACAGATCCGGGCGCAGCTGGCCGATCTGATCTCGGTCGGCCGGCTGGGGCAGGGGGCCAGGCTGCCGTCCGTACGTCAACTGGCCTCCGACCTCGGGCTGGCCAACAACACGGTGGTACGGGCCTACCGCGAACTGGAGACCGCAGGCCTCGTCCGGAGCCGCCGGGGCTCCGGCACCCAGGTCATCGCTCCGCCGGCGGCCACCGACGTCAAGGCGAAACTGGCGGAATACGCGCAGAGTTACGCAGCTGCCGTGAGGCAGCTCGGTGCCGGCGACGAGGACGCCCTCGCCGCCGTCCGGCACGCTCTCGCCCGTTCCGTCGACCTGTGACCTCGGGGTCGGACATCGCGTCGTCGCCCGTCCGGCATGGGCTCGGGTGCGCCTCAACGCTGTCGTACCCGCCCGATACCGTCGGTGCATGTCCACCATGCCGAACATGGCTGTCCTCGAAGGCGTCCTGGAGCGGATCACCTACGCCAACGAGGAGAACGGGTACACCGTCGCCCGCGTCGACACCGGGCGGGGAGCGGGCGATCTGCTCACCGTCGTCGGTTCGCTGCTCGGGGCGCAGCCCGGTGAGTCCCTTCGGATGGAGGGGCGTTGGGGCTCCCACCCGCAGTACGGCAAGCAGTTCACCGTCGAGAACTACACCACGATCCTTCCTGCCACGATCCAGGGCATCCGCCGCTACCTCGGCTCCGGCCTGATCAAGGGCATCGGCCCCGTCATGGCCGACCGCATCACCACCCACTTCGGCGTGGACACCCTCGACATCATCGAGCAGCAGCCGAAGCGGCTCGTCGAGGTGCCGGGGCTCGGGCCGAAGCGGACGAAGATGATCGCCGCGGCCTGGGAGGAGCAGAAGGCCATCAAGGAGGTCATGGTCTTCCTCCAGAGCGTCGGGGTCTCCACCTCCATCGCCGTCCGCATCTACAAGAAGTACGAGGACGCCTCGATCTCCGTCGTGAAGAACCAGCCCTACCGGCTGGCCGCAGACGTCTGGGGCATCGGCTTCCTCACCGCCGACCGCATCGCCCAGGCCGTCGGCATCCCCCACGACAGCCCCGAGCGGGTCAAGGCCGGACTCCAGTACGCGCTGTCGCAGTCCACCGACCAGGGCAACTGCTTCCTCCCCGAGGAGCGGCTGATCGCCGACGGGGTGAAGCTGCTCCAGGTCGACACCGGGCTGGTCATCGACTGCCTGGCCGAGCTCGCGGAGGACCCGGAGGGCGTCGTACGGGAGAAGGTGCCGGGCCCCGAGGACGGGCAGCCGGTCACCGCCGTGTACCTGGTCCCCTTCCACCGTGCCGAGCTCTCCCTAGCCGCCCAGGTCCGGCGCCTGCTGCGGACGCCCGAGGACCGGATGCCGGCCTTCGGCGACGTCGACTGGGGCAAGGCGCTGACCTGGCTCGCCGGTCGTACGGGCGCGACCCTGGCACCCGAGCAGGAGGCGGCCGTCCGGCTCGCCCTCACCGAGAAGGTCGCCGTGCTGACGGGCGGCCCCGGCTGCGGGAAGTCGTTCACCGTCCGCTCCGTCGTCGAGCTGGCCCGCGCCAAGAACGCGAAGGTGGTGCTGGCCGCCCCCACCGGACGGGCCGCGAAGCGGCTCTCGGAGCTGACGGGCGCGGAGGCGTCCACCGTGCACCGGCTGCTGGAGCTGAAGCCCGGCGGCGATTCGGCGTACGACCGTGACCGTCCGCTGGACGCCGATCTGGTCGTCGTCGACGAGGCGTCGATGCTCGATCTGCTGCTCGCCAACAAGCTCGTCAAGGCGGTGGCACCCGGTGCCCACCTCCTGCTGGTCGGCGATGTGGACCAGCTGCCGTCGGTCGGCGCGGGGGAGGTGCTGCGGGACCTGCTCGCCGAGGGCGGCCCGGTCCCGGCGGTGCGGCTGACCACCATCTTCCGGCAGGCCCAGAAGTCGGGCGTCGTCACCAACGCCCACCGGATCAACTCCGGGGTGCCGCCGCTGACCCGGGGCCTGGACGACTTCTTCCTCTTCGTGGAGGACGAGACGGAGGACGCCGGGGTGCTCGCCGTCGACGTCGCGGCCCGTCGCATTCCCGCCAAGTTCGGCCTGAACCCCCGCCGTGACGTGCAGGTCCTCGCCCCGATGCACCGTGGTCCGGCGGGTGCGGGCCATCTCAACGGACTGCTCCAGCAGGCCATCACGCCGGGCCGCCCCGGCCTGCCCGAGAAGCGGTTCGGCGGCCGGGTCTTCCGGGTCGGCGACAAGGTGACGCAGATCCGTAACAACTACGACAAAGGGGAGAACGGGGTCTTCAACGGTACGGTCGGTGTCGTCACCGGTCTCGACGCGGACGAGCAGCGGCTGACGGTTCTCACGGACGAGGACGAGGAGATCGCGTACGACTTCGACGAACTGGACGAACTCGCCCACGCCTACGCGATGACCATCCACCGCTCGCAGGGCAGCGAGTATCCGGCGGTCGTCATCCCGGTGACCACCAGCGCCTGGATGATGCTGCAACGGAACCTGCTGTACACGGCGGTGACCCGGGCCAAGAAGCTGGTCGTACTGGTCGGTTCACGTAAGGCCATCGGCCAGGCCGTCCGCACGGTTTCCGCAGGCAGGCGCTGCACGGCGCTGGATTTCCGGCTCCGTGGCGGGGCTCCCGAAGACTTCCCGGAAAAATGATCGATCAAAACGGTGGGAAACATCACTGAGCCCTTCCGGAACCGGAGGGGAGGGGGCAGGATGAGAAAGTTGACGGCACTCAGTGCCGTCGGTAGGTCCAATGGACGACCCCGAGTGCACTCTCCTGAGCCAAATGGGGGAGGGTGGAGACAGTCAGGGCACCTCGAAGAAGAGGCACTACGTCGGTGAGGGATGACGTGAGCGAGCACATCAACAACGCTGTAGTACTGCGGTACGGCGATGACGAGTACACCTACCCGGTGATCGACAGCACCGTCGGCGACAAGGGCTTCGATATCGGGAAGCTCCGGGCCAATACGGGCCTGGTCACGCTGGACAGCGGATACGGCAACACAGCCGCCTATAAATCCGCCATCACCTACCTCGACGGTGAACAGGGCATCCTGCGCTACCGCGGCTACCCGATCGAGCAGCTCGCCGAGAGCTCGACGTTCCTCGAGGTCGCCTACACGCTGATCAACGGTGACCTTCCCAAGGACGACGAGCTGTCGACCTTCAAGAACGAGATCACCCAGCACACCCTGCTGCACGAGGACGTCAAGCGCTTCTTCGACGGCTTCCCGCGCGACGCCCACCCGATGGCCATGCTGTCCTCGGTCGTCAGCGCGCTGTCCACCTTCTACCAGGACAGCCACAACCCGTTCGACGAGGAGCAGCGTCACCTCTCGACGATCCGGCTGCTGGCCAAGCTCCCGACGATCGCGGCGTACGCGTACAAGAAGTCGATCGGTCACCCGTTCGTCTACCCGCGCAACGACCTCGGTTACGTCGAGAACTTCCTGCGCATGACCTTCTCGGTCCCGGCCCAGGAGTACGTGCCGGACCCGGTCGTCGTCTCCGCGCTCGAGAAGCTGCTCATCCTGCACGCGGACCACGAGCAGAACTGTTCGACCTCCACCGTGCGTCTGGTCGGCTCCTCGCAGGCGAACATGTTCGCCTCGATCTCCGCCGGCATCTCGGCCCTGTGGGGCCCGCTGCACGGTGGCGCCAACCAGTCGGTGCTGGAGATGCTGGAAGGCATCCAGGCCAACGGCGGCGACGTCGACTCCTTCATCCAGAAGGTGAAGAACAAGGAGGACGGCGTCCGCCTGATGGGCTTCGGCCACCGGGTGTACAAGTCCTTCGACCCGCGCGCCAAGATCATCAAGGCCGCGGCCCACGATGTGCTCTCCTCGCTCGGCAAGTCCGACGAGCTGCTGGACATCGCGCTCAAGCTGGAGGAGCACGCGCTCTCCGACGAGTACTTCGTCTCGCGCAACCTCTACCCCAACGTGGACTTCTACACGGGCCTGATCTACCGCGCCATGGGCTTCCCGACCGAGATGTTCACCGTGCTGTTCGCGCTCGGCCGGCTCCCCGGCTGGATCGCCCAGTGGCACGAGATGATCAAGGAGCCGGGATCCCGCATCGGCCGCCCGCGCCAGATCTACACCGGCGAGGTCCTGCGCGACTTCGTCCCGGTCGAAGGCCGCTGAGGCTCGACCACCCGCCGGTTCCGCTCCACGGAGCCGCACGCATGACGGGCCTTCGCGGCCCACTGCCTTCGCCCCGCGTACCGTGCTCGCTCGATCGAGCGCGGTGTACGGGGCGATTCGGCGTTCAGTGCGTCGCGGTGTGCGGGGCGATTCGGCGCTCAGGGGCAACGCGAGAAGCGCCCCGCCTGTCGATCCCCCCACGGGTCGACGGACAGGGCGCTTCCCATATCCCGGAGCGGATTCCCCCCACGGGATCCGGCCGGGCGTCTGCGCGGGAGCCTGAACTCCCTTGTTCCTCGGTGGTGCGTATTCAGTTGGTCCTGCGGTGCGACTGCCGGGGTACGTACGCACGGGAGGGCCGCTCAAAGCTCCCCGGTGCACGTGCCCCGGCCATTGCTTGCCAGGAGCGTCCCCCAAGACACTCCATCGGACGTCCCCCAAGACATCCTTGGCATCGCACTCTTAGACTCACCAACCCATCAGATGGTTACCCTCAAATCGGTGTGATCTAAGTCTCTTTGTAGAAATTATGTGAAGGAGCGCAACCTCAGGCTGTTCGTCACGACGAAGACCGACGAGAACGCCATTGCCGCCCCCGCGATCATGGGGCTGAGCAGCCCGAACGCGGCGAGAGGCAGTGCGGCCACGTTGTAGCCGAACGCCCAGAAGAGGTTGCTTCTGATGGTGGACAGAGTACGCCTCGACAGGCGGATGGCGGCAGGGGCCACCTTGAGATCTCCACGAACCAGCGTGAGGTCGCCGGCCTCGATCGCGGCGTCCGTCCCGGTGCCCATCGACAGGCCGAGATCGGCCACGGCGAGCGCCGCCGCGTCGTTGACCCCGTCGCCGACCATCGCCACGGACCTGCCCTCGGCCTGGAGACGCCGTACGACCTGGGCCTTCTCCTCCGGAAGGACCTCCGCGAACACCGTGTCGATCCCGACCTCGCGGGCCACGGCATCCGCCGCGGCCCGGTTGTCACCGGTCAGCAGGACCGGGTCGAGGCCCAGTGCGCGAAGCTCCGCGACGGCCTCCGCACTGCTCTCCTTCACCGAGTCCGACACCTCCAGCACGCCCTTCGCCAGCCCGTCCCAGGCCACCGCGACCGTCGTACGGCCCTGAGCCGCCGCACGGGTCAGGGCGTCGGCCAGGGGCGGCGGCAGGGCGACCCCGGCATCGGCGAGGAACCGCGCGCGGCCGGCCAGCACGTGGTGCCCCTCGACCGTGCCGCGTACCCCGAGGCCGGGTACGTCGGTGAAGTCCACCGGCACGGGCAGCGCCGAACCCGTACGGGCCGCCGCCCCCGTGGCGACGGCGCGGGCCACCGGATGCGCCGAGGCGTGTTCGACGGCCCCCGCGAGCCGGAGCACATCGGCCTCGGCCGTCCCGGGCGCGGTGTGGACGCGTCCGAGCACCATGCGGCCGGTGGTGACCGTGCCCGTCTTGTCGAGGACGACCGTGTCGACCCTCCGGGCCGTCTCCAGGACCTCGGGGCCCTTGATCAGGATGCCGAGCTGCGCGCCGCGCCCGGTGCCGGCCAGGAGGGCGGTGGGAGTGGCGAGCCCCAGGGCGCAGGGGCAGGCGATGATGAGTACGGCGACGGCGGCGGTGAACGAGGCCGTGACGTCATCGGTGGCGAGCAGCCGGCCGACCAGCGTCCCCAGGGCGATCAGCAGGACCACGGGGACGAAGACCGCGGAGATCCGGTCCGCGAGGCGCTGCGCGGCCGCCTTGCCGCTCTGCGCGTCCTCGACGAGCGCGGTGATCCGGGCCAGCTGGGTGCCGGCGCCGACGCGGGTGGCCTCGACGACCAGCCGTCCGGACACGTTGAGGGTGGCACCGGTGACGGAGTCACCCGGGGCGGCGTCCACCGGAAGGGACTCCCCGGTGAGCATGGAGGCGTCGACGGCCGAGAAACCCTCGACGACGGTGCCGTCGGTGGCGATCTTCTCGCCGGGCCGCACGACGAACCGGTCACCCACGAGCAGCCGCCCGACGGGGAGGCGCACCTCCGTGGTCCCTCGGAGGACCGTGACGTCCTTCGCGCCCAGGTGGAGCAGCGCGCGCAGGGCGGCACCCGCCTTCCGCTTGGACCGCGCCTCCAGGTAGCGGCCGAGCAGGATGAAGGTCACGACTCCGGCCGCCACCTCCAGATAGATGGTGGACGAGGGGTCGGACCCGGAGCCGGTGACATCGAACCCGTGCCGCATCCCGGGCATCCCCGCGGTGCCGAGGAACAGGGCCCACAGCGACCAGCCGAAGGCCGCGAGCGTGCCGAGGGACACCAGGGTGTCCATCGTCGCCGCGCCGTGCCGCAGGTTCGCCCCTGCGGCGCGGTGGAAGGGCAGTCCGCCCCAGATGACGACGGGGGCGGCGAGGGCGAGGGAGAGCCACTGCCAGTTGTCGAACTGGAGGGCGGGAATCATGGCCATCAGGACGACCGGCACGGCGAGCACGGCCGAGACCTGGAGCCGCTGCCGGAGCGCGGCGAGGGCCTCGTCTGCGGTGCGCTCGGCCGCGTCCTCGTGCGCCGCGTCCGCGCGGTTCTTCGCGCTCTCCGTGCCGTACCGGCCGCTGGTGTCGTCGTCCTGGCCGACGCGGCTGCCCGTGCCGTTCTCGGGGTCCTGGGCGGCCGGGGCGGTGCGGGGTTCGTTCTCGGGTGCGCCTGGGCTGGTCGCAGGTTCGGGGCGGCTGGCGGGCCGGGCCGTGTAACCGGTCTTGACGACGGTGGCGACGAGGTCGTCGAGCGTGGTCCCGGCGCCGTAGGAGACGCGGGCCTTCTCGGTCGCGTAGTTGACGGTGGCGGTGACCCCGTCCATCCGGTTGAGCTTCTTCTCGACACGGGCGGCGCACGAGGCGCAGGTCATCCCGCCGATCGTGAGCTCGGCATCGGCGGTCGCCGCCGCCGGAGCCCCGGCTGCCGTGGTGCTGGCCATGTGTGCGGACTCCTGGGTCGAGCAGTCGGGCCGTTCCCCACCAGTATCTGCTCCCTGGTGACGGAACCGGCCCGACGGAAGGTGCTTGCGGCGCGCAGCCCGGGTGCCGGGCGGCGCCGGTGGAGGGGGCGTGCGTTGCCGTGGTGCGGCGGCCGGTGGTGCAGGTGGTGCGCCGGCCTGTGGTGCGGGGCGCGCGCTGCCGTGGTGCGGGTGGTGCGGTGCCGTGGCGCGGGCGGGTCTCAGGCGCGGCCGACGAGCTCGTAGCCCGCCTCGTCGACGGCCGCCCGTACGGCGTCGTCGGTCAGCGGCTTCGCGGAGGCGACGGTGACGCGGCCGGTGGCGGCCTCCGCCTTCACCGAGGTGACCCCCTCGATCCCGGAGATCTCCTCGGACACCGCTCCTTCGCAGTGGCCGCAGGTCATGCCCTTCACCTCGTACACCGCGGTGACGCCGCCCACCTGCACGTCGGCGGCCCCGTCGTGGCAGGAACCGGTGGACGAGCAGCAGGAGCCGGCGGCCTGGGGCGTGTCGGTCTCGGCGGTCATGGCGTTCTCCTCTTCGCAGGCACTGATGGTGTGACATTCGGGGCACGGGAGGGCGCCGGGGAACCCGGTGCGCCTGCCCGCCCGCTCAACTATACCCCTAGGGGGTATCAATCCGTCTGGGTGTCACTCCATCGGGCGTGTCGCACACCAGGGGCTCCAGGTAGCGGTACATGACGCTCTTCAACTCCCTTACGTACGCCTCCCGTTCGGCACCCTCGTGCTCCATGACCAGGTCGAGGCCGGCCTTGAAGAGGACGAACGACATCGCGGCGGTGCGGGCGACCTGGTCCGCGGGCAGGTCCGGCAGGTAGGCGCCGAGGAGCTGCTCGGTCCTGCTGAGCATGGAGGCGTGCAGGATGTCGTGCTCCCGGGTGATCACGCCCGGGATCTCTGAGCCGTGGGTGAGGACGGCGAAGGCCGGGTTCTCGCAGTTGAAGGCGATGAGCGGGTCGAGGACCGTGTCCAGCATCCGGTCCAGCGGCAGTTCGATGTGGCTGACGACGAACGCGGCGCCGTACGTCTCCCGCCAGCGGTGCATGAGCTGCTCGCCGAGCTCGATGGCGATGGCTTCCTTGTTGGGGAAGAACTGGTAGAGCGTGCCCGGCGAGACGCCCGCCTCGCGGGCGATGGCGTTGGTGCTGGCGCCGTTGTACCCGCTGGCGCAGAAGACGCCCGCGGCGGCTTCGAGCAGCTGGGCGATGCGGGCCTCCCCGCGGGCCTGACGGCGGCGCGGCCGGCCGGCTCCGCCGCTCCCGGCGTCCGGGTCGCCGCCGGGACCCTTGACGTCCTGGCCGTCCTTGGTGTCCTCGCCGCTCTGTGCGGGTGTGGCGGCTGCTCCCGCTCTGGCCTCCGGCACGGTCCATCCCCAGCTCTCAAGACGCGGTTGACAAACACGAGTGGGTGCTCGCATTCTGAAGAAACGCGAGCGAGTACTCGTGTTTGCCAGTGTACGTGGCAATGAACGACCCGTGCCGTTCCGCGCTGCCCGGGTCCCGGTGAAGGGGACACCGCACCATGTCCGAAGTCAACAGCTCGGAGCATGTCGGGCGGTGGACCCGCTTCGTCACGGCGCGGCCGCGCCTCGCCCTGCTGGCCGCCCTGGTGATCACGGCGCTCGCCGTGTTCGCGGGCAGTGGTGTGGCCGACCGGATGGGAAGCGGGGGCTGGGAGGCGCCCGACGCCGAGTCGACGTACGCGACCCGGGCGCTGGAGCGTGAGTTCCCCGATTCGCAGCCCAACCTGCTGCTGCTCGTCGACAGCGGCTCCGCCTCGGTCGACGCCCCGGCGGTGGCGGCGGAGGCCGACCGGCTCACCCAGCGGCTGTCGGCCGAGCCCGGCATCGCGGGCGTCGGTTCGTACTGGCGGACGAAGTCGCCCGCCCTGCGCTCCACGGACGGACACGAGGCGCTCGTCGCCGCCCGGATCGAGGGCGACGAGAAGGCCGCCGGTGAGATCCTCGACCGGATCGCCCCCGCCTACCGGGGCACGCACGGCCCGGTGGAGGTCTCCGTCGGCGGGCCCGTCGCCGTGCGGCACGAGATGCAGAGCATCATCCAGGAGGACCTCCTGCGGGCGGAGCTCATCGCCCTGCCCGTCACGCTGGTGCTGCTGGTCATGGTCTTCGGCAGCGCGATCGCGGCACTGCTGCCGCTCGGCGTCGGCATCGTCGCCATCCTCGGCACCAACGCGGTGCTGCGCGGCATCACCGAGTTCACCGACGTGTCGGTCTTCGCCCAGAACCTCACCACGGCGCTGGGGCTCGGACTCGCCATCGACTACGCCCTGTTCATCGTGCGCCGGTTCCGCGAGGAGTTGTCCACCGGGGCGGACACCCGGGCGGCGATCGGCACCACCCTGCGTACGGCGGGACGCACGGTGCTCTTCTCCGCGCTGACGGTGGCGGTGTCGCTGGCCGCGATGATGGTCTTCCCCCAGTACTTCCTGCGCTCCTTCGCCTATGCGGGCATCGCCGTCGTGCTGCTGGCCGCCGCCGCGGCCCTGATCCTGCTGCCGGCCGCGCTGATGCTGCTCGGGCCGCGGGTCAACTCCCTGGACCTGCGCCGGCTGCTGCGCCGCCGCGGGAAGGCGGCGGCCTCCGGTCCGGCCGGGGCCGGTGAGGGGCCGGGTCGGGGGTGGGCGCGCTTCTCGGTGCTCGTGATGCGCAGGGCGCCCGTCTTCGCCGTCGTCACCACGGTCGGGCTCGTCCTCCTGGGGCTCCCATTCCTCGGGGTGAAGTTCGGTACGGCGGATGACCGGCAGCTGCCGGCCGACGCGGAGTCCCGTGTCGTCCAGGAGCACATACGGGAGGGCTTCCCCGGCAGCCCCGGCGGCGGGCTCGAAGTGCTCGCCGAAGGCGCGGCGAGCCCCGACCGGTACGCCGACTTCCGCGAACGTATCGCCGCGCTCCCCGGTGTGCAGCGGGTCGACGGGCCCGTCACGGCGGACGGATCCGCGTACTACGACGTCCTGCCCGAGGGGGAGGCCGTCGGGCAGGGAGCCCAGGACCTGGTCCGGGAGCTGCGGGCCGAGCCCGCACCGTTCGACACCTCGGTGACCGGTGCGGCAGCCGTCCTGGTCGACTCCAAGGCCGCCATAGCCGACCGGCTGCCCTGGGCCGTGGGGATCATCGTCGTGGTGACGCTGCTGCTGGTGTTCCTGCTGACCGGCAGCGTCCTGATACCGCTCCAGGCGGTCGTGCTCAACGCGCTCAGCCTGACCGCGATGTTCGGAGCGGTGGTCTGGGTCTTCCAGGACGGAAATCTCTCCGGGATCCTCTCCTTCACCAGCACAGGGGACATCGAGACGACCCTGCCCGTGCTGATGTTCTGCGTGGCCTTCGGGCTCTCCATGGACTACGGGGTGTTCCTGCTCTCCCGGATCAAGGAGGAGTACGACCGCACCGGCGACCACGAGCACGCGGTGACGTTCGGGCTCCGCCACACCGGCGGGCTGATCACGGCCGCCGCCGTCATCCTGGCGGTGGTGATGGTCGCCATCGGGACCTCGCGCGTGACCAACACCAAGATGCTCGGGCTGGGGATCGCGCTGGCCGTGCTGATGGACGCCATGGTGGTGCGCAGCCTGCTGGTGCCGGCCGTGATGAAGCTGATGGGCCGGGTCACCTGGTGGGCGCCCGCGCCGCTGCGCGCCTTCCACCAGCGGTTCGGGCTGAGCGAGGGCGAGCCGGCTCCGGCGGCCGGTGACCAGGACACCGAGGAGGCGGACGGAGCGGGCGGCGGCCGGGAGCGGGACAAGGTCACGGCCGGGGCGTAGATTCGCCGGATCAAGGAGCCGGGCGGCGCGGGCCCGGACCGGGCTGGGCGAGGTGCGGGCCGGGCTGTGCGAGCCGGGCGGCGCCGCGCCGGGAGAGGTGCGGGCGATGCGGGCAGTGGTGTTCGAGGAGTTCGGGCAGGAGGCCCGGGTGCGGGATCTCCCGGATCCCTCGCCCTCGGCCGGGGGAGTGGTGGTGCGGGTGGAGGCCACGGGGCTGTGCCGGAGTGACTGGCACGGCTGGATGGGACACGACCCGGACATCACCCTCCCGCACGTCCCCGGCCATGAACTGGCCGGAGTGGTCGAGGAGGTGGGCCCCGGCGTGCACAACTGGCGCGCCGGCGACCGGGTCACCGTGCCCTTCGTCTGCGCCTGCGGCCGCTGCTCCGCCTGCGCGGCCGGCGCCCAGCAGGTCTGTGAACGGCAGACCCAGCCGGGCTTCACCCACTGGGGCTCCTTCGCGGAGTTCGTGGCGCTGGAGCAGGCCGACGTCAATCTGGTCGCGGTGCCCGAGGGGCTGACGTCCGCCACGGCGGCGGGACTCGGATGCCGGTTCGCCACGGCGTTCCGGGCCGTCGTGGGGCGGGGACGGGTGGCGCCGGGGGAGTGGGTCGCCGTGCACGGCTGCGGCGGGGTGGGGCTGTCCGCCGTGATGATCGCGGTGGCCTGCGGAGCCAGGATCGTCGCGGTCGACGTCTCACGCCAGGCCCTGGAGCTGGCACGGGCGTTCGGCGCGGCGGCGTGCGTGGACGCCTCGGCGCACCCCGGCGGCGCGGATGAGGCCGTTCGCGAACTGACCGGCGGCGGTGCGCATCTGTCGCTCGACGCGCTCGGGTCGCCGGCCACCTGCGCCGCCTCCGTACGGAGCCTGCGCAGGCAGGGCCGTCACGTCCAGGTCGGGCTGCTGCCGTCGGCCGCCGGTGACCCCGTCGTCCCCATGGCCCAGGTGATAGGCCAGGAGCTGGAGATCCTCGGCAGCCACGGCATGGCCGCCCACGACTACCCGCCCATGATGGACATGGTGGTGGCCGGCACCCTCCGGCCGGATCTGCTGGTGACCTCCACCCTCGCCCTGGACGCCGCCCCGGCGGCCCTCGCCGCGATGGGCACCACCCCCGGAGCGGGTGTCACGATCATCGAACCGGCGAAAAGAGCCTGAGCGGCCGGGGACGTCGGGACCGGCCCCGCCTCAACGGCCCCGGTTGCTGGGCCGGGAGGCGATCCAGGCGAGGACGGTGTCCACGTACCAGTAGGGCTTCCCGTTCCGGACATCGTCGGGGGGCGGGAGCAGCCCGTGCTTGCGGTACGAGCGGATCGTGTCCGGCTGCACCCGGATGTGCGCCGCAATGTCCTTGTACGACCAGAGCGTTCTGTCCGTCATGAATGACACCTCTCTGTACGTCCGTGCGCCTCTGTCCCGGTGAACGAGAGGGGCCCGGGCCGGGCAGGGGGCGTCGCGAGCCCGTGACACAGGCTCAGTCGAACGCGGACATACGTAACAGGGAAGTGACTGCCGTGGCGGTCGGGGCTGCCGTGACAGCGGTGACAGCGGTGACAGCGGTGACGGGAGAGGCGGGGGATGGCTCAGACGGACGGTCGCGCGGGCCCGCAGATGCGGAGGAACTCGCGGGTGCGGCGGGCGATCGGCAGCGGCTTGTCGGGCGGGCAGGGATACATGTCCTGCTCGACGATGGCGAACAGGTCCTTGCCGAGGGCGCGTGCGGCGTCCAGCACGGGCTCCAGCGCCGGCACCCCGCCCGGCGGTTCGCACATCACGCCCCGCGCCACGGCCGGACCGAACGGCACCCCGTCCGCCACGACATCGGCGAGTACCGCCGGGTCCACCTGCTTGAGGTGCAGATAGCCGATCCGTTCCCCGTAGGTCCTGATGAGCTTCACGCTGTCCCCGCCGCAGTACGCGTAGTGCCCGGTGTCGAGGCAGAGGGAGACCAGGTCGGGGTCGGTGGCGTCGAGGAAGCGGTTGACGTTCTCCTCGCTGTCGATGTGCGTGTCGGCGTGCGGATGCACCACGATCCGCAGCCCGTAACGGTCCCTCACCTCGCGCGCCAGGCGCTCCGTCTGCGTGGTGAGGTCGCGCCACTGCGCGGCGCTGAGCGTGCGGTCCTCCAGCACCTCACCCGTCTTGTCGTCCCGCCAGAACGACGGGATGACCACCAGATACCCGGCGCCCATCGCCCGGGTGAGTGCCGCGATGCCCGCGACATGCTCCCAGGTCCGGTCCCAGACCGCCGGGCCGTGGTGCAATCCGGTGAAGACCGTGCCCGCGGAGACGGCGAGATTCCGGCGGGCGGTCTCGTCCGCGAGGTGGGCGGGGTCGGTCGGGAGATAGCCGTACGGGCCGAGTTCGATCCACTCGTAGCCCGCCTCGGTGACCTCGTCCAGGAATCGCTCCCAGGGCACCTGCTGCGGATCGTCGGGGAACCACACTCCCCACGAATCGGGTGCCGAACCGATGCGGATGCGGGCCGGAGAGGGTACGGAGGAGGTCATATCGCCCACCCTCCAGCCCTCGGGAAGGAGTGTCAAGAGTTCGTCCGAATGTCCGGACAAAGTGTTGACAGGGTTACGGGCGAGGGCTAGACCTGGGAGCGGCCGTCCGGCCGTGGCCGACTCCCGGACGCCGTGCCGGGCCGGAGCACCGGGTCGAAGGGATGCGTATGCCTGAGCCGTACGACGTGATCACCATGGGCCGCATCGGAGTGGACATCTACCCGCTGCAGACCGGTGTACCGCTGGCCCGGGTCGAGACCTTCGGGAAGTTCCTCGGCGGCTCCCCGTCCAACGTCGCGGTGGCGGCCGCCCGGCTGGGACGGCGCACGGCGGTGGTCACCCGGACCGGCCAGGACCCCTTCGGTGACTATCTCCACCAGGCGCTGCGGGAGTTCGGGGTGGACGACCGGTGGGTGAGCGCCGTGGCGGAGTATCCGACCCCGGTCACCTTCTGCGAGATCTTCCCGCCGGACGACTTCCCGCTCTACTTCTACCGGCAGCCCAAGGCGCCCGATCTGGAGATCCACAGCGCCGAACTCGACCTGGACGCGGTGCGGACCGCCCGGGTCTTCTGGATGACCGGCACCGGGCTGTGCGCCGAACCCAGCCGCACCGCGACGCTCACCGCGCTCCGCGCCCGCGGCGCGGCAGCTCCGCCGGAGGCGCCGGGCCACCCGCGTGCCACCGTCTTCGACCTCGACTGGCGCCCCATGTTCTGGGACGAGGCGGACAAGGCCGACGAGGCCGACGACGAGAACGAGGGGAGCGGGGCGAAGGGCACCCGGGGCGGCAACGGCGAGGCCGCCCGCGCCCATTACCGCGAGGCCCTCGCCCACGCCACGGTCGCCGTCGGCAACCTCGACGAGTGCGAGATCGCCACCGGGGAACGCGAACCGTACGCCGCCGCCCACGCCCTGCTCGCCGCCGGCCCCGAACTCGCCGTCGTCAAACAGGGACCGGCGGGCGTCCTCGCCGTCCACCGCGACGGCACCACGGCGGAGATCCCGCCCCTCCCCGTCGACGTCGTCAACGGCCTCGGCGCCGGGGACGCCTTCGGCGGAGCCCTCTGCCACGGCCTTCTCGCCGGCTGGGACACGGCGCACATCATGCGCTACGCCAACGCGGCCGGGGCCATCGTCGCCTCCCGCCTCGCCTGTTCGTCCGCGATGCCGTTTCCCCACGAGGTCGAGCAGGCACTCGCCGCCGGCCGGATCGGCGCGGCGTCCCCGGGAGCCACCCCATGACCCCGCCCGCCGCAGCCGGTGTCGCCGATCTCGTCCGGCTCCGCGCCCACCGCCCCGAAGCCGTCGCCGAGGCCGCCGCCGCCCGCCGCAGACGCCCCCTCGTCGGCCCCACCGGACGCCTGATGATCATCGCGGCGGATCACCCCGCCCGTGGCGCGCTCGCCGTCGGCGACGACGACCTGGCCATGGCCGACCGCTTCGACCTGCTGGAACGCCTCTGCCTCGCCCTCACCCGCCCCGGTGTCGACGGGGTGCTCGCGGGTGCGGACGTCCTGGAGGACCTGCTGCTCCTGGGCGCCCTGGAGAACAAGGTCGTCCTCGGCTCCATGAACCGCGGCGGACTCGCCGGAGCCGCCTTCGAGCTCGACGACCGCTTCACGGGCCACCGCCCCGCCGACCTCGCCCACCACGGCTACGACGCGGGCAAGCTCCTGCTGAGGATCGACCACGACGACCCCGGCTCGCTGGACACCCTGCACACCGCCGCGCGCACCGTGGACGAGATGGCCGCACTCCGGCTGCCCGTCTTCATCGAGCCGTTCCTCTGCCACCGCACCCCCGCCGGGCTCCGCACCGACCTGGGCGCCACCGCCGTCACCACCTCCATCGCCATCGCCTCGGGGCTCGGCGGGACCTCCGCGTACACCTGGCTCAAGGTCCCCGTCACCGACGATCCCGACGACATGGACCGGGTGATGCGCGCCTCGACCCTCCCCGCCGTGCTGCTCGGCGGCGAGGTCACCGGCGACCCCGACACCGCGTACGAGCGGTGGCGCGGCGCCCTGCGGCTGCCGACCGTCCAGGGGCTGGTGGTCGGGCGCTCGTTGCTCTACCCCGCCGACGGGGACGTGGCGGGCGCGGTCGACACGGCCGTGGGGCTGCTGTGAACACGTACGGCCGCCGGGGCGTCCGTGGGAAAACCGGCCGACGGGGCAGGGGCTTCCGTGAAGGGGCCGGCCGACGGGCCGAGGGCTTCCGTGAAGGGGCGGGACGACGGGTAGGGATGGAGCCATGACGACGACCGACGAGCAGCAGAGGCACCACCTCAGGGCCGGCCGTGCCGCACGTGGCCCCTACGCCCTCGACATCGACCCGGAGCGCGCCGGGTGGGAGCGGTCGAGCCTGCGCGTCCTGGAGCTCGGACCCGGTGGTGTTCACACGCTGGACACCGGGGAGAGCGAATGGATCATCCTGCCGTTGTCCGGTGGCTGTACGGTGCAGACAGCAGGTGAGATCTTTGAACTGCTGGGCAGGAAGGACGTGTTCAGCGCAGCCACCGATTTCGCCTACGTCCCACGCGACGCCCGCGCCCAGATCGCCTCCGGCGCAGGAGGCCGCTTCGCCCTGGCAGGAGCGAAGTGCGAGCGACGACTCCCCGCTCGCTACGGCCCCGCGCCGGAGGTACCGGTCGAGCTCCGCGGCGCCGGCGCGTGCTCGCGCCAGGTGAACAACTTCGCCGCGGCCGACACGTTCGACTGCGACCGACTCATCGCCGTCGAGGTCCTCACCCCCGGCGGCAACTGGTCGTCGTACCCCCCGCACAAGCACGACGAGGACCGCCCCGGCACCGAGTCGGTGCTGGAGGAGATCTACTACTTCGAGGTCGAGGGCGACGGCCTCGGCTACCACCGGGTGTCGCCGTCGCGCCCCGGAGGCACCGACGTCCTCGCCGAGGTCGCCACGGGGGACGCCGTCCTCATCCCCGACGGCTGGCACGGCCCGTCCATCGCCCCGCCCGGCCGCACCCTGTACTACCTGAACGTGATGGCGGGCCCCGGAGCCCGCGAGTGGCTGATCAGCGACCATCCGGACCACCGCTGGATCCGCGACACCTGGCCGGCCCAACCGGCCGACCCGCGGCTCCCGTTGTACGGAGCGGAGGCCGTCCGATGACCACCGGGCCGCACGGCACCCGCAGGCTCACCACCGCCCAGGCGCTCATCGCCTTCCTCGCCCGCCAGTACACCGAGCGCGACGGCCGCCGCCACCGCCTGATCGACGCGACCTGGGGCATCTTCGGCCACGGCAACGTCGCGGGCGTCGGGCAGGCACTCGTCGAGGCCGGCCCCACGATGCCGTACCTCCAGGGCCGCAGCGAGCAGGCCATGGTGCACGCCGCCGTCGGATACGCCCGCCAGTCGGGCCGGCTCTCCGCGCACGCCGTCACCACGTCCATCGGCCCGGGCGCCACCAACCTCGTCACCGGCGCCGCGCTCGCCACCGTCAACCACCTGCCCGTGCTGCTGCTGCCCGGCGACACCTTCGCGACCCGCCCCGCCGATCCCGTGCTCCAGCAGCTCGAAGTGCCGCACGCGGGCGATGTGTCGGTCAACGACTGCCTGCGCCCCGTCTCCCGCTCCTTCGACCGGATCACCCGCCCCGAGGCGCTGATCCCGGCCGCCCTCCAGGCCATGCGCACCCTCGCCGACCCGGCGGAGACGGGCGCCGTCACGCTCGCGCTGCCGCAGGACGTGCAGGCGGAGGCGTACGACTGGCCGGCCGAGTTCTTCGCGACGCGCGTCTGGCACGTACGCAGGCCGGCCCCCGATCCGTACGAACTCGACCAGGCCGTCCGCGCCGTGCGCGCCGCACGCCGTCCCCTGATCGTCGCGGGTGGCGGCGTCCACCACAGCGGGGCCGAGGAGACGCTCGCCGCGTTCGCCGCCGCCACCCGCATCCCCGTCGCCTCCACCCAGGCCGGCAAGGGGTCCCTGCGCCACGACCACCCCGCCGACGTGGGCGGCATCGGCCACACCGGGACCGCCACGGCCGACGCGCTGGCCCGCGAGGCCGACCTCGTCATCGGGATCGGCACCCGCTACACCGACTTCACGACCGCTTCCGGCACCCTCTTCGCCGACCCGGCGGTCCGCTTCCTCAACCTCAACATCACCGGCTTCGACGCCCACAAGCTCGCCGCTCTGCCCCTCGTCGGTGACGCCCGCACCGCGATCGAGGCGCTCGGAGCGGCCCTCGGCGCATGCGGCCACCGTGTCGCCCCGGCCTACGAGAGCGAGTACACCGACGCCAAGGACCGCTGGGAGCTGCGTGTCGACGCGGCCTTCGCCGCCGGCGACCCGGACGCCCGCCCCACCCAGGCGCAGGTCCTCGGGCTGCTGGACGAGCTGGTCACCGAGGACGACATCCTGATCAACGCGGCGGGCTCCCTCCCCGGCGACCTCCACAAGCTGTGGCGGGCCCGCTCCCCGCACCAGTACCACGTCGAGTACGGCTACTCCTGCATGGGATACGAGATCCCCGCCGCCCTCGGGGTGCAGCTCGCGGCCCCCGGCCGGCCCGTCTGGGCGCTCGTCGGCGACGGCACCTATCTGATGAACCCCACCGAGATCGTCACCGCCGTGCAGGAGGGCCTGCCCGTCAAGCTCGTCATCCTCCAGAACCACGGATACGCGTCCATCGGCGGCCTCTCCGAGTCCGTCGGCGCCGAACGCTTCGGCACCGCCTACCGCCACCGCACCGACGCGGGCGCGTTCACCGGCGCCCCGCTCCCCGTGGACCTCGCCGCCAACGCGGCCTCGCTGGGCATGCGCGTCCTGCGCGCCGGTTCGGTGGGGGAGCTGCGCAAGGCCCTCGCGGAGGCACGCGCCGCGGACCGCCCCACTTGTGTCTACGTCGAGACCGAAACGGCAGACACAGTGTCGGGCCCGCCCCCGGCACAGGCGTGGTGGGATGTTCCGGTAGCCGAAACCGCGACCCGCCCGTCGGCGGTCGAGGCCAGGAAAGAGTACGACCGGCAGATCGCAGCCCGACGCCGCCACCTGTGAAGGAGACCTCGTCATGAAGACCGTCAACCACTGGATCGGTGGCAAGGCCGTCGAGGGCACGTCGGGCAACTACGGTCCGGTCACCGACCCGGCGACAGGCGCCGTCACCACGCAGGTGGCGCTTGCCTCCACCGAGGAGGTCGACGCCGCCGTCTCCGCCGCGAAGGCCGCGTACGCGACGTGGGGCACCTCCTCGCTCTCGGCGCGCACCGCCGTCCTCTTCCGCTACCGCGCCCTGCTCGACTCCCACCGCGACGAGATCGCCGCGCTGATCACCGCCGAGCACGGCAAGGTGCACTCCGACGCGCTGGGCGAGGTCGCCCGCGGTCTGGAGATCGTCGAGCTGGCCTGCGGCATCACCACCCAGCTCAAGGGCGAGCTCTCCACCCAGGTCTCCAGCCGCGTCGACGTCTCCTCGATCCGGCAGCCGGTCGGCGTCGTCGCCGGCATCACCCCGTTCAACTTCCCGGCCATGGTGCCGATGTGGATGTTCCCGCTGGCCATCGCCTGCGGGAACACCTTCGTCCTCAAGCCCAGCGAGAAGGACCCCTCGGCCGCCAACCTGCTGGCCGAGCTGGCCGCCGAGGCGGGCCTCCCCGACGGTGTGCTGAACGTCCTGCACGGCGACAAGGTCGCCGTGGACGGGCTGCTCGCCCACCCCGACGTAGCCGCCGTCTCCTTCGTGGGCTCCACCCCCATCGCCCGGTACATCCACGCCACCGCCTCCGCGAACGGCAAGCGGGTCCAGGCGCTCGGCGGCGCGAAGAACCACATGCTGGTCCTCCCGGACGCCGACCTGGACGCGGCCGCCGACGCGGCGGTCTCGGCGGCGTACGGCTCCGCCGGTGAGCGCTGCATGGCCATCTCCGCGGTCGTCGCCGTGCGTTCGATCGCCGACGAGCTGGTCGCGAAGATCCGTGAGCGCGCCGAGCAGATCACGATCGGCCCCGGCACGGACCCCGCCTCCGAGATGGGCCCGCTGATCACCGCCGCCCACCGCGACAAGGTCGCCTCCTACGTCACCGGGGCCGCCGCCCAGGGCGCCGACGTGGTCCTCGACGGCACCGGCCACACGGTCGAGGGCTTCGAGGACGGCCACTGGATCGGCCTGTCCCTCCTGGACAACGTCTCCACGGACTCCGACGCCTACCGCGACGAGATCTTCGGCCCCGTGCTCTGCGTGCTGCGCGTCGAGACGTACGAGGACGGCGTCGCCCTCATGAACGCCTCGCCCTTCGGCAACGGCACCGCGATCTTCACCCGTGACGGCGGGGCGGCCCGCCGCTTCCAGCTGGAGATCGAGGCCGGCATGGTCGGCGTCAACGTCCCGATCCCGGTGCCCGTCGGCTACCACTCCTTCGGTGGCTGGAAGGACTCCCTCTTCGGCGACCACCACATCTACGGCAACGACGGCGTGCACTTCTACACCCGTGGCAAGGTCGTCACCACCCGCTGGCCCGACCCCGCCGACGCCCCCGCCGGCGTGGACCTGGGCTTCCCCCGCAATCACTGACACGACGGACAGGGGCGCCCGCCGGGTGGAAGACTGACCGCATGGTGCCGGCGTCGCAGCTTCCGTTCGGCGCGGCCCTGCGGGCCCGCCTGGGCCAGCCCGCGCACCCGTCCCCGCTGGAGAGCAGCCCGCGCTCCCGGGTCTGGCGCATCGAGCTCGCCGGGCGCCCGGCCGTGCTGAAGCAGCTGGTGGCGGGGCCCGAGGCCGACGAAAGGTACGGGCGCGAGGTGGCCGCCCTGCGCATCGCCGCCCGTGCCGCCGTACCGGTCGTGCCCGCGCTCCTGGGCACCGACCCCGCCGAGCGGGTCCTCGTCCTGGAACACCTCGACGAGGCGCGTCCGCCCGCCGACTGGACCGTCGGCTACGCGGCGTCCCTGGGCCGGCTGCACGCCACCGCGCGCCCCGGCGACGCGGGGGCCCTGCCCCGCTGGCAGGGCCCGGCCGCCGCCGACGTCACCTCCTTCCTCACCCTCGCCGAGACCCTCGGGGTCACCGGGCCGCCCGGGGTACGGGACGAACTCGACGCCCTCGTGGAGCGCCTCGGCCGGGCGGAAGGGACCGCCCTCCTGCACGGCGACCCGTGCCCCGGAAACGATCTGCACACCCCGGCCGGCGTCCGGTTCATCGACTTCGAGCAGGCGTCCCTGGGCAGCGGCCTGATGGAACTCGCCTATCTCCGCATCGGGTTCCCGACCTGCTGGTGCGTCACCAGGGCGTCCGCCCCGCTGCTGGAGCGCGCCGAGGCCGCCTACCGCACGGCCTGGCTCGCCGTGACCGGCACCGCACTCCCGGACACCGGCCTGGCCGACGCCTGCGCGGGCTGGCTGATCAGAGGCGACGCCCTGGTGCAGCGCGCCCACCGCGACGGCACCGACCACCTCGCCCGCGTACCGGACGAGGACTGGACCTGGGGCACGGCGTCGGCCCGCCGCCGCCTCGCGCACCGGCTCGGGGTGGTCGCCGGCATGGCTGCCGACCAGGGGGAGCTGCGGCAGCTCGGCGCCCTCGCCACCGACCTGCGCCGCGCCGTCCTCGACCGCTGGCCGACGCTGCGCCCGCTGCCGGAGCGGCGCCCGTAATCACTGGAAGCTCAGCCGGTGCGGGTGGGCGGGGCCGGCCGGGCAGGTGTGCACGCGCATCAGACCGCGGCCGAGGTAGACCCCGGTGGGGTCGATGACGCGCGGGTCGTCGGAGGCGTCGCGGTCCTCGATCGGCAGCCAACTGCGTGACGCCCCGTCGCACTCCCCCATGGCCACGGTGAGCAGGGGCGGCATCGCCGCTCCGCACACCCCGCAGTCGACCGGGGCGGGATCGGTCAGATGCCAGGACGCGAAGCCTCCGACCTTCCAGCCGGGCGCGATCGAGAGGTCGCTCATGTAGTCGACCTCCTCCGGTTCATCGGCCCGGTCCGAGGCCATGGCCGCCGCGTACTCCTCGTACGTCGCGTAACTCCGTGACGGCAAGGGGCAGTCGCCGTCCTCGCCGTCCTCGCCGTCCTCGTCGCGGAGCCCTTCCTCCCAGGCGTCGATCTCCTCCTGGAGTCCTTCGTCCAGCAGCCCGAGGTACTCGTGTTCCACGACCTGTTCCGGGTGCACGACGCACATGTCCGGCACGCATTCGGCGCGACCGACGACCAACGGCTCGGGCTGCGGGGCGAGTACGGCGCCGACCTCGGAGGAGCGCCGCCACTTCAGCACGACGTCGATCGTGCGGGCTTCGCCGTGTGCCTCGAAGGGACACCAGAGGACCTGGAGCAGATCGTGCCCCTCCGGCCCCACGAGATCCGGGACCTCGCGTGCGTACAGCTGGGCGACGGCCAGCAGCGGCACCGGGTCGTCGTCGTGGAGCTCCGGGAGATGGCACCCCCGGGCCGGTGCGGCGAGCAGGCGCTGTTCATCCTCGGTGAAGTCCCGCCCCCGCGCGTCCTCCTGGATCCGACGGCGCAGCCGCAGGTCGGAGAGGAGATGGCCCGTGCCCTTCGGGTGTACGTCCGTGCACACCGGCCACGGTTCGTCGGCCGGCCACAGCAGAGGGCCCGCCACCGAACTCTCCCGTACGCCGGGCGCGCCATGACGGGGGTGCAGCCGGGTGGCCGTACGCCGGTGCGCCGCGAGGGCAGGGAAGGCCGCCTCCACGTCGAGGGGGCGCGGCGGGGTGGTGCGGGTCATGGGAAAGCCCTTCGGGTACGACGGACCGGCAGACGCGTACGCCGGTTCCGGCGACGGTCACACATCCCGAACATTGTCGGGGTCGCGTCACTGGCTGATGGCGCTTCCGTACAGCGCTGGGCGTGGGCAGCAAAGTTTGCCATCGTAATGACTCGCCGGGGAGCGCAGTCGGCCCCCGGTGAACGGCAGAAGCTTCACATGCGAGCGGCCCGCCCGGGCTCGTCGCTCAACAAGCCAATGAACACGGGGGAATGGAAACCATGACACTTCGCAGCAGGTTCACGCGCCGCACCCGGATCGCTCTCATCGGCGTCGCCGCCGGAGGTGTTGCTGCCGCAATCGCCGTCGTGCCGTCGCTCGCCGACAGCGGCGCCTCCGAGCCGGCCACCGTCGCCGCCCAGAAGGAAGCCGGCTACGGGCCCGAGCCCGAGGCGGACAGCAAGCTCGTCACCCGGGTCAGCGGGCTGTCCACCATGGCCACGGCCACCCTCTCGCCCGACACGATGATCAGCAGGGCCCGCACCTGGCTGACGGCCGACAACGGCGGCCCGGTCCCGTACAGCATGGAGCGGGTCTGGAAGGACGGCTACCGCCAGGACTGCTCCGGCTTCGTCTCCATGGCCCTCGGACTGGCGAAGCCCGGCCTGAACACCGTCGGACTGGCCGACCCGAAGAGCGGCGTCACCACGCGGCTCAGCAGCGTGAGCCAGCTGAAGAAGGGCGACCTGCTGATCGACTACAGGACCGACGACGGCGACTTCCGGCACGTGGTGATCTTCGAGAAGTGGGCCAACACCGCACACAGTGCTTACTACGCCTACGAACAGCGCGGCACGTACGGCACGACCTACCGGCAGCTCACGTACGGGATCGGCAGCGACAACTACGACCCCTTCCGCCCGGTCAAGCTGGGTGGCGGCACCGGCGGTGGTGGCGGCGGGCAGGTTCCGTCCCCGAGCGTCTCCTGGCCGGTCCTCAAGAGCGGCTCCAAGGGCGCGGACGTGAAGACCGCCCAGCAACTGCTGATCGCGCAGGGCTACTCGATCGCGGCCGACAGCAGCTTCGGCCCGAACACCCGCGCCGCGGTGGTCAAGTTCCAGAAGTCCCGTTCCCTGGCCGCCGACGGGGTCATCGGCCCGAACACCTGGTCCAAGCTGACCAAGGTCGTGAAGTCCGGCTCGTCCGGTTCGGCGGTGAAGGCGGCGCAGACGCAGCTGAACGTCTACAACTACGGCCTCGCGGTCGACGGCAGCTTCGGCACGAGGACGAAGGCCGCGGTGGTGGCCTTCCAGAAGAACCACAAGCTGGAGGTCGACGGCGTGGTCGGCCCGAACACCTGGCGCACCCTGCTCGGCTCCCGCTGACCCGGGCGGTCCCGGCGGCTCCCGCTCACCGCGCCGCGGTGCGCGGGAGCCGTTTGCGTGCGTGGCCGGCCGAGACGAAAACCGGATGCCGCGGCGCGCCGGGGTCGCGCATCCTGGGCGCATGAACGACCGTACCGACCCGCCGCGTTACGAGATCCGGGCGCAGCACACCGACACCACCGTCACCGTGTACCAGGCCTACCCGCCGGCCATCGGCCTGCCGGCCGCCCGTGACGGGCGCTTCCCGCCCGCCTGGAAGCGCGACCGCATGACGTGGATCAAGCCGAGCTTCCTGTGGATGATGTACCGCTGCGGCTGGGGCACCAAGGAGGGCCAGGAGACGGTGCTCGCCGTCGAGATCACCCGCGACGGCTTCGCCTGGGCCCTGGAGAACGCCGAACTCTCCCACTACGTACGTGAGGTGCACGGGGACCACGACGCGTGGAAGCGGGCCCTGCGGTCCGCGCCCGCCCGTGTCCAGTGGGACCCCGAGCGCGATCCGGCCCTGAACCCGCTCCCGTACCGCTCGCTCCAGCTCGGGCTCTCCGGGGAGGCCTCCCGGAGGTACGCCGACGAGTGGACCGTGTCCGTCCGCGACGTCACACCCCTGGCCCACGAGGTGCACGAGGCGGTCCGCGCGGGGGACCGGGAGAAGGCCGCCGCCCTGCTGCCCGTGGAGACCCCGCTCGACCTCAGGGCACCCCGCCCGGTCGCCGCCACCCCGTGAGCTCCAGCACCTCCCCGGCGATCTCCGCCACCGTCCGGCCGTCCGTGGCCACCCGCACGGTGTCCGGCGGCGCCTGCTCGTCCAGCAGCCGCGCCTTGCGCGCACTGCCCGCGACCTCGCGGTCCAGGGCGGAGCCGGTCTCCCGGGCGGAGAGCCGGACCAGCGTCGTGTCGTCCGACGCGGTGAGCAGCACCCGGACGATCCGCACGCCGGGGCCCAGCGCCCGCTCGAACATGGGGGCCGAGGCGGGCAGCACGCTCACCGTGTTCGTGTAGATCAGCCGGTGGTGACCGAGCGCCGCGTAATTCCGCCACACCGCCGTCAGGTTGGCCTCGGTGACCGCCGAACGGTGCGGGTCGTCCACCGGGGCGGGGTGGATCTGTCCCAGGTAGTCGCCCTCGACGACCGCGTGCGCGATCCCCGCCTCCCGCAGCAGGTCGGACACCTCCCAGCCCACCGTCGTCTTGCCGACACCGGCCCGGCCGCCGATGAGAAGTACCTCGGGACGTTTCGCGTTCATGCCCGGAGCCTCGCAGCGGACAGGGCGCCGCCGCCATCGCATTCCGGGGCGCACCCATGACTTTCGGCAGTGCCGGACGGGCCCCGGATTCCGTACCGTCGGGCCGGTGGACCCCAACCTGAATCCGACGCCGCGCCGGACCATGAACGCCGAACGAGTGGTCGCTGTCATGGTGCCCGTGGTGGTGGCCGGGTTCGGCGGGCTGAGCCTCGTGAGCCCGTGGTGGGGCGTGCCGACCGCGGTCGCCGCGTTCCTGGCGGGGCGGCGCCCCGGGCGTACGGGAGCCGTGCTCTGCGCGCTGGGCGCCGTGCTCGCCGCAGGGGTGGTGGCCGCCTCGCTGGTGCCGTCGCTGCTCGCGGCCGGTACCCGGTTCGTCGGCGTGGTGGTACTCGGCGTCCTGCTGCCCTGGTGTGCGGGGCGGTTCTGGCGGCAGTACCAGGAGCTCGTCCGAGCCGGCTGGGAGCGGGCCGAACGCCTCGAACGGGAACGGCGGTTGGTCGCCGAGCAGGCCCGGCAGGCGGAGCGGGCGCGCATCGCACAGGACATGCACGACGTGCTCGGCCACGACCTCAGCCTGATCGCCCTCTCGGCGGGCGCTCTCCAGCTTGCCCCGGGACTCGGCGACCAGCAGCGGCGGACCGCCCAGGACATCCGGGCGCGCGCGGCCACGGCGGTCGAGCGTCTGGGCGAGGTGATCGGCGTCCTGAGCGAGGACACACAGAACGCCGAGGGGGCTCCGCTGCGGCCGCACGGGCGGGAGCTGACCGAACTGGTCGGCGATGCGGCCGAGTCCGGGCTCAGGGTCGAACTCCGGGTGGACGGGGAGGCGGACGGCCTCCCGCCCGTTGCCGCCCGGGCCGTGCGGCGGGTCGTGCAGGAAGCCCTGACCAACGTGGCCAGGCACGCGCCCCGCGCGGCGACGACGGTCCAGGTCAGGCATACCGGGACCGAGACGGAGGTGGCCGTCGTCAACGGCCCGGCGCCGACGCCCGCCGGGCACCCGCCGGGGCGGGGAGGCCGGGGGCTCATCGGTCTGGACGAACGGGTCCGACTGGCCGGCGGCACCTTCGAGCACGGGCCCCGGGACGGCGGCTTCGCCGTGTGCGCCCGGCTGCCGCACAGCCCTGCGGGACGGCTCCCGCACAGCCCTGTGGGACGCCTGCCGGAGCGCCCCGCACCCCCGGCCGGGCGGTCCGAGGACGGGGCGCCGGCGGAGTTCCGCAGGGCACGGCGGCGTATGGGCCGCACCCTGGCCTTCGCGCTCCTGGTTCCACTGGCCGCGGGCGCGGTGCTGGGCGCCGCGGTGACGGGGTGGGACATGGTGGTGGCGGCACGCTCGACCCTCGATCCGGGCGACTACGCCCGCCTCCGGGTGGGGCAGGATCGTGCGGAGGTACGGCGGGTGCTGCCGGACCGCCAGTCGGTCCACCGGCCGCCCGGTGGCGAGCAACCCGAGGGACGAGGAGTGACGTGCGAGTACTACGCGATGACGGCCGATCGCTTCGACGACCGGTCCGGGGACGCCTACCGGCTCTGCTTCCGCGACGGCACGCTCGTCTCCCTCGACGCACTGGCCGGGTGAGCGTGCGATGACCCGGGTGCTGATCGCCGACGACGAACCGATGATCCGGGCGGGCGTGCGGGCCGTGCTGTCCACCGACCCCGCCGTCGAGATCGTCGCCGAGGCCGCCGACGGACGCCAGGCGGTGGAGCTCGTACGGCTCCACCGCCCCGATGTGGCCGTGCTCGACGTACGGATGCCGAGGACCGACGGCATCGACGCGGCGGCGGAGATCACCCGGATCGCTCCCGCCACCGGCGTCATCATGCTCACGACCTTCGGCGAGGACGACTACATCCTCCGGGCGCTTGGCTGCGGAGCCGCGGGCTTCCTGATCAAGTCGGGTGAGCCGGAGGAACTCGTCGCGGGCGTACGCGCGGTGGCCGACGGCGCCGCCTATCTGTCACCGAAGGTCGCCGCGCGGGTGGTCGCGCACCTCGCGTCCGGCGGGGCCGGAGCCCAGGCCGGACGCCGGGCCGCCGCCCGGGAGAAGGTCGCCGGGCTGACCCCCAGGGAACGCGAGGTGCTGTCGTTCCTCGGCAGCGGACTGTCCAACGGGCAGATCGCCCGGCGGCTCCACGTGGTGGAGGGGACCGTCAAGGCGCACGTCAGCTCCGTCCTGTCCCGCCTGGGGGTGGAGAACCGGGCCGCCGCCGCCGTCGTGGCGCACGAGGCGGGCGTCGTGCCCGCGCGGACGGTCGAGGCCGGCTGAAGCAAGGCGCTCCACTGGCCGGCCGGCGGCGAGCAGGAGCGCCGTCACCACGGCCGCCCCGAGCAGCGCGCCGGCCAGCACGTCGTGTGGATAGTGGACGCCCGTGAGGACACGCAGCAGCGCCGCCGCCACGGCCAACGGTACGGTCACGGCCGCCAGCCGGGGCCGCCGGAGCGCGATCCCCGTCGCCAGTGCGGCGGCCAGCGTGGCGTGGTTGCTGGGGAACGACCAGTCGCCGGCCTCCGGGCACACGGCCACGGCCTCGGCACCGGGCACGGCCCGGCAGGGGCGTTCCTCGTCGGCCACAAGTTTCAGCGCCTCGCTGACGGCGTACGCCACGACTGTCCCCGCCCCGGTCAGGAGGGTTCCGGCGGCGAGGCGGGGGGCCCCGCGGCGGACAGCCGTCCAGCCGAGCAGGAGCAGCAGCAGGCCCAGGGCGACGAGGGTCGCCTCGGTGACCGGCTCCAGGAGGTGGACCAGCCAGGCGGGCCGGTCCGCGACCGCTGCGGTCAGCGACCGGTACACCGAGACGGAGACACCGTCGGTCACCACCGTCGGCCCGGGCCGGCCGAGCCCGCCCGGTGACAGGAGGGCCACGGCGACGGCCGCCGAGGACAGCACGGCCGCCGACGCGAGCAGGCGGGCCGTCAGGGGATGTGGATTCTTCATGCCGCCGAACGTACGAGCGCCGGGAGGCCCGGCACCCGGGCCGAACGGCAGGCACCGCACACGGCGATCGTCAGGGGGTGCCCCGCTGAGCGCTTACGTGGACGGGGCCCCGGTCATGCGCGTACGGGCCTTTCGCGAGGCCGGTGTACCGCATGCGGAGTACGGGCGGGCCGTGCCGTACCTCTCAGGGAGGCCGGGGAGCTCCCCCTGGCGGCATCCTGGTGCACCGCGCGCTCCGTTTAGGGTCGAGTCATGGAGAAACCGACTTCCCGGTGGCGGCACCGGCTGCCCCGCACCCCAGGCCGGTGGGCCGCGGTCGTCGCCGCCCTCGCCGTGCTCGTGGGCGCCGGTACCTGGACGGCCGTCGCCGACGACAGCGCCCCGACCGTGCACCGGCAGGACCGGATGATGAAGATGAACGGGGTGTCGGTCGACACGTCGTACTTCACGTCCGGTGGCACGAAGCCCCGGCCGGCCGTCCTCATCGGGCACGGTTTCGGCGGCAGCAAGAACGATGTGCGCGCCCAGGCCGAGAAGCTGGCCGCCGACGGTTACGCCGTCATGACCTGGTCCGCCCGTGGATTCGGGAGGACGACCGGCGAGATCACGCTCAACGCCCCCGACGGCGAGGTCAAGGACGTGTCCGGTCTCATCGACTGGCTGGCCGGCCGCCCCGAGGTGCAGCTCGACGCGAAGGGCGACCCGCGCGTCGGGGTCACCGGCGCTTCGTACGGTGGTGCCGTGTCGCTGCTGGCCGCCGGGTACGACGAGCGGGTCGACGCCATCGCCCCCGTGATCAGCTACTGGAACCTCGCCGACGCGCTCTTCCCGGACGGGGTGTTCAAGAAGCTCTGGGCCGGGATCTTCGTCTCCTCCGGCGGCGGCTGCCAGAGGTTCCAGAAGCAGCTGTGCGAGATGTACGAGCGCGTCGCCGTCAGCGGTAAACCGGACGCGGCGGCACGCGCACTCCTGACGGAACGTTCCCCCGAGGCCGTGGCCGACCGGATCGACGTGCCCTCGCTCATCCTCCAGGGCCAGAGCGACTCGCTGTTCCCGCTCGGCCAGGCCGACGCCATGGCCAAGGCCATCAAGTCGAACGGGGCGCCCGTCTCCGTCGACTGGATCGCCGGCGGCCACGACGGAGGGGACGACGAGGGCGACCGCGTCGAGGGCAGGGTCGGCGACTGGTTCGACCGGTATCTGAAGCAGGACAAAAGCGCCGACACCGGGCCCGGCTTCCGGGTGACCCGGACCGGCGGAGTCGACTCCACCGACGGCGCCGCCCTGAAGCGCGGCGCCAGCAGCGCCTCCTACCCCGGCCTGACCAGCGGCGGACGGAAGATCCCGCTCACCGGCGCCGGGCAGCCGCCCGCCACGGGCGGCGCGATGGACCGGCCCGGGACCGGCGGCGGGCAGAGCGCCCCCGGCAAGAACCTGACGCAGACCTTCCGCAACCCCGCCGGGGCCAACCCGCCCTCCATCTCCGCCGTCCCCGGCGTCGGAGGCGGGCTCTCCCAGCTGTCCTCGCTCGGCGTCGGCTTCTCCCTCGACTTCCCGGGGCAGTACGCCCGCTTCGACTCCGCCCCGCTGGACCGCTCCGTCCATGTCACCGGCTCACCCACGGTCCGCGTGAACGTCAAGGCGGACCAGGGCGACGCCGTGCTGTTCGGCAAGGTCTACGACGTCTCGCCGGACGGGAAGCAGCAGGTGCTGCCCTCCCAGCTCGTCGCGCCGTACCGCATCACCCCCGAGGAACAGGGCAAGCCGGTCGAGCTGACCCTGCCCGCCGTCGACCACGAGGTCGAGGCCGGGCACAGCCTCCGCGTCGTACTCTCCGCGACCGACCTCGCCTACGCCTCACGGGCCGAGCCCGCGACGTACACCGTCTCCCTCGACGGACCGCTCACCGTCCCCACGGCACCCGCCGTGAAGACCGCCGCGGCCACCATGCCCTGGTGGACCTGGGGACTCCCGGCGGCCGGGCTCGTCATCGCCGCCGCCCTCCTGCTCACCGCCCGCCGGCGCACCGCCACCCCCGCCCCCGACCCGGCGCTGGCCGACGTGCCGCTGCAGATCACGGACCTGTCCAAGAAGTACGCGAAGTCCTCGGACCGGTACGCCGTACGCGACCTCGGTTTCCGCGTCGAGAAGGGTCAGGTCCTCGGCCTCCTCGGACCGAACGGCGCCGGCAAGACCACCACCCTGCGCATGCTGATGGGGCTCATCACCCCCGACGCCGGTGAGATCCGCGTCTTCGGGCACGCGATCCGCCCCGGGGCGCCCGTGCTGTCCCGCGTCGGGTCCTTCGTCGAGGGCGCCGGCTTCCTCCCGCACCTCTCGGGCCGCTCCAACCTGGAGCTGTACTGGCAGGCCACCGGGCGCCCCGCCGAGGACGCCCACATCGACGAGGCCCTGGAGATCGCCGGACTCGGCGACGCCCTGGCCCGCGCCGTACGCACCTACTCCCAGGGCATGCGGCAGCGGCTCGCCATCGCCCAGGCGATGCTCGGCATGCCGGACCTCCTCATCCTCGACGAACCCACCAACGGGCTCGACCCGCCCCAGATCCGCGAGATGCGGGACGTGATGATCCGGTACGCGGCCGGCGGTCGGACCGTGATCGTCTCCAGCCACCTCCTCTCCGAGGTCGAACAGTCCTGCACCCACCTGGTGGTCATGGACCGGGGGCAGCTCGTCCAGGCCGGTCCGGTCGCCGAGATCACCGGCTCCGGCGACATGCTGCTCGTCACCACGGGCACCGAGGTGGCCGAACCGCTCGTGGACAAGGTGGCCGCCCTCCCGGGCATCGGCTCCGCCGCCCGCCTCGACGACGGCCACGGCCTGCTGGTCCGCCTCGACGGCGCCACCGCGTCCCAGCTGATCGCCGAACTGGTCCGCCTCGACGTGCCGGTGACGGGCGTCGGGCCGCACCGCCGCCTGGAGGACGCGTTCCTCACCCTCATCTCCCAAGGATCCGCATGAGCTCCGCACCAGAGATCCAGGCACTCCCCGAGGCCCCCGGCTACCGTCCCCACCGCACCCTTCCGCTGCGCGTGGAGGCCATGAGGCAGCTGCGCAGGCGGCGCACCGTGCTGATGTTCGGGGTGCTGGCGGCACTGCCGTTCATCCTGATCATCGCCTTCGCGGTCGGCGGCACCCCCGGCGGCGGTGAAGGGGGAGGCGGGGGCGGCGGTTCGCGGATCAACCTCATGGACGTCGCGACGGAGTCCGCCGCGAACTTCGCGGCGACCTGCCTCTTCGTCTCGGCCGGCTTCCTGCTGGTGGTGCCGGTCGCCCTGTTCTGCGGGGACACGGTCGCCTCCGAGGCCAGCTGGTCCTCGCTGCGCTACCTGCTCGCGGCGCCCGTCCCCCGGGCCCGGCTGCTGTGGAGCAAGCTCGTCGTGGCGCTCGGCTTCAGCCTCGCCGCCATGGTGCTGCTGCCGCTCGTCGCACTGGCCGCGGGAGCGGCGGCGTACGGCTGGGGGCCGCTGAAGCTGCCCACCGGGGGCGCCCTCGCCACCTCCGACACCGTGCCGCGCCTCGCGCTCGTCGTCGCCTTCGTCTTCGTCTCCCAACTGGTCACCGCCGGGCTGGCGTTCTGGCTGTCGACGAAGACGGACGCACCGCTCGGCGCGGTGGGCGGCGCGGTCGGGCTGACCATCGTCGGCAACGTCCTGGACGCGGTCACCGCGCTCGGTACCTGGCGTGAATTCCTGCCCGCGCACTGGCAGTTCGCCTGGGCCGACGCGCTCCAGCCCGACCTCGAATGGGGCGGGATGGCGAAGGGCGCGGCCGTATCGGTGACCTATGCCCTGATCCTGTTCGCACTCGCCTTCCGGGGGTTCAGTCGTAAGGACATCGTGTCCTGACCTTGATGTTCCGCCCCGCCGGAGCCCGTCGTTGCGTCATCGAGACGGTTCCGCAACGCTTCCGACGACTCCGACCGGCCACCTCGTACGTCACATTCACAGATGTCCACGACGTGGGGGGTACGTATGGAACGCAGGGCATGGACGCACCGGGGAGCACTCGCGCTCCTCCTGGCGGGCGGGATCCTCGTCACCGGTTGCAGCGGTACGGGCACGAGCACCGACTCCGCCGACCGCGGTGTCGCGGGCAGCGGCGGGCCGGCCGGGGGCAAGGGGGCTCCCGCCGCCCCGTCCGCCGCACCGGGGCAGCGGGAGAGCGGGGCGAGTGAGGCGGAGGACGGAGCGGCCCGGGAGAGCGCCGCGCCCGACTACCTGTCGACGTTCGCCCTGGACGTCGACACCGCCAGTTACGGATACGCCCGCCGCACCCTGGACGACGGGCGGCTGCCGGACGCCGCCACGGTGCGCCCGGAGGAGTTCGTCAACAGCTTCCGCCAGGGGTACGAGCAGCCCAAGGGCAACGGTTTCTCGGTGAGCGTCGACGGCGCCCGGCCCGATGCCGCCGACTGGTCGCTCGTACGGGTCGGGCTGGCCACCAGGGCCGCCTCGGATGCGGGCGAACGCCCGCCCGCCGCACTGACCTTCGTCGTCGACATCTCCGGGTCGATGTCGGAACCCGGCCGCCTCGACCTGGCGAAGACCTCGCTGGGCATCCTCGCCGACGAGCTGCGCGACGACGACTCCGTCTCCCTGGTCACCTTCAGCGGCCAGGCCGAGACCCGGCTCCCGATGACCCGCCTCCAGGGCAACCGCACCAGGATCCGGGACGCCATCGACGAGATGGAACCCGCCGACTCCACCAATGTGGCGGCCGGTGTCGAGGTGGGCTACCGGGAAGCGGTCGAGGGCCACCGCGAGGGCGCCACCAACCGGGTCGTCCTGCTCTCCGACGCACTCGCCAATACCGGGGCGACGGACGCCGACACGATCCTGGAACGCATCGGCGACGCCCGCAAGGAGTACGGCATCACCCTGTTCGGCGTCGGGGTCGGCAGCGACTACGGCGACGAGCTGATGGAGCGCCTCACCAACAAGGGCGACGGCAACACCACGTACATCGCCGACGAGACGCAGGCCCGAAAGGTCTTCGTCGACCAGCTGCCCGCCCATGTCGAGCTCAGGGCCCGGGACGCCAAGGCCCAGGTCGCCTTCGAACGGAAGACGGTCGAGCAGTTCCAGCTCATCGGGTACGAGGACCGCAAGGTCGCCGACGACGACTTCCGGGACGACAGCGTCGACGGCGGCGAGGTGGGCCCCGGCCACACGGTGACCGCCCTCTACGCCGTGCGGCTCCGTGAGGGCGCCTCCGGCCGGGTGGCCACGGCGACCGTACGCTGGCTGGACCCGAAGACCCGCAAGGCGCACGAGGAGACCGGCTCCGTGGAGACCGGCGCGATCGACGGAAAGCTCTGGGACACGGCCGGCGCACGGCTCCAGGTGATCGCGGTGGCGGCCTACTTCGCGGACACGCTGCGCGGCGGCGACCTGCCGGGGACGCCCTCGCTCGGGCAACTCGCCTCCCGGGCGAGGAAACTGGCCGGATCGACCGAGGACAGCTCGGTGGAGAAGCTCGCCACGATGATCGAGCGGGCCGACCGGCTCAAGGGCGGCGGCGACGGACCGACGGGCGACACCGGCGAGGGCGAACTCGGCTGATCCGACTGCCCCCTCCCGGCTGCCCCCGGCCGACCCCGCCCGCCGGGGGCAGCCGGGGGCAGCCGCACGCGCCGCCCGGGGGGGCGGGGCACCCGTCACGCCAGGTGGAACACCTCGGTCAGCGGGACCATGGCCTCGTCGGCCGCCTCCGGCTGCTCGAAGAACTCGCCCATCTCCCGCTGCCACCGGGCATTGACCTCCGTCGACGCCATCGCCTCCCGGGCCGCGTCGAAGTCCTCCGTCTCCAGATAGCCGACCAGCAGGCCGTCCTCGCGCAGGAAGAGCGAGTAGTTGTGCCAGCCCGCCTCCGACAGGGCGGCGAGCATGTCCGGCCACACCGCCGCATGGCGCTCGCGGTACTCGTCCTTGCGGTCCTCACGGACCTTCAGCAGAAAGCAGACGCGCTGCATGGAGCCGGTCCCCTCCGGTCAGAAGTCGAACGAGTCGATGTTCTTGGCGTCGAAGACGGTCGGCTCCCCGAGGACGACCTCGCCGTCCTTGCCGACCGTGTACTCGCCGAGCCTGCCCGCCTTGAACTTCTCGCCCTCCGCACCGGTGATCTGCCCCGATGCCAGCGCCGCGGCCGCGTACGAGCCGAGGTAGCCGAGCTCCTCCGGGTTCCAGAGCGAGAACTGCTCGACGGTGCCGTTCTTGATGTACTTGCGCATCTGGTTCGGGGTGCCGAGCCCGTTGAGGACGACCTTGCCCTTGTACGAGGAGTCGCCCAGGTAGCGCGCCGCCGCGGCGATCCCGACCGTCGTGGGGGAGATGATGCCCTTGAGGTCCGGGTAGGCCTGGAGGAGGCCCTGCGTCTGCTGGAAGGACTTCTGGTCCGCGTCGTCCCCGTACGCGACCTTGACCAGCTCCATGTCCTTGTACTTCGGGAGCTTCAGCTCCTCCTTCATGTACTCGATCCAGGTGTTCTGGTTCGTCGCGTTCTGGGTGGCCGACAGGATCGCGACCTTGCCCTTGTAGCCGATCTGCTCACCGAGGTGCTGGACCAGACTGCGGCCGATCTCCTCGGAGCCGGCCTGGTTGATGAAGAGCTGACGGCAGTCCTTCGCGGTGTCCGAGTCGTACGCCACGACCTTGATGTCCTTCTTCATGGCCTGCTTGAGCGGGCCGCACACCGCGTTGGGGTCGTTCGCGGCCACGAGGATGGCGTCCTGGCGCTGCTGGATCAGGGTGTTGATGTAGGAGACCTGCGAGGACGCGCTCGCGTCGGACGGGCCGACCTCCTTGCCCGTGCCGCCGTACTCCTTCGCCGCCGCGATCCCCGCCTCGTCGATGAGCTTCTCGTACGGGTTGTTGATCTGCTTGGGCAGGAAGGCGAGCTTCAGGCCCTTCTTCAGCGGCGCGTCCGGATCGGCCTTCGCGGAGCTGCCGGCCTTCGCGCTCCCGCTCCCCTCGCTGTCCTTCGTGGTGCCGGAGCAGGCGGTGAGGGCGAGGGCGAGCGAGACGGCGGCGGCTGCGGACGCGACGGCGCGGCGCCCGGCGGCATTGCGGAGCATCATGACGGCGTGTGCCTTTCGGAGGGGGTAGGGAGAGGGCGTTCAGGACGACCGGGGCGGGGGAGTGTTCGCGGCCCTCCTGTGCCGGCGTTCGACGACCGTGGCGATGACCCGGGGGGTCAGGACGGACGCCACGAGCAGCAGCCCGGTCACGATGACCTGCACCTCGTTGGCGATGTCGTTGAGCGTGAGCAGGTTCTTCAGCAGGCCGATCAGCAGGACACCGGCGACCGCGCCGAAGAGCGTGCCCTTTCCGCCGTCGAAGTCGATGCCGCCGAGCAGGACGGACGCGATGACGAGCATCTCGAAGCCGAGTCCGTTGTCCGCGCGGGCACTTCCGTAGCGGAGGGTGAAGACGACACCCGCGAAGGCGGAGAACAGCCCGGTCACGACGAAGAGCAGCAGCTTGATCCGCTTGACCCGGATACCGGCGAAGTACGCGGCCTCCTCCTGGGCGCCGATCGCGTAGAGCGAGCGGCCCAGCCCGGTGGCGTGCAGCACCACCGCGGTGACCGCCGCCAGGACGAGGAAGAGCAGCACCGGATAGGTGAGGAAGGTGCCCGGCACGGTCGTGGTGTCGACGGCCCAGTCCGCGTAGACCTGCGGGAAGTCCGTCACCGCGTCGCTGCCGAGCGCCACCGAGGCCAGACCCCGGTAGAGCGCCAGGGTGCCGATGGTGACCGCCAGGGAGGGGAGCCCCACCCTCGTCACCAGCCAGCCGTTGAGGAGCCCTCCGGCGACGCCCACCAGCAGCACCACCGGCACGATCGTCTCGAACGCCCAGCCCGCCTCCCACAGCGCTCCGGTCAGCGCGCTGCCCAGGCCCAGCATGGAGGCCACCGACAGGTCCACCTGGCCGGCGACCACGAGGAGCGTCATCGGCAGGGCGATGAGGGCGACTTCGGCGATGTCGTTGAAGGCGAACGCGAGGTTCTCGCCCGAACCGAAGCCCTCCGTGGTCCCCAGCCCGACGACGAGGACCGCCACCAGCAGGACACCGACCGCGGTGTCCCAGCGCAACGCCAGATCACGTACGGGAGAGGGCTTCGTCGCGGCCCCCGGGGCGGGGGCCGTCTTCGTGTCAGGCGCCGTGGTCATGACGGGCGTTCCTCTTCCTCAGGGCGGCGGTCATCCGCAGGTTCACGATCCGGTCGACACTGATGGCGAGCAGGAGGAGCGCACCGGTGATGGCCCCCTGCCAGAAGGAGTCCACCTTCAGCACGACCAGGACGCTGCCGATGGTGGTGAGCAGCAGGGCGCCGAGCGCGGCCCCCCAGACGGTGCCGGTGCCGCCGGTGATCGCGACACCGCCGACGACGACCGCGCTGACGACGGTCAGCTCCCAGCCGTGCGCGTTGTCCGCGACGACGGTGCCGAAGCGGGCCAGCCACAGGGCCCCCGCGAAACCGGCGACGGCCCCGGAGAAGGCGTACGCGGCGAGGATCCGGCGGCGGATCGGGATACCGGCGAGCCGGGCGGCCTCGGGGCTGGACCCGATGGCGTACAGCTCACGCCCCGAGCGGTAGCCGCGCAGGAAGTACGCCGTCGCCGCGAGCAGCACGAGGGCGATCAGCGGCAGATAGGGGATGCCGAGCACGCTCCCGCTGCCGAGCCCCAGCACCGCGTCCGGTACGTCGGAGGCGCTGATCTGCTCGCCCTGCGCCCACCAGTAGTCGACGCCCTGGATGATGTAGAGCATGCCCAGGGTCACGACGAGCGCCGGGACCCGGCCGAAGCTGACGAGGGCGCCGGAGACCAGGCCGCACACGACGCCGATCGCGACGCCGAGCAGCAGCACCGTCAGCACACCGTGGTCGCTCCCCGCGACGAACTTCCCGCAGGCGAAGGCGGACAGGCCGACGACCGAGCCGACGGACAGATCGATGTTGCGGGTGATCACGACGGCGGACTGGCCGACCGCGAGCAGCACCAGGATCGACGCGTTGAGCAGCAGGTCCTTGATGCCCTGGTCGGACAGGAAGCGCGGGTTGGCCAGGTAGGTGCCGAGGACCAGCAGGGCCAGCGCCCCCGCGATGGAGATCTCCCGCGCCCGGAAGACCGCGTCCACGAGCGAGGAGGCGCTGCGTTCGGGTGCCTTCGCGGTGTCCGGGGGGCTCTCGACGGTGGTGGTCATGCCGCTGCCCTCTCGTTGCGTCCGGTGGCCGCGGCCATGACCGACTCCTCGGTGGCGGACCCGCGCGGGATCTCGGCGACGAGCCGGCCCTCGTGCATCACGAGCACCCGGTCCGCCATGCCGATGACCTCGGGGAGGTCGGAGGAAATCATCAGGACGGCGAGGCCGTCGGCGGCGAGCGCGGAGAGCAACCGGTGGACCTCCGCCTTGGTGCCGACGTCGATCCCGCGGGTCGGCTCGTCGACGATGAGCACGGCGGGGCCGGTCGCCAGCCACTTGGCCAGCACGACCTTCTGCTGGTTGCCGCCGGACAGCACGCCCACGGTGTCGGCGAGCCGGCTGTACTTGAGCTGGAGGCGCACCGCCCAGTCGGCGGCCCGGTCGTGCTCCAGGGCCCGGCTGACGAGCCCGCGTTTGCGGACCTCGGTCAGGCCGGTGAGGCCGATGTTCCGCTCGATCGACATATCCATGACCAGCCCGCGCTGACGCCGGTCCTCCGGTACGAGCGCGAGCCCGGCGTCCATCGCGCCGGTCGGCGAACCGGGGCGCAGCACGGTGCCGGCCACCCTCACGTCGCCCGCGTCGGCCCGGTCGACGCCGAAGACGGCCTGGGCGACCTCGGTGCGCCCGGCGCCGACGAGCCCGGCGAGCGCGACGATCTCGCCGCGGCGGACGTCGAAGGACACCTCGCGGAAGACACCCTCGCGGGTGAGCCGGTGCACGGACAGGGCGACCTCGCCGACCTCGGCGTCCTGCTTGGGGTAGAGGTCGTCGAGGTCACGGCCGACCATCCTGCGCACCAGGTCGTCCTCGGTGAGCCCCTCCACCGGCTCGGAGGAGATCCACCGGCCGTCGCGCAGGGTCGTGACGCGCTGGCACAGCTCGAAGATCTCGTCCAGGCGGTGCGAGATGAACAGCACCGCCGCGCCCTCGGAGCGCAGCGCCCGGACGACCGAGAACAGCCTGGCGGTCTCGCTGCCGGTCAGGGCGGCCGTCGGCTCGTCCATGATCAGGACGCGGGCGTCGAAGGAGAGCGCCTTGGCGATCTCGACGATCTGCTGGTCGGCGATCGACAGGCCCCGGGCGGGGCGGTCCGGCGCCAGATCGACGCCGAGTCTCCGCATCAGCGCGGCGGTGGTCGCGTGCACGGCCCTGCGGTCGATACGGCCCAGGGACCGCCGGGGCTGACGGCCCATGAAGATGTTCTCGGCGACGGACAGGTCGGGGAAGAGCGTCGGCTCCTGGTAGATGACCGCGATGCCGGCGTCGCGGGCGTCCGCCGGGCCGTGGAAGACGACGGGTTCCCCGTCGAGGAGCACCTCGCCGCTGTCCGGGCGGTGCACCCCGGCGAGGGCCTTGATCAGCGTCGACTTGCCTGCGCCGTTCTCCCCGGCGAGTGCGTGGGCCTCGCCGGGGAACAACTGCAGGGACACGTCCCGCAGGGCCCGTACGGCACCGAAGGACTTGCTCACGCCCTTCAGGGCCAGGACCGGGGCCGGGGCGGACTGGTTCATGGGAGCTCCTCAGCGGAGGGACTGTTCCGCTCCACCCGCCGTGAAAGGTTTCAATGAGGTTGCTCGGAAGCTAAACGGCGATGGTGGGCGCCGTCAATGGGTTGATGGCGAGAAGTTCCAGGAACAGGGGCGATGTCAGGGCTGGACGCGGGGAGCGGGTGGGCACCCTTGACAGCCCTTGGGGCGGGCCACTATCTTCCCCGTCCTTGAATCGATTCACGCAATGTCATGGAAACGCGCGTAACGGTCCTACGCGGTCCCACACAGCCCACGGACCGGCGCTCATGGGCGCGCCGCGGGATGGCCCGGTCCCAGGAGCACGACGAGCCCCGCCCGCCCGGGCACGGGCACCGGGACCTGATGCCAGCCGGCCCTCCGGTAGAAACGCAGCGTCGCCTCGGCGTGTACGGACGTGAGCAGCCAGCAGCGCCCGCCCGGAGCGGCCTCGGTGACCGCCGTCAGCAGGGCGGCGCCCAGCCCGGCGCCGCGTGCGTCCGGGGTCACGGCCAGCTCGTCGACCTCCAGCGCCCCGCACAGCCACTCCTCGACACGGCCGGGCCCGAGCGCCTCGGCGACATGACCGTAGCTGCGGCCGGAGGGGAAGACGTCCGGTGTCGTCCAGGCGGTGGCGAAGCCGCCCACGGTGCCCCCGTCGAGGGCCAGCGCGGCGGTGAACCCGGGGCGCGCGGCATCGGCGGCGAGCCGCTCGACGTAACCGGCGCCCGCCGAGGGGTCCTCGTTCCACGGGGGCTCGGAGAACACGTCGGCGTACACCTGGCGGATCCCGTCGGCGTACGCGGGAAGGCTCGCGCCCTCGACCAGCCGGACCCGCATGACCGCACCACTCCCCACCCCTGGACCGTTCCGGAAAGGATAGGGCGCGCGGTCGCGGGAGCGTGGCCGGAGGAGGGGCTTCCGGATGCCGGCTGTCCGGAAGGAGCCCCCGCCCCGCTCAGCCGGCGGGCCGTACCAGATGCGTGGTGAACCAGTCCCGGGCCAGCTCAGCGACCCGGTCCAGGGCGCCCGGCTCCTCGAACAGGTGCGTGGCGCCGGGGACGATCTCCAGCCGGTTCTCGCAGTGCAGCGCCGCCTGGGCCTGCCGGTTGAGGCCGAGCACCGTGGTGTCGGCGCCGCCCACGACGAGCAGCGTGGGCGCGCGCACCCCGGACAGGTCGGCCCCGGCCAGATCGGGGCGCCCGCCGCGGGAGACCACGGCGCCGACACCCGAGTCCGTCGCGGCGGCGGCCCGCAGCGCCGCCGCCGCACCCGTACTCGCCCCGAAGGAACCCACCGGGAGGGGCACCCGGCGCCTCAGCCAGGCGGTGGTGTCCGCCAGCCGCGCGGCCAGCAGGCCGATGTCGAAGACGTTGGCGCGGTAGACCTCCTCCCCGGGCGTGAGCAGATCGAAGAGGAGGGTGCCCAGACCGGCGCGGTTCAGCACCCCGGCCACGGCGCGGTTGCGCGGACTGAGGCGGCTGCTGCCCGAGCCGTGGGCGAACACCACGACCGCCCCGGCGTCCCCGGGGAGCACGAGATCCCCGCACAGCGGGACCCCGCCCGCGTCCACCTCGACCTCCTCGGCCGTGACGGTCCCCGCGGAGGCCCGTGCCAGCAGCGTGACGACCTCCTCGTCGGAGGTCTGGGAGAAGTCCCGGTACCACTCGCCCACGGCGGAGAAGAGATGCGGCGTGGAGAGACAGACGACCTCGTCGACGTCCTCGCGCAGCCTGGCGGCGACATCCGGGGACGCGACGGGCACGGCCAGCACGACCTGGGCGGCCCCCTGCGCCCGCACCACCTGACAGGCGGCCCGCGCGGTCGCCCCGGTGGCGACCCCGTCGTCCACCACGACCACCACGCGCCCCTTCAGGGGCAGGCGCGGCCGGCCCGCCCGGTACGTCCCGGCCCGCCGCAGCAGCTCCGCCTCCTCGGCGCGTTCCACGGCCTCCAGGTCCTCCTCCCGGACCCCGGCGTGGCGGACGATCTCCTCGCTGATGACCCGGGCCCCGCCCTCACCGATGGCGCCGAATCCCAGCTCCGGACGGTACGGCACCCCGAGTTTCCGGACCACGATGACATCGAGCGGGGCACCGAGAGCCCGCGCCACCTGGTACGCCACCGGGACCCCGCCGCGTGGCAGCCCCAGGACGACGGGATCGCGTCGCTCCAGGTGCCTGAGGGACTCGGCGAGCTGTCGCCCGGCATCCGTGCGGTCGGTGAACAGCACGGGGGTTCACCTCCAACGGGGGGAGAGAGCGGAACACGCACGCGTGACCCCCACCTTCGAAGCAACCGCATTTGCGCCGGTCGGGCAAGTCGGGGACGGTCGGTCCCATGGAGCGAACCGGTGCGGTCCTGATCGACATCGACGGAGTGCTCACGGTGTCCTGGGAGCCGCTGCCGGGCGCCGTGGACGCCATGCGACGTCTGCGCGCCGCGGACGTCCCGCTCGCGCTGGTCACCAACACCACGTCGCGGACGCGTGCCCGGATCGCCGAGCGGCTCGCGGACCGCGGTTTCCCGGTCGGCCCCGACGACATCCTCACCGCGCCCGCCGTCACCGCCGCCCACCTCCGTGAACACCACCCCGAGGCGCGCTGTCTGCTGATCAACACCGGTGACGTACGGGGCGACCTGTCCGGGATCGCCCTCGTCGAGGAGGAGGACACCGAGGGAGCCGTACCCGACGTCGTCGTCCTGGGGGGAGCGGGCGGCGCCTTCACGTACGCGGCGCTGAACCGCGCCTTCCGCCTCGTCCAGCAGGGCGCGGCCCTGGTCGCCATGCACCGCAACCTGTACTGGCGCACCGCCGACGGCCTCGACCTCGACACCGGCGCCTTCCTCCTCGGCCTGGAGCGCGCCGCACGCACCGAGGCCGTGATCACCGGCAAACCGTCCGGCGCGTTCTTCGCGGCGGCCCTGGCCCACCTCGGCGCCACCCCGGACGGGACGCTGATGGTGGGCGACGACATCGACACGGACGTACTCGCGGCCCAGCGGCAGGGCATCACGGGGGCACTGGTGAGGACGGGCAAGTACAGCCCGGACACCCACGCGGCGGCGGATGGAACCCCGGACCACGTGCTGGACTCCTTCGCGGACGTGCCGGCGCTGCTGGAACGGCTCGGCGGCTGAGGGGGCTCCCGCAGAGTCGAGCGGACCGCGTGGCGGCCCGTCAGTCCGATACGTCGACTCCGTACCCACGGGCGAGGGTGCCGAGGCCGTGGTCGTACCCCTGCCCCACAGCTCGCAGCCGCCACAGCGGCCCGCGACGGTAGAACTCGGCGAGCAGCATGGTGCGCTCCGTGGTCGCGGCGTCGAGAGTGGACTGTGCGAGGGGCGCCGCGCTGGTGCCCGGAGCGGCGGTGATCTGGATCGCGCCGATGTCGCCGAAGGTGAGCGCGCCGTCGATGGCCGCCGCGACGACGACGCGGCGCGTGGAGGGCGGGAGCGCGCCGAGACGGACGCTGACCGTCTGTTCGGTGGGCCCGTCACCGAGTACGCGCACCGTGCCGGCCGGGTTCTCCGGAGCGCCGTAGAACACGAAGTCCTCGTCGAAGGAGACCTGTTCGTCCCCGTCGACGACGAACGCGACGATATCGATCTCGCAGTCCGTCTGCTGCGCCCAGGTGGCCGTGACGGTCCACGGCACCGCCACGGATCGATCCTGGGGCAGGTCCACGACGCCGCCCCGGGGCAGCACGTATCGGGACTGCCCGCGCGCCCTCCGGTCATTGTGCAGATCGGTGCCCGGCGCTTCGATCCAGGCGGCCTCGTGCGTGGGGAACTGGAGTGATGTGATCCGGCGCATGCGCCGGTCGGCAGCTCCGCCGGAGAGAAGCACGACGTCCGTGACGCTCGCGGACAGATTGATCGCTGCGGACCCGCCGAGTTCGACGATGCGGGTGCGGGCGGCCACGGCCTCGGGGTGCGTGCCGCCGAGAACGAGAACCCGCCGCCCGGTCAGGGGTTTGCCCGCCGGGACGGCCTCTTCCTTCGGCATGCGTGTGGGCCGCGCGGGAGGAGGAACCGCCACCGGCGCGGGGGAGGATGGAGCGAGAGGCGCCGCCTGCGCGGGGACGGCGACGGCCGCCGACACGGCGGGAACCGCGGCACCGGTGCTCCCCTCATGCCGGGCCCCCGGGCGCACGTCGGCCAGCAGACGCAGGAACGTGGGCTCGTCGATGACGGGGATGCCTTCCGCCAGGGCCCGTCGGGCCTTGGCGGAACCCGAGGCGCTGTCATTGGTGACGAGGACGCTGGTGTGGCGGCTCACTGACGACATCGGATTCAGCCCAGCGGCGACGGACCGGTGGATCAGCTCGGAGCGGGAGGTCGCGGTCTCCCCGGTGATGGCGACCTTCATGCCCTGGACCAGGGGGCCGTCGCCGACGAGCCGCCCCGGGTTGCTGAAGTCGCACGGGGTCTTGGGCGGCCGGGGCGCGAACTCGGGGTCCTGGCGGGGCGGACACGCCACCAGCGGCAGGGGCAGATCGAGCTGTGCGGCGTCCCGCAGGGTGCCCCGCAACACACCCGCCAGCACTCGGCTGTCGTCGAGCGCGTCGTGCGCCCGTACCTGGGTGACGCCGTAATGCGTGGCGAGCGTGCCCAGCCGGAGGTCATCGGTCGGCGGATCCACGCGGCGGTTCAGTGCGAGTGTGCACAGCCGCTGGGACACCGGGAGCCTCAGCCCTGCCCGGGCGAACTCATGGGCGAGGAAGTCGTAGTCGAACTGGGCGTTGTGGGCGACCAGCACGTGGCCCTGGAGCATCGCGCCGATCCGGTCGGCGATCTGCTCGAAGGTGGGGGCACCGCGCAGCCGGTCGGCCGTGAGCCCGTGCACATGCACCGGCCCGGGATCGCAGCCGGGGTTGAGCAGCGTGGAGTATTCGCCGGTCTGTACGCCGTCCGGGCCGAGAGTCACCACGGCGATCGACAGCACCCGGTCGCGGCGTGCCACCAGCCCGGAGGTCTCGACATCCACCACCGCCCAGTCGAAGGCGTAATCACGCACACCGGACGTACTGAGCGCAGGGGAAGCGAGAGACATGGTGGTAAGGATGATCCGATATAGGGATGTCCTTCAACCCGGATGGTCATTCATCCGCAAATGTCCTTCCGGGTGTGCGGAAACCGGTGCGTGGGTTGTCCTCCGAGCGCGGAGGAGGCTTCCCGTGACCGCTGTTACGAGATGGCCCGGAGCCGGCCCTGCGGTGGCGATGTGCGCAGCCTGGCCACCTCCTGCGACGTCTCCTCGTCGGCGGGGAGGAAGACGACCAGTTGCTGGGCGTCCGCGGGCAGGTCGAGCGTCTCGCGGAGCAGCCGGAGTTCGGCCCCGGACGGGTGGTTGAGGCGCAGGATCCCGCGTCGCGGGACCACATGGCCGTTCAGGCGGCGGGTGAAGTCGGGGCCCGCGACGGGGGCGAGTTCCGCGGTGAGCCACTCGGAGTTCTCGACGGACGGTGCGAGCCACAGGTCGAAGGCCTGCTCGTCCGCGACGGCGTCCCAGTCGGCGAAGAACGCCCGGGCGCGGGGGTCGGTGAAGACGTAGCGGGTGAGGTTCGGGGTGTCGGTGTCGAGCAGCCCGGTCCCGCCGGCCACCGACCCGTACGCGCTGGTGTGCGCCAGGATGTCGCCCAGCCGGTTGGTGACCATGGCGAGGCCCGGTTCGAGGAGGCGGAGCGTCTCCAGGACCGGTGGGCGCACCTCGCGGAGCGGCGCTGCGGGCCGGGCGTGGGCGGTGCACTCGCCGCCGGTGATCTTCGAGAGGTAGCGCAGGTGCTCGCGCTCGGAGGCGCTGAGGCTGAGCGCGTCCGCGACCGCGTTCACCACCGCGACCGAGGGGTTGCGGTCCCGGCCCTGCTCCAGGCGGGTCAGGTACTCCACGCTGATACCGGCCCGCCCCGCGAGGTCCGAGCGCCGCAGCCCCGGCGCCCTGCGGCGCCCGTGGTCCGGCAGGCCCAGCGTCTGCGGCTGGATGCTGTCCCGCTTGGCCCGGATGAAATCCCCCAACGGCGTTCCCATGCGTCGAGGATAGGGCGGGCCGGGCGGATCGCGGAGGGCCGAGGGTGGCCCTGTGGGGGCCAGCCTGAGCACGGTCTGGCTGCGGCCGCGGCGCGGTCTGATCGTGAGGGGCATGGACAACAACAGGCACAAGCTGGTCATCCTCGTCGGAAGCGTCCGCGAGGGACGATTCGGCCCGGTCGTGGCCTCATGGGTCGCCGAACAGGCGGCCGCTCACGGCACGTTCGACGTGGACGTCGTCGATCTGGCCGGTATCGACATCCCGTTGGAGCTTCCGGCGGCGTCACCGAAGTACGCCGGGGACGACTATCCCCGCCCGGCCGGGATGGCGGCGCTCACGTCCGCCCTGGAGGGCGCCGACGCGTTCGTCCTGGTCTCGCCGGAGTACAACCACAGCTATCCCGCGTCGCTGAAGGCCGCCATCGACTGGCACTTCACCCAGTGGACCGCCAAGCCCGTCGCCTTCGTCAGTTACGGCGGGGCGGCGGGCGGCCGGCACGCGGTGCTGCACCTGGAGAACGTACTGACCGAGCTGCACGCCGTGACGATCCGCGACGGTCTCGCCTTCCCGAACTACTACACGGCGTGGGAGGACGGCCGCCCCCTCGACCCCGAGGCCCCCGGGTACGCCAAGACGCTGCTGGAGCAACTGGCCTGGTGGGCGCGCGCCCTCCGGACGGCGCGCGAGGCGGACCCGTATCCCGCGTGACGAAACCCGGTGACGGCCGGGCGGCGCCGGTCCCTCCCCCTCACGACCGGGACGGGGCGGGCGCTCACCTGCGCCGATGCCCGACGCGGACGCGACTTCACGAGGCGGCGACCGCCATGTCACGAACGTGTCTTGAAGACGATCAAGAAGCAACTCGGGCAACCACGCCGGCCGTCTGGGGAAGCAGAAAGCCACACCGGCGAACGATCGCCCAGCCCGTTCGCCCGCCCCCCACACGGAGGAAGACCAGCATGCGCACTCGGAAGATCTCGGTACTGACCATGACCGCGGTGGCTCTCGGCCTGGCGCTCACGGCGTGCGGCAACGACGGCGGCGACACCGCGTCCTCCGCCGCGAGCAGCTCGTCGGTGACGACCACGAACACCCCGCAGTCCGACGCGGTGGAGGGCAAGTCGTCCGACACGCCCGCCGCGTCCGGTGCGAAGTGCACGGATCAGGTCGACTACGCGGACGACTCGCGGTCGAACGCCGAGATCAACTCGATCGGTGAGGACACGGGCACGTGTCCGCCGGTGCAGAAGGCCGGCGAGGGGTCGGGTACGCCGAAGGACCCGGGCACCAAGTGCACGGATCAGGTCGACTACGCGGACGACTCGCGGTCGAACGCCGAGATCAACTCGATCGGTGAGGACACGGGCACGTGCCCGCCGGTGCAGAAGGCCGGCGAGGGGTCGGGTACGCCGAAGGACCCGGACACCAAGTGCACGGACCAGATCAACTACGCGGACGACTCCCGCTCGAACGCCGAGATCAACTCCATCGGCGAGGACACGGGCACCTGCCCGCCGGTGCAGAAGTGACTCGCTGATCGTCCCAGCGACAAGAAACCCCGGGGTCACCGGCAGCGAACGGATCACACCGCGAGCCGCCCCTCCCCGGCACCCGGAAGCAGGACCGCGCCGGACCGCCCTCGCAGCCGATCGAGGGCGGCCCGGCGCTTACGCGTTCGCTACGCCGTCCTCGTTACGGTGCGGTGACCCGCAAAAAAGGGCCCTCCCGAGGGAGGGCCTCACGCTGTGCGAACTGTGCGCCCCCGGCAGGACTCGAACCTGCGGCCAAGCGCTTAGAAGGCGCCTGCTCTATCCACTGAGCTACGGGGGCCGGGTGTCGGCCTGGTGCCCCGGAAGGCGCTGGTTCAAGCCATCCGTGACCTTGCGGGGACAAGGATAGGGCTCAGATCGCCTCGTCCCGGTTGCTTCACCTGCGTGGCACGATGTGGAGGTTCGGTGAAGCGAACCGATAATCGCAGGTAGGTGCGATTCATGCACCGCTTTTGGCGCCTCACGCCCCGGGTGTTGTGCACTCGTTATGCCTGCGCCCCACTCGTCCCCTCTGTCCCCGGGGGTGGATCCGCCGCGCAGAGAGGCCTATACGCTTCAAAAAGGCGTCAAAATTGGGCATTCTTCACATGTGGTAACCATGGATGTACGGCCCCAGCTCATCGACGCACTTTCCGCCCTGCGCGACCGTGTCGCTGCCGTGCGTCTTCCACTTCCGCTGCCGGGCGCCCCGCGCGCCCGGCAGACGCGGACCGAACTGCTCGCCCAGCTCGACGACTACCTCGTACCCCGGCTCAAGGATCCCGAGGCGCCGCTGCTCGCGGTGATCGGGGGTTCCACCGGCGCGGGCAAGTCGACGCTGGTCAACTCCCTGGTGGGGTGCCGGGTCAGCGAGGCCGGTGTGCTGCGCCCGACGACGCGGACCCCCGTGCTCGTCTGCCACCCGGACGACCACCACTGGTTCGCCGGGGTGCGGGTGCTGCCGCAGCTGACCCGGGTGTGGCTGCCGCCGGGTCAGGTCCCCGACCCGGACGGGCTCGACCACCTCGGCGGCGACGGGGACCGTGACGACACCGTCCTCCGCGTGGAGACCGCGGCGACCCTGCCCCGGGGACTCGCGCTCCTGGACGCCCCCGACATCGACTCCCTCGTCGTACGCAACCGGGTCCTGGCCGCCGAACTCATCTGCGCCGCCGACGTATGGGTCATGGTGACCACCGCGTCCCGGTACGCGGACGCCGTGCCGTGGCATCTGCTGCGCACCGCCAAGGAGTACGACGCCTCCCTGGTCACCGTCCTGGACCGGGTGCCCCACCAGGTGATCGCCGAGGTGTCCCGGCAGTACGCCGCCCTGCTCACCCGGGCCGGCCTGGGCGACGTGCCCAGGTTCACCATCCCGGAGCTGCCCGAGTCCGCGGGCGGCGGCAGCGGACTCCTGCCCACCACCGCGGTCGCACCCCTGCGGGCCTGGCTCACCCACCGGGCGCACGACCCGGCGGCCCGTCAGCAGGCCGTGGGACGTACGGCGTCCGGGGTCATCGACTCGCTCAACGTACGGATGCCCGAACTCGCCGGGGCCGTCGCCGCGCAGTACGCCGCGGCCGTGCGGCTGACCGGCGTGGTCGAGGAGGCGTACGGGAAGGAGCTGGCCCGCGTACGGCGGCGGCTCCGGGACGGCGCGGTGCTCGCCGGGGGAGCCCGCACCCGGTGGCGCGGCTATCCGCTCTACAGCACCGCGGGCGAACTGCTGGACGCACTGGTGGAGAGCCTCGCGACCCTGCTCCAGTGCGCCGTCGAGGCTTCCGACGAGCAGATCCGTACGACCTGGCAGCGTGACCCCGCCGCCGGGAACTTCCGGTTCGAGGACGCGGGCCGGGAGGCCGGCGGGTGGGGCCCCGCCGAGGACATCCAGGGCCGCATCGGCATGGCCGTACGCCGCTGGAGGCGCGTCCTGGAGGAGCTGGCCGAGGAGGAGGCCAGGCTGCTCGAACGCAGTGCCGCACCCGACGCCGAGACGGTCGCGGCGCTGCTGGCCGCCGCCCTCCTCGGGGGGCGCCGCGCCAGGGGCGCCGGGGAGCAGCTCGCCGAACGGATCGGCGCCCAGGGGGCGCTGCGCCTCCGCGACAAGGGCGGGGCACTGCTCACCGACTGCCTGGACCGGGTCCTGAACGGCGAACGCGACCGGCGGCTCGCCCCGCTGGACGCGCTCGACGTCGCCCCCGAGCCGCAGGCCGAACTCATCGCCGCGCTGTCCGTACTGCAGAAGGAGAGGTGGCAGCGATGACTGCCGTCACTGACCAGGGCCGGGACCACGGGCAGGGAGACCCCGAAGGCGCCGGGGACGCCCCGGGGGACGACGGACGGCGCTGGGACGACGGGCTCATCGCCCGCCGCGCCGCCGAGGCCGCGCAGGAGAACGCGGAGGCCGGACGGACCCCCCGGGACGACGAACCGGGGCCCCAGGTCGAGGCGTACGGACTGCCCGGCAGCCCCCTGCGGCCGCGGCTGGACGCGCTGCGTGAACTGGTCGGGCTCTCCCGCGCCCGGCTCGACGGGGACACCCTCGCCGAGGCCGGCCGGGTGCTCGACGAGGCGTCGGCGCGGCAGCGGCTCTCCTCGCGGCACACGGTCGTCGCCATCGCGGGCGCCACCGGCAGCGGGAAGTCCACCCTCTTCAACGCGCTCGCGGGCGTCCAGATCTCCGACACCGGGCTGCGCAGGCCGACGACCTCGGCCCCGATCGCCTGCAGCTGGACCGACGGCGCCGCGGGACTGCTCGACCGGCTGGCCATCCCCGGCCGCCTCCGCCGCAGGCCGGTGCAGGGCGGCACGGCCGTCGACGAGGCCCTGCAGGGGCTCGTCCTGGTGGACCTGCCCGACCACGACTCGGCGGCGACCGGCCACCGCGAACAGGTGGACCGGGTGCTGGCGCTGGTCGACGCCGTGATCTGGGTGGTCGACCCGGAGAAGTACGCCGACGCGGCCCTGCACGAGCGCTATCTGCGGCCGCTCGCCGGGCACGCCGAGATCTCCTTCGTCGTGCTCAACCAGATCGACCGGCTCTCCGGCGAGGCCGCCGACCTGGTCCTGGACGACCTGCGCCGGCTGCTCGACGAGGACGGCATGGCGGTGGGGGAGCACGGTGAGCCCGGCGCCACCGTCATGTCCCTGTCCGCGCTCACCGGCGCCGGGGTCGGCGATCTGCGCGAGGTGCTCGGCCGGTTCGTCCAGGACCGTACGGCGGCGGCGCGCCGGCTCTCCGCCGACGTGGACGCGGCCGCCGCGCGGCTCCGTCCGGTGTACGTCGCCGAGGGACGGCCGGGGCTCGGCGAGCGGGCCCGCGAGCAGTTCACGGACCGGCTCGCGGAGGCCGTCGGCGCGGCGGCGGCCGGGCAGGCGGCGGAGCGCGAGTGGCGCAGGAACGCCGGGCGGGCCTGCGGGACGCCCTGGCTGCGGCTGTGGCGCTGGTACGAGTCCACCCGGCAACTGGGCGGCCTCGACCTGATGGCGCAGGTCCTCGCGCCGCCGGAGGAGGAGCTCACCGCCCGGCAGCGGGTGGAACAGGCCGTGCGGAAGCTGGCGGACGACGCGGTGGACGGGCTTCCCGCGCCCTGGGCGCAGGCGGTGCGTGAGACGGCCGTGAACGGGGCGAAGGGGCTTCCCGAGGCGCTGGACGAGCTGTCGCGGAACGCACAGGCGGGCGCCGGGGGCCGGGGGCGCGGGAGCAACGGGGACACGGGATCCGTCCAGGCCGGTTCCGGGGACAAGGGCCGGGGCGCACGGGGATCGGACGGAGAGGATGCCCGGGGTCCGGATGTGAAGGGTCCGGGTGGAGGCGCGGCGACGGGTTCCGGCCGACGCGGATCGGACTCCCCGGGCAGGACCGGAGCGCCCGTCGGCGGCGCCCAGGGCGGTCGGGGGTCCAGGCCGCCGCGCCCGGCGTGGTGGCCCGCGGCGGTGCTCGCGCAGGCCTCGATGACGCTGCTCCAGATCTTCGGCGGGCTGTGGCTGCTCGGCCAGATCATCGGCGTACTCGAACCCGGCCTGCTCACACCGGCCCTGCTCATGCTGGCCGGCGTGGTCGGAGGGCCGCTCGTCGAGTGGTCCTGCGCGGCCGCGGCACGGGGACCCGCGCGCCGGTACGGGCAGGAGGCGGAACGGCGGCTCCGTGAGGCCGCCGCCGGGTGCGGCAGGGCCAGAGTCCTCGACCCCGTGGCTGCGGAGCTGGCGCGCTACCGCGAGGTGCGGGAGCGGTATGTGGCGGTGACGGAGTTGTCCACAACCGGCGGGTAATCCACAGGCCCCGGCGGGATTCCCGGTTTCCGTCCAGCATGGTGTGCAGCGGATCGGACAGACGTACCGATCGGGCAGGAATCGGGGGCAGGGAAATGAACGAGACCATGGTGACCTTGGTCGGAAACGCCGCGACCGCGGTGGACTTCAGGGAGACGGCGACCGGGTCGACGGCGCGATTCCGTTTGGCGGTCACGCCCCGGCGGTGGGACCGGGAGCAGCAGATCTGGACCGACGGGCACACCAGTTTCTACACGGTGTGGGCGCGGCGGACCCTCGCGGCGAATCTGTCCGGCTCGGTGTCGGTCGGCGAGCCGCTCCTCGTGCACGGCCGTCTGAAGGTGCGTGAGGAGGAGCGCGACGGGGCGTGGAAGAGCTCCGTCGACATCGACGCCGTGGCGGTGGGACATGACCTGACCAGGGGAACGGCGGCGTTCCGGAGGGTGGTCAGGGGCGACCCCGCGCTCACGGTGCCTACGCATCGTCAGAAACCGGCCACGGACATGGCATCGCTGTCCTGAAGAAGGGGGGCGCGCCGAACGAGGCGATAACGATTACGAGTCGGAATGCTTATCTGATGGCATGACGGGGGATTCCCCTTCGCTCGCTCCATACGATTCCCCCGTACTCATGCGGCACTTGAGTTTGCTGGCGAGACACCTCCCACACGCGCCCCAAGCGTGAAGGTCTCGCCCGGAGGGGAATTCTGTGTTTTCTGTGTCTTCAGCATCCACGTCGTCGTCGACGGCGGCGACGGAGGGCTCCATGGGGAGCCGGGGCAAGGGCCGTGGCCTCATCAAGGCGGCGGCCGCGACGCTGGTCACCGGGCTGGTCGCGGCGGGCACCCTCGTCGGGGCGACGGCCGCCACGGCCGCGCCGACGGACGAGACGGGGCAGCACCAGGGTGGGGCGGTCGCCGTACTGGACGGTCTGAAGACCTACGGCACCGCCCAGCTCAACACCGGTAAGGGCGAGAAGCCCCAGGAGCTGCCCGCCGGCCTGTTCGAGATGAAGGTCGACGGCGGCGGCACGATCCAGACGTACTGCATCGACTTCCACACGCCCACCAAGGACGGCGCGAAGTACCTGGAGACCCCCTGGGACCAGTCTTCGCTCGGCACCAACCAGGACGCCGGCAAGGTGCGCTGGATCCTGCAGCACTCCTACCCGCAGGTCAACGACTTCGCGGCGCTCGCCGAGCAGGCCGGTACCGGCCAGCTCGACGAGAAGACCGCCGCCGCCGGCACCCAGGTCGCCATCTGGCGCTTCTCGGACAAGGCCGACGTGACGGCCAAGGACGCGAACGCCGAGAAGCTCGCCGACTGGCTGGAGGCGAACGCCGAGAACGTGGCGGAGCCCAAGGCGTCCGTGGCGCTGTCTCCGGCCGCGGTCTCCGGCAAGGCCGGTGAGAAGCTGGGTCCGGTCACCGTCCACACCGACGCCGGTGAGGTCGCGGTGGCTCCGCCCGCCGACGCCGCCGCCAGCGGGGTCCAGGTCACCGACAAGGCCGGCAAGCCCGTCACCGAGGCCGCCGACGGCACCGACCTGTACTTCTCCGTCCCCCAGGACGCCGCCAACGGCTCCTCCTCGTTCTCCGTCCAGGCTTCGACCTCCGTGCCCGTGGGCCGGGTCTTCGCCGGGCTGATCAAGAGCCAGACGATGATCCTCGCCGGCTCCAGCGAGTCCACCGTCTCCGCGACGGCCACCGCCACCTGGGCCGAGAAGGGCGCCGTTCCCGCGGTGACCGCGGAGAAGAACTGCGCCAAGGGCGGCGTGGACATCACCGCGAGCAACACGGGCGACGAGGACTTCACCTTCGAGCTCGCCGGTACCGAGCACACCGTCCCCGCCGGTGAGACCCGTACGGTGACCGTCCCGGTCGGCGAGGACGAGGCCTACGACTTCACGATCACCGGCCCCGACGGCTTCAGCAAGAACTTCAAGGGCGTCCTGGACTGCGAGACCGCCGGCACCCCCGCCCCGGGTGACGACGTCACCACCCAGACCGGTTCCGAGCCCACGCCCGCCACGAGCTCCCCCGCTCCGGAGGGCGACCTCGCCGAGACCGGCGGATCCAGCGCCACCCCGATCATCGCGGGCGTCGCGATCGCCCTCGTCGTCCTCGGCGGCGGCGCGGTCTTCCTGCTCCGCCGGAAGAAGCCGCAGACCGGCGGTGAGTGACCCAGCAGGTGAGTGACTGAGCACAGGCGCGGCGGGAATGCGCCGGTGAAGAGCCCGGTACGGACCTCCGTACCGGGCTCCTCGCGTCCCGGGACCGTCCCCGGGCCCCTGCCGGACGTGCCCGGCCCGTACCGGGGACCGGTACTGGTTTCCGTCCGGGTACCGACGTCAGGCAAGATGGGTGTATCTGCCCACACCTCTATTGCTGCCGGACGGTTTCTCTTGGCTGAGTTCATCTACACCATGCGCAAGGCGCGCAAGGCGCACGGCGACAAGGTGATTCTCGACGACGTCACCCTGAACTTCCTGCCCGGCGCGAAGATCGGTGTCGTGGGGCCCAACGGCGCCGGTAAGTCCACGGTGCTGAAGATCATGGCGGGCCTGGAGCAGCCGTCCAACGGCGACGCCTTCCTGTCGCCCGGGTTCAGCGTCGGCATCCTCATGCAGGAGCCGAAGCTCGACGAGTCGAAGACGGTCCTGGAGAACGTCCAGGACGGCGCCGCCGAGATCATGGGCAAGCTCAAGCGCTTCAACGAGGTCGCCGAGCTCATGGCGACCGACTACTCCGACGCGCTGATGGAGGAGATGGGCAAGCTCCAGGAGGACCTGGACCACGCCAACGCGTGGGACCTGGACGCCCAGCTGGAGCAGGCCATGGACGCCCTGGGCTGCCCGCCCGGCGACTGGCCCGTCACCAACCTCTCCGGTGGCGAGAAGCGCCGGGTGGCGCTCTGCAAGCTGCTCATCGAGGCCCCGGACCTGCTCCTCCTCGACGAGCCCACCAACCACCTGGACGCCGAGTCGGTGAACTGGCTGGAGCAGCACCTCTCGAAGTACGCGGGCGCCGTCGTCGCGGTCACCCACGACCGGTACTTCCTGAACAACGTCGCCGAGTGGATCCTCGAGCTCGACCGCGGCCGCGCGATCCCCTACGAGGGCAACTACTCCACCTACCTCGACAAGAAGGCGGCCCGCCTCAAGGTCGAGGGCCGCAAGGACGAGAAGCGTCAGAAGCGGCTCAAGGAAGAGCTGGAGTGGGTGCGGTCCAACGCCAAGGGCCGGCAGACCAAGTCCAAGGCCCGTCTCGCCCGTTACGAGGAGATGGCGGCCGAGGCCGACAAGATGCGGAAGCTGGACTTCGAGGAGATCCAGATCCCGCCGGGCCCGCGGCTCGGTTCCATCGTCGTCGAGGTCGAGCACCTCTCCAAGGCCTTCGGCGACAAGGTCCTCATCGACGACCTGTCGTTCACGCTGCCCCGCAACGGCATCGTCGGCGTCATCGGTCCGAACGGCGCGGGCAAGACCACGCTGTTCAAGATGATCCAGGGCCTGGAGACGCCGGACAGCGGCTCGGTCAAGATCGGCGACACGGTCAAGATCTCCTACGTCGACCAGTCCCGCGCGAACATCGACCCGAAGAAGACCCTCTGGGCCGTCGTGTCGGACGAGCTGGACTACATCAACGTCGGCCAGGTCGAGATGCCTTCGCGGGCGTACGTCTCCGCGTTCGGCTTCAAGGGCCCGGACCAGCAGAAGCCGGCCGGCGTCCTCTCCGGTGGTGAGCGCAACCGCCTCAACCTGGCGCTGACGCTCAAGGAGGGCGGCAATCTGCTGCTCCTCGACGAGCCCACCAACGACCTCGACGTCGAGACCCTGTCCTCGCTGGAGAACGCGCTGCTGGAGTTCCCGGGTGCCGCGGTGGTCATCTCCCACGACCGCTGGTTCCTGGACCGCGTCGCCACGCACATCCTGGCGTACGAGGGCGACTCCAAGTGGTACTGGTTCGAGGGCAACTTCGAGTCGTACGAGAAGAACAAGATCGAGCGTCTCGGTGCGGACGCGGCCCGCCCGCACCGCGCCACCTACAAGAAGCTCACGCGAGGCTGATCGACTTGGCCCGTCACATCTACAGCTGCCCGCTGCGCTGGTCGGACATGGATGCCTTCGGCCACGTGAACAACGTGGTCTTCCTCCGCTACCTGGAGGAGGCGCGCATCGACTTCATGTTCCGGCTGGCGCCGGGGGACGGCTCGCCGTCCTTCGCGGGCGGGTCCGTCGTGGCCCGGCACGAGATCGACTACGTGCGCCCGCTGGTGCACCGGCACGCGCCGGTGACCATCGAGTCCTGGGTCACGAAGATCACCGCGGCGTCGCTGACGATCGCCTACGAGATCAAGGACCCCGAGCAGGTGTACGTACGGGCCTCGACGGTCGTCGTGCCCTACGACCTGGTGGCGGAGCGGCCCCGGCGGATCACCGCCGAGGAGAAGCTCTTCCTCCAGGAGTACCTCGACCAGGAGCCCGCCGTCGCATGACAGTGCCCGTGCGGTCGCCGCGGTTCGCCGACGCGAGGGAGGCGGCGGATCTCGCCGCCTTCCTCGGCCGGCTGCTGCACTACGACCGGGCCGCCGCCGTCCGCCTCCAGGCGGGCGGCGGCGCGCTGGCCGTCTTCGGCCGGCCACCGTCGTTCGAGGTGCTCGCCGTGCGCACGGTCCGGCTCTCCGGCGTCCACGACTTCGACGTCACGGTCTCCGCCGGTGAGCTCCTGGAAGCACTCGACACGGACGGGGCCGACGAGGCGGCCGGTGTCAGCGCCCTCCCGGCGCCCGTCACCGGGCCGCCGTGGGCCGGGATGCTGCCGCCGCGCGGCGGCTGGCAGGAGCGCCCCGGGCTGCCGGACCCCGTCGATCTGCGTGACCGGCTCGCCGACGCCGTGGCCGAATTCCGGGCCCGTGACGCGGCGTTGCCCGAGGAGCGGCGTACGCGGGCGGAGCGCGACCTGATCGGCCGCGACATCTGGTCCCGGACGGTCGGGGACACCGAGCTCCCGCTGCGCGCCGTCCACGCCGCCCAGTCCCTCGGCTTCCTGCGCCCCGCTCCCGACTTCCCCGTCGCGCTGCTCACCGCGGGTGCCTGGCTGCGGCTGCGTACCCCGTTCGGCTCGATCGCCCTGCGCGGCGAGGGCGCCGGCGGACTCGGCACGCTCGCCGTGACGGTCGGGACGGCCTGACCGGGGCGGGAGAAGCTACTCCTTCGGCGCGTCCGGCCACACCCCGATGTGGTCCTGCTCCAGCTCCAGCATCACCCGGTGCTCCATCCCCAGCGCCTCCGTGTAGTCGGCCGGCAGTTGCAGCCGGCCGGCCCGGTCGAGCATCGCGTACTCCCGGGCCACCTGGGACTCCTGTCCCGTCGCCTCGTCCACCTCGGTGGTGCGCAGCACCTCGGAGGACGTACGGCCGTCGCGGATCGCGACCGTGCGGCGCACCTCGCTCGCCACCGCCTGGTCGTGGGTGACGATCACGATCGTCGTGCCGAGCTCCTCGTTGGCGCGGCGGAACGCGGCGAACACCTGCTCGCCGGTCGCCGAGTCCAGCTCGCCGGTCGGTTCGTCGGCCAGCAGCACCGACGGGTTGTTGGCCAGGGCCACCGCGATCGCCACCCGCTGCTGCTGCCCGCCGGACATCTGGGCGGGGCGCCGGTCACGGCAGTCCGCGACGTCCAGCATCTCCAGCAACGACTCGGCGCGGGCGGCCCGTTCACGGTTGCGGCTGCCACCGCGCAGCTGCATGGGGAGCGTGATGTTCTGTACGGCGGTGAGGTACGACAGCAGATTGCGGGAGGTCTGCTGCCAGACGAAGCCGACGACGTCCCGGCGGTAGCGCAGCCGCTCCTTCTGCCCCATCGCCAGCAGGTCGCAGCCCGCCACCTTCGCCGACCCGGCCGTCGGCACGTCCAGGCCCGCCAGGATGTTCATCAGCGTCGACTTCCCGCTGCCCGAGGCGCCGACCAGCGCCATCAACTCGCCCTCGGCGACCAGCAGGTCGAGGCCCTGGAGCGCCTGCACCTCCACGCCGTCCGTGGAGAAGATGCGCACCAGCCGGTCGCAGGCGATCAGGGCGTCATGCCCGTACGAGGGCCGGTCGCGGCGGGCCGCTGCCCGCTGTTCCAGTTCCGCCAGGGTGGTCTCTGTCGACGATGTCACCGGGTGTCTCCTGCCCTGAGTTCCTTGATCGATCCGCGACGGCTCGCCCACCACGCCTGGACCCCGGCCACGGCGGCGGCGAGGACGACCACCCCGGCCGCGGGGAGCACCAGGGACGGGAGGTCGGCCCGCAGCGAAGCGGTGTACTGCGTCGAGGGGTCGCCACCGGCCAGTGCCAGCGCGCCCAGATCGACGCCCGGTGCCAGCAGGGCGATGGTCGCCCAGCCGACGAGGAGCCCGCCGAGCGCGGCGAGCAGCGCCTGGGGCATCGCCTCGGACGCCAGCAGCCGCCGCCCCTGCCGTGTCGTGAGCCCCATGGTGCGCAGCCTGGCCAGGAGCGTGGCGCGCTCCGGGGCCGTCTGCAGCAGGGAGAGGAGCACGGCGAGCAGCGCGTATCCGGCGCCCGCCACGACGGCCGCCCCGTAGATCCGTTCGGCGCCCGACTGCATCGGGGTGTCCACGAACCGCTCGCGCTCCGCCGACCGCAGCCGCACCTCGGACCGCAATCCCGCCTCGCGCGCGGCGGCCAGCAACTGCCGGCCGTCGAGCGAGGAGCCGGTCACCAGCAGCGTCGTCGGGTCCGGCCGGGAGAGCCGCTTCGCGTCGACGATCAGGAACTCCGAGTCGCTCACCGCCGAGGTCCGTGCGAGCACCCCGGCGACCCGCACCCGGATGTCGCCCGTCTGCGACCGTACGGTGTGCGCCCCGCCGCCGAGCCGCTCACCGAGCGCGGGGGAGACGATCGCGGGCAGCGCCGCGTCCTGGCCCGGCCGGTCCTCGATCGCGGCGGCCGGGAAGGCCGGCAGCCCGGTGACGCGTGCCAGCCGGGCGTAGGACCCGGGGTCGACGCCCATCAGGGTCGCGCGCTTGGTGTCCGACCTGACGTCCTTCTCGGCCGCGAGCGGGGTCCTGTACTCGATGTGTACGCCGGTGACGTCCTCGACGCCGTCCACCGCCCGCACCTGGCGCACGAAGCCCTCGGAGAGCGGGGAGGGCCCGCCCTCCGCGCTGATCCGGGCGTCCGCGCCGACGGCCCGCAGCGCCGCCCCGTCGCGGGCGTCCGCGACCCCCGCGAGCACCGAGCCGCCGAACGCCGCCGTGGTCAGCGCGATCAGCAGGGCCAGCAGGGGCAGCGTGCCGCTCGACGAGGCCCGTCCCGCGCGGGCCAGCGACAGGAAGCCGACCGCCCCGCGCAGCCGCGCCACCGGCCGGGCCGCCAGCCGCAGCGGCAGTGGATACAGGCGTACGAGGACGAGCGCGGCGATCAGCCCCACCAGCACCGGTGCGGCGCTGACCAGCAGGTCCGCGTCCGAGCCCGTCGACGTGCCACGGCGGCGCAGCGCCGCGACCGCGCCCACCGCCAGGACCAGCAGGGTCAGTTCGGCCACCGTACGGCGCCGGGACGGCCTGGTGTCCACCATGTCCTCGCGGGCGCCGTGCAGCAGCGGCCTGCGGTGGCCCAGGGCCGTACGGAGCGGCAGCACCAGGCAGACGAGCGCCCCGACGGCGGCGGCGCCCACCAGGGCCGGCAGGAACCGGGCCTCGTCGATGAGCAAGACGGCCAGCAGCAGTCCGAGCGCCGCCGCGGGCACGACGGCCACCGCCGTCTCGGCCAGCAACCGCCCGCCGATGCCCCGCAGCGAGCCGCCGCGCGAACGCAGCAGGGCCAGCTCGTGGTGGCGGCGGGCACCGATCAGCCCGCCCGTCATCAGCAGGACGACGGCCGCCACCGCGCCGATCCCCACGGCGGCGACGGTGACCACGGGGCCGATGGCCGTACGTATCGCCGTGTAGGAGTCGAGGATCGCGTCCAGGTCCGTGGTCAGCGTCGCGTTCGGTCCGACGATGGCGCGCAGCTTCAGCAGCTCGGGGCCGTTCTCCAGCGAGGCGACGGCGTCCCGGAGCCCCGGGATGTCGGCCGCGGTCAGGCCGGAGGCGTCCGGGGCGAGGTGCCAGTACAGCTCGGGCTCGCCCGTCGTGTCCAGCAGCGCCGGCCCGCTGTCGGAGGCCAGGAGAAGCGTCGCCGTCCAGTAGGAGACGGGGGGCCGGGAGCCCGGCTCGGGTGTCAGGGAGGGGGCGCGGTAGAGGGGGTCGACCGCCCAGTAGCCGCTCTCCGGATGCAGCGGGACGACCAGGCCCGTGATGCGCACGGTCACCTGCTTCCCGCTCTGGGTGGGCACCGTGACCGTCGAGCCCGGCTTCATCCTCAGCTCCGCCGCGGTCTCCTCGGTGACGGCCGCCTCCACCTCGCGGGTGCCGGCCGTCACCTCGCCGTGCGTGGTGGGCCAGCGGCCCGCGGTGAGCCTGCTGTGCGCGTCGAGCGCCGACGGAACGGCGTAGTGCAGCCTCGGGGGCAGCGCGTCGGGGCGGGGCAGCCAGGGCTCCTCCGCGACGATCGGCTTCGTGGTGTGCACCCCGTAGGAGGAGCGCGGCACATCGGCCCGTACGGGATCGGGGAGCGCCTTCACCAGCGCCCGGTCGACCCCGGCCAGCGCCTCCTCCCGCAGGACCTGTTCGCGCTTCGGGCGCGGCACCGCGAGCGAGGGCGGCGGCGTGGCCACGTCGAGCACGCTCAGCCCGGGCGCCGCCGTCCCGACGTCGTGGCGCAGCGCCTTCGTCTCGTACGCGTCCACGGAACGCGGGAAGGCGGCGGCGAGGAACGCCGTCAGGAACACCAGGACCGCGAGGGCGGCCGGGATTCCGGGGGCGGTGCGCAGCCGCGTACGCACCCAGGGGGCGCAGGCGGCCGGGATCTTGGCGGCGTTCATGTCAGTTGTCCCCCTGGTGGCGCAGCGACACCGCGGGGTCGGCGCGGCGCAGTGTGATCGCGGCGACGATCAGGAGCGGCAGTGCGGCGACCGAGGCGAGCAGGACCGCGACCTGTCCGCCCGGCAGCAGCACCAGCACGTCCGGCACCGGCCTGGTGGCCTGTCCGGTCAGCACGACGAGCGGTACGACGGCCCGGGTGAGCACCGCCCCGAGGGCGAGCCCGATCAGCAGGGCCAGGGCGATCAGGACGCCCTGTTCGGCTGCCGCCGTCCGGGCCAGCCGCCGGCGGGGCGCGCCCAGCGCACGCAGCACGGCGAACTCGGCGGCCCGCTCCCGCTGCGAGCCCACCAGACCGACGGCGAACCCGACCGCGGCGAGCGCGGCGGCCACCACGGCGACGGCCAGCAGCGCGGACTGCGGCCCCGCCCCCAGCGGATCGTCCGCCAGCTCCCGCGCCACCTCGTCACGCACCCGCACCTGCGCCGGGTCGGTGCCCGGCAGCTTGCGCAGCTCCGCCGCCGCCTTCGGGCCGTCGCCGGGCGCGGCGCTCAGCCACCACTCGGTCGGCGCGAGGGTGGCGCCCGTCCGGTGGGCGAGCACCTCCGACACCGCCCTCAGGTCCAGCAGCAGACCGCCGCCCGGCTTCGTGGACGAGTCCCCCGTGACCCCCTCGGGCGAGCCCGTGGCCGCGCCGGGGCCGGTCGTCGGGAGCTGCCGCACCGACTTCACCAGCTTCACCCGGACGGTGTTGCCCGCCAGCGTGAGGTCGATCTCCTGCCCCGGCTCCGCCCCCGCGTACGTCAGATACGCGTCGGTGGCCACCGCCTTCAGCGCGGGGGCGGCGGGCCGGGCGGCGGTGATCCGGAGGGTGCCGACCGAGGCGCCGCCGCCCCAGAACGAGTCGTCCGGCGGGAGCGCTCCGCTGTCGTACCGGAAGGACGGGGCGGCACCCGAGCCGGTCACCTCCTGGACCTCCCCGCCCGGGCGGCTCTCGCCCCCGTCGGACACGGTCGCCGCGGCCTGCCAGCGGACGCCGTCGGCAGTCGCCCGCCGCTCGCTCCCGTCCCCGGCGATGGACCGGAGCCCCGTCACGGAGACCAGACGCTTCTCGGAGCGGGCGGGCGGCACATCGCCGTCCACCTCGAAGCCGGTCACCGCCAGCTCACCGGGGGCGGACACCGGGAAGGACAGGGCGTGCGCACCGCCGTCGACGGGGACCCGGCCGGCCCCGATCCGGTACCCGAGGCCGTAACGGTCCTCCAGCAGCACGCTGACCAGCACCGTCGAACCGGACGGTGATCTCCCGCCGGACGCCGAGGTGTCACGGATCCGGACATCGAACTCCGCCCGTTCGCCGCCCTTCGGCAGGACCACCCCGGCCCGTGCCGTTTTCGGCGGGGCGATCGCGTCGAACAGTTCGCCGGAGGACACCCCGGAGAGGTCCTCCCGCATCAGCATCCCCTCGTCCGCGTGCGCGGTGTCCAGGGCGAGCACCTCCGCCGTCCGGCCGCCGGAGAGCTCGGCGGTCGTACGGAACGCGGGGGCGGCCTCCCGGACACCCGGCAGATCCGTGTACGGGGCGGCCTTCGACGGGTCGCCCGAGAGCGTGCCCACCATGCGCACGGAGGCACCCGACCTGAAGTCCGCCTGGTCGCTCTGCGAACGGTCCCAGGACGCGCTCTGACCGATGGCCAGCATGCCCATCGCCACCGACAGCACCAGCAGCAGCACCGGCCCCGCGCCCCGCAGCGGCCGGCGGCTGAACTGCCAGCCCGCCAGAGCGGCGGACAGCCCCCGGCCTCCCGCCGCACGGCGCTCGGCGAGGCGGGCGGCGGGCGGCAGCAGACGCAGGGTCAGGACGGTGCCCGCGAGCAGCGCCAGCGCGGGGGCGGCGACCAGCAGCGGATCGATGCCCAGCTCACCCGACCGGTCACCGCTGAGCGCGCCGCTGCCGGACGCCCCGGTCTGCCGGTCCAGCTGCCAGTACGCCACCCCGGCGATCAGCAGCAGCCCGATGTCGGCGCCCGCGCGCACCGGGGTGGGCAGCGCCGCCGAACGGGCGCCCCGGCGGCCTCCCGCGCCCTCCGCGAGCGCCGGCGCGACCACGGCCAGCGCGCACACCAGCGCGACGGCGCCCGCCACCAGCCAGACCGTGCCGTCCGCGCCCCCGTCGAGCCGCAGCCCGATGCGGCCCAGCTCGCTCCGGGCGGCCAGCAGCCGGGTCAGCGGACCGGCGAGCAGCGGTGCCACGACGGCGGCGGGCACCGCGAGCAGCAGCGCCTCGACCGCGGCCAGCGAGGCGATCCGGCCCCGGGATCCGCCCCGGGCGCGCAGCAGTTCGGTCTCACCGCCGCGCTCGCTGCTCAGCAGCCTGGCCACCAGCAGCAGGGCGTACCCGGCGAGCAGGACCAGCTGCACCGCGACGATCATGATGGTGGAGCGGGACACCAGCAGCGCCCGCTCGATCTGGCCGACGACGGTCGGCAGCGCGGTCCGCACCGTCGCCCCGTCCTCGAAGAGAGGGGAGGCGGACAGCGCCTTCGGCCCGTCCGTCGACGCCCGGCGCAGCGCCTCGGTCCGGCCGGTCGTCACCGCCCGGAAGTCGGCGGCGGCCAGCCAGGACACCGGCCCGGCGCTGACCCGGCCGGAGGCGAGCACCGCGGGATCGGCCAGCAGCGGGCCGTACGTGGTGAAGACGACCTTGCGGGCGCCGCGCCCGGCCAGCGGGTCCAGCTGCCAGTACGGGTCCTCCAGGTCGGACACCTCGTACAGGCCGGTGATCTCGACCGGCAGAGGTGTCTCCGCCAGCCGGTCGGTGAGGGTGAGGCGGGAGCCCGGCTTCAGCTCCAGCGCCTCGGCGGCGGCGCGCGGCAGAGCGACCTGCACCCGTTCCCCGGCGCTCCCGGCCCCGGCGACCGGCATGCGCCCGGCGGTGAGACGGACCCGGCTGCGGTCGAGCGAGGCGAGATGCGTCAGATCGGGCTCGTCTCGCTGGGCGGCGGACGCATGGGGGCCGGGCGGCAGCGCGTACGCCCCGGAGCTCTCCAGCTTCCGTACGGTCACCGGCAGCCCGTCGAACGTCTCACCGGCCGCCCGGCGTACGGCGGCGTCGGCCTCGTCCCGCTGCTCGCGGTCCACATCGGCGGAGACGAACAGGGACGCCTGCGCGGCCGAGCGGTGGGTGAGCGTGTGGCGCAGCGCGGCGTCGCCCATGGAGCCCGAGAAGGCGGTGAGCGCGGCCAGCACACAGGTGGTGAGCAGGACGGCCAGGACCGCGGCGGCGAGGAGGAGCCGGTGCGCGCGCACCCGCAGAAGGACGAACCCCGTCACCTGATCCCCCGAACCTCAGCAGCCGCACGCCCCCCGACGTGTACCGGATGCTTTCAGAGTGCACAGGCTCCTGGAAACCGCTTGTGGGTGCACCTTGATGGGATCGTGACCGTTATGCGGCAGCGGAGCACCGCATTCCGCACATGGGCGCGGCCAGGGCTCAGCCCGCGGTGTTGATCATCGAGGCGGCCGCGTAGGTGAGGTAGTCCCACAACTGCCGCTCCTGCTCGGGCGGAAGGCCGAGCTCGTCGAGGGCGGTCCGCATGTGCCCGAGCCAGGCGTCGTGCGCCGCCCGGTCCACCTGGAACGGGGCGTGCCGCATCCGCAGCCGGGGATGTCCCCGCTGGTCGCTGTAGGTGCGCGGTCCGCCCCAGTACTGCATGAGGAACAGGGCGAACCGCTCCTCGGCGGGGCCCAGATCCGCCTCCGGGTACATCGGCCGGAGCAGCGGGTCGTCCGCGACGCCCTGGTAGAAGCGGTGGACCAGGCGCCGGAAGGTCTCCTCGCCGCCGACCTGCTCGTAGAAGGTCTGCTCCTGAAGCGTGTCGCGCGGAATCTCTGTCACCCGTCCATCGTCGCAGACGCACCGGCCGAGGTCAGGAGTCCTAGGACTCCCGCCCCGGCCGGGGTGTGCGGGTCAGTCGCGGCGGACCGTGATCGTCGTCCAGGCGCCCACGTGCACCTGGTCGCCGTCCTGGAGCGGGACGGGGACATAGGGCTGGATCGGGTCCTCGGCACCGTTGAGCGTGGTGCCGTTGGTGGAGTTCTGGTCGACGACCGCCCAGGTGCCGTCCGGCTGCTGCACCAGCACCGCGTGCTGGTGCGAGACGCCCGGGTCCTCCGGCGGCACGGCGAGATCGATGTCGGGGGACTCGCCGGTGCTGTGCCGGCGGCGGCCGATGGTGATCTGGTTGCCGGTGAGCGGAAGGTGCTGCTCCGGGGAGTACGCGGGCAGGTTGAGCCCCGTCGCCTCGGGCCCGCTGCGCTGCATCATCGCCAGGAAGTAGTCACGGTCCGGGCCGATGACGGCCGTCCAGCTGCCCGGCCCCTGGTCCCGTCCGCCCTGGGCGGGGCCCTGACCGGGGAACTGCTGCTGCGGAGGCTGCGGTGCCTGCGGAGCTTGCGGTGCCTGGGGCGCCTGCGGGCCCTGCTGGAAGGCCTGCGGAGGCTGCTGCTGCTGCGAGGGCGGCGGCAGCATCCAGTCGTCGTCGGCACCGGGGCCCGGGGCCTGCGGGCGCGGGGGCGCCGGCGGCGCGGACTGCTGCTGGAACGACGGCGGGGGAGGCGGCCCCTGCCGCTGCGGCTCGAACGGCGACGGCGGGCCACCCTGCCCGGGACCCTGAGGTCCGCCGGGACCCTGGGGGCCGCCGGGACCCTGGGGGCCGCCGGGACCCTGCGGGCCCGGACCCTGCTGGCCGGGGACCTGCTGGCCCTGGCCCGGACGGCCCTGCGGCTCGAACGGGGACGGCGGACCCTGCGGGCCGGGACCCTGGGTGCCAGGACCGTGCGGCCCCTGCTGCCCCTGCTGTCCCTGCTGTCCCTGTGACTCGAACGGGGACGGCGACTGCTGCTGGAACGCCGGCGGAGGCGGCGGCCCCTGCTGGAACGACGGCGGGGGCGGCGGACCCGGACGGCTGCCCTGCTCCGGCGAGAGCGGCTCGGCCGGACGGTTCATCTGCGAGGGCCGGGAGCCCTGGTACTCGAACGGGTCCCGCTGCTGCTGCGGCGGCGGTCCCTGCTGTGCCTGGAAGCCGGGCGGCAGACTCAGCCCGGGAGCCGGGCCGCTCGCACCGCCCTGCGGAGCCAGCGGGGTGTACGAGGTCGCCGTGTTCGTGAGGAAGTTCCAGCGGCACTCCTCGCAGAACGGCGCCATCGCCTCACGCGGGGTGCGGCACTGTGGGCAGAGCTCGGCCTGTGCGGTCGGCTCCCCGGAGCCGGGCCCCGGATATCCGTAACCGGGCGCGGGCGGCGGGGGAGGCGGCGGCGGGACCGCGCCCGCGGGCGCGCCCGTCCCGGCCATGCGGTGTCCGCAGACCTCGCACCAGTCCTCGGAACCCGACTGGTGTCCGTTCGGGCAGGTCGGCATGTCGGCGCTTCCCCCTCTCCTCGTCCGGCCCGGAGGCCGCCATGCTGGTCGGTGCAGCGTCCGGTCGGCCGGGGCGGCCCTCCGTACGGCTGCGTTCCTGTCGCTCGCGTCGCTATTTCTTGACGCGAACCGTCTTGGTCGAGCGCGTTTCGAGTGTCATCTCGTCCGCTTCAGCGACCCTCGCTTTCAGTCGCACAGTACCGGTCGCCGCGTCGACGACGTCGACCACCTTCGAAAGCAGTTTCGCAGTATCCGCGTTTCCGGAGACCGACGCGAGCTGCACCGCACGGCCCAGTTTGGCCGTCGCGCCGTCGAAGTCTCCCGATTTACGCGCATCAAGCCCCTGCTGGATGACTTGTGCCAGTTCCGCCTGTCCTGTGTAGTGCGCCACCTGGGGATTGATCGACGTGGACGCGGCCATGTCGTCGGTCCACACGGCCCGTACGAGCCCCTGGGAGAGGGTCTGCGGGGCGCCCCCGCCGGACGGGGGCGGCAGGATCAGCGAGACCCGGGCCGCCAGCATCTCCTGGCCGATCCCGGCCTCCGGAACCCTTACGCAGACGTGGTAGTCCCGGGATTCGTCGCCCCAGGAGCCGGTCGGATAGTCGCCGGCGCGCGGTCCCGCCCCGGTGCGGCGGCCGGTCAGGTCGGCGACCGTCGGAGCGACCTGCTTGACGAACACGATGTCCACACCGACGGGCGTCCAGAGCCGCAGGACCACGTCCGCGACCTCCTTGCCCATCGCGTTCTCCATCATCCGTGTGAAGTCCGCGGCGAGGCCCGCCGGATCGGCGACGATGTCCGCCGTCCCGAGCAGGGCCGAGGCGATCGCTGTGACCTCTTTCACCTCCCAGTCGGTGCCGACGCCTCTCGCGTCACAGGTGAACCGGCCCGCACAGGAGTCCAGCGCGGCCCGCAGATCCTCCGGGGACTCGTGCTCGTTGCGCCCGTCGGTCAGGAGGATGCCGTGCCGGATGTCGACGTCGGCGGCCCCGAGCAGCCGGTCGGCCAGCCGCAGCCACGTCCCGATCGCGGTGCCGCCGCCCGCGCTCAGCCGGCGCAGGGCCTCCTTCGCCTGGGCCTTGGTCGCCGGATCGGCCGTCGCCAGCTGCCCGTTGCCCGGGTACACGTCCTTGGCCACATGCGTCCCCGCGACCACGGCGAACCGGGTGCCGTCCCGCAGGGTGTCGATGGCCGCCGCCGTCGCGTCGCGCGCGTTGCGCATCTTCGTCGGCGGGTAGTCCATCGAGCCCGAGCAGTCGACCATGAGGACCACGGCGGCGTCCGGCGCCTGCCCCGGAGGGCGCGCGGAGACCGGGGCCCCGCCGGCCAGCGGCACCCCGCCGGTCGTCCCCCCGCCCGTGGACGTGACGGTGACGATCGCGTTGACCTCGCGGCCGCCCTCGGGCAGGAATTCGTTCTGGTACACCTCGACCGAGAACTGCGGCACGCTGGACTTGGAGAAGTTGGCCATCTGAGCGGCTCCTTGAGGCTCCACGTAGGTCAGACGAAGACGGAGAACGGCTGTACGGACGGAGTTGGGGGCGCGGAACACCGGCACGGAGCGCGGAAAGTGCGGACAGGGCAGGCGGACAGGGCAGGGCGGAACGCCGCCCGGGCGGCGGCGTCCCGGGTGTGACTCAGGCCGATCCTGCCCCTGGGGCCGTCACGGTGAACGGCAGCAGCGCCACTGTTACGTTGTCGTGGCCCCCGCCGTCGAGCGCGTGACCGACCAGCACCTGGGCCCCGTGCAACGGCCGTTCGTACGCGTCGGACGGTACGGCCGCCGCCATCTCGTCGGCCCCCTCCGCGTAGTTCCACAGGCCGTCGGTGCAGACCACCACCAGGCCGGACCGGTCGGGCTTGAAGGACGCGGTGTGCGGCTCCAGTTCGTACGCGTCGGCGCCGAGCCAGCCCGTGATCGCGTGGGCGCGCTCGTCGGCGTACGCCTCCGCCTCGTTCATCAGGCCGGCCGCCACCATCTGCGCGGCCCAGGAGTCGTCCTCCGTGAGCCGGGCGGACGCGTGGGAGCGGTCCTCGGGGACCCAGTAGACGCGGCTGTCGCCGACCCAGCCGACGACCAGCAGGCCGCCCGCCATGATCGCGCCGACCAGGGTGCAGGCCGGGGCGTTCTGGTGCCGGTGCTGATCGTGCTCCAGCGCCTGACCCGGGTCCTGGGCCAGCGCGTTGACGGCCTCCGACGCGGCCATGATCGCCTCGTGCATCGCCTGCTGCGGGTGCGTGCCGCGCGGCAGCGACTCCAGCAGCGCCTCGTTGGCGGCGCCCGCCGCGGCGGCCGACGCCTCGTCGGGGCGGCTCGCCGAGGAGACCCCGTCGCAGACGATGGCGACGACGGCCGGTGAACCGTCCGGCAGGGACGCCGTGGACACCGCGAACGCGTCCTCGTTGCGGTGGTGGCGCAGCCCGCGGTCGCTGACCGCGGCCACCGGACCGAGCTCCTGCTCCATGTGGTCGCGCTCGCGGGGCTGGGCGTGACCGCAGTTCTCGCAGTAACCGTCGGTGTCCACCCGGCCCGAGCGGCAGGCCACACAGACCTTGGCGCCCGCCGTCGCGGCCCCGGCGGTGGCGTGCTCCGCCGTACGCGGATCGGGCGCGGCCAGTTCGAAATCGCCGGAGGCGTCGGCGTCGGGGGCGTCCGGCTCGTCGTAGCGGACCGCCGTGCCCTCAGCGGTGGGCAGGGGCTTGCCGCCCGAGTCCACCCCCGGCAGGTCGGCCGGGCGGTGCGTCGGCGCCGGGACGTCGGCACTGTCCGTCACGGAGGCGGAGGGCCATTCCACCGGACCGCCGGCGGCGGCCGCTCCCGTGCCCTGCGCGGGCACCGTGATGGCGACCGTCGGACGGTCGTCCGGCGGCGCGGGCACGGCCGACAGGTCGTACCCGCACGCTCCGCAGAACAGGTCGCCCGACTCCAGCGGTTCCTCACAGCTGGGGCACCCCGGCAAGGAGGCCTGCTGGTGGCTCTGTGACATCTTCACACCCAGGTCCGGGGGCGGAAACGGTTGGCCCGCTCCACCAGTTCGATCCTCTCGTCGCCCCGCTGCGCGAGCCGGGCGAGCATCCTGTACGAACGTTCGAGGCCGAACCTGAGGCCCCGCTCGTCCAGCTCGCTGCCCAGCACCGTCCTCGGGCCCGCAGTCGCGGGAGAGGGCGCGGCCGCCGGCCGATCCGTGGGACTACCGGAGAGTACCCAGTCGAGTGCCGTCCCCAGAACCTCGGTCGACAACTGCTCGCGTCTCACCGCGTCCAGGCCGTAGTCCCGCAGCGCCGTCACCTGGTCCGCGGCGGCGGACAGATCGTCGATCAGCGGCTCGTGCGGGGCCCGTTCACGGAGCCGGGCGCGCACTGCGGCCACCCGGGCCGCCGTGTAGTGGATCGACGACTCCGGTACGGACTCCAGGGTGCGCACCGCCGCCCCCCGGTCACCCGCGGCGATCTGCACCCGGGCCAGACCGAACGCCGAGCTCACGAAGCTCGGGTCCGTCGTCCACACCAGGCGGTAGTACTCCGCGGCGTTGTCCAGCTGCCCCAGGACCTCCGCGCAGACCCCCAGCGCGAGCTTCGGCGCGGGCTCGCCCGGGAAGGCGTCGTACAGCGCGTCGAAGGACAGCGCCGCGTTCTCGTTGTCACCGGTCACCAGCGAGGTGATCCCGCGGTACCAGACCACCCGCCAGTCGTCCGGGTGCTGCGTCTCGACCGAGGTCAGCGCCCGTACGGCGGAGTCGAGTTCGCCCATCTCCAGGCGGGCCCGCAGCTCCCGCAGCCGGGTCTCCAGCGAGGCCGCCGGCACCGAGTGCAGCGCGGCGATCAGCTCGGCGGGTGCCGACGCCATCACCCCCGCGAGGAAACCGGCGTTGGGGTCGTTCGGGTCGACCCGGGGGACCGGCAGGGCCAGCGAGGTAGCCCGCGCGTCGAACGCGGCCAGCCGGGGCCCGGCACCCGGGTACACGGCGGGGAGCGCGCCGGCGCCCTGGACCGGCGCGCGAGGAGCCGGAACGGCCGCCGGAGGCTGCGGGTACGCCACGCCGCCACCACCGGTGCCGCCCCGGACATGGGTGTCGGGCGTGTACAGCGGAGCGGCACCGGGCGGGGCGGCCTGCGGTGCGGGGGCGACGGGCGGGGCGGCCGTCAGGGAGGGGGCCGGGAGCGTCGCGGCCGGGACGGCCACCGCCGCCCGCCGGCGTCCGAAGCGCCCCGTACCGCCCGAGGGGCCCGTCCGGACGCCGAGCCGTGACACCTCACCGGCCATCTCCGCGAACAACGCCGTGTCCGTCACGCGCAGTTCCGTACCGAACAGGGTCGAGAGCGCCGGGCGCGGACGGCCCGTCTGGACGGCCACCACCTCCCGCAGCACACCCGTCAGCTGCTCCGCCATCTCCGCGGCCGACGAGAACCGCCGGGCCGGATCCGGGTCCGTGGCCCGCACCAGCAGCCGGTAGAACGACTCGTACCTCCGGAAGACCTCGATGTTGTCCGGGTCGGGGAGCGAGTCCACGAAGACGTTGGTGTACCCCTGGAAGTCGAACGTCAGCACCGCCAGCGTCCGCGCGACCGTGTAGAGGTCGGAGGCGACGGACGGGCCGACCTCCGCCACCTCGGGCGCCTGGTAGCCGACGGTGCCGTAGATGGCCGACTCGTCGTCGTCCATCCGGCGCACCGCGCCCATGTCGATGAGCTTGAGCTGGTCCTCGGTCTGGATCGCGTTGTCGACCTTGAAGTCGCAGTACAGGACGTTGCGGCTGTGCAGGTGGCCGAGCGCCTCCAGCGCCTCGATCCCGTACGCGCAGGCCTGCTCCACCGGCAGCGGATCCCGCTTCCCGGCCGGGGTGCGGCGCTCGTTGGCGATCTCCTTGAGCGACTTCCCGCCGACGTACTCCATGACGATGTAGCCGTCGAGCGAACCGGTGCGCTGGTCCAGGTGCTCCACGAAGTTGTAGATGCGGACGATGTTGGAGTGCTCGATCTCCGCGAGGAACCGCCGCTCCGAGATGGCCGCCGCCATGGCGTCCTGGTCCCCGGTGTCCAGCAGGCCCTTGAGGACCACCCAGCGGTCCGAGACCGCCCGGTCCACCGCGAGATAGACCCAGCCGAGCCCGCCGTGCGCCAGACAGCCCGCCACCTCGTACTGCCCGTGCACGATGTCCCCGCCGCGCAGCTTGGGCACGAAGGAGTAGGGGTGCCCGCACTTGGTGCAGAACCCCTCGGTACGGCCCGGCCGCTCGCCCCGCGCCCGGCCCACCGGCGCACCGCAGTCGGAGCGCGAGCAGAATCGCTTCCGCTCGGGGACCTCGGGGTTCTGCATCACCGCCGTCTGCGGGTCGGGCCGCGGTACGTCGGGGACGAGCACCAGACCCGCGCCCAGCCTGCCGCGCCCGGACGAGGAACCCGTCGAGACGCCCGAGGAGCGCACCGACACCGAGCGGGACGTCGAACTCCCGGACAGGGAACGGGAGAGCCGCCCGGAGACCGAGCGCCGGGAGGTCGACGAACGGGACGAGGAGCGCGCCGACGTCTGCGACCCGGTCCGCTGCGAGGTGCTGCTGCTTCCCCGGCCGCCGGCACCCCGGCCGCCGGCACCCCGGCCGCCGGCCGCGACGCCGGTGGGCGGCGAACTCACCAGGCCCGTCGGCGACACGACCGGCGCGAGGCCGCAGGTGTCGCAGTACAGCTCGCCGCCGCCCATGTCCTCGTAGCTGCCCTCGCACGTGGGGCGCTGGCACTGCGTACTCACGATGTCTCCCCCTGTCCGCCGTCCTCGCCCCGGGGGCGCGGTGTCAGCAGATCCGTGGCGGCCCGCTGGTAGCGCAGCACCGCCTGCTCGGCGACCCGCAGATCGCACGGTGCGCTCCACAGCATCCGGCGGGCCGCGTCGTACCGCTCGATCAGGAGCGGGTCCTCGGCCAGCCCGTGCCGGGCCACCTTCGCCTTGTACGCGTCGAGCCTGCCGCGCAGCTCCGCACGGACCGCCAGCGGCGCCGTCACGGACGTCAGCGACTCCCGGGCGCGCAGCAGTTCGTCCTCGGCCTCCCGCTCCAGCGAGTCCAGCAGCGGCGACAGCCTGTTCCACTGGGCGTGCCTGCGGTACTCGGAGGCGGTGGCCAGCCGCTCCTGGAGGGCGGTCGGCGGGCCGCTGACCGCCGGCACCTCCGAGGCGGCGATCTTCGCCAGCACCTCGCCGCGCGCGGACCGGGCCTCCGCGAGCGTACGGTCCGCTCGGGACAGGACGTCACGCAGCTGGACCAGGCGCTGTTCGGCGTCCTGCCGGACCGCGAGCACCGCCTCGATCTCCCGTCGTACGTCCTCCAGGGCACGGGCCGCACGGTCGTAGCGCGAGGTGTCGGGGCGCCCGCCGCCGGGAGCCGCGCTGCCCGGCCCGGGCAGCCAGAACGCCAGGGGGTCGGAGATCACCTGGACCCGCAGGGTGGTCAGCTCCTCGGTGATGGCCTCCAGGTCGTCCCCGGCAGGATGCTCCCCGGGGCGTACGCCGACGGACTGCGCCAGCGAGCGCGTACGGCGCAGCTCCGCCGCGAGCAGGTCTATCCGGGCGGGCAGCGCCGACCACACGGAGTCCGCGGCGACGACCATGTCCAGCGAACGGGCGTACAGGTCGTTCATCCGGGCGACCAGCTCCTCCAGCGTGAACCGCTCGGAGAGCCTGGCCGGGCCGCCGGTGGAGGGATCCGAACCGACCGCGGCCGGGTTGGCGACGGTCACACTGTCGCCGCGCAGCACGTCGGTCAGCGCCGCCAGGTCGTCCTTGCCGGGGTAGCGGCGCCCGGACCGGATCTCCCGGGCCCTGGCCAGCGCCCCCGCGTACGCGTCGAAGTACCCCCACAGCAGGGTGATGGACCGTTCGGCCGCGGCCCAGCGCTCCTTGGTGACGCCGGTCAGGTCGGCGCCCTCCAGGAGCCGGCGGCCGGCGTGGTCCTGCAGGGCGAGGAGCGAGGTCTCGATGGCCTCGTGCTCCGCGCCGAGCCGGGCCAGCGCACGGTCCGCCTCGTCCCGGTCCATGACCGGGCCGGGGGGCCTCCCCGCGAATCCGGGGAAGGATCCCGCCACGCCCATCGATCACCTCTCCGTTCGGCCGCCGGACCCGCGAGGGCCCGGACAGATTCAGTTGCTCCGGTACTTGGGCGCCGGAGGCCCCTCGATGCCGGGCAGCCCCTCCTCCAGCCAGGTGCGGTACGACTTCATCCAGGGGCTCTGCGCCCCGCCCTGGCGGTACTCGGCCAGCACCTGGTTGACCCGGGCCACCAGGTCGTCCGAGCCGAGCTTCGCGGCCACCCCGTAGTACTCGGTGGTGAACGGCCCGTCGCCCTTCAGCTCCACCGCCGGGTCCTGGGCCGCCTGGCCCGCCGCCAGCGCGTTGTCCGTGACCACCGCGTCGACCTCGCCGAGCTGGAGCCGCACCAGGCAGTCCAGCTGGTTGGGGACCGTCAGCTGGTCCTCGTCCGTCGCCGTGCCGTCGTGCGCGTCCTTGTAGACCGCGCCGAAGGACTTCGCGTCCAGCGCGTCGTACGCCGTCGAACCCTCCGCCGTGCAGACCCGCTTGCCCTTGAGCGACGCGTTGTAGCCGTCGATCGTGGACTCCTTGGGCGCCAGGACCTGCTGGCCGGCCTGGAAGTAGGCCGTGGAGAACGCGACCTGTTCGGCGCGCTTGCAGTTGATCGTCATCGTGCGGACGACGACGTCCACCTTGTCGTGCTCCAGGGCGGCGATGCGCTGGTTGGTGGGAATGGCGCGGAAGATCACCGCGTCACGGTCGCCGAGGATGTTCCCCGCGATCGCCCGCACGAGGTCGATGTCGAAGCCTTCGAGCGTGCCGGCCTCCGCGTTCCGGTAGCCCCACCGGAAGCTGTTCTGGTCGACACCCGCTATCAGCTTGCCGCGCTCCTTGATCTTCTTGATGTTCGGGCCGTCGGCCTTGGACGCCGGAAGACTCGCCTCCGGGTCCTTGCACTCCTCGGCCTTCGCGGGCACCGCGGAGGTGACGCCGTGGCCGGAGCCCTGCCCGAGCGTCCCGTTGCTGTGCGCCAGCGGCAGCAGGGTGAGCGAGGCGGTGACGGCGCAGGCCACCGCCATGCCCGTCACACCGCCCCAGCCGCGCAGTCCGCCGCGCGCGGCCCGGCCGTTCGCCCTGGTCATCGCTCGTCCCCTCACCGGTACTCCGAGAGCCTGCGGTTGACGCCGACGATCGCGGCGACCGCACCCAGCACGGCGAGGACGGCGGCCCCGGCAGGAAGTCCGCCCAGAGCCCCGCGGCCGTCCGCGGCCGCCGTGTCGAACTGGTCCTCTTCATGGGCGAGCGCCAGCTCCAGCGCGTCGTCGACCTTGTCGAAGGACTCACCCGTGGACTTCTCCGGACCGATGATCTGCGACAGCGCGCTGTCGTAGTCGCCCTGGTCGTCCGTCTCCCTGGCCTTCTTGTGCCGGTCCTGCCACTCGGACACGCTGGTGGCGGCGGCCTCCACGGGCGCGCGCCCCGTGGCGTCGTCGCCGGCGAGCTTCGCCGCGCTCTCCAGCTGCGTGCCCAGTGCCTTCATCCCCGTGCCGTAGTCGGTCTCGTACTGGTCCTGTGTGCCGTCCGGGGTCAGGACCGCGCCTCGGGCGACCAACGTGAGGTTCTCGTTGGCGCGCGCCTTCAGCGAGTTGATCCGGGCCTTGTTGAGGACGTCGAGTGACTGCTGCCCGTTCACCATCGCACCATGCAGCTCGGCCCGGGCGACCGTGTGTCCCACGGCCAGCCACAGCAGCACCACCGTGGCCGCCGCCGTCGCGGCGAGCAGCCCGTGGTTGAAGACGCGGTTGGTCCGGCGGTAGTTGCGCCGCTGCATCCACACCAGCGCGGCCAGCGCCACGAGCCCGGCGGCCAGCGAGAGGAACGGCCACTGCCGCGCGTCGGCCGAGTCGGTGCCGAGCCGGCGGGTCTCCGCGGTGTACAGCCGCTCGGCCGCGGGGAGGATCTCGTTCGTCATCTTCTGGTTGGCGTACCGGAGGTAGGCGCCGCCGAGCGGCAGCCCCTGCCGGTTGTTCGCCCTGGCCCGCTCGATCAGGCCGGTGTACTCGGGAAGCAGCTCGCCCAGGGTGGTGATCTCCTGGTGCGACGCGGACGAGGTGTCGGTGCTCCCCGCCGCCTTCACCAGCAGCCGCGAGGCCTCCTTGATGTCCTTCTCGTACTGCTCGTGCACGTCCTTCGGCTCCTGCGCGCCGGCCAGGAAGCCGCTCGCCGCCATCGTGTCCGCGTCGGCCAGCGAGCGGTAGATGCTCGCGGCGTCCGCGCTCAGCGGCTGACTGCGGGTCACCACGTCGGCCGCGGACGAGGCGCGCCCCGAGACCTCCAGGACGGTGACCGCCCCGAACACCACGACCAGCAGCGCCAGCGCGGCACCGATGATCTGCAGCCTGCCCGGCTCGGTCGTCGCGGCCGCGCGCAGCCGCTCGACGGCCAAGGACGGGGCGCCGCGGCGCTGCGTGGGCAGGGTCACGGGCGCGGACGACAGGTCCGGCCCGGGCTCGCGCAGCGCGGGCCCGCTCGGCGGGTATGTCACGTGACCTCCCCCTCGGTCATGACGACGGCCCGGCCCCCCGGCCGATCGGGGGACGACGCGTCCTGGCCTGAAGTATGGCCCCAGGGGCCGCAGTCCACCAGGAATGCCCGGATCCCGTACCGTCCCCGGTATTCGATCAGGAGGAGCGCCGACGATCAAGGCGATCGGCCGGGCGGGCCCCCGAGCAGCCTGTTCCCCCCGTCCCCCTCCCCACCATGAACACGTTCGGGGCGACCGATCGGTTCCCGTACGCGAAGGGCGCCCCGCGCGGCACTGCCGCGGGGCGCCCTTGACGTACGGACCTCAGACGTACCGGGCGCGCAGCCTGGCCCGCGCCTCCGGGGCGGCGCCCGTGTGGTCCAGCCCCAGCAGCGCCGCGCCCAGCACCGGAGGAGCCGAGACGACCCGGACCAGCGCCTTCGGGGCGCGTACGGAGAGGAGCGCGGCGATCCGCTCGTCCAGGGCCGGGTGACGCGCCGCCAGCACACTGCCGCCCAGCACCACCGGCACCTCCTCGTCCAGCAGGCCGAGCCGGTCCAGCGCGACCGAGGCCATCGCCACGACCTCCTCGCCGAGCCGGTCCACCAGGCCGCGCGCGACCGGGTCCCCGGCCGCTCCCGTGGAGAACAGCACGGGAGTCAGCTCGTGCCGGCGGGCGTACGGGATGTGGCCCAGGTGCAGCGCCTCGATCAGGGCGTACATCGAGTCGAGCCCGAAGTGCCCCGGGAGGGCCCGGGCCAGCTCGGTCGGCTCGCCGCGGCCGTCCTCGGCCCTCGCGGCGAACCACAGAGCCTCCTCGGCCAGCCCCGAACCGCCGCCCCAGTCACCGGAGATCCGGCCGATCGCGGGGAAGCGGGCGGTCGCGCCGTCCGGGCGCATCCCGACGCAGTTGATCCCCGCGCCGCACACCACCGCCACACCGCGGGGCTCGTCGACCCCGGCGCGCAGTATCGCGAAGGTGTCGTTGCGCACCTCCACGGTGGCGCCCCAGCCCCGGCCCTCCAGAGCCTGGGCCAACTCCCGCTCCTCGACCGGGAGATCGGCGTTGGCGAGACAGGCCGACACATGGTCGACGCCGTCCACCCCCGCCTGCGCCAGGGCGGGCCGTACCGCCGCCTCCAGCGCGTCGACGGCCGTGCCGATCCCGACGATGGGCGGCTGGAAACCGCCCCCGCGCCCGGTGCCGAGGACCGTCCCGTCGGCGCCGATCACGGCCACGTCGGTCTTGCTGTTGCCCGCGTCGATCGCGAGCACATGTGCGGTCAGGCCCACGCCAGGTGCTCCCGGTTGTGCGCGATCAGCTTGTCGGTGAGTGCCTCGGCGTACTCGAACTGGCCGACCAGCGGATTGGCCAGCAGTGCCTTGAACACCCGGTCGCGGCCACCGCGCAGCGCGGCGTCCAGGGCCAGGTCCTCGTACGCGGTGACGTGCCCGATCAGCCCGGCGAACAGGGGGTCCGGCGCGGGCACGGCCAGCGGGGTCGCGCCCGTGCCGTCGACCCGGGCCTGCACCTCGATCACGGCGTCGTCCGGCAGGAACGGCAGCGTCCCCTTGTTGTACGTGTTGACCACCTGCACGGCGGAGCCGCCCCCGCCGAGCAGGGAGGAGGCCAGGTCGACGGCCGCCTCCGAGTAGAAGGCACCGCCCCGCTTGCCCAGCAGCGCCGGCTTCTCGTCCAGGGCCGGGTCCCCGTACATCTCCAGGAGTTCCTTCTCCATCGCGGCGACCTCCGCCGCGCGGGACGGCTTCGTGCCGAGCTCCCGTACGACCTCGTCGTGCGCGTAGAAGTACCGCAGGTAGTACGAGGGGACCACGCCGAGGCGGTCGATGACCTGCCGGGGCATGCGCAGGTCGCCCGCGATCCTCTCGCCGTGCTCCGCCAGCAGCTTCGGCAGGACGTCCTCGCCCTCGGGGCCGCCGAGGCGCACCCCGAACTCCCACGTCAGATGGTTGAGCCCGACATGGTCGAGGTGGACCTCGGAGGGCGTCACATCGAGCAGCGCGGCGAACTTGCGCTGGAAGCCGATCGCCACGTTGCACAGGCCGACGGCCTTGTGCCCGGCCTGGAGCAGCGCCCGGGTGACGATGCCCACCGGGTTGGTGAAGTCGATGATCCAGGCGTCGGGGTTGGTGCGGCGCACCCGCTCGGCGATGTCGAGGACCACCGGGACGGTACGGAGGGCCTTGGCGAGGCCGCCGGCCCCGGTGGTCTCCTGGCCGACGCAGCCGCATTCGAGCGGCCAGGTCTCGTCCTGGTTGCGGGCGGCCTGCCCGCCGACGCGGAGCTGGAGCAGCACCGCGTCGGCGCCGGCGACCCCGGCGTCCAGGTCGGAGGTGGTGACGATCCGGCCCGGGTGGCCCTGCTTGGCGAAGATCCGCCGCGCCAGGCCGCCGACCAGCTCCAGCCGGTCGGCCGCCGGGTCGACGAGCACGAGCTCCTCGACCGGCAGGGTGTCCCGCAGCCTCGCGAAACCGTCGATCAGTTCGGGGGTGTAGGTGGACCCGCCGCCAACTACTGCGAGCTTCATGCTTCTCAGCCCTTTACTCCGGTGAGGGTGACGCCTTCGACGAAGGCCTTCTGTGCGAAGAAGAACACGATGATGACCGGCGCCATGACGAGCAGGGTCGCGGCCATCGTCAGGTTCCAGTTGACCGCGTGGGCGCTCTTGAAGGACTCCAGGCCGTAGCTCAGGGTCCAGGCGCCCGGATTCTGCGCGGCGTAGATCTGCGGGCCGAAGTAGTCGTTCCAGCAGTAGAAGAACTGGAAGAGCGCGATGGCCGCGATGCCCGGCTTCGCCATCGGTACGACGATCCTGAGGAGGGTGCGGAACTCACCGCATCCGTCGACCTTCGCCGACTCGATGTACTCCTGCGGGATGGTGAGCAGGAACTGCCGCAGCAGGAAGATCGAGTAGGCGTCGCCGAACGCCATGGGGATGATCAGCGGCCAGAGCGAGCCCGACAGGTGGAACTGCTGGGCCCACACCAGGTACATCGGGATGATGATGACCTGCGGGGGCAGCATCATCGTGGAGATGACCAGGATCATCGCCGTACGCCGTCCCCGGAAGCGGAACTTGGCGAGCGCGTAGGCGACCGGCACCGACGAGCACACCGTGAACACGGTGCCCAGCAGCGCGTACATCAGCGAGTTGCGCCACCAGCCGAGGAATCCCGGGGTGTGGAAGACCGTCGAGTAGTTCGACCAGTTCCAGGAGTCCGGCCACAGGTCACCGCTCATCGCCTGGTCGTCGCTCATCACCGAGGTGAGGAGGACGAAGACGAAGGGCAGGACGAAGAACAGCGCGAGCGCGACGGCCACGGAGTGGACCGCGATCCAGTTCAGGACGCGCTTACGGCGGTGGCGCGCGGCGTCGGTGCCGCTCGGGCGGCTCGCCACGGCGGTGTCCGGCCCGGTCAGGGTGGTGGTGGTCATGGCGATCTCAGTCCTCCGCCGGGATGAGGCCGACGCTCTTGCGCATCAGCAGAAGGGTGACGGCCATGGCGATGGCGAAGAGCACGAGCGAGAGGACGCACGCGGCACCGGTGTTGAAGTTCTGGAAGCCCATCGAGTAGACGAGCTGCGGAACGGTCAGGGTGGAGTGGTCCGGGTAGCCGGGCTGGATCACGGTGCCGGGGCCGATGGAGACGCCGGAGGCGAGCTTCCCCGCGACGAGGGCCTGCGTGTAGTACTGCATCGTCTGCACGACGCCGGTGACGACGGCGAACAGCACGATCGGCGTGATGGTGGGCCAGGTGACGTAGCGGAACTTCGTCCAGGAGCCCGCGCCGTCCAGGTCGGCCGCCTCGTACTGCTCCTTCGGCACGTCCAGCAGCGAGGCCATGAAGATGACCATCAGGTCGCCGATGCCCCAGAGGGAGAGCAGGACCAGCGAGGGCTTCGACCAGTTCGGGTCGTTGAACCAGCTCGGGCCGTGCAGGCCGACCCACGAGAGGATCTCGTTGACCGGTCCGGTGGACGGGTTCAGCAGGAAGACGAAGGCGACGGTGGCCGCGACCGGCGGGGCCAGGTACGGGATGTAGAAGGCCGTACGGAACAGCCCCACCCCGGTCTTGATCTTCGTGATCAGCAGGCCGATGCCGAGGCCGAACGCCACGCGCAGCGCGACCATCACGACCACCAGCCACAGCGTGTTCCACAGGGCCGGGCCGAACAGCGGCATCTGCTCCAGCACGTACCTCCAGTTCCGCAGCCCGACGAAGGTGGGCTCCTTGATCTGGTTGTAGTGCATGAACGAGAAGTAGACGGTCGCGATCAGCGGGTAGCCGAAGAAGACCGAGAAGCCGACCAGCCAGGGTGAGAGGAACCCCAGGGTGCGCAGCCGCTCGCGGTTGCGCTTGCGCCGCAGAGGGGAGGTGCGGGGGGCCGGATCGGTCCCCCGGCCGGCGGACTTCGCCGGGGTGGAGAGGGAAAGTGCCATGACTCGGCTCCTCAGTTTTCCGACTGGAGGTTGTCGGCGTCGATCTGCTCGTCGAGTTCCTTCAGGGCCCGGTGCAGGTCCTTGGTCCGGCCCGCTTCGACGCCCTGCGAGAAGTCGCCGAACGAGGTGATGTACTGACCGCCGTTGTTCGACGGCGGCACGGCCTGGCTGTGCGGGTTCTGCGCGATCCCGATGAAGGTCCGGAAGGCCGGATCGGCGTCCAGGTCGGGCGACTTGAGCGCCTCGAAGGTGGACGGCACGTTGTGGATGGCGTTGGCGAAGCGGACGACCGGTTCGGTGTCGACGGTCAGGTACTTCACCAGCTCCCACGCGGCGTTCTGGTGCCGGCTGCTGTGCGCGATGCCCGCCACGGTGCCCGTCAGATAGCCGCGTCCGTAGGTGTCCGCCTGGTCGTCGGGGACCGGCAGCGGCGCGACCCCCCAATTGAACTTCGCCTTGGCCTCGTCGAGCATCAGCCCGCGCCACTCGCCGTCCAGGTGCATGGCGAGCTTGCCGGTCAGGAAGCCGTTCTGGGACGACATCTCGTCACCGAAGGTGGCGCGCAGCCGCTCCATGGCCCGGTAGCCGCCCTGCGCGTCGGCGAGGCCGCGCATGGCGGAGAAGAACTGCTCGGTCCTGGGCTCGTCGGCGAGCTTCGCCTTGCCCTCGGAGTCGAAGTACTCGGGTCCCCACTGCGCGAACATCCGGTCGGGGGAGTTCTGGTAGAGCTGGAAGTTCGGCATGAAGCCCGCCCGTTCCAGCGAGCCGTCCTTCTTCTTCCGCGTCAGCTTGACCGCGTCCGCCTTCATCTCGGACATGGTCCGCGGAGGACGGCTGATGCCCGCCTCCTCGAAGGCGTCCTTGTTGTAGTACATGCCGAACGCGTCGGCGAGCAGCGGGGACGCGCACTGCACGCCCTCGTACTGCGTGTAGTCCAGCAGGGTCTCGGGGAAGACCTTCGTCTTGTCGATCCCGCTCTTCCTCATGAAGGGGTCGAGGTCCGCCCACATGCCGGAGGAGCAGTACTGGCCGACGTTGTTGGTGGTGAACGAGGTGACGACGTCGGGGGCGTCGCCGCCGCCGGCCCGCAGCGCCTGGTTGATCGTCTCGTCGCTCACATTGCCGATGGAGACGACGTCGATGTTGGGGTGCAGCTTCTCGAACCGGGCGATGTTCTCGTTGATCGCCTTGACCTCGCCGGGCGCCGACCAGCCGTGCCAGAACTTCAGCGTGACGGGTTTCGTGGGGTCGTCGGTGTTGCTGCCGGTGCTCGGGTTCGCGCAGCCGGACAGCAGCAACGCGGCTGCGCCGAGCGCCAGGGGCACGCGGGTACGAATGCGCCGTAGCGCCATGGCGGACTTCCTTTGCCGGGAGGAGGGACGGAGAGGGTGGTCGGGCAGGGGCCGGGGGTACGGCTCGGCACCGGGGCGCGCGGGGCTCACCGGGCATGGGGGTGCCGTACGGGCCACCCGGTACGGGCGGTCACGGCGCGGCGTGGACGGGCGGGGCGGGGGTCAGGCGGTGTCGAAGGTGCTGTCGCGCGCCTGGGAGAGGGCGGTCCGCAACGCACCGGTCAGGATCGGGTCGCCCTCGATGTCGCTGATACGGAGCAACGGCCTGGGCAGGGCCAGCCCGGTCATCTCGGCCTCCACGCACGCGCGGAGCTCCTCCCCGCCGGCCTGGGCGACGAGGCCGGAGAGGACGACCAGCTCGGGATCGACCACGGCGACCACGGAGGCGAGCCCGGCGGCCAGCCTGCGGGCGACCTCCGCACGTACGGCCTCGTCGGCGAGGGCCTCGGCCAGGGGTCTGCCCCCGGCCAGGTCGCGTACGGCGGGGCAGGAGACCTGGCTCTGGAAGCCGCCCCCCGCGTCCGGCCCCGCCCAGTCGGCCGCGCCGCCCCGGGCGAGCGGGGCACCGGGCAGCGGCATGTAGCCGATCTCCCCGGCGCCGCCGGTGGCACCGCGCAGGAGGGCGCCGTTCAGCACGATCGCGGCGCCGACCCCCTCGTCGAGCCAGGCCAGCACGAAGTGGTCGTGGTCCTGCGCGGCGCCCTCGTACTGCTCGGCGACGGCCGCGAGGTTCACGTCGTTCTCGATGACGACCGGCCTGCCGACCACCTCGGCGAGGTCGGCGAGCAGGGTGCGTGAGTGCCAGCCGGGCAGATGGGGCGCGTAGCGCAGCTGCCCGGTGTGCGGGTCTATCGCGCCCGGGGTGCCCACCACCACGGCGGCGAGGTCGTCATGGCCGAGCCCGGTCGGCCGCAGGGCGCCGTCCACGGCCTCGGCGACGAGCTGGGCGGTGCGGTGCCGTACGTCCTCCGCGACCGCGTCGGCCTCCACCCGGCAGGAGCCGACCACCGCGCCGGTGATGTCGGCGACCACGGCGTCGATCCCGGTGGGCCCGACGGAGAGCGCCGCGACGTGGGCGGAGGCCGGGTCGATCTCGTACAGCACGGCGTTCGGTCCGGGACGCCCGCTCTGGCTGCCCGTCGAACGGACCAGCCCCGCCTCCTCCAGACGCGCCAGCAGCTGGGACGCGGTGGGCTTGGAGAGCCCGGTCAGCTCGCCGATACGCGTACGGGTGAGCGGACCCTGGGTCACGAGGAGATCGAGCGCGGCCCGGTCGTTCATGGCCCGCAGAACGCTGGGGGTGCCTGGTGTGGTTCCGGCCATGAGCGACGCGCCTGCCCTCTGTTAGGAAACTTTCCTATCGGTGAGAGGAAGGTATGGCGGCGTCACCGGGGCGTCAATGGGAAGCGCCCCCGAGGCAACCAAAGCGTTACCTGCGGGGGCGCCGCGCGCACCGGCCGTCCTTCGCCGGTCACTTCGTCAGATTGGCCGGCGGTATCGGGGTCGCCGCCAGGGACTGCGGTGAGGTCGCCGACGCGTACGCCGAGGGGGCCGCCATGGCCGCCGTCGGGTCGGCGGGGGACTCCCCGTCCGTCTGGAGGGGGACGGTGCCGATCATCCGGATGCCGGCGGCGTCCAGCGCCTGCTTGATGCGCCAGCGCAGCTCGCGCTCGACGCCCAGCGACTTGCCCGGCATGGTCTTCGCCGTGACCCGCAGGGTCATCGAGTCGAGCAGGACCGCGTCCAGGCCGAGGACGTCCACGGGCCCCCACAGCCGCTCCGACCAGGGCTCTTCCTTGGTCATGGTCTCGCCGGCCCCGGCGATCGCCTTGCGGACCAGATCCAGGTCCTCCACCGGGCGGACCGTGACGTCGACGCCGGCGGTGGACCAGCCCTGGCTGAGGTTGCCGATCCGCTTGACCTCGCCGTTGCGCACGTACCAGATCTCGCCGTTGTCGCCGCGCAGCTTCGTGACCCGCAGGCCGACCTCGATGACCTCACCGGAGGCGACGCCCGCGTCGATCTGGTCGCCGACGCCGTACTGGTCCTCCAGGATCATGAAGACGCCGGAGAGGAAGTCGGTGACCAGGTTGCGCGCGCCGAAGCCCAGGGCCACACCGGCGACCCCCGCGGAGGCCAGCAGGGGAGCCAGATTGATCTGGAAGGCGCCCAGGATCATGAGCGCCGCGGTGCCGAGGATCAGGAACGACGTCACCGAACGGAGTACGGAGCCGATGGCCTCCGAGCGCTGGCGGCGGCGCTCCGCGTTGACCAGCAGCCCGCCGAGCGCCGTGCCCTCCACCGCCTGGGCGCTGCGGTTCATCCGGTCGATCAGATTGGTCAGGGCGCGCCTGATCAGATAGCGCAGCACGATCGCGATGGCCGCGATGAGGACGATACGGAGACCGGTGTTCAGCCAGGTGGACCAGTTCTCCTCGACCCAGCCTGCGGCGTTCCCGGCCCGCTCGGCGGCTTCGTCCAGCGAACCCGCGGCCCCGGGGGACGGAGTCGCGGCCAGGAGGGCGGACAGGGACACGGCGGGGACCTCCAGGGGTGCGACAGCAGACCAACCACAGTAACGAAGCCGGGGGAGTGGTTCGTTGCAGCCGGGGAGGGAGAGACACGTCTCACCCGGGGACGCACGGTGCGTGGACGGTCACACCGGGGGGCCGCTCGCCCTGCTGGAACACGGGTTCCGGCGCCCCCGGCGCGCGTGAGGCGGACGGGACGGTGAGAAAAATCCCTCCGGCCCGTTACTCGCACGTGGTGGCGCTCGGACCAGGCATGAGGAGAGACTTGGATCGGATCGTCCCGGCGCGAGCCACGCGTCGCCGGCGTACAAGGAGGCATCCACCGTGCCGCACGTCCTGGTTCTCAACGCTTCGTACGAGCCGCTCGGCGTCGTACCACTCCGCCGCGCGCTCGTCCTCGTCCTCGAGAACAAGGCCATCTGCCTCGAGGAATCCGGCGCCTTCATGCACAGTGCCACCCGTGCCGTGCCCGCGCCCAGCGTCGTCCGTCTCAAGCGCTTCGTACGGGTCCCCTACCGAGGTCCCGTCCCGCTCACCCGCCGGGCGCTCTTCGCCAGGGACGGCGGACGCTGCATGTACTGCGGGGCCGCCGCGACCAGCGTCGACCACGTCATCCCGCGCAGTCGCGGCGGGCAGCACGCCTGGGACAACGTGGTGGCGGCCTGCCGCCGCTGCAACCACGTCAAGGCGGACCGCCATCTGCCCGAGCTGGGCTGGCGGCTGCGCCACCAGCCGGCGCCGCCCAGCGGTCTCGCCTGGCGGATCATCGGGACGGGGCACCGGGATCCGCGCTGGCTGCCCTATCTGCAGCCGTTCGGCGCGGACGACGTGATGGCCCGGATCGACGGCGTTTCCGCCTGAGGAACCGGGCCTCACGCGTCTCCGGGCGCGCCCCGGGGCATCCGCGCGCCCCGGGGCTTCCGCGCGCCTCAGCGCGCGTCCCGGCCCTTTCCGGCGACCGCGTAGGCCTCGACCGACCAGAGCGAGTAGCCGTACTCGGTGGCCCGGGCGTCGCCCTGGATCCTGATGAAGCGGGTGTCCCGGGCGTCCATCCGGACCGACTCGCGCCCGCCCCCGCCGTCCTGGACGGTCGCCGCCGTGCGCCAGGTACGGCCGTCCGGGGAGACCCGCACGCGGTAGCGGGAGGCGTGGGCGTCCTGCCAGCGCAGCACGACCCGGCCCAGCCGGACCGGCTCCGGCAGCTCGGCCTGCCACCACGCGTCGTCCTCGGCGGGCGAGGACCAGCGGGTTTCGGGGTCGCCGTCCGAGGCGGCCGCGGCGGGGAAGTCCGGGGTCTCGTCACCGGACGAGGACACCTTCGCCGTACGCGCCAGATCGGGGCCCGAGGCCGGCGGGAACGCGCGCACGGTCAGCGTGCTCTCCTCGCCGGCGAAGCGCAGCGGCACCTCGTACTCACCGGCCGGGGTGCCGTCGGGCACGGTGATGTCGACGGGGATGTCGGTGCGCGAGCCGCCGGTCACCGCCGCCCGCTTCGGCACCTTCACCTCGATGCCCTCGGGGGCCTTCGCCGTCAGCGCGCCCTTCACCTCTCCGGGCCGCCCGCCGGCCAGCCTCGCCTCGACCCGCTGCGTACCGCCGCCGATCACGGCGTCCGTCCGGTCGCGGACGAGGCCGAGCCGGGCCGCGGGCTCGTCACCGAACCAGGGGACCAGCGCCCGCACCTCGGGGGAGTCCCGGGGCGGGGACACGTCCGGGGCCCCGGGGGCCGGCGGGCCGACGAGTACCGGGCGGGCGGACGGGGCGGTGACCCGCAGCGCGTCCGCCCGCAGCCCCTTCGCCGCCGTCTGCGTCCAGCCCGTGGCCGACAGGGGGCCGACACGGCGCCAGCCCTCCCCGGGGACATGGGCCTCCAGGACCGCGTCCGCCGCCGCGTCACCCGGCCGGGTCAGCGTGGTGACGGCCTCCAGCGGGCGTGCGCGGCCGAGCCGGACCGTGTAACCGTGGGCGTCGCGGGCCACCGCCCCGGTGTCGCGGTCGGTGCCGTTCCAGGCGTCGGCCGCCGCGTCGACCCGGTCCAGGAACGGGTCCAGGACGCCCTTGCCGACCGTCGCCGTGCTCGCCCGGATCGCCTCGCGCAGCGGTTCGAGGGCCAGCTCGGCCCGCCAGGCGGCCGCACCGTCGCCCCGCTCCTGCGCGAGCAGGAGGTCCACGGCGAGCTCACCCGCCCTGCCGTACCGGGCCAGCTGCGCCGTCCACGGGGCCACCTCGTCCCGCAGCCGGCCGCCCGCGGTCGCCTCCAGCCGCTCCGGGGCCTGCCGCATGACGGTGAAGGCGGCCCGCAGCTCACGGGCCGCCTTCTCCCGGCGCGCCCCGTCCGCGGCCGTACGCGAGGCCTGGAACGCGGCCAGCAGCGGCCGGAGGTACGCGGACTCGTCGCCGCCCAGCACCGACCCGGCGCTGTTCCCCGCCAGGGCGCCCAGCGCGGCCCGGGCCGCGCCGTCACCGCCCGCCAGGTCGTCCAGGGCCGCCCGCCAGGACTCCTGCGGCCGGTACCCCTTCGGATTCCAGGCGAAGTCCGCCGCCGTGAACAGCGGTACACGGGACGCCGAGGGCTGCTCCATGGCGTTGGCGAGCAGCGCCGCCGACCCGCCGGCCACCGCCGGGTCCCGGCCGGTGTACGGGCCGAGGAAGATCCGGTCCTGCGCGTAGTCGTTGACCGGGTAGTTGTCCATGGTGACCAGGGGGTGGCGGAAGGCCGCCCGGGCCTCCGCCAGCTCACGGCCGGTGATCGTCCTCGGTACGACGCCGACGCCGGTCCACGCCACCTGCACCCGGTCGTCCAGCTCCTCGGCGAGCGCCGTGCGGTAGTCGGTGGCGCCGTCCTGGTAGAACTCGGTCGGCATCACCGACAGCGGCTCCGCGTCCGGGTGCCGGTCCGCCAGGTGCCGGGCGACCGCGCTCGCGACCCGGGCCTGCGCCCCGGCCGCCGCCTCGGGCCCGCTGCCGAACGTCTCCGCGTCCCGGTCGCAGTGCCACTCGCTGTAGCTGACGTTCTGGAACTGCAGCTGGAAGGCCCGCACCCCCAGCGCCCACATCGCGTCGATCTTCCGGGTCAGCGCCCGTACGTCCCCGTCGGACGCCATGCACATCGCCTGCCCGGGCGAGACGGCCCAGCCAAGGGTGACGTGCTCGGTCCGCGCCTTCGCGGCCAGCGCGCGGAAGGCGGCGCGCTCGTCGGCGGGGTAGGGCTCACGCCAGCGGGACTGCCGGTACGGGTCGTCGCCGGCCGCGTAGAGATAGCGGTTCTGCTTCGTGCGGCCCATGAAGTCCAGCTGGGCGAGCCGCTCGTCCAGGGTCCACGGCTGTCCGTAGAAGCCCTCGGTCGTCCCGCGCACGGCGGTCCCCGGCCAGTCGCGGACCACGGCACCGGCGACGGTGCCGCCCCGCACGAGCCCGCGCAGCGTCTGGACCCCGTGGAACAGGCCGTCCTCGCCGACACCGTCCAGGGCCACCGTGGGGCGCTCGCCCGCCGTGCCCACGGCGAGGCGGTAGCCGCCGGACGGCAGATCGCCCCGTGCGGCCGCGCCCAGGGCGCGCAGCGCCCGGCCCGCGCCGGTCCCGCCGAGCAGGATGACGGGCCCCTCGCCGGGCAGGGCGTCGTGCACCGTGCGTACGCCGGAGTCACGCAGGAGCTCCCGGAGCGCGTCCACGGCGTACGGATCGGCCTCGGCGTCGGCCAGGACGGTCACCTCGGTCCCCAGGGCGACGGGCCGCCCGGACGCCTTGAGCGACTGAGGCCGGGGATGGACGGCCGGCAGCGGTGCGTCACCGGTGCGCTTCCGGGCGGTCGCGGCGGGGCCGTCGGGGGCCGCGAGGGCCGCCGGGGCGAGCGGGCCGAGCAGCCCGCCGATCACGGCCAGGGCGACAGCCGCCGCCTGACCCCTGCGCCCGAGCCGCACGCCGCACTCCTTCGTCCCCGACTCCGTCCCCGGCCTGCTTCCCGGTGTCGCCCCCGACCCGGCCCCCCGAGCTCGCCCGGCGATGACGTACGAGCCCACCACCCGGGCGCGGAGGTGTCAACGCACATGGCCGTGTCGTGCCGATATGCCCGTCGTGTCGCACGGTGTGACGCGTGGGCCGTGAGGGAGAGTTGCCGAGTGGCCGAAAACGGTCCATACCCGACGCGCGCGGGAACGAAGTGTGACCCAGGGCACGTTGGGGTCGTTGTCATAACGCCTATGTCACGTCCACGTCTGCTCCCGCGCCCGCTGGGTAGGCCTGCTGTGTCCTGTTGTCCACGGCCAGGAGGCCAACATGCCCGCATCCGCGCAGCTTCTGCTCTCTGCCCTCTCCAAACAGGTACCGAGCCCCATGGATCCCGATCCGCTGGCACGCGACACGTCCCCGACCTTCACCGCCCCTCCGATGATCAGTGAGCTTCCGCTCGCCGATGTCTCCCACCTGACCGGCGAGCCCGCGTTCGCCGACAGCGCCCCGCTCACCAGCGAGCCCCCGCTCGCCGACGCCACACCCCTCACGAGCGAGCCACCGCTCGCCGCCGTCGCCCCTCTGACCAGCGAGCCGACAGCACCCGGCACCGCAGGGGGCATGGAGTCGCCAGGAGTCTGAATGGGCTTGTCCCGGCTCGCCGCACTGCACGGCGTCGCCACCTCCTTCTCCCCGTCCGCGGATGTCACGGTGTCCGTCCCCGACGACACGGTCACGGCCGTGCTCGCCGCGCTGGGCGTCGACGCCGACACTCCCGCGGAGGTACGGAGATCACTCGCCGCAGCCGAATCGGCGGCGGCCTCCCGACTGCTCCCGCCGACGGTGGTGGTCTGGTCGGGAGAGCCGCTGCCGGCCGCGCTCACCGGGCTGCCGGCCGGCGCGCTGCTGACCGTCGCCCCTGAGTCCGGGACCGCGGACGCGCCCTCGCCCCTGCGCATGCGGGTGCTCCCGGCGCCCGCCCCGTCCGCGGACACCCCGCCGACGCCCTCCTGGTGGACCGAACCGCCCCTCGGCGTGCACCGGCTCACCGTCCGTACGCCGGACCGCCATCACGCGGCCGCCACGCTCGTCGTCGCCCCGGACCGCGTACCCCAGCCGCCCGCCCGTACGCACGGCTTCCTCGTCCAGCTCTACTCGCTGCTGTCCGAGCGCTCCTGGGGCATGGGCGACCTCTCCGACCTGGCGGACCTCGCCGCCTGGGCGGGGCGGACCCTGGGCAGTGGGTTCGTCCAGGTCAATCCGCTGCACGCCGCCGTACCGGGCAGCCCGACCGACCCGTCCCCGTACCGCCCCTCATCGCGCCGCTTCCCCGACCCCGTCCATCTGCACATCGAGTCGATCCCGGAGTACGGCCATGTCGCCGAGCCGGGCAGGACGGCCCTGGACGACCTGCGCCAGCAGGCCGCGGCCCTGCGCGAGGCCGTGCTGAACAAGGGCGCGCTGATCGACCGCGACGCCGTCTGGGCCCTCAAGAAGCAGGCCCTGGAGATCGTCCACGAGGTCCCCCTGACCCCCGGCCGCCGCGCCGCCTACTGCGACTTCCTCGCCGGACAGGGCCAGGCCCTGGAGGACCACGCCCTGTGGTGCGCCCTGGCCGAGGTGCACGGCCCCCGGTGGCGCGACTGGCCCGAAGGGCTGCGCGACCCCCGCTCCCCGCAGAGCGCCCGCGCCCGCACCGAGCTGCTGGACCGGGTCGACTTCCACTGCCGGCTCGCCTGGCTGACGGACACCCAGCTCGCCACCGCGCAGAGCGCCGCACGCGAGTCCGGGATGGCCGTCGGGATCGTCCACGACCTCGCCGTCGGCGTCCACCCCGACGGCGCCGACACCTGGGCCCAGCAGGACGCCTTCGCGCTGGGCATGTCCGTCGGCGCGCCCCCCGACGCCTTCAACGCCCACGGCCAGGACTGGGGGCTGCCGCCCTGGCGACCCGACGCCCTCGCGGCATCCGGATACGCCCCCTACCGCCGGCTGCTGCGCGGTCTGCTCGCCCATGCCGGCGCCCTGCGCATCGACCACGTCATGGGCCTCTTCCGGCTCTGGTGGGTGCCCGAGGGGCAACCGCCCACCGAGGGCGCGTACGTCAGCCAGGACGCCGAGGCGATGCTCGCCGTCCTCGTCCTGGAGGCGCACCGGGCCGGTGCCGTCGTCATAGGGGAGGACCTCGGCACCGTCGAGCCCGGTGTGCGCGAGGCGCTCGCCCGGCGTGGGGTGCTCGGCACCTCCGTGCTCTGGTTCGAGCGCGACTGGGGCGGCACCGGGCGGCCGCTCGCCCCCGAGAAGTGGCGCGAGGACTGCGTGGCCACGGCCACCACCCACGACCTGCCGTCCACCGCCGCCCGGCTGACGGGGGAGCATGTGACGCTCCGCCACCGGCTCGGGCTGCTCACCCGCGGCCTGGAGCAGGAGCTGGCCGAGGACGCCGCCGACACCGCCGAGTGGCTGGCCTACCTGGCCCGGCTCCGGCTGCTGCCCGAGGGCGACGGCGACGAGGAGGCGGCCGTCCGCGCCGTCCACCGCTTCCTGCGGCGCACCCCCGCCCGGATGGCCGGGGTCTGGCTCCCGGACACCGTGGGCGACCGGCGCCCGCAGAACCTCCCCGGGACCTGGGACCAGTACCCCAACTGGCGGCTGCCCATCGCCGACGCGGAGGGCCACCCCGTCACCCTGGAGGAGATCACCGCCTCGCCCCGGCTGCACCGGCTCATGGCCGTCCTGACGGAGGGCCCGGAGTCCCCTACGGCACCCCCGGGCGCGCGCCCCTCGTAGGCGTTCGCTACGTTTGCACCGTGGACAAGAAGAACGCTATGCGCGCCGGCGCCGTCGCGGCCGGTACGACGCTGATGATGCTGCTCATGTCGTCCCCCGCGCTCGCGCTGACCCGCGACGACGGTGACGACCCGGGCCCGGGCCTGAACGTGCTGGAGACCCTCGGCCTCTACGTCGCGACACCGATCGTCCTGTTCCTGGTCATCGCCGGACTCGTCATGGTCCTCGACAAGTCCAAGAAGCAGGCCTAGCTTTCCTTCCCGTGTGCGCCGCCGGTACGACGTACCGCGCGGCGCACCGGCATGTCCGGGCTCCGGGTAGGTTGCGGCCATGACCGAGTGGGACGTCAAGAAGCTCCGCATCCTGCGCACCCTGCGCGACCGGGGCACGGTCACCGCCACGGCCGAGGCCCTGCTCATGACCCCGTCGGCCGTCTCGCAGCAGCTCACCAACCTCGCCAGGCAGCTCGGCGTGCCGCTGCTGGAGGCGCAGGGCCGCCGCGTCCGGCTCACCGACGCCGCGCACCTCGTGCTGCGCCACGCCGAGGCGGTCTTCGCCCAGCTGGAGCGGGCCGACGCCGAACTGACCGGCTATCTGCGGGGCGAGGCGGGCCTCGTGCGCGTCGGCGCCTTCTCGACCGCCGTGCCCGCCCTCGTCGTACCGGCCGTGGAACTCCTGGCGGCCGACGACCGGCCCGGGCCCCAGGTGCGCGTACGGGAGGCGGAGGCGGCCCAGGCCTACGAGCTGCTGTCGGCCGGTGAGGTGGACCTGGCGCTCTCCCTGGCGGCGCACGCCCCGACGGCCCGCGACCCCCGCTTCACCCTGCTGCCGCTGCTGGCCGACCCGCTGGACGTGGCGCTGCCCGCCGGCCATCCGCTGGCCGGGGCGCCCGCGCTGCGGCTGGCGGACCTCTCCGGGGAGCCCTGGATCTTCGGCGGCTCCGGCCCCTGGTCGGAGATCACCACCGCCGCCTGCGAGGCCGCGGGGTTCGTCCCCGAGCAGGCCCACAGCGCGGCCGGCTGGACGGCGATCCTGGCCATGGTGCGAGCCGGCATGGGCGTCGCCCTGATCCCCCGTATGGTCTCGGCCTCCGACCGGCCGCGCGACGGCGTGGAGATGCGCGTGCTGGAGGAGGACCGCCCGTACCGCCATGTCGTCGCGGCGGTGCGGCAGGGCGCCGAGCGCGGGCCGGCGGTGGCGCGGGTGGTGACGGCCCTGGAGCGGGTGGCGGGCCAGACCGTTCAGTCGAACTGAAAGAACCGTACGAAAAGTTTCGATGGACCTGATCGGTCGCACGGCGGCACAGTGGGGACATGCCCACCGACAAGAACCAGACGGAGCCCTCTTCCACCGACCCGCACGCCAACGACGCGGCCCCCTACGGAGGCGGCGACCCCTACGCCGACTACCGGGCGGGCGACTTCCCGTTCACCGGACTGACCGACCTCGCGGACCGCCGCCTCGGCGCGGGGGTGATCGCGGCCAACGACGAGTTCTTCGCCGAGCGCGAGAACCTCCTGATCCGCGAACGCGCGGTCTTCGACCCGGAGCGCTTCGGCCACAAGGGCAAGATCATGGACGGCTGGGAGACCCGCCGCCGCCGGGGCGCGGACGGGGGGAACCCCTTCCCCGCGCCCGAGGACCACGACTGGGCGATCGTCCGGCTGGGCGCCCCCGGGATCATCCGCGGCGTCGTCGTCGACACCGCCCACTTCCGCGGCAACTACCCTCAGCGCGTCTCCGTCCAGGCGACGTCCGTGGAAGGCGCCCCGGGCCCGGAGGAGCTCCTCGCCGACGACGTGAAGTGGGAGGAGCTGGTCCCGCCGACCCCCGTGCGCGGCCACGCCGCCAACGGCTTCGAGGTCACCGGTGGCCGCCGCTACACCCACCTGCGGATCTGCCAGCACCCCGACGGCGGCATCGCCCGCCTCCGGGTCCACGGCGAGGTCGTCCCCGACCCGGCCTGGCTCGCGGCGCTCGGCACCGTCGACCTGATCTCGATCCTGAACGGCGGCACGTACGAGGACGCCTCCGACCGCTTCTACTCCTCGCCGGCCCAGATCATCCTGCCCGGCACCTCCCGCAAGATGGACGACGGCTGGGAGAACCGCCGCCGCCGGGTCCGCGACACCAACGACTGGGTGCGTTTCCGGCTGCCCGCCCAGGGCGCGGTGCGCGCGGTCGAGATCGACACGGCCTATCTCAAGGGCAACGCGGCCGGGTGGATCGGGCTCCAGGGGCGCGACGGCGAGAGCGGCGAGTGGTTCGAGATCCTGCCCCGCACCCGGCTCCAGCCCGACACCGTGCACCGCTTCGTCCTGGACACCGAGGCCGTGGTCACCCACGTACGCCTCGACGCCTACCCCGACGGGGGCGTGGCCCGGATGCGCCTGCACGGCTCGCCGACCGATACGGGCGCGGCCGAACTGGCCCGCCGCTACGAGCAGTCCAGGGGCTGATACCCCGGGCCACCCACAACTCCCGCCCGGCGGACGGCTGCGCATCCGGCGCCCGCCCGCCGGGCGGCTTCCACCGCTGTCCTGCGGGGAGGCCGGGCGGGGGCGGCCACGTCTCCTCCCTCGGGCGTGCCGCAGGTTCCATGGTGTGAAGGTGCGGTGCAGGGGCACACGCGTGGTCGCGCTACGCTGCCGAGCAGCGCACCACACGGGGCTGAAGCAGAGGGAGTCATCTCGGTGACCGAACAAGACATATCGGGCAGGCTCGTCGAGCTGCTGTCGGCGCAGCAGGAGTCGCTCGCCGCGGTCTGGGTGGAGACCGTCTCGCGTACCCTGCGCGGACGCATCTCGCTCGCGGAACTCGACCGCGAACTCCGCGAGCTCTACGACGCCCTGGTGTCGGGCCTGCGCGCCGGCGGGTTCGACTGGCAGGGGGACGCCTTCGCGGAGACGCGGGCGCTCCTCGCCGAGCTCTCCCGCGCACGCGCCCGTCAGGGCTTCACCCCGACCGAGACCGCCACCAGCGTGCTGGCGGCCAAGGACGTCCTCGCGCCCACGGAGGACACTCCGGCGGCGGACATCCTCGCCTACCTCCGGCTGAGCAAACTCATCGACGCGCTCGGTCTGTTCACGATCGAGGTGTACGCCAGGACGCGTGAGGAGATCATCAGCGCTCAGGCCGAGCAGCTGATGGAACTCTCGACCCCTGTGGTGAAGCTGTGGGACGGCGTGGTCGCCGTTCCGCTGGTGGGCACCCTGGACTCGGCCCGGACCCAGGTGGTGATGGAGAAGCTGCTCCAGGCCCTCGTCGACACCGGGTCGGACCAGGCGATCATCGACATCACGGGTGTGCCGGCGGTGGACACCGAGGTCGCCCAGCACCTGCTCAAGACGGTGGTGGCCGCCCGGCTGATGGGTGCCGAGTGCATCATCTCCGGTATCCGCCCGCAGATCGCCCAGACGATCGTCGCCCTCGGGATCCAGTTCGGCGACATCGTCACCAAGTCGTCGCTGGCCGACGCCCTCAAGCACGCGCTGCGCGGCAGCAGCGCGGTGGTCGCACAGCCCGGTGGCCTGGCGTGACCGAACGCGTACCCGTACTCAAGATCGGTGACGTGCTCCTCGTCTCCATCCAGGTCGAGCTGGAGGACCAGGTCGTCCTGGAGCTCCAGGACGACCTGGCGGCCCGCATCGTCGAATCCGGGGCCACCGGGGTGGTCATCGACATCACCGCCGTCGAGATCGTCGACTCCTTCGTCGGCCGCATGCTGGCGACCACGGCGGCCATCTCCCGCATGCTCGACGCGCAGACCGTCGTCGTGGGCATGAGGCCCGCCGTCGCCATCACGCTGGTGGAGCTCGGGCTGTCGCTCGGAGGCGTGCGTACCGCTCTGACACTGGAGAAGGGGCTGGACATCCTGGCCCGGCGGGACACCACCCGCCCGGCGCAGCGATGAACGGGCTCCAGCCCGTCCCCGACGCCGATCACGAGACCGTCCCCATCAGCTCCAACGACGACGTGGTCCGGGCACGTCAGCTGGTGCGCTCGCTCGCCCAGCGCTGCAAGCTCTCGCTCGTCGACCAGACCAAGCTCGTCACCGCCGCGAGCGAACTCGCGCGGAACACCCTGGTCTACGGCGGCGGGGGAGTCATGCGCGTCGGACTGGTCCGCCGTGACAGCCGGGTCGGTGTGACCGCGGTGTTCGAGGACTCCGGCCCCGGCATTCCCGACGTCGACCAGGCGCTGACCGACGGATGGACCTCCGGGGGCGGTCTCGGGCTGGGGCTGAGCGGGGCACGCCGCCTGGTCGACGACTTCGCCCTGGACACCGAGGTCGGCAGCGGAACCCAGGTCGCGGTGACCAAGTGGGCTCGCTGATCCCGGCGGTCCTGGACGCGGAGGACGTCGTCTGGCTCCGGGACCAGGAGGAGCTCCCCACCGCGGCCCGGGTCGCGGCGGTCTCGCTGGCCAGGCGCATCGGTTTCGACGAGCAGCGGTGCGCCGAGGTCGCCCTGGCCGTGAGCGAGGCCGCGACCAATCTGCGCAAGTACGCTGTCGACGGGGCGTTCCTGCTGCGTACGGTCAGGACGCCGAGCGACGCCGGGCTCGAATTCGTCACGACCGACGAGGGACCGGGGATGGCGGACGTCACCTCCGCGCTCGCCGACGGCACGTCGACCTCGGGCACCCTCGGCATCGGCCTGGGCACCATCTCCCGCCTCGCCGACTTCTTCGACCTGCACTCCCTGCCCGGCCGGGGCACCGTACTGACCGCGCGCTTCTGGACGAAGGAGGCGGCACGCCGCATCGCCGTATCCGGGAACCCCGTGGTGGAGGGCCTGACGAGGGCGATCACCGGGGAGGACGTGTGCGGGGACGCCTGGGCCGCCCGCCGGGCCGGCGTCCCGGCCGACGGCGGGGGTGACCGGCGGCAGACCCTGACGCCCTCCTCGGCCCCGCCGTCGGAGGACCCTCTGGGATGGGCGCAGCTGACCGGCTTCCGGCGTACGGCGGACGGCTCGCGGCACGCGGACGGGCCGCGGGGCACGGACGACCAGCTGTACCCGGACGGTTCACGGCACCCGGCCGCGGTGCCCCGGGACGTCCGGGCCGGTTCCGGCGCGGACGAGCCGGCTCTGCTGGTGCTCTTCTGCGACGGACTGGGGCACGGGCCCCTGGCCGGCCGGGCCGCGCAGGCGGCGGTGGCAGCCTTCCGCGACTCGGACGCCCGGCAGCCCGACGCGATCGTCATGGACGTCCACAAGGCGCTGCGCGGGGGCAGAGGGGGCGCCGTCGCCGTCGTACGCATCGAACCGGGCGAGCGGAGCGTGTACTTCTGCGGCGTCGGGAACGTCAGCACCTTCGTCGTGGACCCCGCGACGGGCACCCGCCGTTCCCTGGCGTCGGCCCCCGGCATCGTGGGCCACCACCTGCCGACCCTGCGGTCCGTACGGCAGCGGCTGCCCCGGGACGGCGCCGTGATCATGCACTCCGACGGTCTCACCGAACGCTGGCAGGCGGCGGCGCTGCCCGGGTTCCTGGAGCACTCGCCGCTGGTGGCCGCCGCCCAGCTCCTGCGTGAGGCGGGCGTACGGCGTGACGACGCGGGTGTCGTCGTGGCGAAAGGACCTTGGTGAACACCTTCGCGGCCCAGGAGGCCGACCCCCTCGTCTCGTTCGCCCTCGCGACGGAGCAGGACGTGTTCGTGCTGCGCCGCAGCGGCAAGTCGGCGGCCGAGGCGCTCGGGGTGGACAACCAGGACCAGATCCGTCTGGCGACCGCGCTGAGCGAACTCGGCAGGGACCTGCTGGGGTGCTCCGGACTGACCGTCAGTTTCGGTGTCGTCAGCAGCCCGCGGCCCGTCCTGCGGGTCGCCATGTCCTGGCAGGACGGCCGTGGGCCCGGCGAGGAGGCCATGAGAGCGGCGGCCCGCCTCGTCCCGCTCCGGCACACCCCGCCGGAGCGGACGGTGGCGATCGAGCAGCAGATCGCCGGGGAAGCCCGGACGGCCGAGTCCGTCCAGCAGGCCAGGGAGGCCATGCTGGCGCACAAGGGCATCAGCGTGCTGGACGACACCCGCGCGCAGACCAGTGACCTGATCGCCGCTCTGGAGGAGTCCAGGGCACAGCGCGAGGAACTCCGCCGGCTGAACGATGAGCTGGAGGAGACCAACCGGGGGGTCGTGGCGCTCTACTCCGAGCTCTCGGAGGAGCTGGAGGAGACCAACCGCGGCGTCGTGGCCCTCTACGCCGAACTGGAGGACAAGTCCCGCCAGCTGCGCGAGGCGAGCGAGGCCAAGACCAGATTCTGGGCCAATGTCAGCCACGAGCTCCGTACGCCGGTCAACTCCGTCGTCGGGCTGGCCCGGATGCTGCTCGAATTCGACGTGGAACGCCTCGACGAGGAGCAGCGCCGGCAGGTCTCCCTCATCTCCGCCTCGGGAGCGACCCTGCTCGCCCTCGTCGACGAACTCCTGGACGTCGCCAAGGCGGAGTCCGGACGCCTGGAGCCCACCTGGGCGGTGGTGAACCTGCGCGTGGCCCTCGGGCAGCTGCGGGGCACCCTGCGCGGCTACGGGACCGCGGGCGCCGCCGAACTCATCGTGGCCGAGTCCGACGCGCGGATCGTCAGCGACGAGGTCATGCTCACCCGCATCCTGCGCAATCTGCTGTCCAACGCACTGAAGTTCACGCCCGCCGGGACCGTGCGCCTCGACGTCACCCGGGAGGACGGCCCCGAGGGCGACCAGGTCGTCTTCACCGTGTCGGACACCGGCATCGGCATCCCCGAGGAGGAGCAGCAGCAGATCTTCGAGGAGTTCTACCAGGTACGGGGACCGCACCAGCGCGGGCGCTCCGGGACCGGCCTCGGCCTGCCCTACGCACGGCGGCTCACCGAGCTCCTCGGCGGCCGGCTCTCGCTGACCAGCAGCCCGGGGTCCGGGACCGTGGTCACCGTACGGCTGCCCGCCGACGGGCCGGCCACGGCGGGGCCCGACGACCAGGAGACGCCGGCACCGCTGGTGGCCGCCCTCGTCACCGTCGACGACGACGACGCCTTCCGTGCCACGATCCGCCCCCTCCTGGACCGGCTCGCCGGACGGGTGGTCGAGGTGGGCGAGGGTGGACTGGCCAGCTCGGTCGTGCGCCGTGAGCGCCCGGACGCCGTCCTGCTCGATCTGCACCTGCCCGACCTCGACGGCTACGCGGTGCTGGCGCAGCTCGCGGCGGACCCCGAGCTGCGCGCCGTCCCCGTCGTCATCCTCACCTCCACACCCCCCGAGGACCTGGACCAGGACCGGCTCACGCACGCACGGGCGGTCCTCGGGAAGTCCACGATCACCCTGCCCAAGCTGGTCGCGGCCCTCTCGGAACACGTCACGCCCGCCCTGCCGGGAGGGGACGGGAAGGACGGCACCGCATGAGTACGCATCTGTCCCAGGACAGCGCCGCCGCGAAGGTGCTGGTGCTGGACGACAACGACACGAACCGCTACATCGTCAGCAGCTGGCTCCGGCGGGTCGGCCACACGGTGGTGGAGGCCTCCGACGGGACGGAGGGCCTGGCCCTGCTCGCCGGTGCTCCCGACGGCGAGCTGCCCGAGCTGGCCGTCGTCGACGTGAGGCTGCCCGACATGAGCGGCTTCGAGGTGTGCGAGCAGATCAAGGCCGACCCCCGGACCGCCTCGCTGCCGGTCATCCACGTCTCCGCGACGGCCATCGAGCTGAGCGACCGCACCCAGGGCCTCCACCGCGGTGCCGACGCCTACCTCACCGAGCCGATCGCCCCGGACGAACTGCTGGCCACGGTCACCGCGGCACTGCGCTACGCCCGCGCCCGGCGCCGTGCGGAGCGGCTCGCCACCCGGGTGGCCGCGCTGAACAGCAGCACCCTGGCCGTGTACGCCGCCCGGGACGGGGAGACGTTCGTCGCCGCGGCGGCGGCCGGTGCGGCCGCGCTCATGGAGTCGCCGGCCGTCGCCGTGGGACTCAGCCCCGACAACCGGACGCTCCACCTCGCCCGGGCCGGGGTGAGCCCCCGCCCCGGGGACGCGGAGCCGTCGGTCACCGGCGTCCACGAGGGATCACGGCTGTTGGACGCCCTGACCGAGCGGGCCCTCGGCGAACGGACCGGGACGGAGACGGTGCTCCTGTCCGACGCGGAATGGCGCGCGCTCACCGGCCACGCGGGAGACGGCCGGGCGGACGTGTTCCCCGGGCAGGTCGCCCTGACCCTCGCCCGTACGAAGCGGGGCCGGCCCGCCGTCGCGTTCGCCGTCGCCGCCACGGCGCTGGCCGGCACCGACGACCGTGAGCTCCTGTCGCAGCTGGCGCAGGCCTGCGCGCTGGCCCTGGAAGCCCTGCGTACGCGCAGCGAGGAACACGCGCTGGTCCTCACCCTCCAGCGCAGCTTCCTGCCGGACAGGCTCCCCGAGGTGCCCGGTGTGGACATGGCCGTACGCTACGAACCCGCCGCGGACGACGCGGAGATCGGCGGCGACTTCTACGAGGCCATCCAGACCCCGGACGGTCTGCTGCTGGCCATCGGGGACGTGGCCGGGCACTCGCTCAAGGCCGCCATGATCATGGGCGAGATCCGGCACGCCCTGCGGGCCTACGCCATCGAGGGGCACACCCCTCAGTCCCTCCTGACGAACCTGGACGCCCTCCTGGTGCGGCTGCGGCCGTCCATGACCGTCACCGTCTGTCTCGTGCTCGTGGAGCCCGGCGGTCGGCGGATCCAGGTGGCCAACGCCGGCCACATACCGCCCCTGCTGCGTCACCCGGACGGATCCACCCGCTACCTGAGCGAGCACGGGCCGCTCCTCGGGCTCAACCTGCCGCACCCTCAGGTCGTGCGCCACGACGTGCCGGAGAACTCCACGCTCCTGCTGCTGACCGACGGCCTCGTCGAGGTCCCCCGGGAAGACCTCGACGAGAGCCTGGAGGCCCTGAGCGGCACCTTCTCCCGGGCACCAGCCGAGGTCGAGGAGCTGTGCGACCACCTGCTGGCGATGTTCGGCAAGGGCAAGACGGACGACATCGCCCTGCTCGCCGCCTGCCTCCGCTGAGCCGGTCCCAGGACCCGGTACCACGAAGGGGGCGCCCCCGCCGGAGACGCCCCCTGACCGTGTGCGGGTCTCCGCTACGCGGTGGCCGCGGCGGCGTCCGCCGCCTGGGCCTTCAGCGCCCGCTCCACGCCCGACCGCGACTCCGACATCAGCCGGCGCAGCGCGGCGCTCGGCCGCGCCGAGTCCAGCCATGCGTCCGTGGCGTCCAGGGTCTCCTGCGAGACCTGGAGCGACGGGTAGAGACCGACCGCGATCTGCTGGGCCATCTCGTGGCTCCGCGTGTCCCAGACGTCCTTGACCGCCGCGAAGAACTTCTCCGCGTACGGCGCCAGCAGCTCACGCTGTTCGGTCTGCACGAAGCCGACGATCACCGACTCCTGGAGGGAGTTCGGCAGCTTGTCCGACTCGACGACCGACGCCCATGCCTCGGCCTTCGCCTCCTCGGAGGGCTGGGCCGCCCGTGCGGACGCCGCGTGCCGCTCACCCGCGGCCGTCCTGTCGCGCTCGTACTCGGCGGCGATCTCCTCCTCGTCGATGAGGCCCGTCGCCGCGAGGCGCTGCACGAACGCCCAGCGGAGCTCCGTGTCGACGGCCAGGCCCTCGATCTCCTGGGTGCCGTCCAGCAGCGACTGCAGCACGTCCAGGTGGAGCGGGCTGCGGGCCGTCGCCGCGAAGGCGCGGGCCCACGCCAGCTGGTGGTCGCCGCCCGGCTCCGCCGCGCGCAGGTGCGCCAGCGTCGCCTCGGTCCACTGGTTCAGGCCCGCCTCGCGCCACTCCGGGGCGGCGTAGAGGTCCAGGGCCAGCTTCACCTGGCGGTGCAGCGACTGCACGACGCCGATGTCCGTCTCCTTGCCGATCCCCGAGAGGACCAGCGCGAGGTAGTCACGCGTCGCCAGCTCGCCGTCGCGCGTCATGTCCCAGGCCGAGGCCCAGCTCAGCGCACGCGGCAGGGACTCGGCGAAGTCACCCAGGTGGGCCGTGACGACCCGCAGCGACTCCTCGTCGAGGCGGACCTTCGCGTACGACAGGTCGTCGTCGTTGAGCAGGACGACCGCCGGGCGCGGCGTGCCGGCCGGGAACGGCACGGTGGTGCGCTCGCCCTCGACGTCCAGCTCGATCCGGTCCGTGCGGACCAGCTTGCCGGCGCCGTCGAGGTCGTAGCAGCCGATGGCGATCCGGTGCGGGCGCAGCGTCGGCTCGCCCTTCGCGCCGGCGGGCAGCGCGGGTGCCTCCTGGAGCACGGTGAACGAGGTGACGTGGCCGTTCCCGTCGGTCTCGATCTCCGGGCGCAGGATGTTGATGCCGGCCGTCTCCAGCCATGCCTTCGACCAGGTCTTCAGGTCACGCCCGGAGGTCTCCTCCAGCGCGCCCAGCAGATCCGCCAGGCGGGTGTTCCCGAACGCGTGGGCCTTGAAGTAGGCCTGCACGCCCTGGAAGAACGCGTCCTTGCCGACGTACGCGACGAGCTGCTTCAGGACCGAGGCGCCCTTCGCGTACGTGATCCCGTCGAAGTTCACCAGGACGTCGTCGAGGTCCTGGATGTCCGCCATGATCGGGTGCGTCGACGGCAGCTGGTCCTGCCGGTACGCCCAGGTCTTCATGGAGTTGGCGAACGTGGTCCAGGAGTGCGGCCACTTCGAGCCCTCCGCGTCGGCCTGGCACGCGATGGAGGTGTACGTGGCGAACGACTCGTTCAGCCAGAGGTCGTTCCACCACTCCATGGTGACCAGGTCGCCGAACCACATGTGGGCCAGCTCGTGGAGGATCGTCTCGGCGCGCGTCTCGTAGGCCGCGTCGGTGACCTTCGAGCGGAAGACGTACTGGTCGCGGATGGTGACCGCGCCCGCGTTCTCCATGGCCCCGGCGTTGAACTCGGGGACGAAGAGCTGGTCGTACTTGGCGAAGGGGTACGCGTAGTCGAACTTCTCCTGGAACCAGTCGAAGCCCTGCCGCGTGACCGCGAAGATCTCGTCCGCGTCGAGGTACTCGGCCAGCGACGGACGGCAGTAGATGCCGAGCGGCACGGACCGGCCGTCCTTCTCGTAGCTGCTGTGCACCGCGTGGTACGGACCGGCGATCAGGGCCGTGATGTACGTGGAGATGCGCGGCGTCGGCTCGAACGACCAGACGTCGTCCACGGGCTCGGGCGTCGGCGAGTTGGAGATCACCGTCCAGCCGGAGGGCGCCTTCACGGTGAACCGGAAGGTCGCCTTCAGGTCGGGCTGCTCGAAGCTCGCGAACACCCGGCGGGCGTCCGGGACCTCGAACTGGGTGTACAGGTAGGCCTGCTCGTCGACCGGGTCGACGAAGCGGTGCAGGCCCTCGCCGGTGTTGGTGTACGAGCAGTCGGCGACGACCTTCAGCTCGTTCGTGCCGGCCTGGAGGTGCTTCAGCGTGATCCGCGAGTCCCGGAAGACGGCGGCGATGTCCAGGTCCTTGCCGTTCAGCACGATGTCGTGCACCGCGGGGGCGACCAGGTCGATGAAGGTCTCCGCACCGGCTTCGGCGGAGTCGAAGCGCACGGTGGTGACGGACCTGTAGGTGCCGCCCTCCTGTGCGCCGGAGAGGTCGAGATCGATCTCGTACGCGTCCACGGTCAGCAGGCGCGCCCGCTCCTGTGCCTCTTCGCGGGTCAGATTCGTGCCAGGCACGCGGTCATCTCCTTGATATGCGATGTTTCCGGTCATCCTTCCACGCGGGGTGGGCCCAGCGCGATGTCCGTTTTCCGCCGGGCCGATGGTGGTACGGCGGGGGTAGCACCGACGGGTGGCTACATTGTTCCTACCTTGGTAGGATTGATGGCATGAAGATCAGTGTGAGCCTGCCGCAGGAGGATGTCGCCTTCGTCGACGAGTACGCCGCGAAGACCGACGCTGACTCCCGGTCGGCGGTGATACACGCCGCCATCGAGTTGCTGCGCGAGGCGGGGCTGGAGGCGGAGTACACCGAAGCCTTCGAGGAATGGGATGCGGGCGAGGATGCCGCTCTCTGGGATCGCACGGTCGGAGACGGGATCGCTGATGCGTAGAGGCGACATTCATCTGGTTGATCTGGAACCGGCCAGGGGCAGCGAGGCCAACAAGGTCAGACCAGCCGTGATCGTGTCGAACAACGCGGCGAACCTGTCGGTCGAGTCGCATGGGCGGGGCGTGGTCACCGTCGTGCCCCTGACGTCCAACACCTCGCGCGTCCTCACCTTTCAGGCGCTGCTCCGAGCTGCGGAGAGTGGGCTGTCGAGGGACTCGAAGGCGCAGTGCGAACAGGTCCGCGCGGTCTCCCTGGACCGTGTGCTGAAGCGCGTCGGCGCCGTCCCCCGGCAGCGCATGGCCGAGATCGACACAGCCCTGCGCAGGCACCTCGCGCTCTGAGGGCGGAACAGACACGAGGGGGCGGCCACCGGATCCCGGTGGCCGCCCCCTCGCACGGGTGGGTCGAGGGCGTCAGCCCTTGAGCTCCGCCGCCACCAGCTCCGCGATCTGGACGGCGTTCAGCGCGGCGCCCTTGCGCAGGTTGTCGTTGGAGACGAACAGCGCCAGACCGTGCTCGACGGTCTCGTCGACGCGGATGCGGCCCACGTAGGAGGCGTCCTTGCCGGCCGCCTGGAGCGGGGTCGGGATCTCGGAGAGCTCGACGCCCTCGGCGTCCTCGAGCAGCTCGTAGGCGCGCTCGACGCTGATCGGCCGGGCGAAACGGGCGTTGATCTGGAGCGAGTGGCCCGAGAAGACCGGGACCCGGACGCAGGTGCCGGACACCTTGAGCTCCGGGATCTCCAGGATCTTGCGGGACTCGTTGCGGAGCTTCTGCTCCTCGTCCGTCTCGAAGGAGCCGTCGTCGACGATCGAGCCGGCGAGCGGCAGCACGTTGAAGGCGATCGGGCGCTTGTAGACGGCCGGCTCGGGGAAGTCGACCGCGTCGCCGTCGTGCGTCAGCTTGTCCGCCTCGGCGACGACCTTGGACGCCTGGCCGTGCAGCTCCGCGACACCGGCGACACCGGAGCCGGACACGGCCTGGTAGGTCGCGACGGTCAGCGCGTCGAGCTGCGCCTCGTCGTGCAGCGGGCGCAGGACGGGCATGGCGGCCATCGTGGTGCAGTTCGGGTTGGCGATGATGCCCTTGGGGCGGTTCGCGATCGCGTGCGCGTTGACCTCGGAGACCACCAGCGGGACCTCGGGGTCCTTGCGCCAGGCGGAGGAGTTGTCGATCACGACGGCACCCTGCGAGGCGACCTTCTCGGCGAGTGCCTTCGAGGTCGCGCCACCGGCGGAGAACAGGACGATGTCGAGGCCGGTGTAGTCCGCCGTGGAGGCGTCCTCGACGGTGATGTCCTGGCCCTCGTAGGAGATCGTGGAGCCCGCGGAGCGCGCGGAGGCGAAGAGCCGCAGTTCGGCGACGGGGAACTTCCGCTCGGCCAGGATCCTGCGCATGACTGTGCCGACCTGACCGGTGGCGCCGACGATTCCGACCTTCACGGGGACTCCCTCACAGATGCGAACGGGCACGTTGCCGGTCCATGATGCGTATGTCCACGGCTTCCTTGTCCAATCCATTGTCCGGCAGGCGGACGCACCGCGCACAGAGCTGTGGGGCGGGAGCCCTTGAGAGCACCCGCCCCACAGTCGTGCGGTGTCGTACGGATCACACGGCCGTTCCGGTTACGGCGCGACCTTCTCGATCACGACGCTGCCGGTGCCCGCCGCGGTGCCGCGGGCGTTCACCAGCTGGACCTCGCCGAAGAACTGCCGGCCCTCGGGAGCCGCTCCGGCGACCACGACCTCGGCCCCGACCTGGGCGGACGCGCCGTTGGCCAGCTTCACGGCCTTGGACTCGTCGACCTTGATCTCACCGAGCGACGACGCGTAGTACACGTCGCGGTAGTCGTACTCGGTGGTCCCCGCCGGGACCGAGTAGCCGTCGATGACGACGGTGTAGGTGCCGGCCGCCGGGTTCACCAGGCTGACCGACTCCTCCGAGCCCGCCGTCGTCGAGGCGCCGACCTGGGTGCCGTCCTTGAGGACGTACAGGTCGATGTCGGCGTTGGCGTCGGAGGTGTTGCCCACGGCGATGTCGAGCTTCTCCACTCCCTCGCCGATGGTCACCTCCTTGACGTACTCGCCGCCCGTCGAGATCGACGGGCGCTCGACGTCGGCCGAGCCCAGCGAGCCGCCCTTCAGGGAGCCCTCCAGGTCACCCGCGTTGTTGGTCACCGTCCAGTCCACCGCGGCCGGGGTGCCGATCTTCGCCTCGGCGATGGTCTGCACCGCCGGGTCGAAGGAGGCGCCGAGGAGCGAGACATCCAGCTTGTACGGGTTGTCCAGCAGCGGCGACGTACGGCGGGCCTCGACCTCGACCTCCCAGACGCCCGGCTGCGGGTCCTTGTAGGAGCGCGTGTCCGGACGGCAGGTGTTCGTCGGGTTCTCGTAGTTCGGGTAGCAGTAGATCGTGGAGCTGTCCTCCACCGCGACCCCGTAGGGGTGGATGGAGATGAACCGCGTCTGGCTGCCCGAGCGCAGGGCGCTCAGCGCGACCTCCAGGGTCTCGGCGCCCTCCGGGACGTTCAGGAAGTACGACGTGGTGCCGTTGCGCTGCACCGAGCCGCTCGTCGAGAACGCGTACCCCGGCTTCACCAGCTCCTTGGCGACGACCACCGTGGAGAGGATCTGCTGGTCCACGCCCTTGGTCTTCGCGTCGTCCACCAGCAGGATCGCGCTGTGGACGCCCGCCGTGCGGGGCTTCGCCTGGACCTTGACGGTCACCGGCTTGCCGAGCGGCAGCGAGACGGTGCCCGGACCGGTCAGGGTGAAGGTGCCGTCGTTGTTCTTCCACGACAGCTTGTGCTTGACGGCCTTGTCCGGGCCCGTGGTGCGGGTGACGGTGACGTCGTACGACTTCTTCTGGCCGGCCTTCAGGCCGCCCTCACGGTCGTACAGGCCGGTGCCGAAGCCCGGGGTCTTCAGCGCGAAGTCGATCGCGGTGTCGACCGGCGCCTTCACGGTGTACTCGTGCGCCGGGCTGCCCTTCTTCTCGATCTGCTTCCAGGCACCGACGATGTTGATCAGACCGGAACCCTGGGCGTGCGCGGGCACCCCGTCGATGTGGGTGGCGGTGCTGGTCAGCGCGGTCCGCAGATCGGCCGGGGGCAGCTCGATGTGCTTCTGCTTCGCGGCGGACAGCAGCAGCGCCGTCGCGCCGGCGGCCTGCGGCGAGGACATCGAGGTGCCCTGCAGCATGGAGTAGCCGGCCGGCAGCGAGTAGCCCGCCTCCTTGACCGGACCGCCGGGCAGCCAGGTCTGGGTGGTGTTGATCGAGGCGCCCGGGGCGGTCAGGATCGGCGCGAAGCCGCCGTCCTCACGCGGACCGCGCGAGGAGAAGGGCAGCATGTCGTACTTCTTGGTGACGTTCGAGCCGTAGTTGGCCGCCCAGGTCTCCTTGGAGATGGACGCGCCCACCGAGATGACGTGGTCGGCGAGGCCGGGGTCACCGATGGTGTTGACACCGGGGCCGTCGTTGCCGGCCGAGATGACCAGCTGGACGCCGTAGATGTCGATGAGCCGCTTGTAGAGCTCGGCGCGGGCGTTGTTGCCGTCGTTGAGCGGCGGCAGGCCGCCGATCGACATGTTGACGACGTCGACGCCGCGGTTGACGACGAGGTCGATCATGCCCTCGGTCAGCGCGATGTTGGTGCAGCCGCCGGACCAGGTGCAGGCACGCGAGGAGACGATCTTGGCGCCGGGCGCCGCACCGTTCATCGCGCCGCCGAACAGGCCGTTGGCCGCGGTGATGCCCGCGACGTGCGTGCCGTGCTCGCTCTCGATGACCCCGATGTTGACGTAGTCGGCGGTCTTGCCGGCCGCGTCGACGACGACGCTCTTGCGGGTCTCGACGACGAACGGGATGCGCTCGACGACGTCGGTCCGCGGGTCGTCCGTACCGAAGTAGGAGACCTGGTGCTTCTCCTTGTACGGCTTCAGGACGGCGTCGTCACCGAAGTCCGCGTTGTTGTTCAGGTCGACCCGCGTGGTGCCGGTGACCGGGTCGTACAGCACGCCCCACTGGTCGGTGGTGTCACCGTCGCGGTTGAGGTCGCCCGCCATGTCGCCGCCGCGGGTCGCGGACTCCTTGAAGACGCGGAAGGCGTACGAACCCTTCGGCGCGGAGTACGTCGTGCCGCCGCTCGTGAACGTCGGGCCCGACACGACCTGGTCCATCCGCAGCCAGGTGCCGTCGCCGTCGCTGACGGGGTCGGTCGCCGTCACCCAGTCGACGATCTTGCGCTCGCCGGTGGTGGTCTTCTGGAGCGCGGGGTGACCGAGGTCGACACCGGAGTCCAGGACACCGATGGTGATCCCGCGGCCGTCCGCCTTCGGGTGCTGCTTGACGAAGTCGACCGCGCCCGTCTCGAAGGACGGGTTGTACGGGTTCTTCGCGGGCGTCTTCTTGTTCGGCGCCGCGTAACTGCCCGTGGCCTTCGGCTGCTTCGCCCCGGCGGCCCGGTCGCCCTTGGGCGTCGGGTCGTCCAGCTTGATCTCCTGCTTGAGATCGATGCCCTGGACCGACGACAGCTTCTGCGCGGCCTTGATGGTGGCCTCGGCGGTCGCGGTCGGCACGGTCGCCCGGACGTAGCCGAGCTTGTCGTACGTCTGCCCCAGCACGGACCCCTTGACGGCGTCCAGCTGTTCGGCGACCTTCTCGGTCGCGCCGGGGGTGGTGGCGACCATCATCGTGATGTTCTTCTCGCCCTTGGCCTCGGCCTTCGCCAGCACATCGGCGTCGGCCTCGCCCAGCTTGTCGCCGTTCGTGCTCGTGGCGGAGGGCTTCACGGGGGAGGCCGCCGGGTCGTCGGCGGCGAAGACCGGGGCGGCGCCGGAGGCGGCCAGCGCGGCCGCCAGACCGGCTGCGGCGGCCATGCGCGCCGCGCGTCTCGCCCCGGGTATGGAGCTGGGGGATTCCTTGGTCATCAGCATCCCTGTGGGTGAAAGAAAGAGAGAGTCCGGAATTCGGTACCGGATGACCGCTCAGCCTTTCGTAAATGACAGGGGTTTGTGGAGAGTTGACGAGGACGAGAGAGCGACATGGCGTAGATCCGCCACCGGGGCCATTGCGCCACTCACCGCGGCGTGACCACCACGTACGCCGCCGGATCCCGGTCCTCGGCCGCCATCATCGCCGTACGCAGCACCACCGACAGCTGTGCCGTCGAGTCCCGCAGCTGCTTCGGCGTCACCCGCACCACCGTCACCCCGAGCCGCTCCAGGTGCTCCCGCTCGGCGGCGTACGAGACGTGCTCCTCCCGGGGGGAGCGGCTGCCCAGTTCGAGCGCCACCGCGTGTTCCGGCCAGTACGCGTCCATCCCTCCCAGGAAGCGGCCGCCCGGCAGGGACAGCTCCACGTTCCACAGCGGCTGGGGCAGCCGGTGGGCGCGCACCATCTCGTACAGCCGGCCCTCCGCCATCGCCCGCCCCTCGACGAGCAGCGCGTCCACCGCGTCCACGACGTGCGCGCGGCCCAGCAGCTTGGCCTCGTTCAGCTCCCGTACGACGGACGCCGGTTCGCAGTGCCCGCCGCGCACCGCCTCCGTCAGGATGCGGCGCACCGTCGAGGCGTCCGCGAGCGAGGCCACCGCGTCGGCGAGGGCCCGCTCCACCGGGGCCAGCGGCACCCCGAGCCGGCGCTGCGGCCGGGGCAGCACGGCCGCCCGGGTCACCTGGACGAACCGGGTGGAGCGCAGCCGCCTGGTGCGCGGCACCAGCACGTCGATCCGGTGCAGCGCGATCCCGGGGGGCGCCGAGGTGAAGCCGTAGAGGGCCAGGGCGGCCAGGCCCGTGACCATGGCCTCGCCGTAGCCCGGCCCCGACTGGGCCGGCACCGTCCGGCGGGCCCCGGCCGGCGGGCGTCCGGCGTACAGCAGGGCCCCGCGCACCCGGTCGTCGTCCGTGGGCTCACCCGGGTGCAGGAGGTACACGCCGGGGAGCAGCTGCTGCCAGGGACCGCCGGGCAGGCACTGGGCGGCGGTCTGCGCGGCGGACACCCCCTGGGTGCGCAACTGGGCGGACGACCGCACGCGGTGGGCGACTTCGTGGACGGGGCGGGGGGACAGCGGGGTGTTCTGGGTCATGCCGGGGAGGTTCCCGCAGGCTCGCCGCGCGATAACCCGTGTTACACGTCCGTCGACAATCCAGGACGACGCCGTCCTAAAGTACGGCAGTTCGAATGACGAAAAGGGTGGTCGCGACGGGGATTGTGCGGCGTGGGGGCCCCCCCCGGGGGGGGGGGGGGCGGCGGGATGGCACACCACACCGGGCCGGGCCGGTAGCCCCCACCCCCCCGGCCCGACCTGGCCCGCGCCCCACCACACCGGGGCGCGC
>NZ_JBVJNK010000001.1:214538-1124173 GCF_055583745.1 Streptomyces sp. NPDC104381
TTCCAAAACCCCGGCGCCGCCGGTACAAATTTCGGCTTGTTCTATTGACTTACGGGGGGGGCGCGCGGGGTTTTGGGGGGGGGCCGCCCCGCGGGGGGGGGGGGCCCCACGCCGGAATCTCACGCCCTCGCGTCGCGCTCCTGACCCCGCAGCGCCCGGGCCAGATCGTCCCGCGCCTCCAGGACGAGGCGTCGCAGCGCCGGTGCCGCGTCCGGGTGCGAGGTCAGCCACGCGTCCGTCGCGGTGAGGGTCGCGGGGTCGTCCTGCAGCCCGGGGAACAGGCCCTTGACCACGTCCATGCCGATCTGGATGGACCGTTCGGCCCAGACCCGCTCGATCGCCTCGAAGTACGAGGCCGTGTACGGCGCCAGCAGCTCGCGCTGCGAGGGCTGCTCGAAGCCCGCGATTGTCGCCCCGACGAGCGCGTTGGACAGCTTGTCCGACTCCACGACCGCCGCCCACGCCTGGTCCTTGACCGCGGCCGAGGGGCGTGAGGCCAGGCACCGGACGTGGTGCCGCTTGCCGGACGCCGTGTCGTCCCGGGCCAGTTCGGCGTCCATCGCGGCCTCGTCCGCCCTGCCGTGCGCGGCCAGCGGGGACAGGAACGCCCAGCGCAGCTCCTGGTCGACGTCCAGGCCGTCGATCCCGGCCGAGCCGTCGAGCAGTTCGCCCAGCAGCTGGAAGTCCGCGTCCGACGCCGCGACGGCGGCGAAGAACCGGGCCCAGGTCAGCTGGTGCTGGCTGCCCGGCTCCGCACGCCGCAGCTCCGCCAGCGCGCCCTCGGCCAGCGCCCGGCCGCCCTCCTCGCGCCAGGCCGGCGCGGCGTAGTGCACCAGCGCCGACTGCGCCCAGGCGTGCAGCATCTGGAGGACGCCGATGTCGCTCTCCCGGCCGGCGTGCGCCAGCACCAGCGAGACGAACTCCCTGGCGGGCAGCAGCGCGTCCCGCGTCGAGTTCCACAGCGCCGACCAGCACAGGGCCCGCGCCAGGGGGTCGGTGACGTCACCGAGGTGGGCGCGCAGGGTCGCCAGCGAGCCCTCGTCGAAGCGGACCTTGCAGTACGTGAGGTCGTCGTCGTTGACCAGGACCAGGTCGGGCTTCTCGGCCCCGGCCAGCTCCGTGACGACGGTGCGCACACCGGCGACGTCGGTCTCGGCGCGGGCGTACCGCTCCAGCGCGCCGTCCGGGGAGAGCCGGTACAGGCCGACCGCGACCCGGTGGGGCCGCAGCTCCGGGTGGGAGTCGGCGGCCTCCTGGGTCACGGAGAGCTCCGCGATCCTGCCCTCGCCGTCGTACGTCACGGCCGGCGTCAGCACGTTGACGCCCGCGGTCTGCAGCCAGGCGCGCGACCAGGCCGTCATGTCGCGCCCGGACGTCTCGGCCAGCACCGAGAGCAGGTCGCCCAGCCGGGTGTTGCCGTAGGCGTGCTGCTTGAAGTAGCGGCGCGCGCCCTCCAGGAACGCGTCCCGTCCCACGTACGCGACGAGTTGCTTGAGCACCGAGGCGCCCTTGGCGTACGTGATGCCGTCGAAGTTCAGCTTGGCGTCCTCCAGGTCACGGATGTCGGCCGTGATCGGGTGCGTGGACGGCAGCTGGTCGGCGCGGTAGGCCCACGCCTTGCGGTTGTTGGCGAAGGTGATCCAGCCGTCGGTGAAGCGGGTCGCCTCCACCATCGAGAACGTCCCCATGAAGTCCGCGAAGGACTCCTTCAGCCACAGGTCGTCCCACCACTGCATGGTGACCAGGTCGCCGAACCACATGTGCGCCATCTCGTGCAGGATGACGTTGGCGCGGCGCTCGTAGGAGGCCGAGGTGACCTTGCCGCGGTAGATGTACTCCTCGCGGAAGGTGACGAGGCCCGGGTTCTCCATCGCCCCCAGGTTGTACTCCGGCACGAACGCCTGGTCGTACTTCCCGAAGGGGTACGGGTAGTCGAAGTGGTCGTGGAAGAAGTCCAGTCCCTGCTTGGTGATCAGGAAGACGTCCTCGGCGTCGAAGTGGCGCGCGAGACCCTTGCGGCACATCGCGCCGAGCGGGACCTCCAGCTTCGTACCGTCGTCGAACGTCCGGGTGTAGTGGTCGCTGACGTAGTGGTACGGACCCGCGACGACCACCGTGATGTACGTCGAGATCGGCAGCGTCTCCGCGAACCGGTGGACCTCGCCCTCCTGCGACTCCTCCGCGCCGTTGGACCAGACCCGCCAGCCCTCGGGCGCCGTCACCTCGAAGCGGTAGGGCGCCTTGAGGTCGGGCTGCTCGAAGTTGGCGAAGACGCGGCGGGCGTCGGCCGGCTCGTACTGCGTGTAGAGGTAGACCTCGCCGTCCTCCGGGTCGACGAAGCGGTGCATGCCCTCGCCCGTCCGGCTGTACGCGCACCGCGCGTCGACCACCAGGACGTTGTCACCCTCGGCGAGGCCGTCGAGCGCGATCCGGGTTCCGTCGAAGACGGCCGCGGGGTCCAGGTCCTTCCCGTTCAGCGACACCGCGTCCACGGCCGGGGCCAGCAGATCGGCGAAGGTGGAGGCCCCCGCGCGGGCCGCGCGGAAGCGGATCGTGGTCTGCGAGCGGAAGGTGCGCGGACCGGCCTCGTCGCCCCCGTCGGGCTCACCGACGGCGGAACGCAGGTCGAGGGCGACCTCGTAACCGTCGACGGTCAGCAGCTCGGCCCTTTCGCGGGCCTCGTCGCGGGACAGGTTCTCACCGGGCACGGAGCACTCCTTTGTGTCTCGATCGAAGACCTTCGATCCTCCCATGCGGCCCCCGGCACCCGCGCGCGGGAATGGCGGGAGGGCCCCATGGTGTTCCGGCTCACAGGCGCAGACCGATTTTCACGAGGAGAGACATGTCCGAGAACAGCACGCCCGGCGGCAAGGTCCCGGCCGACTTCTGGTTCGACCCGCTCTGCCCCTGGGCCTGGATGACCTCCCGCTGGATGCTGGAGGTGGAGAAGGTCCGCGACGTCGAGGTGCGCTGGCACGTGATGAGCCTCGCGGTGCTCAACGAGCCCAGGCTCGACGAGCTGCCCGAGGAGTACCAGGACATGATGCGCACCCAGGCCTGGGCGCCCGTCCGTGTCGTGGTCGCCGCCCAGCAGAAGCACGGCGACGACATCGTCGGCCCCCTGTACACGGCGCTCGGCACCCGCATCCACAACAACGGCGAAGGCCCCACCCGCGAGGCGATCGCGGGCGCCCTGGCGGACGTCGGCCTCCCGGCCGAGCTCCTGGAGTACGCCGACTCCGACGCGTACGACAAGGAGCTGCGCGCCTCCCACCAGGAGGGCATCGACAAGGTCGGCCAGGACGTCGGCACCCCGGTCATCGCCGTGCCCGGCGCCGACGGCGAGCAGATCGCGTTCTTCGGCCCGGTCGTCACCCCCGCCCCGAAGGGCGAGGAGGCCGCGAAGCTCTGGGACGGCACGCTGCTGGTGGCGTCGATCCCCGGCTTCTACGAGATCAAGCGGACCCGCACCCAGGGCCCCGTCTTCGACTGACCTGGCTCCGGCGGTGCGGGCTCCCGGGGCCGGCCCGCACCGCCGGGCGGTCCCGGGGTCAGCGGACCCGGCGGATACGGACCGGACCGCGGGCCTTCGCCGGCTCCACGGGCCGGCCGCCCTGGGTGATCTCCACCTCGCCCGCCTCGACGAGCCGCCCGGCCGCGCGCCGGACCGGCTCCATGAGCGCGCGCCAGCCGTCGTCGTCCCCCTCGTACACCGCCCGCGCGGCATCGGAAGGGCAGATCGTCGCGCCGGGCCCGCGCCGTTCCAGCAGTTCCAGGACGGCCCGTTCCAGGTCCCGGTCCGTCTGCCGCCCGTCGTCCGTCATCCCGCCAGTCTCGCAGCGGCACCGGCAGGAGGCGGGGACGCGGGCCCCCGGTGTTCCGGTCATGTGTCGCGGGGCCCGCGGGTCTTGCCGAAAAGATGAACATCGTTCAGGATCTGCCCATGCCAGCGGCCGGTTCGGACCATCCCGCGGCCCCGCCCCTGCCGCGCACCGTGCGGATCGGCTACGGTCTCGGCTCGCTCTGCACGGGCACCTTCGCGACCGTGCCGGGCCTGATCCTCCTCTACTACCTCACCAACGTCCTCGCCGTGCCCGCCGCCGTCGCGGGCGCCGCCGTCTTCCTGCCCAAGGCATGGGACGTCCTGATCAATCCGCTGGTCGGCGCCGTCTCCGACCGCAGCCGGCTGCGCGGCGGGCCGCGCCGGCCGTTCCTGCTGGCCGGCGCCTGCACCCTGCCGCCGCTCTTCGCCCTGATCTTCGCCGCGCCACCGCTGCGGGGCGCCCCGGCGGCCGGCTACGTCGCCGTCCTGTTCCTGCTCGCCGCCACCGCGTACGCCGTCTTCCAGGTGCCGTACGTGACCATGCCCGCCGAGATGACCGAGGACCCGCACGAACGCGGCCGCGTCCTCGGCTGGCGGGTGGGCTTCCTCGGCGTCGCCATCCTGCTGTCCGGGGCGCTGGCCCCCGCCATCGCGCACGCCGACGGCGACACCCCGGAGAGCTACCGGCTGATGGGCGCCGCCGTCGCCGTGCTGCTGGCCGTCGGCATGTTCGGGGCGTGGGCCGCCACCCGCCGCGCCCCGGCCGTCCTCCGCAGCGAGGCCGAACCCTCGCTGCGGGCCCAGCTCGCCGCCGCCCGCTCCAGCACGCCGTTCCTCCACCTGGCCGGGATGTGGACGCTCCAGGCCCTCGCGATCGGCGTGATGCTCGCCGGCGTCCAGTACTTCGCGACGTACACCCTCGGCTCGGCGGGCGCGGTCACCCCGCTGTTCGCCTGCCTGATCGGCCCGCTGGTCCTCTTCATGCCGCTGTGGAACCGGCTGGCCCGCCGCAAGGGCGTCACCTACGCCCAGTGGTGCGCCTCGCTGCTCTACACGGCCGGGGCGGTCCTCCTCGCCTTCACCGGAGCGGCGGGCCCGGCCGTCGGATACGCGGCGGTGGTCCTCGTCGGCATCGCGTACGCGGGACTGCAACTGCTGCCCCTCACGATGCTCGCGGACACCCTGGCCGCCGACGCCGCCACCACCGGCAGGCGCAGGGCCGCGACCTTCACCGGGCTGTGGACGGCCGCCGAGACCCTCGCCTTCGCCCTGGGCGCCGGGGTCTTCGCCCTCGTGCTGGCCGTGACCGGCTTCCGCTCCTCCGACGCCGCGCACCACGTGGACCAGCCCGCCACGGCGCTGACCGGGATCACCGCCGGGATGAGCGTGCTGCCCGCCGTGCTCGCCGCCGCGAGCCTCCTGCTGCTGCGCCGCTACCGCGTGACCCCGCCCGTGACCCGCCTCCTCCAGGAAGAGCCCGCCCGTGCCGACTGATCCCGCCCTGCCCGACGGCCGCCGCGCGGCCGAGGTGCTCGCCGAGCTGCGCGCCCTGCGTCAGGCGGACGCCCCCACCCGTGGGGGCCGCACCTTCGCCTACGTCTACGACGCGGGGCTCGACGGCCTCGACGAGCTGGCCGCCGAGGCGTACACCGCGTTCGCGACGGTCAACGGGCTCGACCCCACGGTCTTCCCGAGCGTGGCCCGGCTGGAGAACGACGTGGTCGGCGCGGTCGCCGCCCTGCTCGGCACCCCCGGCGCCCAGGGGACGTTCACCAGCGGCGGCACGGAGAGCATCCTGCTCGCCGTCAAGACCGCCCGCGACCACGCCAGGACCGTACGCGGGATCACCGCGCCCCGGATGGTGCTGCCGTCCACCGCCCACGCCGCCTTCCACAAGGCCGCCGACTACCTGGGCGTGGAACCCGTCGTCGTCCCCGTCGACCCCGTCACCTTCCGCGCCGACGCCGCCGCCACGGCCGCCGCGCTGACCGACCGCACCGCGCTGGTGGTCGCCTCCGCCCCCTCGTACGCCCACGGGGTGATCGACCCCGTCGCCGAGATCGCCGGGGCGGCCGCGGCGCGCGGGGCGCTCTGCCATGTGGACGCCTGCATCGGCGGCTGGATCCTGCCCCACCTGCGGCGCGCCGGACGCGAGGTGGCGCCCTTCGACCTCTCCGTCCCCGGCGTCACCTCGCTCTCGGTGGACCTGCACAAGTACGCGTACGCCGACAAGGGCGCCTCCGTGGTCCTCTACCGCGACGCCGAGCTGCGCCGCCACCAGTACTTCGCGCACGCCGGCTGGCCCGGCTACCCGGTCGTCAACCCGACGGTGCAGGGCACCAAGTCCGGCGGTCTGCTGGCCCAGGCCTGGGCGGTCCTCCGGTACGTGGGCGAGGAGGGCTACACCGCGCTGGCGGGCCGGGTCGCCGAGGCGTCGGACCGGCTGCTCGCGGGGCTGCGTTCCCTCGACGGCGTACGGGTGCTCGGCGACCCCGCGGCCGGGCTCGTCGCGTTCACCGTCGCCGGGGAGGACGGCGCCCCCGACCTCGGTCTGCTCCTGCATCTCGCCGACGAGATGCGCGAGCTCGGCTGGTACCTCCAGCCCCAGCTCTCCTTCGACGGCCTCCCGCCCAACCTCCACCTCACGCTCACCCCGGCGACGGCCGGCCGGGTCGAGGCGCTGCTCGACGACCTCGCGGTGGCCCTGGCGCGGGCCCGCGCCCTGGAGCCGGTGACGGTGGACCCGGCTCTCGCGGCGTTCGCCGCCGGGCTGGACCCGCTGACCCTCGGCCCGGACGAGATCGCGGCCGTCCTGGCCTTCGCCGGGCTCGGCGAGGGCGGCGCGCTGCCCGGCCGGATGGCACCCGTACTGGTCCTGCTGGACGCGCTGCCCGGGCCGCTGAAGGAGCGGCTGCTCTCCGAGTTCATCGGCTCGGTGTTCCGCATCTGAGCCCCGCGTCCGAGCCCGGCGCGCATGGGAGAGCCCCCGCGAGTCACGTCCTCGCGGGGGCTCTCCGTTGATCCGCCTGCCGGGTGAAGGTTGAGAAGACGATCACGAGGCAGGACGCTCGGGTGTCTCCGGCAGGTCAGGGAGCGAGCAGCAGCACGTCCGCGCGCTCCTTGGCGGCGGCGTAGCGCTTCGCCACGTCCTGCCAGTTGACGACGCGCCACATGGCCTCGATGAAGTCCACCTTCTGGTTCTTGTACTGCAGGTAGAAGGCGTGCTCCCAGGCGTCGAACACCAGGATCGGGACCGAGCCCTGGCCGACGTTGCCCTGGTGGTCGTAGACCTGCTCGACGATCAGCTTGCCGCTGACCGGCTCGTACGCGAGGACGCCCCAGCCGGAGCCCTGCGTGGTGGCCGCGGCCTTCGTCAGCTGCGACTTGAACCCGCCGTACGAACCGAAGGACTCCGCGATCGCGTCGGCCAGATCGCCCACACCGTCCGCCGCGAGGGGCTCGCCGCCGCCGTCGCCGGTCATGTTGTGCCAGTAGATCGAGTGCAGGATGTGCCCGGAGAGATGGAACGCGAGGTTCTTCTGGAGGCCGTTGATCGCGCCCCAGGCCTCCTTGTCACGGGCCTCTTCCAGCTGCTCCAGGGTGTCGTTCGCACCCTTGACGTACGCGGCGTGGTGCTTGTCGTGGTGGAGCTCGATGATCTGCGGGTTGATGACCGGTTCGAGCGCCGCGTAGTCGTACGGGAGTTCCGGAAGCGTGTACGTGGCCATGGGATCGAACCCTCCAACTGCTACCTGGTTGTTATTGCAAGTTGTTCGCAATTGCAGGCTAGCAGGAGGAGGCCACGGAAGTGATCAGCCCTTGGACCTAGGTCGCGGATAGGGTCGCCGTGAGTGGCGTCCTCGGCCGAGGCGCGTACACACGTACGTACATGGGGGGTTGTCGTGAGCCAGGTGCTCTATGCCGAGCGGTCCTGGAATCCGCTGGCGCAGACCGTGGAGCTGACCGAGGACCGGCTGCGCAGGGGCGGGCGGACCACCCCGTCGGCCGAGCTGAACCTCGGTGCCATGGCCGAGGCCTACCGGCGCGGGCACTGGCTGGGCGGCGGCGGGTCCGAGCGCCCGCTGGACCGGCTCCCGGAGGGTCCCGGCGCCGTCCCGCTGACCCGCGTCACCGGCACGGCCACCCCGCTGAAGGTGCGCAGGGCCGCCGAGTTCGCCCACGCCCTGGGGGAGTGGGCGGTACGGCGGTGCGGCGGGCCCGAGCAGGTGGCCGCGCTGTCGGCCAGGGCCGAGGCCGAGGGCGTACCGCTGTGGATCGCCCGGAGGCTCGTGGAGGGGCCGGCCGGTCCGGTCGCCGTCGCCGTGGACCGCCGGCTGGTGCGCGTGGACGTCTGGGGGCCGCACGCCCCCGCCGTACGCATCCGGGCACCCCGTGGCTTCCTGGGCGACGACCCCGACCCGTCCAAGGGCCTGCGCCTGAGCGTCGGCGACGCCACGGCGGAGCTCGTGCTGAAGAAGAAGCTGCGCAAGTCGAAGAGCCTGGTGGAGGCGCGGCTGCCCGGGGCGCACTGGGTGCTGCGGCGGGAGGACGCGACGCACTCCTGGCTGCTGCGCGACGACCGGCGTGTCGCCCTGCTGGCACGCCCCCCGCGCCGCCCGGCCCGCACGCCGGAGACCCTGCTGCGGCCGCTCGCCCCGGTCCGTCACGAGAGCGCCGACCCGCTGGACGCCGTGATGGCCCATGCCTTCGCCGTCGCCTTCGGGATAGGTGACACGACCGGCACCGCGCGGTTCCGGTCGGAGCGGTACAGGGGGGACGGCGGCGAGCCGATCGCCACCGATGTGGCGTGGGACCGCCCCTGGTTCAGCAATCTCGGTCACGGCAGCGACGACAACGAACCCGGCGGCGGGGACGGCTGGGGCGCGGACGGCGGCGACGGCGGGGACTCCGGCGGCGGTGACGGTGGCGGCGACAGCGGGGGCGGGGACGGCGGCGGCGGGGGCGACTGAGACGCGGCCGGATCGGCGTGACGGCGCCCGGTGAGGCGCTCCCGCGGGCTCAGCCGGGCTGGGGCGCCACCGCCTCCAGGTCGTCGACGCTGCCCGCCATGAGGGTGCGGATGTGCGCGGTGATGTGCTCGGCCGGCCAGTCCCACCAGGCCAGCGCGAGGAGCCGGGCGATGTCCGCGTCGTCGTAGCGGGTGCGGAGCAGCTTCGCCGGGTTGCCGCCGACGATGCCGTAGTCCGGCACGTCGGAGGTGACGACGGAACCGGCGGCCACGATCGCGCCGTTGCCGATCCGCACGCCCGGCATCACCGTCACCCGGTAGCCGAACCACACGTCGTGGCCGACCACCGTGTCGCCCCGGCCGGGCAGCCCGGTCAGCAGGTCGAAGTGGTCGGCCCAGGAGCCGCCCAGGGTGGGGAACGGGAACGTGGACGGGCCGTCCATGCGGTGGTTGGCGCCGTTCATGAGGAACCGCACCCCGGTGCCCAGCGCGCAGAAGCGGCCGATGACGAGCTTCTCGGGGCCGTAGTGGTACAGCACGTTGCGGGTCTCGAACGCCGTCGCGTCATCGGGGTCGTCGTAGTACGAGTACGCGCCGACCTCGATGAGCGGGGACGTCACCAGCGGCTGGAGCTGCACCACCCGTGGCTGCCCGGGCATCGGGTGCAGCACGGTCGGATCTGCGGGGAGGAGGGGATTCATGGGGGCACCCTCGCAGACCGGCCGTGCCGCCCGCACTCAGTTCCGGGCGGGCGCCCCGCGCTCCGCGCGCTTCTGCCGCACCACGCCGATCACGATCAGCACCACGGTCAGCGCCCCGGTCGCCAGCAGCTGGTCACGGGTGTCGGGCTGGCGCAGCATCAGGACGAAGATGCCGGCCATGGCCACCAGCGCCACGATCGTCAGGACCGGGAAGAGCCACATCCGTACGACCAGGCGCTCCGGGGACTCGCGCTCCATCCGCTTGCGCAGGATCAGCTGCGAGACGGAGATGAAGATCCATACGACCAGGATCACCGCGCCGATCATGTTGAGCAGCCACGGGAAGACGTCGTCGGGGCGCCAGTAGCTGAGCAGCACGCACAGGAAGCCGAAGACCGAGGAGGCGAGCACCGCGTTGCGCGGGACGCCCGAGGAGACCTTGCCGAGCAGCTTCGGGCCCTGGCCGCGGGCGACGAGGGAGCAGGCCATGCGGGAGGAGCCGTAGATGTTGGCGTTCATCGCGGAGAGCAGGGCGACCAGGATGACCACGTTCATGATCTCGGCGGCGCCGCTGATGCCGAGGTGGTCGAGCATCGCGTAGAACGGCCCGACCTCGGCCACCTTCGGGTCGTCCCACGGCACGAGGGTCACGATGACGGCCATCGAGCCGATGTAGAAGACGGCGATGCGCCACATCGCCGTACGCACGGCCTTGGCGACACCCTGCACCGGGTTCTCGGACTCGGCCGCCGCGATGGTGACCGTCTCCAGGCCGCCGTACGCGAAGACGGAGGCGAGCAGACCGATGATGAGGCCCTCCGAACCGTTCGGCATGAAGCCGCCGTCCCCGGTGAGGTTCGAGGCGCCGGGGGAGTCCGTGCCGGGCAGCACGCCCAGGATCGCGAGGAGGCCCAGCACCAGGAAGAGCGTGATCGCGATGACCTTGAGCGCGGCGAACCAGAACTCGAACTCGCCGAAGTTCTTCACGGCGGCGAGGTTCGTGCCGAGGAAGATCACCATGAACAGGGCGACCCAGGCCCACTCCGGGGTGCCCGGCAGCCATCCCGTGACGATCTGCGCGGCGCCGATGCCCTCCAGGCCGACGGCGACACAGAGCAGCACCCAGAACGACCATCCGGCGGTGAAGCCGGCCCACGGCCCGATCGCCCGTTCCGCGTGGACGGAGAAGGAGCCGGACGCGGGATTGGCGGCGGACATCTCGCCCAGCATCCGCATCACGAACATGACCAGCAGTCCGGAGATGCCGTACGCGATGACGATCGAGGGGCCCGCCGCGGCGATGCCCGCACCGGAGCCGACGAACAGCCCCGCGCCGATCACGCCGCCGAGGGCGATCATCGACAGATGGCGCTGCTTGAGTCCGTGGGTGAGCGCCGAGTCGGCGGTGGGGGCTGCGGCGTCCGTGGGGGGCGGCGCTGAGGTCCGGGACATGGACGGGCTCTGTTCACTGGTCGGGACAGGGGACGGCCCACAGTGTGGTCACGAGCCCCGACCACGGGGAACCGTTGTCCGCTATACGGTCACCGGGCTCACACAAGGTGTCCACCTGCCTACGGCTTCGCCCGTCGCTCCCGTACGACCGCCACCAGCAGCACCAGGGCGGTGGCCCCCGCCGACCACAGCACCTGCGGCCGGGCCGCGTCGTCGGTCAGCATCAGCAGCAGGACCGCCAGCAGGCCGGCCAGGGTCACCCACGTCAGGTACGGGAAGCACCACATCCGCAGCGCCAGGGCGTCCGGCGCCTCCCTCTCGAGCCGGCGCCGCAGCCGCAGCTGCGAGGCGGCGATCAGGCCCCAGACGAACAGGAGGACCGCGCCGACCGAGTTGAGCATGTGGAGGAAGACGGTGTCCGGCCACTCCAGATTGAGCAGTACGGAGACGAAGCCGAAGGCCACCGAGGCCAGCACCGCCCGGCGGGGCACCCCGCCGCCCCGCGTCCCCGTGCCGCCCGACACCTTCAGCAGCCCGCGAGGCGCCTCGCCGCGCTCGGCCAGCGAGAAGATCATCCGGGACGAGCCGTACAGATTGGCGTTGAGTGCCGAGAGCAGCGCCACGAACACCACGACGTTCATGATCTGCCCGGCCGACGGCACCCCGATCGAGTCCAGGACCTTCACATACGGGCTGAGCCCGGCCTGCTGCGCGGTCCACGGCAGCACGGTCACGATGACCAGCATCGAACCGACGTAGAAGAAGAGGATGCGCACCACGGCGCTGCGCACCGCACGCCCCACGGCGCGCGCCGGGTCGTCCGTCTCGGCCGCGGCGATCGTCACGACCTCCAGACCGCCGAAGGCGAACACCACCGTCAGCACCCCGGAGACCACGCCGTCCCAGCCGTTCGGCAGGAAGCCGCCCCGGCCCGTGAGGTTCGTCAGGCCCACCGGATCCGTGTCGGGCAGGACCCCGAGGACGGCCAGCACACCGAGCACCAGGAAGGCCACGATCGCGGTCACCTTGAGCGCGGCGAACCAGAACTCGAACTCGCCGAAGTTCTTCACGGCCGTCAGGTTGGTCACGGTGAACACCACCATGAACAGCAGCACCCAGAGCCACTGGCCCACCGCGGGCACCCAGCCGTGGGCGATCTGCGCGGCGGCCGTCGCCTCCACGGCGAGCACCACCACCAGCATGAACCAGTAGAGCCAGCCCACGCTGAAACCCGCCCAGCGGCCCAGCGCGCGCTCCGCGTGGACCGAGAAGGAACCCGACGCGGGCATCGCCGCCGACATCTCGCCGAGCATCCGCATCACCAGCATCGCGAGCACGCCCGCGATCAGGTACGAGACGACGACGGCGGGCCCGGCGACCGCGATCCCGGCGCCCGACCCGACGAAGAGTCCGGCCCCGATCACCCCGCCCAGGCCGAGCATCGTCAGATGGCGCTGCTTCAGGCCGTGGGCCAGGGGCTCGGAGCGTACGGGGGAGTGCGTGGGGGGCGCGTCGTGCATGAGCTGCGGATCACTCTCGGATCATTTATGGGGAACCTACAGTCTCACGCGGCGGCACCCCTTCCCGAATCGAGGACGGGATACACCCCCACCTTCGTGACCAGCGTCACGCTGCCGAGTGATTGCGTGACGTTCTTTGTGTGAACCCCACTAAGCCTCCAACCACCGCTTTGTGGGCGGCTGATGGTGATCGGGGGATATGCCGTCGGCTAACGTCACCCCGGGGGTCTCCGGCGGACACAGGCCGGACACTCCGGTCCGTCCCTGCCTGCCGACCTCACCCGCGGAGTCCCGATGAGTACTGCTGCCGCCCCCGTCCGCTCCGGAGCGGTCCTCGCCGACCTGCTGCCCGCAGCCCGGCACCGCTACGCCGTGGACACGGCGCTGGTCGTCGGCGGCGCCGCCCTCACCGGCATCGCGGCCCAGATCGCCGTGCCCGTCCCCGGCTCCCCGGTCCCCGTCACCGGCCAGACCTTCGCCGCACTGCTCATCGGCACCGCGCTCGGCGCCCGCCGCGGCTTCCTCTCCCTCGCCCTGTACGCGCTGGTCGGCATGGCCGGCATGCCGTGGTTCTCCGAGGGCACCTCCGGCCCCGGCGGCGCGTCGTTCGGCTACGTCCTCGGCATGCTGCTCGCCGCCACGGTCGTCGGCGGCCTGGCCCGCCGGGGCGGTGACCGGTCGGTCCTGCGCACCGCGGGCACGATGGTGGTGGGCTCCCTGATCATCTACGCGGTCGGCGTGCCCTACCTGGCGCTCTCCACCGGCATGTCGATGAGCGCCGCGATCGCGGCCGGCCTGGTGCCGTTCCTGATCGGCGACGCCCTCAAGGCCGCGCTGGCCATGGGCGCGCTGCCCGCCTCCTGGAAGCTCATCGGGCGCCGGGGCTGACCTGCTCGTACGCACCACCGAAGAGGCTCGCCGGGTCGTATCGCGACACCAGACCGGCGAGCCTCTCGCGCGTCCCGGGGCCGTGGACGCCCCGGTACGTCTCCGCGCGGTCCCCGCCGCCGAAGGAGAAGTTCAGCGCCCGGCCCAGGGCGTACGGCGCGGTCTCCGCGGCCACGCGCGCGTACAGCGCCCGTACCGCCGCCACGTCCGTCCCGTCCAGCGGTGACAGCAGCCGCAGCAGGAAGCCCGCGTCCCGGTGGGGCACCGCGCTGTCGTGGACCGGCGGCGCGGCGAGGGCGCCGCCCAGGTGGTTGAGCTGGACCACCGTCATCATCGGGGCCTTCGGACCGGTCAGCTCCAGCACCCGGGCGGCGGTCCCGGCGTCCATGCCGCTGAGCATCAGACCCTCGCCGTAGTAGGCGTGCGGGAACGGCGGGTCGCTGTGGATGGTGTGGCTCTCGCTGTACGGCATCTCCCGCAGCGAGTCCGAGAACGCCGGCCCGATCGCGCGCAGCGGCGCCACCAGGGCCTCGCCCTCCGCGGCCGGCCCGGTGTACGCGACGCGCACCGAGACCACGTACCGCCCGCGCAGCGCCTCCGGCACCTGCGGCAGGTCGGGGTAGCGCATCGCCGACGGGGAGGACGTGCAGGTGTCCGGCACCGTCCGCGTCCACTCCAGATAGCGCCGCAGCACCTCCGGGGCCGCGTCCCCGTCGAAGGCCAGCGCGCCCCCGTACAGCCGGTCCACGGCCACCAGGCCGATCTCCAGCCCGGTCACGACGCCCAGCCGGTGCCCACCGCCCCGCAGCCCCCAGAAGAGGTCCGGCTCCTCGTCCGGGGTGACATGGCGCAGCACCCCGTCCGCCGTCACCACGTCGAGCGAGCGGACATGGTCGGCGGCGTAGCCGAACTCCCGGGCCAGGATGCCCAGTCCGCCGCCCAGCGTGTACGAGACGGCGCCCACGCCGGGGGAGGAGCCGTTCAGCGGGGCGAGCCCGTGCGGGGCGGCCGCGGCGACGACCGCCTCCCAGGTCGTGCCCGCGCCGATCCGCGCGGTGCGGCGCTCCGGGTCGATCTCCACGCCGTCCATCCGGCGGGTGCTGATCAGCACCCCGCCCTCGACCGGGCCCGGCAGCCCGTGCCCGGTCGCGTGGACGGCGACGGACAGGCCGCGCGCGGCGGCGTCACGCACCGCGGCCCGTACGTCGGCGGGGCCCGACGCCTCCACCAGGAGCTCGGGGCGGATCGGGAAACCGGTCTGGAAGCTGTCGGTCGCGGGGGTGGTGCTCATGGGAAAGGCTCTCCGTTCGCTCGCGGGGTTCGCGGGGCGAAGGAGAGCCTTCCGGGTATACCTGACAGCCGCCGTCAGGTATGCGCGTCGATCACTCGACCGGCGCCTTCGCCTTCCGGCTCCGGGCCTCGCGCACCAGCGAGACGGCCACCACCAGCGCCGCGACCAGCAGCGACAGCAGCACCTGCTCGCGCCCGGCGTCGTCGGTCAGCATGTAGACCAGGACGAAGGAGATCATCGCGATCGTGGCCCACGTCAGGTACGGGAAGAGCCACATCCGTACGACGAGCTTCTCGGGCGCCTCGCGCAGGATGATGCCGCGCATCCGCAGCTGGGTGAAGCAGATCACCAGCCACACGAACAGGGCGACCGCGCCGGAGGAGTTCAGCAGGAACGCGAAGACCGTGTCGGGCCACTGGTAGTTGAAGAACACCGCGACGAAGCCGAACACGACCGACGAGAGGATCGCCGCCTGCGGCACGCCCCGCTTGTTCACCCGGGCGAACGCCTTGGGCGCGTCCCCCCGCTGTCCCAGCGAGAAGGCCATGCGGGAGGCCGTGTAGAGGCCGGAGTTGAGACAGGACAGCACGGCCGTCAGCACGATGACGTCCATGACCTGGCCGGCGTGCGGGATGCCGATGGCGTTCAGCGCGGCGACGTACGAACCGTCCTTGACGATCGAGGGGTCGTTCCACGGCAGCACGGTGAGGACCACGAAGATCGAGCCCAGGTAGAAGATGGCGATACGCCAGATCACGCTGTTGGTGGCCTTGGAGACGGCGCGCCGCGGGTCCTCGGACTCACCGGCGGCCAGCGTGACGATCTCGCTGCCCATGAAGGAGAAGACGACCATCAGCACACCCGTGAGGATGGCCCCGGGCCCTTCGGGGAAGAACCCGCCGGAGTCCGTGAGGTGGGCGAGCCCCGACCCCGCGTTGTCCGCACCCGGCAGGACGCCGAAGACGGCGAGCAGTCCGACGACGACGAACGCGCCGATCGCCACGACCTTGATCCCGGCGAACCAGAACTCGAACTCGCCGTACGAGCCGACGGAGACCAGGTTGGTCGCCGTCAGCACCACCATGACGATCAGGGCCCACGCCCACTGCGGCACGCCGGGGACCCAGCTCTCCAGGATCTTGGCACCCGCCGTGGCCTCGACGGCGAGCACCACGACCCAGAAGAACCAGTACAGCCAGCCGATGGAGAAGCCGGCCCAGCGGCCCAGCGCCTGGTCGGCGTAGGCGGAGAAGGAACCGGAGCTCGGCCGGGCCACGGCCATCTCGCCGAGCATCCGCATGACGAAGACGACCATCAGGCCGACGAGCGCGTACGACAGGAGGATGGCCGGTCCCGCGGCGGCGATGCCGGCGCCGGAGCCGACGAAGAGGCCCGCTCCGATCACGCCGCCGATGGCGATCATCGAGAGATGACGGTTCTTGAGACCGGCCTGGAGCCCGTCCGGAGAATCCGGCTTACCCGGCTCGCCGGGCTGTTGGCCCGGTCCGGCCAGAGTCGTCTGCGACGTCATGGATCGAATCCTTACGTTTTCTGATCACGTGTGTCGGTGGTGTTGCCTCGGCGGGGGTGGTGCGAAGGCAAGGCCACGCATTCAAGCCCGATCGACACCGAAATCGGAACCCCCTCATCCGGTTCCTTGACCCGATCGTTGCCCGTGTGGCCTTGCACACAGGCCCAGGGCCTGCACCGGAGGGCGGGAGAGCCCGGTGGGTCCCGACCCCGCTGACCATTACCCCGCCCCGTCCGTGCCACACTTCGCTCCATGCGCGTGTACCTCGGCTCCGACCATGCCGGCTTCGAACTGAAGAACCACCTCGTCGAGTGGCTCACCGCCCACGGCCACGAGGCCGTCGACTGCGGTCCCCACATCTACGACGCCCAGGACGACTACCCGCCGTTCTGCCTCCGGGCCGCCGAGCGGACGGCCGCGGACAAGGACAGCCTGGGCATCGTCATCGGCGGGTCCGGCAACGGCGAGCAGATCGCCGCCAACAAGGTCAAGGGCGTCCGCGCCGCGCTCGCCTGGAGCGAGCAGACCGCCGCGCTCGGCCGTGAGCACAACGACGCCAACGTGGTGGCCATCGGCGGCCGGATGCACACGGTCGAGGAGTCCACCAAGTTCGTGGAGATCTTCCTCGCCACCCCGTACTCCGGCGAGGAGCGGCACACCCGCCGCATCGACATGCTCACCGCGTACGAGACCACCGGCGAGCTCCCCCCGATCCCGGCCCACCACCCGCAGCAGGGCTAAGAGCGTGTTCTGAAAGTCCCGCCCGCCCTCCGGGCGGACGGCACCACTTTCAGAACACGCCCTGACCGCCCGCACCCGCCTCCCTTGTGCCGCCGGGCCCCCGAGCCCGGCGGCACAAGCGCGTTCCCAGGAGACACGCCGTGCCCGAGGGGCATACGATCCACCGCCTCGCCGCCGACCACCGCGAGCGGTTCGCGGGCCGTCCGGCACGGGTGAGCAGCCCCCAGGGCAAGTTCGCCGAGAGCGCCGCACTGCTCGACGGCCGGACCCTCACCGGCGTCGACGCGCACGGCAAGCACCTCTTCCTCGGCTTCGAGGGAGCCGTCTGGATCCACATCCACCTCGGCCTCTTCGGCAAGCTCGGCTTCGGTACGGCTCCGGCCCCGCCGCCCACCGACACGGTCCGGCTGCGGCTGCTCAACGACGCCCACCACGCCGATCTGCGCGGCCCCACCACCTGCGCCCTGATCACCGGCCCCGAGAAGCGCGCGATACACGACCGGCTCGGCCCGGACCCGCTGCGCGCCGACGAGGACGGGGAGCGGGCCTGGCAGCGGATCTCCCGCAGCCGCGTCACGGTCGCCGCCCTGCTGATGGACCAGAAGGTCGTCGCGGGCGTCGGCAACGTCTACCGCGCCGAGGTCCTCTTCCGGCACGGCATCGACCCGTACCGCCAGGGCAAGGACCTGGACCGGGCCGAGTGGGACGCGATCTGGGCCGACCTCGGCGCCCTGATGCGCGAGGGCGTACGGAACAACCGCATCGACACGGTCCGCCCCGAGCACCTGCCGGAGGCGATGGGCCGGCCCCCGCGCGTCGACGACCACGGCGGAGAGGTGTACGTCTACCGCCGGGCCCGGCAGGGCTGTCACATCTGCGGCACCGAGATCCGTACGGCGGACCTGGCGGCCCGCAACCTCTTCTGGTGCCCGGTCTGTCAGCCGTCCGCGGCGGGCCGGTAGGAACGCCGCGGACCGCGCGGGCTCAGAAGCCGTGCGGGCACCACGGCTGGACGTCCGAGGAGAAGGCGAGCGAGGCCGGGGCCAGCGCGCCCTCCCTCAGCTCCCGTACCTTCCCGGCACCGGCCAGCATCGTCAGCGACACCCCGCCCAGGTAGGCAGCCCCCAGATCAGCGGCGGAGAGCGCCAGTTCGGGCTCGTCGGCGGTCCTGCGGCAGACGGCGGCGCCCCCGGCTCCCGAGGTCAGCCGCCAACGCCCCTCGTTCCACGGGCAGAAGGCGTCCTCCACCTCCAGCACCACGTCGACCAGGGTCCGGTAGCTCCGGGCCTCCAGCGCGGCGGCCACATCGACCAGCCGGACGTACAGCCCGTCCCGCACCCGCACCTCGCAGCGCCGGACGTCGGTGACCAGCCGGAGCACGGCGTCGTCCGGCGGCCGGTTGGAGCACTCGACCACCGTCGTCAGGTCGATCCCGAACAGATGGCGCCACAGCGCCGCGTACGACGGGGCGTCCAGCGCCGCCAGGTCACGCACCGCCACCGTGCCCCGGGGGCCGGCGTCCTCCCAGGCGGGACGCACATGGAAGGTGACGTAGCCCGTCACCTCGCCGTCCCGCTCCGCCAGGACGCACTGGAGCGGGGAGCCGCCGCCCCGGCCGCTCTCCGGGTCGTTCACGGGCAGCCGCTCCCAGCCGGGACGGCGCAGGAGGGCGCCCGGCCGGTCCGCCGCCAGTCGCGCGTACACCGCCTCGCAGGCGGGAAGCGCCTGCGCGGGGGACGACCGGCGCAGCCGCACCCCGTCCGTGCCGGGAGGCAGCGCCAGACCGGCCCTGGTGGTGTCGATCCGCAGCTTGGTCTCCGTCGTGGCCGCGCCGTAGCCGAACCGGCCGTAGATGCCGGGCTCCGACGCCAGCAGCATCGCCAGCGGCTCGCCCCACGAGCGGACGTCGTCCAGCTGGCGTCGCATCATCGCCGTCAGCAGGCCCTGCCGGCGGTGCGTCGAGGAGACGCTCACCATCGTGACGCCCGCGGCCGGCACCACCGCTCCGCCGGGCACGGTCACCCGGAAGCTGTACGCCCCGGCCGTCCCCACGCACTCCGCGCCGTCCCAGTGGCCGATCGCACGCTGCGGCTCGGCCAGCGAGGCGTACATCTCACGGCTCTCCGGGGAGAAGGGGACGCCACCGAACGCCAACTCCACACAGCCGAACCAGGCATCCCAATCCGAGGCCGACAACGCGCGCAGTTCCGTGTTCATGAGCCCTGCTTACCAGGGCAAAGCCGTTCGGGCGAACCCGTTTCGAACAGATTGTCACCGGGTCCCCCTGCACCGGAGGCCGTCGGGTGGATAAGGTCCCGACAATGGCCCGTCGCAGAGGAGCAGACACCTACACCGCCCGGTGGCGAAGATCACTGCACCGGGCGCGCATCGCGCTGCGCAGGTCCGGGGTCGACTACTTCCGGGGTGACGGCTCCGACTGGATAGCCCTGGCCGGCCTGCTGGTCATCATTCCGGTCATCACCTGCACCACGCTGCTGAACCCGGTCTGGTGCTCCCCGACCGCCCTGGCCCTGCCGATCGTGGCGGGCGGTCTGCTGCTGCGGCCGGCCAGTCTGCTGAGTCTCTACGCGACCGCGGCCACGGCCCTGATCGTGGAGTCCATCACCCTGGGCCCCTACGCGGAGGGCCCCGCCCGGGTCACCCCCGGGACCGTCCTCGTCGTCGCCGCCTGCGGCTTCTTCGGGCTCGTACTCGCCCAGTTCCGGGCCAGGGTCGGGGTGCCGTGGCGGCGCGGCGGCACGATGCTCTTCGACCTGCGCGAGCGGATCCGGGTCCAGAGCGCGCTGCCCCGGCTGCCCGAGGGCTGGCACCGCGAGATGGCGCTCCGCCCGGCCGGCGGCCAGTCCTTCTCCGGCGACTTCGTCGTCGCCGCCCGTACCAACGGCGGGCGCACCCTGGAGGTCGTGCTCACCGATGTCTCCGGCAAGGGCATGGACGCGGGGTCCCGCGCCCTGCTGCTGTCCGGGGCCTTCGGCGGCCTGCTCGGCTCGCTGCCCCCGCACGGCTTCCTGCCCGCCGCCAACGGCTATCTGCTGCGCCAGGACTGGGACGAGGGCTTCGCCACCTCCATCCATCTCGTCCTGGACCTGGACTCCGGTGACTACGAACTCCTCTCGGCCGGCCATCCCCCCGCCCTGCAACTCCACGCGGGCAGCGGCCGGTGGGAGGAGATGGCGGCCGAGGGCCCGCTGCTCGGGGTGTACGACGGGGCGGAGTTCCACGCGGTGAAGGGCTCACTGGCGCCCGGGGACGTCCTGATGCTCTTCACGGACGGCCTGGTGGAGGCGTCGGACCGGGACATCGCCGAGGGCATCGACCGGCTGACCGGCGAGGCCGACCGCTATGTCTCGACGGGCTTCGAAGGGGCCGCCTGGCATCTGATCGAGGCGTGCGCGAAGGACGTCAACGACGACCGCGCTCTCCTGCTGCTGTCCCGTCGCGCCTGAACCGCACGGAACGACTGAACGCGTCGCGCCTGAACCGCACGAAACGCCTGAAACGGTACGGGCGTCAAGGCGTGGACCCCCTGTCACCCGAACGTGAGAGTGCCCGGTGCCGGGCACGGGGGCCGGTGACCCCCGCACCCGAACCGGGCTCCGTCACGCCGGGACCGACACCTTCTCCTCGTCCCTGTCCTTCACCCGGCCTCCGGGCAGGATCCGGGCCAGCCAGGTCGACCGTCCGGCGGCCAGCGGTGCGAGGACCGCGAGGAGGAGCACATATCCGGCGATGAACGGGGAGAGCCGTTCGTCCAGTCCCGCTCCCGCCGCCATGGTCGCGAGGATCAACGCGAACTCACCGCGCGCCATCAGTGTGGTGGAGATGTTCGACGCCTCCAGCGGACCGAACCCGTACACCCGGGCGGAGAACATGCCGGAGAGCACGTTCATCGCCACCGTCAGCGCGACCGCCACCAGCACCGGCCACATCACGCTCGGCAGGTCCCCCGGGTTGATGGAGAGCCCGAACGCGAAGAAGAAGATCGCACCGAAGGCGTCCCGCAGGGGGTGCACCAGCTTCATGATGCGGTCACCCGAGCTCGTGCTGCCGAGCATCAGCCCCACCATGAACGCCCCGATCGCGTCGGCCACCCCGAACCAGTCGGAGACACCGGCGACGAGGACCGCGGCACCCAGGAACGAGATGACCAGCAGCTCGTCGTCCCGTGTGTCGATCAGCTTGCTGATGACCCTGGTGCCGAAACGGGCCACGAGGGCCAGCAGCAACAGGAAACCGAACGCTTTGCCACCGTCCCGCAGGGCGGCGCCGAGCCCGTCGGAGTGGGAGAGGATCGGCTGCAGGGCGGCCAGATAGAGGGCGAGGAAGACATCGTCCACGACGATGATGCCGAGGATCGGCTTGGTCTCCGGGCTGTTCAGCCGCTTCAGGTCGACCAGGATCTTCGTCACGATCGCCGAGGACGAGATGCCGATCACGCCGGCCAGGACCAGCGCCTCGGCGTTGCCCCAGCCCAGGACGAACCCGAAACCGAGACCGGCGCCGACGTTGAGGATCAGATAGACGGTGCCCGCGAGCACCATCTTCCGGCCGCCCGCCTTGAGGTCGTCGAGATGGAACTCCAGCCCCAGGTAGAAGAGCAGCAGCACCAGGCCGAGCGCGGACAGCATCTCCAGGTCGTGCGGGTCGTCGAGGAGGACGACCCCGGGCGTGTGCGGGCCGAGAAGGATCCCGGCGAGGATGAACAGGGGGATGGTCGGCAGTCCGATGCGGCCGCCGACGCGGGCAAGGATGGCGGCGGCGAGGAACGCGCCCCCCATGGCGATGAGCGTGTCTGCGTGTCCGATGAGCCCGTCTCCTTCATTGGGTCAAGAGTGCGTCAAGGAATCGTCAGTAATTAGTTTACCGAACGATTCAAGGGGCACTCCCGGACCCTGTGGAGGAGGGCGGATCCCGGCGTACAGTCGGCCCATGCCGAACCCGTATCTGACGCCGGCCCAGGTGGAGGCGATCGCCCGCGAGGCCCATGCCGCGCAGACCGACAAGGCGGGGCGCCCGTACGCCGAGCATCTGGCCGCGGTGGCCGAGGGCGTACGGATCCGTGGCGGCAGCGAGGACCAGATCGCCGCCGCCTGGCTGCACGACGCGGTGGAGGACGGGGCGCTGTCCCGGCAGTGGCTGGACGAGGCCCCGCTTCCCGGGCGGGTAAAGGAAATGGTCCTCGCCGTCACCAAGCGGGACGGCGAGGACCTCTTCGCGTACACCGGGCGGATTCTCGCCACGCCCGGGGCGCTGCTGATCAAGGAGTCGGATCTGGCGCACAACGCCGACCCGGACCGGCTCGCGGTGCTGGAGCCGGCCACCCGTACCCGGCTGACGGAGAAATATGCGCAGGTACGGGGGCTGTTGGGGCTCGACGGGGGTGTCAGGCCCGCCGAACGGCGGGATCAAGCCAACCCCGCGGCCGGCTGACCCGCCGGCGGGACCGGCCCCCGGCGGGAGGGGCCGATCCGGACAGGCTCAGCGCTTGGCGGGACTGCGGCGGAACGCCCAGTCCATGTCCGGCTCGGTCGCGAAACGCAGGGCGCGGCGGACCGGCGGGGTGCAGAACAGGGTCACGACCAGGGCCGCGACGAGGGAGACGACGACGAGGCCCAGCGGGCCCGAGAGCCACTCGTACCGGTCGAACAGTCCGTAGTAGCCGGCGCCCTTCACCAGAAAGCCGTGCAGCAGGTAGCCGCAGATGGTCCCGGCGCCCAGCACGGTGAACCACATGTGACGGCGCGGGACCCAGGCGAGGAACGCGACCGTGAGGAGCAGCGCGCACCCGAACATCGCCAGGGTCATCACGGGCCCGGCCCACCACTGGAAGTCCATCTCCTGGGCGCTGTTGCTGCGGTAGAACCAGCCGAGCTGCATGCGCGGCGCGGCCCAGTACGCGAAGACCAGCGCACCGGCCACCAGCGGCAGCGAGAGCATCCGCACCTCGCGGCGCCGGACCAGCTGGAAGTGCTCCGGCTTCATCAGCAGGCCGAGCACGAAGAACGGCAGGAGCTGGCAGACGCGCTGGAGGTCCAGATCGTCGCCGATGTCCGGCGTCACCGAGGCGAGCATCGCGATCCCGAGGGCGACCGGAAGCGGGTGGCGCAGCGACTGCCACAGCGGTGTCGTGACCCGCCAGATGAACAGCGCGATCAGGAACCAGGTGAGGAACAGCGGGTCGAGCAGGGTGATGGGCGTGTCCTCCACGCCGCCGGCGTAGCGCCTGAAGAGCGAGTAGGCGGTCTCGAAGATCACGTACGGCACCACGACCCCGGTGACGAGACGCTTCACCTTGGGCGCGCTCATGTCGAACGACCGTGAGAAATAGCCCGATACGAGGATGAACGCCGGCATGTGGAACGTGTACACGATCATGTACAGCGCCCGGGTCGTGCGGCTGCCGTCCATCACCGGTTCCCACGCGTGGGCCACGGCGACCAGCACGATCGCGAGGTACTTCACATTGTCGAAGTACGCGTCACGACGCTTGGCCGGCTTGGGCTCCGTGGCGCGGGCCGGAGCGGTCCTGGCGGCGGGGGAAGGGGCCTCCGCGATCGTCACGGTCTGCTCGTGTCTCGGCTCCGACTCCCGGCTCTCCGGGGTGATCGGGGCCCTCTGAATTTCGCTCGGAGCTTTGGACATCTCATGCACCTTAGACCGGTCGATCGGTATGCGTAAAACCCTCAAGGAATATCGCGTGTTCCCAGTCATTCAAAAACGAAACCACCGGACTGTGCCCGTTACGTACTGATTCATCCGGCTTAAATGGTGCATATCGGCGAGTTGTTGACGAGAGTGAATTTCGTCGCACGAACTCCCGGCAAATCGCTGTGAATGAAGTGTGGGGATATGGAAACGATCACACCGGCCGATATTCGAACTTCCCTGCGCACAGCGGCTTCACAGTTTTTCGCGACCGCTTGTCCCGCGTCCTGCGGCTGTCCTTCGTGTGCCCAGTGGCCGCACGCCCCGCGCCCCGCGACGGCCCGTCCTGCGCGCCGGAGCACGAGGGGGGCACGCCGGGGCTCGCGCGGGAGCGCGCGGGCGCGAGGATGGCGCGATCCGGTCATCCCTCTTCATCACCCGGCAGCAGCCACAGGGGAGTTGGTGGCACGATGGACGCGACGGAGGTGTGCCGGCCGCACGCCACCGGGCCGGCAAGGCGGACCGACCAAGGGTGTGATCAGTCGTGGCCATTTCACTGTCTGTGGTGCTTCTGCTGGGGGTCGTCCTGGTGGTGCTGATCCGCGGCGGATCCATCAAGGGCGGCCCGGCGGTCGTCGCCGTGCTCTTCGGCTTCTTCCTGGCCTCGACCGGCATGGCGCCGTCGATCAACAGATTCATGAACTCGATAGCCGACACGATCAACCAGATCAGCTTCTGAGGGCCCCACGGGTTCTTGAGGCGGCGAGCCCGGCACGGCGGGAGGACGCCGGCCGGGCCTCAGGCGCGGCCGGGCCGAGGGGCATCCGCCGACCCATCGTCGTACCTCGCCGGCGAAGGCGCCTTACCTGTCGGGTAATCGAGTAGAAGCCCCGGGCGTGCCAGGCTCAGGATCACGGAGCCCCGCCGACCGGAAGGCCACCATGCCCGCCTACGTGATAGCCCACCTGCAGGACGCCGCCCCGCATCCGGAGATCGCCGAGTACGTCGAACGACTTCCCGTCACCTTCGAGCCGTACGGCGGCAGCTTCCTGGTGCACTTCACGCCGCACGAGGTGAAGGAGGGCAGCTGGCCGGGGGCTGTCGTCGTCCTCGGCTTCCCCGGCATCGCCGAGGCGCGGGCCTGGTGGGACTCGCCCGGGTACCGGGAGATCGCGCCACTGCGCTCGCGGCACATCGAGGGCGACATCATCCTGGTGGAGGGTGTCCCCGAGGGCTACGACCCGGCCTCCTCCGCGAAGACGGTCAGGGACGCGCTGCCGACCGCATAGCGCCTGAGGCGTCTCACGTGCCCCACGTGTCTCACGGGGACGAACGCGGCCCAGGGCCGGGCGGAGGAAGGATCCTCCGCCCGGCCCTGGGCCGTTGGAGCGGGCGACGGGAATCGAACCCGCGTAGCTAGTTTGGAAGACTAGGGCTCTACCATTGAGCTACGCCCGCAAGCACCGCATCGCAGGTCCGGTGGACCGCGGTACGGAAAGCATCGTAGCGGGTCGGGGAAGGTGCGCGCACACCCGTATCGGCGTGCCTCCGTGACGGCGCCGGTGACCGCCTGTGAGAACCGGCCGACGCACCGCGCTTCTGCATGTACCCTACGTGTCGCACCGACGGGGTGTGGCGCAGCTTGGTAGCGCGTCCGCTTTGGGAGCGGAAGGTCGTCGGTTCGAATCCGGCCACCCCGACCACCAGCAAGATCGCATTGTGGGAGTGCTCCCCCTTGCCGTTACTATGCAAATTGCGTGCCCGTGTGTCTGATGTACCGGGCTCGATCCGCGAAGCCGCCTCTCGGCGGCCCAGCAGAACCCCAAGAAGTCAGCCACCAAGGAGACCGAACCGTGAAGAGCGCCGTGGAGACCCTGAACCCGACTCGGGTTCGGCTCAGCATCGAGGTGCCCTTCGAGGAGCTCAAGGACAGCCTCGACGCGGCGTACAAGAAGATCAACCAGCAGGTCACGGTGAAGGGCTTCCGTAAGGGCAAGATCCCCAACCGCGTCATCGACCAGCGGTTCGGCCGTGGTGCTGTGCTGGAGGAGGCCGTCAACGACGCCCTTCCGAAGTTCTACACCGAGGCTGTCAACGAGGGTGAGCTCAACGTTCTGGGTCAGCCCGAGGTTGACATCACCGAGCTCAAGGATGGCGAACTGCTGGCCTTCACCGCCGAGGTGGATGTCCGTCCCGAGATCGAGATCCCGGACTACTCCGGCATCGAGGTCACCGTGGACGCACTCGAAGTCACCGACGAAGAGGTCGAGAAGGCCGTGGAGCAGCTCCGCGAGCGCTTCGCCTCGACCAACCCGGTCGAGCGCGCCGCCGCCGAGGGCGACGTCGTGACCATCGACCTGGAGGCCAAGGTCGACGGAGAGGTCCTCGAGGACGGCGTGGCCGCGGGTGTCTCGTACACCATCGGTTCCGGCGAGCTCCTCGACGGCATCGACGAGGCCGTGACCGGTCTGGAGGCCGGTGGCGAGGCCACCTTCACCTCCGAGCTGAAGGGCGGCTCCGCCGAGGGCAAGGAAGCGGAGGTCACCGTCAAGGTCACCGCCGTCGCCTCGCGCGAACTGCCCGAGCTGGATGACGACTTCGCGCAGATGGCGAGCGAGTTCGACACGCTCGCCGAGCTGCGCGAGGACAGCCGCAAGCGCCTCGAGAACACCAAGCAGTACGACCAGGCCACGCAGGCCCAGGAGCGTGTCCTCGAGGAGCTGCTGAAGCTGGCCGAGGTCCCGATCCCCGAGAAGCTCCTCGCGGACGAGGTCCAGACCCGCAAGCACAACCTGGAGCACCACCAGCTCGGCCAGATGGGTCTCGACCTGGAGAAGTACCTCGAGATCCAGGGCAAGACCCTGGAGGAGTTCGAGAACGAGACCTCCGAGCAGGCGATCAAGGGCATCAAGACCCAGTTCATCCTCGACGAGCTCGTCAACAAGGAGAAGCTGAACGTCAACCAGGAGGAGCTCACCGAGCACCTCATGCGGCGTGCGCAGTCCTCCGGCATGAGCCCCGACCAGTTCGCCCAGGCCGTCGTCGAAGGCGGCCAGGTGCCGATGCTCGTCGGCGAGGTCGCCCGCGGCAAGGCGCTCGCCGTGGTCGTCGAGGCCGCCAAGGTCGTCGACACCAACGGTGAGATCGTCGAGCTCGAGGACGAGGACGAGGCGGCCGAGGGCACCGAGGAGGCCACCGAAGCGGTCGAGGCCGCCGAGGGCACCGAGGCAGCCGACGAGAAGAAGGACGAGAAGAACGAGGCCTGAGCCCCGCTCCGCTCGTTGATCTGATCCGCACGACGGGCCCCGGACGCAACCAGTCCGGGGCCCGTCGTCGTATCGTCCCGCGCGCCTCCCGGGAGAGCCGGCCCGGAAGCTCCCCCGGAGCGCGTTCGGATCCCCGGGAGCCCCCGGCGGCGCACCGGGAACGCGCCCGGGAACCCTTGCGGGGACTGCTCACCTTGCGCTCCCAGCGAACAGTTGGGGAAGCGGGATGGCGTTGTCCCACCTGCGCGTTAGGGTCCATGAAGAGGAAGGGTCGGGTAGTCCCGGCCCACCCGGTACGAAGACGCTGAGACGGCCGGAGCCGTCAGAGACGAGCAGGTGGATACGTGACGAATCTGATGCCCTACGCCGCCGGAGAGCCGTCCCTCGGTGGAGGCCTCGGTGACCAGGTCTACAGCCGACTGCTCGGCGAGCGCATCATCTTCCTCGGTCAGCAGGTCGACGATGACATCGCCAACAAGATCACCGCACAGCTTCTGCTCCTTGCCGCGGAACCCGACAAGGACATCTACCTCTACATCAACAGCCCCGGCGGCTCGGTGACTGCGGGCATGGCGGTCTACGACACCATGCAGTACATCCCGAACGACGTGGTCACCATCGGTATGGGCATGGCGGCCTCGATGGGCCAGTTCCTGCTCACCGGCGGCACCGCGGGCAAGCGCTTCGCGCTCCCCAACACCGACATCCTCATGCACCAGGGTTCGGCCGGCATCGGCGGTACGGCCTCGGACATCAAGATCCAGGCGCAGTACCTGCTCCGTACGAAGACGCGGATGGCGGAGATCACCGCCCACCACTCCGGCCAGACCGTGGAGACGATCATCCGCGACGGCGACCGCGACCGCTGGTACACCGCCGAGGAGGCCAAGGACTACGGCCTCATCGACGAGATCATCTCGGTCGCGTCGGGCATCCCGGGCGGCGGCGGCACCGGCGCCTGATCCGGGCGTGCAGCACCCCGCACCCTCTCGTACGCCGAGACCTCCAGCCCACAGATACGCCACCAGGATGGTGAAGACCCACATGAACAACTTCTCCGGCGCCTCCGCGAGCGGCCTCTACACCGGCCCGCAGGTGGACAACCGCTACGTCGTCCCGCGCTTCGTGGAGCGCACCTCGCAGGGTGTGCGTGAGTACGACCCGTACGCGAAGCTCTTCGAGGAGCGCGTGATCTTCCTCGGCGTCCAGATCGACGACGCCTCGGCCAACGACGTCATGGCGCAGCTGCTGTGCCTGGAGTCGATGGACCCGGACCGTGACATCTCGATCTACATCAACAGCCCCGGCGGCTCGTTCACCGCGCTCACCGCGATCTACGACACGATGCAGTTCGTGAAGCCGGACATCCAGACGGTCTGCATGGGCCAGGCCGCCTCCGCCGCCGCCGTCCTGCTGGCCGCCGGCACCCCGGGCAAGCGCATGGCGCTCCCGCACGCCCGTGTGCTGATCCACCAGCCGTCCTCGCAGACCGGCCGTGAGCAGCTCTCCGACCTGGAGATCGCGGCCAACGAGATCCTGCGGATGCGCACCCAGCTCGAGGAGATGCTGGCCAAGCACTCCACCACCGCGCTGGAGAAGATCCGCGAGGACATCGAGCGCGACAAGATCCTTACGGCGGACGACGCACTCGCGTACGGTCTGGTGGACCAGATCGTGTCCACCCGTAAGACCACCGCAGGCGCGTCCGTCTGACGTCGGTCTTTCCCCTTGGCACATTCCAACCGCACGGCCCCGGCCGTGTGAACCGTGCCAAGGGGGGCCCGAACGGGGGGCCAGGCAAGGTACCGTCGGATAGAGGCACCAGGAGCCGCTGAACCAGGCTGCTCCCAGGCGAAGGGGAAGCACCTCGTGGCACGCATCGGTGATGGCGGCGACCTGCTCAAGTGCTCGTTCTGCGGAAAGAGCCAGAAGCAGGTGAAGAAGCTCATCGCGGGACCCGGTGTGTACATCTGCGACGAGTGCATCGATCTCTGCAACGAGATCATCGAGGAGGAGCTCGCCGAGACCTCCGAGGTGCGGTGGGAGGAGCTCCCCAAGCCGCGCGAGATCTACGAGTTCCTCGAGGGGTACGTCGTCGGGCAGGAGCCCGCGAAGAAGGCCCTCTCGGTCGCTGTGTACAACCACTACAAGCGGGTCCAGGCCGGGGAGAACGGCGGCGGCACGAATCGCGACGACGCGATCGAGCTCGCCAAGTCCAACATCCTGCTGCTGGGCCCCACGGGCTCCGGCAAGACGCTCCTCGCGCAGACGCTGGCCCGCATGCTCAACGTCCCGTTCGCCATCGCGGACGCGACGGCGCTGACGGAGGCCGGCTACGTCGGCGAGGACGTCGAGAACATCCTGCTGAAGCTGATCCAGGCCGCTGACTACGACGTCAAGAAGGCCGAGACCGGCATCATCTACATCGACGAGATCGACAAGGTCGCCCGCAAGAGCGAGAACCCGTCGATCACGCGCGACGTATCGGGCGAGGGCGTCCAGCAGGCCCTGCTGAAGATCCTGGAGGGCACCACCGCCTCCGTGCCGCCGCAGGGCGGACGGAAGCACCCGCACCAGGAGTTCATCCAGATCGACACGACGAACGTCCTGTTCATCGTGGGCGGTGCCTTCTCGGGCCTGGAGAAGATCATCGAGTCGCGGGCCGGCGCCAAGGGCATCGGCTTCGGGGCCACGATCCGGTCCAAGCTGGAGATCCAGGCGAGCGACCAGTTCCAGGAGGTCATGCCGGAGGACCTGGTGAAGTTCGGGATGATCCCCGAGTTCATCGGCCGCCTCCCCGTGCTGACCTCGGTCCACAACCTGGACCGCGAGGCGCTGCTCCAGATCCTGGTCGAGCCGCGCAACGCGCTGGTGAAGCAGTACCAAAGGCTGTTCGAACTCGACGGTGTGGAGCTGGACTTCGAGCGCGAGGCGCTGGAAGCCATCGCCGACCAGGCGATCCTCCGGCAGACGGGCGCGCGCGGTCTGCGCGCCATCATGGAGGAAGTCCTCCAGTCCGTGATGTACGACGTCCCGTCCCGCAAGGACGTGGCCCGCGTGGTCATCACCCCGGACGTCGTGCGCAACAACGTCAACCCGACGCTGGTCCCGCGCGAGCCGCGCACGATCGGCAAGAACGACGGCGGCCGCCACGAGAAGTCCGCGTAGCGGCAGCGCACCACAGACGCCGAAGGGGCGCCCGGCCACCGGCCGGGCGCCCCTTCGCGTTGGGCGGGATCAGACCTTGGTGCGGGAGGTGTTGTAGATCTTGGCCGTGAGAGCCGCCACCTCGTCCTGCGACATGGACTTGTTGGTCATGGCCGCGCCGATGTCGACGCCGATGACCGCGCCGACGGTGCTGTAGTCGGACCAGATGCAGACCGGCATGGTCATTTCCTTGGGGCCGTTCGCCACGCTGCCGTCGGCCTCGTCGTTGACGACCTTCATGTCCTGGCACTTCATCAGCGCGCCCTCGAAGCCGGCGGGCGTGACCTCCTTCGGGCTGCCCACCAGGGAGGTCGTCGCATCGTCGTTCGCGGCCATTCCCATCTTGGCCTGCGCGAACATGCCGTCGAGTGCCTTCGCGGGGTCGGAGACCTCGCCCCAGTAACCGAAGAGCATCAGCATCTTGGTCGTGAGCGGGTTCTTCTCGAGCTCGCCACTCGCGTACTGGGCCTCGGCCTTGTGGGGGCCCTTGATGCCCAGGGCCGCGGCCTCTGTCTTCTCCTTGCTCGTCAGCGTGTCCGAGGACGTCTTCGTGGCGTCCTTCTTGTAGTCGTCCACCGAAGCGGCCGGCGTCAGCTTGTACCCCTTGGTCGAGTCGGCCACATCGCCGTTGCCCCCGCCCGACGTCAGGAAGTACACGCCGCCCGCCACGACCGCCAGCGCCACCACGGCCGCGCCGATGATCAGGCCCGTCTTCTTCTTCGGGGCGCCCGGCTGCGGCGGCATGCCCGGGTACGCCTGCTGGCCGCCGTACGGCGGGGTGGGCGGCTGCTGGCCGTACGGTCCGGGCTGCTGCTGCTGCGGGTAGCCGTAGCCCTGCGGGGGCTGCTGCTGCGGCGGGACGCCCTGGGGGGCCTGCTGCGGGTAGCCGTAGCCGGGCTGCCCCTGCGGCTGGCCCTGCGGGGGCGGGCCGCCGTAGGGGCCCGGCTGCTGCCCGTACGGGCCCGGCTGCTGGCCGTACGGTCCGGGCTGGCCCTGCGGCGGCTGCCCGCCGTACGGGCCCGGCTGGTTGTAGCTCATTGCGCTGTCCCCTCCAGAATGCTTATGCGTTCCGAACATCCTGACGGAAGCGGCGCTCGCATTGGGCATCCGGGCGCACACCGTTACTGAACAAACCGGTTTCAGTGCACGACTGTGACGCCCCTAAACTGTGTGCCGTGACCGAGAACGCAGCGCAGCAGCCAGCCAGCACCCCCGAACTGCCGACCCAGTACGCGCCGGCCGATGTAGAGGGGAAGCTGTACGAGCGCTGGGTAGAGCGCGGTTACTTCACGGCGGACCCGGAGAGCGAGAAGCCCCCGTACACGATCGTCATCCCGCCGCCCAACGTCACCGGTTCCCTCCATCTGGGCCACGCCTTCCAGCACACGCTCATGGACGCCCTGACCCGCCGTAAGCGGATGCAGGGGTTCGAGGCGCTGTGGCTGCCCGGCATGGACCACGCCGGCATCGCCACCCAGAACAAGGTCGAGCAGCAGCTCGGCGAGGAGGGCAAGTCCCGCCACGACCTGGGGCGCGAGGAGTTCGTCGAGCGCGTCTGGCAGTGGAAGGAAGAGTACGGCGGCAAGATCCTCGGCCAGATGCGCCGCCTCGGCGACGGCGTCGACTGGTCCCGTGAGCGCTTCACCATGGACGAGGGCCTCTCCGCCGCCGTCCAGACCGTCTTCAAGAAGATGTACGACGACGGCCTGATCTACCGCGCCGAGCGCATCATCAACTGGTGCCCGCGCTGTCTCACCGCGATCTCCGACATCGAGGTCGACTACCAGGACGACGACGGCGAACTGGTCTCCATCCGGTACGGCGAGGGCGAGGACACGCTGGTCGTCGCCACCACCCGCGCCGAGACGATGCTGGGGGACACCGCCGTCGCGGTCCACCCGGACGACGCGCGGTACGCACACCTCATCGGCAGGCGGATCAAGCTGCCGCTCACCGACCGCACGATCCCGGTCGTCGCCGACCACCACGTCGACCCGGAGTTCGGCACGGGTGCCGTCAAGGTGACCCCCGCCCACGACCCGAACGACTTCGCGATCGGCCAGCGGCACGGCCTGGAGTCGATGACCGTCATGGACGAGCGGGGCGTCATCACCGTCGCCGGCCCGTTCGAGGGCCTCGACCGCTTCGAGGCCCGTTCGGCCATCGTCGGCGCGCTGCGCGGGCAGGGCCGGATCGTCGCGGAGAAGCGTCCGTACGTCCACTCCGTCGGCCACTGCTCCCGCTGCCGCACGACGGTCGAGCCCCGGCTGTCGCTCCAGTGGTGGGTCAAGGTCGAGACCCTCGCGAAGGCCGCCGGTGACGCGGTCCGTGACGGCCGGGTCGACATCCACCCCAAGGAGATGGAGAAGCGGTACTTCGACTGGGTCGACAACCTCAACGACTGGTGCATCTCGCGCCAGCTCTGGTGGGGCCACCGCATCCCCGTCTGGTACGGCCCCGAGGGCGAGGTCGTCTGCGTCGGCCCCGACGAGCAGCCGCCCACGGGTGAGGGCTGGACGCAGGACTCCGACGTCCTGGACACCTGGTTCTCGTCCGGTCTGTGGCCGTTCTCCACCCTCGGATGGCCCGAGGAGACCCCGGACCTCAAGAAGTTCTATCCGACCGACGTCCTGGTCACCGGCCACGACATCATCTTCTTCTGGGTCGCCCGGATGATGATGTTCGGCCTGTACGTCATGGACGGCGAGGCCCCGTTCCGCACGATCGCGCTCACCGGTCTGGTCCGTGACGAGCGCGGCAAGAAGATGTCGAAGTCCTTCGGCAACGTCGTCGACCCGCTGGACTGGATGGACACGTACGGCTCCGACGCCGTCCGCTTCACCCTCGCCAGGGGCGCCAACCCCGGCACCGACGTCCCGATCGGCGAGGACTGGGTCCAGGCCTCCCGCAACTTCGCCAACAAGATCTGGAACGCCACCCGCTTCGCGATGATGAACGGCGCGACGGTGGAGGGTGACCTCCCGCCCGTCGAGCAGCTCTCGGCCACCGACCGGTGGATCCTGTCGAGGCTGAACAAGACGGTCGCCGACGCCGACGCGTTCTACGAGGACTACCAGTTCGCCAAGCTCAGCGACGCCCTCTACCACTTCGCGTGGGACGAGGTCTTCGACTGGTACGTCGAGCTGTCCAAGACGACCTTCTTCGCGGGCGGCGAGCAGGCCAAGGTCTCGGCCCGGGTCCTCGGCGAGGTCCTGGACGTCACGCTCCGGCTGCTGCACCCGATCGTCCCGTTCGTGACCGAGGAGCTCTGGACGACCCTCACCGGTCAGGAGTCCGTCGTCGTCGCCGACTGGCCGGCCGACAGCGGATTCCGCGACGAGGCCGCCGAGAAGGAGATCGAGCTCGTCCAGCAGGTCGTCACCGAGGTCCGGCGCTTCCGCTCCGACCAGGGGCTCCAGCCCGGCCAGAAGGTCCCGGCCGAGCTGACCGTCACCGGGACGGCGCTCGCCCCGCACGAGGCGGCCATCCGCCAGCTGCTGCGTCTGCAGCCCGCAGGCGAGGGCTTCCACGCCACGGCGACGCTGCCGGTCGCGGGAGCCAGGGTCGCCCTTGACCTGTCCGGCACCATCGACGTCGAGGCCGAGCGCAAGCGGCTCTCGAAGGACCTGGGCGCCGCCGAGAAGGAGAAGGCCCAGGCCACCGGCAAGCTCGGCAACGAGGCCTTCCTGGCCAAGGCCCCGGACAACGTGGTCGACAAGATCCGTGGCCGGCTCGCCAAGGCGGAGTCCGACATCGAGCGGATCACCGCCCAGCTGGCGAACCTGCCGCAGGGCTGATCCTCTGATCACGGAGCCCCCGCGCCCCCGACCGACCGGGAGCGCGGGGGCTTCGCCGTGTCCCGGGGGAGCGCGGCGGCGGGCGCTGCGCGCGATGTCCGCGGCCATCCGTAGACTGGCCCTGTGAGTGAGCCCCGCCCTTCAGACCGGCACGACGCGTCCGACCCCGACGACGCCTTCGCGGAGATCGTCGACGAAGAGACCCAGCGCGACCCCGACCTGGCGGTGATCGAGGCCGGGAGCCGGACGCTGCGCACCCAGTCGGGTCCGCCCCAGGGCGAGGCGGTCCCCGACCGCCCCTCCGACCCGGAGACCGACCGGGCGCTGCGCGAGGTGGAGCAGGAGCTCGCCGGACGCTGGGGCGAGACGAAGCTCGAACCCTCGGTGACCCGCATCGCGGCTCTGATGGACGTGCTGGGCGAGCCCCAGCGCGCCTACCCCTCGATCCACATCACCGGGACCAACGGCAAGACCAGCACGGCCCGCATGATCGAGGCCCTGCTGAACGCCCTGGATCTGCGCACCGGCCGCTACACCTCCCCGCACGTCCAGTCGATCACCGAGCGGATCAGCCTGGACGGCGCCCCGATCGACCCCGAGCGGTTCATCGAGACGTACAACGACATCAAGCCGTACGTCGAGATGGTCGACGCCCAGCAGCCCTACCGCCTCTCGTTCTTCGAGGTGCTGACGGGCATGGCGTACGCGGCCTTCGCCGACGCGCCGGTCGACGTCGCGGTCGTCGAGGTCGGCATGGGCGGCACCTGGGACGCGACGAACGTCATCGACGCCTCGGTCGCCGTCGTCACCCCGATCTCGCTGGACCACACCGACCGCCTCGGCTCCACCGCCGCCGAGATCGCCGGTGAGAAGTCCGGCATCGTCAAGCAGGACGCCACGGTGATCCTGGCCCAGCAGCCGGTCGACGCCGCGCAGGTCATGCTGAAGAAGGCCGTCGAGGTGGACGCCACGGTCGCCCGCGAGGGCATGGAGTTCGGCATCGTCTCCCGCGAGATCGCGGTCGGCGGCCAGCTGCTGACCCTCCGGGGCCTCGGCGGCGAGTACGACAACATCTTCCTTCCGCTCTACGGGGCGCACCAGGCGCACAACGCGGCCGTGGCACTGGCGGCCGTCGAGGCGTTCTTCGGGATCGGCGCGGAGCAGGCCCGCAGCCTGGACGTGGAAGCGGTCCGCAAGGCCTTCCTCTCGGTGCTCTCGCCGGGCCGCCTGGAGGTCGTGCGGTCCAGCCCCACCGTCGTCCTGGACGCGGCGCACAACCCGGCCGGCGCCCTCGCCGCCGCCGAGGGTGTCTCCGAGGCGTTCAGCTTCTCCCGGCTCATCGGGGTCGTCGGCACGAGCGGCGACAAGGACGTCCGGGGGCTCCTCGAAGCCTTCGAGCCGATCTTCGCCGAGGTCGTCGTCACCCAGAACTCCAGCCCGCGCGCCATGGACGCGGACGAGCTCGCCGCCGTCGCCGTCGAAGTCTTCGGCAACGAACGCGTCCAGGTCGAGCCCCGCCTCGACGACGCCCTGGAGGCGGCGATCACCCTTGCGGAGGAAGAGGCCGAATACGCGGGCGCCGGAGTCCTGGTGACCGGGTCCGTGATCACGGTCGGCGAGGCCCGGCTGCTCCTGGGAAGGCGCTGACCTGTGCGTACGCTCTGTGCTTCGACGCTGATCGGTGAGTTCTTCGTCATCGGCTTCGCCGGCCTCGTGGCGATGAAGTCCGACGACCTGTCCATGGCCACGGTCTGGACGGTCTGCGGCATCGGCATGCTGCTGTCCGTCCTGCTCTGCGGTGTGATCACCCGGCCGGGTGGCGTACAGCTCGGCTGGGCGCTCCAGATCGTGCTGGTGCTCAGCGGCTTCTTCGTCCCGATGATGTTCATCCTGGGCGTGATCTTCGCGGCCCTGTGGTGGGCCTCGGTGCACTACGGCCGCAGGATCGACGAGGCCAAGGCGCGGTGGGCGGCCCAGGCCGAGGCACAGGAGAGCGCCGAGGCCCCGGCCCAAGGATGACGCAGCGTAAACCCGGCCGTAGGGCCGTTCGCGTACCCCTGTAATCTCGCCCTCACCCGCACCGGAAGTCTGCAAGGAGCCGTACATGACTCAGCGCACCCTCGTCCTTCTCAAGCCCGACGCCGTCCGGCGTGGGCTGATCGGCGAGATCGTCGGCCGCATCGAACGCAAGGCCGGCTGGACGATCACCGCGCTGGAGCTGCGCACGCTCGACCAGGCGACCCTGGAGCAGCACTACGGCGAGCACAAGGGCCGTCCGTTCTACGAGCCGCTCGTCGAGTTCATGGCGTCCGGCCCCGTCGTCGCTCTGGTGGCCGAAGGCGAGCGAGTCATCGAGGGCGTCCGCGCCCTGGCCGGCCCGACCGACCCGATCGCCGCCGCGCCCGGCTCGATCCGCGGTGACTTCGGCTCCATCACCCGGGAGAACCTCATCCACGCCTCGGACTCCGAGGAGTCCGCAGAGCGAGAACTCAAGCTGTTCTTTCCCGGACTTTCCTGACTTCGGCTCCGCCAATCAGCGCTCATGACCTGGGCGACCGAAGTAATTCGGTCGCCCTTCGGCATAGGGTCACGTCTCGCGGGAACGCATCCCTCCGACGTAACGTCACCATGGGTGGAACGGGCAGCCGTTCCGCTCGTCATGGCGAAGGACCCTCGCGCTGTGTCCGTGCATACGGCACTACGATGGAAGCTTCCACGCCCGCAGCGCCAACCCTCGCCTACCTGGAACAAGCCATTCTTCGCTTCTTGGGAAGGCCCGACGCATCCTCATGGGGAACAAGGGGAACTCAATGTCGTTCATCGGCCGTGACATGGCTATCGACCTCGGGACTGCCAACACGCTGGTGTACGTCAGGGGGCGCGGCATCGTTCTGAACGAGCCGTCCGTCGTGGCCATCAACACCAACACCGGCGGAATCCTGGCGGTCGGAGCCGAGGCAAAGAAGATGATCGGCCGCACACCGGGCAACATCGTTGCCGTGCGGCCCCTGAAGGACGGCGTGATCGCCGACTTCGAGATCACGGAGCGCATGCTCCGCTACTTCATCCTCAAGATCCACAAGCGCCGCTACCTGGCCCGCCCCCGGGTCGTTGTCTGTGTGCCCTCCGGCATCACAGGGGTCGAGCGACGCGCCGTCATCGAGGCGTCCACGCAGGCCGGCGCGCGCCAGGTGCACATCATCGAGGAGCCCATGGCCGCGGCCATCGGCTCCGGCCTGCCGGTCCACGAGGCCACCGGAAACATGGTCGTCGACATCGGTGGCGGCACCACCGAGGTCGCGGTGATCTCGCTCGGCGGAATCGTCACTGCCCAGTCCATCCGGGTCGCCGGTGACGAGCTGGACAACGCGATCATCCAGCACATCAAGAAGGAGTACTCCCTCCTCCTCGGTGAGCGCACCGCCGAACAGATCAAGATCACGATCGGCTCGGCCTTCGAGATGGAGAAGGACGAGCACACCGAGATCCGCGGACGCGACCTGGTCTCGGGCCTGCCCAAGACCGTCGTCATCTCCGCGACCGAGGTGCGCAAGGCCATCGAGGAGCCGGTCAACGCGATCGTCGACGCCGTGAAGACGACGCTCGACAAGTGCCCGCCGGAGCTCTCGGGCGACGTCATGGACCGCGGCATCGTCCTCACCGGTGGCGGCGCGCTCCTGCGCGGACTCGACGAGCGGCTGCGCCACGAGACGGGCATGCCGATCCACATCGCCGAGGACCCGCTGGACTCGGTGGCACTCGGATCCGGCAAGTGCGTCGAGGAGTTCGAGGCGCTCCAGCAGGTGCTGGACGCCCAGCCCCGACGGTAGAACACGATGTTCCGCCGTACGGGCACTGCCGTCCCGTACGGCGGAACGTTGGTATACAGGCACGAACATTCCGACGAGGAAGGCACGGCCGCCGCACGTGAGGGACACACGAGAGAGCCGGCTGCTCCTGGTGCTGCTGATCGCCATCGCATTCGCCCTGATCACGGTGGATATCCGCGGTGGCGAGGAGTCGCCGGTGGACGGAGCCCGGCAGGCCGCCGCCACGGTCTTCGGGCCGGTCGAGAACGGCGTCTCGGCGGCGGTGGACCCGGTGGGCAACGCCATCGGCGCCGTACGGGACTCCGGTGACCGGCACGACCGGATCGCGGCACTGGAGCACGAGAACGCAGCGCTGAAGACGAAGCTCGGCAGCGACGACCGCAACACCAGCAAGGTCCGTCAGCTGGACACCATGCTGAAGAGCGCCGGGGCCGGCCAGTACGGCATCAAGGCCGCCGAGGTCATCGCCATAGGAGCGGCCCAGGGCTTCTCCTGGACGATCACCATCGACGCCGGTGCCAACGACGGCCTCAAGCGCGACATGACCGTACTGAACGGCGAAGGACTCGTCGGCCGCGTCACCACCGTCGGCCCGAACACCTCGACCGTCCTGCTGGCCAACGACCCCGACTTCACCGTCGGCACCCGGATGGAGAAGACCGACGAGCTCGGCTTCGCCACCGGGCAGGGCTCCCGGCCGCTGTCGGTCCAGTTCCTCAACGGCAAGGCCGACGTGAAGAAGGGCGACCGGCTGGTCACCTTCGGCTCCAGCAAGGACAAGCCCTTCGTCCCCGGCGTGCCGGTCGGCGAGGTCGTCCGCGTCGACCCGTCCGGCGGTGACCTCACCCGGACCGTCTTCGTCCGCCCCTTCGTCGGCTTCACCAAGCTCGACGTCGTGGGCATCGTCGTCCAGGCGCCCCGCGAGGACCCCCGCGACATGGTCCTGCCGAAGCAGCCCAAGAAGCCGGAGAAGCCCAAGCCCACCCCGACCGTCACGGTCACCGTCCAGCCCAACGGCGACCTCGTCGACGCCGAGGGGAAGGTCGTCGGGAACGTCAACGAGAAACCCGACGCGTCCGCTTCCCCCGGCGCCTCCCCGGACGCCTCCGGCGACGCCGACACGGCCGCCGGCGACGCGGCGAACGACCAGGAATAGAGCTGATCCCCATGCGCTTCAACCGGACGCTGCTCTCCGTCACCCTGGTCGTGGTCGCCCTCGTCATTCAGGTCTCCGTCCTCGCCCGCCTCCAGCTCCCCGGGGCCACCCCCGACCTGCTGCTCCTCGTCGTCCTCGGACTCGCCTTCGTGTACGGGCACGTCAGCGGCGCCCTCATCGGCTTCGGCGCGGGCCTCCTCGCCGACCTGGCACCGCCCGCCGACCACGCGGCCGGACGCTACGCCCTGGTCCTCTGCGTCATCGGCTACCTCGCGGGACTGGCGCGGCCGGAGAACGGCCAGCTCAAGTCCGCCTTCACCCCGATGGCCTTCGTCGTCGCCGCGGCGCTCGGATCGACCCTGCTGTACGCCGGTGTCGGCGCCCTCGTCGGCGACACGGCCGCCCGCCATGTGGGCCTGGGCAGCCTGCTCTTCACCGCCGCGGTGTACGACCTGCTCCTCGCGCCGTTCACCGTCCCGCTGATCATGGCGCTGGCGAGACGCACCGAGAACGACCCGGTGGCCGACAGCTCCGGCAGCGGCGACGTCGCCGCCGGCTGGCTGGCCACCGGCACCGGGCTGCGGATCGGCAGCCAGCGGAACGGGATGCGCCTGAGGGCGGCCCGCAGCCGCGCTTCACGCGCAGGAAGGATCAAGGGGGTCAAGCGGCTGTGAGGCTGTTTCCTTCCGGGGGCGACCCCCGTACCCCCGCCCGACCCACCAGTACCGGGGGCGCCCTGTGAGCAACATTCCGGAGACGGGCCGGACCCAGCGGGTCCAGATCCGTCTCGTCGTGATCCAGGTCCTCGTCTTCTCCCTGCTCCTGACGCTCGGCGGCCGGCTCTGGTACCTCCAGATCCGCAACGGCCAGGAGTACACCGACGAGGCCAAGAACAACCACGTGCAGCAGGTCGTGCAGCCCGCCGTCCGGGGAGCCATCCTCGACGCGCGCGGGGTGCCCCTCGCCGACAACGAGACGCGTCTGGTCGTGTCGGCGAGCCGTACCGAGCTGATGAAGATGAAGGACGACGGCATCGGTGTCCTCACCCGGCTGGCCGGCGTCCTGGACATGAAGCCCAAGGACGTCCTGGACAAAGTCCGGCTCTGCGACGCCAAGACCCCGCAGCCCTGCTGGAACGGTTCGCCCTACCAGCCGATCCCGGTCACCGACGAGGCCACCACGCAGCAGGCCCTCCAGATCCGTGAGCGCGCCGAGGACTTCCCCGGCATCACCGCCGAACCCACCGCCGTACGCCGCTACGCCGCGCCCGGCAAGGCCAACACCGCCCAGGTCCTCGGCTACCTCTCGCCGGTCACCGACGAAGAGGTCACCAAGGCCCAGGACACCGACTCGCCGTACCTCCGCTCCGACCAGGTCGGCCGCTCCGGCCTTGAGCGCACGTACGACAAGGAGCTGCGCGGCAAGGCCGGCGTCACCCGGTACGAGGTCGACAACCTCGGCCGCGTCATCGGGCAGGCGCAGAACGACGAGGCCGAGCCCGGCGCCAGCGTCGTCACCTCCATCGACGCCCGGGTCCAGGCCGTCGCCGAGTACGAGCTGAACCAGGCGATGGAGACGGCCCGCAAGGAGATGGACCGCAACACCAACGAGCTGTACAAGGCCGACTCCGGCGCCGTCGTCGTGATGGAGGCCAAGACCGGCCGCATCGTGTCGATGGCCTCCCTGCCGACGTACGACCCCAACGCCTGGATCGGCGGCATCTCCGCCAAGGACTACGCGAAGCTCACCGGCAAGAAGTCCAACTTCCCGCTGCTGAACCGCGCCATCCAGGGGACCGCCGCACCCGGGTCGATCTTCAAGGTCATCTCCTCGACCGCCGCGGTCAACGCCGGATACGACTTCGACGGCAACTACCCGTGCCCGAGCTCGTACTCCATCGGCGGCCAGACCTTCAAGAACTTCGAGTCCCAGGGCTACGGCTCCATCACCATCGGCCGCGCCCTCGAAGTCTCCTGCGACACCGTGTACTACGGCCTGGCGCACAAGGAGTGGGCGAAGGACGGCGGCAACAAGCCGAAGAAGAACCCGGCGGACTGGTTCTACAAGACCGCCCACCAGTTCGGGCTCGGCAAGGAGACCGGCATCGACCTCCCCAACGAGGTCTCCGGCCGCGTCCCCGACCGCCAGTGGAAGCAGGACTTCTACGACGCCAACAAGGCGTCCTGGTGCAAGCAGGGCAAGAAGGACGGCACGTACGTCGAGAAGATCGCGTACGAAGGCTGCATCGAGGGCAACAAGATGCGCGCCGGTGACTCCGTCAACTACTCGATCGGCCAGGGTGACACCCTCGTCACCCCGATCCAGATGGCGACCATCTACGCAGCGATCTCCAACGGCGGCACCCTGTACGACCCGACCGTCGGCAAGGCGATCGTCAGCGGCGACGGCAAGACCGTCCAGGAGATCGCGCCCCAGTCCCACGGCAAGCTGCCCTTCAAGGCGGACACGCGCGACAAGATAGACGAAGCCCTCGCGGGAGTCGCGACCCGGGGAAGCGCCGCCTGGAGGTTCGGCGGATGGCCCCAGGACAAGATCCCGATGCACGCCAAGACGGGCACGGCCGAGGTCTACGGCAAGCAGACGACCTCCTGGTTCGCCACGTACACCAAGGACTACTCGATCGTCATGACGATCTCCCAGGGTGGTACGGGCTCCGGAGCCTCCGGGCCCGCCGTGCGCAACATCTACAACGCGCTCTACGGACTCGACGCCGGCGGCAAGCAGGACCTCAAGAAGGCGCTCCTGCCCAAGCCGCAGAAGACCCTGCCCAAGATCAAGCCGGACGGACAGATCGAGTCGCCCAAGATCAAGCCGTACACCCCCGCGCCCGTCGACGACGGCACACAGGCACTCGCGGGCGCCCTGCCCGCGACCGTGGGGAGGCGTGACTGATGGCGGGCTTCTCCGTCTCGCGCTACGCCCCCGAGGAACGCACCCTCTGGGCCAAGCTCACCGCCCGCGACTCCGTCGTGCGGCGGCTGGACTGGCCCCTGCTCGGATCGTCCGTCGCGCTGTCCTTCGTCGGCTCGCTGCTGGTCTGGTCGGCGACCCGGGGCCGTGAGTCCCTCACCCACGGCGACCCGTACTTCTTCCTCTTCCGGCACGCGCTCAACACCGGCATCGGCCTCGCGCTGATGGTCGGCACCATCTGGCTCGGGCACCGCACCCTGCGGGGAGCGGTGCCGGTGCTCTACGGGCTGTCGGTGCTGCTCGTCCTCGCGGTCCTCACCCCGCTGGGCGCCACCGTCAACGGGGCGCACGCCTGGATCCTCCTTCCGGGCGGTTTCTCCCTCCAGCCCTCCGAGTTCACCAAGATCACGATCATCCTCGGCATGGCCATGCTGCTCGCCGCCCGCGTCGACGCGGGCGACCAGCTGCACCCCGACCACCGGACCGTCGCCAAGGCCCTCGGCCTGGCCCTCGTCCCGATGGCCGTCGTCATGCTGATGCCGGACCTCGGCTCCGTCATGGTCATGGCCGTCATCGTGCTCGGTGTGCTCCTGGCCTCCGGCGCCTCCAACCGCTGGGTCTTCGGACTCCTCGGCGCGGGGACGGCGGGCGCGGTGGCCGTCTGGCAGCTCGGCGTCCTCGACGACTACCAGATCGCCCGCTTCGCGGCCTTCGCCAACCCGGCGCTCGACCCGGCAGGCGTCGGCTACAACACCAACCAGGCCCGCATCGCCATCGGTTCAGGCGGGCTCACGGGCACCGGGCTCTTCAACGGCTCCCAGACGACGGGCCAGTTCGTCCCCGAGCAGCAGACCGACTTCGTCTTCACCGTCGCGGGGGAGGAGCTCGGCTTCCTCGGAGCCGGACTGATCATCGTCCTGCTCGGCGTCGTCCTGTGGCGCGCCTGCCGCATCGCGCGGGGGACGACGGAGCTGTACGGGACGATCGTGGCCGCCGGCATCATCGCCTGGTTCGCCTTCCAGTCCTTCGAGAACATCGGGATGACCCTCGGGATCATGCCGGTGGCCGGTCTGCCGCTGCCGTTCGTGTCGTACGGAGGCTCGTCGATGTTCGCCGTCTGGGTGGCCGTCGGACTCCTCCAGTCGATCAAGGTGCAACGTCCGATGTCAGCCTGACCGCTCCGCTCTGCATATCCGCCGGCATCGCGGATAGGTTCGAGATATGGCGGACTCGAAGCGCGAGGTCGAGCGGAAGTACGAAGCGACCCCGGAAACCCGGCTGCCCGACCTGACCCGTGCGGCCGGGGTCTCGGAGGTCGTCCACCGCGGGCTCAGCGAGCTCGACGCCGTCTACTACGACACCGAGGACTTCCGCCTCGCCGCGGACTCCCTCACGCTCCGCCGCAGGACGGGCGGGAACGACGCCGGATGGCACCTCAAGATCCCGGTCTCCGCCGACGTCCGCGACGAGATCCGGGCCCCGCTCAGCGACGCCCTCCCGCCCGGCCTCGGCGAGCTGCTCCGCTCCCGGGTGCGGACCACCCCGGTGACCCCCGTCGTCCGGATACTCTCCGCCCGGGACGTCCACCACCTCCTCGGTGAGGACGGCACCCTGCTCGCCGAGCTCAGCGTCGACGAGGTCCTCGCGGAGCGCCTCACCGAAGCGGGCCACGGCACCACGTCGGCGTGGACCGAGCTGGAGGTCGAGCTGGCCGACGACGCCGACCCCGCCGTCCTCGACGCCGTCGAGCGGCGGCTCCGCAAGGCCGGCATCAGGCCCTCCGCCGCACCGTCCAAGCTCGCCAGGGCGCTGGCCGAGACCGCCCCCGCCGCGCCGCGCCCGAAGAAGGCGAAGCAGCCGTCCCCGCGCACCGCGGGCGACCATGTGCTCGCCTACGTACGCCGGCAGGTCACGGCCCTCGTCGAGCTCGATCCGGCCGTGCGCCGCGACCTGCCCGACAGCGTGCACCGCATGCGGGTCGCCACCCGCCGGCTGCGCAGCGCCTTCAGGACGTACCGCGGGATCCTCGACCGGAGGGTCACCGACCCCCTCCGCGACGACCTCAAGTGGCTCGCCGCCGAACTCGGGGTCGACCGCGACCAGGAAGTCCTCGACGCACGCCTGCGCTCCCAGGTCGCCGGGCTGCCCGCCCCCCTTCTGCTGGGTCCCGTCAGCGCCCGGCTGAAGCTCACCTCCGTCGCGCGGCGCGCCGGTTCACGACGACGCGTCGCCTCCGTGCTCGACGCGGACCGCTATCTGGCCCTGCTGGACTCCCTGGACGCCCTCCTCGCCGACCCGCCCCTGCGCCCCGCTGCCGCGCGGCCGCCGCGCGACGTCCTGCCCCGCGCCGTACTCAAGGACTACGAACGCCTCGCCACCCGCATCGGGCACGCGCTGGAGCGCGACCCGGGGGAGGAGCGCGACGTGGCCATGCACGAGGCGCGCAAGGCCGCCAAGCGCGTCCGCTACGCCGCAGAGGCCGCCAGGCCGGCGATCGGGAAGCCCGCCAGGAAGTTCGCCAAACGGATGAAGTCCGTGCAGTCGGTCCTCGGCGACCACCAGGACAGCGTCGTCGCCAGGGACGCCCTGCGCACCCTCGCGGTCCAGGCCCACGGCGCGGGGGAGTCCGCGTTCACCTGGGGCCTGCTGTACGGGCACGAGGAGGCCGCGGCGGCGGAACGGGAACGCGAGCTGCCCGAGGTCTGGGCGCGGGCGTCGCGGCCGGGACTGCGGGCGGCGCTGAAAGGCTGAGCACCGGGTTACGCTTGATGGTCACCCCTGCCAGCTACGAAGGTCCTCAGATGTCTGCCGAGTCGGTCTTCCCGCAGCTCGAAGCACTCCTCCCGCATGTGCAGAAGCCCATTCAGTACGTCGGCGGTGAGCTCAACTCCACCGTCAAGCCGTGGGACGAATGCGACGTCCGCTGGGCCCTCATGTACCCGGACGCCTACGAGGTCGGTCTCCCCAACCAGGGCGTCATGATCCTCTACGAGGTGCTCAACGAGCGCGACGGCGTCCTCGCCGAGCGCACGTACAGCGTGTGGCCCGACCTCGAGGAGCTGATGCGCGAGCACAAGGTGCCCCAGTTCACCGTGGACAGCCACCGTCCCGTCGGCGCGTTCGACGTGTTCGGCCTGAGCTTCTCCACCGAGCTCGGCTACACCAACATGCTCACCGCCCTGGACCTCGCGGGCATCCCGCTGGAGTCCAAGGACCGCACCGTCGACCACCCGATCGTGCTGGCGGGCGGCCACGCCGCGTTCAACCCCGAGCCGATCGCGGACTTCATCGACTGCGCGGTCATCGGCGACGGCGAGCAGGCCGTCCTGGAGATCACCGAGATCATCCGCGCCTGGAAGGCCGAGGGCCGCTCCGGCGGCCGCGAGGAGGTGCTCTTCCGTCTCGCGAGGACGGGCGGCGTCTACGTCCCCGGCTTCTACGACGTCGAGTACCTGCCCGACGGCCGCATCGGCCGTGTCGTGCCCCAGAAGTCCGGCGTGCCGTGGCGCGTGTCCAAGCACACCGTCATGGACCTCGACGAATGGCCGTATCCCAAGCAGCCCCTCGTCCCCCTCGCCGAGACCGTCCACGAGCGGATGTCCGTCGAGATCTTCCGCGGCTGCACCCGCGGCTGCCGTTTCTGCCAGGCCGGCATGATCACGCGCCCCGTGCGGGAGCGAAGCATCACCGGCATCGGCGAGATGGTCGAGAAGGGCCTCAAGGCCACGGGCTTCGAGGAGGTCGGCCTTCTGTCGCTCTCCTCCGCCGACCACACCGAGATCGGTGACATCGCCAAGGGCCTCGCCGACCGGTACACGGACGACAAGATCGGCCTCTCGCTGCCCTCCACCCGCGTCGACGCGTTCAACGTGGACCTGGCCAACGAGCTGACCCGCAACGGCCGCAGGTCCGGTCTCACCTTCGCCCCCGAGGGCGGCTCCGAGCGCATGCGCAAGGTCATCAACAAGATGGTCTCGGAGGAGGACCTGATCCGCACGGTCGCCACCGCCTACGGCAACGGCTGGCGCCAGGTGAAGCTGTACTTCATGTGCGGCCTGCCCACCGAGACCGACGAGGACGTCCTCCAGATCGGCGACATGGCGGTCAACGTGATCGCCAAGGGCCGCGAGGTCTCCGGGCAGAACGACATCCGCTGCACCGTCTCCATCGGCGGATTCGTGCCCAAGCCGCACACCCCCTTCCAGTGGGCCCCGCAGCTCAGCGCCGAGGACACCGACGCCCGGCTGAAGAAGCTCCGGGACAAGATCCGCGACGACAAGAAGTACGGGCGCTCCATCGGCTTCCGCTACCACGACGGCAAGCCCGGCATCGTCGAGGGCCTGCTCTCCCGTGGTGACCGCCGGGTCGGCGCCGTCATCCGCGAGGTCTACGAGTCCGGCGGCCGCTTCGACGGCTGGCGCGAGCACTTCAGCTACGACCTCTGGATGCGGAGCGCCGAGAAGACGCTGCCCGCCTTCGGCGTGGACGTCGACTGGTACACCACCCGCGAGCGGACCTACGAGGAGGTCCTGCCCTGGGACCACCTGGACTCCGGCCTGGACAAGGACTGGCTGTGGGAGGACTGGCAGGACTCCCTCGACGAGACCGAGGTCGAGGACTGCCGCTGGACGCCGTGCTTCGACTGCGGCGTGTGCCCCCAGCTCGACCTGGACATCCAGATCGGCCCCACCGGCAAGAAGCTCCTGCCGCTGACGGTCGTGAAGTAGCTCCCCTCCCGGGCGTCCGAGTGACAGCCCGGTGACGAAACGCCCGGCCCGGGAAACTCCGGGCCGGGCGTTCGCGTCTCCCAGGGCATGGACCTCGACAAGCCCCGCACGCCCCCGCCGTACGAAGGCGGGGAAGGCTGTCTGACGACCCTCGTCAGAATCCCGGTCAGGATCGTGGTGCTGGTCCTCGTCCTGCCCGTACGCATGCTCTGGGACCTGCTCGTCGCGGGCGGCCGGTTCGTGGAGCGGGCGCTGCTGCGCCCCCTCGGCCGGGCGCTTGAGTGGGTGTACGACCAGGTGCTCACCCCGGTCGGCCGGGCCCTCGGGTGGCTGGCCGTCACCCTTCTCGTACGGCCCTGGGCCGGCCTGTGGCGCCATGTCGTCGTCCCCGTCGTCCGGTACGGGGTCGTCGTCCCGCTGAGGTGGCTCCACTCGGCCGTGCTCACCCCGGCCGGACACGGGCTGCGGTGGGTGTACGACAGGCTGCTCGTCCCGGCGGCGGCCGGGCTCGTCACCCTCCTCCTGGTGTGGCCGGCCGTCGGCGCCTGGCGGTACGTCCTCAAGCCGCTCGGCGTCGCGGCGGACTGGCTGGTCGTCCACCTGGTCGTCGTGCCGCTCCTCCAGGTCCACCGGTACGTGCTGACCCCGGTGGGCCACGGCATCGCGTGGATGCTCCGGATGGCCGGAAAGGGGCTGGCCGCCGGCGCGCGGGGCCTGTGGACCGCCGCGGTGTGGCTGGTCATGACCCTGCTCGTACTGCCCCTCGGATGGGTGTACCGGCGCGTCCTCGCCCCCGTGGGCCGGGAGATCGCGGCGGCCTTCGGTGTCGCCTGGCGGATCGCCGGCTACCTCTCGCGCGCCGTCGGACGTGTGCTGGCCTGGCTGGCGTGGCACCTGGCCGGCGCACCGGTGACCTGGGTCTACCGCACGGTGTGCACACCGGTGGGGCACTTCCTGCGCAGGGCGGTCTGGGCCCCCGCCAGGGCGGCCGCGCTGGAGGCGGGACGCGCGGCCCGCGGCGCCCTGGCCTCCGCCCGGGAGACCCTCCGCGCGGCGCGCAGGGACGCCTGGCGTGCGCTGGTGGGAACGCCGCAGGTCACGGACGCGCGGGAACTCGAAGGGTCCGCTGCGCGTACCCTGGGTAGGACAACGACTGTCCCCAGCGCGGCGCCCGCATCCGAGATCTCCCCGCTTGCCGAGAAAACCGTCAGGCGGGGGTGAGCCGGAGCGGCACCCCGGGGCACCCCGTATTTCGTGGGCGGCAGCCACCGCGGCCGCCCCGCACCGAGGAGAAGAACCACTGGGCAAGCGACAGCCCGAAGGCCCGCCGCCCGCACCGGCGGTGCAGCGCATCCGACTGCGCTACACCAAGCGGGGCCGCCTCCGGTTCACCAGCCACAGAGACTTCCAGCGTGCCTTCGAGCGGGCGTTGCGCCGCTCCGAGGTGCCCATGGCCTACTCGGCCGGCTTCACCCCGCACCCCAAGGTGTCGTACGCCAACGCCGCCCCGACGGGTACGGGCAGCGAGGCCGAGTTCCTGGAGATCGCCCTCACCGAGGCGCGGGATCCGGACACCCTGCGCAAGCTGCTCGACGCGTCGATGCCCGAGGGCCTCGACGTGATCGACGCGGTGGAGGCCCGCACCTCCGGCCTCGCCGACCGGCTGACCGCCTCCGTCTGGGAGATGCGGCTGGACGGCGTCACCGTCCAGGACGCGGAGCGGGCCGTGACGGCCTTCCTCGCGGCCGGGACCGTCGAGGTCCAGCGACGTGCGAAGAACGGCATGCGGAGCTTCGACGCCCGCGCCGCCGTGGCCGACCTGGAAGCCATTGATCCACAGCCTGATAGGTCCGGGGACAGGCCCTGTGCGATACTGCGCCTGGTAGTACGGCACGTGACACCTGCCGTGCGACCCGACGACGTCCTGTCCGGTCTCCGCGCTGTGGCCGACCTAACGCCGCCGGTCCCCGCTGCGGTGACCAGGCTGGCGCAGGGGCTCTTCGACGAGGAGTCCGGCACGGTGACCGACCCGCTCGCGCCCGACCGCGAGGCAGCCCCGGCCGTATCCACGGCCGATCCGGCCGCCGCCGCGACGGTGCCGGAAGGTGCAGGTTCCGCGTAAGGCGGTCGTTGTAGCGCAGCCCTCGGACTCGGGAGCCACCTGGGTCGGGCCGCGCACCGCCCCATAAGACTTTCGCCAGGCCGTGCGTCACGCGTACGGAACCGGCGAGCCAGACATCAGCTCCCGTGCGGCGCCCGCGCCCCGGACGGCGGTATCGCGCACATCACGCGAATCGCGCCGGACCGGATTCAGGCGTGGCGCCCGGGAGCGCGACGGGAGAACCGCCCGCATGCACGAGCCGAACGAATCCGGTACGACCGGAAACGCCGAAGACAACAACGCCCCCGGGGACAAGCTGCCGCCGCGCCGCAGGCGCCGCGCGGCGTCCCGCCCCGCCGGACCGCCGTCCGGCGCGCCGGGAGCGGCCCCCGCCGAGGACACCACGCCGGCCATACCGGCCGCTGCCGCCGAGACCCCTGCCGAGCCCGTCGCCGAGGCCGCGCCGCCGGCACGCGCCCGTCGCCGTGCGGTCCGTAAGGCGACCGCTCCGGCCGGTGCGCCGCAGGGCGCCACCGAGGTCGTGGAGCCCGTCACCGAGACGGCCACCGCTGCCGCCGAGACCCCTGCCGAGCCCGTCGCCGAGGCCGCGCCGCCGGCACGCGCCCGTCGCCGTGCGGTCCGTAAGGCGACCGCTCCGGCCGGTGCGCCGCAGAGTGCCGCCGAGGTCGTGGAGCCCGTCGCCGAGACCGAACCGGTCGAGGAGGACGAAGCCGAGGAGACCGTCGAGGCCCCCGCCGCGGAGGCCCCCGTCGCCGAGGCCGCTCCCTCGCGCCCCCGCCGCCGTGCCACCCGTAAGGCCACCGCTCCGGCGGGCGCGCCCCAGCCGGCCGAGGCCGTCGCGCAGGAGCCCGCCGCCGAGCCGGTGAAGGCCCCCGAGCCCGCCGCCGAAGCCGCCGTGGAGCCGGCCGCCGAGCCCGCCGCCGCGCCGCGCGGCCGCGGCCGTCGTCGTGCGTCCGCTCCGGCCGGTGCGCCGCAGGGCGCGCAGACCGAGACCCCGGCCGAGATCGTGGCCGAACCGGCCGCCGAGGCCGCGCAGCCCGACCGGGCCGAAGAGGCCGCCCCGGCCTCCGCCGCCGAGACCGCCGCCCCGGCACGTGGCCGCCGCCGCGCCTCCCGTAAGGCATCGGCCCCGGCCGGCTCCCCGCAGCCCGTCGAGGAGGCCGCCGAGGCCGCCGCCGAGAAGGGCGAGGAGCTTCCCGCCGCCGTGGCCGAGGAGCTCGCCTCCGAGACCGAGCAGGTCGAGGAAGCCGCGCCGCGCGGCCGCCAGCGCCGCCGTGCCACCGCCGCCGCCGGCCGGCCCGAGTTCACCGGGAAGACCGAGGAGCCCGCCCGCAAGGGCCGACGCGCGACCCGTCCCGCCGTGGCCGTGTTCCAGGCCCCGGTCTTCGCCGAGCCGATGTTCCAGACCCCGGAGACCGCGGCCGCTGCCGCAGCCGCCGCGGGTTCCGCCCCGGCCCACGACGAGAGCGACGACTTCGAGGACCAGAAGTCCTCGGACCGTACGGACCGCGCCGAGCGCTCGGACCGGGCGTCGCGCAAGGCCGAGGGCAGGCAGGCCGCCGAGGCCGCCCCCGCCGAGACCGCCGAGTCCGCGCCCCAGGGCGGTTCGCGCCGTCGCCGCCGCCGTCGTGGCGAGGCCGTCGAGACCGAGCCCGCCGCGACGCCGGTCACGCTGCCGGCCGAGCAGCCCGCCGAGGCCGCCGCTCCCGTCGAGGACGAGGCCGAGACCGGCACGGACGCCGAGCACGAGGGCGACGAGACGGACGAGTACGGCGACCGGCCCTCCCGCCGCCGCCGTCGTGGCGGCCGTCGCCGCCGTCGCGGCGAGGCCAACGACACGGACGACGCGGAGCAGCAGGACGACGCCGCCTCGGACCGTTCCGAGGACGAGCAGCAGGGACAGGACGACGAGGACGACGACCACGACGAGCACGAGTCCTCCTCCGGCTCCAGCAGCAGCCGTCGCCGTCGCCGCCGTCGCCGCCGTAGCGGGGACGCCTCCGGCGAGGACACGGGCACCGGAGCCGACGACCCGGAGCGCACCGTCGTCAAGGTCCGCGAGCCCCGTAAGAAGGAGGCCGAGCGCGAGCCCGGCACCGGCTTCGACGAGGTCCAGTCCATCAAGGGCTCGACCCGTATGGAGGCCAAGAAGCAGCGCCGCCGCGAGGGGCGCGAGCAGGGCCGCCGCCGTGTGCCGATCATCACCGAGGCCGAGTTCCTGGCCCGCCGTGAGGCCGTCGAGCGCGTCATGGTCGTTCGCCAGAGCGGCGAGCGCACCCAGATCGGCGTCCTCGAGGACAACGTGCTCGTCGAGCACTACGTCAACAAGGAGCAGGCCACCAGCTACGTCGGCAACGTCTACCTGGGCAAGGTGCAGAACGTACTGCCGTCCATGGAGGCCGCCTTCGTCGACATCGGCAAGGGCCGCAACGCCGTCCTGTACGCCGGCGAGGTCAACTTCGAGGCGCTCGGCATGGCCCACGGGCCGCGCCGCATCGAGACCGCGCTCAAGTCCGGCCAGTCCGTCCTCGTCCAGGTGACGAAGGACCCGATCGGCCACAAGGGTGCCCGCCTGACCAGCCAGGTCTCGCTGCCCGGCCGCTACCTGGTCTACGTGCCCGAGGGCTCGATGACCGGCATCAGCCGCAAGCTGCCCGACACCGAGCGCGCCCGGCTGAAGACCATCCTCAAGAAGATCGTCCCCGAGGACGCGGGCGTCATCGTGCGCACCGCGGCCGAGGGCGCGAGCGAGGACGAGCTGCGCCGCGACGTCGAGCGGCTGCAGGGCCAGTGGGAAGAGATCCAGAAGAAGTCGAAGAACACCAGCAGCTCCAACGCGCCGACGCTGCTCTACGGCGAGCCGGACATGACCGTCCGGGTCGTCCGCGACATCTTCAACGAGGACTTCTCGAAGGTGATCGTCAGCGGTGACGACGCCTGGGAGACCATCCACGGCTACGTCTCGCACGTGGCGCCGGACCTCACCGACCGGCTGTCGCGCTGGACGTCCGAGGTCGACGTCTTCGCGACGTACCGCATCGACGAGCAGCTGATGAAGGCGCTGGACCGCAAGGTCTACCTGCCGAGCGGCGGCTCCCTGGTGATCGACAAGACCGAGGCGATGGTCGTCGTCGACGTCAACACCGGCAAGTTCACCGGCCAGGGCGGAAACCTCGAGGAGACCGTCACCAAGAACAACCTGGAGGCGGCCGAGGAGATCGTGCGTCAGCTGCGGCTGCGTGACCTCGGTGGCATCGTCGTCGTCGACTTCATCGACATGGTGCTGGAGTCCAACCGGGACCTGGTGCTGCGGCGTCTGCTGGAGTGCCTGGGCCGCGACCGTACGAAGCACCAGGTCGCCGAGGTCACCTCGCTGGGCCTGGTCCAGATGACCCGTAAGCGGGTGGGCCAGGGTCTGCTGGAGTCCTTCTCCGAGACCTGTGTCCACTGCAACGGGCGCGGTGTGATCGTCCACATGGAGCAGCCCACGGCGTCCGGCGGCGGCGGTGGTGGCAAGCGGTCCAAGAAGCGCGGCCGCGGCGGCTCCGGGCACGAGCACGGCCAGGAGCACGAGCACACCGAGCAGCACGCCGAGGCCGAGACCGAGGCCGAGGTGGCCGCCGAGGTCGCCGCCCCGGTGGCGCTGCCCGAGCCGGAGTTCGTCGCCGACGAGGAGCTGTACAGCAGCCCGGCCGAGGCGGAGGCGGCGGCGTCCCGCGGCCGTGGCCGCCGGCGCGCGACCCGCAAGGTCACGGCTCCGGCCGGTGCGCCCGCTGCGGCGGAAGGGGCCGCTCCGGCGGCCCCGGCCGAGCCGGCCGCCCCGGCGGCTCCGGCTGCTTCGGCCGCTTCGGCTTCCGAGGAGAAGCGGCAGCCCGAGCCGGTGGCCGAGGCCCCGGTGGAGGCTCCCGCCGCACCCGAGGCGGAGGCCGCACCCCCGGCCCGTACGCGCCGCAGGGCGACCCGGAAGGCGTCCGCCCCGGCGGGCTCGCCCCAGCAGGCCGACGTGACGCCGCCGGTCCACCCGGCCGAGCCCGCGGCAGAGCCCGTCGCGGCCGAGGACCCGGTGGTCGAGGCCCCGGCGCCCGCCTCCGCGGACAAGGCGTCCTCGGAGAAGGCGACGGCGCCCGAGGCTCCGGTGGCTGACGAGGAGTCCGCTCCCGCGGCCCCGCCGCGTGCCCGTCGCCGCGCGACCCGTAAGGCCACCGCTCCGGCGGGGTCACCGGCCGGGGCCGAGGAGGCAGCGGTCGTCGTGGTCGCGGACGCCGAGTCCGACACGCCCGGCGCCTCCGCCACGGAGTCCGGCGCCGAGTCCGTCACCGAGGAGTCCGAAGCCCCGGTGAAGAAGGCCGCGGCGCGGAAGACCGCCAAGAAGGCCACGGCGAAGAAGGCCGCCGCCCCCAAGAAGGCGGCAGCCAAGACGGCCGCGAAGAAGACCACCGCGAAGAAGACGACGACGAAGAAGGCAGCGACGAAGAAGACCGTCGCCGCCGAGCAGTCGTCGCCTTCCGTGACGGCCTCGACGTCGTCCGCCGACTCGGGAACGACCGCCGACTGAGCATTCCGTAACCGGTTGTTCATCGATCCGTGTCCCGCTCCGAAGACTTCGGGGCGGGACACGTGCTTTGTTTCAGAACTGATGCACGGGCCGGTTAACGAGCCCGAAATCACCTGAGAAATCCCTGATAATGTGACGGCGGTCGCTGCCTGTGAAGTTCCTGGAATGGAACTACGGTCGGTGACCGACCCGGTTCAGGACCGACCGGGTCCAGTTTCCTCGGTAGGGCGTCGGCGATCCGCCGGTGGGGTTATGCGCGGCCTCGTGAGACGTCCCGCACCCCGGACCTCTGCCTGTGAAGAGCTCTTGCGGTGTTCAAGGAGGACGTCCATGACGAGCATCAACGAGCAGCCGATTCCTGCTGCCCGCCCGGTCATCGGTGAAGAGGAGATCGAGGCCGCGGTACGCGTGCTGCGCAGCGGTCGCGTCGTGCAGGGCCCGGAGGTCGCGGCCTTCGAGGAGGGCTTCTCCGAGCTGGTCGACGGCCGCCACTGCGTCGCCGTCAACTCCGGTACCTCGGCTCTGCACATGCTGCTGCTCGCCCTCGGTATCGGCCCGGGTGACGAGGTGATCGTCCCGTCGTTCTCCTTCGCCGCCTCCGCCAACGCCGTCCGACTCGTCGGCGCCGACGTGGTGTTCGCCGACATCGAGCCCGGCAGCTACGGCCTGGACCCGGCCGCGGTCGAAGCAGCCGTGACGCCGCGCACGGCCGCCATCATGCCGGTGCACCTCTACGGTCACCCGGCGGCGATGGACAAGCTCATGCCCATTGCGCGGAAGCACAAACTCGCCGTCGTCGAAGACGCGTGCCAGGCGCACGCCGCGGCCCTGAACGGCACCCCCGTCGGGGCGTTCGGCGAAGGCGGAACGTTCAGCTTCTACCCGACGAAGAACATGCACTCCCTCGAGGGCGGCATGGTCACCACGGCCGACGCCGAACTCGCCCGCACCCTGCGCCTCCTGCGCAACCAGGGCATGGAGCAGCGGTACGCCAACGAGATCGTCGGCGCCAACATGCGCATGACGGACGTGGCCGCCGCCGTCGGCCGCGTACAGCTCACCAAGGTGGCCGGCTGGACCGAGCAGCGCCGCGCCAACGCCGCCTACCTCGACGCGCACATCACCGCCCCGAACGTGACGGTGCCGCCGGTCGCCGAGGGCGCCCGCCACGTCTACCACCAGTACACGATCCGGGTGCGGGGCGACCGTGAGGCCGCGATGGCCAAGCTCACCGAGGCGGGCATCGGCAACGCCGTGTACTACCCGACCCCGATCCACCGGCTGAAGCCGTACTGGGAGCCGGACCAGAAGGCCGGCCGGAACTGGGACCTGCCGGAGACCGAGCGCGCGGCCGCCGAGGTCGTCTCGCTTCCCGTCCACCCGTCGCTCGGTGAGGGCGACCTCGCGCGCATCGCCGACGCGGTGAACGCACTGGGGGGGAACCTGTGAGCACCGCCGTACTGAAGGCCGGCCTCGTCGGCCTCGGCTCCATGGGGCGCCACCACGCCCGGGTCCTCGCCGGACTCGAAGGCGTGGAGCTGGTCGGCGTCGTCGACCCGATGGGCGACAAGAACGGCTGGGCGCAGGGCGCCCCCGTCCTGTCGACCGTCGAGGAACTCCTCGCGCTCGGCATCGACTACGCGGTCGTGGCCTGCCCGACCGCCCTGCACGAAGAGGTCGGCCTCCAGCTGGCCGACGCGGGCGTCTGCGCCCTGATCGAGAAGCCGCTCGCCGACACCGTCGAGGGCGCCCGCCGCCTCGTCGAGGCCTTCGAGTCGCGCGGCCTGGTGGCCGGCGTCGGCCACATCGAGCGCTGCAACCCGGCCCTGCGCTCGCTGCGCAGCCGCCTGGAGGCCGGCGAGCTCGGCGACGTCTTCCAGGTCGTCACCCGCCGCCAGGGCCCCTTCCCGCACCGCATCGCGGACGTCGGTGTGGTCAAGGACCTCGCCACGCACGACATCGACCTCACGGGCTGGGTCACCGGCCAGACGTACACCTCGATCGCGGCCCACACCGTCTCCAAGTCGGGCCGTCCGCACGAGGACATGGTCTCCGCGGTGGGCCAGCTCTCCGACGGCACCATGGTCAACCACCTGGTCAACTGGCTGAGCCCGCTCAAGGAGCGCTTCACCTCGGTCACGGGCGAGCGCGGCTGCTACATCGCCGACACCCTCACCGCCGACCTGACGTTCCACTCGAACGCGGCGGTGACCACCGAGTGGGAGGCGCTGCGCGCGTTCCGCGGGGTCTCCGAGGGCGACATGATCCGCTACGCGATCCCGAAGCGCGAGCCGCTGCTGGTCGAGCACGAGCTCTTCAGGGACGCGGTGCGGGGCGAGTCGGCCGATATCTGCACATTGCGGCAGGGGCTGCGTACCGTTGAGGTCGCGGCAGCGGTTCTGGAGTCGGCGAAGAACCGCACCACCGTACAACTTTCGGGCGGGCAGGAAGTCGGTCAGGAGCTGCAGAGTTGACCAGACCGGATGTGACCGTCGTTGTAGCCGTCTACAACACCATGCCGTACCTGACGGAGTGTCTGAACTCGCTGGCAGGGCAGAGCATCGGCCTTGACCGCCTGCAGGTCGTCGCAGTGGACGACGGGTCGACGGACGACAGCGGGGCCGAACTGGACCGTTTCGCAGCGAAGTTCCCCGACACGTTCACCGTGCTGCACCAGGAGAACTCCGGTGGCCCGGCCGCACCGAGCAATCGCGCCCTGGAGGTGGCCACCGGCCGTTACGTCTATTTCATCGGCTCCGACGACTACCTCGGTGAGGAAGCGCTGGAGCGAATGGTGTCGTGTGCCGACGAGCACGGTTCCGACGTGGTCGTCGGCAAGATGGTCGGCACCAACGGCCGCTACGTGCACCAGAAGCTCTATGCGGAGAGCGATCCGGATATCAGCCTGTATGAGTCCGCGCTCCCCTACACGCTGGCCAATACCAAGCTCTTCCGGCGCGAGCTCGTTGAAAAGCACAACCTGCGCTTTCCGGAAGACATGCCGGTCGGCAGCGATCAGCCATTCACTATCGAGGCGTGTGTACGAGCTCGCAAGATTTCGGTAGTTGCCGACTACACGTGCTATTACGCGGTCAAACGCGGCGACGCCAGCAATATCACCTATCGAGCCGATCATCTGGCACGTCTTGGCTGCGCCGCCAAGATCATGGAGCATGTTGCCGGTCTGATCGAGCCCGGCCCGAAGCGTGATGCAGTTTTCAAGCGGCATTTCGAGTGGGAGCTGTCCAAGCTTCTGCAGAAGGATTTCGTATCCCTCGATGCGGAAACCAAGCGCCAGGTGTGCGAAGGAATAGCCTCACTGCTCGACGCGTACTTCACCGACGAGCTGCGTGACAATACGGGCGTGACCCGACGCGTGCGTTTCGGCCTTGCCCTTCGGGGCGCGGTCGACGAGCTCTCCCGTGCTCTCACGGACGAGGCCGAGTACGGGGCTCCGCCGTTTCTGCTCGAGGACGGGCGGGCGTTCGCGACGTACCCGGGCTTCAGGGACAGTGCGGTCGGACTGCCCGACCGCTACTACGAAGTCCTGGGTGAAGGCGTGGCCGGCCGGCTCGCGAAACACACGGAGCTCGAATCGGCCGAGTGGGAGCAGGAGGGGGCGGAACTCTCGCTCGCGCTCGTTCTGAGGCTCGGTGTCATCGGCGACACGTCCTCGGCGGTCGTAGCGCTGGCGCAGGGCGCGATGCCCAAGAGCGCGGACAAACCGGGCGCGCGCCGGCTGTCTGCCGGAGCAGGGCCGCTGAACGTGGTGGGCGAGTTCGCCAGAGAAACAGTGATGGACGGGACGAGAACCCGCCTGACCGCCCGCATCCCCATCAAGCCGGTCAATGCCAAGCGCGGCGTTCGGGTCTACGTCGACGTGGCAGGCTCGGTGTACGAGATTCCCGTGCGGGCCGACGGCCTTCCGATGCCGCTCGCCCGGCGTTGGGGAGGAGCGGTGCCACACCGTGTCGCCGCCAACGTGAATCCGAAGGGCCGTCTCGTCATCACGACCGCACCACTGTGGGAGACGAAGACGGGTGTGTTCAGGCGCCTGCGCCGCAAGCTGTCCAGGCTGAAGAGGAAAGTAATCCGATGAACATCTGTGTAGTCGCGCTCGGCAAGATCGGCCTTCCGCTCGCCGTGCAGTTCGCGGCCAAGGGCCACAAGGTCGTGGGCGCGGACGTCAACGAGAAGGTCGTCGAGCTGGTCAACGCGGCCACCGAGCCGTTCCCCGGTGAGCACGACCTGGACGTCAAGCTCAAGGAGACCGTGGGCGCGGGCCTCCTCTCCGCGACCACGGACACGACGGCCGCGGTCGCCGCGTCCGACGCCGTCGTGGTCGTCGTCCCGCTGTTCGTGGACGCCGAGGGCACCCCGGACTTCGGCTGGATGGACTCGGCGACGAAGGCGATCGCCGCGGGCCTGAAGCCCGGCACCCTCGTCAGCTACGAGACCACCCTGCCCGTCGGCACCACCCGCACCCGCTGGGCGCCCATGCTCGCCGAGGGCTCCGGCCTGACCCCGGGCGTGGACTTCCACCTCGTCTTCTCCCCGGAGCGCGTGCTGACCGGCCGCGTCTTCGCGGACCTGCGCCGCTACCCCAAGCTCGTCGGCGGTATCGACGAGGCGTCCACGCAGCGCGGCGTGGAGTTCTACGAGGCCGTGCTCGACTTCGACGACCGCGAGGACCTGCCGCGTCCGAACGGCGTCTGGGACCTCGGCACGGCGGAGGCCTCCGAGCTCGCCAAGCTCGCCGAGACCACCTACCGCGACGTCAACATCGGTCTGGCCAACCAGTTCGCCCGGTTCGCCGACAAGAACGACATCGACGTCAAGAAGGTCATCGAGGCCTGCAACAGCCAGCCCTACAGCCACATCCACCAGCCCGGCATCGCCGTCGGCGGCCACTGCATCCCGATCTACCCGCGGATGTACCTGTGGAACGACCCGGAGGCCACCGTCGTGCGCTCGGCCCGTGAGGCCAACGCCGCGATGCCCGAGTACTCCGTCGACCTGCTGGCCGCCGCCTACGGCGACCTGGACGGCGTCGGCGTCCTGGTGCTGGGCGCCGCCTACCGCGGTGGCGTCAAGGAGACCGCCTTCTCCGGCGTCTTCGGCGTCGTCGAGGCACTGAAGGCGCGCGGCGCGGTGCCGTTCGTCTCGGACCCCATGTACACGGCGGACGAGCTGACCGCGCACGGCCTCGTGCCGCACGAGGGCCAGGCCGTCACCGCCGCGATCCTGCAGGCCGACCACGCCGAGTACCGCGAGCTGGCCGCCGCCGACCTGCCGGACGTCCGCGTCCTGGTCGACGGCCGTCGTACGACCGACCCGGCCAAGTGGGCGGGCGTACGACGCGTCGTCATCGGCGGGTGATCCGATGACCTGGCTGATCACAGGTGGCGCCGGATACATCGGGTCGCACGTCGTCAGGGCGATGGCAGGCCACACCTCCGTCGTCGTCCTCGACGACCTCAGTACCGGCCGCGCCGAGAGGCTCCCGGCGGAGGTGCCATTGGTGCGAGGGTCCGTACTCGACCGGGACGTGGTCGGCCGAGTACTGCGCGAGCACGCGGTGACCGGCATCGTGCACATCGCGGGAAAGAAGCGGGTCGCCGAGTCGGTCGACCGTCCGCTTCACTACTACCACGAGAACGTCGAGGGGCTGCGAGTCCTGCTCGACGCCGCCTGCGACGCCGGCGTGGACCGCTTCGTGTTCTCCTCCTCGGCGGCCGTCTACGGCATGCCCGATGTCGACCTGGTGACGGAGGAAACTCCCTGCCGGCCTCTGAGCCCGTACGGGGAGACGAAGCTGGCCGGTGAGTGGATGGTGGCCGCGGCCGGTAAGGCCCACGGCATGGCTACGGTCTCTCTGCGGTACTTCAACGTGGCGGGAGCGGCGTCGGCCGAACTGGGGGACGACGGCGTCTTCAACCTGGTCCCGATGGTTTTCGAACGGCTCACGAGCAACGAGTCGCCACGGATCTTCGGCGACGACTACGCCACTCCCGACGGCACATGCGTCCGCGACTACATACACGTCGAAGATGTCGCCACGGCCCATCTCGCAGCTGCTCAGCGGCTCCTGGACGACCGGTCGGCGTCCCTGGTGCTCAACATAGGCCGTGGCCAAGGGGTCTCGGTCAGCGAGATGGTCGATGTCATCCAGGACATCACCGGTTACGCGGAGCTGAAGCCCGTGGTCGAGGAGCGACGCCCCGGGGACCCCGCCAGGGTCGTCGCTGCTTCCGACAGCATCAGGCGTGAGCTGGGCTGGACGTCGCGCCACGACATCCGTGCAATGGTGGCCTCGGCCTGGGACGGGTGGTGTCTGAGACACCCGGACGCACGCCGATGAAGCGCTGAGACCTGAGACAACGGCTGAGGCCCGCACCCCCCGGGGGTGCGGGCCTCAGCCGTTGTCGTACGTGGATCAGACCTCGTCGAGGAAGAGCCGGTCGAACTGCTTCTGGACCACGCTCCAGTCCCAGGTCGAGACCGCGTGCTCCGAGGCCAGCTCGCCCGCCTTCTGCCAGGACTCCTCGGTCGAGGTGATGTCCAGGATCCGCCGTGCGGCTTCCTCTGGTGAGTCGACCACCCAGCCTTCGGGGTACAGAGTCCGTGCGCTGTTCGCCCGACCGGCGTAGAAGGGCCAGTCACGGACGACCGGGAGGGCGGCGCTCGCGGCGCCTTCCATCAGCCCCACATGGCATCCCTCGCGTACGGACGAGCTCAGGATCACGCCGATGTCGGTCAAAGCGCCTGGCACGTCGTCGGTGGGACCCAGACGCACCACCGCGCCGGACTCGACCAGAGGCGCCAGCTCCCGCTCGAAGAGCTTCAGGTAGTCGCTGGTGGCCTTGCTGGTCTTCGGATCCATGTCGCCGCCCACGAGCAGCAGACGGTAACGCTCGTCGTGTTCACGAACACGCTTGAGCACGTCCACGGCCCAGAGCGGATCCTTCGCGACCTGACTGACTCCGATCAGGCCGAGGTTGAAGCGGGCGTCCGCGGACTTGGGGCGGACGAAGCCCGACAGGTCCATCGCGTTGTCGAGCAGATGCATGCGGGGAGCGGAATCGCTCCGCAACTGCGGCACCAGTGACGTGACCAGGTCCCGCACGTGCGGGGCGACGAAGATGAGGTCGTCGACACGGGAGAAGTCCGTCATGTGCGGCCAGCGAGTGAACGCCTCGTAGCTGTGCAGCCGCACCACGATGCGCGTGTCACCGGGATCGATGGTGGTCAGCATCGAGGCGGGTCCGACCGACCAGTCGAGGAACACCGTGTCCGCCCAGTCCAGGTACGGCCGCATCAGCCGCTCGACGTCCGCCTGGTAGTCGGACGCGCCGTCGGCCAGCCGGTCCTCCAGCATGAGGCGCCCGGCCCACGAGATGCGCTTGAGCGACTTCTGGGCAGCGAGGTCCAGGTAGCGGAGCTCGACCTGAGGGTGGTCCTCGTACAGTGCCAGGACGTGGTGCAGGAAGTTGGCGTTGGCGCTCGTGGTGACGAGCAGCCGCAGCGGCCGGTCGGTCGGAGGATCGGCCGGAGGAGTCTTCCTGCCGCGGGCACGGGAGACGGCCTGGAACGCGGTCGAGCCGTGGAGGCGCTTGATGTAGCCCTCCGCGTGCTCGGCGAGAGGCGAGCTCAGCTGGTCTATGTGCAGGACCCGGTGGAAGTCGAGGAACAGAGCCTTGTTCAGTGCCTCGGAGGCGACCTCGTAGTTGTCCTGGGCGTACTGCTCGTCGGCGTAGGCCAGCTGGGCACTGACCGCATTGCCGAGATCGCGGGGACTGATGCCCCTGGCGATCTCCGTCATGACGCCCTCGTACAGCAGTTCCGCCCGTACGGCGGGATCAGGGATCCTCGCCGCCGCCGATGTGAGCGCTATGGCCGCCCCGCTGGTCCGGCCGGCCCACTGCATGCCCTCCGCGACGTAGCGGGAGGCCGCCACCCGCGCCTTGACCGGGACACCCGGTGCGGTCACCGCGGAGCGCCACAGACGGGCGCCCACGGTGGAGCGCATGACCGGGCGGGCGGTGGCGGTACGCATCATGGCGGCCGGGAGGCCGTCGATCGACCGGCGTACGTCCTTGGCGACGGCACCCAGCGCGGGGAGACTGGCCTGGCGTGCGGCCGTTCCCTGCTCCTTGAGCTTGTCGAGCGCCCTCAGACCCGCGGCGACACCGAAGTGAGCTTCCGCCGTCGGGTTGTACTGCGAGAGCCGCCACACGGTGTAGACGGCGCCCGGGTCCAGAGCCACCAGGACCTGGGCGCTCAGGGCCCGTCGTCGCAACCAGCGGTCCCGCTGTGCCTGCAGCCATACCCGCATTCCCGCAGGCGACGCCTTGGCCTTGCGCCGTACCGATGTGCTTCTCCGGGAGAGACCTCGCGGAAGCTGATGAACGCCCTCCAGCGCCGCTCCGGAAAGCTCCTCGGTGACCGGCTCCATGTGGAAAGTACCGGCCAGGTAGACCTTGGCATCCCGGTCGCGGAACTTCACCACGGTGTCCGTGAGGATTCCGAATTCGGGTCTCCTGGTCGCGATGAACAGAACCTCGGTCACGATGCGGTCCCTCCGGTGACGATCGACTTCTCGGCGAGGACAGCCGTGTCCTTGGCGGGTGTGCTCGCTGCCTCGTCCGTGGCGAGCTGATCGATCAGCTCCTTCACAGCGGCAGTCATCAGCACCTCGCGGGTGAACTGGTCCGCATGGGCCATGGCCTCCGCGTGCACCGCGTCGCTGGTCTCGACGGCCATGTGTGCCGCCTGGATGAACGACCGGGTCAAGGCTTCCTCGTCCAGGCCGACCGCACCGGTCCACAGCGGATGGCCGTCGAGGACGTTCGACGCGTCGTGCTCGACCACGTGGGCGGAAACGATCGGAAGTCCCGTCGCCATGTACTCGTACACCTTGCCCGAAGTCACGAAGCGGCCCCCGATGAGGATGAGGACCATGGCGTCCCAGCCGGCGTAGATCGAGGCAACCTCGGCCTTGGCGGCGGGTCCTCCGAAGCGGACGCCGTCGGCCTCCGCCTGCTTGAGGATCTCTGCGTGCCGGTTGGCTTCACGGCCGGCGCCGTTGCCGATGTGACCGCGCACCTCGAAGCGAGACCCGGCCAACAGCGGTTCCTGCGCGCGAGCCGCCCGCCAGGCATTCAGCACCGTCTCCAGGTGCTGGGCGGTGAAGTTCACCGTGCCCAGATAGCCGAACACGAGACCCGACTCGGGATCGGGCTTGTGGGCACGGCCCGGCGAGCTGTCCGCGTCATATCCGTTGCGTACGACGCGCACTCGATCGGCGAAGTCCGGGTACCGCGAGCGGTAGTGATCGGCGATCGGATCGTTGACCACCCAGAGGGAGACCGCGTGATCCAGGATCTTGCGTTCCCAGCGACCGAGTTCGGAGTCGCGGGAGAAGGCCTCCACGCCTTCGATGACGTCGATGGACCAGCCGTCACGGAAGTCGACCGCGTACGGCACGCGGGCGTGCTCCCACAGCTTCCACGCAGCGGCGAGGTTGACGTACGGCACGCAGCTGGCCAGGAGGAGGTCCGCCCGGTGTTCCCCGTGGATGTCCAGCACGGCTTGCTCGAGCGCGCCGCGCCACTCGCCGAAGTTGGCCTCCGGGAAGGTCGTGGTCTGACGGGTCCGAAGCTGAGCGACCCAGGCGTTGGGCTTGAGCGCGCGGTCCTCGCTGTAAAGACGGATGTCCGTCTCCAGGTCCTCACGCGACAAAGGCAGTTCGACGATGTTCACCAGCGGGTCGACCTGGTCCAGGAGGGTGAGGTCGACGCCCGAGTCCCGCTCCCAGGACTCCTGGGCGATCGTGACGACGGTGACGTCCCAGCCCGCCTTGATGAACTGATTCGCAGTCTCGCGCATCCGGTACGCACAGCTCTTGGCGGCTGGCGGAAAACCGATGGCAAGGTAGATCACATGCGGCCGTGCGCCTTTTGTGGGCACCCCGGACCTGGAAGACGCTGACATAACGGATGACGCTAGCACGGTGACATATACGTATTAGCGCCGCGAACGGCGCTCCGTATGTCACGCGTGCCGGCTTCCCCCCTTCCACTCTTCCATGATCCGGACGACGTTCTCGGCGGCGTGCCCGTCGCCGTACGGCGTGCCGGGGTCGGCCGTGGGCGTCGGCCGGGTGACCGTGGCGGCCCAGGTGTCCGCGTCCATGCGGTGCGGGTCGGGAACGAGCACGTTCCAGCCGGTGTCCACCGTCTCCACCCACTCCGTCTCGGGGCGGATCGTCGTCGTGATCCTCTCGAGGAGGAAAGCTTCCTTCTGCAGGCCGCCGGAGTCGGTGACGACACCCGAGGAGGCCAGCACGGCAGCGACGAGACCGGCGTACGGGAGAGGACGGCCGACATGCACGGCGCCCTGGTTCAGCTTGATGCCGTGCGCTTCGGCACGGGAGACAAGACGGGGGTGGGCGAGCAGCGCGACCGGGAGGGGCAGGCCGGCCAGCGACTCGAGGATCGCCGACAGCCGTGCGGGGTCGTCGGTGTTGTCCGGCCGGTGCAACGTGGCGAGGAGGAAGGGCTGCGTCGGGTCGATTCCCTCGGGCAGCGCGGGCGCCGCGTGCTCGCCGGCGAGCACCGCGTCACGGATCCGCAGGCAGATGTCGACCATCACATCGCCGGCCAGCTCGGAACGCTCGGAGAGCCCCTCGGCCGCCAGGTGGCGCATCGCCTCTTCGGTCGGCGCCAGAAGAAGGTCCGCGCAGTGGTCGGTCAGCACGCGGTTGTGCTCCTCCGGCATGCGCCGGTTGAAGGAGCGCAGTCCAGCTTCCAGGTGAGCCACCGGGAGGTGCATCTTCACGGCGGACAGCGCGCCCGCGATGGTGGAGTTGGTGTCCCCGTAGACCAAGACCCAGTCCGGTTGCTCCCGTTCGAGGACCGGGTCGAGCGCGGTGAGCACGGATCCCGTCTGCGCTCCATGACTTCCGGAGCCGACGCCCAGGTGTACATCGGGATCCGGGATACCGAGCCCGTCGAAGAAGACGTCGGACAGGTCCGCGTCGTAGTGCTGTCCCGTGTGCACGATGAAGTGCTCGTGTTCCGTACCTGCGAAGGCGGCCGAGATGGGCGCCAGCTTCACCAATTGTGGACGGGCACCGACGATGCTGATGACTTTCACTGAGCACTCTTCTTCTGGGTCAGGTCACACACGGGATGTCATGGCAATGGTAGGCAATCGCCGGGCCCCAGGCGCTCCACCTCGGGGGTGTGAAAGGCGTGTTACAGCGCTGTCACCTGCGTCGGGGCCTGTGCCGGTGCCCTTCCGCAGCCTGATAACAATCAGGCGAACAAAAAGGGGCGGGTCTCCTTGAGGGAGGAGAAATGCGCGCGACCCGCCGGATTTCCGGCGGGATGCTTCGTACGTCTGCTTCAGTTCCCGTCGAGGACGGGCGGGAGCGGGAGACCCGGTAACCGGGCTGGGCGGGAAGATGGCCGTCCGCACACCTTCGGGAAGTGGAACTCACCTGTCCGCCGTCCTGGAGAGGACCTCGCGCCGGTCCCGCAGTGAGGGCCGCGACCCTGGATGCGATGTCGGACGTCCACAGGGGCTCCCGGTGGACCGGGCGACCTCCCCCCCGTCGTCGGTCGGGTATCGGTCTGGTCCATTCAGCGCTCGGACAGGACGCCCTTCTCCTCCGTGTACACCGCGCCGGACTGGGGGCACTCCCATACGCCGGCCTCGTCCGGTCGCTCGACGAGGCGGACGCCGCTTCGGCCCACCCAGCCGATCTGCCGGGCCGGCACGCCGACGACGAGGGCGAAGTCGGCCACGTCCTTGGTGACCACGGCCCCCGCCGCGACCATGGCCCAGCGACCGATCCGTACCGGTGCCACGCAGACCGAACGCGCCCCCAACGAGGCGCCCTCGGCGACCTTCACACCGACGGCCTCCCAGTCGCCGCCGCGCTTCTGCTTGCCCTCGGGGTCGACGGAGCGCGGGTTGTGGTCGTTGGTGAGGACCACGGCCGGGCCGACGAACACGCCGTCGCCGAGCTCGGCGGGCTCGTACACCAGGGCGTAGTTCTGGAGCTTGACGTTGTCGCCGATCTGCACGCCGGTGCCCACGTACGCACCGCGGCCCACCACACATCCCTCGCCGAGCTTGGCGCCCTCACGGATCTGGGCGAGCTCCCAGACGCTGCTGCCGTCGCCGATCTCGGCGCTGGCGTCGACCTGGGCGGTGGGCTGAACCCTGTAGTTCACGTGTCATACCTTCCGGAGCGAGGACTTGCCGAGAGCATACGAGCCGCGCACCGGCGGTCCGTACGAGCTCCCGGGCGGGAAGCAGGGGACGGCCGCCTGCGCCGTACGGGGCTACTTCCCGGAGGGAGCGTGGGGCCGGCCCGGTGCCGCGGTCCCGGGCGTCTCTCCGTCCGGCGTACCGGCCGCGGCGCGCGGAGCACCACCGCCCGGACCGTGGCGGCGGAGCAGACGCTCCACGGGGTGTTCGACCCATTGGTAGGCGATCGCCGCGATGGTGAGGCTGATCGCCAGGACCGCCAGCCAGACCGTCAGGACGGCGGTCTCGCCGACCGGCTTGCCCAAGTGCCCGAGGTACGCCCGGATCACGATCTCGTGGAAGAGGTACCAGGCGAACGACCAGTGGCCGAGCCTGATCATCCACGGACCTCCCAGACCCGTCCTGCGGCCTTCGAGGTCGGCCGTGGCCGCCGCGGCCACGAGGAGGGCGAACAGCGGAGCCGTGAGCAGCTGGGAGGCGCTGTACGGGCCGTACCAGAGGCCGTCCGGGACCGCGCGGTGCCACGGCACGAGGGCGATGTGGGCGGCGATGGCCAGAGCGATGGCGACAGGGAGCCCCACGGGCGGCCGCCAACCGCGCTTCAGCGCCAGGCCGGTGACCACACCGAGCACGAACTGGATCGTGCGGGTCGGCGGAAAGTAGTCGATCGCCCAGGTCCGGACCGCGGGGTCGTCGAAGAACGAACCGCTCAGCCACGCGGCCACCGAGGCGGCGCACAGGATGACCACGCACCAGACCCGCCCACGCGCCGACCGCAGCAGAGGAAGCGCCAGCAGCGCGGGGAACAGCAGGTAGAACCAGGCCTCGTCGCTCAGGGACCAGGCGGCCGGGTTGCCGCCCTTGATGTACTGCTGAACCGGCACCCAGGTGTTCACAAGGCCCAGACTCGCTGCGGCGCCCCTGAAGGACACAGCGGTGCCCAGAAGGTGCCACACGACCATCGAGGCCACCACGGACACGGCCATCAGCGGCCAGATACGGGCGAAGCGCCGCCAGAAGAAGACACGGGCCGGCACGGCCTTGCCGTCGTACGTCCAGGCCAGCACGAAGCCGGACAGCACGAAGAAGAACGTCACACCGCTACGCCCGTACCAGGCCAGATCGCTGATCCAGGGCAGCTGCCCCGCCTGCCGCGACAGGTGGTAGAGGACGACGACCAACGCGGCCCAGAACCGCAGGCCGGTCAGCGAAGGCAGCCGGTCACGCGTGCCGCGCGCGGGTATCGAGGCAGCGGGCATCTGGTCACGCGTGCCGCGCGCGGGTATCGAGGCAGCGGGCATCTGGTCACTATCTTCGAGTGCGGGATCTGCCGGGGCGATATGCCCTCGGCGGGCCGTTCGTGTCCATGGGGCGGCATACGCCGGCCGAGGGCCCGGAACGAGCCAAGGAGCAGAGTACTGGGCCCCGGGCAGGTCCAGGGGCCAGGTGAGGCCCGGCTCCACGCGGGGCCCCGGGCCAGGTGAGGCCCGGCTCCACGCAGGGCCCCGGACGACGACACGGTGGATGATCACCGGGCCCCGGGGACGGCTCGCGGCGAAATCCGGTCAGAGAGACGCGGAGGGCAAGGTAATCCGGCCAGGTGCGGTGCGGAAGCCGGGCAGCGTGATCCGGATGTCCGTAGGTTCACGCGGTGCACGCCGCACACTCCGTATCGACGAAGGGCTCTCACCATGGCTTGGATCCGTAAGGCGACTCTCGCGGTGAGCGGGATGGCGATGGCGGCCGGCGCTCTCGGCGCCACCGCGGCACCCGCGGCGGCGGTGGGCGGCTGCCCGGCAGGGAAGCTCTGTCTGTACGACTTCATCAACTACAAGGGGCTCGCTCTGACTTCGACGAGCACCAAGGCCTGCTTCATCCTGTCGGCGAGTCCGAGCTACATGAGTGACATCGGGTCGTACGTGAACAACCTGCCGGTGAACGCGGCTGTCTGGGAGTGGAGGGCGGGCACCCGGTACACGCTCGTCGGCACGATCGGGCCCGGCAAGTTCAGCAGCAACGCGGGCAACAACTTCGGGGTCAACGGGGCCGTGTGCATGGGCGGGCTGGACCCGGACGAGTACTTCGGCTGAGTGAGGATCCGGCGGTGCGGGAGCGCCGGGACCGGGTGCCGGTGACCGGGGGCGGGTGCCCGCGCGGGGAGCGCGGCACCCGGTTTGACCCCCCGCTCCCCGCCCCGTAATCTTGACCCTCGGCGTGTTTCTGTGCGCCTACCCCCTGAGCACATCCCTCCCGGTGATCCGTCCCCGGGGGAGGCCGCTCATCCTTCCGGACTGTCGTGGGCCCCGGCCCGCGCGGGCGGCTGGCATCAGGGGATCCGTTCCGAGTGAGAGAGAGATCCGCGTGTACGCCATCGTGCGCAGCGGTGGTCGCCAGCACAAGGTTGCTGTCGGCGACATCGTTGAGGTTGACAAGATTTCCACCGCCAAGGTTGGCGACACGGTCGAGCTCTCGACCCTGCTCGTTGTCGACGGCGACGCCGTGACCAGCGACCCGTGGGTGCTGGACGGCATCAAGGTCCAGGCCGAGGTCGTGGACCACCACAAGGGCGCGAAGATCGACATCCTTCGCTACAAGAACAAGACGGGTTACCGCCGTCGCCAGGGTCACCGCCAGCAGTACACGGCGATCAAGGTCACCGGTATCCCCGCGGCTGCGAAGTAAGGGACTGAGGAGACATGGCACACAAGAAGGGCGCATCGTCCACTCGGAACGGGCGCGATTCCAATGCTCAGCGGCTCGGCGTGAAGCGCTTCGGCGGTCAGGCCGTCAACGCCGGTGAGATCCTGGTCCGCCAGCGCGGCACCCACTTCCACCCGGGCACGGGCGTCGGCCGTGGCGGCGACGACACGCTGTTCGCGCTGACCGCCGGTGCGGTGGAGTTCGGTACGCACCGTGGCCGCAAGGTCGTGAACATCGTTCCCGTCGCTGCCTGATCCAGGCACCGGCCGAACGACACAGCACCTCCCGAGGGCGGATCTCAGCTTTCCCGGTTTCCGGGGAAGCGGGTCCGCCCTCGGCGCGTTACGTCAAAAGACATTCCCGCATTTTTCCGCTGTACCTGGAGGCACCCACCATGACCACCTTCGTGGACCGCGTCGAGCTGCATGCCGCCGCGGGTAACGGAGGCCACGGCGTGGCCTCCGTGCACCGTGAGAAGTTCAAGCCGCTGGGCGGCCCCGACGGGGGCAACGGCGGGCGCGGCGGCGATGTGATCCTCGTCGTCGAGCAGTCCGTCACCACCCTGCTGGACTACCACCACCACCCCCACCGCAAGGCCACGAACGGTCAGCCCGGCGCTGGTGACAACCGTTCCGGCAAGGACGGCACGGACCTCGTGCTGCCCGTCCCGGACGGCACCGTCGTCCTCGACAAGGCCGGCAATGTCCTCGCCGACCTGGTGGGCCAGGGCACCACCTTCGTCGCCGGCCAGGGCGGCCGCGGCGGCCTCGGCAACGCGGCGCTGGCCTCGGCCCGCCGCAAGGCGCCCGGCTTCGCGCTGCTCGGTGAGCCGGGGGAGAGCCGGGACATCGTCCTGGAGCTCAAGACCGTCGCCGACGTCGCGCTCGTGGGTTACCCGAGCGCGGGCAAGTCCTCGCTGATCTCGGTGCTCTCCGCGGCCAAGCCGAAGATCGCGGACTACCCGTTCACGACCCTCGTCCCCAACCTGGGCGTCGTCACCGCGGGCTCGACCGTATACACGATCGCCGACGTCCCGGGGCTCATCCCGGGCGCCAGCCAGGGCAAGGGCCTCGGCCTGGAGTTCCTGCGCCACGTCGAGCGCTGCTCCGTCCTGGTGCACGTCCTGGACACCGCGACGCTGGAGTCGGACCGCGACCCGGTCTCCGACCTCGACATGATCGAGGAGGAGCTGCGGCTGTACGGCGGCCTCGAGAACCGCCCGCGCATCGTAGCCCTCAACAAGATCGACATCCCGGACGGCCAGGACCTCGCCGACATGATCCGCCCCGATCTGGAGGCACGCGGCTACCGCGTCTTCGAGGTCTCGGCCATCGCGCACAAGGGCCTCAACGAGCTCTCGTACGCCCTCGCCGGGATCATCGCCGAGGCGCGGGCCACGAAGCCCAAGGAGGAGTCGACCCGGATCGTCATCCGGCCCAAGGCCGTCGACGACGCCGGTTTCACGGTGACCGTGGAGGACGACGGCATCTACCGCGTGCGCGGCGAGAAGCCCGAGCGCTGGATCCGTCAGACCGACTTCAACAACGACGAGGCCGTCGGCTACCTCGCGGACCGGCTCAACCGCCTCGGCGTCGAGGACGAGCTCCGCAAGGCGGGTGCCCAGGCCGGCGACGGCGTGGCCATCGGCGCCGAGGACAACGCGGTCGTCTTCGACTGGGAGCCGACCATGGCCGCCGGTGCCGAGATGCTGGGCCGCCGTGGTGAGGACCACCGCATGGAGGCTCCGCGTCCCGCCGCGCAGCGCCGTCGCGAGCGTGAGGCCGAGCGCGACGACGCACAGCGCGAGTACGAGGAGTTCGACCCCATGGACGGACACGGGCTCTAGGGCGTGTTTTGAAAGTCCCGCCTGCCCGGCGGCGGGTGCCCCGTACGGCGGGGGCACCCGGCGCCGGTCCGGTCCAGGGGGAACGGGCCCCGGACACGCCTGCGGACACACACCGAACACACCCCGGATACACAGAGAACTGCCAGGTAGGGGGCGGTGCGGGGACCGGTGATGTGCGGATTGCGTAACACGTCTGTGGAGTCTGTCACTCCGGGTACAGGGCCCGGCGGCTCAATCTGCCTGGCCAGACGGTGAACTGCGGGTTTCCCTCGGGCGAGCGCCGGTAAACGTCCGCCTTGCGAGACGGTCACGGAGAGTGCGACCATCACACTGTTCCCCCCTGTCATCGCAAGGTAGGTCGTCTGTGTCTGTGCCGCATGAAGCCAAGCCCCGGACCACAGCGGTCGTGCTCGCCGGTGGGACCGGCCAGCGTGTGGGACTGTCGATCCCCAAGCAGCTGCTGAAGATCGCCGGTAAGGCAGTCATCGAGCACACGCTGACCATCTTCCAGAACGCCGAGAGCATCGACGACGTCATCGTCCTGATGGCGCCCGGCTTCGTGCCGGACGTCGAGAAGATCGTCGCCAAGGCCGGGCTCACCAAGGTCATCAAGATCATCGAGGGTGGCAACACCCGGAACGAGACCACCGAGCGCGCCATCGCGGCCCTCGGCGAGGGGCTCGCGGAGGGCGAGGACCGTAACGTCCTCTTCCATGACGCGGTCCGTCCGCTTCTGTCACAGCGCGTCATCGAGGACTGCGTCGACGCCCTCGACCGCTACCAGGCGGTCGACGTCGCCATCCCGTCCGCCGACACGATCATCGTGACCCGGACCCACGGCGAGGACGGCGAGTTCATCACCGACGTCCCGGACCGGTCCCGGCTGCGCCGCGGCCAGACGCCGCAGGCCTTCAAGCTGTCCACGATCCGCAAGGCGTACGAGGTCGCGGCCGGCGACCCGAACTTCCAGGCCACCGACGACTGCTCGGTGGTCCTGCGGTACCTCCCCGACGTGCCGATCTACGTGGTCGCGGGCGACGAGTACAACATGAAGGTGACCCAGCCGGTCGACGTCTTCATCACCGACAAGCTCTTCCAGCTGGCCTCCACCGCGGCCCCCCGCCAGGCCGACGAGGCCGCCTACCGCGAACTGCTCTCGGGCAAGACCCTGGTCGTCTTCGGCGGTTCGTACGGCATCGGCGCCGACATCGCCGCGCTGGCCGAGCAGTACGGCGCCAGCGTCTACGCGCTGGGCCGCTCCACCACCGGTACGCACGTCGAGAACCCGGAGCACATCGACGACGCGCTCTCCAAGGCGTACGGCGAGACCGGCCGCATCGACTACGTGATCAACACCGCGGGTGTGCTGCGCATCGGCAAGCTGGCCGAGACGGACAACACGACGATCCAGGAAGCCCTGAACGTCAACTACCTGGCGCCCGTGCAGATCGCCCGCGCCTCGTACAAGTACCTGGCGGAGACCCAGGGCCAGCTGCTGCTGTACACCTCCAGCAGCTACACCCGGGGCCGCGCCGAGTACAGCCTCTACTCCTCCACCAAGGCCGCGATGGTGAACCTCACCCAGGCGCTGGCCGACGAGTGGGCGGGCGAGGGCATCAGGGTCAACTGCGTGAACCCGGAGCGCACCGCGACCCCCATGCGGACCAAGGCGTTCGGCCAGGAGCCCGAGGGCTCGCTGCTCTCCTCCGAGGCCGTGGCGCGCACCTCGCTGGACGTCCTCCTGTCCGCGATGACGGGCCACGTCATCGACGTACGGCAGCAGGACCCGACCCGTGACGTCAGCGAGGCCTCGGGCTTCGAGCAGGCGCTGGCCTCGGTGCTGGACCGTCAGGAAGATGTGTAATAATTCTTGACAAATGTACTTTTACGGGCCTCTGAGCTCACCGAAAGGTGAACGCAGAGGCCCGAGTGCGTGAAGCCGCACCTTCACATTTCCCTCTATACGTGAAACAACCGGCACCCCCTGGAGCAGGTTCTTCGTGATTTCGACAGCCATTCGCCTGGCCCGTGTGGGCAGTCGGTCAGAATTGTCGGCGGCCATACTGATGACGCTGGGGTACCCCTGCGTCCTGATCGCCGCTCTCCTTCCCGACATCTGGTTCTTCGCGGCGGCCACGGCTGTCACGTACGTCGCGGACTGGTATCTGCACCAGCGCGGCAGCTACCTGATCAACCGGCTCGGCAAGGTGCGCGCGGGGCTGCCCATCCGCTTCCTGCTCCGCCAGCTGATGATCATCCTGCTGCTGGCCCGGCTGGACCTCGCGGAGGAGCCGCTCTTCTACGCGGCGGTCGCGTGCTTCCTCCTCTTCTACGGTCTGCAGGCCCCGCACGGCGCGCTGACGACGCTGATCCGGCTGCGCCGGAGCCTGCCGATCGTCACCCGGAACGTGGACCTGCACGCCGTCCGCATCCCCGACGCCCCGCCGCGCGCGCTGCTGCACCGCGCCAGCGAGAAGATGCTCCACCTCGACCTCCCCGCGGTGGCGGGCGTCCTGATCGCCGCCGGCACGGGTGAGGACCTCGCCGGGTACATCGGCGCCGGTGTGACGCTGCTGCTGGCCGTCGGCTACAACGCCCTGCTCATCCCGTATCTGCGCCGCAGCCGGCGCGCCCCCTCGGCCCCCGCCGTGCTGAAGGCGCTGGACACCTGGCTGGGCGAGTACCAGCCGACCGTGGTGCTCTACTTCTCCGGCTCCAACGAGTCCGCCTACCAGGGCAACATGTGGCTCGACACCATGGCCGCCGTCGAGGGGCGCCCGCTGATCGTCATGCGGGAGCGGAACCTCGTCGCGCAGCTCGCGGACACCTCCGTGCCCGTGGTCTGCGTGCCCGCCGGCACCCACCTGATGAACCTGGACCTCTCCACGGTCCGTGTGTGCCTGTATCCGGCGAACGTCGGCAAGAACATCCACATGCTGCGCGTCCCGACGATGAAGCACGTCTTCATCGGCCACGGCGACAGCGACAAGCTGGCCAGCGTCAACCCGTACTCCAAGGTGTACGACGAGGTGTGGACGGCCGGCCGCGCGGGCCGCGACCGCTACGCGCTGGCCGACGTCGGCATCCGCGACGAGGACATCGTCGAGGTCGGGCGGCCGCAGCTGGCCCCCATCCAGAGCTGGACCGGCACCACGAGGAACCCGATTCCGACGGTGCTCTACGCCCCGACCTGGGAGGGCTGGGACGACAACCCGGGCAACACCTCGCTGCTGCTGGCCGGCGAGAACATCGTGCGCCGGCTGCTGAAGGCGGACAGCCCGGTCCGGGTCATCTACAAGCCGCACCCCTTCACCGGCATCCGCAGCGCCAAGGCCAAGGCCGTCAACGCCCGGATCAAGGCCATGGTCACCAAGGCGGCGCAGGACCGTGCCACCGACCCGCGCTGGGTGAAGGAAGCGTCGGCAGCCGCCGGCGCGCAGAGCGCCGCCAAGGCGGAGCTGGCCCGGATAGACGCCCGTCTGGCCGAGCTGGCGAAGCCCGGCCGCGCCGGGGGCGACGAGTCCGAGGAATCCCGCGTCGCGCTGGCCGACCCGGCCCGCCAGGCCGAGATCGCCACCCTGCGTGCCGCGTGGAACGACGCCTACTGGCGTTCGTTCGGCTGGTGGGAGCACCGGACGGTGGCCGGTTCGCAGCCGAAGCTCTACGACTGCTTCAACCAGTCGGACGCCATGGTCTCGGACATCTCCAGTGTGGTCTCGGACTTCATCGCGAGCGGCAAGCCGTACGCCGTCACCGACTCGGCCGAGCTGGGCGCCGACGAGTTCAAGCGCCAGAACACCGCCGTACGGGCGGCCGTCATCCTCTCCAACGGCGCGGAGGAGATCGACGAGCTGCTGCGGGCCGTCGCCGATCCGGCGGCCGACACGCTGGCAGAGGCCCGGCACCAGCTGAAGAGCTATCTGCTGGGTCCGGACGAGCCCACCTCCATGGAGCAGTTCAACGCCGCGGTGCTGGCGCTCGCCGCCAAGGCCGAGGCCCGCAACGCGGGTGTCGCCCAGCGTGTGGGCGAGCAGGTGCCGGCACCGCTGCCCGACCCGGAGGCCGCCTCCAGCGGGGCCGGGGACGGCGCGGCGGAGATCGTCGCCGAGGCCGAGGCCGCCGTCGACCCGGACGTGCCCACCACGCCCGAGGCCGACGCGGAGATCGGCGCGGGTCCCTCGCCGATCCGCTGAACCGCGCCGGAAGCGCAGGAGGGCCGTTCCGTGACGGAAAGTGACGGAGATGGCCTGATGTGGGCTGACTTCCGGGTGTAATCCGGCTGTCATCCAGATGTTCGAAAGTCGTCCGGTTCGAGACGCAACCTGACCAACGGTCCGTCCGTCTCCTCCTCAGGGAGGGGAACGTACGGGCCGTTCGGCGTGTCCGTGCAGGGAACGGGCCATAGACCGTCGTTCCATCGTTTCTCCTGATTGATACGTTTATGCGTGAACCGGGGAGAGATGAGCAGCACCGCACCAGATGTGACCGTCATCATCGGCGCCTACGAGGCGATGCCGTACCTGATCCGTTGCCTGGAGTCCGTCGAGGCGCAGACGCTTCCGGCCGGGCGCATGGAGATCGTGGCCGTCGACGACGGGTCCACCGACGGCACGGGGGAGTACCTGGAGGAGTTCGCCGCCCGGACCGCCATCGAGATGCGCGTGGTCCGTCAGGAGAACTCCGGCGGCCCCAGCGGCCCGCGCAACGTCGGCCTCGGCCTCGCCCGCGGCCGGTACGTCTTCTTCCTCGACGCCGACGACTACTTCGGCGAGGAGGCCCTGGAGCGGATGGTCGCGATGGGCGACCGCGCCGGCACGGACGTGGTGCTCGGGAAGGTCGTCGGCGTCAACCGCGGGGCGGCGAAGTCGATGTGGAAGGAGACGGTCGAGCGGGCCGATCTCTTCTCCTCCAACATCAAGTTCACCCTGAGCGCGCAGAAGCTGTTCCGGCGCGAGCTGCTGGTGCGGCACGGCATGCGGTTCGACGAGGAGCTCAAGACGGGTGAGGACGCGCTCTTCACCATGGAGGCCTACCTGCGGGGCAGCGGCGTCTCCGTCGTGGCCGACTACACCTGCTACTACCTCGTGGGCCGGGACGACGGCAAGCACGTGACGAAGAGCGGCAGCTACGTGCTGCGGTTCGACTCGGCGCGGGCGCTGATGTCACTGATCGCCACCCACGTCCCGCCGGGCCCGAACCGGGACGTCCTGATGGTCCGGCCGTTCGTCATCACCCTGCTCCCGCAGTTCGGCCCGGCGCTGCTCCGGCAGTCCGACGAGGTGCGGCAGGAGAAGATGAGGCTGGCGGCACCGCTGCTGGAGACGTACTGGTCACCGGGGCTCGCCCGCCGCCTCAAGGTCAACGAGCGGCTCCGGCTGCTCCTCATCGCGAAGGGCAGGCTCGATCTGCTCCTGGACGTCCTGCAGTTCGTACGGGACAAGAAGGAACCCCGCGCGGTCCGCAAGGGCCTGCGGGGCAGGCTGTATCTGGTCTACCCGCACTTCGGCGAGGGGGTGCTGCCGCTGTCGGCGTACGAGCTGACCGTGCGCGAATGGGTCGGCCGCAAGCGCATCGACGTGCCGGGTCCCCAGTCCGCCGCGGCCTTCCTGCGCCGGCTCGTGGGCAAGGCGCGCAGGACGGCCCGGTCCGCGGGTCTGCACATGCCGCGCCGCGCCCACAAGGTCTGAGGCGGGCGCGGCGTGGCAAGCGGGGTGACCGTCCGTCGGCGGGGGAGCGGCGGTGGCCGGGGGCCTCTACTGCTCGGGGCGCAGCAGCCGTCGGACGGGGCGCCCCACCACGCGCCGGGCGCGCCGGTAGGCCGAGGGCCACGCCGCCGCTCCCTCACCCGTCTGCAGCTTGATGCTGACCGGGCCGGCCTTCTTCTCCAGCTGGCTGCGGAGCAGGGCGTTCTCGGCGGACAGCTCGTTCATCCGGCTCTGCATGAAGCTGAACCGGCTGCTCAGGGAGTCGGGGTCGGTCTCGGTCCACGGGCGGACTGCGGGCGGGAAGGCCAGCTTGGACATGTGCGTGTCGAACGCCTGCCCGCCGTCACCGTGGTGGAAGGTGTTCTCCAGGCCGTTCCTCTCCATGAAGCCGGTGAAGCGGAGGAACCGCTCTTTGTGGCCGTTGACCAGCTCGCTGAAGTCGGCCGCCTCGTACAGCTCGGCGGGGTCGATGTTCTTCGGCGTCTCGGAGATCTTGCGGTGCGGGATGCCGAAGTAGCGGCAGAGCTCCAGGGTCCGGGAGTCGCTGCAGAGCACGGTGCTCGGGACGCCGGCCAGCAGCGCCGCGATGTTCCCGTGGATGCGGGAGCCGAACGAGAAGTCGAACGCGCGTAGCTCGTCGATCCAGGTGGCCGGGTCGACGTAGAGCCGGACCTTGCCCTCGCGGTACATCGGGTGGGACGGGTGGGTGGGCATCGACGTCTGGGCGCCGATCGGGTTCGACGTCTCCCGCCAGTGGAGCAGCTGGGCCTCGAGGAGGTTCTGCCCGACGAACCGGAGGTTCGGGTAGCGCTCGTGGGCCTGACGGATGATGGCGTCGAGGCCGTGCGACCGTACGGCGCTGTGCGAGCCGTTCACCGAGATGCGGGACTCCGCGGTGAGCGACTCGGACTTCTTCTCCAGCGTGAACGTCTCGCCGTTCATGAACATGGAGGGGCAGCCGATGACCTCGACGTCCCGGAAGCCCATGTTCTTGAGGTACTGCTCGGTGAACTCGCCCCGCACGCCGATGGAGGCGCTGCGGTTGAGCACCTCGGTGACGAACTCCCTGACCGTCGGCTCCATCGCCTTCAGTCGCGTGGCGTCGTACTTGAGGTCGGCCTGCGCGCCGACACCCAGGACGACGACGGGGATGCGCAGCTTCTTGATCAGCTGCGTCATCCGCTTCAGGGGCCGCTCGAACGTCGGGCGGAAGGCGTTCGCCAAGGGGACGACGAAGACGTCGTACTCCTCGTTTATCCGGCCCGCCGCCGACGGATCCGTGCGGATGCCGTTGGAGAAGACCTCTGCCCGCGGAGTCGTCAGAATCTTGTGCGACGCATCGCTGAAGATCAGGTTGCCCGCGTTGGTCGCGAAGACATCTCTGTCGAGGGACTGTTCGAGGGAAGCCACATCGAAGGGGCTTTTGCCCGATCTGAGGAGAATGCGCCTCTGGCGGGAGAGTTCATCTGTCACGCAATAGAGGGTAGCCCTATGAATGGCGGGTGGAGATTGCGTAAATGGCTCCATTCGTGGGCATGTCGAAGCGTGACCCGGAGCGGTCGGCCTCGGTAGGGGCGTCCGTGCGGCGACAGCAGCTGAGACGGCACGATGCCGGCCCCGCCCCCTCACGTAGATTGGGCGGAACCGAGCAGGACGACGTGATGGGGACGGGCGTACGTGTCAGGGGCAAGGGAATCCGAGGAACGGGCTGCCGTGCCCGAAGGCGCGATCCGCACACCCTCCGGGGGCAGCGAGGGCCGCAGGCCGGGTGTGACCGACGCCCGCAGGATCGTCGTCAAGGTCGGCTCCTCCTCCCTCACCACCGCGGCGGGAGGGCTTGACGCCGATCGGGTGGACGCCCTCGTCGACGTCCTCGCCAAGGTGAGGAGCGGCGGGGAACGCGAGATCGTCCTCGTCTCCAGCGGTGCCATCGCGGCCGGCCTCGCCCCGCTCGGACTCGTCCGCAGACCCAAGGACCTGGCCCGCCAGCAGGCCGCCGCCAGCGTCGGCCAGGGACTGCTCGTCGCCCGCTACACCGCCTCCTTCGCCCGTTACGGCGTACGGGTCGGGCAGGTGCTCCTGACCTCGGACGACACCAGCCGGCGCGCCCACTACCGCAACGCCTACAGCACGCTCGACCAGCTCCTGGAGATGGGCGCCTTCCCCGTCGTCAACGAGAACGACACGGTGGCCACCGACGAGATCCGCTTCGGGGACAACGACCGGCTCGCCGCGCTCGTCGCCCATCTGGTCCACGCCGACCTCCTCGTGCTCCTCTCCGACGTCGACGGCCTCTACGACGGGGACCCGAGCAAGCCGGGGACCTCCCGGATCGCGGAGGTGAGCGGACCGGCCGACCTGGAGGGCGTCACCATCGGCAGCGCGGGGAAGGCGGGCGTGGGCACCGGCGGCATGGTCACCAAGGTCGAGGCCGCCCGGATCGCCACCGCCGCCGGGATCCCCGTGGTCCTCACGTCGGCGAGCCATGTCGCCGACGCCCTCGGGGGACGCGACACCGGCACCTACTTCCACCGCACCGGGCGCCGCTCGGCCGACCGGCTGCTCTGGCTGGCCCACGCCTCGACCCCGCAGGGCGCCCTCACGCTGGACGACGGAGCCGTGCGCGCGGTCGTCGAGCGCCGTACGTCCCTGCTGCCCGCCGGGATCTCCGGGGTCGAGGGGGAGTTCTCCGCGGGCGACCCGGTCGAGCTGCGCGACCCGGCCGGCCGGGCCGTCGCCCGAGGGCTCGTCAACTTCGACGCCAAGGAGATCCCCCAGCTGCTCGGCCGGTCCACCCGGGACCTCGCACGCGAGCTGGGACCCGCCTACGAACGGGAAGTCGTACACAGGGACGATCTCGTCATCCTCACGCCCCGCCCGACCCCCTGAAACGGCTGAAAGTCCAGCCTTCGGGCGGAGACCTTCACGAAAACCGCCCCACGCCCGGTCCCGGGCTGGTCAACTTTGTCACGGGGACGCAGAGGGGTCGGAGCTACACATTCACAGGAGGCCGCCGGTGAGACGAGCGCGCCCGGGGGCGCCGCCCCGCGGAACGGGCAGCCGTGCCCTGAGCAGCGTCGGGGCGGGAGCCGACTTCGTCGGCACGCCCGCCGACCAGACCACCGACCAGGAACCGGTGGTGACGGAAGAGGAACTGACCCGCTCCAAGCTGTGGCACATCACCCTCAGCGTCTCCGGCGGCGAGACACCGCTGAAGGAGGTCAGGCGCGGGCTGGAGCAGCTGGCGCACGACCATCCGTTCCTGCTGACCAGCCGGTACGCCAACGACCACGCGGAGATCCGCTACTGGGAAGAGGCCCGGGACCTCCACGACGCCGCGGCGGTGGCGCTGCGGCTGTGGGGCGAACACCGTTCGACAGCGAAGCTCCCGCCCTGGGAGATCGTCGGCCTGGAGGTCATCGACCGGGAGACGTACCACCTGCGTATCGCCGAGGGCTACGGACCTCCACCGGCCGCCCCCGTCGGGGTGCACCCGTACTGACGGGGGCTACCGCGCCGGGCGCACACGCACCGATACGCCTGTCTCGCATCACGGGATACGTGAGGGATGCCCGCAGCGTGCGCATTACCCTGCGGGCATGACCACGCTTTCGCCGTACGACAACATGTCCCCGGTCGCCCAGGCCGCCTACCGGGCACGCGCCGCCGCCGACGACATCGCGCCACTCCCGCGCGCGGCGAAGGACGACGCCCTGCTGGCGATCGCGGACGCGCTCGAGGTACGCACCAGCGAGATCGTCGAGGCCAACGCCGAGGACGTCACGAAGGCCAGGGAGGCCGGGACGAGCGAGTCGGTCGTCGACCGGCTCACACTCACCCCGGAGCGCGTCCGCGCCATCGCCGCGGACGCCCGTGACGTGGCGGCGCTGCCCGACCCGGTCGGCGAAGTGGTCCGGGGCTCCACCCTCCCCAACGGCATCGACCTGCGGCAGGTGCGGGTGCCCCTCGGGGTGGTCGGCATCATCTACGAGGCCCGGCCCAACGTGACGGTCGACGCCGCCGCGCTCTGCCTGAAGTCCGGCAACGCGGTGCTGCTGCGCGGTTCCTCGTCGGCGTACGCCTCGAACACCGCTCTCGTGCGGGTCCTCCGCGACGCGGTGGGCGGATCCGGTCTCCCGGCGGACGCGGTGCAGCTCGTCCCGGGCGAGAACCGCGACTCGGTGCGCGAGCTGATGCGGGCCCGCGGCCTCGTCGACGTACTGATCCCGCGCGGCGGCGCCTCCCTGATCCGCACCGTGGTGGAGGAGTCGACGGTCCCCGTCATCGAGACGGGCACCGGCAACTGCCACGTGTACGTCGACGCGCGGACCGACCTCGCGATGGCCGTCGAGATCCTGGTCAACTCCAAGGCGCAGCGGCCGAGCGTCTGCAACGCCGCCGAGACCCTCCTGGTCCACAAGGACATCGCCGCGGACTTCCTGCCCCTCGCCCTGGACGCGCTGGCCGAGGCCGGGGTCACGGTGCACGGCGACGAGCGGGTCCTCGCGTACGCCGAGGGGTCCAAGGCGACCGTCGTGGCGGCGACGCCGGAGGACTGGGAGACCGAATACCTCTCGTACGACATCGCGGCGGCCGTGGTGGAGTCGCTGGAGGCCGCGGTGGCGCACATCCGGCTCTGGTCCTCGGGCCACACCGAGGCGATCGTCACCACTTCGCAGGCGGCAGCGCGCCGGTTCACCCAGTTGGTGGATTCCACGACGGTCGCCGTGAACGCGTCCACGCGCTTCACGGACGGCGGCCAGTTCGGATTCGGCGCCGAGATCGGCATCTCCACGCAGAAGCTGCACGCCCGTGGGCCGATGGGGCTTCCGGAGCTGACGTCGACGAAGTACATCGTCACCGGCGACGGCCACATCCGTTAGCCGATCCGTCGGCCCGGCGGTCCTCGGCGTCCGCGGCGGATCGGGCGAATATGCGGGCTCCCTGCCCAAAACGCCCCGCCGCGGCTACGCTGAAGCTGTGCCGGACGACGTGGGGGGCAGGCCGTTCCCGGACGGCTGGGAGCCCGACGACGACCGCGGGGGCGCGGACGAGGACTTCGCCTCCGTGGTGTTCGACGAGGACTTCGTCCGGTCCGCCGAGATCCACGAACCCACCGCGGTGGAGCGGCTGCTGGCCGCCGCGCAGGCACGCGCCGAAGCCGAGGCGAGCCGGGCGCGTTCGGGTGGCGGAACCCTGGACGACGACCTCCACGACGATGGTTACGGCCCCGACGGCGTGTACGGCCGCGAGAGGGCCTTCGGCGAGCCCCTGGACCCCGACGGACCTGACGGGCTCTACGAGGACGAGGACGGCCCCTACGGCCGTCACGGCGGCTCCCTGCGCCCCTACCGGGGCTCTGCTCGCTGGCACCGCCCGGTCGCCTGGCTGCTCGCTCTGCTGATGGGGATCGGGATGGTGGCGCTGGCCTTCAACGCCGTGTACCGGGGCGGCGCGGCCGGCCGGCAGGACCAGGTGCCGCCGCCGGCGACCAGCGGCGTCGACACACCGGGGATCGTCCCCTCCGCCTCGGCCGACTACTCCCGCCCCGCGGTCTCCGCCGTTCCCCGCACCCCCTGAGCGCCCGCTGTCCGTGCCCCAGATCCCTCCTGGGCCCGCTGTCCGAGCCTGCTGTTCTTGGCGCTGTTGCCTCCTGAGTCCGCTGCCCGTGCCTGCTGTCCGTGCCCCTGCTCCCTCCTGAGTCAGCTGCCCGTGCTCCCGCTGCCTCTTGCTGAGCCCGTGGGGCGGACCCGTGTCCCCCCGGCGCAGCCCCCTCCCGGCGGCGCTCCACCTGCGGTCCCACCTGCGCGGCGTTTACCTTGATGGGGATCGACCCAATCTGAAGGTATGACCTCGCGCCCCCTCCTCCCGTCCCCGTCCCCGGGAACGAGGGCCAGCCCCTTGTCCATGCGCCGGATCCATGTGTCGGAAGCCCATGTGCCGAACCCGTGACGGACCGGTCCGCCCGATGCCCTGCGGCTGAGGCGGATCCCAGCGCCGGCCTCCGCCGGTGGCGCGGAGATCGGGAGAACTCATGACAGGCCGCGGAGAACCGCCGGAAGGGCCACCCGAGAACCCCTCGGGCGGGGAGGACGAGTACCGCTCACTCGTCTTCGACGAATCGTTCGTCCGAGCTGCCCGGCTGCAGGAGTTCTCCGCGCAGGAACGCATGGGCGACCACGCACGGGCCGTCCGCTCCCTCCCCGGGCGCCCCACCGCCCGCCGGCGCCGCTCCCGGGCGGGTATCGCCCTCGTCCTGCTGATCGTGCTGGCCTTCGCGACCGCCGTCTACGTCGGCTTCCGCAACCCCTACCCGACGCCCGTCGGCAGGCGCGCCGAGCCTCTTCAGACCACGGTGATTCCCCTCGCTCCCCGGGGCCCCGTGCCCGGAGGGGCCGCCGAGTCGCTCCTCGCCGACGGCCCGGCCGCCGGGCACCGCACCGGCGCCTCGGGCATCAACCTCCCGCCGGTCCGGCGGACGAAGAACTTCTCCGACAGCCAGGTGACCATGGCCCTGACCACGGTCAAGGACTACCTGGTGGGCTCCTCCCTCGACCCCGACGTACTCACCGCCGGCGTCGTCCGGCCGGTCGGGCGGCTGCTCGACCCGGACCAGACGGCGCAGTTCGACGCGAGCATGGACGCACCGGCCGACGACGGCGAGCACAGCGCGACCGGCTGGCTGGTGCGCTTCGACCCGGCCGAGGTGGAACTGGCCGACACCGATGTCCGGGTCAACGGCACCCTCGCGTACACGGAGGCGGGGGCGGACACCCTGGAGGTGGTGTCCGACCACACCTTCACGTACGCGCTGAGGCCCGCCGTATCCGGCCCCCACCGGGCCGACGGAGCCTCTCTCTTCACCGTGCGCCGAGTCCTGCACTTCCTGCTCGACCGGGAGGACATCCGGCTGCACCGGCTGGAGGTCCGCAGCGCCTACGTCCAGGCGGGTCCGCAGTCCTGCTCGGCCGATACGACAGGAGTCCTCCGCCCGCTGCTGGCGGGCGAGCGGGCGGACACCCGGGGCCCCGCGGGCACCGACCCGTACGCCACGGGGGTGCCCGCCGCGACGCTCTGCGGCACGCTCGGCGTCAGTTCCCCGGCTCAGGGCCCTCCTCCTCGGGGCCCGGACGCCGCCAGGTCCCCTCGGAGCCGTCCGTAGCCGCCGACCCCGGAGCGCCGCCCTTCGCGGAGCCGCCGCCGGTGTTCCCGCCGGCCGCGCCGGTGAACTTGTCCCGGAGCTTGCCTCCCAGGTCGCCCGCACCGCCCGCGATGTCGCCGACCAGCTTCATCAGCGGGTCCTTGCTGGTGCGCACCGTGTCGGCGTAGTGCGACGCGGACTCACGGAAGGAGTCCGTCACCGAGGTGTTCTTGTCCTCGTCGCGCTTGGGGTAGTGGCCGTCCATGATGCGCTGGAAGTCCCGGCTCTCGGACCACTTCTTCAGCTCGGCCGCCCGGACCGTGGTGAACGGGTGCGTGCGGGGCAGCACATTGAGGATCTTGAGCACGGAGTCTCGGAGGTCGCCGCCCTTCTCGTACTCGTCGGCCTGGGCGAGGAAGGCGTCCACATTCATCTCGTGGAGATGATTGCCTCCGGCGATCTTCATCAGCCCGCGCATCGAGGCCCGCAGGTCCTGCCCCACCAGCAGCCCCGCGCGGTCGGCCGACAGCTCCGACTTGCGGAACCACTCGCGCAGCGCCGTCACGATCGCCATGATCGCCACGTTGCCGAGCGGGATCCACGCCACCTTGAGCGCCAGGTTGGTGAGGAAGAGCAATATCGTGCGGTACACCGCGTGGCCGGAGAGCGCATGGCCCACCTCGTGGCCGACCACGGCCCGCATCTCCTCCTCGTCGAGGAGCTCGACCAGCCCGGTCGTCACCACGATGATCGGCTCGTCGAGGCCGATACACATGGCGTTCGGCTGCGGGTCCTGGTTCACGTACATCGGCGGGACCTTCTTGAGGTCCAGGATGTAACAGGCGTCCCGCAGCATGTCGTTGAGATGCGCGAACTGGGCGTCGCTCACCCGGACGGAGTCCGACAGGAAGAGCAGCCGCAGGCTGCGCTCGGGCAGCAGACCGCTCAGCGCCTTGAAGACGGTGTCGAAACCGCTCAGCTTGCGCAGGGCCACGAGGGCCGAGCGGTCCGCCGGGTGCTCGTAAGCACGTGAGGAGATGTCCGGGAATCGCTTGCGGTGCCTGCTCGGCACGCTCTCGTGACTGCTGTCGGTCATGGATGCCCCCTGTTCGTACGAGACGTTGCTCGTCCCCCTGACAAAAGCCAGCGTATGCGCTGGCGCTACGGTGTGCGGGGGCTGTGGATAACTTTGAGGAGCGCCCGGAATGCCGCAAACCGCCGTCATGCTCGCCGCCGTGTCCGAGGACCAGGGACCGGGCAACACGCTTCGGATCGTGCTGCTCGTCTCGCTCGTCGGAGCCGCCGTGCTCGCCTGGTTCCTGCTTCGTGGATACCGCAACGACGACAACAACGACTGAGTCGGCGTGAGCGTGCCCACGGCGCCCGCATACGATGTGCGCGACGTCTCCCTCCTGATTCCCGATGGATAGGTCCTGCAGAAGATGAGCCTCTCGAGCACCGCGCACCAGCTGGTCACCCTCGCCTCCGAAGGCGAGCAGGGTGGTAACCACGAAAGCCTCAGCCCGTACCTCACCGGTGGTGGCGCGCTCTTCGTGCTGCTGCTCCTGCTGTGGATCACCACCCGCTTCAACCGAGACCGCTGAGGCAGAGGGCGAACAGCTGTGCCAGTAGGGTCTGCACGCATGGGAGAGCAGGAAGTGCCTACCGGCCCCGGCAAGCGCCGAGTCGGAGTGATGGGCGGAACATTCGACCCGATCCATCACGGACACCTGGTGGCGGCCAGCGAAGTGGCCGCCCACTTCCACCTCGACGAGGTCGTCTTCGTCCCGACCGGGCAGCCCTGGCAGAAGAGCCACAAGCAGGTCTCGCCGGCCGAGGACCGCTATCTGATGACGGTCATCGCGACGGCGTCCAACCCGCAGTTCTCGGTGAGCCGCAGCGACATCGACCGCGGCGGACCGACGTACACGATCGACACGCTGCGGGACCTGCGCACGGTCCACGGTGACGCGGACCTCTTCTTCATCACCGGCGCCGACGCCCTGGCCCAGATCCTGACCTGGCGCGACGCCGAGGAGCTCTTCTCGCTCTCCCACTTCATCGGCGTGACCCGACCGGGTCATCTGCTGACGGACGACGGGCTGCCCAAGGGTGGCGTCTCGCTGGTGGAGGTGCCCGCGCTGGCGATCTCGTCCACGGACTGCCGTGCCCGGGTCGCCCAGGGGGATCCGGTCTGGTACCTGGTGCCGGACGGCGTCGTCCGCTACATCGACAAGCGCCAGCTGTACCGCGGCGAATGAGCCACGGAGAGGGGCACCTGTGAACGACCGACACAACCCGTACGACCCGTACCAGCAGCCGCAGATCATCGGCTACGACGAGTACGGGCAGCCGGTCTATCAGCAGCAGGGGCAGCAGCAGTACGACCCGTACGCCCAGCAGCCCCAGCAGTCCCAGCAGCCGCAGCAGGACGGGCAGTCGCAGCAGGGATACGGCTACGACCCGTACGCCGGGGGGCAGCAGTACGACCCGTACGCCGCCCAGCCCACCCAGCAGCCCCAGCAGCAGGCCCAGCCGACGCAGCAGGGATACGGCTACGACGACGGCAGCGGCTACGGCGCGTACGGCTACGACACGGGCCGGCAGCCCGCCGTGGACGACTCCACCCAGCAGTGGAACGCGCCCCAGGCCCCCGCCGCACCGGCGGCCGCGCCCCCGCCCCCCTTCCCGGAACAGCGGAGCGAACCGGAACCGCCGGCCGACCCCGCCGTCCCCGGGCAGCGCCGTGCCGACCGCGACTACCGGACCGAGCAGTTCTCCTTCATCGAGGAGCCCGACGAGGACTCCGAAGACGTCATCGACTGGCTGAAGTTCACCGAGAGCCGCAGCGAGCGACGCGAGGAGGCACGCCGGCGCGGGCACAACCGGATGGTCGCGCTGATAGTCGTCGTGGCGCTCGTGGTCGTCGGCGGAGCCGGCTACCTCTGGTTCGCCGGAAAGATCCCCGGAGTCTCGGGCAAGGACGGACAGAGCGCCGCGGCCACCGGCCCGCAGAAGCGGGACGTCATCGTCGTCCACCTGCACAACACCAAGAAGGGCGGCACCTCGACGGCGCTGCTCGTCGACAACGTCACCACCGGCCAGGGCACCACGGTCCTGCTCCCCAACTCGCTCGCCGTGGCCACGGAGGACGGGTCCACCACCACGCTCGGCAAGTCCGTCGACGACGACGGGTCCACCGGCACCCGCGAGGCGATCGACACCCTGCTCGGCACCAGCATCAGCGGTACCTGGCGACTCGACACCCCGTACCTCGAGAACCTCGTCGAGCTCGTGGGCAACATCGAGGTCGACACCGACACCGCCGTGCCCGACTCCAAGAAGGGCGCGGCGCCCCTGGTGAACAAGGGGGAGGCACAGACGCTGAGCGGCCCGATGGCCGTCGCGTACGCCACCTACCAGGGCGAGGGCGAGCCGGAGGCCAAGCAGCTGGCGCGCTTCGGCGAGGTCATGCGGAGCGTGCTGCGCAAGCTGTCGGAGGACCCCAAGGCCGCGACCGTCACCATCGAGACCCTCGCGCAGATCCTCGACCCGTCCCTGCCGGAGCAGGACCTGGGTGCTTCGCTGGCCAAGCTCGCCGGGCACGCCAAGGTGGGCGACTACAAGACGGAGATCCTGCCGGTCCAGAGCGACGGAACCCTCACCGAGAAGGCGACCGAGAGCGTCGTCAAGGACGTCCTCGGCGGCAAGGTGAAGGCCCCGGACCAGGGTGCGGCCGTACGCGTCGGCATCAAGAACGCCACGGGGAACACCAAGGGCACGGAGTACGCCAGGGTGCAGCTCGTCAACGGCGGCTACGCCTTCGTCGACAGCGGCAAGGCGGACACCCTGGCGACGTCCGAGGTGGTCTACGGGACCGCCGAGGACAAGGCGAAGGCGGTCGAGGTCGCCAAGACCCTGGGCCTGCCCGAGAGCGCGGTGAAGAAGGGCGAGCCGGCCGCGAACGCCGACGTGTCCGTGGCCCTCGGGCAGAACTACAAGATCCCCGAGCAGACGTCGTAAGGGCTGTCGGCGGTCCGTGAGACCCTAGAGGTTGATCTGACCGCCGACGAAAGCCTGCATGTGACCGCCACGGACCGCTCCATCGAGCTCATCAACGCCGCCGCCCAGGCGGCGGCCGACCGGCTCGCGCACGACATCATCGCCTACGACGTCAGCGACGTGCTGTCGATCACCGACGCCTTCCTGCTGGCCTCGGCTCCCAACGACCGCCAGGTCAAGTCGATCGTCGACGAGATCGAGGAGCGGCTGCAGAAGGAGCTCGGCGCCAAGCCGGTACGCCGCGAGGGCGACCGCGACGCCCGCTGGATCCTCCTCGACTACGTCGACATCGTGATCCACGTCCAGCACAGCGAGGAGCGCGTGTTCTACGCGCTCGAGCGCCTGTGGAAGGACTGCCCCGAGATCGCCCTCCCCGAGGACGCGGTCAAGACCCGGGGCAAGGCCGAGGAGCACGCCCAGCTCAACGGCGGCACGGAAGGTGACCAGAGCTGAACGGCCGTAGCAGCGGCAGGGGCCGCAAGATCGTCCTCTGGCGGCACGGTCAGACGGCGTGGAACCTGGAGCGCCGCTTCCAGGGGTCCACGGACATCGAGCTGACCGAGACCGGGGTGGGCCAGGCCCGCCGCGCCGCCAGACTGCTCGCCTCGCTGCAGCCGGACGCGATCGTGGCGTCCGACCTGCGGCGTGCGGCGGCCACGGCTGCCGAGCTCGCCTCGGTCACCGGCCTGGACGTCGCACACGACGCCGCGCTGCGTGAGACGTACGCGGGCGCCTGGCAGGGCCTCACGCACGAGGAGATCGTCGGGCAGTACGGCGAGCAGTACGCCGCGTGGAAGCGTGGTGAGCCGGTCCGCAGGGGCGGCGGTGAGCTGGAGACCGAGGTCGCCGACCGCGCGGCCCCGGTCGTCCTGGAGCACGCGGGCAAGCTGCCCGAGTCGGGCACGCTCGTCGTCGTGAGCCACGGTGGCACCATCCGGACGACCATCGGCCGGCTGCTCGGTCTCGAGGCCCACCACTGGGAGGGACTCGGCGGGCTCTCCAACTGCTGCTGGTCCGTGCTGGGTGAAGGCGCGCGCGGCTGGCGCCTGCTGGAGCACAACGCCGGGACGCTCCCCGAACCCGTGCTCGGCGACGACGACTAGCGGGCGCCCGGAGGCCCGCTGCGGGCGGCGGGGGCCGGATTTCACTTTCCGGCTCGTCGCAGGCTAAAGTTCTTCTTGTTCGCAGCGCGGAAACGCAGGGAAACACAGCGAACAGCGGGGCTATAGCTCAGTTGGTAGAGCGCCTGCATGGCATGCAGGAGGTCAGGAGTTCAATTCTCCTTAGCTCCACAGTCGAGATCCCGTCCCCGGCAGGGGGCGGGATCTTTTTTGCCGGTCTCGCGATCCCGTGCGCCGGTGCGCGCCGGTCGCGCCTCAACTGCCCTGGCCCGCCTGGCACAAGGGCCGACAGGGCGCTCCGGGCCCTTCTCCGCAGGTACGCGGGCCGGTCCGGTGCCTCTTCTTCAGGACAAAGGCGCGCGGCAGGGCTCTCGTCGGGCTGACCCTCTTGCGGCGCCATGGCAGAATCGGAGCGCCGGAGGGGGCGACGGACCGATCGGGAGGGAGCGCGATGCCTGCGAGCCGCGTACGGGCCCCGGGCCTGCTCCTTACCCCCACCGCGACCCACCGCACCGGCCGTCACCGATCCGCCACTCACGGCTCCACCACTCACGGCTCCACCACTCGCGGCTTCACCGTGAGCCGTTCTCCTGGCGCCCCGCAAGAGGGCTCCCTCGCGTGCACGGCCTGCGGCCACCCCCGGAGCTGACCGGATGGGTGCACACAGGCGGAAGTGCGACTGGTGCGGCAGCGGTACGCCGATCGTCCGGGACATGGACCCCGTCAACGCGGAGTTCCAGTACTGGTGCGAGGAGTGCGCGCGGGCGCTGATCATAAAAGGGGACCCCATCGAGACGTACAGGGAGCTCGAGGGGGAGCCCATCTACGGCCGACTGCTCGAGGAGCACTGCACCCTCAAGCGGTTCTACTCCTTCGCCACGGCCTGACTCCGGTCCCCGGGCGGGCTGTTCGGGGCCGGAGCAACCGCTGGTCGGAGCGGTTCGCAGCGGTCATGAGCGGGCGGAGTGGAAACGATTTTTGATGGGCCGGGGGGACCGTGTAATGTTCTCGATGTCGCCAGGGAAACCGGGCGGCGAACACCACAGCACGGGGCTATAGCTCAGTTGGTAGAGCGCCTGCATGGCATGCAGGAGGTCAGGAGTTCAATTCTCCTTAGCTCCACGGGCAAGAAGCGGGTCATCCGAATCGGATGACCCGCTTCTTCGTTTGTCGTGCCCGTCACATCCAGGTCGCCGCCACGGTGCCGGCCGGTCAGCCGCGTCCGCTGCCCAGGGCCCTGCGCTGGGCGCTCGGCAGCGCGGGGCGTTCGGCGGGGGCCTGTTCGATGCGGAGGGCCAGCGCGGGGCACCGCCGTACGGCACGCTGGGCCCTGCCCCGCAGATGCATCGGAACGGCCGCGTCCGCGAGGGCCGGATAGCCGTCGGGGCCCAGCCTGATCAGCTCGGGAGCGATGTCCGCGCACAGCCCGTGCCCCTGGCAGAGCGTCCAGTCCACCGCCAGCTTCTCGCCGCTCGGGATGGACTCCTCCAGGTCCTCGTAGCCGGGGGACGGCAGTGGCAGCACCCCGAGCGTCTCCCGCCCGCAGCCGCCGTCCAGCACATGCGCCGCCAGGTCGTCGGTGAACGCCGACAGGGTGGAGGCCAGGAAGCGGGCGGATCCGTCCGGGTGCTTGCACGCCCCGCGGCCCTTCACCGCCTGGGTCACCTCGCGGAGTGCCTCCAGGGCGGCCGGGCCACCGCCGTTCAGCACGTCGGAGAGGCCGCCCGCCGCCGCGGGCAGCCCCAGCTTGCAGGGGCCGCACTGGCCCGCGGTCTCGGCGGCCAGCCAGTTCGCGATCCTCAGCGACTCACCGATCGGGCAGGTCTCCGGCCCGATGGGCAGGATGGCGCCGGCGCCGAGCGCTCCGCCCGCCGCGGCCAGGGACGCTCTGGAGACCATGGCGTCGTGCGTGGCGACCGCGTCGATCCAGTTGCCGTGGTAGCCGCCGGTGAGCACACCCTGGGGCAGCGGCGGGGCGCCGGCCAGCTGCAGGACGTAACGCAGGGGCACGCCGGTCGGCACCTCGATCACCATCGGGCGCGCCACGGCCCCGGAGACCGTGAGCAGGACCGTACCGGGTTCGTCCGGGAGGCCGGTGTGGCCGTAGCGACGGGAGCCGAGCCGTGCGGCGACCGCCAGCTGTGCGTACGTCTCCGCGTTGGACAGGAGGGTCGGGGCGCCGCCCACACCGGACTCGGCGGCGCGCTCGCGCCGTCCCGGGGGCAGGGCGGGGCCGCCGTTCACGGCACGGATGACCGCGGAGGCCTCGCCGGAGACCATGCGCTCCGGGGTACGCACCACCCGCGCGCGGAGATGCTGTCCGCGCCGGTCGGACAGGCCGCGTTCGGCCAGGGCGGACCGCACGGAGATCTCCGTGGAGTTACGCGTCACCGCCACGACCAGCGTGCGCGCCCCGAGAGCCTCAGCGGCGAGCAGCGCGCCGTCGAGGATGAGGTGCGGGGTGCGGTTGAGCAGCACGGTGTCCTTGCGGCAGGCGGGCTCGCCCTCACTGCCGTTGATCACGACGACGGGCCGTACCCCGCGCCGTATGGAGGCCTTCGCCACGGCGCGGAGTTTCCTGCCGAAAAGGAAGCCCGCGCCGCCCCGGCCGCGCAGCGAGATGGACTCGGCCAGTTCGGCGAGGCGCTCGCCGGTCATCGGTTCGAGCGGGCCGTGCACCTTCAGGTGCATGGCGAGGTCGAGGCGTTCCACCAGGTCGAAGCCGGTGGTCAGCTGGGGGAGTCCGACGACACGGACCTCGGGCACATCGGGGAGGGGGACGTTCACGGTCGGTCTCCTGCCGGTGCGTGCCAGGGCTCTCCCGCCGGGGGCGGGTAGAGCGGACCCGGCAGCTGCTCGGTCTCCTGGCCGGAGACGGAGCCGGAACCTGGGGGTGGGGTGTACGGGGCCCTGGGCGCCTGCGCGGGAGGCGCGGGGGACGGGGTGGGCCAGCGGCTGTCCGTGCGCTCCGGTGGCCTGCCGGAGGGCCGGGAGACGGCGCGGTACGCCGCGGAGATGCCGGGCCGGGGACCTGCGGGAGCCGGGGCCGGAACCGCGCCCGGGGTGAGCCGCTCGGAGCTGCGCGGCGGGGGCTCGTACAGGGGTGGTTCGTACGGTGACGGTCCGTAGGGCTGCTGTCCGTGCAGCGGCCGGGCGTACGGGTCGTCGGCGGGCGCTCCCGGTGGCGGTGCGGAGAGGGTCCTGGGGCGGACCGGGGTCCCGAGTGCGCCGTGGTCGTCGCCCCAGCCCGGGGCATCGGGCGGGAGACCCCGGCCGGCCGGTGGGGAGGCGTGCTCAGGTCCGGGGAGCGGGGACGTGCGTATGACCGGATCGGGTGCGGGAGGGGCGTCCGTGCCGATCAGGCCGGTCACCAGGTCGGTGAGCCGGCGCCTGGTCGGGCCGGGAAGCAGGCGGAGGGCCAGCGCCGCGGCCACCGCCGTCAGGCAGAGCATGTACATCACGACGACCCAGGTCGCGGGCTGCCGGCCGGCGTACAGGCCGTGCACCAGGGCGGCGCACCAGGCGGGGTAGGCGAGCGCGTGCAGTGCACGCCAGCGGCCCGCGATCCTGCCCGGTGTGGCGAAGGCGCTGCGCATGGCGCCGGTCGCCGCGGCGATGATCATCAGCAGCCCGGCGAGCGAACCGAAGCCGATGAGACCGGCCGTGCCGCTCACGCCCGTGCCGAAGGGTATGAGGGCGCCGAGCAGTCCGACGTGGCCGAGGGCGACCTTCACCGTGCCGTGCAGCAGGAGGAAGCCGAGTGAGGTGACGGCGGTGGCCCGGTGGATGCCCTGGCAGATGAGCCGCTGGCGGGTCGAGAGGAAGACCCGGTCGGTGGCCAGCAGGCCCCAGGCGACCGCCGCGGTGAGGGAGACCAGCGTCAGGACGCCGGTCGTGAAGTCGAACGTGGCACGCATGCCGTCGCTCCCGGCGACGGCGAGCAGAGGGATGAGCACCAGTGCCGCGACGGTCAGCCCGCCCTGCACCGGGCGGCTGATCTCCGGGCCGGTACGCATGGAGGGGGACGAGCGGATCCTGCGATGAGGCTTCATGGGGGGCGACTCCGAATGGCTCGGCAAAGCGGTCCCGTTGCCGCATGCTAGGTCGCCGTTTACCGGCCGGTACGAGGTTTGAACTGTTGCCCCGATAGGAGGCAGTACGCGGAGTAACCCCCGGAGTGTGTGGGTCGTGTGGAAGATCTGCGTGGATCACGTGCCTTCCGGGCGCGGAGCGGCCGGGGCCGCCGGAGCCTCCCGGGCACGTATCTGCCGGACCGGGCGCCGGGCCCGTGCGGTACCCTGACGCCATGCGTGCCGTACGCCTTCTGCTTAGCGAGCCGCGCTGATCATTCCCGACCGGTGAGAATGCCTGGTCGGACTCGGCGCGGCGTCCCCTCCTGTGCGAGGGGATTTTTCGTTTCCGTAGACGTGTGTCCGTAGACGTGGGCGCCGGCAGATGACGATCGATGGAGCTTTGAGAATCATGAGCGAGACGAACACCGCGGCCGAGGTGGCCGCGCCGCACCGCTACACGGCAGCGATGGCCGCCGACATCGAGGCACGCTGGCAGGACTTCTGGGACGCCGAGGGTACGTACGAGGCGCCCAACCCGACCGGTGATCTGGCGGGCGACCCCGAGCTGGCCGCCAGGCCGAAGAAGTTCATCATGGACATGTTCCCGTACCCCTCGGGGTCCGGTCTGCACGTCGGTCACCCGCTGGGCTACATCGCCACCGACGTCTACGCCCGCCACCAGCGGATGACCGGGCACAACGTCCTGCACACCCTGGGCTTCGACGCCTTCGGCCTGCCCGCCGAGCAGTACGCCGTGCAGACGGGCACGCACCCCCGGACCTCCACCGAGGCCAACATGGAGAACATGAAGGTCCAGCTGCGCCGGCTGGGCCTGGGCCACGACAAGCGCCGCTCGTTCGCGACGATCGACGCGGAGTACTACCGGTGGACCCAGTGGATCTTCCTGCAGATCTTCAACTCCTGGTACGACACCGAGGCCGACCGGGCCCGCCCGATCGCCGAACTGGTCGCGCAGTTCGAGAGCGGTGAGCGTCCCGTCCCCGGCGGCGGCGAGTGGGGCGCGCTGAGCGCCGCCGAGCGCGCCGACATCCTGGGGCAGTACCGCCTGGCGTACGCCTCGGACGCCCCGGTCAACTGGTCGCCCGGGCTGGGCACCGTGCTGGCCAACGAAGAGGTGACGGCCGACGGCCGCTCCGAGCGCGGCAACTTCCCGGTCTTCAAGGCCAAGCTGCGCCAGTGGAACATGCGCATCACCGCCTACGCGGACCGGCTGCTGGACGACCTGGACGGGCTGGACTGGCCCGAGGCCATCAAGCTGCAGCAGCGCAACTGGATCGGCCGTTCCGAGGGTGCGCGCGTCGACTTCCCGGTGGACGGAGCCGGTGACATCACCGTCTTCACCACCCGGCAGGACACCCTGTTCGGCGCCACGTACATGGTGCTGGCGCCCGAGCACGAGCTGGTCGAGCGGATCATCCCCGCCGCCTGGCCCGAAGGCACCCACCCGGTGTGGACCGGCGGCCACGCGAACCCGGCCGAGGCCGTCACCGCGTACCGCAAGCAGGCCGCGGCCAAGTCCGACGTGGAGCGGCAGGCGGAGGCCAAGGACAAGACCGGTGTATTCACCGGCGCCTACGCCACCAACCCGGTCAGCGGCGAGAAGGTGCCCGTCTTCATCGCCGACTACGTCCTGATGGGGTACGGCACCGGCGCGATCATGGCCGTACCGGCGCACGACGCGCGCGACTTCGCCTTCGCGCGCGCCTTCGAGCTGCCGATGCGCTGTGTCGTCCAGCCGTCGGACGACCGCGGGACCGATCCCTCCACGTGGGACGACGCCTTCGGCTCGTACGAGGCGAAGCTGGTCAACTCCGCCAATGACGAGATCTCGCTGGACGGCCTGGGTGTCGTCGACGCCAAGGCGAAGATCACCGAGTGGCTGCAGGCGCACGGCGTCGGCGAGGGCACCGTCAACTTCCGGCTGCGCGACTGGCTGTTCAGCCGTCAGCGCTACTGGGGCGAGCCCTTCCCGATCGTGTACGACGAGGAGGGCATCGCCCACCCGCTGCCCGAGTCGATGCTGCCGCTGGAGCTGCCCGAGGTCGAGGACTACTCGCCGCGGACGTTCGACCCGGAGGACGCCGACACCCAGCCCGAGACACCGCTGTCCCGGAACGCCGACTGGGTCAACGTCACGCTGGACCTGGGCGACGGAGCTGGTCCGCGGAGTTACCGCCGCGAGACCAACACCATGCCCAACTGGGCCGGTTCCTGCTGGTACGAGCTGCGCTACCTGGACCCGACCAACGACCGGCAGCTGGTCGACCCGTCGATCGAGCAGTACTGGATGGGCCCGCGCGAGGGGCAGCCGACGGGCGGTGTCGACCTGTACGTCGGCGGCGCCGAGCACGCCGTGCTGCACCTGCTGTACGCCCGCTTCTGGTCGAAGGTGCTGCACGACCTGGGCCACATCTCGTCGGCCGAGCCGTTCCACAAGCTGTACAACCAGGGCATGATCCAGGCCTTCGTCTACCGCGACGCCCGGGGCATCGCCGTCCCCGCCGCCGAGGTGGAGGAGCGCGACGGCGCCTTCTACTACGAGGGCGAGAAGGTCAGCCGTGTCCTGGGCAAGATGGGCAAGTCCCTGAAGAACGCCGTGACGCCCGACGAGATCTGCGGCGAGTACGGCGCGGACACCCTGCGGCTGTACGAGATGGCCATGGGACCGCTGGACGTCTCGCGCCCCTGGGACACCCGGGCCGTGGTCGGTCAGTTCCGGCTGCTGCAGCGGCTGTGGCGCAACGTCGTCGACGAGGAGACCGGTGAGGTCACCGTCGTGGACACGGAGCCCGCCGAGGACACCCTGAGGGCACTGCACAAGGCCATCGACGGGGTCGGCCAGGACATGGCGGGGATGCGCTTCAACACGGCGATCGCCAAGGTCACGGAGCTGAACAACCACCTGACGAAGGCGGGCGGTCCGCTGTCGAGGTCGGTCGCCGAGCAGCTGGTGCTGCTGATCGCGCCGCTGGCACCGCACGTGGCGGAGGAGCTGTGGCGCAAGCTGGGCCACACCGGGTCCGTCGTCCACCAGGACTTCCCGGTCGCCGACCCGGCGTACGTCGTGGACGAGACGGTGACCTGTGTCGTGCAGATCAAGGGCAAGGTCAAGGCCCGTCTGGAGATCGCACCGTCGATCTCGGACGAGGACCTGGAGGCACTGGCCCTGGCCGACGAGAACGTCGTCGCCGCACTGGGCGGGGCCGGGATCCGCAAGGTGATCGTGCGGGCGCCGAAGCTGGTCAACATCGTTCCCGCGTAGCGGTCCGGGTGAGCCCGGGGACGTTCGCCGAGCGTGCCAGGGCCTTCTCCCAGGGGCAGGGCCCTCCCTCCGGGGCAGGGGTTTCCCTTACGGGCAGGTTGGGGGTTCCGGTGGAACCCTCGGCCTGCCCGTTCCGTTTACGGTAGAAGGGGCGACCGCACGCGGGCGGCCGATCCGACAACCCGAGGGGCGTTCATGGAAGCCGTGATCCTGATCCTGACGCTGCTGTTCGTGGCCTTCATGGCGCTCGGGGTGTACGCCGGTGTGAAGACCGTGCGCGCGGCCAAGCGCGGTGTGGACCGGACGATCACACAGGCGCGCCGCTCCGTCGAGGACACCACACTGCGGGCCAAGAGCTACGGCCAGCCGGGCGTCCCGGGGGAGCTGGCGCAGCTGAGGCTCACGTTGCGCACCTCGATGAGGGCCACCCAGGACGCGCTGAACGCCGCGATGGCGGAGGACACCTCCCTCTCGGAGTCGCTGGGGCTCTTCGAGCGCCTGAGCGCCCACGGCCGCGAGCTCGACGACGAGCTCAAGCGTCTGGAGCGCGAACCGGACCGGGCGACGGTGGCCACGCTGCTGCCGGGGCTGAAGGAGCGCACGGAGCGCATCACGCATGCGGCGGAATCGCTGCGCTGGGCGGCGCGCGACCGGGCCAGGCGGTTCGCCGACGACGACCTGGCCGCGCTCAACGCGCAGATCGACCTGGAGGCCGGGGCGCTGCGTCACTGGACGACAGAGGAGCCGGCCCAGGGGCGGGACGCGCGGGGGCCGGATACGGCGGGGCACAGCTGGAGCGGGCCCGCCAACGAGGCGACACCGCCGTCCCTGACTCCTCCGGACCCGAGACTGCGCGGGGGCTATCCGTGGCAGAAGTCGGCCAGGCCGGAAACGACGAACTGACGCGCACCGGCCGCGAGTGCACACGGACTGCGCTCGGTGCGGGCCGGGGACGTGTCCGGGCGTGCCCTGAACCGCTCCGGGGACCGCGGTGCGCCGGGGGGTGGGGACGGGCCGCCTGAAGCGTGTCGAGGGTTGAGGATGGATGCGGGCCCCCTGGAGCGCGTCGAGGATGGATACGGGGCCTTCGAGGTGCGTCGAGGATGGATACGGGTCGCCCGAGGTGCGTCGAGCGCGGAAACGGGCACCCGTAAATGATCAGCAAACCGGTCCCGGGCTGCCGTGCCCCCGCCCCGGAAGGTAATCTCCGGCTCATGTCCCGCCATGTCGCGATCGTCACCGATTCAACGGCCTACCTGCCGCCCCAGACGATGGAACGGCACGGGATCACCTCGGTGCCGCTGACCGTCGTCCTGGGGGACCAGGCACTGGAGGAGGGCACGGAGATCTCGGCCAGGTCGCTGGCGCTCGCCCTGCAGAAGCGCCGCTCGGTGACCACGTCACGGCCCGGCCCGGAGGTGTTCGCCGCCGCGTACCGCGCCGTGGCCGAGACAGGGGCCACCGGCATCGTCTCCCTCCATCTGTCGGCCGAGTTCTCCGGGACCTACGACGCCGCCGTGATCGCCGCGAAGGACGCGCCCATTCCGGTGCGTGTCATCGACACCGGAATGGTCGCCATGGCCCTGGGGTTCAGTGCGCTCGCCGCGGCCGAGGCCGCCGAGGCGGGAGGCGGCCTGGACGAGGCGGTCGCGGCGGCCGAGAAGCGGGCGGCCGACACGTCGGCGTTCTTCTACGTCGACACGCTGGACTACCTGCGCCGGGGTGGGCGTATCGGAGCCGCCCAGGCGCTGCTGGGGTCGGCGCTGGCCGTCAAGCCGCTCCTCCAACTCGACGGGGGACGCATCGAGATGCTGGAGAAGGTGCGCACGGCGTCCAAGGCGATCGCGCGGCTGGAGGAGATCGTCGCCGAGCGGGCCGGTACGGGCGCCGTGGACATCGCCGTCCATCATCTGGCAGCTCCGGACGGTGCCGAGCGTCTGGCGGAGCGGCTGCGGGCGCGGGTTCCGGGACTCGTGGACCTGCACGTGAGCGAGGTGGGCGCCGTGATCGGGGCGCACACGGGGCCGGGGCTCCTGGCAGCGGTGATCGCGCCGCGCTGAACCTCACTCCTGCGGGTGGCGCACTTATCCACAACTAGCGAGTTATCCACCGTAATTGGGGCAGCTCAGCGGAATTTCCTGGATGTGTCTAGCGTCCTGAGGCATGACCTCCCGATCGCTTCTCGCCACCTCCCACCGCGCCGCCGACCAGCAACGCCCGGGCGGCGGCACCATGAGTCCACCCGCGCCGCACCGGTCTGCCGGCCTGTCCTCCCACGAAGCCCGGCCCGCGGGCCTTCCCTCGCACGAAGCCCGGCCCAAGGGTCTTCCCTCGCACGCGGCTGTGCCTGCGGACCTGCCCGCGCATGCGGCCATGGACCCGCCCGTACCGGGTGTGCACCGGGGCGCGCATCGCATCGCACGACGCGCGTCCCATGGCTCCGGCCCGGCTGAGCGCCTCAGGAACAGGCCCGGTGTCCGTCCCGGTGGAGCAGCCGGTACGTCGCCCGGCACCGCGTCCGGCGCACGGCACGGGCGAAGGCGGCGGACCGCGCGGGGGGCCGACGCCGAGATCGCGGCAGCTTCCCGCCTCCGCGCGGACGCGCTCATGGCGGGCGAGCCGGCGCCGGCCGCTCCCGTGTCCAGGCCCGTCGCCGCAGCCAGGCCTGCTGAGGCAACGGCGACGGGCGCGGCTGCGGCGCTGTCCGGCGGCCCCGGGCGTACACGGGCGACACCTTCCTGGGCGGTTGCCTCACCAGCGCCCTCGACGCCCGACGCGGGCGCCGTGGGGGCCTCTCCTGCTGAGCCCGAACACCCGCTGCGTCGCGCAGCGTCCGGCGGGCCCGATGTGCGGAGGCCGTGGTGGCGGGAGGCGGGGCCCGCGCTGCGGGACCGGTTACCTCTGTGGGTACAGCTGCGGTGCGGCCTGGAGCCACGCGCGCTCGCCGCCCTCGCCGTTGTGCTGGTCGGGGCCGCGGTGTTCGCCGGCACACACTTCTGGTCGGCACGCCCCGAGCCCGTACGAGCTCCGGATCAGGTCACGGAGGCCGCCGCGGTCCAGGAAGACGGATCGGAACCCGCCGGCGCCCAGTTGCCGGGGCCCACGCCCGCGCCGGGCGCAGGCTCACCGGCCGGCGCCGCATCCGGCGGACAGATCATCGTCGATGTGAGCGGCAAGGTGCGCCGTCCCGGGATCCAGCATCTGCCGGCAGGCTCCCGCGTCGAGGACGCCCTGCGCGCGGCGGGAGGGGCCCGTGAAGGCGCCGATCTCACGACGCTCAACCGGGCGCGTGTCCTGACGGACGGTGAGCAGGTCGCGGTGGGGCTGCCGGGCGCCCCGCCACCCCCAGGCGGAACAGGGGCCGGCGGCGCGGTGGCGGGGCGAGCCGGGCCAGGGGCGCCGGTGAGCCTCGGTACAGCCACCGCCGAGCAGCTCGAAACCCTGCCCGGAGTCGGACCGGTGCTCGCCCAGCACATCATCGACTACCGCACCGAACACGGGGGATACCGCTCCGTCGACGAGCTCCGCGAGGTCGACGGCATCGGAGACCGCCGGTTCGCTGACCTCCGGCCGTTGGTCACGCCATGAACGGCCCTGACGTCCACACGGATTCGGGCCGGCGGCTGGGTGTCGCCGAACCACGACAGGAGGCGCCGGTCGATCTGCGGCTGGTCCCTCCCGCCCTCGCGGCGTGGGCGGCCTCCGCCCTGGCCCTGGGAGCGCCGGGCCGCTGGGTGGCCGCTGGGGCGTTGCTCTGCGCATGTGCGGGTCTGGGTTGCCTCATCGCCGTACCCCGGGTCATGGCGCGAGCACGTACTCGGGACGTGTCGGGGCGCGGAGGCCGGGTGGGCCGGGCAGGACAGGCGGGCCCAGCTGGGGGCGCGGGCCCAGCTGGGGGCGCGGACCCGGCTGGGCGCGCGGTTCGGTCGGGGCAAGGGGGCCAGGCTGGCTCGGCGGGGCAGGCGGGTCCGGGATGCGGGGTTCCAGAGGCCGGGGCCCCTGGGGCTTCAGGGGTGGTGAGACTGCCCCGGCGCGCGGGGACGCGTACCACGGCCGTGGCCGCGGTGCTGCTCTGCGCGGCCGCAGGCGGTGCGGCGGCCGGGCTCCACAGTGCGGATTCCCGCAGCGGCCCCGTCCCCGATCTCGCGGAGTCCTACGCGCGGGTCGTGGCGGAGGTGACCGTCACCTCCGATCCCCGGAAGACCCGTCCGCGTGTACGGGGCGATCACAGCACACCCGTATCCCTGCTTCTGGACGCCGAGGTCGACCGGCTGACCGCCCCCGACGGCACGGTCACCGAGCTCCGCACCCCGGTGCTCGTCATGGTCGCCCCGGGGAAGGCGGCGGCGCGGTGGCAGCGGCTGCTGCCCTCGACGGGGCTCCGTATCACGGGGCGGCTCGCGCCACCGCGTCACGAGGGGGAGCGCATCGCAGCGGTGCTCGGCACGGACGCCGACGCCCCACCGCGGATCACGTCGGAGCCCTCCCTCCTCCAACGTGCGGCAGGGCGGCTGCGGTCCGGGCTGCGGGAGGCAACCGACGGGCTCGACGCCGATGCGCGGGCTCTCCTGCCGGGGCTGGTCGTCGGCGACACCTCGCGGGTTCCGCCCGACCTGCACGACGCCTTCAAGGCCACCGATCTCACCCACCTGCTCGCTGTGTCAGGGGCCAACCTGTCGATCCTGCTCTTCCTCCTCATCGGTCCGCCAGGAACGGCATCGCGCAGCGAACGCCGTGGCTTGGCACCCCGCTTGGGCATTTCCCTACGCATGACCGCCCTGATCGGCGGAGGGGTCGCGCTCGCCTTCGTGATCGTCTGCCGCCCCGAGCCGAGCGTCCTGCGCGCGGCCGCCTGCGGCCTGATCACCCTGCTCGCCATCGGGACGGGTCGGCGGAGATCGCTGATTCCCGCACTGGCCGCCGCCGTTCTGCTGCTGGTGCTGTACGACCCGTGGCTGGCCCGCAGTTACGGATTCCTGCTGTCCGTGCTCGCCACGGGGGCTCTGCTCACCCTCGCGCCCAGGTGGAGCGATGCGCTTCAGCGGCGCGGGGTCCCGGCCCGGCTCGCCGAGGTGCTGGCCGCCGCGGGAGCCGCCCAGGCGGTCTGCGCGCCCGTGGTGGTGGTCCTGGCGTCGAGGGTCAGCCTGGTGGCGGTTCCCTGCAATCTGCTGGCCGAGTTCGCGGTGGCGCCGGCGACGGTCCTGGGCTTCGCCGCGCTCGCCGTGGCCCCCGCCTCGCTGCCGGCCGCCCGGGTTCTGGCCGAGGTCGCCGGCTGGCCGGCCGGGTGGCTCGCCTCCGTGGCCCGCACCGGAGCCGCGCTTCCAGGGGCGGAGGCCGACTGGCCGGGCGGCTGGCGCGGTGCGGCCCTGCTGGCCGCCCTCACGGCCCTGGTGGTGCTGTCGGCCCGCCGTCTGGCCCGCCACCCATGGGTCTGCTCCGCCGCCGCGCTCCTGCTGGTGCTCGTGGTGCTGAGACCCGTACCGCTCACCCGGTTCATGACGGGATGGCCGCCGCCGGGCTGGGCCTTCGCGCTCTGCGATGTCGGACAGGGGGACGCCATGGTGCTCGCCGCCGGGGAGGGCACGGGCGTGGTGGTGGACACCGGTCCTGAACCCCGCCTCGTGGACCGGTGCCTGAGTGACCTCGGCATCACCCGTGTCCCTCTTCTGCTGCTGACCCACTTCCACGCCGATCATGTACGCGGTCTGCCCGGTGTGCTGAGCGGCCGTGAGGTCGGCGCGATCCAGACGACCAGTCTCGACGAACCGCCGGACCAGGCGGCCTTCGTGAAGAGAACGGCCGCAGCGGCACGTATCCCGATGGTCCGGGCCGTTCCGGGGGAACGACGCCGGACGGGGCCCCTCGAATGGCAAGTGCTCTGGCCCGCCGCCGACGTGCCAGGGGCAACAACACCGGTCCATGTGACCGAGGAGCCCAACGATTCCAGCGTCACACTCCTCGTCCGGTCCGGCGGCCTGACCCTTCTGCTCCTGGGTGACCTCGAACCGCCGGCGCAACAAGGCGTGCTGCGCAGCCATCCGGCACTGCCACGGGTGGACGTGCTGAAGGTCGCGCACCATGGTTCCGGCCATCAGGACCCCGGGCTCCTGCGCAGCGCACACCCGAGGTTCGCGCTGATCAGCTGCGGCACGGACAACCCGTACGGGCACCCGGCGGCCCGTACGCTCGAAGCGCTCGAGGCGACGGGCGCGAAGGTCCTGCGCACCGACATCCATGGTGCGATCGCGGTGACAGGTTCAGGCACGGGGCTGCGCGCGGCAGGCCGCTCATGATCGAGATCGAGATCGTGAACATGAACGAGAGCGAGAGCGAGGACGTGAACGCGGCGTACGCCCGGTGCGCCGTCCCGCTCCCGCAGCCGCCCCCACTCCCGGAGTCGACGCCCCCGCAGCCGCCTCCACCGCTGCGGTCGTCTCCGGTGGTGTGTCCCGAGGGGGCGTCAGACTAGCCAGGTGCCGTCGAGCATCAGATCGCGCTCGGCCAGCTCGTTCACCTCGCGCCATGCCTTGATGGTGTGCGGAGTGATGCGCAGATACACCCAAGGGTGTTCGCGCGGGTCCCAGTGGAGTTTCTCGGCGAAGGCGTCCGCCGACTCCGCCGGAAGGTCCACCCCTTCCACGATCTCCGCCGTTCCCTCGATCAGCACCACGTCGCGGGTGTGGCCGAGAGTGAGTCGGACCTGCCCGGACGGGTTCACGTTCACCGCCGTCGGATTGGTGCGGCGGGTGGACAGCAGCAGCGTCCCCCGGTGCCACACGAACGACAGCGGCACCAGACACGGGACCCCGTCGGCAGAGGCCGTCGCCACCCAGACGTCCTTCTCCTTCTCCAGGCGATCGAGTGTGTCCTGCTTACGCTGTTCCGGGCCGCGCGCCGGTTCTCGCTCCGTCATGGCCGAGACGCTAACCAGCACCATCGGCGGGCGCATCGGCCGACGGTCCTAGGTCCGGGGCCCCTTGGCGCCGCCGTACGCCCCGCGACAGACTTCCCGCATGAACGAGGAACCGCAGCAGCAGGCCGCCCCCGCGTCCGCCCCGGCCTGGACGGATGCCTACCTGGAACGCATCGGTGCCGCACGCCCCTCGCGCGCCGACGCCGAGGCGCTGCGCGAGCTGCAGGTCCGTCATCTGATGGCTGTGCCCTTCGAGAACCTCTCGATCCATCTCGGCGAGGACATCGTCCTGGAGGAGGCGAAGCTCGTCGACAAGATCGTCACGCGCCGCCGGGGCGGCTTCTGCTACGAACTCAACGGCGCCTTCGCCGCGCTGCTGCGCGCGCTGGGCTTCCGCGTCACCCTGCTCCAGGCGCGGGTGTTCGGGGACGCTGGACGCCTCGGTGTCCCGTACGACCATGTCGCCCTGCGCGTGGAGACCGACGACGGTACGGGCCCCTGGCTCGCCGATGTCGGGTTCGGCGACCATGCCCTGCACCCACTCGAGCTGGAGGCGCGCACCGAACAGGAGGACCCCTGCGGCAGGTTCCGCCTCCGGGAGGCGCCGCAGGGAGACCTCGATCTGCTGCGCGACGGTTCGCGGCAGTTCCGACTGGACCTGCGGCCGCGTGTGCTGGCGGACTTCCGGGCCGGGGCCTGGTACCACCGCACCTCGCCGGACTCCCACTTCTCCCGGTCGCTCATCTGTTCCCGGCGCACGGAGGACGGCCGGGTGACGCTCCGTGGCCGTACCTTGATCACCACCGTGCGGGGGGAGCGAGACGAGAGGGAACTGGGCGACGACGCCGAGGTGCTCGCCGCCTACCGGGAACACTTCGGTGTGGTGCTCGCCCACCCGCCCACGGTGCGGTCTCCGCTGACGCCCACCACCTGATGCGGCACCGGTCAATACGGACCTTAGGTATCAGCTGTGTACAGCGGCACACAGCTCGGCACAACCCCTCTGAGCTGCGGCGTTTGCCTCGAACATCGCAACGGTGATCGAATGCGTATTCGTCGGCGGACCGCTGCTCCGACAACGACGTCCGGATGTCAGGGGTCCGAGGTGAGAACCGCCCCTGGGGAGTACGTGCACATGTTCGGCCGTTGGCGAAGCAGCAGGGCGAAGTCGGGCACCGCACAGAGCAGCGCCCTCACCGGGATCCCGGTTCCGCAGAACGCCGGGATGCTGAGCTGCCGGGTCCTGGATCCGGTCTCCGAGCCCGTGCGGCAGGCGGAGTTCGTCGTCACGGACAGTGCGGGGCGCAAGGTCGTCGGCGGTGAGACGGACCCCTTCGGGAACGTCGTCGCCACTGTGCCGGCGGGTGACTACCGGCTCGGCGTCACGGCCGAGGGCTTCACCCCCTTCCATGGTTCGGCCACGGTGACCCAGGGCGCCCACGCCGGTCTCGGCGACGTCTCCCTCCAGGTGGCGCAGCCGCCGCAGCTCCCCGATCCGGGCGACTGGGAGATCGAGCCGTCGCACACCCAGATCGGGTTCACGGCGCGTCATATCGGCATGGCCCGCATCCACGGCAGGTTCAACACCTTCGCGGGTGCCGTGCGGATCGCCGACCGCATGGAGGACTCCGCCATGCACGTCATCATCGACGCCTCCTCGATCGACACGAACGTGCAGATGCGCGACGACCACCTGCGGTCCGGTGACTTCCTCGACGTCGAGCGCTACCCGACCCTGGAGTTCTACAGCGAGCGCTTCGTCCACCGCGGCGGTACGCGCTGGGGCGTCACCGGCGCGCTGACCCTGCACGGGGTGAGCCGCACCGTCACGCTGGACACCCAGTACCTCGGTCTGGGCAACGGCCTGGAGGGCGAGACCCGGGCCGCCTGCCGGGCCACCACCGAACTGCACCGCGAGGACTTCACGCTCACCTGGCAGACGATGCTGGCGCGCGGCATCGCCGTGGTCGGCCCGAGCATCAAGATCGAGATGGACATCCAGATCGTCCCCAAGGGCTGACACGTCCCAGGCACGCCGACGGACAACACCGTCTCCCCGGCACAGCGACGGACGGCACCGCCCCCGCCCACCGAGGGCCGGCACCGCTCCGGGCCCGCCCACGGTCCGTCGCTGCCCGGGCGCACCGGCGTCCGGCAGTACGGTTACGGCGCCTCCAGCCAGCCCTCGTACTCCGCGGCGAACGCGTCGAGTGCCGCGGAGTCCAGCCGGGCGGACGGGTCCTCCACGACCACCAGCCACTGGGCGTCCTCGGCGTCGTCCTCGCCGGCCAGGGCGTCCCGTACGAGCTGAGGCTCCTCGGCCACGCCGAACCGCTCGGACAGCTCCCCTGCGACCTCCTCGGCCGCGTCGCGGTCGGGCAGCACCAGCACATGTCTCACATCGCTCACCCCGTCATTCTCCGGTATGCCCGGGGGAGGGGTGTGCCGGGGCGGCGGCTGCCCCGCGGTCCTGTCACAGGGGCGTGGGATGCTGGACCGCGATGGCCACCAGACGTAGTTCCACCGACGACCCGCTCGCCCCCGTCACGCTCGCCGTGGGCCAGGAAGACCTGCTCCTGGACCGCGCCGTACAGCAGGTGGTGGCCGCGGCCCGCGCCTCCGACGCCGACACCGACGTCCGCGACCTCACCCCGGACCAGCTGCAGCCCGGCACGCTCGCGGAGCTCACCAGCCCGTCGCTCTTCGCCGAGCGCAAGGTGGTGATCGTGCGCAACGCCCACGATCTCTCCGCCGACACCGTCAAGGACGTCAAGGCCTACCTGGGCACCCCCGCCGAGGAGATCACCCTCGTGCTCCTGCACGCGGGCGGGGCCAAGGGCAAGGGGCTGCTGGACGCGGTACGGAAGGCGGGGGCGCGCGAGGTGGCGTGCCCCAGGACCACCAAGCCGGCCGAGCGGCTCTCCTTCGTACGGTCGGAGTTCCGGGCGCTCGGGCGCTCGGCGACGCCGGAGGCGTGCCAGGCGCTGGTGGACTCCATCGGCAGCGACCTGCGCGAGCTGGCGAGCGCCGCCTCGCAGCTGGCCGCGGACGTCGAGGGCACCATCGACGAGGCCGTCGTCGGCCGCTACTACACGGGCCGCGCGGAGGCGTCCTCCTTCACGGTCGCCGACCGCGCGGTCGAGGGCCGGGCGGCGGAGGCGCTGGAGGCGCTGCGGTGGTCCCTGTCCACCGGTGTCGCCCCCGTCCTGATCACCAGCGCCCTCGCGCAGGGCGTCCGGGCGATCGGCAAGCTCTCCTCCGCCCGGGGCGGCCGGCCCGCGGACCTGGCCCGCGAGCTGGGCATGCCGCCCTGGAAGATCGACCGGGTCCGTCAGCAGATGCGCGGATGGACCCCGGACGGGGTGGCGGCGGCGCTGATCGCGGTCGCCGCGGCCGACGCCGGGGTGAAGGGCGGCGGGGACGACGCCGAGTACGCCCTCGAGAAGGCCGTGGTCGCCGTAGCCCGCGCGGCCCGCTCCGGCAACCGCTGACCACCGCCGCAGGGCCCCTCGGCCCGGGGGCACCTCGGCCACGCGCGAAGCCGCCCGGCGGGCACGCGCGGAGCCCCCGGCCAACGGCCACGCGCGAAACCTGCCCGCCGGGACCGGGGCCGGCGCGCACGAAGTCCCCGACCGGCGGCCATGCACGAAGGCCCCGGCCGGCGTCCTGGGGAGGACGCGGCCGGGGCCTTCGGTTCACGCTTGGTGCGCCGCACCCGCGTGGCGAACGCAGGTTCGGTGTGCGGCGCGGGGTGCCGGTCAGGAGCGGGAGAGAGGGCCCGCTGGGTCCGTCCCGGCGATCACATCAGTAGCTCAGCCCTGGAGGGCGGCAACCTTGAGAGCCAGCGCCGACTTCTTGTTGGCGGCGGCGTTCTTGTGGATGACACCCTTCGAGACAGCCTTGTCGAGCTGGCGGGAGGCGTCGCGGACGGCCAGGGTGGCCTTCTCGACGTCACCGGCAGCGGCAGCCTCACGGGCCTTGCGGATCGAGGTCTTGAGCGAGGACTTGACGGCCTTGTTGCGCAGGCGCGCCTTCTCGTTCGTCTTGTTCCGCTTGATCTGGGACTTGATGTTCGCCACGAAAGAGCCTTTTCAGGTTCGTTGGATCTTCTATGTGCGCCACGCCGCTTCTGAGGGCCACGAGGCACAGCTGCCCACGGTAGCAGTCACCCTCGGACCGGCCCAAACCGGTCCCGGTCCCGCAGGCGTGGGACGATGGAGGCTACGTATCGATCCGTCCGACCCGACATCGACCCGAGACACGGCGTCCGGCGTCTCAAGAATCAGGACCCTGCGTGCCCGCGACTCCTACCAACGTGCCCGAGCCGAGCCGTACCGACCCGGCGCTGATCCGCAACTTCTGCATCATCGCGCACATCGACCACGGCAAGTCGACCCTTGCCGACCGGATGCTCCAGCTGACGGGAGTGGTCGACCAGCGGCAGATGCGCGCTCAGTATCTCGACCGGATGGACATCGAGCGCGAGCGCGGCATCACCATCAAGTCCCAGGCGGTCCGTCTGCCGTGGGCGCCCACCGAGGGCGAGGACAAGGGCTCGACCCACATCCTCAACATGATCGACACCCCGGGCCACGTGGACTTCACCTACGAGGTGTCCCGTTCGCTGGCCGCGTGCGAGGGCACCATCCTCCTGGTCGACGCGGCGCAGGGCATCGAGGCGCAGACGCTGGCCAACCTCTACCTGGCGATGGAGAACGACCTCACCATCGTCCCGGTGCTCAACAAGATCGACCTGCCCGCCGCGCAGCCCGAGAAGTTCTCCGAGGAACTGGCCAACCTCATCGGCTGCCAGCCCGAGGACGTGCTCAAGGTCTCCGCGAAGACCGGCGTCGGCGTCGACGCGCTGCTCGACCGGGTCGTCCGGGACGTCCCGGCCCCGATCGGACAGGCGGACGCCCCCGCCCGCGCGATGATCTTCGACTCGGTCTACGACGCCTACCGCGGTGTCGTCACCTACGTCAGGGTCGTCGACGGCCAGCTCAACAAGCGCGAGCGCATCAAGATGATGTCGACCGGCGCCACCCACGAGCTGCTGGAGATCGGTGTCTCCTCCCCGGAGATGACCCCGGCCGACGGCATCGGTGTGGGCGAGGTCGGCTACATCATCACCGGTGTGAAGGACGTCCGGCAGTCCAAGGTCGGTGACACCATCACCTCCCTGAACAAGGGCGCGACCGAGGCGCTGGGCGGCTACAAGGACCCCAAGCCGATGGTCTTCTCGGGGCTCTACCCCCTGGACGGCTCCGACTACCCGGACCTTCGCGAGGCCCTGGACAAGCTCCAGCTCAACGACGCCGCCCTGGTGTACGAGCCGGAGACCTCGGCCGCGCTCGGTTTCGGTTTCCGCGTCGGCTTCCTCGGCCTGCTGCACCTCGATGTGATCCGTGAGCGCCTGGAGCGCGAGTTCGGTCTCGAGCTCATCGCCACCGCCCCCAACGTGGTCTACCGCGTCGAGATGGAGGACGGCACCGAGCACACCGTCACCAACCCGAGCGAGTTCCCCGAGGGCAAGATCGACAAGGTGCACGAGCCGGTCGTCCGGGCCACGGTCCTGGCGCCCAGCGAGTTCATCGGCGCGATCATGGAGCTCTGCCAGAACCGGCGCGGCACCCTGATCGGCATGGACTACCTCTCCGAGGACCGGGTCGAGATCCGCTATACCCTGCCGCTCGCCGAGATCGTCTTCGACTTCTTCGACCAGCTGAAGTCCAAGACCCGCGGTTACGCCTCCCTCGACTACGAGCCCACGGGTGAGCAGTCCGCCCAGCTCGTCAAGGTCGACATCCTGCTCCACGGCGACAAGGTGGACGCCTTCTCGGCGGTCACGCACAAGGACAAGGCGTACGCGTACGGCGTCCGGCTCGTCGCCAAGCTGCAGAAGCTCATCCCCCGGCAGAACTTCGAGGTGCCGATCCAGGCGGCCATCGGCTCCCGGGTCATCGCCCGTGAGACCGTCCGCGCCATCCGCAAGGACGTCCTCGCCAAGTGCTACGGCGGTGACATCTCCCGTAAGCGGAAGCTGCTGGAGAAGCAGAAGGAAGGCAAGAAGCGGATGAAGATGGTCGGCAACGTGGAGGTGCCGCAGGACGCGTTCATCTCCGTCCTGTCGACCGACGAGTCGGCCGGCGACGGCAAGGGCAAGAAGTAGCACCGCCCCCGCCCCGCCAGGGGCCGCCCCGGGGGTACGTCGTCGGACGTACCCGGGAGTAGCCCAACGGGCCCCTGCGTCGCGGACATCCGCGGCGCAGGGGCCCGCTTCGTTATCAAGCGGCGGCCTGTTGCCCCTTACGCGACGGTCCCACGCGCTCTAGTCTGATCACCACCCGTTAGTTACTCGCCAGTTAAACAAGCAGGCCGAGCGGGAACGAGAAGCAGGACATACAAGCAGCAGCACCCATAAGCCGGTCGTAGCAATGCCGCAGGCCCGGAGGACGTCGTGAGCGACACACTGACCTTGATCGATAGCCGACCGCCCTCCGTGGCGACTCTCTTCATCGACCGCGTGGCGGCCACTCCGGACGGGGAGGCGTATCGCTACCCGGTGCCGGCCGCCTCGGGCCAGGGGCCGGACGACTGGAAGTCGCTCACCTGGGCGCAGGCCGCCGAGCGGGTCCACGCCATCGCGGCCGGTCTGATCGCTCTGGGTGTCCAGCCGGAGGAGCGGGTCGCTCTCGCCTCCTCCACCCGTGTCGAGTGGATCCTCGCCGACCTCGGTGTGATGTGCGCGGGCGCGGCGACCACGACGATCTACCCCTCCACGAACACCGAGGAGTCCGCCTTCATCCTGGCCGACTCCGACAGCCGCGTCCTGATCGCCGAGGACGCGGCCCAGCTGGCGAAGGCCCGGGAGAACAGGGCCGGGCTGCCCGAGCTGGCGCACGTCGTCGTCATCGACCCGGCGGGCGCCGAGCCCGCGGAAGGGGACCCCGAGGGCTGGGTGCTCACCCTGGCCGACCTCGAGGCCCGGGGCAACGAGTACCTGGTGAAGAACCCGGACGCGATCACCGACCGGGTCTCCGCGATCACCCCCGACCAGCTGGCGACCCTGATCTACACCTCGGGCACCACGGGCCGCCCCAAGGGCGTACGGCTGCCGCACGACAACTGGTCGTACATGGCCAAGGCGACCGTGGCGACCGGGCTGATCACCGCGGACGACGTCCAGTACCTCTGGCTGCCGCTCGCGCACGTCTTCGGCAAGGTGCTCACGTCCGGCCAGATCGAGGTCGGTCACGTCACCGCCGTCGACGGCCGCGTGGACAAGATCATCGAGAACCTTCCGGTGGTCCAGCCGACCTACATGGCGGCCGTCCCCCGCATCTTCGAGAAGGTCTACAACGGGGTGGCCGCCAAGGCCCGGGCCGGCGGCGGCGCCAAGTACAAGATCTTCCAGTGGGCGGCCGGGGTGGCCCGCGAGTACGCCACGGTCTCCCAGGACAACTTCCGGCGCACCGGCAAGGCCTCCGTGCCGTTCGCCCTCGGCGCCAAGCACAAGGTCGCCGACACCCTCGTCTTCGCGAAGATCCGCGAGGCCTTCGGCGGGCGGCTCCGCGCCTGCGTCTCCGGCTCGGCCGCGCTCGCCACCGACATCGGCCTCTTCTTCTCGGGCGCCGGGATCCACATCCTGGAGGGGTACGGGCTCACCGAGTCCAGCGCCGCCTCCTTCGTCAACCCGGGCGAGGCCTACCGCACCGGGACCGTCGGCAAGCCGCTCCCCGGCACCGAGGTCCGGATCGCGGACGACGGCGAGATCCTGCTGCGCGGTCCCGGTCTGATGGAGGGCTACCACCGGCTGCCCGAGAAGACCGCCGAGGTGCTGGAGTCCGACGGCTGGTTCCACACCGGCGACATCGGCGAGCTCTCCCAGGACGGCTATCTGCGGATCACCGACCGCAAGAAGGACCTGATCAAGACGTCCGGCGGCAAGTACATCGCCCCGGCGGAGGTCGAGGGCCAGTTCAAGGCCGTGTGCCCGTTCGTCTCCAACATCCTGGTGCACGGCGCGGACCGTAACTTCTGCACCGCCCTGATCGCGCTCGACGAGCCGACGATCCTCGGCTGGGCGAAGGAGAACGGTCTGGGCGACAAGGCGTACGCCGATGTGGTGGCCTCGCCGCAGACCGTCGAGCTGATCGAGGGCTATGTGCAGCGTCTCAACGAGGGCCTCCAGCGGTGGCAGACCATCAAGAAGTTCCGGCTCCTGCCGCGCGACCTCGACATCGAGCACGGTGAGCTGACGCCCAGCCTCAAGCTGAAGCGGCCGGTCGTCGAGCGCGAGTACAAGGACCTCATCGACGACATGTACGCGGGCTCCCGCGAGGCCTGACGACGAACGCGAGGACTGACAGCCGCCGCGCGAGGCGTGGCGGCCGAGGAGCGGGCCCGAGCCGGGGCCGGTGGGTGCGGAAGCGCCCGCCGGCCCCGGCTCTTTCCGTCCGACTCCGGCCACTTACGTCACTCGGCGCTTATGGGCACGCCCGGTCTGTCACCCTGTCGGGATACGTCAGCGGCGTTTCGCGAGACCCTCAGGAGCCGCACCGTGGGGCCCATACCCTTGCAGCGGGACATCGTTCAGCGTCCCGGGACCGTCGTCGCCGGTCAGGGCGACGATCCATGGCCGGTCGCACGCACCAGCCTGCCCGGAATCCCGCAGGCCTCGGCCGCGGCCCGCAGATTCGTCCGTGCCGCGCTCGCCGACTGGACCGGGCTCGGCCTGCCCACCACGGGTGAATTCGGCGAACGGCTCACCGACGACGCCCTGACCGTGGCCAGCGAACTGGTCACCAACGCGGTCGTGCACGCCGGTACGACGGTCGAGCTGCTCCTCAGGCTGGAGGACTCGGCCGGACCCGAGCCGGCCGCACTGGTGCTGGAGATCACCGACCACCACCCCGCCCGGTCCGTACGCGACGACCGTCCCGAGCGGCCCGACCCCGCCGAGTACGGCCGGGGGCTCCAGCTCGTCGCCACCCTCGCCGAGTCCTGGGGCATCACCTACCGCACCGGCCTCAAGACCGTCTGGGCGCGCCTCCCCGGCGACGACCGCTACGGACTGCCCGACACCCCGCCCCCCGACGGCGCCGCCCGGGTACGCGGCCCGCGCCCCCGCCGGATCGTGACCCCCGAGGGCGGGCCCGTGCTCCGCGACGACACGGGCTGGGCCGGGCGCGGCGGGCTCTCCTTCCTCGCCGAGGCGTCCGGCCTCCTCGCGGGCCAGCTCGACGAGGACCTGGTGGCGTCGACGGCGGGCCGGCTCCTGGTGCCCCGCATCGCCGACTGGTGCGCGATATGGCTGGAGAGCGAGGGCGGCGGCCCGTCGGCCGCCCCCAGGCTCGCCGGGGTCTGGCACCGGGACGAGGCGCGGACCGGGCTGCTGCGCCCCACGCTGGAGAAGGAGCCGCTCCGCCTGCCCGGAAGCGTCGGCACCGGACCCGTGCCCATCCCCTGGCCGTCGGGCGCCGGGGCGGAACCCACGGAAGGCACCGACGGCACGGGTGCGGCGCTCGCCCACCGCATCATCTCGGGCGGGCGCACGCTCGGCGCCGTCCTCGTGGGCCGTGAGGGCGCCGACCACATCCCCGACGAGGCCGCCGCCCTCCTCGCGGACTTCGTGCGCCGGGTCGGCCTCGCCGTGGGCGCCGCCCGCGCCTACACCCGGCAGGCCACCATCAGCCGCATCCTGCAGCGCGGCCTGCTGCCCAGCAAGGTCGCCGACATCCCCGGGGTCAGCAGCGCGCTGGTGTACGAACCGGGGGACGACGGCGTGGTCGGCGGCGACTTCTACGACCTGTTCCCGTGCCCCGGCGGCCGCTGGTGCTTCGTGCTCGGCGACGTCCAGGGCAGCGGCCCCGAAGCCGCCGTCGTCACCGGCCTCGCCCGGCCCTGGCTGCGCCTGCTGTCCCGCGAGGGCTTCCGCGTCGGCGAGGTCCTCGACCGGCTCAACCGGCTCCTCCTGGACGACGCCATGGAGGCCGCCGAGGCAGCGGCCCTCATGGTCGCGGCGGCCGGCGGCCAGCAGATCCAGGACGGCGAGCAGATCCAGGACGGCACCCAGTCCCGCTTCCTCTCCCTGCTGTACGGCGAGCTCGTGCCGCTCCCGGACGGCGGGGTGCGCTGCACCGTGGCGAGCGCCGGGCACCCGCTCCCGCTGCTGCTGCGTCCCGACGGCTCCGTACGCCCCGCCGCCGAGCCGCAGGTGCTGCTCGGCATCGTCGAGGACGTGGCGTACGGGAGCCAGAGCTTCGACCTGACGCCCGGCGACAGCCTCCTGTGCGTCACCGACGGGGTCACGGAGCGGCGCTCGGGGCGGCTGATGTTCGACGACGGCGACGGCCTCGCCCGGGTCCTCGCGGGCTGCGCCGGGCTTCCGGCGGCCGGGATAGCGGACCGGATCAAGGAGGCCGTCCACACCTTCGCCGAGCGCCCGCCCGACGACGACCTGGCCCTGCTCGTCCTCCAGGTCGACGGGTAGCGGAACACGGCCGGACGGGGCAGCTCCGCCGGCGAGGGACAATGGACGGCATGCCTTCCGTACTGCCCGATGGTGAGCCCGTGCCCGACGACGGGGCGCTGCCCCGCCACGCCCTGGAAGGCGCCGCCGGACGCCCGCTCGGCTTCTACCTGCACGTGCCCTACTGCGCCACGCGCTGCGGCTACTGCGACTTCAACACGTACACCGCGACCGAGCTGCGCGGCTCCGGGGGTGCCCTGGCGTCCCGGGACAACTACGCGGCCCATCTGGTCGAGGAGGTCCGCCAGGCCCGCAAGGTGCTCGGCGACGACCCCCGCCCGGTGCGCACGGTCTTCGTCGGCGGCGGTACGCCGACGCTGCTGCCCGCCGCCGACCTCGTCCGGATGCTCGCCGCGATCCGTGAGGAGTTCGGGCTGGCGGAGGACGCCGAGATCACCACGGAGGCCAACCCCGAGTCCGTCGGTCCCGCGTATCTCGCGGAGCTGCGGGAGGGCGGCTTCAACCGGGTCTCCTTCGGGATGCAGAGCGCCCGCAAGCACGTCCTGAAGATCCTCGACCGCACCCACACGCCCGGCAGGCCCGAGGCGTGTGTGGCCGAGGCCCGCGAGGCCGGCTTCGAGCACGTCAACCTCGACCTGATCTACGGCACCCCGGGGGAGTCCGACGACGACTGGCGGGCCTCCCTCGACGCCGCGATCGGCGCCGGCCCCGACCATGTGTCGGCGTACGCGCTGATCGTCGAGGAAGGCACCCAGCTCGCCCGGCGCATCCGCCGGGGCGAGGTCCCGATGACGGACGATGACGTCCACGCCGACCGCTATCTGATCGCCGACGAGGCCATGGCGGCGGCCGGCTTCTCCTGGTACGAGGTGTCGAACTGGTCCCGTACGCCCGAGGGCCGCTGCCTGCACAACGAGCTGTACTGGCGCGGCGCCGACTGGTGGGGCGCCGGCCCCGGGGCGCACAGCCACGTCGGCGGGGTCCGCTGGTGGAACGTCAAGCACCCCGGCGCCTACGCGCAGGCCCTGGCCGAGGGCCGCTCGCCCGGGGCCGGCCGTGAGGTGCTCGGCGACGAGGACCGGCGGGTCGAGCGCATCCTCCTGGAGCTGCGGCTCGTGGAGGGCTGCCCGCTGTCGCTGCTCGCCCCCACCGGCCTCGCCGCCGCGGGCCGCGCGGTGGCGGACGGCCTGCTGGAGCCCGGACCGTACGGCGAGGGCCGCGCGGTCCTCACGCTGCGGGGACGGCTGCTGGCCGACGCCGTGGTGCGGGACCTGGTGGACTGAGGCCGCGAGGCGGCGGCGTGCCGGCCCCTACGGCACCCGGCAGTCCGCGCGGGTGAGCGGCGCCGGGTCGCCCGCGGCCCGGCCGCAGACGACGCGGCTCTGCGCGTCCGGCCCCAGGCGGGTGACCTCGACGACGTTCAGACCGTGGACCTTCTGGTCGGCGTACGGGGTCGTCCCCCGGAAGGTGATGGTCCCGGTCGGCATGTCGTGCAGGGCCACCGAGTAGAGCGTCGCCCAGGTCTCCGCGGCGCTCTGCGGGGTGTCGCTCCGGGTCGCGGCGGCGTAGAGGGCGGCCGTCGCCTGGTAGGAGATGACGGTCTGCCCGCTGGCGTACATCATGTCCTCGTACGGGCGGTCCTTCGGCAGCTCGGGCAGCTGCTGCCCTTCGGGGAGCAGCGCCTGCAGGGCCTTGCGGGAGTCGTCGTAGAAGGCCCGGCCGCCGCCCTGGCTCATGGGCGCGAGGGCGCCGTAGTAGAGCGTGACCTTGTCGGCGAGCTTCGTCGAGTCGTCGAAGCGCGCCTTGGCCAGATCGTCGCCCGTGAAGACCGTGATCTTCTTGTCGGAGCAGCCGGCCGTCTGCCCGAGGCCGGACATCAGCGTGTTGACGTCCTCGACCCGGCCGGCGAAGTACAGGGCGTCGGGCACGCGCTCCGCCCCGCAGATCGCGTGCAGCGGTGCGTCGAGGTTGGCGGAGCCGCCGTCCTTGGACAGGGAGTACCGGGTGTCCGCGGCCAGGGCGAAGCCGGACTCCTTCAGCATCTCCAGGGCGACCCTGCGCTGCTCGGTGGTGTAGCGGTCCTTGTCCTCGTTGCCGACCTTCCTGGACAGGACGACGGCCTGCGGACGGTCCAGCCGGTCCGCCAGCTGCCGGGCTATCAGCCCGACGGCGTCGGCCTGCTCCTCGTCGGTCGCGGCGAGGCCGAAGTAGTTCGGGTAGAGACGGGCCAGGTCGCTGCCGGAGTTGGTGGTGTCCACCACGGGCAGCCCGGCACGCTGGAGGAGCCCGGTGGCCGCCGCGCTGTCCGTGGTGTTGCGGCCCAGGCCCACCACGCCGACGACGGAGGGGTCCCGCCGGGCGACCTCGATGATCTTCCTGACCGCCGTCGTCTGCCGCAGCATGTCCTGGCCGCCGTTGGCCGTGAGGACCCGGAGCTTGACGGAACGATTCGCTGTGTCGTTGACGAACCGCTGGTGAAGGTAGACACCGGTGAGCTCCTCCAGGCCCTTGCGGGTGTCCTCCTTGTTCGTGTCGCTCCCGGTGAGCGGGCCCGCGTAGACGACGGTGACCCGGGGTTCGCCCGGCTTGATGCGGGCGTTCTGCTCCCGCACCGCCTGCTCGATCCGCTCGAAGGTGACGCCCTCGCCCGCCCCGTTCAGCTGCAGGCTGTTGCCCTCGGCGAAGCGCACCTCGGAGGCGGTCGCCACCCCGACGCACTCCTCGGCCCCGCCGGGGCCGTCCAGCAGGATCGCGTCCGTGCTGCGGCCCACGAGCGGGCCGTAGCAGTACGTCTCCTTCCACTGCTCGCTCCACAGGAAGGTCCCCAGCAGCGCGGCGACCAGCACGAGCGCGACGGTCCTCCCCGACATCACCCACCGGACCCAGGTGCGGCGGACCCGGTGGGTGACGAGCTGGACATGGGCGTGCTCGTGGGTCAGCTGCTCGGTGGGGAGCGGCAGCCTCAGCACCCACGCCAGGGTCACGGCCGCCGCCGGGGCCTGGCCGACGCTCAGGGCCTCCACCCACGACTCGTACCGTGCGCGGGCTCCCGAGCCGGAGCCGCCGTCCGCGGGCGGCTCCGGAGGCAGCGGCGGGGTGTGCCGCATGATCCGGTCCGCCGGCAGCGAGGCCAGGAGCAGCAGCGGGTCCACCTCGCTGCGCCGCGAACGCACGTTGTTGATGGCGTTGATCAGCAGGATGCCGCCGTTGTCCTGGGTGGCCGTGGGCAGGAACACCACCGGCGGGACGGTGCGCTTGCCGCGCCGCCAGTCCAGGGCGTGCGCCCGGTAGCTGTCCAGCAGGTCCTCCAGCAGCGCCTGGACCCGCAGCTCCAGGTGGAACTGGCGCGCGTGCTCGTCGCCCGACCCCGCGTCCGCCACCCGCTCCGCGACGGCGGCGGCCCGCGCCCGGATCACCCGCCACGAACCGCTCGGGGAGAAACGCGACCAGCCGTCGGACGGATAGGCGGTGCTCGACGCCGCCAGCGAGGACGTGGTGGCGAGCCATCTGCTGGCCGGGCGCAGCCACAGCAGCGGCGGCGCCGCCCGCGTCATCAGCCGTACGACGGCCAGCCCCAGCAGCGCCGCTGTGGCGACCAGCGTGGTCACCACCCAGCCGATCTCGCCCAGCAGCACGCTGAGCACCGCGATGAACACGGCACCCAGGAAGGTCTCCGGGCGGACCGAGGCGCGCAGCGAGTCCCACCAGGTGTTGCGCCCCGACCGGCTCGCGCGCCAGCGCAGGCTGCCCAGCTGTTCCAGGATCCGCTCGTCGCGCTCCCGGGCCGAGCTCCGGCCCGGCTGGGCGACGACCGTCGCGGTGGCCTGCTCGATGGCGGCGAGCAGCCGGGAGCGGGGGAAGGTGAAGGGCTTGTACTGCGAGGTGCCCCGGGTCTCCCAGGGCCGCTCGGTGAGGGTGCGGACCATGGTGAGCGCCGCGTCGTACGGGGTGGCGCCCTCGCCGTCGAGCAGCTTCACCGGGACCCGGCGCAGCCGGTTCGCCCGGTGGACCTGGTGGACGATCTGCTCGACCCGGTCGTCGATCTCCGGGCCCGCCGAGGCGTCCTCCGCCTGCGCCACCACCAGGGGCATCACCGGGCGGTTGACCCGGTACTGGTCGATCAGCTCCTGCATGAGGTGGAAGACAGCGGAGGCCGCCTCGTTCTTGGCACTGTCCCGCCATACTTCGCGCGTCATCCGCCCCCGTGCCTTCCGCTGCGACCGGCCCTGCCGTCATCCCTCAATAACGGATGGTGCCGGTGCGCCGCAGGCGTTCAGGGGGATCGGTACCGGATCCTCCTCAACCGCCGGGGGACATCAGGCGGGAAGAGTGACGAAGTCGATCAATTCCTCTACCCGGCCCAGGAGTTGCGGCTCCAGGTCCTTGTACGAGCCGACCTTGGACAGGATGTGCTGCCAGGCGGCGCCGGTGTTCTCCGGCCAGCCGAGCGCCCGGCACACCCCCGTCTTCCAGTCCTGGCCGCGCGGCACCACCGGCCACCCCGGGATGCCTACGGAGGACGGCTTCACGGCCTCCCACACGTCGATGTACGGGTGCCCCACCACCAGCACGTGCGCGTCGGTGACCTGGGCGGCGATCCGGGACTCCTTGGAACCGGGCACCAGGTGGTCGACCAGGACACCGAGCCGGGCGTCCGGGCCGGGCGCGAACTCCCGCACGATCGCCGGGAGGTCGTCGACGCCCTCCAGGTACTCCACCACCACGCCCTCGATGCGCAGGTCGTCGCCCCAGACCCGCTCGACGAGCTCGGCGTCGTGCCGGCCCTCCACATAGATCCGCCCCGCCCGCGCGACCCGGGCCCGCGCCCCGGGGACCGCCACCGAGCCGGAGGCCGTGCGCGAGGGCCGGGCGGGGCCGCCGGCCGACGGGCGCACCAGCGTGACCACCCTGCCCTCCAGCAGGAAGCCGCGCGGCTCCATCGGGAACACCCGGTGCTTGCCGAAGCGGTCCTCCAGCGTGACCGTGGGCCCCTGGGCCGTCTTCTCGCACCGGATCACCGCCCCGCAGAAACCGGTGACGGCCTCCTCGACGACCAGATCGGGCTCGGCGGGCACCTCGGGGGCGGGGGCGGACTTCTTCCACGGCGGGGTCAGATCCGGCTGGTAGCTGCGCATGGCACGACGATAAACGGCGCCCCCGCCACGGGGGCGCCCCCTTCACGACACGCCGTGCCGGGCGGCCAGCCGATCGCGCTGCGCCCGTACGAAGGCGGCGTCCACCACCGCCCCGTGCCCCGGCACGTAGAGCGCGTCCTCGCCGCCGAGCTCCAGCAGCCGGTCCAGCGCCGCAGGCCAGTGCGAGGGGACCGCGTCCGGGCCCGCCTGCGGTTCGCCGGACTCCTCGACGAGGTCGCCGCAGAGCACCACGACGGGGGAGCCCGGCACCAGCACCGCGAGGTCGTGGCCGCTGTGGCCGGGCCCCACGTTGGCCAGCAGCACCTGGAGGCCGCCGCCGAGATCGAGCGTCCACTCGCCGCTGACCTGGTGCCGCGGGGCCACCAGGGCGTCCGTGGAGGCCGTGGCGTCCGCCTCGCTCATCCCGTGCCGCAGCGCGTCGGCGCGCAGCTCCGCGGCGCCCTGCCCCAGGAGCTCCGCCGTGCCCACCGCCCCGTAGACCTCCGCCCCGGAGAAGGCGGCGGTGCCCAGCACATGGTCGAAGTGCGGGTGGCTCAGTGCGATATGCGTCACCCTCCGGCCCAGCAGCGCCTCCGCCTGGGTGCGCAGCTCGACGCCCTCCCGCAGCGTCGCACCGGTGTCGTAGAGGAGCACACCGTCCGTCCCGGCGACCAGCGCGGCGGTCGCGTCCCAGACGGGAAGGCGTCGCCGCCCCGTACCGTTGCCCAACCGCTCCCAGCCGAACTCTTCCCAAGAGGCGTCCATACGACGACGCTATCGGCAACGACCTGCGAGGTCCCACGACGGCATGGCCGGTCGCCCTTGCCCCGGGCCCACCCCGCCCCCGTACACTGACCGGGGGGATTGCTGGCACTCGAACGCACAGAGTGCCAGGCAGACGCCGAAGAACCACAGCTGGAGGTGTGCGCGGTGCTCAGCGAACGCAGACTCGAAGTGCTGCGCGCCATCGTCCAGGACTATGTCGGCACCGAGGAGCCCGTCGGCTCCAAGGCGCTCACGGAGCGGCACAGCCTCGGGGTCTCCCCGGCGACCGTGCGCAACGACATGGCGGTGCTGGAGGACGAGGGCTTCATCGCCCAGCCGCACACGAGTGCGGGGCGCATTCCGACGGACAAGGGCTACCGTCTCTTCGTCGACAAGCTGGCGGGCGTCAAGCCCCTGTCGTCGCCGGAGCGCCGGGCCATCCAGAATTTCCTCGACGGCGCGGTCGACCTCGACGACGTCGTGGGCCGCACGGTCCGGCTGCTCGCGCAGCTGACCAGGCAGGTCGCCGTCGTGCAGTACCCCTCGCTGACCCGATCGACGGTCCGGCACGTGGAGCTGCTGTCGCTGGCTCCGGCCCGGCTGATGCTCGTCCTGATCACGGACACGGGCCGCGTGGAGCAGCGTATGATCGACTGTCCCGCACCGTTCGGTGACACGTCCCTCGCGGATCTCCGGGCCCGGCTCAACAGCCGGGTCGTCGGACGACGCTTCGCGGACGTCCCGCGGCTGGTGCAGGACCTGCCGGAGTCCTTCGAGACCGAGGACCGGGGAACCGTGTCGACGGTCCTCTCCGTCCTCCTGGAGACTCTGGTCGAAGAGACGGAGGAGCGGCTGATCATCGGCGGCACCTCCAACCTCACCCGCTTCGGGCACGACTTCCCTGTGATGATCCGGCCGGTGCTGGAGGCATTGGAGGAGCAGGTCGTGCTGCTGAAGCTGCTCGGTGAGGCGACGGACTCAGGCATGACCGTACGGATCGGGCACGAGAACGCCCACGAGGGCCTCAACTCCACGTCCGTCGTCGCGGTCGGCTACGGTTCGGGCGACGAGGCAGTCGCCAAACTCGGCGTGGTCGGACCGACCCGCATGGACTACCCCGGAACGATGGGAGCGGTACGCGCAGTGGCACGTTACGTCGGACAGATCCTGGCGGAGTCGTAAGTGGCCACGGACTACTACGCCGTACTCGGCGTGCGCCGCGACGCATCTCAGGACGAGATCAAGAAGGCATTCCGTCGGCTCGCCCGCGAGCTGCACCCGGATGTCAACCCGGATCCGAAGACCCAGGAGCGGTTCAAGGAGATCAACGCCGCCTACGAGGTGTTGTCGGACCCGCAGAAGAAGCAGGTCTACGACCTCGGCGGCGACCCGCTGTCCCAGTCGGGCGGCGGCGGTGGCGCGGGAGGCTTCGGAGCCGGCGGCTTCGGCAACTTCAGCGACATCATGGACGCGTTCTTCGGGACGGCGTCGCAGCGCGGACCCCGATCGCGCACCCGGCGCGGCCAGGACGCGATGATCCGGCTGGAGATCGACCTCGCCGAGGCGGCCTTCGGCACGACCAAGGACATCCAGGTCGACACGGCGGTCGTCTGCACGACCTGCAGTGGCGAGGGCGCCGCACCCGGCACCTCCGCGCAGACCTGTGACATGTGCCGCGGCCGCGGTGAGGTCTCCCAGGTCACCCGGTCCTTCCTCGGCCAGGTCATGACCTCGCGGCCCTGCCCGCAGTGCCAGGGCTTCGGTACGGTCGTGCCGACCCCGTGCCCCGAGTGCGCCGGTGACGGCCGCATCCGCTCGCGGCGCACCCTCACCGTGAAGATCCCCGCCGGTGTCGACAACGGCACCCGGATCCAGCTCGCGGGCGAGGGCGAGGTCGGCCCCGGCGGCGGCCCCGCCGGAGACCTGTACGTCGAGATCCACGAGCTCCCGCACGCCGTGTTCCAGCGGCGCGGCGACGATCTGCACTGCACGGTCACCATCCCGATGACGGCCGCGGCGCTCGGCACCCAGGTGCCGCTGGAGACGCTCGACGGCCTGGAGGAGATCGACATCAGGCCGGGCACCCAGTCGGGCCAGTCGGTCCCGCTGCACGGGCGCGGCATCACGCACCTGCGCGGCGGCGGCCGCGGCGACCTGATCGTGCACGTCGAGGTCACCACCCCGACGAAGCTGGACCCCGAGCAGGAGCGCCTCCTGCGGGAGCTGTCCAAGCTGCGCGGCGAGGAGCGGCCCACGGGGCAGTTCCAGCCGGGACAGCAGGGGCTCTTCTCCCGTCTGAAGGACGCCTTCAACGGCCGCTGAAACCCCGGCCGCCGCACCCTGTCACCGCACCGACCGCCGGTTCCGTACCGGCGGGCGGTGCCGTGTGCGCGGGGGCCCGTCCGCCGTGCGAAAGGGCTGATTCGGCACGATCCCCGGGACGTGGCACGATGCGGTCATGTCCTTGGCGCTGACCGGTCTCTGCCGCTACCCGATCGTGCAGGCCCCGATGGCGGGCGGTGCCTCCCGGCCGGAGCTGGCCGCCGCCGTCACGGAGGCCGGAGGGCTCGGCTTCCTCGCCGCCGGCTACAAGACGGCCGACGGGATGTACAACGAGATCGAGCAGCTGCGGAGGCTGACCGGCGGCCCCTTCGGCGTCAACCTCTTCATGCCGCAGCCGCAGGTCGCCGACCCCGGCGCCGTCGAGATCTACCGCCACCAGCTCGCCGGTGAGGCCACCTGGTACGAGACCCCGCTCGGCGACCCCGACTCCAGCGGGGACGACGGCTACGAGGCGAAGGTCGCGATCCTGCTGGAGGACCCGGTCCCCCTGGTCTCCTTCACCTTCGGCTGCCCCACCCGCGAGGTGCTCGCCGCGTTCGCCGCGGCCGGCACCGCCACCGTCGTCACGGTCACCTCGCCCCAGGAGGCGCGGAACGCCCGGTGGGCGGGCGCCGACGCGCTCTGCGTCCAGGGCACCGAGGCGGGCGGCCACCAGTCCACGCACCGCGACGACCCGCAGGGCGGCCTCGCCGCCACCGGGCTGCTGCCGCTGATCACCGAGGTCCGCGAGTCCGTCCAGCTGCCGGTCATCGCCGCCGGCGGGCTGATGCGCGGCTCCCAGATCACCGCCGTCCTGGCCGCCGGGGCCGACGCCGCCCAGCTCGGTACGGCGTTCCTGCCGTGCCCGGAGTCCGGGGCGCACCCGCTGCACAAACAGGCCCTGACCAACCCGCTGTTCGTGACCACGGCCCTGACCCGCGCCTTCTCCGGCCGCCCCGCGCGAGGCCTGGTCAACCGCTTCGTACGGGAGCACGGCCCGTACGCCCCCGCCGCCTACCCGCAGGTGCACCAGCTGACCAGCGGGCTGCGCAGGGCCGCGGCCAAGGCCGGGGACGCCCAGGGCATGGCCCTGTGGGCGGGTCAGGGACACCGGATGGCGCGCGAGCTGCCCGCCGGGGAGCTGGTGGGCCTGCTCGCCGCCGAAATGGAGGCCGCGCGTGCGGCCGTGAGTGTGAGGAGTGCCCAGTGACGGCACCGGTCTTCGTCGTCGAACAGCTGCCCGGCGGCCCGGAGTTCGTCCTGGACGGCCCCGAGGGGCGGCACGCCGTGTCGGTGAAGCGGCTGAACCCGGGGGAGGACGTCGTTCTGACCGACGGGCGCGGCCGCTGGGCGGAGGGCGTCGTACGGGCCGCCGAGGGCAAGGACCGGCTCGTCGTCGGCGGCCTGGACCCGGTGCGCGAGGAGCCCGCGCCCGCCCCGCACATCACCGTCGTCCAGGCGCTGCCCAAGGGCGACCGCGGGGAGCTCGCCGTGGAGACGATGACCGAGACGGGCGTCGACGCGATCGTGCCCTGGCAGGCCGCGCGCTGCATCACCCAGTGGAAGGGCGAGCGCGGCCTCAAGTCCCTCGCCAAGTGGCGCGGCACCGCGCGTGAGGCGGGGAAGCAGTCGCGCCGGGTGCGGTTCCCCGAGGTGGCCGACGCCATGACGACCAAGCAGGTCGCCGCCCTGCTGGCCGGGGCCGACTTCGCTGGCGTCCTGCACGAGGACCGGGACACCGCCGGCGAGCCGCTCGCCACCGCCGAACTCCCCACGCACGGCACGATCGTGCTGGTCGTGGGCCCGGAGGGCGGGGTCTCGCCGCAGGAGCTGGCCGCCTTCGCCGAGGCGGGGGCGCCCCCGTACCGGCTCGGCCCCAGTGTGCTGCGCACCTCGACCGCGGGGACGGCCGCGGCGGCCCTGCTGATGGGACGCACCGGGCGCTGGAGCTGACAGCCGCCCGTCCTCACCGGCCCGGCCGGATAGCATGCCGGTGTACTGATCACGAGGACCACGAACGACCGAGGAGGCCGGGCCATGGCGGGAGAGCCGCAGACCGACTGCCTGTTCTGCAAGATCGTTACCGGGGACATCCCGGCGACCATCGTCCGCGAGAGCGCGACGACCGTCGCCTTCCGCGACATAAACCCGCAGGCCCCCACCCACGTCCTGGTCATCCCCAAGGCGCACTACCCGGACGCCGCCTCCCTCGCGGCGGGCGACCCGCAGGCCGCGGCCGACGTGCTGCGTGAGGCGGGCCTGGTCGCCGCCGACGAGAAGCTCACGGAGACCGGCTACCGCATCGTGCTCAACACCGGTGCGGGTGCCGGGCAGACCGTCTTCCACGCGCACGCCCACGTCCTGGGCGGACGCGGCATGCAGTGGCCCCCCGGCTAGGCAGGCCCGTCACCCGTGTCCGTACGCGAACTCGTGATCCTCGGCACCGCCAGCCAGGTGCCGACCCGTCACCGCAACCACAACGGCTACCTGCTGCGCTGGGACGGGGAGGGCATCCTCTTCGACCCGGGCGAGGGGACCCAGCGTCAGATGCTGCGGGCGGGCGTCGCCGCTCATGACATCGACCGGATCTGCGTCACGCACTTCCACGGCGACCACTCGCTCGGTCTGGCCGGGGTGATCCAGCGGATCAACCTCGACCAGGTCCCGCACCCCGTGACCGTCCACTACCCGGCGAGCGGGCAGCGCTTCTTCGACCGGCTCCGGTACGCGACCGCCTACCGCGAGTCCGTCGAGCTGACCGAGGCCCCGGTCGCCGCCGACGGCGTCCTGGCCACCACCGGCGCGTACACCCTGGACAGCCACCGGCTCTCGCACCCGGTCGAGTCCTACGGCTACCGCCTCACCGAGCCCGACCGGCTGCGCATGCTGCCCGCGAAGCTGGCCGAGCACGGCATCGGCGGCCCCGACGTCGGACGGATCCAGCGCGAGGGCGCCCTGCGCGGCGTCCCGCTGGAAGAGGTCTCCGAGACCCGCCGCGGCCAGCGCTTCGCGTTCGTCATGGACACCCGTCTCTGCGACGGCGCGTTCGCGCTCGCCGAGGGATGCGACATGCTGGTCATCGAGTCGACGTTCCTCGACGAGGACGGAGGGCTCGCCGCCGACCACGGTCACCTCACCGCGGGACAGGCGGCCCGGGTGGCGAAGGAGTCGGGCGTACGGCACCTCGTGCTGACGCACTTCTCCCAGCGCTACTCGGACCCCGACGCCTTCGAGCGCCAGGCCAGGGCAGCCGGCTACGAAGGTGAACTGACCATCGCCCAGGACCTGATCAGGGTCCCGGTACCCACCCGCCACACGTAACGAGAACCCCGTGCACCTCCCCAAAGCCGAACTCCACCTCCACATCGAGGGGACCCTCGAACCCGAGCTGGCCTTCGCCCTCGCCGCACGCAACGGCGTGGACCTCCCCTACGCGGACACCGAAGAGCTGCGCAAGGCGTACCTCTTCGAGGACCTCCAGAGCTTCCTCGACCTCTACTACGCCCTGATGGCGGTCCTGCGCACCGAGGAGGACTTCGCCGAACTGGCCGACGCCTACCTCGCCCGCGCCGCCGCCCAGGGCGTCCGCCACGCGGAGATCTTCTTCGACCCGCAGGCGCACACCGACCGCGGCGTCCCGATCGGCACCGTCATCGAGGGGCTCGGCAGGGCGCTGGACCGCAGCGAGGAGACGCACGGCATCTCCACCCAGCTGATCATGTGCTTCCTGCGCGACAAGTCCGCGGAGTCGGCGCTGGAGACCCTGGAGGCGTCGAAGCCGTACCTCAGCCGCATCAGCGGCATCGGGCTCGACTCGGCCGAGGTCGGCCACCCGCCCGCGAAGTTCCGCGAGGTGTACGCGGCCGCCACCGCCCTCGGACTGCGCAAGGTCGCCCACGCCGGTGAGGAGGGCCCGCCCGAGTACATCCGGGAGGCCCTCGACATCCTCGGCGTCGAACGCATCGATCACGGGCTGCGCTGCATGGAGGACGCGGAGCTGGTGGGCCGGCTGGTCTCCGAGCGGATCCCGCTGACGCTCTGCCCGCTCTCCAACGTGCGGCTGCGCGCCATCGACGTACTGGAGCAGCACCCGCTGCGGGCCATGATGGACGCGGGCCTGCTCTGCACGGTGAACTCCGACGACCCCGCCTACTTCGGCGGTTACGTCGGAGACACCTTCCACGCCGTGCACGAGGCGCTCGGCCTGGACCGCGAGCAGCTGCGCACCCTGGCCCGCAACTCCTTCGAGGCGGCCTTCCTCGACCACGACGAGGAGCGCAGGGCGCGCTATCTGTCCGAGGTCGAGGCGTACGCGTTCGACTGACCGGACCCGTCGGCCGGTCCCGCCATACGGAACGCGCTCCGCACCAGGCGCCTGCGCCGGAGCGCGGGCACGCTGATCTCCGCGACCGCCTGCTCCGGCGCGCCCAGCTTGGGCACCGCGCCGGACAGGCTGTTGGTGGTGGCGGCCAGCAGCGCGGCGGGCGCGCCACCCCTGCGCCGTACGGAACCGGGAACCAGCGGCCGGCCGCCGGTGTGCAGGGCCACCGCGGTGACGGGGGCCGCGACCAGGAGCGTGGCGGCCCCCAGGATCAGGCCCATCACCGCGTAGCCGGCCTGCTCGGAGAGCACGCTGCCGAGGAGGGGGCCGCAGGCCGTGCCGACGGATGCCGCCGAGCCCGCGAGGACCGCCCAGCGGCCGCGCACGTCCAGCGAGGCGGCGAGCCCGATCAGATACGACAGGACCACCGGGTAGAAGGTGTTCCAGGCGATCTCACCGGTCGCGAACGACTCCAGGTCGTCGGCCGAGGAGCTCAGCACGATGCTCCCCGCGATGATCATCGTGCCGAGGCCGATCGGCGCCGCCCGTCCGAGCCGGGCACCCAGCACGCCCGCGCCCATCACGCCCAGCAGTCCCGCTCCCAGCGCGGCGGCGAACACCGCGCCGACGGTCACCTCGGAGAGGCCGACCTGCTCGGCACCGATGCGGCTGCTCACCCCCCACAGGGCGTTCTGTGCCATGGACCAGACGAGCATCCCGCCGGCCAGCACCAGGCCCGACCGCCGGTGCGGCAGCCGGCCCTGCACCGGTGACGTCCCGCCGGCCGGCACGGAGCCGCCCAGCCGGGCGGTCGCGGGCCAGGCGAGCAGGGCGACCAGCGCGATGGAGGCGAACGGCAGCCGGTGACCGCCGCCCAGGTGAGGGATGGTCAGGTAGAGGGCGCCCGCCGTCGCCGAGACGCTGAGCAGCCCGAGCGACGAGGTCCGGTGCGGGTCGCGCTGCGCGGCGATGCCGGACGCCGCCACGGCGGTCGCCGTGCCGGAGCCGAAGCCGCCGACCACGACGCCGGCGACGATCAGCGGCATCGAGGTGGTGAGCGCCGCGCAGCCGTAGCCGAGGGCGGCGAGCAGCAGCCCCACGCGCGCCGGTCTCCGCGATCCGAGTCTCTCGACGCGTCCTGCCAGCGCGAAGCCGGCCGAGGCCGAGCTGACCAGCAGGGCACTGCCGACCAGGCCCGCCTGGGCGGAGGTCAGGCCCAGATAGGTGCTGAGGCGGCCGACGATGGTGGGGAGCAGATAGGCGGCGAGGTAACCGGCGGTGAACACGGCGACCAGGGGCCACGCGGCGCGAGGGCGCGAGGACATGGGCGTTCCTGAAGACATGCCAGAGGAGGCAGAAGAAGGCAGGGGAGGGTGAGGCAGAGGTGACGCGGGGAGGGTGGAGCGGGGTAAGGCAGGGGAGGGTGGAGCGGGGGCAAGGCAGCGGAGGGTGGAGCGAGAAACGCGGGAGAAGCGGCACTCGTCGTCAACCGTCCGGATCGGTGCTCGCGGGCCAATTTGTATCAAGCGCGCCCAGCCGACGGAAAGTCGGCTCGATGTGATCCGGGTCACACTGAGGTTTATGCATCGTGGAGCCGGGTAGCTGCGCATGTTTATGCAGGTGGGAGCGGATCCGCGTGGTGCGGCGCGGGCCCTCCGGAAGGGGCGCCGGATCCGGCACACTGGCCGCAACCCGCACTGTTCAGATCTGCCACGGCCGGGAGCGCACGGTGAGTACAGCTGATCCAGGCATCGACCCGCTGCTCGGGCTGCGTGCCCCGCAGGACCCGGCCTGCGACGTCTTCCTGACCGGCACGGTCTTCCTCGACATCATCTTCACCGGCCTGGACAGCGCACCGGTGCGCGGGACGGAGTCCTGGGCCCGGGGGATGGGCTCCAGCCCCGGAGGCGTCGCCAACATGGCCACCGCCCTCGCCCGGCTCGGCCTGCACACCTCGCTGGCCGCCGCGTTCGGCGACGACCACTACGGCGAGTACTGCTGGGACGCCCTCGAACAGGGCGAGGGCATCGACCTGTCCATGTCGCGCACGGTCCCCGGCTGGCACTCACCCGTCACCGTCTCCATGGCGTACGAGGGCGAGCGCACGATGGTCTCGCACGGCCACGACGCCCCCGACGGCTCCGTGCCCCCCGGCCGCGCCTTCCCGGACTGCCCGCCGCGCGCCCGCGCCGCCGTCGCCTCGCTGACCCCGGGCCGCAGCGAGCCCTGGGTGGCCGGGGCCGCCCGTAACGGCGCGATGGTCTTCGCCGACGTCGGCTGGGACGAGACCGGCCGCTGGGACCTGGACGCCCTGCCCGACCTCGGGCACTGCCTGGCCTTCCTGCCCAACGCCGAGGAGGCCATGCGCTACACCCGTACCGACTGCCCGCGCGCCGCCGCCCACGCCCTGGCCGAGCGGGTGCCCCTCGCCGTGGTGACCCTGGGGGCGGAGGGCGCGTACGCGGTGGACGGGGAGACCGGGACGGCCGCCGAGGTGCCCGCCATCGCGGTGGAGGCCCTGGACCCCACCGGTGCCGGGGACGTCTTCGTCGCCGGGTTCGTCACCGGGACCCTGGCCGGCTGGCCGCTCGCCGACCGCCTCGCCTTCGCCGGCCTGACGGCCGCCCTGTCCGTGCAGGAGTTCGGCGGATCGCTGTCCGCACCGGGATGGGCGGAGATCGCCGGCTGGTGGCAGCAGGTACGCACCGCCGCCGGCCAGGACCCGGCGGCACTGGAGCGCTACGCCTTCCTGGAGGAGCTGCTGCCGGCCACGAGCAGGGCGTGGCCGCTGCGCCGGGCCGTACCGACCATCGGCTTCCGGCAGTGACGGGCCGATGAACTCCGGGTGCCGATGATCCAGGATGCGGACGATCACCGGGTAAAACCGCTCGGTGTTGTCGGTGGGGAGTCGTACGCTGGTAGTCCAGAGGCGGTCGAGCAGCGACTGCCCTGCAACGGGAGGTATGCGCAGGCCCGAGGGCCGGCCCATGACTCAGTCACCCACACAGCCGCAGGCGCGTGCCCAGATCCGCATTCCGGCCGCACATCCCATGGTGATGGTCCTGGGGTCGGGCGATTCGCTGCTGCGCGTGATCGAAACGGCGTTCCCGGCCGTCGACATCCATGTCCGGGGCAACGAGATAAGCGCGACTGGCAGCGCGGCGGACGTCGCCCTGATCCAGCGCCTGTTCGACGAGATGGTGCTGGTGCTCCGCACCGGACTGCCGATGACGGAGGACGCTGTGGAACGCTCGATCGCCATGCTCAGGGCGAGCGGGAACGGCGACGGTGAAGGCGCCGAGACCCCTGCCGAGGTGCTCACCCAGAACATCCTCTCCAGCCGCGGCCGCACGATCCGCCCCAAGACCCTGAACCAGAAGCGGTACGTCGACGCGATCGACAAGCACACGATCGTCTTCGGAATCGGCCCCGCGGGTACGGGCAAGACCTACCTCGCCATGGCGAAGGCGGTCCAGGCCCTGCAGTCCAAGCAGGTCAGCCGGATCATCCTCACCAGGCCCGCCGTCGAGGCGGGGGAGCGGCTGGGCTTCCTGCCCGGCACGCTCTTCGACAAGATCGACCCGTATCTGCGCCCGCTCTACGACGCGCTGCACGACATGCTCGACCCCGACTCGATCCCCCGGCTCATGGCCGCGGGCACGATCGAGGTCGCGCCGCTGGCGTACATGCGCGGACGCACCCTGAACGACGCGTTCATCATCCTCGACGAGGCGCAGAACACCAGCGCCGAGCAGATGAAGATGTTCCTCACCCGTCTCGGCTTCGACTCGAAGATCGTCGTCACCGGTGACGTCACCCAGGTGGACCTGCCGACCGGCACCAAGAGCGGTCTGCGCCAGGTCCAGGAGATCCTGGAGGACGTCCCGGACGTGCACTTCTCCCGGCTCACCTCCCAGGATGTCGTCCGGCACAAGCTCGTCGGCCGTATCGTCGACGCGTACGAGAAGTACGACAACGCAGAGGGCCGCACCGGCCGCAACGGGAAGTAGTCGCAGCGCACCATGTCGATCGACGTCAACAACGAGTCCGGAACCGAGGTCGACGAGCAGGCGATCCTCGACATCGCCCGCTACGCCCTCGCCCGGATGCGGATCCACCCGCTGTCCGAACTCTCGGTGATCGTGGTGGACACCGCCGCCATGGAGCAGCTCCACATCCAGTGGATGGACCTCCCCGGCCCGACGGACGTCATGTCCTTCCCGATGGACGAGCTCCGTCCGCCGGCCAAGGACGAGGAGGAGCCCCCGCAGGGGCTCCTCGGCGACATCGTGCTCTGCCCCGAAGTCGCGAAGAAGCAGGGCGAGGACGCCGAGACGCAGCACTCGATGGACGAGGAGCTCCAGCTCCTCACCGTCCACGGAGTGCTGCACCTCCTCGGGTACGACCACGAGGAGCCGGACGAGAAGGCCGAGATGTTCGGCCTCCAGGCGGCGATCGTCGACGGCTGGCGCGGTGAGCGCGGCCTGACCGGGCCGTCCCCCGCCCCCACCGTCTCGTGAGCGTCCCCCTCATCTCCGGCGCCGTCCTGCTGATCGTCGTCGGCTGGCTCGCCGCCTGCGCCGAGGCAGGCATCGCGCGCACGTCCAGCTTCCGGGCGGCGGAGGCCGTCCGCGCGGGGCGGCGCGGCAGCGCCAAGCTGGAGCAGGTCGCCGCCGACCCCACCCGCTATCTCAACGTGGCCCTCCTGGTGCGGGTCGCCTGCGAGATGTCGGCCGGGGTCCTCGTCACGTACGCCTGCCTCAAGGAGTTCCCGGAGACCTGGCAGGCGCTGGCCGTCGCCATGGGCGTCATGGTCCTCGTCAGCTATGTCGCCATCGGCGTCTCGCCGCGCACCATCGGCCGCCAGCACCCGCTGAACACGGCCACGGCCGCGGCGTACGTCCTGCTGCCGCTGGCCAGGATCATGGGCCCGATTCCGCAGCTGCTGATCCTCATCGGCAACGCGCTGACCCCCGGCAAGGGGTTCCGCAAGGGCCCGTTCGCCAGCGAGGCGGAGCTGCGCGCGATGGTCGACCTCGCCGAGCAGGAGTCGCTGATCGAGGACGAGGAGCGCCGCATGGTGCACTCCGTCTTCGAGCTCGGCGACACCCTCGTGCGCGAGGTCATGGTGCCCCGCACCGACCTGGTCTGCATCGAGCGCTACAAGACGGTCCGTCAGGCGCTGACCCTCGCGCTGCGCTCCGGCTTCTCGCGAATCCCGGTCACCGGGGAGAACGAGGACGACATCGTCGGGATCGTCTACCTCAAGGACCTGGTCCGCAAGACGCACATCAACCGGGACGCGGAGGCGGACCTCGTCTCCACGGCGATGCGCCCCGCCGCGTTCGTCCCCGACACGAAGAACGCCGGTGACCTGCTGCGCGAGATGCAGCAGGACCGCAGCCACGTCGCCGTCGTCATCGACGAGTACGGCGGCACGGCCGGCATCGTCACCATCGAGGACATCCTGGAGGAGATCGTCGGTGAGATCACCGACGAGTACGACCGCGAACTCCCGCCCGTCCAGGAGCTGGAGAACGGCTGCTTCCGGGTGACCGCCCGGCTCGACATCGGCGACCTCGGGGAGCTGTTCGGCCTCGACGCGTACGACGACGAGGACGTGGAGACGGTCGGCGGTCTGCTGGCCAAGGCGCTCGGCCGGGTCCCGATCTCCGGGGCCTCCTCGATCGTCGACCTCCCCGACGGCCGCAAGCTCCGCCTCACCGCGGAGTCCCCGGCGGGCCGCAGGAACAAGATCGTCACCGTGCTGGTGGAACCGGAGGGAACGGAGCCGTCATGACCCCCCAGGAACTGCGTGCGTTCTGCCTGGAGTTCAACGCGAGCGCGGAGGAGTTCCCCTTCGGGCCCGACGCATCGGTCTTCAAGGTCCTGGGAAAGATGTTCGCGCTCAGCGCGCTCGACGGGCGGCCCCTGAAGGTCAGCCTCAAGTGCGATCCGGACGAGGCCCTGCGGCTCCGGAAGGAGCATCCGGCCGTCGTCCCCGGCTGGCACCTGAACAAGCGGCACTGGAACACCGTGACGGTCTCCGAGCTCCCGGACCGGATGGTCCGGGAGCTCGTGGAGGACAGCTACGACCTGGTGGTGGCCGGACTCCCCAAGGCGGAACGCCTCCGCCTGGACCGTCCGTAGGGCCTGTGCCGAGGGGTCAGGCCCGCCGCAGGCCGGCCGCCACCACGAGACCCGTCGCGACCAGGACCACCGCGGCGGCCGCCACCACCAGACGTACGCCGTCGTACAGCGAGCCCTGCGTGGTGGACAGCACCCCCAGCAGCGGGATGCCGATGGTGAGGCCGACCTGTTGGGTGGTGGTGACCAGGCCGGTCGCCAGGCCCTGTTCCTCGTTCGGCACGCCCGAGGTCACCGTCAGCCCGTAGGCGATGATGGCGCCCAGGTGGCAGGCGCTCGCCAGTGACACGGCGACGGTGGCCAGCCAGACGCCCGAGTCCTCGCCCAGGCCGAGCAGCGCACCGATGAACACGCCCTGGCCGATCAGCGACAGGACCAGCGTCCGGCGCGCACCGAGCCGGCCGACGACCCTCGCGGCGTACACCCCCGCGGCGACCGAGACCAGGCCCTGGACCCCGAAGACGAGCCCCGTCCCCAGGGCGGACAGGTGCAGCAGGTCCTGGAGGTAGAGGGTCATGACGAAGACGATGGTGCTCATCATCGAGAAGGTGGCCAGTCCGCCCAGGTTGCCGAACGCGACCGTACGGCGCCGCAGCATCGGCAGCGAGACCAGCGGGGCGGCCGAGCGGGACTCGACGACCACGAAGGCGGTCAGCAGGGCCACTCCCAGCACCAGGGTGACGACCACGTCCGCTCCGCCGAAGCCACGCTCGGCGGCGGTCGACAGCGAGTAGATCAGCGCGAGCAGCCCCGCGGTGACGGTGACGGCGCCCGGCACGTCGAGCTTCGGCCGCTCCGGCGTACGCGACTCCTCCAGCAGCTTCGGCGCCAGGACCGACACGATCACCGCGGCGGCGGTCAGCAGCCCCATCGTCGAGCGCCAGCCCAGTGTGTCGGTGAGGACACCGCCCGCCACCATGCCGATGGTGAAGCCCAGCGAGAGCAGCGTCCCGCTGATGCCCAGCGCCCGGTCCCGCAGCGGGCCCTCGGGGAAGGTGGTGGTCAGCAGGGACATCCCGGTCGGCACGATCACCGCGGCCCCGAGCCCCTGGAGCGCCCGCCCGGCCAGGAACGACGCCGGGTCCCAGGCCAGCGTCGCCAGCAGTGAGGACGCCCCGAAGACGACGAGCCCGGTGAGGAACAGCCTGCGCCTGCCGTAGAGATCGGCGATCCGGCCGAAGAGCAGCAGGAAGCCGCCGGACGGCAGGGCGAACGCGGTGACGGCCCACTGGAGTCCGGACCGGCTCAGACCCAGGTCCTCACCGAGGACCGGAAGGGCCACGTTCAGTACGGAGAAGTCGAGCGCCACCATGAACTGGGCGGCGCACAGCACGAAGAGCACCAGCCGGGCCCGCCCGGAGAGCGTGGGCGGCGCGGCCGGGGCGGGGCCGGGTACACCGGCGGGCACGGGAGTGGGAGTTGGGGTTTCGATCGCCATGTCCACAGCCTGGACGCGCCGGAATAACCCTGGGGAGCGGGCACTTATCCTGTTGGCCGCACCACCAGGCAGGCACGCACACGGACACCAGGGGGAGTACGTGGCTTCACCGGCCCAGAACACCGACGCGGCCCGGACCACCACGGCCCGGGCCGGCGCCGACGACAAGTCGCACCGCCTCGCGGAGCTGCGGGAGTTCCTGATGAGCCGCCGGGCCCGGGTCACTCCGGCCGACGCGGGCCTCCCGGACGGCGGGGCGCGCCGGCGCACGCCGGGACTGCGCCGCGAGGAGGTCGCCGTCCTCGCGGGCGTGGGCGTCTCCTGGTACCAGTGGCTGGAGCAGGGCCGCGACATCACCGTGTCGCCCCAGGTCCTGGACTCGGTGGCCCGGGTCCTGCGCCTCAGCAGCGCGGAGCGCCGCCATCTCTACGTCCTCGCCGGGCTCAACCCGCCCGCCCTGGAGGTCGACCCGGCCCACCGTGACATGTGCGCGGGGCTCAACAGGCTCATCGACGCCTGGATGCCCTTCCCGGCCCACATCATGGACCGCTACTGGAACACCGTGCTCTACAACGACGCGGCGTCCGCGGTGCTCGGGATGCGCCCCGGGATCGTGCAGAACTGCATGATCGCCTTCTTCACCGACCCGGTGTACCGGGCCAGGTCCACGCACTGGGAGACCATCGCCGGCCAGGTCGTCGCCCAGTACCGCGCCGCCTGCTCCGACAACCCCGACGACGAGGGATTCCGGGCGGTGGTCGCCGAGGCGAGGGAGCTCAGCTCCGAGTTCGCGGCCCTCTGGGACCGCCGCGACGTCATCCCGGGCGGCCAGATCAGCAAGGAGCTCCAGCACCCGCTCGTCGGCACGCTGTACGTGGAGTCCACCCAGCTGCGGGTGCCCGCCCGCCCCGACCTGGTGATCGTGCTGCACACGCCGCTCCCGGACACGGGCACGGAGGCCAAGCTCCAGTGGCTGGACTCGCCCGAGGGCCGGCGCGGCTCGATGTACCCGGTACCGGGGTGAACGGACCCCGTCGTCGGGCGGCCGGGAGCACTCTTCGTATGCTCAGCACATGACCGACAGCACCGGCCTCGGCGCCGAGGACCGCAAGATCGTCACCCTGGCCCGCAGCGTCCGCGCCCGTAACGGAGTGCCCGAGGGCGCCGCCGTACGGGACGAGACGGGACGTACGTACGCCGCCGGCACCGTGGCCCTGGAGTCGCTGAAGCTCAGCGCGCTGCAGACCGCCGTCGCGATGGCGGTGGCCAGTGGCGCGGCATCCCTGGAGGCCGCGGCCGTCGTCTCGGAGGCCGCCACGCTCTCCGACGCCGACCTCGCCGCCGTCCGTGACCTGGGCGGGTCCGGCACTCCCGTGCTGCTCGCGGGGCCCGACGGCACGCTCCGGTCCACGGTGAGCGCGGGCTGATTCGGGGCGCCGCCCGCCCTGCTGTGCAACGGCGCCGCCGGGATCGGGGAGAATGGGCGCCATGAGCGCTCGACCGAACACAGAAGCTGCTGCGCAGCAGGCTGAGAACACCGCCCCCCACCGGGCCGGCTTCGCCTGCTTCGTGGGCCGCCCCAACGCGGGCAAGTCCACCCTCACGAACGCTCTGGTCGGTCAGAAGGTGGCGATCACCTCCAACCGCCCCCAGACCACCCGGCACACGGTCCGGGGCATCGTGCACCGCGACGACGCCCAGCTGATCCTGGTGGACACACCCGGCCTCCACAAGCCGCGCACGCTGCTGGGGGAGCGGCTGAACGACGTCGTGCGGACCACCTGGGCCGAGGTCGACGTCATCGGCTTCTGCCTGCCCGCCGACCAGAAGCTCGGCCCCGGCGACAAGTTCATCGTCAAGGAACTCGCCGGGATCAAGAAGACCCCGAAGATCGCGATCATCACCAAGACCGACCTGGTCGAGTCCAAGGCGCTCGCCGAGCAGCTGCTCGCCGTCTCCGCGCTGGCCGACGAGCTCGGCTTCGAGTGGGCCGAGATCATCCCGGTCTCGGCGGTCAAGGACCAGCAGGTCGACCTGCTCGCCGACCTGATCGCCCCGCTGCTGCCGGAGAGCCCGCCGCTCTACCCGGAGGGCGACCTCACCGACGAGCCCGAGATGGTCATGGTCGCGGAGCTCATCCGTGAGGCCGCGCTGGAGGGCGTGCGGGACGAGCTGCCGCACTCCATCGCCGTCGTCGTCGAGGAGATGCTGCCCCGCGAGGACCGGCCGGCCGACAAGCCGCTGCTGGACATCCACGCCAACGTCTACATCGAGCGGCCCAGCCAGAAGGGCATCATCATCGGCCCGAAGGGGAAGCGGCTCAAGGACGTCGGCACCAAGTCACGGAAGCACATCGAGGCGCTGCTGGGCACCCCGGTCTTCCTGGACCTGCATGTGAAGGTCGCCAAGGACTGGCAGCGCGACCCGAAGCAGCTGCGCAAGCTCGGGTTCTGAGCAGAGGGCTACGCGCCTTCCTTGAGGACCCGGGAGATCAGCGCCCGCTGCTCCTCGGTCAGCCGGGGGTCCGCGCAGTCGACCGTGCGGTCGCCCACCGTGATCCGGTAGTGGAAGCCGTCCGGCACCCCCGCGGGCGGACCGCCCGGGGGAGTGCCGGAGGCGAGCGCGGACTCGGCCAGCGCCTCCCAGTCGGCGGCGTCGGGCCGACCCGAGGTGTCGATCTCGCCGCGACGTGCGATACCGGCGAATCCACCGGTCCGGCTCACCTGAATGCGCATGCGTACTGGCTCCTGCCCGGTCCTGCGTCGGCCTGTGCGTGTACCTACCCGGTCAGCGGGTCGGCACGCCCACCTCGGACCAGGCCTTGAGCACCGCCTCGGCCTCGTCGCCCTCCCCGAACCGGTGCTGCGCCGCCGCCACGGTGAGCTTGGCGAAGTCCTTGAAGGACGCGTCCTGGGCCAGCTCACCGCCGGTCAGCACGTCGAACCAGATCCGGCCGGCCCGCTCCCAGGCGTTGCCTCCGAGCGCCGTGGCCAGCAGGTAGAAGGCCCGGTTGGGGATGCCCGAGTTGATGTGGACCCCGCCGTTGTCCTCGTCCGTGTCGACGTAGTCGTCCATCGAGGCCGGCTGCGGGTCCTTGCCCAGCACATCGTCGTCGTACGCCGTGCCCGGAGCCTTCATCGAGCGCAGCGCGACGCCACTGACCCGGGGGGCGAGCAGCCCGGCGCCGATCAGCCAGTCGGCCTGGTCCGCGCTCTGGCCCAGCGAGTGCTGCTTGACCAGGGATCCGAAGACGTCCGACACGGACTCGTTGAGCGCGCCCGACTGGCCCTGGTAGGCCAGGTTGGCGGTGTACTGGGTGAGGCCGTGCGCCAGCTCGTGGGCGATCACGTCGATGGCGACCGTGAAGTCGAGGAAGATCTCCCCGTCGCCGTCCCCGAAGACCATCTGCTCGCCGTCGAAGAACGCGTTGTTGTACTTCTCGTCGTAGTGCACGGAGCCGATGAGCGGCAGCCCCTTGCCGTCGATCGAACTGCGGCCGTACTCCGTGAGAAGCAGGTCGAAGGTGGCGCCCAGACCCGCGTACGCGCGGTTGACGCTGGCGTCCTGGGTCGCTTCCTCGCCCTCGTCACGGACCTTGACGCCCGGCAGGTCCGTGCCGTGCCGGCAGTCGTACAGGGTGCGGTGCGGCTTGGTGGGGACCGGGTCGGAGGTGCGGGCGGCCTGGGGCGTCCAGGCCAGCGCGGTCACCCTCCGGTGATGGCGCCGGGCCCCGTCAGCCTCCAGGGTGTGGCGGGCGGGATCGGCCAGTTGCGGGTCGTCCGACTGGGAGAGCTTGTCGAGGACATGGGGCGGCACGATGGTGCAGAAGACGGGCTGGAACTCGCGGTTCTGTCGAAGCTGCATGCAAATGACTGTGGCACTCCGTCACCGAACTGTCACTGGTTGCGATCGTGATTGACGAAATAGAGTGATGTATCACCGTTCTGTCCTCATGGGCGCCCGATCCCGCATACTGATACGGACCGACGCACCAGGCGCCCCTCGGTTAGTGTTGCCGCATCATGCGTTTCGGGCTGCTCCTTCTTAGCTGCCGCGGCGAGGGCCTGTAGTCGTAGGCCGGCTCCCTCCCCGCGGAGTTCGCTGTTGCAGCGACACAGTCGGCCGCCCCTGCTGGACCTCAGAGGAGCCGTACGCCATGACCGCAGTGAATCCCCCCGCGCACACCGATGCCGTCCCCGCCCCCGTCGGTGGCCCCACCCCGGTGACCAACGCGCGGCAGCTGCAGAAGCCTTCCGGAATGCCGGTCCACAAGTACCGCGGCTACGAGGCCGTGGACATCGCCGACCGCACCTGGCCGGGCAACCGCATCACCGTGGCGCCCCGCTGGCTGTCCACCGACCTGCGCGACGGCAACCAGGCCCTGATCGACCCCATGTCGCCGGCCCGCAAGCGCGAGATGTTCGACCTGCTCGTACGCATGGGCTACAAGGAGATCGAGGTCGGTTTCCCGTCCTCCGGCGAGACCGACTTCAACTTCGTCCGCTCCATCATCGAAGAGGGCGCGATCCCCGAGGACGTGACGATCTCCGTCCTGACGCAGGCCCGCGAGGAACTGATCGAGCGCACCGTCGAGTCGCTGGTCGGCGCGCGCCGCGCCACCGTCCACCTGTACAACGCCACCGCCCCCACCTTCCGCCGCGTGGTCTTCCGCGGCTCGAAGGAGGAGGTCAAGCAGATCGCCGTGGACGGCACCCGCCTGGTCATGGAGTACGCGGACAAGATCCTGGGCGACGAGACGATCTTCGGCTACCAGTACAGCCCGGAGATCTTCACCGACACCGAGCTGGACTTCGCCCTGGAGGTCTGCGAGGCCGTCTGCGACGTCTGGCAGCCGGAGGAGGGCCGCGAGATCATCCTCAACCTGCCCGCCACCGTGGAACGTTCGACGCCCTCCACCCACGCGGACCGCTTCGAGTGGATGTCCCGCAACCTGAGCCGTCGCGAGTACGTCTGCCTGTCGGTCCACCCGCACAACGACCGGGGCACCGCCGTCGCCGCCGCCGAACTGGCCATCATGGCCGGCGCCGACCGCATCGAGGGCTGCCTGTTCGGCCAGGGCGAGCGCACCGGCAACGTCGACCTGGTCACCCTGGGCATGAACCTCTTCTCGCAGGGCGTCGACCCGCAGATCGACTTCTCGCAGATCGACGAGATCCGCCGCACCAGCGAGTACTGCAACCAGATGGAGGTCCACCCGCGCCACCCCTACGCGGGCGACCTGGTCTACACCGCCTTCTCCGGCTCCCACCAGGACGCCATCAAGAAGGGCTTCGACGCCATGGAGGCCGACGCGGCCTCCCAGGGGAAGACCGTCGACGACATCGAGTGGGCGGTGCCGTACCTGCCCATCGACCCGAAGGACGTCGGCCGCTCCTACGAGGCGGTCATCCGGGTCAACTCGCAGTCCGGCAAGGGCGGAATCGCGTACGTCCTGAAGAACGACCACAAGCTGGACCTGCCGCGCCGGATGCAGATCGAGTTCTCCCGGATCATTCAGGCCAAGACCGACGCCGAGGGCGGCGAGGTCACGCCCACGCAGATCTGGTCGACCTTCCGGGACGAGTACCTGCCGAGCCCGGAGAACGCCTGGGGGCGCGTACAGATCCGTTCCGGCCAGACCACCACCGGTTCCGACGGCCAGGACACGATCACCGTCGAGGCCACCGTCGACGGCGCGGACACGGTGCTGACCGGCACGGGCAACGGCCCGATCTCCGCGTTCTTCGAGGCGCTGCAGGCCATCGGCATCGACGCCCGTCTGCTGGACTACACCGAGCACACGATGAGCGAGGGCGCGAGCGCGCAGGCCGCCTCCTACATCGAGTGCGCGATCGACGGCAAGGTGCTGTGGGGCATCGGTATCGACGCCAACACCACGCGCGCCTCGCTCAAGGCGGTCGTCTCCGCGGTCAACCGCGCGACCCGCTGACCTCCCCACGCGGCATTACGGACATCCGTCCGATACGCCGCTGAACCGCCCGGTCCGAGAGCCCCGTCCACCCGCCAAGGGTGGGCGGGGTTCGGCCATATCCCGGGGTTTTGACCTCCGGGATACTGACGCCACATCACGCATGTGGCTAACATCACGTCCAACACGGCAATGTTGCCGTGGAGTAACGGAGGTGTGCGACGTGCGGACAGCCAAAGGACAACGCGCCGTAAAACTGCGCATCTACGGCATCCGCACCGTCTGGGAAACCGTCGGCGACGGCGAGTTCTTCTGCCCCTGCTGCGGAGGCGACCGCAACTACCGGCGCCTCACCGGGCGTCACCGCCTCACCGTCCTCGGGCTGCCGCTGCTGAACCGGGGCAGCGCCGGTCCCGTCGTCGAGTGCGCCGCCTGCGGGACGCACTGCGCGCCGGACGCCCTCGACCACCCCACCACCACCCGCTTCTCGGCGATGCTGCGGGAAGCCGTGCACACCGTCACGCTCGCCGTCCTCGCCGCGGGCGGCACCACCTCCCGTACGGTCCTGGAGACCGCCGCGGCCACGGTCCGCGACGCGGGGCTCGACGACTGCTCCCAGGAGCAGCTCTTCACCATCGTCGAGGTGCTCGCCGCCGACACCGGGGCCGGCGACGGCACCGACCCGGCGGCCGAGGCCTGCGGCGCCGCCCTCGCCATCGAGCTCCACGAGGTCCTGAAGCCGCTCGCCCCGCACCTGGCCGTGCCCGGCCGCGAGGCGGTCCTGCTGCGGGGCGCCCGGATCGCGCTCGCCGACGGCCCGTACAGCCAGGCGGAGCGCGAGGTGCTGACCACGGTGGGCAGCGCGCTCCAGCTCTGCCCCACGGACACGGCGAAGCTGCTGGAGGCGGCGCGTACGCCTTCGTAGTCCCCGGGTACTCCCCCGGGAGTAACCGCCCCCGCCCGTCACCCCCGGCAGTAGCGGTCAAGTCCTTCGCCCGCGCGACGAACCGGCCCGTCCCGGACGGAAGTCTGGACAGGACCGAACCGTCCAGGAGGGGAGGGCCCCGTCATGCGGGCCGAAACGGAAGTGAGTGGTGCGCGACCGCGGCAGGAGCGCGGGACAGGGCCGAGGAGGGCGCTGCCGTGGCTGGCGGTGGCGTTCTGGGTCGTCCTGATCGCCGTCGCGATGCCCTTCGCGGGCAAGCTCGGGGACGTCCAGCAGGACCGGGCCGTCGACTACCTGCCGGCCGGAGCGGACTCCACCCAGGTCGCGAAGATCCAGGAGGCCCTGCCCGGGGGCGAGTCGACCGATCTCGTCCTCGTCTACCACCGGGACGGCGGCCTGACCGAGGCCGACCGGAGCACGGCGGGCGAACAGGTCGCCGGCATCACGCGGGAGCACAGCCTCCCCCCGGTGCCCGAGGGCATCGGCTCCGAGGACGGTACGACCCTGATGTTCCCGGTCTCCTCGACCGCCCCGGGCCAGGACCAGGAAGCCAGGACCGTGTTCGTCACCGAGGTACGGGAGCGCGCCGAGGGGAGCGGCGGACTGAGCGTCGAGGTCGGCGGGCCCGGGGCACTCAACTCGGACGCCCAGGAGGTCTACACGGCACTCGACGGCCCGCTGCTCTACACCACGGTGGGGGTGGTGGCGCTCCTGCTGATCCTGATCTACCGGAGCCCGTTCCTCTGGCTGGTCCCCCTGGTCGTCGCCGGGCTCGCCGACCTGCTGGCGATGGCGGTGGCGTACGGACTGAACCAGGGCTTCGGCACCACCGTCAGCGGCCAGAGCTCCGCCGTGATGACCATCCTGGTGTTCGGCGCCGGCACGGACTACGCCCTGCTGCTGGTGGCCCGCTACCGTGAGGAACTGGGACGCCGGGCACGGCCCGCCGACGCCATGGCCGCCGCCCTGCGCGGCTGCGGACCCGCGGTCCTGGCCTCCTCCGGCACGGTCGCCGTCGGCATGCTGTGCCTCCTCGCCGCCGACCTCAACAGCAGCCGGGGCATGGGCCCCATCGCCGCGGTGGGCGTGCTCTGCGCGCTCCTCGCCATGACCACCCTGCTCCCCGCCCTCCTCGTGCTCATGGGACGGCGCGTCTTCTGGCCGCTGGTGCCCGCGTACGGCAGGACGCCCCGGCAGCGCCGCTCGGTCTTCGCCACCATGGGCAGCTCCGCCGGACGCCGCCCCGTGGCCGTGCTCGTCTCGGGAGGTCTGCTGCTCGGGGCGCTGGCGCTCGGCGTGTTCAGCCTGCCCGGCGACCTCAAGCAGGAGGACTCCTTCACCGACAGGCCGGAGTCGATCACGGCGATGCGGACGCTCGCCGCCGCCTTCCCCGAGCGCTCCACCCAGCCGATCACCGTGATGACCCCCACGGACCGGGCCGACGGGACGCTGGCGAAGGTCCGTGCGACCGAAGGCGTCGCCGACGCCGCGCGGGGCCGGAGCGGCGGCGGCTGGACCGAGCTCACGGTCGCCGCCCAGGCACCGCCGGAGTCACCGGGGGAGCGGGCCACCATCGAAGCCCTGCGCGGCGGGCTCGACGGCAGCCATGTCGGAGGGCTCAGCGCCCAGCAGGCGGACCTGGAGAAGACCAACGCCCGCGATCTGAGGATCGTCGTCCCGCTGGTCGTGCTCTCCGTCCTGCTGATCCTCGTGGCCCTGCTGCGCAGCCTCGTCGCCCCGCTGCTGCTGGTGGCCGCCGTCGTCGCCGTCTGGGGCGCCTCCCTCGGGATCGCCGGCCTCGTCCTCGAACCGCTCCTCGGCCTGGAGGGCACCGACCCGGGGCTGCCCCTGCTGTCCTTCGTCTTCCTGGTGGCGCTCGGCGTCGACTACGGCATCTTCCTGATGCACCGGATGCGGGAGGAGTCCCTGGCGGGGGCCGGGCCGACGGACGCCGCGCTCACCGCGCTGCGGACCACGGGAGGCGTCATCGCCTCGGCCGGACTCGTCCTCGCGGCCACCTTCGCCGTCCTCACGAGCATGCCGATGACGGCGCTGGTCGAGATGGGGTTCGTCATCGCCGTCGGGGTGCTGCTGGACACCTTCCTGGTCCGCACCTACCTCGTCACCGCGGCGAGCGTCGCCCTGGGACGCCGGGTGTGGTGGCCGGGTCCGCTCGGCCGCGCCCCGGCCGGGAAGCTCCCCGGCCGACCGGAATTCGCCGCAAGCCGCTGACGGCGGCCGACCCACTGACCGAGGATGGCAGCGTGTCCGCTCCCCGAACCACGCGCCCTGGCGAGCGCGTCCTGGCGATCGTCAACCGCGACCCCATGGACGCGCCGCACCAGCTGCGCACCGACGCCCTCGTCGCCACGGGCGCCGGCGCGCTGTCGGCCGTCCTGGCCCTCGTCACCGACGACGGGCGGTTCCCCGACGCGACCGGCTGGGCCCTGCTGCTGGCGAGCGCCCTGCCGCTGGTGTGGCGGCGCAGGAACCCCGTGGCGGTGCTGCTCGCCATGATCCCGGTCCTCATGTCCTACCACCTCCTGGACAACGCCCACTCGGCACCCATGCCGCAGACCTTCGTCGTGCTCTACACCGTGGCGGTGACCGGCCGCCCGCTGCGCACCCTGCTCACCGGCTGCCTCGTGATCGCCGTCATGGTGTCCGTGGTCGGGGTCATCGACACGCACCACGGCCTCGAACTGCTACGGATCTCCGGCTGGATCGTCGCGGTGCTGTTCTGCGGCGTGGACGTGCGGATCTACCGGCAGTACGTCGCCTCCATGAGGGAGCGCGCGGAACGGGCCGAGCACACCCGGGAGGAGGAGGCCCGGCGCAGGGTGGCCGAGGAGCGGCTGCGGATCGCCCGCGACCTGCACGACCTGCTGGCCCACAGCATCACCGTCATCGGGGTGCAGACCTCGGTGGCCTCGCACATCCTGACCGTCGACCCGGACCGCCTGGACCGCGAGGCCGTGGCGCGGGCGCTCGACGACATCGCCGGGACCTGCCGGGAGGCACGTGCCGAACTGCGCACCACCCTGCAGGTCCTGCGGGACGGCTCCGCCGGCGGTGACGGGCCGCTCCCCGGCCTCGCCGCGCTCCCGGGCCTCGTCCGGGCCGCCGAGACGGCCGGAGCGACGGTGGACCTGTCCGTACGGGCCCCGGAGGGCCGGATCGCGCCGGCGACCGACGCCGCGGCGTACAGGATCGTGCAGGAGGCGCTGACGAACGCCGTGCGGCACGCCGGGCCCGGCGTACGGATCGCGGTGCGGGTGGAATCCGACCCGGGCCACCCCGCGCTGCGGGTCACCGTGGTGGACGACGGCGCCCCCGCCGCGCCGCACGGCGTCCGCGAGGCGGGGCCGGGGTCCGGATTCGGCCTCGTGGGCATGCGGGAACGGGCGCGCAGCTCGGGCGGCACCCTGGACGCGGGGCCGCTGGCCGGCGGGGGCTTCCGGGTCGCCGCCGTGCTGCCGCTGCCCGCGTCGCCCGCCGGAGCCGCCGTCCCGGCCCCGGCGGCAGGACCGAAGGAGGCCCTCCGGTGATCCGGGTCCTCCTCGCCGACGACCAGACGCTGGTCAGGGCGGCCTTCGCGATGCTCGTGGAGTCCGCCCCCGACATGACCGTCGTCGGCCAGGCCGCCACCGGACTGGAGGCGGTCGGGGCGGCCCGCTCGGCACGCGCCGACCTCGTCGTCATGGACATCCGGATGCCCGAGCTCGACGGCATCGAGGCGACCCGCCGCATCGCCGCCGACGAGGACCTCGCCGGAGTGAAGGTGCTCGTGCTGACGACGTACGACACCGACGAGCATGTCGTCGAAGCGCTGCGCGCGGGCGCCTCCGGCTTCCTGGTCAAGGACACCCGGCCCGCCGAACTCCTCGCCGCCATCAGGACGGTGGCCGCCGGCGAGTCGCTGCTCTCGCCCGGCCCGACCGCCCGGCTCATCGCCCGGGTCCTCAGCGGCCCCCGTGCGCCCGTCGTCGGCGAGGACGGCCCGGAGATCCTCTCGGACCGCGAGCGGCAGGTGCTCACCCTCGTCGCACGCGGCCTGAACAACACGGAGATCGCCGGAACACTGCGCCTCAGCCCGCTCACCGCGAAGACCCATGTGAGCCGGATCATGGGCAAACTGGCCGCCCGGGACCGCGCGCAGCTGGTGATCATCGCGTACGAGTCCGGACTGGTCGTGCCCGCCGCACACCGGGAATGAGGACCGTCGGCCGACGCGCGTCCCGGTGCGCGACAATGGGCGCATGAGCTTGTTCCGGGACGACGGCGTCGTGCTGCGCACGCAGAAGCTGGGCGAGGCCGACCGGATCATCACGATCCTGACCCGCGGCCACGGGCGGGTGCGCGCCGTCGCGCGCGGGGTGCGCCGCACCAAGTCGAAGTTCGGGGCGCGGCTCGAACCCTTCTCCCATGTGGACGTGCAGTTCTTCGCGCGGGGCAGCGAGCTGGTCGGCCGGGGCCTCCCGCTGTGCACGCAGAGCGAGACGATCGCTCCGTACGGCGGCGGCATCGTCTCCGACTACGCCCGCTACACCGCCGGCACCGCGATGCTGGAGACCGCCGAGCGGTTCACCGACCACGAGGGCGAGCCCGCGGTCCAGCAGTACCTGCTGCTCGTCGGCGGACTGCGCACCCTCGCACGCGCCGAACACGCGCCGAACCTCATCCTGGACGCGTTCCTGCTGCGCTCCCTGGCCGTCAACGGCTACGCCCCCAGCTTCGTCGACTGCGCCAAGTGCGGAATGCCCGGTCCGAACCGGTTCTTCTCCGTGGCGGCGGGCGGCGTCATATGCGGCGACTGCCGGGTGCCCGGCAGCGTCGTACCCTCGGCGGAGGCCGTCGAACTGCTGAGCGCACTGCTCACCGGTGACTGGGAGACGGCGGACGCGTCCGAGGCGCGTCATGTCAGGGAGGGGAGCGGGCTCGTGTCCGCCTATCTGCACTGGCACCTGGAGCGCGGTCTGCGCTCCATGCGGTACGTGGAAAAGTGACACAGGGAGACGAGAGAAGCCCATGGCAGTACGCGGGATGCTCGGCGGCCGTAACCGGCGTGAGTACAAGAACCCCGAGCCGCACCCCTCCGGCGCCACCCCGCCGAAGATCCCCGGCGAGCTCGTGCCCAAGCACGTCGCCATCGTGATGGACGGGAACGGCCGCTGGGCCAAGGAGCGGGGGCTGCCGCGCACCGAGGGCCACAAGGTCGGTGAGGGCGTCGTCATGGACGTCCTCAAGGGCTGCATCGAGATGGGCGTCAAGAACCTCTCGCTGTACGCGTTCTCCACGGAGAACTGGAAGCGCTCCCCGGAGGAGGTGAAGTTCCTCATGAACTTCAACCGGGACGTCATCCGCCGCCGCCGTGACGAGATGGACGAGCTCGGCATCCGTATCCGCTGGGTCGGCCGCATGCCCAAGCTGTGGAAGTCCGTCGTCCAGGAGCTCCAGGTCGCCCAGGAGCAGACCAAGGACAACGACAAGATGACGCTGTACTTCTGCGTCAACTACGGTGGCCGGGCCGAGATCGCCGACGCCGCGCAGCGCATCGCGCAGGACGTCGCCGAGGGGAAGCTCGACCCCTCGAAGGTCAACGAGAAGACGTTCGCGAAGTACATCTACTACCCGGACATGCCGGACGTGGACCTCTTCGTGCGCCCCAGCGGCGAGCAGCGCACGTCCAACTACCTGATCTGGCAGAGCGCGTACGCCGAGATGGTCTTCCAGGACGTCCTGTGGCCGGACTTCGACCGCCGCGACCTGTGGAACGCCTGCCTGGAGTTCGCCCGGCGCGACCGGCGCTTCGGCGGTGCCGAGGAGATCACCAAGGCCTGACACCGCGCGGAGGGGGCCCCGGTCACCGGGGCCCCCTCCGAGGCGGTCGTCCTTCGCCCGGGGCTCAGTCCCCGGAGGCCGCGCGGTCCTCGGTGCCCGCCCGGTCCTTGGCGCCCGCGCAGTCCGAGCAGGTCCCGAAGATCTCCACCGTGTGGGCCACGTTCACATAGCCGTGCTGCGAGGCGATGGTCTCCGCCCACTGCTCGACGGCGGGCCCCTCCACCTCGACTGCCTTGCCGCAGACGCGGCAGACCAGGTGGTGATGGTGGTCACCGGTCGAGCAGCGCCGGTAGACGGCCTCGCCGTCCGTGGTGCGCAGCACGTCCACCTCGCCCGCGTCGGCGAGGGACTGGAGCGTGCGGTAGACCGTGGTCAGCCCCACCGAGTCGCCCCGGTGCTTGAGCACGTCGTGCAGGTCCTGGGCACTGCGGAACTCGTCGACCTCGTCGAGCGCCGCCGCGACCGCCGCCCGCTGCCGGGTGGACCGGCCGCGTACCGGAGCCGCGTTCGTGCCACTGATCGGCGCCGTCGCCACAGCTGCCTCCTCGTGTCGCCCGTACGTATGTCGGGCCATTGTGCCAGCCCGGCCCGTCGGCACGGTCACACCGAGACGTCGTCCGGGGCCGGGCGGGACGCCGGTACCTCCAGGGTGCACCGGTCCGCCTCGCTCCCGCCGTCCCGGGCCCGCCTGCGGGCCAGCGGCGTGGCGAGCGCCGTGAGCACGATGAACGCCGCGATGGCCAGCAGCACGATCGTCGCGCCGGGCGGCACGTCCTGGTAGTACGAGGTCACGGTGCCGGCCAGGGTGACCGCCGTGCCGATGACGACGGACAGGACGAACGTCACCTTGAAGGACTTCGAGATCTGCTGCGCGGCGGCGACCGGCACCACCATCAGCGCGCTGACGAGCAGCAGGCCGACGACCCGCATCGCCACGGTGACGGTGACCGCGGCCGTCACGGCGACCAGCAGGTTGAGCGCGCGCACCGGCAGGCCCGTGACCCGCGCGAACTCCTCGTCCTGGCTGACCGCGAACAGCTGCCGCCGCAGCCCCACGGTGACCAGCACCACGAAGGCGGCCAGCACGACGATCGCGGTGACGTCCTCCTCGGAGACCGTGGACAGGGAGCCGAAGAGGAACGACGTCAGGTTGGCGTTGGAGCCGGTGTCCGAGAGGTTGATCAGCATCACCCCGCCCGCCATACCGCCGTAGAACAGCATGGCCAGGGCGATGTCGCCGCGGGTGCGTCCGTACCAGCGGATCAGCTCCATCACGACCGAGCCGGCCACGGCGACGAGCGTCGCCATCCAGACCGGGTTGGTGGAGAGCAGGAAGCCGAGGCCGACACCGGTCATCGCGACGTGCCCGATGCCGTCGCCCATGAGGGCCTGGCGGCGCTGGACCAGGTAGATGCCGATGGCGGGCGCGGTGATGCCGACCAGGACGGCCGCGAGCAGGGCCCGCTGCATGAAGGGAGGGTTCAGGAATTCCAGCATGATCAGGTCAGCAGTCCCGTCCGGACGGGCTCGGAGGCCGCGTGGGGGTGTACGTGGTCGTGGCCGGGCAGCGCGTGCTGGCCGACGGCCTCGGGGGGCGGCCCGTCGTGCATGACGCAGCCGTCGCGCAGGACGATCGCCCGGTCGATCAGCGGTTCCAGGGCGCCCAGCTCGTGCAGGACGAGCAGCACCGTCGCCCCGCCGGCGACCTGCTCGCGCAGCGTCGAGGCGAGGATCTCCTGGCTGGCCAGGTCGACGCCGGCCATCGGCTCGTCCATGATCAGCACCTCGGGCTCGGCGGCGAGCGCCCGGGCGATCAGCACCCGCTGGTGCTGGCCGCCGGAGAGGGCGTTCACGGAGTCCTTGGCGCGGTCGGAGAGGCCGACGAGCTCGATGGCCCGGTCCACCGCCGCCCGGTCCGCCCGCCCCGGCAGCCTGAGCTTCGTACGGGACAGCCGCCCGGAGGCGACGACCTCGCGGATCGTGGCGGGGACGCCGCCCGCCGCCGTCGTGCGCTGCGGTACGTAGCCGACGCGGGCCCAGTGGCGGAAGCGGCGCAGCGGGGTGCCGAACAGCTCGACGGTCCCGCCGGTGAGCGGCACCTGGCCGATGACGGAGCGTACGGCGGTGGACTTGCCGGATCCGTTGGCGCCGAGCAGGGCCACGACCTCGCCGCGGTGGACGGTGAGGTCGACACCGCGCAGCACCGGGCGCGCGCCGAGCGTCGCCGTGGCTCCGCGCATGCTGATCACGGGTTCTGGCGTACTGGGCTCGGGCATGATCGCCTCCGGTGCTGCTGCGGGTTCGGGTGCTGCGGGGGTCACTTCGCGCCGAGAGCCTTCTGGAGCGAGGTGAGGTTGGACTGCATGACCTCGATGTAGTCAGCGCCCGCGGACTTGTCCGTGATTCCCTCCAGCGGGTCCAGGACGCCGGTCTTCAGGCCGAGGTCCTTCGCGAGCGTCTTCGCGGTCTTGTCGCTGGCGAGCGTCTCGAAGAATACGGTGGTCGCCCCGTTCTTCTCGGCGACGGAGTGGATCTCGTCGATCCGGGCCGGGCTGGGCTCGGCCTCGGGGTCGATGCCGGCGATGCCCTCCTGGGTGAGGCCGTAGCGCTCGGCGAGGTATCCGAAGGCGGAGTGCGTGGTGATGAAGGTCTTCGTCGCGGTGTTCTTCAGCCCGGTCTCGTAGGCCTTGTCGAGCGTGTTCAGCTCGGCGACCAGGGTCTCGGTGTTCTTGCGGTAGTCGGCCGCGTGGTCGGGGTCGGCCTTCTCCAGGGACTTGCCCACGCCCTCGGCGACCTCGGCGTACTTCACCGGGTCCAGCCAGATGTGCGGGTCGAGGCCGGCCTCCTCGCCTTCGTGCCCGTGCTCCTCGTCGGCGTGCTCCTCGTCCCCGTGCTCCTCGCCCTCGGCGTGGTCGTGGCCGTGGACCTCGGAGCCGTGGTTCTCCAGCGTGGTGAGCTTCGCCGCGTCCACGGTGTTCTTCACCCCGGCCTGGGCGACGGCGTCGTCCACGGCGGGCTGGACGCCCTTGAGGAAGAGGATGTAGTCGGCGTCACCGAGGCCGCCGATCTGCCGGGGGGAGAGCTCCAGGTCGTGCGGCTCGGTGCCCGGCTTGGTGAGGGTGGTGACCGAGACGTGGGACCCGCCGATCTCCTCGGCCAGGAACTGCATCGGGTAGAAGGACGCCACCACGTCCAGCTTGCCGTCGCTCCCGCCCTCGGCCGCGTCGGAGGAGGAGCAGGCGGAGAGCGCGGTGAGGCCGAGGGCGACTGCTCCGGCGACGGCGGCTGTGGGTATGAGGCGACGTACGTTCATGACAGTCATTTTCAACAAAAGTGGAAACGATTGTCAACAAGGCTGATGAGATGCCCGGATCCGGACCCGGTGACCGCGATGCGCCCCACCGATTTGATATGGGGGGTGCGCCCGCCGGTAATCTGGGGTATTCGCCCGCACGTCCCCTCACCGAGGCGTTCGCGCCGCCCACCTGTCCAGTTCCGCCGTCGTAATGAAGAGAGCACCGTGGCCGCCGACAAGATCGACACCATCGTCAGCCTGAGCAAGCGCCGTGGCTTCGTCTACCCCTGCAGTGAGATCTACGGTGGCCAGAAGGCCGCCTGGGACTACGGGCCCCTGGGCGTCGAGCTGAAGGAGAACCTCAAGCGCCAGTGGTGGCGCTACATGGTCACCTCGCGCGAGGACGTGGTCGGTCTCGACTCGTCGGTCATCCTGGCCCCCGAGGTCTGGGTCGCGTCCGGCCACGTCGCCACGTTCTCCGACCCGCTCACCGAGTGCACCTCCTGTCACAAGCGCTACCGCGCCGACCACCTGGAGGAGGCGTACGAGGAGAAGCACGGCAAGCCCCCGGTCAACGGCCTCGCCGACCTCAACTGCCCCAACTGCGGTAACAAGGGCACCTTCACCGAGCCCAAGCAGTTCTCCGGCCTGCTCTCCACGCACCTCGGCCCGACCCAGGACTCCGGCTCGGTCGCCTACCTGCGCCCCGAGACCGCCCAGGGCATCTTCACCAACTTCGGCCAGGTGCAGCAGACCTCGCGCAAGAAGCCGCCGTTCGGCATCGCGCAGATGGGCAAGTCCTTCCGGAACGAGATCACTCCGGGCAACTTCATCTTCCGCACCCGTGAGTTCGAGCAGATGGAGATGGAGTTCTTCGTCAAGCCGGGTGAGGACGAGGAGTGGCAGGAGTACTGGATGCAGCAGCGCTGGAACTGGTACACGGGCCTCGGCATGCGAGAGGAGAACATGCGCTGGTTCGAGCACCCGCAGGAGAAGCTCTCCCACTACTCCAAGCGCACCGCCGACATCGAGTACCGCTTCCGCTTCGGCGGCAGCGAGTGGGGCGAGCTGGAGGGCGTGGCCAACCGCACCGACTACGACCTCACCGCGCACTCCAAGGCGTCCGGCACGGACCTCTCCTACTTCGACCAGGAGAAGAGCGAGCGCTACACGCCGTACGTCATCGAGCCGGCGGCCGGTGTCGGCCGCGCGATGCTGGCCTTCCTCCTCGACGCGTACAGCGAGGACGAGGCCCCCAACGCCAAGGGCGTCATGGAGAAGCGCGCCGTGATGCGCCTCGACCCGCGCCTCGCGCCGGTCAAGGTCGCCGTCCTGCCGCTGTCCCGCAACCCGCAGCTGTCGCCGAAGGCCAAGGGCCTCGCCACCGACCTGCGGCAGAACTGGAACATCGAGTTCGACGACGCGGGCGCCATCGGCCGCCGCTACCGCCGCCAGGACGAGATCGGCACGCCGTTCTGCGTCACCGTCGACTTCGACACCCTCGACGACAACGCGGTGACCGTGCGCGAGCGCGACACCATGAAGCAGGAGCGCGTCTCCCTGGACCAGATCCAGAGCTACCTCGGCTCCCGCCTCCTGGGCTGCTGACGCACCCGGCCTCATGACGAAGCCCCCGGTTCCGGCGTACGGGACCGGGGGCTTCGGGCACACTGGGCGCACTCGTCCACAGGGAGGCCCGGCATGCCGTCCATGACCACGAGCAAGGTCACCAGATGGGACCAGCACGGCCGTGAACACGTCGTCCACGTACGGAAGTCGGGGATGCAGCGGCAGCTGACGTGCGAGACCTGCGGCTGGCGCAAGGGGGCGCAGTTCCTGCCCTGGCTCAAGGCCGAGGAGCACCTGACCGAGGCCCATCAGGCCACGGTCGACCCGACCGCCTGAGCCGCACCGAGGGCCCGGCGGGAAAAAACCGGATGAGGTGCCCCGCCAGCCGGGGTACCTTCTTCGTCATGTTCTCGTTCTTCCAGATCTACGAGTGAGCGCGCGACGGGCCCGACCGGCCCGTCGCCCATCGGATCGATCACGACACGTCATCCTCACCTCCTCACCACGAACGGGAGAACCCCGTGGCCAAGAGCCGCAACAACCTCCTCGGCGTCGGCGGACAGCGCAAGAAGCTGTCCCGCGCCGAACAGCAGGGCGCGGGCCCCGCGCGCACCGACGACCGCAAGGCCGCCGAGGACAAGAAGCAGGAGCTGGTGCGCAAGATGCGTGAGCGCGCCGCCGCCGCCGAGGCCGCACCGGCCGAGGACGCGCGGCCCGAGAGCTGACCTCCTCCCAACTCCCGTGCGGCGCACCTCCGGTACGGCGTACGACCGCGGGCCCGGATCACTTCGGTGATCCGGGCCCGTCTCCGTCGCTCACCGCACCGTGCGGGGCAGCCGCAGGCTCAGCAGGGTCGTCAGGACGACGGCCGCCAGCTGCACCAGCAGCGTCACGACCAGCGCGTCCCGCATCCCCTGCCCCGGCACCAGCGCGAGGAACAGCGTCCCGAGCGTGGCGACCCCGAGCGCCAGGGCGGCCTGCTGGGTCGTCGTCATCACCCCGCCGCCGACCCCGGCCCGCTCGGCCGGTACGTCGGACAGGACGATCCGGAACAGCACGGGCAGTTGGAGCCCCTGCCCCAGGCCCGCGATCGCGACGCCCGGCAGCAGCCCCGGCAGTCCCAGGTCCGGCCAGCCGCGCCACACGGTCAGCGCCAGCACGGTGACGCCCACGGCCTGGATCAGGCCGCCGGCCGTCACGACGCGGCTGCCGAAGCGCCGTACCAGCCGGGGGCCGGCCAGCGAGGCCAGGAAGAAGGCGGCGGCCATCGGCGCCAGGGACAGGCCCGCCGCGGCGGGGCCCATCTCCAGGCCCTGCTGGAGGGCCACCGCGATCACGAACATGAAGCCGCCGAAGCCGATCGAGAACGGCACCACCAGCGTCAGGCCGCGCCGCAGCGAGACCAGCCGCAGCAGGCTCGGCGGCACGAGCGGGGTCCTGCCCCGGGCGTCGGCCCTGCGCTCCACCCGGTGGAAGGCCACCGCGGCGAACGGGAACAGGGCCAGGGAGACCCAGGTCCACAGCGGCCAGCCCGCCGCCCGGCCCTCGGTCAGCGGAGCCAGGAGCGTCACCAGGGCGACCGCCAGCAGCAGCGTGCCCGGTACGTCGACGGGGGCCGGCCGGTCCGAACGGCTCTCCGGCACCGAGCGGACGGCCAGGACCAGCCCCACCAGGACCACCGGGACGTTGACCAGGAACACCGACCGCCAGCCCGCGCTCTCCCCGAACACCGAGGACAGCGGGGCGGCGGAGACCAGGACGCCGCCGAGGATCTGGCCGGCGACCATGGACAGGCCCGCGGTCGCCCCGTACAGGCTCATGGCCCGTGCCCTGCGGTGTCCGGCGGTGGCGGACTGGATGGTGGCGAGCACCTGCGGCAGCATCAGGGCCGCGGCGGCGCCCTGCGCCACACGCGCCCCCACGAGGGTCCAGGCGTCCGGGGCCAGGCCGCAGGCGAGCGAGGTGAGGCCGAAGGCGGCCATCCCGATGAGGAAGAGCCTGCGCCGTCCGGCCATGTCCCCGAGGCGCCCGCCGAGGACCAGCAGCACGGCGTAGGAGAGCCCGTACCCCGCGACGACCAGTTCCAGCAGGGCGGGGCCCGCGGCCAGGTCGTGGTCGATGGTGGGCAGGGCGACGTTGACGATGAAGAAGTCGATGAGGGGGAGTGCCGCGCCGAGCAGCACGGTGAACAGCCCGAGCCCACCGAGGACCGGCGCCGGGTGGTCGTACCGTGTCACGCGGGGGCGGGTGGCGGATGGGTTCGTCAGTACGGAGGATTCACTCACGACACCGACGATGGACCCGTACTCAGCCTGGTACCAGAGTCTCCTTATCCTGGTACCGGGAGCACCTGGCAATACGCCCGGACATTCGGCACGCTGGGAATATGACGACGACCGCGGCGACCCAGGCACCCGAGACCGACATCCGGCGGCACGAGCTCGCCGGTTTCCTCCGCAGCCGTCGTGAGCGGATCACCCCCGAGCAGGTGGGGCTGCCCCGCGGCCGCCGCAGGCGGACCCCGGGACTGCGCCGCGAGGAGGTCGCCCAGCTCTCGGCCGTCGGCGTCACCTGGTACACGTGGCTGGAGCAGGCGCGCGACATCCAGGTCTCCCCGCAGGTCCTGGACTCCCTGGCCCGCGCCCTGCTGCTCGACCGCAGCGAGCGCACCCATCTCTTCGCCCTCGCCGGAGCCGTCGACCCCGCGCCGGGCTCGGACTGCACCGGCGTCACCCCGGCCTTCCGCGAGATGCTCACCCGGCTGGAGCCGTTCCCGGCCTGCATCCAGAACAGCCGGTACGACATCCTCGCCCACAACCGCACCTACGGCAGGCTGCTGTGCGACCTGGACGCCGTCGCCCCCGAGGACCGCAACTGCATGCTGCTCGCCTACAACAACGAGGAGTGGCGCGAGTCCGTGGTCGATCTGCCCGAGCTGAAGCGGGTGATGGCCGCGAAGTTCCGTGCCGCGATGGCGGAGCACCTGTCCGAGCCCGCCTGGAAGGCGCTGCTGGGGCGGCTGGAGGCGGCCTCGCCCGAGTTCGGCGAGATCTGGGCCCGGCACGAGGTCGTCGGCCCCTCGAACCGCACCAAGGTCTTCCGCAACTCCCGGGTGGGGATGCTCAGGCTCGACCACACCGATCTGTGGCTGGGGCCGTCGGCGGGCCCGCGCATGGTGACGTACGTCCCCTCGGACGAGCGGTCCCGGCTGGGCCTCGAGCGGCTGATGGAGTCGGTCCTGGCGGAGTCCCCGCGGGCGGCCCCCGAGGAGTCCCTCGCAGAGCCCCGCGCGGGGTCGCTCGCCGAGGTCTGAGCGGGCGGCATCCGGACCACCGCCCGCGTACGGGACAATGGGGCCATGACCACGCTCGCCCCTTCCCTCCCGCTGCTCCGGATCGGCCCGCACACCGTGCAGCCGCCGGTCGTGCTCGCCCCCATGGCCGGCATCACCAACGCGCCCTTCCGCACCCTGTGCCGTGAGTTCTCGGGCGGCAAGGGACTGTTCGTCAGCGAGATGATCACCACGCGGGCGCTGGTCGAGCGCAACGAGAAGACCATGCAGCTCATCCACTTCGACGCGAGCGAGACCCCGCGCTCGATCCAGCTGTACGGGGTGGACCCGGTCACCGTCGGCAAGGCGGTCCGCATGATCGTCGACGAGGACCTCGCCGACCACATCGACCTGAACTTCGGCTGCCCCGTCCCCAAGGTCACCCGCAAGGGCGGCGGCTCCGCGCTCCCGTACAAGCGGCCGCTCCTCCGCGCGATCCTCCGCGAGGCCGTGGCGGAGGCGGGCGACCTCCCGGTCACCATCAAGATGCGCAAGGGCATCGACGACGACCACATGACCTACCTCGACGCGGGCCGCATCGCCGTCGAGGAGGGCATCACGGCCGTCGCCCTGCACGGCAGGACCACCGCACAGCACTACGGCGGCACGGCCGACTGGGACGCCATCGCGCGCCTCAAGGAGCACGTCCCCGAGATCCCCGTCCTCGGCAACGGCGACATCTGGAGCGCCGACGACGCGCTGCGGATGATGCGCGAGACGGGGTGCGACGGCGTCGTCGTGGGCCGCGGCTGCCTGGGCCGCCCCTGGCTCTTCGGTGATCTCGTCAGCGCCTTCGAGGGCACGGAGGCGAGGCAGGCGCCCGCCCTGCGCCAGGTCGCGGACGTCATGCTGCGCCACGCGACGCTGCTGGGGGAGTGGATCGGCGACGAGAGCCGCGGGGTGATCGACTTCCGTAAGCACGTGGCCTGGTACCTCAAGGGCTTCGCCGTCGGCTCGGACATGCGCCGCAGTCTCGCGGTCACCTCGTCCCTGGAGGAGCTGGGCGGCCAGCTCCAGGAGCTCGACCTGGACCAGCCCTGGCCCGACGGCGCCGACGGCCCGCGTGGGCGCACCTCCGGCAACAACCGGGTGGCGCTGCCGGACGGCTGGCTCAAGGACCCGTACGACTGCGCGGGCGTGGGTGCCGAGGCGGAGCTGGACACATCGGGCGGCTGACGGACACCCCCACGCCAGGGCACCGAGTGCCCCCGGAAAGAGCCCGCTCAGATGAGCGGGCTTTTCTGTTGGATGCGGCACGCTCCACCGCGCTTTCCCGGGAGATGTGTGGGGCCGCTCTCCTTTCCCCGCGCGCGCCATCACGCTCGGTTGTCAGGCGGTGGCTCTGCGGTGGCCACTCGTTGACGCACGGGCGTCCGGATGATGACATCTGAGCGCGAGTGGGGGCGTGATTCTCGCCACCCTTGAGGGGCGCTTGGCTCAGATGAGCGCTCTTTTGGATGCTGTACTTCTCAAATGGCGGCACTGGGTGCCAGGCGGGTTTACTTTGATCGATCAAACCATCCCGCACTCCGTGTCACCGGATCAGGGAAACACACAGACGTTCCGTCATGATGCGTTCAAGGGTTGAATGCTTCAGCTCCGTGTGGTGTGCCGCCGCGTTACTTTCGATCTGCTGGCGGACGGGTGGTTGAGCCCTCATGACGCGCAAGTGGCCGTACCCAGACACCTTCGATCTGGGTATGTTCCTCGCCGTCAGGGCAGCCACCGCGTCCTCGAGGAGTCGAGACCCGTGTCGGAACACAAAGATCCCCAGAAGTTCGTCTACGACTTCACCGAGGGCAACAAGGATCTGAAAGATCTGCTGGGCGGCAAGGGCGCCAACCTCGCCGAGATGACCAACCTCGGGCTGCCCGTCCCTCCGGGCTTCACCATCACCACCGAGGCCTGCAAGGTCTACCTCGACAGCGGTGACGAGCCGGCCGAGCTGCGCGACGAGGTCGGCGCGCACCTCGCGGCGCTCGAACAGCGGATGGGCAAGAACCTCGGCCAGGCCGACGACCCGCTGCTGGTCTCCGTCCGCTCCGGCGCGAAGTTCTCGATGCCCGGCATGATGGACACGGTCCTCAACATCGGCCTCTCCGACGCCTCGGTCGTGGGCCTCGCCGCCCAGGCCGGCGACGAGCGCTTCGCCTGGGACTCGTACCGCCGCCTCATCCAGATGTTCGGCAAGACCGTGCTCGGCGTCGACGGCGACCTCTTCGAGGAGGCGCTGGAGGCCGCGAAGGAGGCCAAGGGCGTCACCGTCGACGTGGACCTCGACGCGGCCGACCTGAAGAAGCTGGTCAAGCAGTTCAAGAAGATCGTCACCCGGGACGCGGGCCGTGACTTCCCGCAGGATCCGCGTGAGCAGATGGACCTGGCCATAAAGGCGGTCTTCGACTCGTGGAACACCGACCGGGCCAAGCTCTACCGCCGCCAGGAGCGCATCCCCGGCGACCTCGGCACGGCCGTCAACATCTGTTCGATGGTCTTCGGCAACCTCGGCCCCGACTCGGGTACGGGCGTCGCCTTCACCCGTGACCCGGCCAGCGGCCATCAGGGCGTCTACGGCGACTACCTCCAGAACGCGCAGGGCGAGGACGTCGTCGCGGGCATCCGCAACACCGTGGCGCTCGCCGAGCTGGAGTCGATCGACAAGACGTCGTACGACCAGCTGATGAAGATCATGGAGACGCTGGAGACCCACTACAAGGATCTCTGCGACATCGAGTTCACCATCGAGCGCGGCCAGCTCTGGATGCTCCAGACGCGGGTCGGCAAGCGCACCGCCGGTGCCGCCTTCCGCATCGCCACCCAGCTCGTCGACCAGGGCCTCATCGACGAGGCCGAGGCGCTCCAGCGGGTCAACGGCGGCCAGCTCGCCCAGCTGATGTTCCCGCGCTTCGACGACGCGGCCAGCACCGTCCTGCTGGGGCGCGGGATCGCCGCGTCGCCGGGCGCGGCCGTCGGCAAGGCCGTCTTCGACTCGTACACCGCCGTCAAGTGGTCGCGGTCCGGCGAGAAGGTCATCCTGATCCGCCGGGAGACCAACCCCGACGACCTCGACGGCATGATCGCGGCCGAGGGCATCCTGACCTCGCGCGGCGGCAAGACCTCGCACGCCGCCGTCGTCGCCCGCGGCATGGGCAAGACCTGTGTCTGCGGCGCCGAGGAGATCGAGGTCGACACCAAGCGCCGCCGGCTCACCGTCGGGGAGACCGTGGTGGAGGAGGGCGACCTCGTCTCCGTCGACGGCTCCACCGGCAAGGTGTACCTCGGCGAGGTACCCGTCGTACCGTCCCCGGTCGTCGAGTACTTCGAGGGCCGCATGCACGCCGGCGCCGACGACGCCGACGAGCTCGTCGCCGCCGTGCACCGGATCATGGCGTACGCCGACCGGGTGCGCCGGCTGCGCGTCCGGGCGAACGCGGACAACGCCGAGGACGCCTCGCGGGCCCGCCGCTTCGGCGCCCAGGGCATCGGCCTGTGCCGCACCGAGCACATGTTCCTCGGTGAGCGCCGCGAGATGGTCGAGAAGCTGATCCTCGCGGACACCGACGACGAGCGCGAGGCCGCGCTGGCGGCCCTCCTGCCGCTCCAGAAGGCCGACTTCATCGAGCTGTTCGAGTCGATGGACGGGCTGCCCGTCACCGTGCGCCTGCTCGACCCGCCGCTGCACGAGTTCCTGCCCGACATCACGGAGCTCTCCGTCCGGGTCGCGCTCGCCGAGTCCCGCAAGGACGCCAACGAGAACGACTTGCGCCTCCTGCAGGCCGTGCACAAGCTGCACGAGCAGAACCCGATGCTCGGCCTGCGCGGGGTGCGCCTCGGCCTGGTCATCCCCGGCCTGTTCGCGATGCAGGTCCGGGCGATCGCGGAGGCGGCGGCGGAGCGCAAGAACGCCAAGGGCGACCCGCGCGCCGAGATCATGATCCCGCTCGTCGGCACGGTCCAGGAGCTGGAGATCGTCCGCGAGGAGGCCGACGGCGTCATCGCGGAGGTCGAGGCGGCCACCGGTACGCAGCTGAAGCTGAGCATCGGCACGATGATCGAGCTGCCCCGCGCCGCGCTGACCGCCGGTCAGATCGCCGAGGCCGCGCAGTTCTTCTCCTTCGGCACGAACGACCTCACCCAGACGGTGTGGGGCTTCTCCCGCGACGACGTGGAGGCCTCGTTCTTCACCGCGTACCTGGAGAAGGGCATCTTCGGGGTGTCGCCGTTCGAGACGATCGACAAGGACGGCGTCGGCGCCCTCGTACGCAGCGCCGTGGAGGCCGGCCGGGCCACCCGGCCCGACCTCAAGCTCGGCATCTGCGGTGAGCACGGCGGGGACCCGGAGTCGGTGCACTTCTTCCACGAGGTGGGCCTGGACTACGTCTCCTGCTCCCCGTTCCGCATCCCGGTCGCCCGGCTGGAAGCGGGCCGCGCCGCCGCCGGATCACGGGGCAGCGACAGCCGCTGACCCCCGGCGGAAGCGCCTGATACGACTCCGGATACCGCCGGCGGACGACAGAGACCCTCATCGGTCCGCCGGCGGGCCGGATTACCCGGAAGCGGCGGCACCCTGTGCGGGGGTGCCGCCGCTTCGTCCATTTGAAAAGCGAACCGTTGAAAGCGGTCCTGCTTCGGTTCCGGCGGGCAGGGCGGTAAACGGGCCTCGCGCAGTCGGCGAAGTGGTTCGCTTTTCACCGTTCGGTGCGCAAATCGAGGACGTACGGACCGGGTGCGGTCCGGGGATCCCCACCCCCGGACCGCACCCGCTTACCCCTGCCGGGTACGGAGCCGCACCGTCGTTCACCGCCGCCGAACAGGCGAAGCCCCCCACGGCCCCCACCCGCTCTTTCGGTGACGCCGGATGCGTACCCGACGTCGTACAGCCTTTCGGTCGGCGGCGATTCGGGCGAGACATTTCAACTGTGGCCGAAACTCCGTGGTGACCTCCTGTGACGCTGTGCATACGCTTCGGCGGGGGGAATTGCGGGTGCAACAGGTGGGGGTTTCGGAAGTGCTGCGTATCCATGTGTCCGGGGTGGACCTTTCGCGCGTGCGGATGGCCACGAGGCCGGACGCGATGTGGGAGACCATGCTCAGTTTCCACCGGTTGAGAGACCGGCGTGGTTCCACGGTGTTCGGGAAATGGCGGAAGGAATCCCGCACCCGGTTGAATGGTGAGGCGCGCCTGCTGTCCGCGGTCGTTCCGACCCGCGGCTATTTCCCCGACTTCCTGACGCCCGCCGGGGAAGGCGCCGAGCCGCTCGGGCTCGCTGCCGGGATCGAGGTGCTGCGCGACACCCCCACGGACCGCATCCGGGGTGAGCTCGCGCTGCTGACGCGGCACGGCACCGCCGGGCGGCGGCACACACCGGCCTCCCTGCCGGAGGCGCTGGCCGAGGGGCGTACGGAGCCGTTGGGCCGCCTCATCTCCACCCTGCGGGCCTACCACCGCGCCGCGGTCGAGCCGTACTGGCCGCACATCCGGGCGAGCGTCGAGGCCGACCGGGCCCTCCGGGGCCGCGCCCTGCTGGACGGCGGCGCGGACGAGCTGCTCGCGACGCTGCCGCCGATGATCCGCTGGCGGGCCCCCGTCCTGGAGGCGGACTACCCCGTCGACCGGGAGCTGCGCCTCGACGGGCGGGGGCTGCTGCTCCAGCCGTCGTTCTTCTGCCGGGGCACCCCCGTCGTCTACCGCGACCCCGGCCTGCCGCCGGTCCTGGTCTACCCGGTCACCCACCCCGGCGCCCCGGCCTCCGCCGAGCCCGGCCCCTGGCTCGGCCGGCTCGTGGGCCACACCCGCTCGGCCGTTCTGCGGTCCATAGACAACGGCTGCACGACCAGTGAACTGGCCCGCAGGACCGGGGTCTCGCTGGCCTCGGCGAGCCAGCACGCCTGTGTGCTGCGCGAGGCCGGCCTGGTCCGCACCCTGCGCCACGGCAGCTCGGTCCTGCACACCCTGACCCCGCTGGGCGCCGCGCTGCTCAGGGGCGGAGCCCCGCTCGCCGTGCCGTGAGAAACCGCTCCCGCCGGAGCGATGAGTTCTGCGCGCCGCCCTGGTCTACCCCTTGTAGCGCTCGTACGGAGCGCGCGGGAGCACCACAGAGTGCCGGACGGAAGAGTGGGAACCATCATGACGCAGCCCCAGATGATCTTCGTGAACCTGCCGGTCAAGGACCTCGGCACGACGAAGAACTTCTTCGCGAAGCTCGGCTTCGGCTTCAACCCGCAGTTCAGCGACGACTCGACGGCCTGTCTGGTCATCAGCGACACGATCTTCGCCATGCTGATCAGCGAGCCGCGCTTCAAGGACTTCACCAAGAAGGAGATCGCCGACGCCTCCAGAACGACCGAGGTCCTCGTCGCCCTGAGCGCGGAGAGCCGCGAGAAGGTCGACGAGATGGCCGACGCCGCGCTCGCCAACGGCGGGTCGCCCGCCAACGACCCCATGGACGAGGGCTTCATGTACGGCCGCTCGTTCCAGGACCCGGACGGCCACATCTGGGAGGTCGTCTGGATGGACCCGGCCGCCGTCGAGGGCCAGGCCTGACATCCGGCGGGCAGCGGTCGCGGAGCCGGCGCCGCGACCGCTGCCGTGCGGGTCCAGGAGCGGGACGGCCCCGCGACCGCTGTCGTGCGGGGCGGGTCAGGAGCGGAACGGCCCCGTGACCTCGTAGGTGATGCCGCCGGACGAGCTGCCGCTCGTCCCGCGCTGCGAGGAGAAGTAGAGCCGCCTGCCGTCGGGCGAGAAGGCCGGACCGGTGATCTCCGAGCCGGACTGGCCGCTGATCCGCAGGAACGGGGCGACGGTGTCGTCCGGGGTGATCAGGCAGATCTCCATGTTCCCGCCGTCCTCCGCGACGTACAGGTCACCGGAGACGGCCCGCGTGACGTTGTCGACGCCGGTCAGCGGGGCGGCGCCGCCCGTGACGAGCGAGTCGTCGTAGACGAGCGAGAGGGACGAGGCGTTCGCGTCGTACGCCCAGACCCGGTTGTCGCCCTTGGTGGTGAACCAGCAGGTGCCCGCCGCGTAGAAGCAGCCCTCGCCGCCGTTGAACATCTTGGCGCCGGAGACCTGGTAGCGGGTCTGGGTGGGTGATCCGTCCGGGTCGGGGACGGTCGTCCAGGTCACCGGGCCCGAGGTGCCGGTGCCCGCCACCAGCACCTGGAGCGTGCCGGACGACAGGGTGCCCCAGGTGGTGGGGCGGAAGCGGTAGAAGCGGCCGTCCGTCTCGTCCTCGGTCAGGTAGACGTAACCGTGGTCGGGATCCGCTGCCGCCGCCTCGTGCTTGAACCGGCCCATCGCGGGGCGCTGCACGGCGGCGTTCACTCCCCACGGATCGGTCTCGTACACGAAGCCGCGGGTGACCTCCTCGCAGGACAGCCAGGTGTTCCACGGGGTCCGGCCGCCCGCGCAATTGGTGTTCGTGCCGGACAGGATCCGGTACGCCGAGGTGACGGTCCCCGAGGAGTCGAAGCGCACCGCGCTCGCCCCGCCGCCGCTGCTCGCGGACACCTCCGCGTTGGAGACGTAGATCCAGCCGCCGCCGTCGGTGAAGGTGGCGCCGCCGTCCGGGGCGCTGTGCCAGGTGTACGAGGTGCCCGGGACGGTCTGCCCGGAGCGGGCGATGATCCTGCTGGTGAAGCCGCTCGGCAGCAGGATGCCGTTGCTGTTCGCCGCCTGCAGCGCACCGTACGGGCCGGCGGCCGGCTGGGCCGGGTCCGCGAGGGCGGCGCCCCGCCACAGGGTGCCGCCGAAGGCCGCCGCCGAGCTGCCGATCACCGCTGTGCGCAAGAAGGTCCGACGTTCCACGATCACTCCACGGGTGACGTGAGGGCCCGCCGGTCCGGTCGGCCCGGCGGGTCGAACGTCAGGACAGTAGAGGCGAGGGGTTGACGGGGCGGCAACACCCGGTGAACGAACCGGAGTCAGCCCGCCCCGCCACCCGGAGTCAGGCCCCGCGGACCGGGAAGACCGGCACGGTGACGTCGTCGTCGTCCAGGCAGGCTCCCGTCTCCAGGTCGAAGCGCTGCTTCAGCAGCGGCGACGCGACGAACGGCCGCCCGCCGGCGGAGCCGACCAGGCCCCGGGAGAGGACGTACGCCCCCGTGAACGGGTCCCGGTTGTCGATCGCGTACGCCCGCCCCGCCCGGTCCACGAACAGGGCCACCTGCCGGCCGTCCGGCAGGAGCGCCGCCACACCGCGCCCGGGGGTCAGCAGCGCGCGGTCGCAGACGGTGAGCCAGCCGTCCCCGTCCGCGAGCTGGATCGTCCGGGTGTCCTGCGCCGTTTCCACGATCTGGGTCGTCATCGGGAAGAGGTCCCTTCGAGAGTACGGATGGCGAGCACCGGGCCCGCGAGGATGTCCAGGTCGGGCTTGACCTGATCGCGCTCGGGGACGAACCTGACCGACGGGTCGGGTGCGTCGGGGGCGTTGACGAAGGTCACGAAGCGCCTCAGCCGCTCCGGGTCGTTGATGGTCTCGGCCCACTCGTCGCGGTAGCCGGCGACATGGTCGGCCATCAGCCGCTCCAGCTCGTCGCAGAGGCCCAGCGAGTCGTGGACGACCACGTCGCGCACGTGGTCCAGGCCGCCCTCGATCCGGTCCAGCCAGGTCGAGGTGCGCTCCAGGCGGTCGGCCGTGCGGATGTAGAACATCAGGAACCGGTCGATGAGACGCACCAGTTCGGCGTCCGAGAGGTCCTGGGCGAGCAGGTCCGCGTGGCGCGGGGTGGCGCCGCCGTTGCCGCCGACGTAGAGGTTCCAGCCCTGCGCCGTGGCGATGATCCCGAAGTCCTTGCCGCGGGCCTCCGCGCACTCCCGGGCGCAGCCCGAGACCGCCGACTTCAGCTTGTGCGGGGAGCGCAGGCCCCGGTAGCGCAGCTCCAGGTCGATCGCCATCTTCACCGAGTCCTGCACCCCGTAGCGGCACCAGGTCTGCCCCACACAGGACTTGACCGTCCGCAGCGACTTCCCGTACGCGTGCCCGGACTCGAATCCCGCGTCCACCAGGCGGGTCCAGATCAGCGGCAGCTGGTCGACCCGGGCACCGAAGAGGTCGATGCGCTGGCCGCCGGTGATCTTCGTGTAGAGCCCGAAGTCCCGGGCCACCTCCCCGATCACGATCAGTTTCTCCGGGGTGATCTCACCGCCGGGGATGCGCGGCACGATCGAGTACGAGCCGTTGCGCTGGAGGTTGGCCAGGAAGTGGTCGTTGGTGTCCTGGAGGGCGGCCTGCTCGCCGTCCAGGACGTAGCCGCTCGCGCCCACCGTCGGGGCCAGCGAGGCGATGACCGAGCCGACCGTGGGCTTGCAGACCTCGCAGCCGTCGCCGCCCCGTGCCTCCGGGCGACCGTGCGAGTCCAGCAGATCGGCGTACGACGTGACGCCGAGGGTGCGGACGATCTCGTACAGCTCGCTGCGGGTGTAGGCGAAGCAGCCGCACAGCCCCTGGTCCTCGGGCTGCGGCAGCAGCTGGCCGATGACCTTGACGCAACTCCCGCAGCCCGTACCGGCCTTGGTGCACTTCTTCACCTCGGGGAGCGTGGTGTGCTCGCAGATCGCGCCCTTGGTGACGTTGTGGCAGGAGCAGATCACGGCCTCGTCGGGCAGCGAGGAGGGGCCGAGGGTGACCGGCCCGCCCGCGCCGGCCGGCAGCACCAGCTGCTCCGGGGCGACGGGCAGCACCGTGCCGGTCATCGGCCGCAGCGTGCCGTACTGCTCGGCGTCACCCACCAGGACCCCGCCGAGCAGGGTGCCGTCCCGGCCGATCACCAGCTTCTTGTAGACACCCGAGCGGGAGTCCGCGTACACGACGTCGAGGCAGCCCTCGGCCGCGCCGTGCGCGTCGCCGAAGGAGGCGACGTCCACCCCGAGCAGCTTCAGCTTCGTCGAGAGGTCGGCACCGGTGAAGGAGGCCGCGTTGCCCGCGATGACCTCGGCGGCCGCCAGCGCCATCTCGTAACCCGGCGCCACCAGCCCGTAGACCCGGCCGTCCGAGGCCAGCGCGCACTCGCCGATCGCGAAGACGGCGCTGTCGGAGGTGCGGCACTCCTCGTCGACGACGATGCCGCCGCGCGGGCCGACCGCCAGACCGCAGTCACGGGCCAGCTGGTCCCGGGGGCGTACGCCGGCGGAGAAGACCACGAGATCGGTCTCCAGCGAGGAACCGTCCGACAGGGACATGCCGTTGACCCGGCCGTCCTCGCCCGCCGTGACCTCCTGGGTGCCGACGCCCGTGTGGACGGTCAGGCCCATGTTCTCGATGGTGCGCAGCAGTGCCGCGCCACCGCCGTCGTCGACCTGTACCGGCATCAGCCGGGGCGCGAACTCCACGACGTGCGTGTCGAGTCCGAGCCCCTTGAGTGCTCCCGCCGCCTCCAGGCCGAGGAGCCCGCCACCCACGACCGCACCGGTCCTCGCGGTCCTCGCGTACTCCTCGATCGCGAGGAGGTCCTCGATGGTGCGGTAGACGAAGCAGCCCTCGGCGTCCTTGCCGGGGACCGGCGGCACGAAGGGGTACGAGCCGGTGGCCAGCACCAGCGTGTCGTACGGGAACGTCTCCCCGGAGCGCGCGGTGACGGTGCGCGCCTCACGGTCGACGCTCTCCGCCGGGTCGCCGACGCGCAGTTCGATGCCGTGGCGCTCCATGAAGCCGGCCTCGACGAGCGAGAGGTCCTCGGGTGTCTTCCCGGAGAAGTACGAGGTCAGCTGCACCCGGTCGTACGCGGGGCGGGGCTCCTCGCAGAGCACGACGACCCTGGCGGTGCCCGCGGCGGCGGTCAGCCCGCGGTCGGCGAGCGCTTCCAGGAAACGCTGTCCGACCATGCCGTGCCCGACGACCACGATCGTCGGCACGCCTGCGGTGGGGGCGGTCGGGGGAGTGGACACCGGCATCAGAAGCCTCCGTCGTTGGTGAGCAGGTGGAGCAGGGACATGCCGGCGGGGAGGGCGTCGTCGTCCTGCCAGGTCCGGGCGAGGGTGCCGACCGCCGCGAGATCGCCGAACAGCACCCCGCCCGCCAGCCGGTCGCCCCGGACGACGACCGTGCGGTACGCGTTCCGGGTGGCGTCGGCCAGCCGGACCACGTCGTCGCCGGGCATCGGGCGGGAGTCACCGAAAGCGGCCAGGTCGAGCCCGGCGGCGGGAGCGGCGGGGCCGCCGGGGGAGCGCAGGGTCAGCCTGGTCAGTGCCCGGGTGCCCCGGTAACGGGCGGGGCGCCCGGCGAGCGCCTCGGCCAGTACGTCGGCCTGTTCGAGCGCGGCGCCCGCCAGTCCGTACACCCTCCCGGCGTGCTCGGCGCAGTCGCCGACGGCGTGGACGTACGGGTCGGAGGTGCGCAGCTCGTCGTCCACGACGACGCCCTTGCGGACCTCCAGGCCGGCCGCCCGCGCCAGACCCGTCCTGGGCCGGACGCCGCAGGCCAGCACGGTGATCTCGGCCTCCAGCTCGAAACCGTCGGCCAGTTCCACGGCCCGTACCGCCGGGGTGTCGCCGTCGGTGCGGCGCAGCCCGCGCACCCGGCACTCGGTGTGCACCTCGACACCCAGGGACTCCAGGTGACGGCGCAGCATCCCGGACGCCTCGGCGTCCAGCTGCCGCTCCATGAGGTGCTCGCCCTGCTGGGCCAGCACCACCTGGGCGCCGCACTCGGCCAGGGCGCGTGCGGCGGACACCCCGAGGAGCCCGCCGCCGATGACGACGGCGCGCACACCGGGGCGTACGGCGGCGCGCAGGGCCAGACAGTCGTCGAGGGTGCGGAAGGGGTGCACCCCGTCCGGCAGTGTGCGGCCGAGACCCCGCAGCGGGGGCAGCACCGGGTTGGAGCCGGTGGCCAGCACCAGGTGTTCGTACCCGACGACACGGCCGTCGTCGCAGAGCACCTGCCGCTCGGCCCGGTCGATCCGCACGGCACGCACGCCGCGCCGCACCTCGGCGGGCGGCAGTGCGATCACGTCCGGCGCGTACCGTCCGGCGAGCACCTCGGCCAGCAGCACCCTGTTGTACGGGGCGTGCGCCTCCTCACCGATGACGGTGACGCCGGGGACCCGGGCGGCGAGCCGCGCGCCCGCCATCCCGGCGCCGATCACCACCACCCGTGCCGCGTTCTCCGTCCGTGTCCTCATGCCCCAGAGCGTGCGCGGCGGGTGTTACCCGACCGCATCCCTCCTGTTTCCCGGGAGGAACCTTGCGCTCAGCACGCGCGGAGGCGCTCTGTGAGGGCACGGGCAACTGGTTGGACTGGGCACCTATCGCTTGCCTAAGGTCACGGACATGCCCGAGATCACGCTGACCACCCTCGTCCTGCTCTGCCTGGCCGCCGCCGCGGCCGGCTGGATCGACGCCGTGGTGGGCGGCGGCGGACTGCTGCTCCTGCCCGCCCTGCTGCTCGGTCTCCCGCACGTCCCGGCCGCGCACGTCCTCGGGACCAACAAGGCCGTCGCCATCGTCGGCACCTCGGGCGCCGCCGTCACCTATGTGCGCAAGGCGCCGGTCCAGGTGGGCACCGCCGTGCGGATCGGGCTCATGGCACTCGCGGGATCGATGACCGGGGCCTTCTTCGCCGCGGGCATCAGCAGCGACGTCCTGCGTCCGGTGATCATGGTGGTGCTGCTGGCCGTCGCCGCGTTCGTGATGCTGCGCCCCTCCTTCGGGACGGCGGCGGCCGGGGACGGCACGGACCGGAAGGTCACCCGGGCCCGTACGGTCACCGCGATCGTGCTGGTCGGCGGCGGTATCGGCTTCTACGACGGGCTGTTCGGGCCCGGCACCGGCACCTTCCTGGTGCTGGCGCTGACCGCCGTGCTCCACCTCGACCTGGTCACCGCCTCCGCCACCGCCAAGATCGTGAACGTCTGCACCAACGCCGGGGCGCTGGCGATGTTCGCCTACCAGGGCACCGTCCTGTGGCAGCTGGCCGCGCTGATGGCCGTATTCAATCTGGCGGGCGGGATGATGGGGGCGCGGATGGCCCTCAGGAAGGGCAGCGACTTCGTCCGCGGGGTCCTGCTGGTCGTGGTGTTCTCGCTGGTCGCCAAGCTCGGCTTCGACCAGTGGACGGCCTGAGCGGAGCGGCTCGCTCCTACGCGCCGGGCGGGCGGCTCCCGCCGGGTCGGCGCACCTCGGTGAGGTGGGCGTACGCCACCACGTTGCCCTGGTAGCCCGTCTCGCGGGTGAACCCGCCCCCGCAGGTGATCAGCCGCAGCGAGGCGTGGGCGGTGGCGCCGTAGACCCGCTTGTCCGGGAAGTCGTCGTTCTCGTACACCTCGACCGCGTCGACCGAGAAGACGGCGGTCGTGCGGTCCCCCCGGTCGATCTCGACCTTCGCCCCCTTCTTCAGGGAGCCGAGGGCGTAGAAGACGGCCGGGCCCTCCGCGTTGTCGACGTGGCCCGCCACTATCGCGGTGCCCTTGGTGCCCGGCGGTGTGCCGTCCTCGTACCAGCCGGCGAGGTTGCGGTTCCCCTCGGGCGGTGCGTCGAGGCTGCCGTCCGCGCCGAGCCCGAGCCCCGTCATGGGAGCGTCGACGCCGATGCCCGGGATGCGGATCCTGACGGGCGCTGAGGGGCGCAGGGGTTCGGCGACCCGGGTTCCCGGACGGGGCTCGGAGCCCGCCGCGAAGGCCTCGGCGGTGGACGGCTGGGGGGCGACGGTCCGGGGGGCCGCGCCGTTGTGGACCAGCCACACGCCGCACAGGGCGGCGATGCCCGCCAGCCAGACCCTGGCCCTCAGTGCCGTCCTGTCCACGTCCCGTCCTCCGCCGGCCTTCCCCGGTTCCCGTCCTCCGCCGGCCGTCCTCAGTGACGCGGGCCGTCGGCGCGGCGCCGGCGCAGGAGCAGGGCGCCGCAGACGGCCGCCGCCGCGACGAGACCGGCGCCGGCGGCGAGCTGGGCGGTGTCGGGGGCGGCGCTGCCGCCCACCCCCGTGCCGACGTGCCCGGAGGGCCGGCTGGGGCTGGGGGAGGCCGTGGGCCTGTGCCCCGGGGGCACGGGCGGCTTCGCGGATCCGGGGTCCGTGCCGGGGGCGGTACCGCCCGGGGGCTCGGGGCGGAACCCGGGGTCCGTACCGGTGCCCGGCTGCCGGAGCGTTCCGGCCTCGTCGCCGGCCCCGGCCCCGGCCTCCTCGGGCGCCTCCTCCGGAGCCTCCGTGTCCGACGCCTCTGCGTCCGACATCTCCGTGTCAGGCACCTCCGTGTCCGGCCAGGAAGGCCCCGTCACCGCTGCCGGGTCCTCGGCCGGGTCCAGGCCCGCGAGTGACTCCGTGCCGTCGGCCGGCCCCGGATCACCGGTCTCCGGCGCGCCGGCCGTGCCCGGTGCGCCGGCCGCCGCCCCGGCGCTGTCGCAGAGGGCCGCCGTGTCACCGCCCGCCGTGCCGTCGGCCCCGCACTCCGCCGTGGCGGTGAGCTCAGGTCTGCCGAGGCTGTCCGCGTGCGCGGACGGGAGGGCGAGGCCGAGCGCGGCGGCGGTGAGGGCCGCGGTAGCGGTACCGGTCACGAGGCGGGCGGGGCTGAGCATGGGAGTCCTCCGGGCAGACGGATGTGTCCTGCCTCCGAGGTAAGGGGCCCTGTCCCGTGGCCGCATGCTGACGCAGGGTCAGCTTTCACCCGTACGGACCTGGGGAGCGGGCCCGTACGCACGGCCCGGTGCAGGTCGCGGCGGTGACGGGAGCCGGTCGCCCCCTCCGGTGCCGATCGGGTGAGCCCGACACCCGGTCTCGTGTGACGCAGGTCACACGAATGTGTCGGCATCGGGCGGGCACACGGTCTCTACCCCCCCACGGGACGGCAGCCCCCCGCCGGCCCCCCGGCAACCGCCCTCACCGGCCCATCCCCCCCCAGGGACCGGTGGGGGCGGTGTCGTATCCCCGCTTTCCTCGCGCCTCCGGGCGCCTCAGGTGTGCCGGGGTCCGGTCTCCGTCGCGGACCAGGTGATGTCCGGAGGGCGTACGCGGGCGCATCGCGGCTGTCCCTTGTCGTCCGTCAGCCGCAGTCGCGCGGTGAGGTGCCCCGTCCGGGAGGCGGTCTCCAGGACCTCCGGGTCGATGTCGCTCATCATCAGCTTGGCCCGGCGGAACATCGTGAAGGCCCCGGAGCCGTCCACGGTGCCCCAGGACAGATAGACGAAGCGCCCGCCGAGCCGGTTCTGGACGTACGGTCCCGACACCTCGACGCCCTCCGGGGTGGGGGCGGCGGTGCAGTCCAGGGTCCAGGAGGCGTGCGCCGCGTCGCCGGGGTGCAGGCCGAGCAGTTCGCCGGGCCGGTCCTTGCGCTGCACGCCGACGTGGATGTTGTCGAAACCGGCGAAGTCGGTGTCGGGACCGCAGGCGCGGCCCGGGAGTTCCGATGCTTCGATGTGGATCTGCATGGCCCCATGGTCCCGCACCCCGGGGAGCCGGGGCGGCCGGTGCCGCGTGGATCGGACGGTGCCGCGCGGTTCAGACGGTACCGCGTGGTTCAGACGGTGCCGCGCGGGGCGTCCTCGTACGCCCGGGTGAGCAGCGTCATCAGGTCCTGGTCGACGGCGAAGACCGTGTCGTCGATCCGGTGGACCGGCGCGATGCCCTGCGAGTTGCTGACGAACGCCGCCCGGTACGCGCCCAGCCCGTCCAGCGTCACCCCGCTCCGCACCGAGGGGCGGCCCGCCCTCGCGAGACCGCTCTCCAGCAGCGCCATGGTGATGCCGGTCAGCGCGGGGGCGTCCGGCCAGACGACCGAAGCGCCGTCCCAGAAACCGACGTTGGTGATCGCGCCCTCGGTCACCATGCCGCCGGGCGACGTCAGCAGCGCCTCGTCGAAGCCCGCCCGCCGTGCCTGCTGCCCGTAGTAGATCTGGCCGAACTCGCCGGGGCGCTTGATGTGCGCCACCGCCCGCGCGAACGGGACCGACATCAGGCTCCGGGGCGCACCGTCCGGCTCGACCGGCTCCCGCACCGTCACCGCCACCACGGTCTCCGCGCTGTCCTGCGGCAGATAGCCGTGCACCCGGACCGACGCGTCCCGGCTCCACGCCCCGGCGCCGTCGAGCGCGTGACCGATCAGCTCGCGCACACGGTCTCCGGCCAGGGGAAGCCCGAACAGTTCCCTGTTCGCGGAGTCCAGCCGCTCCAGATGCAGGTCGAGGCCGCGCACCGTGCGGTCCCTGACCTGCATAGCGGTGAAGTGGCCGTAGCCGGCGAAGGCCGGGATCCGCAGATCCCCGGCGGTGGCGGGGCGGCCGTCGAACTCGACGTGGAGGTCCGGTACGGAGGAAGTCATGGCCTCCAGCGTAGATGCGGCGAGGCGGCGCTTGACCTCAATCATGGTTGAGGTGTGAGGCTGCGGTGCATGGACCTCAACACCGCTGTTCTTCCCCAGTCCGAAGCCCCTTCCGACGCCTCCTCGGGTGCTCCGCTGAAGGTGGCCGTCATCCTCGGCAGCAACCGCGAGGGCCGCTTCGGTCCCGTCGTCGCCTCATGGTTCCTCGGGCGGGCGGCCGGCCACCCGGACGTCGAGACCGAGCTGATCGATGTGGCCGAGACGGAGCCGCCCGCCACCGGCGCCGCGCTCGTGGCCCCCCGGCTGGCCCGTGCCGACGCCTTCGTCGTCCTGACCCCCGAGTACAACCACTCCTACCCGGCCCCGCTGAAGAACCTGATCGACCGGCACTTCGCCGAATGGCAGGCCAAACCCGTCGCGTTCGTGTCGTACGGCGGGATCTCCGGCGGTCTGCGGGCCGTCGAGCACCTGCGCCAGGTCTTCGCCGAACTGCACGCCGTCTCGATCCGCGACACCGTCTCCTTCCACAACGCCGGTGCGCTCTTCGACGACCTGGGCGTGCCCAAGGACCCGGCCCAGGTCGACGGGGCGGCCAAGAAGATGCTCGACCAGCTGGTCTGGTGGGGCCGCGCCCTGCGCGAGGCCAGGACCCGGCACCCGTACGGCGGCTGACACCGCGAGGCCCGACAATCGAGGGGCCACGGACGCCGAGAACGAGGAGACCCCGGGATGACCGAGCCCGCATGGCTGACCGTCCTGACCACGACGGACAGCGAGGAGAAGGCCCACGCCCTCGCCCGGGGCGCGGTGGAGGCGCGGCTCGCCGCCTGTGCCCAGATCTCGGCGCCCGTCACCTCCGTCTACCGGTGGCAGGGGGACGTCGAGACCGGTGAGGAGTGGCAGGTGCTGTTCAAGACGGCGGCCGGCCGGTACGACGAGCTGGAGGCCCACCTCCTCGCCGCGCACGACTACGGCACGCCCGAGATCATCGCGACGCCCGTCGTGCGCGGCAGCGACCGCTACCTCGCCTGGGTGTCCGCGGAGACCGCGCCCACCGAGGCCCTGTGACCGACCCCGGACTGCCCTTCTTCGTGTACGGGACGCTGCTCCCCGGCGAGCCCAACCACGACCGGTTCCTCCGGGGCCGCACGCGTGAGGAACGTCCGGCCGTGCTGCCGGGCGCCCTCCTCTACGAGGGCCCGGGCTACCCGTACGCGGTCGAGGGCCACGGCACCGTCCACGGCGCCCTGGTCACCGCCGCACCCGGGGCGTACGCCGAACTGCTGGGGCTCCTGGACGACCTGGAGGAGTTCCTGGGGCCGGGCCACCCCCGCAACCTGTACGAACGGGTGGCCCGGCCGGCCGTGCCCGCGCCGGGCGCCCGTCCCGGGCCCGGCGCGGGGGAGCCCGAGCCCGTCCGCGCCTGGGTCTACCTCGCCGCCACCGCCGTCGCCCGCTCCCTGCGCACCGGCGGCACCCCCGTGCCGGGCGGCGACTGGCTCAGCCGGCGGCCTCCACCCGCACGGCGCACACCTTGAACTCCGGCATCCGGGAGACCGGGTCCAGCGCCGGGTTCGTCAGGGAGTTGGCCCGGCCCTCGCCCGGCCAGTGGAACGGCATGAACACGGTGTCCTGACGGATGCCCACGGTGATCCGCGCCGGTGCCACCGCCCGCCCGCGCCGCGAGGTCACCGCGACGCGCTCGCCCTCGGCCACCCCGATCCGCTCGGCGAGCCGGGGGTGCAGCTCCACGAACGGGCCGGGCGCGGCGGCGTTCAGCTCGGCGACCCGCCGGGTCTGCGCCCCCGACTGGTACTGGGACACGACCCGCCCGGTGGTCAGCACCACCGGGTACTCCGCGTCCGTCTCCTCCGCCGCGGCCCGGTGGACGACGGGGACGAACCCGGCCCGCCCGTCGTCCGTCGCGAACCGTTCCAGGAACAGCCTCGGTGTCCCGGCGTGATCCTCGTCGGGACAGGGCCAGAACACCCCGTCCTCCGCCGCGATCCGGGCGTACGTGATGCCCGCGTAGTCGGCCGGCCCGCCCGCCGAGGCCCGCCGCAGCTCGCCGAAGACCTCCTCCGGATCGGTGGGGAACCCCTTCCCGTGCCCCAGGAGTCCGGCCAGCGCGTGCAGCACCTCCAGGTCGCTGCGCACCCCCTCCGGCGGTGCGACCGCACGCCGCCGCAGCAGCACCCGGCCCTCCAGGCTGGTCGTCGTGCCGCTCTCCTCGGCCCACTGCGCCACCGGCAGCACCACATCGGCCAGCGCCGCCGTCTCCGACAGCACCACGTCCGCGACGGCCAGGAAGTCCAGCGACCTCAACCGCTCCTCGACGTGCCCCGCGCGCGGTGCCGAGACCACCGGGTTCGACCCCATGACCAGCAGCGACCGCACGTCCCGCCCCAGGGCGTCCAGCAGTTCGTACGCACTGCGCCCCGGTCCCGGCAGCGACTCCGGGTCGACGCCCCAGACCCCGGCCACATGGCGGCGCGCGGCCGGGTCCGTGAGCTTGCGGTACCCGGGCAGCTGGTCGGCCTTCTGGCCGTGCTCCCGCCCGCCCTGGCCGTTGCCCTGCCCGGTCAGACAGCCGTAGCCGGACAGCGGACGGCCCGCCCGCCCGGTGGCCAGGCAGAGGTTGATCCACGCCCCCACCGTGTCCGTGCCCTTGGCCTGCTGCTCGGGCCCTCGCGCGGTGAGCACCATCCCGCTCTCCGCCCCGCAGAACATCTCCACGGCCTCGCGCAGTTGCGGCACGGGCACCCCGGTGAGCCGCTCCACCAGCTCCGGCCAGTGCGCCATCGCTCCCGCCCTGGCCTCCTCCCAGCCGCTCGTACGGGTACGGACGAACTCCTCGTCCACCCGGCCGTCCGCCACGATCAGGTGCAACATGCCCAGCGCCAGGGCCAGATCGGTGCCCGGCCGGGGCGCCAGATGGAGATCCGCCTGCTCGGCCGTCCTGGTCCGGCGCGGATCGACGACGACCAGCCGGCCGCCGTTCTCCCGCAGTTCGGTCAGATAGCGCAGCGCGGGCGGCATCGTCTCGGCGAGGTTCGAACCGACCAGGATCACGCACCCGGTCCGGGGGATGTCCTCCAGCGGGAACGGCAGCCCCCGGTCCAGACCGAAGGCCCGCTGGTGCGCGGCGGCCGCCGACGACATGCAGAAGCGGCCGTTGTAGTCGATCTGCGAGGTGCCGAGCACCACCCGGGCGAACTTCCCGAGGGCGTACGCCTTCTCGTTGGTGAGCCCGCCCCCGCCGAACACACCCACCGCGTCCGCGCCGTGCTCCGCCCGCGTCCCGCGCAGCCCGTCCGCGATCCGCTCCAGCGCCTCGTCCCAGCTCGCCGGAGCGAGCGCGCCGCCCGCCCCGCGCACGAGGGGTTCCGTCAGCCGCACCCCCTCGGCGAGCACGGCGGGGGCCGTGCGCCCCTTGCCGCACAGGGCTCCCCGGTTGACGGGGAACTCCGGACGCTCCACGACCTCGGCCACCCCGCCGTCGGTGCCGGGGCGCAGCTTCATCCCGCACTGGAGCGCGCAGTACGGGCAGTGGGTGGACGTCTCGGTACGGGCCATGCGCCCAGCGTGCGAGGCCGGTATTACGGGTGCCGGTGCGTCCGGTTACGCCCCCGGTACGCGCGCCTCAGCCCGTCCCGCCGGCCGCCGTGAGGTCATCCGCGAGCGCCTCCGCCACCCCCGGCTCCCGTGGCCCCAGGAAGTGCGGGTCAGGTTCGAGGACGGCGTCCAGGAGCGCCTTGCCCGCTGCGAACACCTCCCGTGTGCCGCCGTAGTACCAGGTCACATCGTGTACGTCGTCGGCCCCCACCCCGTACGCGTCGATCCCGGCGGAGCGGCACAGGGCGATGGCCCGGCGTATGTGGAAGCCCTGGCTCACCAGGACCGCCCGGTCGACCCCGAATATCCTCTTCGCCCGGACACAGGAGTCCCAGGTGTCGAAACCCGCGTAGTCGCTGACGATCCGCCCGTCCGGCACCCCCCGCTCCGTGAGATACGTGCGCATGGCGTCCGGCTCGTCGTACTCCACGCGGCTGTTGTCCCCGGTGACCAGCACGACCCGGACCTTGCCGGTCCGGTAGAGCTCGGCGGCGGTGTCCAGCCGGTGCGCGAGGTACGGCGAAGGGCGGCCGTCCCACAGCCCCGCCCCGAAGACCACGGCGACCTCCCGCGCCGGGGCGTCGGCCGTCGTCCGCACCCGGGCGTCGGCCGTGGTGTGCAGCCAGGCCGCGGGCGCCAGCGCCACCGCGCAGACGACCATCAGCGCCTGCACCAGCCGCCGCTGTCCCCGCCGGGTGCGCGGCAACCGGGGCCGCACGGCCGCGAGCCGCCCCAGGACCCCTCCCACGGCACGGGGCCCCGCGGGACGGAGCCCCTTCCATGACTTCAGCCGCATCCGGCGCCCCCCGCGCTCGTGACGGATCCCCCTGATCCCTCATGGAAGGGACGAACGGCGGAAGCGAAAGGTTCGCCGGCGAGGTGAATTCACCCTCCGGTGTGAACACGCGCTGACACCCGGGCCCCGCACCCTGTGAGGCGGAGGCAAACACCCGTGACCGGTGCGAAACGGCCCGGCAACGTCCGCCCGGCACGATCGGTCCATGACGGAGACGGCACCGGAACACCCCCGTGAGCCCCTGCCCCTCGACAGCACGGCGCAACTCCTGACCCGCATCACCTCCCAGCTCGGAAACCAGCTCAGCCTCGTCTCCCTGAACGGAACCCGCAGGCCCATGCACCGCACCCGGAGATCCGCCCCCACCCTGGTCGCCGTCGCCCACGGCAGCAGGGACCCGCGGGCCCTGCACACCGTCCTGGAGCTCCTGGACCGGGTACGGGAGCTGCGGCCCGCCCTCGACGTCCGGCTCGGCCACATCGAGCTGAACCAGCCCCTGCTGCCGGACACCCTGGACGCCGTGGCGCAGGGCGACGCCGTCCTCGTACCGCTGCTCCTCGGCCGGGGCCACCACGTCCGGCACGACCTGCCCCTGGCCGCGGCGGCCGCGACCCACCTCCGGACCAGGGTCGCCGCCCCGCTCGGCCCGCACCCGCTGCTCGTCGAGGCCCTGTACGAGCGCCTCCTGGAGGCCGGCTGGCGGGACGAGGACGGCACGGACCGCAACGCCGCCGTCGTGCTCGCGGCCGCCGGCTCACGCGACCCCCGCTCCGACGCCGACGCGCGCCGCACCGCCGCCCTGCTCCGCGACCGCCTCGGCGGAGTGCCCGTCGTCCCCGCGTACGCCTCGGCGGCCACCCCCGACGTGCCGGCCGCCCTGCGCGCACTCGCCGCCCGGGGCCGCCACCGCGTCGCCCTCGCCTCGTACTTCACCGCCCCCGGCCGGTTCGCCACCGCCTCGGCCGCCGCCGCCCCGGGCATCGCCGCCGCCCCGCTCGGCGCGCACCCGGCGATGGCACGTCTCCTGCTGCACCGCTACGACCAGGCCCTGACCACCACCGCGCCCGCCCAGGGCCCCCTGACGCACCCGCACCTCCTGGCCACCGCCTGACCCCGCCTGTCAGCCCGCCGGTCTACTGTCGGAGGCATGGACGGTACGCACGACCCCCGGGACACGCCCTACGGCGCCGCCGACACCGAGCGCTGGGACACCGAGCCCGACAAACGGCCCGGCCGCACCGCGTTCCAGCGCGACCGCGCCCGGGTGCTGCACTCCGCCGCCCTGCGCAGGCTCGCCGGCAAGACCCAGGTCGTCACCCCCGGCACCCGCAGCCGGGCCTGGGACGCCAGCCCCCGCACCCGGCTCACCCACTCCCTGGAGTGCGCGCAGGTCGGCCGGGAGCTCGGCGCCGCCCTCGGCTGCGACCCGGACCTCGTCGAAGCGGCCTGCCTCTCCCACGACATGGGCCACCCGCCCTTCGGGCACAACGGCGAACAGGCGCTCAACGACTTCGCGTCGGACTGCGGCGGCTTCGAGGGCAACGCCCAGTCGCTGCGCCTGCTCACCCGCCTCGAACCCAAGCGCTTCGTCCGCGACCCCCGCAGCGGTGAGCTCGTCAGCGTCGGGCTCAACCTGACCCGGGCCGCCCTGGACGCCGCCACCAAATACCCCTGGGCCCGGGGCGCGCACCCCACCGACCCCGGATCGCCGAAGTTCGGGGTGTACGAGGACGACCTCCCGGTCTTCGAGTGGGTCCGCAAGGGCGCGCCGCAGGACCGCAAGTGCTTCGAGGCCCAGGTGATGGACTGGTCCGACGACGTCGCCTACTCGGTGCACGACTTCGAGGACGGACTGCACGCCGGACACATCGACCCCGGCTGCCTCTTCTCCGAGCAGGAGCGCGCGGAGATCTGGGGCGTCGCCATCGGACGGTACGTCCCGGCGGACACCGACCCCCAGGAGCTCGCCGACGCCCTGGACCGCCTCACCGCCGAGGAGTGGTGGCCGCACGGCTACGACGGCACGGCGGTCGCCCAGGCCCGGCTGAAGGACGCCACCAGCCAGCTCATCGGCCGGTTCTGTCTCGCCGCCGAGGCCGCGACCCACGCCGCGTACGGACCCGGCCGGCTCGGGAGGTACGGGGCCGAGCTGATCGTCCCGCGCGAGGTGCGCAACGAGTGCGCGGTGCTCAAGGCGGTCGCCGACCGTTACGTGATGCAGCGCGCCGAGCAGGAGGCACTCCGCGCCGACCAGCGGATCGTCATCGCCGAGCTGGCCGCCGCACTCACGGCCCGCGCGCCCGAGGGACTGGAGCCGCAGTTCCGCGCCCTGTACACGGCGGCCCCCGACGACCGGGCCCGTAAGAGGGTCCTCGTCGACCAGATCGCCGCACTGACGGACGCCTCCGCGCGGTCCCTTCACGGAAGTCTCACCGCCGCCCGGCAGACTGGAGCATGACCGGGCCACATGCCAGTGGCGGTGACCTGATCGGGGCACACCCTCTTTCGCCATCACGCTGCGTGCGGGACGCTCGCAGGTGGCGGCGCCGCGCAGCACAGTACCGAGGAGGCATCAAGTGGTCGACGCACATCGGACGTTCGTCATCATCGGCGGAGGGCTCGCCGGAGCGAAGGCGGCCGAGACACTCCGGGCGGAGGGCTTCAGCGGCCGGGTGATCCTCATCGGCGACGAGCGCGACCATCCGTACGAACGGCCGCCGCTGTCCAAGGGATACCTGCTGGGCAAGGAGGAGAAGGACTCCGTCTTCGTCCACAGGACGGCCTGGTACGCGGGCGCCGACATCGAGCTCCACCTCGGCCAGGTGGTCACCTCCATCGACCGGGACGGCCGGTCCGTGCAGCTCGGCGACAACACGGTCGTCCACTACGACAAGCTGCTGCTCGCCACCGGCGCCGAACCCCGCCGTCTCGACATCCCCGGCACCGACCTGGTCGGCGTCCACCATCTGCGCCGCCTCGCCCACTCCGACCGCCTGCGGGGCGTCCTCACCGCGCTCGGCCGCGACAACGGCCACCTCGTGATCGCCGGAGCCGGCTGGATCGGCCTGGAGATCGCCGCGGCCGCCCGCGGGTACGGCGCCGAGGTCACCGTCGTCGCCCCCTCGGCGACCCCGCTGCACCACGTCGTCGGCCCCGAGGTCGGTCAGATCTTCACCGACCTGCACGCCGAGCACGGCGTCCGTTTCCACTTCGGCGCCCGCCTCACCGAGATCACCGGACAGGACGGCCTGGTCCTCGCCGCCCGTACCGACGACGGCGAGGAGCACCCCGCCCACGACGTGCTCGCCGCCATCGGCGCGGCGCCGCGCACCTCGCTCGCCGAGGCCGCCGGACTCGACATGGCCGGCCGTGCCGAGGGCGGCGGTGTCCTCGTCGACGCCTCCCTGCGCACCTCCGACCCGCACATCTACGCCGCCGGGGACATCGCGTCCGTGGACCACCCGCTCTTCGGCGGCCGGCTGCGCGTGGAGCACTGGGCGAACGCCCTGAACAGCGGCCCGGCCGCCGCGAAGGCCATGCTCGGCCAGGACGTGACGTACGACCGCGTGCCGTACTTCTTCTCCGACCAGTACGACCTGGGCCTGGAGTACTCCGGCTGGGCCCCGCCCGGTTCGTACGACCAGGTCGTCATCCGGGGTGACGCCGGCAAGCGCGAGTTCATCGCCTTCTGGCTGAAGGACCGCCGGGTCCTCGCCGGGATGAACGTCAATGTGTGGGACGTCACCGAGAGCATCCAGAAGCTGATCAGGGCCGCCCGGCCCGTCGACCCGGACACCCTGGGCGACCCCTCGGTGCCCCTGGACTCCCTGCTCTGAGCGGTGGCCGCGACGTCCGGGACCGGCCGGCGACCGGGGCGCGCCCTCCGCCACCGGCCGGTCCCGGACGTCCGGTCTGGTCCGGACGAAAGGCCCGTAGACTTCACGCGTGGCAGGCAGGATCAATGACGACGACGTGAAGGCGGTCCGGGACGCGGTCCCGATCGACGCCGTCGTGTCCGAGTACCTTCAGCTGCGCAACGCGGGCGGCGGAAACCTCAAGGGACTCTGCCCCTTCCACGACGAGAAGTCCCCCTCCTTCCAGGTGAGCCCAGGCAAGGGCCTGTTCCACTGCTTCGGCTGCCAGGAGGGCGGCGACACGATCGCCTTCGTGATGAAGATCGATCACCTCACCTTCTCCGAGACGGTCGAGCGCCTCGCCGCCAAGGCGGGCATCACCCTGCGGTACGAGGAGGGCGGCTACAACCCCTCCCACCAGCGCGGCGAGCGCATCCGCCTCGTCGAGGCACACAAGATCGCCGCCGATTTCTACCGCGAGCAGCTGAACGGGCCGGAAGCGGAGATCGGCCGGGCGTTCCTCGCCGCACGCGGCTTCGACCAGGAGGCGGCGGCCCACTTCGGCGTCGGCTACAGCCCCGCGGGCTGGGACCACCTCACCCGCTTCCTGCGCGGCAAGGGCTTCAGCGACAAGGAGCTCATCGGCTCCGGTCTCTCCCAGGACGGCCGCCGCGGCCCCATCGACCGCTTCCGGGGCCGGCTCATGTGGCCGATCAGCGACACCTCGGGCGAGATCGTCGGCTTCGGCGCCCGCAAGCTCCGCGACGACGACAACGGCCCGAAGTACCTCAACACCCCCGAGACCGCGATCTACAAGAAGTCCCAGGTGCTCTACGGCATCGACCTGGCCAAGAAGGACATCGCCAAGTCGAGCCGGGCCGTCGTCGTCGAGGGCTACACCGACGTCATGGCCTGCCACCTCGCCGGGGTCACCACCGCCATCGCGACCTGCGGAACCTCGTTCGGCAACGACCACATCAAGATCCTCCGACGCCTCCTGATGGACAACGGCAGCGCCCGGGTCATCTTCACCTTCGACGGTGACGCCGCGGGCCAGAAGGCAGCCCTGCGGGCCTTCGAGGACGACCAGAAGTTCGCCGCCGAGACGTACATCGCCATCGCCCCGGACAACATGGACCCGTGCGACCTGCGGCTCGTCAAGGGCGACGACGCCGTGCGCGACCTGGTCGAGCCCCGCACCCCCCTCTTCGAGTTCGCGCTCCGCCAGATCGTCGGCCGGTACGACCTGGAGACCCCCGCGGGCCGCGCCGCCGCGCTGGACGAGGCCGCCCCCGTCGTCGCCAAGATCAAGACGAGCAGCGTGCAGCGGGAGGTGGCCGTCCAGCTGGCCGGCTTCGTGGGCATCCTCGACCAGGAGTTCGTCGTCCACCGGGTCAACCAGCTCGCCCAGTGGGCCCGCGGACGGGGGGACAAGCGGGGACCCGCGCCGGCCCCTGCCCGCCCCGGCGCACAGCACCAGCAGGTCCAGGCCCCCGCCGCCCCGCCGGGCCCCGCGCTCAACCTCCGCAGCCCCGCCCACCGCACGGAGCGGGAGCTGCTCAAGCTCGCCCTGCAGAAGCCCGCCCTGGTCTCCCCGGCCTTCGACGCCTACGGGGTCGACGAGTTCACCGCCCCGCCGTACGCCGCCGTACGGCAGTGCATCGCGGACGCGGGCGGTGCGGAGCTGGGCGTGGCCGAGACCCGTGAATACCTGGTCCAGGTCCTCGACGCGACCCCCGACGACACGGTGCGCAAGCTCGTCACCGAGCTCGCCGTCGAGGTCTTCCACGGCAAGTCCATCGACGAGTCCTACGCGGGCCAGCACCTGGTCAAGGTCCGCCTCCGCGCCGTCGACCGCAGGATCGACGACGTCCAGAGCAGCCTCGCCCGCCTCGGCAGCAACGTCGCCCCTGACCATCTGGCCGCCGCGCAGAACGAGGTCTGGGTCCTCCAGCAGTACGCCCAGTCGCTGCGCAGCCACGGCGCCGACGCCCTCTGACCCTCAGCGCGTGTTCTGAAAGCCCCGCCTGAGGGTCCTATCAGCACGCGGTCACGCTCCGGACGCAAAAAGTCACCGCACGCCCCTCGTGGCGGCGATGTGTCGTACCCCACACTGGGGGGCGGTGCCTGAGTCATCGGAGCGCGGCCGGTCCGTCCAGGGCGGACCCCCATCCCCGCGATCCGGCAGCGATCACCTGGAGGTCGCCCCCGTGCAGACCCGGACCGTGCCGACCACGACCGAGCATGTCCCGGCGATTCCCGCGCAGAACCGGGTCACACGTCACCCGGAGACGGCGGGCACGCCCGACCCGGTGCTGGAGGAACCGGTGGAGCCTCCCGAGCCCGCCGAGCCGCGCGGCCGGCCCGAGACGGGCGGCCCGACCTCCGACCTCTTCCGCCAGTACTTACGGGAGATAGGGCGGATACCGCTGCTCAGCGCCGCCGAGGAGGTGGACCTCGCCCGCCGCGTCGAGGCGGGGCTCTTCGCCGAGGAACGGCTCGCCTCCACCCCCGACCCCGACTCCCGGCTCGCCTTCGACCTGGACCGGCTGGTCGTCATGGGGCGGATGGCGAAGCGCCGGCTCATCGAGGCCAACCTCCGCCTCGTGGTCTCCGTGGCCAAGCGCTACGTGGGCCGGGGGCTGACCATGCTCGACCTGGTCCAGGAGGGGAACCTCGGACTGATCAGGGCGGTCGAGAAGTTCGACTACGCACGGGGCTACAAGTTCTCGACGTACGCGACCTGGTGGATCCGCCAGGCGATGTCCCGCGCCCTGGCCGACCAGGCCAGGACCATAAGGGTCCCGGTGCACGTCGTCGAGCTGATCAACCGCGTCGTCCGCGTCCAGCGCCGCATGCTCCAGGAACGCGGCTACGAGCCCACCCCCGACGAGGTCGCGGCCCAGCTCGACCTGACCCCCGAACGCGTCGGGGAGGTCCTGCGCCTCGCCCAGGAACCCGTCTCCCTGCACGCCCCCGTCGGCGAGGAGGACGACGTCGCCTTCGGTGACCTCATCGAGGACGGCGACGCCGCCTCACCCGTGGAGTCGGCGTCCTTCCTCCTGCTGCGCGAACACCTGGAGGCGGTGCTCTCCACCCTCGGGGAGCGGGAGCGGAAGGTCGTCCAGCTGCGCTACGGGCTGGACGACGGGCGGCCCCGCACGCTCGAGGAGATCGGAAGGATCTTCGGCGTGACACGCGAACGCATCCGCCAGATCGAGTCCAAGACGCTCGACAAGCTGCGGGACCACGCCTTCGCCGACCAGCTCCGCGGCTACCTCGACTGAGCGGGCGTGGCGGCCCGCCCACTCCCTACGAGCCGCCGCCCTTACGCTTCTCCGCCGCCGCGCCCAGCAGCGCGCCGGCCGATACGCCCAGGGCCATCCCGACGCCGACGCCCAGCGCCAGATCACCGGTCAGCGCACCGAACGCCGCCCCGAGACCCGCACCCACGCAGACGCCGAGCGCGACGCCTGTCCCGCGACCGGCGCCGGTTCCCCGTCCCTCGTCGTGCTCCGCCATCCCCGCCCCGTTTCCACTCGTACCCCTGCCGGACGGCGCCGTCAGTCGACCTCGGCCAGCGCCTCCGCGAACTGCGCCGCGTACAGCCGGGCGTACGCCCCCTCGGCGGCCAGCAGTTCGTCGTGCGTGCCCTGTTCGACGATCGAGCCGTTCTCCATCACCAGGATGACATCGGCGTCCCGGATGGTGGAGAGCCGGTGCGCGATCACGAAGCTCGTACGCCCGTGGGCCAGCCGCGCCATCGCCTTCTGGATCAGCACCTCGGTCCGGGTGTCCACCGAGCTGGTGGCCTCGTCGAGCACCAGGATCACCGGGTCGGACAGGAACGCCCGCGCGATGGTGATCAGCTGCTTCTCGCCCGCGCTGACCCCGGCGCCCTCGTCGTCGATCACCGTGTCGTAGCCCTCGGGCAGCGTACGGACGAACCGGTCGGCGTGGGCGGCGCGTGCCGCCTCCTCGATCTCCTCCCGGGTGACCTCGCGCGAGGCGCCGTAGGCGATGTTCTCCGCGATCGTGCCGCCGAACAGCCAGGTGTCCTGGAGCACCATGCCTATGCCCGAACGGAGTTCGTCACGCGACATCTTCGCCGCGTCGACCCCGTCGAGAGTGATCCGGCCGCCCGTCACCTCGTAGAACCGCATCAGCAGATTGACCAGCGTCGTCTTGCCGGCGCCGGTCGGTCCCACGATCGCGACCGTGTGCCCGGGCTCCACACTCAGCGAGAGATCCTCGATGAGCGGCTTCTCCGGGTCGTACCGGAAGGAGACGTTCTCCAGCGCGACGCTGCCGCGCAGCTCCTTCGGCCGCTCCGCCGGATCCGGGTCGGGCGCCTGCTCCTCCGCGTCCAGCAGACCGAAGACCCGCTCCGCGGACGCGATGCCCGACTGCACCAGGTTCGCCATCGAGGCGACCTGCGTCAGCGGCATCGAGAACTGCCGCGAGTACTGGATGAACGCCTGCACATCACCGATCGACAGGGCGCCCGACGCCACCCGCAGCCCGCCGACGACCGCGACCAGCACATAGTTCAGGTTCGACACGAACATCATCAGCGGCTGCATGATCCCGCTGTTGAACTGGGCCCTGAAGCCCGCCTCGTACAGCGCCTCGTTCTGCTCGGCGAAGTCCCTCGCGGACTCCTCCTGCCGCCCGAAGACCTTCACCAGGCTGTGGCCGGTGTACATCTCCTCGATGTGGGCGTTGAGCTTGCCCGTCACCTTCCACTGCGCCACGAAGTGCGGCTGCGACCGCTTGCCGACCCGCGTCGCGACGAACACGGACAGCGGGATCGTCACCAGCGCCACCAGGGCGAGCAGCGGGGAGATCCAGAACATCATGATCAGTACGCCGACGATGGTCAGCAGGGAGTTGATGAGCTGGCCCATCGTCTGCTGCATCGTCTGCGAGATGTTGTCGATGTCGTTCGTCGCCCGGCTCAGCACCTCACCGCGCTGCTGCCGGTCGAAATAGGAGAGCGGGAGCCGCGCCAGCTTGGTCTGGAGGTCCTCGCGCAGCCGGAAGACGACCCGGTTGATCACCCGGATCGACAGCCGGGTCGACACCAGCATCAGCAGCCCGGCGCCGACGTACACCACCAGTGCCGCCAGCAGGACCTGGCCCACCGCACCGAAGTCGATGCCCTCACCCGGAGTGAAGTCCACCCCGCCCAGCATGTCCGCGAGCCCGCCGTCGCCCCGCGCGCGCAGGCCGTCGATGGCCTGCTCCTTCGTCGTGCCGTCCGGCATCTGCCGTCCGACGACACCCGCGAAGATCAGGTCCGTGGCCCCGCCGAGGATCTTGGGACCCACCACGGAGAGCGCCACGCTCAGCGTTCCCGCGCCCAGCATCAGGTACAGCGAGGACTTCTCCTTGCTGAACCTCCGCAGGAGCCGTTTCCCCGACCCCTTGAAGTCCATGGACCGCTCGGTGGGCCCCGCCATCATCCGTCCGCCCGGTCCGGCCATCAGGCGGCCTCCGCTTCCGTCAGCTGGGAGAGCACGATCTCCCGGTAGGTTTCGTTGCCGTCCATCAGCTCGTGATGGCTGCCCGACCCGACGACCCGGCCCTCGTCCAGCACCAGGATCCGGTCGGCGTCACGGATCGTGGACACCCGCTGCGCCACGATCACCACGGTCGCCCCCGACGTCTCGCGGGACAGCGCGCCGCGCAGCGCGGCGTCCGTCGCGTAGTCCAGGGCGGAGAACGAGTCGTCGAAGAGATAGATCTCCGGCCGCTGCACCAGCGTCCGCGCGATCGCGAGCCGCTGCCGCTGGCCGCCGGAGACATTGGTGCCGCCCTGCGCGATCGGCGCGTCCAGGCCGTGCTCCAGCCGCTCCACGAAGTCCTTCGCCTGCGCCACCTCCAGCGCGTGCCACAGCTCCTCGTCGGTCGCGTCGGGATTGCCGTAGCGCAGATTCGTCGCCACCGTCCCCGAGAAGAGGTACGGCTTCTGCGGGACCAGGCTCACGGTCTTCGCCAGCAGGACCGGATCCAGCGTCCGCACGTCCGTACCGTCGACGAGCACATCGCCGTCCGTCGCGTCGAACAGCCGCGGTACGAGGCCGAGCAGCGTCGACTTGCCGCTGCCCGTCGACCCGATGATGGCCGTGGTCTCCCCGGGACGCGCCACCAGATCGACCGAGCGGAGCACCGGCTCCTCGGCGCCCGGGAAACGGAACTCCGCGCCCCGTATCTCCAGATGGCCGTGGGTGAGCAGCTCGGTGACCGGGGCGGTGGGCGGCACCACGCTCGAATCGGTCTCCAGGACCTCCTGGATGCGCTCGGCGCAGACCTCCGCGCGCGGCACCATGATGAACATGAAGGTGGCCATCATCACCGACATGACGATCTGCATCAGATACGCGAGGAACGCCGTCAGCGCGCCTATCTGCATCCCGCCGCTGTCGATGCGGTGCGCCCCGAACCAGACCACCGCGATTGACGACAGGTTCACGACCGTCATCACCGTCGGGAACATGAGCGCCATCAGCCGGCCCGTCGACACCGCGACGTCCGTCAGCTCCGTGTTGGCCCCGCGGAAGCGTTCCTCCTCGTAGCCGTCGCGGATGAACGCCCGGATGACACGGTTGCCGGTGATCTGCTCCCGCAGCACGCGGTTCACCGTGTCCAGCCGCACCTGCATCGTGCGGAACAGCGGCCGCATCCGCCTCACGATGAGGGCCACCGCGGTGCCGAGGACGGGCAGCACCGCCAGCAGCACCGCCGACAGCGGGACGTCCTGGCCGAGCGCCATGATGACGCCGCCGACACACATGATGGGCGCCGAGACCATCAAGGTGAACGCCATCAGGACGAGCATCTGGACCTGCTGCACGTCATTGGTCGTACGGGTGATCAGCGAGGGTGCCCCGAACCGCCCCACCTCGCGGGCGGAGAACGACTGCACCCGGTCGAATATCAGTGCCCGTACGTCGCGCCCCAGGGCGGAGGCCGTCCTGGCGCCGTAGTAGACCGCCCCGACGTTGCAGACGATCTGGACGATGCTGACGGCGATCATCGCGCCGCCGAATTCCAGGATGTAACCCGTGTCACCCTTCACGACACCGTTGTCGATGATGTCCGCGTTGAGGCTGGGCAGATAGAGGCTGGCGCACGTCTGCAGGAGCTGGAGCAGCACCAGCAGCATGATGGGACGTCTGTACGGACCCAGACAGGTCCGCAGGAGTTTTATGAGCACGCGTGTCTCTCGGAGTCGGCGTAGGGCAGAGGCCGGTCCATACTCCGGCACCGCCGTCCCCGACTGCCAACGCTTTTATCCAAGTCCCGGTCAAATTCCGGGCCGCGTCCCTCAGGCGGTTCCGCCGAACGCCCCGGGGTGGATCTGGTCCCGGGTCGCCCCGTACTGCTGGCGCACCGCGCTGCCCACGGCGAGCTCCTCACCCGGCTCCAGCACCTGCGCCGAGGCGCCCTGCCAGGCCGGGGGCGTACGCGGGTCGAGCGTCCCCTGCGAGACCCCGAGGGCCCACGCCGCCTGCCGGGCGGCGCCCAGAGCCGCGTACTCGGCGGGCTGCGGCACGACGACCTGGGTGCCGAACACCGCGGGCGCCAGCGCCTGCACGGCGGGCAGTTCGGCGGCGGCGCCGAGCAGGAACACCCGCCGCACCTCCACACCCCGGTCCCGCAGCACGTCCAGAGCGTCGGCCAGCGAGCACAGCATCCCCTCGAAGGCGGCCCGGGCCAGGTGCTCGGGCTTCATCGACTCGCGCCGCAGCCCGCTCAGCGTGCCCGCGGTGTGCGGCAGATGCGGGGTGCGCTCACCCTCCAGATAGGGGAGCAGGACGAGCCCCGAGGCGCCCGGAGTCGACTTGAGCGCCAGCGCGGAGAGTTCGTCCAGGCCCTCCACGTCCAGCATCTCGGCCGTACCGCGCAGCGCGCGCACCGCGTTCGACGTGTGGACCACCGGCAGATGCATCCCGGTCGCGTCGGCGAAGGAGGTGATCATCCCCGTGGGGTCGGACAGCGCCTCGTGGTGCACGGCCATCACCGAACCGGAGGCCCCCAGCGAGACCACGGCGTCCCCGACCGCGACGCCGAGCCCGAAGGCCGCGGCCATCGTCTCGCCGGTGCCCGCCGAGATCAGCAGCCCCTCCGGCGTCGTCCCCGCGGAGTCGGCCGGGCCGAGGACCTCGGGCAGCGCGGCCTGATGGCCGAGCGCGAGTTCCACCAGATCGGGCCGGTAGGACCCGGTCCCCGCCGACCAGTAACCGGTGCCGGACGCGGCCCCGCGGTCGGTCGTCCTGCGGGCGGGCCGGCCGAGGAGCTGCCACACCAGCCAGTCGTGCGGCTGCAGCACGGCGGCGACCCGCTGCGCGTTCTCCGGCTCGGACCGCACCAGCCAGCGCAGCTTCGCCACGGGCTGCGCGGCCTGCGGCACGGCCCCCACGGCCTCGGCCCAGGGCTGCCGCCCGCCGAGCCCGTCGACCAGGTCCGCCGCCGCGGCCTGCGCGCGCCGGTCGTTGCCGAGCAGGGCCGGCCGTACGAGGTTCCCCTGGTGGTCCAGCGGCACCAGCCCGTGCTGCTGCGCGGACACACCGATGGCCTGCACGCCTTCGAGCAGCCCTCCGGAGGCCGCCTCACCGAGTGAGAGCAGCCACGCCTGCGGATCCACCTCGGAGGCCTTGGCCTCGATGGGATGCGCGGCGTACCCCTGCCGCAGCACCTCACCGGTGTCCGTGTCGCAGACGACGATGTGTGTGAAGGCGGATGAACTGTCCAAGCCGGCCACTATGCCCATGGACACGATTCTGCCGCACCCGCCGGCCGTTCCGTACGCGGACGGGTGCGCGGGGCCTCCCGGGGAGACCCCGCGCACCCGTCCGGAGAAGGTGAGCGGCCCGTTCCGTACCGGGCGGGCGCCCCGTACGGAACGGGCCTCAGGTGTTCGTCGTACCCCAGTCGTCGCTGCCGCTGTGGCCGTTGCGCTCCCGCAGCGAGCGCACCCGGTCGGAGACCGAGGCCGGGACCTTGTCCCCGACCCTCTCGCTCACCGAGTGGTACGCCTTGCCGGCGAAGTCCCGGCCGCCGTGCGCGGCGGACTCCGCCGCGTTCCGCACCGCCGGGTTCTCGGCCAGCTGCTGCGCGGCCTTCTTCAGCTGCTCGTAACGCTCGCGCCCGGCTCGCGTGCCGAGCACGTAACCCAGGGCCACTCCGGCGATGAACGTGAGCCGGTACCGCATGGCTGCCACCCTTCCTTCGCTCCGTGCGACGTGTGCTGCCCGCCTACCCGCACACACCGAGATCACCCCGGGGGATACCGATTGGCGGAGCACCCCCCTGCTTGCGCTAATGTATGTGTCGCAGCGAACGCGCGCCGCTCGGCAGCCGCCAGGCAGGTACGATTCGAGGCAACGCAGCAATCCCCTGTAGCTCAATTGGCAGAGCAGCCGGCTGTTAACCGGCAGGTTACTGGTTCGAGTCCAGTCGGGGGAGCGCGATCCCCTGTAGCTCAATTGGCAGAGCATTCGGCTGTTAACCGGAGGGTTACTGGTTCGAGTCCAGTCGGGGGAGCAGAACGGAAGAGGGCCCTGCGGGGCCCTTTTTCGCGTGCCCGGGGAGAGGGACCGGTGACTCTTTCGGGGCGATTCCGTACCGCCGGGAACCGGGCAGCACGCAGCACTGTCTTCATGGTCACGCGAAGCCGACCATCGCCAGCAGGAGATCGTATGACCGGCTATGCTGCGGCAGACGGCGCGCACACTTGTACGCGCCACGCCGAGACGGGGCGGTAGCTCAGCCGGTTAGAGCAGCGGACTCATAATCCGTCGGCCGTGGGTTCGAGTCCCACCCGCCCCACCCAGCTTCCCCAGGCAGAATCGTTCTGACCTGGGGAAACGTCCTTTTCTGGGGCTTTTGCGCGCAGTATTCGCTGCCTGGACCGGCCCCGGAGCCCAGCTCCCGGGCTCCGCGCTCGTGACGCCGACAAGCCCGCAGCCGGCATCGCTCGAATGCCCCCCGGGGCCGCGCGTGGCGGCCCCGGGGGGCATGTATCCGTCCGGCTCCCGGCGGAGCGGCGGGCGGGGTTACGCCGTGTCGGCGGCCGCCGTCGCCGGGGTGGTGTCCGTGGCTCCGGCGGCCCCCGAGGACAGCGGGACCGGGGTGAACATCGGGGGCTCCTCGTCCACGGTCAGGGCGGTCGGGCCGTACAGCCAGTCCACGAACGCGTAGTCGTACGGGTCGCGGGCGCGCAGCAGGGCGTTGCGCTGGTCGCGGGCGAGGCCGTCGAGGTGCCACAGCTCGCCCCACGCGCGGGACGTGGTGAGCACCCGGCGGCAGTGTTCGGGGCGGACCGACTCGTAGGCGAAGAGGGCCGCGTCCCAGTCGACGGAGCCGTCGGCGGCGCGGTGGCGGGCGACGTGTTCGCCGAGCACCCAGCCGTCCTCGATCGCCATGATCGCGCCCTGCGCGATGTACTGGAGCGGGGGGTGGGCCGAGTCGCCGAGGAGCGCGATCCGGCCGTGGACCCAGTTCATGATCGGGTCGCGGTCGAACATTCGCCACCACTTCTCCCGCCACATGAAGGGCAGGCCCTCCTGGACGAAGTCGCAGGTCGCGGCGAAGGCGTGGTCGAGTTCGTCCGGGGTGCCCCAGTCCTCCTCGCCGGCGACGGCCTTGGGGGACTCGAAGACGGCGACCTGGTTGAGGAGTTCGCCGCCGCGCAGGCCGTAGTGGACGAAGTGGCACCGCGGGCCGACGTGCACCACGACCTCGCTGAGGTCGAGGCCCCGGACCCGCGGCTGTTCGGCGGGCACGGTGCCGCGGTAGGCGACGTACGCGGAGGAGACGGGCTCGTCGTCGACGAGCAGCTTGCGCGCGGCCGAGTGCAGGCCGTCGGCCGCGAGGACCAGGGCGGCCTCGTGGACCTCACCGGAGGCGAGGGTCGCGGCGGCGCCGCGTCCGGTGTTCTCGTACGACACCACCCGCGCGTCGTTGATCAGCTCGACGCCCGCGCGCTCGCAGGCGCGCAGCAGCAGCCCGTGCAGGTCGCTGCGGTGGATGACCATGTAGGGGTAGCCGTAGCGCTTCTCCAGGTCGCGCAGGTCGAGCCGGGTCAGCTCGTCGCCGTCGACCGCGTCGCGCATCACCATCGCGTCCGGTACGACGCCGAGGCTCTTGGCCTCGTCGAGCAGGCCGTAGTCGTCGAGGATGCGGGTGCAGTTGGGGGCGAGCTGGATGCCGGCGCCGACCTCGCCGAAGGCGGGGGCGCTCTCCAGCAGCCGGACGCTCAGGCCCTGGCGGGTCAGCGAGAACGCCGCGCCGAGGCCACCGATGCCGCCGCCGACGACGATCACATCAGGGTTGGACATGACTTCCACTCCTCAGAGCCACGGGCCGAGCTCGGGGGCGTCGGCAAGGGTGTGGGGCCGGCCGGCCAGCCAGGCGGTGACCTCGGGGAGGGGGCCGTCGGGCAGCTCGGTCAGCCCGCGCCCGGTGCTGATCTCGTCGGCCAGGGCGGTCAGGAAGCCCTCGGGGAGATCGGCGAAGGAGACGCCGGTGCCGAGGTCGACCGCGTGGACGCAGGCCTCGCGGGACCGCATCCAGGGCAGCTCGGTGGCGGGGACGGTCCGGCCCTGCGCGGTGACGACCTCCCTCTCCCACTGGCCGTCGGTGAGCTCGTCCAGGCCCTCGGCGAGTTTCCGGGCCGAGCCGTCCAGCCAGGACCTGAGCTCGTCCGCGGTGAGGTCCGGGCCCTTGGCGATGCCGGCGGCGCGCTCGTCGGCGGAGGCGTACATCGGTGTCTCCTCGCCGGTGGCCGCCCAGTGCACCAGGTTGCACAGCGCGTCGGCGTTGGCGGCGACATGGGCGGCGAGATGCTTACGGGTCCACCCCGGTAGCAGGCTGCCGGCCGAGAACGCGGCCTCGTCCAGGTCCGCCACGGCGTCCAGCACCAGCCGGGTGCCCGTGCGCGCCCACGCGCGTGCCTCGGCGAGTGTCCTCGTGGTGCCGTCCTTCATGCCCCGACCACCTTGTTGGTGCAGGCGCCGAGACCGGTGATCTCGGTGGTCACGCTCTGGCCGGGGAGGAGGAAGACCTTGGGGTCGCGGGCGTTGCCCACACCGGCGGGGGTGCCGGTGGCGATGATGTCGCCGGGGTTCAGGGTGATGACGGTGGAGATGTACCGCACCAGGAAGACCGGGTCGAACAGCAGCGTGCCGGTGTCGTCCTGCTGCATGACCTGGCCGTCGACGACCGTCCGGACCTGGAGCGCGGGACGCACGCCGCCGACCTCGTCGGGGGTGACGACGTACGGACCGACCGGGGTGGTGGCCTCCCAGATCTTGCCCTGGGTCCACTCGATGGTGCGGAACTGCCAGTCGCGCACCGAGATGTCGTTCATCACGGTGAAGCCGGCGATGGCGTCGGCGGCCTGCCGCTCGTCGGCGCGGCGCACCCTGTCGCCGATCACGACGGCCAGTTCGACCTCCCAGTCGAGCGCCTCGGTCTCGGGCGGCTTGACGATGTCGTCGCCGGCGCCCAGCAGTGTCTCGGCGAACTTCGGGAAGAGAGTGGGGTGGTTCGGCAGGTCCCGGCCCATCTCCTTGATGTGGTTCGTGTAGTTGTGGCCGACGCAGATGACCTTGGACGGGCGGGGGACGACCGGCGCGAAGTCCGCGCCCCCGGCCGGGTAGGTGGTGCCGGAGGCGGTGGCGGCCCTGTCCCGCCAGTCGGCCTCGGCGAACAGCGCACCCAGGTCGGCGTGACCGAGGTCGACGTGGACCTCGCCGTCGAGGCGGACGGCGCGGGTCCCGTCGGCGGTGCGGATGGTGGCGAGCTTCATGTCAGACGTCCTTCTGGGTGCGGTCGAGCTTGAGCGCCTCGAAGACGGGCGCGTCGGAGAAGCGGAAGAGGTCGAGGGCGCCGCCGTCGGAGTCGGTCGTGCCGGCCTCGGACCTGGCGGAGAACGGCTCCCAGGACGGGACGGTGAACAGGTCGCCGCGGGCGACCGTCCAGGACCGGTCGCCGACGGTCACCACCCCGGAGCCGTCGAAGACCTGGTAGACCGACGAACCGGTCTCACGCACCGGCGCGGTCTCGGCGCCACGGACGACGCGGTGGAACTCGGCCCGGATGGTGGGCAGTACGTCGGAGCCGTCGTGCGGGTTGGAGTAGCGCACCGCCGCGTGGCCGGGCCCGACGGTCCCGCCGAAGCCCTCCTTCTCCAGCAGGAGCTGGTCGGACAGGGCGGCGTCGGTGTACTCCCACTTGTAGGAGAGCAGCGGGCTGCCCGGGGTCACCGGGGCGGCCGACAGCGGGCGCAGACCTGGATGGGCCCACAGGCGCTCGGAGCGGGAACGCTCCGGCGTGGTGCGCTCCGCGTCGGTGATGGTGTCGCGGCCGAACTCGAAGAACTGCGCCTCGGTGACGTACTGGAAGGGGATGTCCAGGCCGTCGATCCAGGCCATCGGATCGGAGGTCGCGTTGTGGTGGGCGTGCCAGTTCCAGCCGGCCTGCGGGAGGAAGTCGCCGCGGTTCATCGGTACGGGGTCGCCACCGACGACCGTCCACACGCCCGAGCCCTCGACGACGAAGCGGAAGGCGTGCTGGGTGTGCCGGTGCTCGGGGGCGTCCTCGCCGGGCATGAGGTACTGGATGGCCGCCCACAGGGTGGGCGTGGCGAACGGCCGCCCGCCGAGGGAGGGGTTGGCCAGGGCGATGGCGCGGCGTTCGCCGCCCCGGCCGACCGGGACCAGGTCGCCGGCCCGGGCGGCCAGCTCCCGCAGCCGCTCCCAGCGCCACACGTGCGGTACGGCGCGGGAGCGCGGGTGGGCCGGCATCAGGTCGCCGATCTCCGTCCACAGCGGGACGAGCAGCTCCTGTTCGAAGCCCCTGTACAGCTCTTCGAGCGCCGGGGTGACTTCGGGCTGCCCCCCGCCGGAGACGGCCCGGAGCCGGACCGGGGATTCCGTGGCGGAGTTCTGGGAGACGGGTGAGGTAGTCACGTCGCTCAGCGTGCACCGGTCCACCTATGAGAACATGTGGATTCTGGAGAGCAGAATTCAGTTGAGGACGGGCGCCATGGACAAAGAGCTCAAGACTCCGCCGCCCTACCCCATCGCCAGCGTGGACCACGCCCTGCGGGCGGCGGCCATCCTGCAGATGGAGGGGGGTGCGACGGTCGCCGGGATCGCCGAGCGGCTGGGCGTCGCCCGGTCGACCGCGCACCGGATCCTGGCGATGCTCGTCTACCGGGACTTCGCCGTGCAGGACGAGAGCCGCGCCTACCGCGCGGGGCCGGTGCTGGAGCTCGCCGCGCACTCCCGGTCCCTGGTGTCACGCCTGCGCGCGGTGGCCATGCCCCATCTGCACCGGGTCGTCGGCCTGCTGGACGAGACCACGAACCTGATCGTGCGCACCGGGGACACGGCCCGGTTCATCGCCAGTGTCGAGTGCCGGCAGACGCTGCGCGTCGGATCGCGGGAGGGCATGGTCTTCCCCGCCGCGCGGACCACGGCGGGACTGCTGCTGCTCGCCGATCTCCCCGACGGCGAACTGGACGGGCTCTACGCACCCGAGCGCTACCGGGACCGCCCCGGGGAGCTTCCCGATCTCGCCCGGCTGCGGACGGAGCTGAGGCGTCTGCGCCGTAACGGGTTCGCCGTCAACCAGGGGCGGTCCGAGCGCGGGCTGGTCGCCGTCGGGGTGCCGGTGCGCGACCGGGACGGCACGGCGGTGGCCGGTCTCTCGGTGTCCATGCCCGCCATGCGCTACGACCCGCACCGCCTCCAGCCGCTGGTCGCCACCCTGGACGCCGCCGCCCACGCGCTGGAGAAGGACCTGGCCGAGCAGGGGTGACGCCCGGCGGTACGGGCTCCTGGAAGCCCGCACCGCCGTGACCCGGCCGGTTCAGTCGCCGATCGCGCAGGCGTCCCCGTTGAGCAGGAAGCGCGGCGGTGAGGACGGGTCGCCGGTGTGGTCGGCGAGATAGCCGAGGGTGACGCTCGCGCCGGGAGCGATCGTGGCGTTGTGCCCGGCGTCGGACGCCTCGACCATGTTGCCTCCCTGGGTCAGGTCCGTGTTCCAGTCGGAGACGACGGTCTGCCCGAGAGCCAGCGGGAATTCGAGCGTCCAGCCGTTCACGGGGACGCTGCCCGTGTTGGTGACCGTGAGGTCGACCGTCGCGCCCGTACCCCAGGCCGTGACGGTGCGGTCCACCCGGCAGGTCGGTTCCTCCTGTGCGAACGACACCCGGTGCAGGCCGCCGGGCAGATCGTTGACCACGTAGAGCTCCCCGTCCACGGTCGCCCCGATCGACGTCACCTGGGTGGGCATCTCCCCGATCTCCGCCTGCTCGTAGCCGCCCCGGCCGTCCGGGCGCAGCGCCCAGACCGTGGACGAGCAGTAGTCGGTCGCGATGTACGTGCCGCCGGCCAGGTCCGCGTACTCCGCGCCCCGGTAGACCTGGCCGCCGATCACCGAACAGCCGCCCGTGTACGGCGAGTACGTGAAGACGGGCTCGGTGTACGTCTCACCCGCCTTGCAGTCGCCGCCCTCGAACTTCTCCAGGCCCTCGTAGCAGGACCAGCCGAGGTTCAGCCCTCCCCGGCCCGGGGCGAGATGGTCGATCTCCTCCCACCGGCCCTGGCCCACGTCGCCGATCCACATCGAGCCGTCCGCGCGGTCGAAGGAGAAACGCCAGGGGTTGCGCAGGCCGTACAGCCAGATCTCCTCGCGGGCGCCCGGGGTGCCCACGAAGGGGTTGTCGGCGGGTACGCAGTAGGCGAGTTCGCCGCAGCTCCGGCTCACGTCGATGCGCATGACCTTGCCCAGCAGGGTGTCCAGCCGCTGCGCGGAGCGGAGCGGGTCGGCGGAGCCGCCGCCGTCGCCGATGCTCCAGTACAGATCGCCGTCCGGGCCGAACGCGAGCTGGCCGCCGTTGTGGTTGCTGTTCTCGGCGTGCTCCTGCGAGAGCAGGACCTCCAGGCGGGACTCGTCGAGCCGGTAGCGGGCGAGGGTGACCGCTCCGTCGGGCAGCGCCGTGTACGCGAGGTAGAGGTCCTGGCTGTCGGCGAAGTCGGGCGGGACGGCGATCCCGAGCAGACCGCGCTCGTTGCCCGACTCGTCCACGGCCGCCTTGATGTCGACGACCGGGTCCGCCGCCAGGCCGGTGTCCGGGTGGTAGGCGCGGACGGTTCCGGACTTCTCGGTGATGAGCAGCCGGTCCGTGCCGTCGTCGGGGGCGACGATCGCGGTGGGCCGTTTCAGCCCGGAGGCGACCTGGGTGGTGGACGCGCTGAGCGACGTCAGGGGCACGGGCGCGGCGCCCGCCGCCGCTTCCGTACGGGGTGGCGCGGCGTCCGCCGCGGTCGCGGGGAACGCGGCGGGGGCGGTCAGCAGGAGGGCCAGGAGGAGAGGCCCGGTCCAGCGGCGTAAGGACATGTCGGCTCCAGGAAAGAGGACGCTTGCACGGCGGTGGTGCCTGTACGCGGTGGGGGGTTCCATGGAGAAGGAGCGGGACCGCGCTGCGGTGGTCAGCAACGTGGGAGCGCTCCCGCCGCCCAAGGCTGCTCGTCACGGCGCGGTGCGGCAACGCGTGTTTGCGCCACGTTCACGCCGTGTGGCGCAAACGTGGCGGTGACCGGACGGATCGAGCGGTGCCCGCGCCGGCGTCCCCTCAGCTGAACGAGCGGCGGTAGCTGTGGGGGCTCACGCCGGTCGTCTTCCTGAACCGGTCGCGGAAGGCGGTCGGTGAGCCGAACCCGACCTGGGCACCGATGCGTTCGACCGTGTGGCGGGTGGACTCCAGGAGGTGCTGGGCCTGGCGGATGCGGGCACGGTGGAGCCACTGGAGGGGGGTCGTGCCGGTCTGCTCACGGAAGCGGCGGATCAGCGTCCGGGTGCTGATCCCGGCGTGAGCCGCGATGTCGGCGAGGGTGAGGTCGTCGGCGAGGTTGTCCTGGAGCCAGCCGAGGAGGGGCTCCAGGGTGCTGCCCTGCGGGGTGGGCACATGGTCGTGGACGATGAACTGCGCCTGCCCGCCCTCCCGTTCCAGCGGCATTACGGACAGCCGGGCCGCGTCGGCGGCGACGGCGGACCCGTAGTCCTTACGGATCATGTGGAGGCAGAGGTCCATGCCGGCGGCCGCTCCGGCCGAGGTGAGGATCTGGCCGTTGTCGACGTACAGGACGGCGGGGTCGACCTCGACGTCCGGGTGGGTGGCGGCCAGGAGGTCCGCCGCGATCCAGTGCGTGGTGGCCCGCAGCCCGTCCAGGAGCCCCGTGGCCGCCAGCGGGAACGTGCCCGAGCAGATCGAGGCGATGCGCGTGCCGTCCTCGGCGGTGGCCCGCAGCGCGTCACGGACGGCCGGGGAGAGCGGGGCGAGGGGGTTCGCGGTACCGGGCACGATGACCGTGTCCGCACCCTTCAGCCCGTCCAGCCCCCAGGGCGCGCGCAGGCTGAACGAACCCGCGTCGGTCTCCTGCCGTTCGGCGCAGACCCGGACCTGGTACCCGGGGCGGCCGTCCGGGAGGCGGGTGCGGGTGAAGACCTCGATCGGGGTGGACAGGTCGAACGGGATCACCTGGTCCAGGGCGAGGACGGCGACGGTATGCATGGCGTAAACGTACCCCTCCACCGGAGAACCGTCATGGTCCTGAAGGGGACGGATTCATCATCTGCCCAGTTCAAAGGCGTGATTCTCGGTCTGGCACTTTTCCGTGGGTACCTGGCACTCACGCCTATGGGACGCGATGCGCGAGCCGGTTAGCGTCGGGGTGAACCCGGCGCCGGCCGGGCACCCACCGGAACCGAGGCCCTCCCCATGCATGCCCAGATCGTCCTGTTCGACGGATTCGACCCCCTCGACGTCATCGCGCCGTACGAAGTGCTCCACGCCGGCGGCACGGCCTCCGGGGGCCTGGTGAGCGTGGAGCTCGTGTCCGCCGAAGGGCCGCGCGAGGTGGCCGGCGGCACCGGGTCCCTGACGCTGCGGGCCGCCGCGGCTCTCGACCCCGCACGTCCCGGCCTGGTCCTCGTACCCGGGGCCTCCGGCCGGGTCGGCGAGCCGGACGAGGTGCCCGGCCATGACTTCGGTGCCGGGCAGCCGCAGCGGGACGATCCCATCCCGGTGCTGCTGGGCCGCACGCTGACCACCGAGCTGCCCGCGCTGCTGGCGGCGGCGATGGAGAACCCCGAGGTCACCGTCTGCGCGGTGTGCGGCGGTTCGCTCGTCCTCGCCATGGCCGGACTGCTGGAGGGCCGGCACGCCACCACCCATCACATGGGCCTCGACATGCTCGACGCCACCGGGGTCCACGCGGTGCGGGCGCGCGTCGTCGACGACGGCGACGTCGTCACCGGCGCCGGGGTCACCTCCGGACTCGACCTGGCCCTCCACCTCCTGGAGCGCGAGGTGGGGCCCCGGATCGCCCACGCGGTCGAGGAGATGTTCGCCCATGAGCGGCGCGGCATCGTCTGGCGTGATCAGGGACCGGTTGCCGCCGCCTTCTGACGGGCACCCGTGCCCGTTCTCCCGCCACCGATCCACACCCCCGATCCACACCACCCAAGACCTGAGGAAGAGTGCACATGCCCGTCGAAGGCATCTGGGACCTGTCCGTCTCCACCCCGATCGGCACGATCAAGGCCGTCGTCGAACTCCGCAGGAAGGACGGCCTTCTCACCGGGGCCGCCCACGGCGCGGGGGAGGAGGTCCCGCTCCGCGAGGTCCTCCTCGACGGCGACCGCCTCACCTGGAAGCAGGCCGTCACCCGGCCCATGCGTCTGAACCTGGCCTTCGACGTGACGGTCGCGGGCGACACCCTGGCCGGCACCTCCAGGGCCGGGCGCCTGCCCGCGTCCAAGGTCACCGGCCTGCGCCGCACCGCCGCCCCGGCGGCCACGGAGCACTGACCATGACGAAGCTCTTCCTCTCCCTGCACGTCCTGGCCGTGGTCCTGGCGATCGGCCCGGTCACCGTCGCCGCGAGCATGTTCCCCCGGACGCTGCGCACCGCCCACGGCGGTCCCGGCGACGGCGAGACGCTGACGACGCTGAGGATGCTGCACCGCATCTGCCGGGTGTACGGGGTCATCGGCATCGCCGTACCCCTGTTCGGGCTCGCCACGGCGAGCAGTCTCGGTCTCCTCGGCAGCCCCTGGCTGATCACCTCGATGCTCCTGACCGCAGCGGCCGCCGGTCTGCTGGTCCTGCGGATCCTTCCCGCGCAGGGCGCCGCCCTCGCCGCCGTACAGGCACCCGGCCCCGGCGCCGAAGCGCGCACCCCGGCCCGTCTCGCCATGGCCACCGGTGTGTTCAACCTGCTCTGGGCCACGGTCACCGTCCTGATGATCGTCCGCCCCGGCTCCACCACGGGAGCGTGACCGTGTCCCCGCGCCCCCTGCGTATCGCGGCCCACGCCGAACTCGTCTCCCTCGTCGTCATGCTGGCCAACCTGGCCACCGTCCACCTCGGACCCGTCTCCTCCCTGATGGGCCCCACCCACGGCTGCGCCTACCTCGTCGTCCTCGTCGCGACCTGGCGTCACGGGCGGGCCACTCCGGCCGCCAAGGTCCTCGCGGTGGTCCCCGGCGTCGGCGGGCTCCTCGCCCTCCGCAGGCTCGACCCCGAGACGGCCGCCGGACCTGCTCCCTCAGCGGGCCGTTACCATCCCCTGTGACCGAAACAGCCGAACAAGGTGTATCCCGCACCCGCATACTCGCCGACCTGACGCCGCTGCGCTCCTCCCCGGACTACCGGCGGCTCTGGTTCGGGAACACCGTGTCCTGGATCGGGCAGGGCATGACGGCACTGGCCGTCTCCCTCCAGGTCTACGACATCACCGGGTCCGCGTTCTCCGTCGGGCTGATCGGTCTCTGCTCGCTCGTTCCGCTGGTGCTCCTCGGCCTGTACAGCGGGGCGGTCGCCGACACCGTCGACCGTCGCAAGCTCGGGCTCTTCAGCGCGACCGGATCGTTCCTGCTCTCCCTCGTGCTGGCCGTGGTCACCTTCGCCGGCGTCGAAAACCTCGGGCTGCTCTACACGGTCGTCGCCCTCCAGGCCGTCTGCTTCGCGCTCAACTCCCCGGCCCGCAGCTCGATGATCGCCCGGCTCCTCCCGGCCGAGCAGCTGCCCGCCGCCAACGCGCTCAGCGCCATGACGTCCACCACCGGCGGCCTGGCCGGACCGATGCTCGGTGGCCTCATCGTCGGCTGGTGGGGCTACCGGGCGGCGTACACCGTCGACGCCGTCACCTTCACCGCCTCGCTGTACGCGATGTGGCGGCTGCCGTCGATGCTGCCCGACCGGGGCGAGGGGGAGAAGGCCGCCAAGAGGGCCTCCGTCCTGGACGGTCTGCGCTTCCTCGGCACCAGGCCCAATCTGCGGATGACCTTCTTCAGCGACCTGAGCGCCATGGTGCTCGCCCACCCGCGCGCCCTCTTCCCCGTGGTGGCCGTGGTCTGGTTCGGGGGCGACGCGAAGACCACCGGGCTCCTGGTCGCCGCCCCGGCGCTGGGCGCGCTGCTCGGCAGCGTGTTCTCCGGCTGGCTGGGCCGCGTCCGCCGGCACGGGCTGGCGGTGCTGATCGCCGTCGCCTGCTGGGGCGGTGCCATCGCCGTGTTCGGGCTGACCCGGCAGCTGTGGCCGGGACTGGTCCTGCTCGCGCTCGCCGGGTGCGCCGACTCCATATCGATGGTCTTCCGCAACACCATGCTCCAGGCGGCGGTCCCGGACGACATGCGCGGCCGGCTCCAGGGCGTGTTCATCGTCGTCGTGGCCGGCGGCCCCCGGCTCGGCGACCTCGTGGCCGGCTCCGTGGCCGACCTGACCTCACCGACCGTGGCGGTGACCGGCGGCGGCCTCGCCTGTGTGCTGGTGGTGTGTCTGCTCGGACTGCGCTGGCGCGGCTTCGCCCGGTACGACGCCCGGGACCCGCAGCCGTAACAGCGGGTCCACCCCGTGATACGCCGTTGTCCGGGATGCGGGCGGCGCTTGTCGCCGCGCGCACGGCGCGGTCAGGATGCCCGCATGGCCCCAGCTCTTGTGTCGCGCCGCCACGTGGACCTCCTGCGTGTCTCGACCATGCTCTGTCGGGCCGGCCTCCGCTGTCCGTCCTCCAGCTGACGTGACACCCCGCCGGCCCCGACGTCGGCCGACGGGCCCCTTCGCCTTCCCGGTCTCCCCGGACACTCCAGGCCTGCCGGTGCCTCACCGCACCCGTACGCCCGTGGTGCGTCCCCCGCCGCCGTCCCACGAGGATCCCGCATGCCCGACAGCCCGCTCCTGCTCCACTGGTTCCTGCCCACCGGAGGCGACGGCCGCGACCCCGGCGGGGTCACCGCCGTGCAGGGGAGGACCGGCTCGGCCACCCGCCGTCCCGCCGACATCGGCTATCTCGCCCAGGTGGCCCGCGCCGCGGAACAGGCCGGATTCCACTCGCTGCTGACTCCGGTGGGGCTCGGCTGCGTCGATCCGTGGATCCTCACGGCGGCCCTCACCCAGCACACCGACCGGATCGGCTTCCTGGTCGCCTTCCGCGCCGGTTTCGCCAGCCCCACCCTGCTGGCCCAACAGGCCGACGCCTTCCGGCGGTTCGCCGGAGGGCGGCTTCGGCTCAACGTCGTCACCGGCGGCGACCCCGCCGAACAGCGGGCGTACGGCGACCGGTTGGCCCACGACCAGCGCTACGCGCGGACCGACGAGGTGATGGCCGTCCTGCGCGACCTCCTCGACGGCAAGCGCGTCGACCACACCGGTGAGCACCTGACGATCGAGGGCGCCCAGCTCCACGAGCCGGCCGTCGAGCACCCCGTCCCCCTCTACTTCGGCGGCGCCTCCCCGGCCGCCGAGGCCGTCGCCGCGCGCCGGGCCGACGTACAGCTGCTCTGGGGTGAGCCGCCCGCGGCCCTCGCGCAGCGCATCGGCAGGCTCCGCGCCGTCGCCCCGGAACTGCGCTACGGGCTGCGGCTGCACATCATCAGCCGGGACACCGCCGCCGAGGCGTGGGCCGAGGCCGACCGCATCCTCGCGGGCATCGACCCGGAGGCCGTCCGGGCCAGCCAGGAACGGTTCGCCCGCATGGACTCCACCGGGCAGGCCCGGATGGCCGCGCTGCACGGCGGCTCCGCGGGCGCCGCGAAGCTGGAGGTCGCCCCGAACCTCTGGGCGGGTATCGGGCTCGTACGGGAAGGGGCCGGCACGGCGCTGGTCGGCTCGCACGACGAGGTGGCCCGGCGGCTGCACGAGTACCGGCGCCTGGGCATCGGCGAGTTCATCCTCTCCGGCTATCCGCACCTGGAGGAGGCCTTCCGGGTGGGCGAGGAGGTCGCCCCCCGGCTCCGCGCGCTCGACGAGGCCTGAACCCCCGGCTCCGCGCGCTCGACGCGGCCTGAACCCCCGGCTGCCCGCGCATCCGGGGCGCGGGCGGAAGGGGAACCGGACGTCCGGGCGTCGGGTCAGGCGACTTCCGTGACGCCCGGCATCTCGCCGCCGGTCGTCGTCGGGTCGATCACCGAGAACACCGCGCCCTGCGGATCCGTCAGGGCGGCGAACCTGCCGAACGGGATGGTCATCGGACCGAACCGCAGCTGAGCCCCGAGCGACGTGGCCTTCTCCACCGCGGCGTCGCAGTCCGCGACGGTGAAGTACACGTTCAGATGGGCGGGCACCCCGGCCGGGAACTCGCTGCCCATCTTCATCCGGCCGAGCACCGGGTCCGCGCCCAGGTCGTAGAGCGAGAAGTCCATCGCGTCGTCGTCCAGGTGCTTCACCCCGTACCCGAAGACGGCCCGGAAAAAGGCGTCCGCCTTCTCCGGGTCCCGGGTGAAGACCTCGGCCCAGGTGAAGGCCCCGGGCACCGCCTGCGCCTCGAACCCCTTGTGGCCGGCCGCCTGCCACACCCCGAACGGCGCACCGCCGGGGTCGGCGGCGATCACCATCGTCCCGAAGTCGCCGACCTGCATCGGCTCCACCAGTACGTGGCCCCCGTGCTCCCGGACCTTCCCGGCGGTGGCGGCGGCGTCCGGCGAGGCCAGGTAGAGACACCAGGCGGACGGCGCCTCCTGGCCGGGCATGGGCGGGGACAGCGCGGCGACCGCCTTGCCGTCCACGTACGCCTGGGTGTAGTTGCCGTACTCCGGCATCGACGCGCCGTACGTCCAGCCCAGGAGCTCACCGTAGAAGCGCTTCGCCCCCTCCAGGTCGCCGAACGTCCCGTCGGCCCAGCACGGGGTGCCCTCGGTTTCTGCGGCCATGACTCGGACCCTTCTCTCGCTCGGCGGACGGTCCCGCTCGCCACGCTAGCCAAACCCGGCCCGACCGGCGCGCCGAGCGCCTCTCAGCGCTCCGGCGCGGCGGGCCCGACGACCGAGCGGGCGATGCCCAGCTCCACCAGGTCCTGGGGGCGCAGCCGGAGGTGGCCGGCGGTGGACCGTACCTCCTCGGGGCCGCGTTTCAGGATGGCCGCCGCCAGCTCCGGTGCGATCACCGAGAAGTAACTGTCCGTGGTGACATGGGTGTTGTCCGGCGCCGCCAGGGCCAGAGCGCCGCCCGAGCCGCCCTCGCCGATCACCAGCGTCGTGACCGGGACCCGGGCTCCGGCGACCGCCGCGAAGACCTCGGCGATCGCGGCGCCCGCACCGGCCCGCTCCGCCTCCGCGTCGTTGGCCGCGCCCGGGGTGTCGATCAGCGTCAGTACGGGGAGGCCGAGCCGGTCCGCGAGCCGGATCACCCGGGCGGCCGTGCGGTAGCCCGCCGGACGGGTCGCCGTGCCGCACTGCGCGGCGTACGCCACGGGCCGCCCGGCGTGCAGACCCACCCCGCAGAGCAGCCCCGGATCCCGGCCGCCGCACCGGTCGCCGCTCAGCGGCAGCCGGTCCTCGAAGTAGGCGTCCAGATAGGCCTCGGCCCGTGGCCGCCCCGCCGCCCGGGCCTGCTCCACCGCGTCCCAGCCGGTCTCCGGCAGCCCCGTCCGCGACAGCGCCTCCGGCACCGGGGCGGCCTCGGCCGGGCCCGTGACCGCCAGCGCGGCCAGCCAGCGGCCCAGCGTCCCGGGCAGCTCCTCCGGGGTGACGACCGCGTCGATGTGCCCCGCCGCCAGCTGGCCCTCGGCGGTGTACGCGTACGGATCCGCGCCGGCGGGCCGCACACGGGAACCGGCGAACCCGATCTGCGCCCCGGGCAGCGCCAGCACCACGTCGGAGCCGGCCCCGACGGTGGCCCAGCCGCCCCCGGTCGTCGGATCCCGCAGTACGGCGATCTGCGCCAGCCCCTGGGCCCTCAGCCGGGTGGAGGCGCGGGCCACCCGCTGGAGCTGTATCAGCGCGATCATGCCCTCCTGCATCCGGCTGCCCCCGGTGGCGACCAGCGAGACCAGCGGCAGCCGCCGCTCACCCGCCAGCGCGTACGCGGCCTCCAGCCGGTCCCCGGTTCGGCTGCCCAGCGAGCCGCCCAGGAAGCCGAACTCGAAGGCGACCAGGACGCACTCGCGGCCCCCGACGACGCCGGTCCCGTACAGGACGGACTCCTCCTCGCCGGTCCGCTCCGCCGCACGCGCCCGGGAGTCCGCGTAGCCGCTCCAGCCGAGCGGGCCGTCCGGGGGTACGGGGCGCTCGGGCGGCCGGTGCTCCGTGAAGCTCCCGGTGACGGCGGCGACCGCCTCCCGCGCGGACAGGCGGGCACATCCGGCCTCAGACACCGAGCGACCTCTTCATGATCTTGCCCAGTTCGTTGCGGGGCAGCTCGTCGAGATAGCGGACGACGCGGGGGCGCTTGTGCGGGGCCAGCTGGCCCGCCACATGGTCCGCCAGCTCCCGCTCACCGGGGGGTGAGGCGGGGTCCTCCGGCACCACCCAGGCGACGATCCGCTCGCCGAGGTCCGCGTCCGGCTCACCGGTGACGGCCGCCTCGCGTACGCCGGGGTGGTCGAGCAGGGCGTTCTCGATCTCGCCCGCACCGATCTTGTAGCCGCCGCTCTTGATGAGGTCGGTGGCCTTGCGCCCGACGATCCGTACGTAGCCGTCGGGGTCGACCGTGGCCATGTCGCCCGTACGGAAGAAGCCGTCCTCGGTGAAGGCGGCGGCCGTGGCGTCCGGCCGGTTCAGATAGCTGGTGAAGAGGTTCGGGCCGCGCACCTGGATCTCGCCGATGGACGCGGTGTCCTGGAGCACGGTGCCGTCCTCCTCGACGAGCCTGAGCTCCACGCCCGGCAGCGGCGGCCCGACCGTCCCGGCGCGGGGTGCGCCGTCGGCCCGTACGCCCGTGTTCATCAGGGTCTCCGTCATCCCGTACCGCTCGATGACCCCGCGCCCGGTCGCCGCCGTGATCCGCTCGTGGTCGTGGACCGGCAGCGCCGCCGAGCCGGAGACCAGCAGCCGGGCGCCCGCCAGGGCCTTCGTGAGGCTCCCGGCGTCCGCCGGGCGGTCCAGCGCGCCGGCCAGCCGGTGGTACATCGTGGGCACGCCGAACAGCATCGTCCCCCCGGAGAGCAGCTCCCGGGCCACACCCTCCACCGAGAACCGGCCCAGGTGACGCAGGGAGCCGCCCCGGCGCAGCGGGCCGAGGACGCCCAGGACCAGCCCGTGCACATGGAACAGCGGCAGGGCGTGGACCAGGACGTCCTGTCCGGTCCAGCCCCACGCGTCCTCCAGCGCGTCCAGCGTCGCGGCGACGGCCCGGCGGGGCAGCACGGCGCCCTTGGGCGGACCCGTCGTGCCGGAGGTGTAGACGACCAGCGCGGGGGAGTCGTCGGGGGGCTCCGGCAGGGCCGCCTCGGGCGAAGGGGCGGGCGCGGCCGTCTCCACGTCGAGCCGTTCCAGGCCGCCCAGCGCCGACGGCAGTACGTCGTCCGCCCCGGCCAGCACCACCGAGGGCGCGCTGTCGGCGACGATGTGCGCGAGTTCCCGCTCACCGGTCCTCGGGTTGAGGGGCACGGCGGGCACCCCCGCCCGCAGTGCCGCGACCACGGCGACGACCGTCTCCGGGGTGGACGTGGCCCAGACGGCGACCCGCCCCGCTCCCGCGATCCGGACGGCGAGGGAGGCGGAGGCATCGGCCAACCGGTCGTAGGTCAGGACGTGTTCGCCGAACCGGACGGCCTCGGGGGAGTCCGTCCGGCCGGACGCTCCGCGCAACGCGGGCAGAAGAGAGGTCACCGCACCGACCCTAAGGGCTGCCCCCCGGGCCCGTCAGGACCGCCCGTCAGCTCTCACGCCGGATGGTCCGCATCCGGCCGTAGGCGTACACCGCGCCCGCCAGCGCCAGGTCGGAGAGCAGCATGAAGCCGATCGAGTACGAGTCCTTCGCGCTGTAGATCGCGCCCATGACCAGCGGCGGCACGAATCCGCCGAGCCCGCCCATCGCGCCGACGATGCCGGTCACGCTGCCCACCTTGGCCTGCGGGGTCACCTGGGAGACCAGGGCGAAGACGCTTCCGCTCGCGGTGCCGAGCCCGGCCGCCATGCAGAGCAGCGCGATCGTGCCGAGCGGGTCCAGCGGCGGGTCGAAGGCCTGGACGATGGCCATCAGCGCCGCCAGCAGCAGCGCCCCGGCCGTGACCAGGGCGGGGTGGACCCGGTCCGACAGCCAGCCGCCGATCGGCCGGAAGACGACCGTGACCAGCGCGAACCCGGCCGCCTTGGTGCCCGCCTCGGTCGGTGACATCTCGTACCAGGTCTTCAGGTACGTCGGCAGGTACACCCCGAACGCGACGATGCCGCCGAAGCCGATCGCGTACAGCGCGGACAGCTCCCAGGTCACCCGCAGCCGGCCCGCCTCGCCCAGCCGGTGGGCCAGGGAGTCGGTCGGCACCTTCCGGTCCGGGTGGTCGGTGATGAGGACCGCGGCGAGCAGCGAGTAGACCAGGAGGGCGCCGGCGACGATCCAGAACGGCAGGTTCACGTCGTGCTCGGCGATCCTCGGCGTGAAGTAGCCGGACAGCGCGACGCCGCCCATGCCCATCCCGAACACACCGAGCGCCAGGCCCCGTTTGTCGGGCGGGAACCAGGAGTTGACCAGCGGGATGCCGATCGCGAACGTCGTGCCGCCCAGCCCGAGCAGGAAGCCGACCGCCAGCATCGCCCCGTAGGAGTCCTTCGCCGGGATGAGCAGCAGCACCGGGACGATCGTCAGGGCCGAGACGGCCGGGAACATCAGCCTGGCGCCGAACTTGTCGGTCAGCGCGCCCGCCGCGATCCGGCCGAGCGAGCCGACGAGCACGGGCACCGCGACCAGCAGCGACTGCTGGAAGGAACTCAGCCCGAGCCGCTCCTTGAAGTCGCCGGACAGCGGGGAGATCAGGTTCCACGCCCAGAAGGTGAGGGTGAAGCCGATCGTCGCCATGATCAGGTTCCGGTAGGCGGCGGCGGATGGTCTCCGGACCGGGGCGGGGGCCTGCTGGGCGGTTGTGTCCACACCGCAAGTCAAGGGGCGGAGGGAGGGCGTGGCACGGCGGACTGGGCCATCCGGGGCGGGCCGGTTCCCGGCAGACGCCCCATGGGCACAGGGCCCTTCCGGGGCCCCGAGCTGGGTCTCCCGGCCGCCGTTTCCGGCCCATGACTGCGACAATCGCCCGTATGGACAGGCTGGACAGAGAGATCCTCGGAATCCTCCAGGAGGACGCCCGGATCTCGTACCGCGATCTGGGTGTACGCGTGGGACTCAGCGCCAACGCGGCGGGCGACCGGGTGCGCCGCATGCGCCGTGACGGGGTGATCCGGGGCTTCACGGTCATCGTGGACCCGGCCGCCGACACCCGCTCGGGCCTCGTCGTCTTCATCGATGTGTCGCTGCGCCTCGACACGACGAACGAGGAGTTCGAACGCTCCGTGCTGACCCTGCCCGGCATCACCGAGGTGGTGCACGTGACGGGCGGCCACGACTACCTCGTACGCGCCACGGCGGCCGACCCCGGCTCCCTGGACACCCTGCTGCGGCGGCTGAAGAAGGACGCCGGCGTGGCCCACTCCAACACCCGGATCGCCCTCAGAGCGGCGCCTGCCAGATGACCGTCGGCGACCGGCCGCCGTCCTCGGTGTGCCCGTCGTCCGCGACCGCCAGCCGCACCGCAGGACGCCCGTCCGGCAGCCGCGCCGTCGCGTCCACCTCCACCTCGACGGCCGACACACCCGCCCGCCGGTGCGTCGCGGCCAGCGCGCCGCGCAGCACGTCGAGCAGCTCCCCGTCCACCGGCTCCCCGACCAGGGCGTCCACCGCACCGGTGAACTGCACCGACGGCTGGAAACCGAGCACCGCCGCCGCGCCGCCCGTCTCGCGCAGGACCCGGCCGCGGAAGGTCGTGGGGGCCTCGGCGGGCGGCTGCTGGAGCGCGAAGATCGCGGTCCTGACCTCCTGGATGGTGGAATCCAGCTCGTCGACCGCCTGCGCGAGCAACTCGGCGGTGGTGGTGTCGCCCGCCAGATCCTTGCGGCGCGTCGACTCCAGCATCATCTCGGTCGCGAACAGCCGCTGTACGACGAGGTCGTGCAGGTCGCGGGCGATGCGGTCACGGTCCTCGTAGACGGCCAGCTGCTCCCGGTAGTGCTGCGCGTCGGCCATCACGAGGGCCAGCGCCGCCTGGGAGGCGAACTGCGAGGCGAGCCGCCGGTCCGTCGCCGTGTACGGGGCCTCGCCGCGTCTGCGGGGAAGGGCGAGCGTGCCGATGAGCCGCCCGCCGCTCTGCAACGGAAGCATCATGCTGGGGCCGAACCGGGAGCGTACGGGGGTCGTCATCCGGTCGTCCGTGGCCGAGTCGTCGATGAAGACCTCCTCGCCTCCCAGCAGCTGGACGAGGACGGGGGAGCCCGGGGCGATGGCCGTACCGACGAGGCCGGCCGGATCGTCCAGGGTGGAGGCGGCGACGATCTCCATCCCGCCGTCCGGGGTCGGCTGGAGGATCACCCCGGCCGCCGCACCGGCCAGCACCCTGGCCCGCTCGGCGACGGTCATCAGGGCGTCCGTCGTGCCCGCCCCGGTCAGCAGCGCCCGGGTGACGGCCGCCGCCCCCTCGATCCAGTGCTCCCGCTGCCGCGCCGCGTCGTACAGATGGGCGCCGCTGATCGCCGCGGCGGCCTGGGAGGCGAGCAGCCGCAGCAGCGCCGACTCGGTGTCCGTGAAGCGCCCCGGCTCCCCGGCGGTGAGGCAGAGGCTGCCGAGCACCTCGGTGTGCACCCGGACGGGCACGCCGAGGAAGGAGCGCATCGGGAGGAGCGGAGCCGGCAGGGCGCGGGGGTGCGGGCCCGCGGTCAGATCGTCGGTGCGCACGGACTGCGCGTCGTCCACCAGGGTCCCGAGGACTCCCGTGCGGCCGTCGAGGAGCGGGCTCGCGGCACCGCGTTCCTCGTCGGACATCCCGGTGGTGAACAGATCGGTGACACGGCGGTCCTCCCCGTGCAGGAGGGCCAGGGCGCCGTAGCGCGCCCCGGCCAGCGCCGTCGCGGTGTCCACGATGTGCTGGAGGGTGGTCCGCAGGTCGAGATCCGTCCCCGACACCGGTGGTCCCGCCGGCTCTCAGCCGGCGAGCGGGGCGAGGACCAGCGGCTGGACGGTGCCGTCCAGCATCGCGCCGAGCCCCAGCACGGAGCAGACGTCGGGCCGCTCCGCGATGTTCACCGGTACGCCCGTGGCGTCGCGCAGCATCTGGTCGAGCCCCGGCAGCAGCGCGCTGCCGCCGACCATCATGATCCCGGACTCCGCGATGTCGGCCACCAGGTCGGGCGGGCAGTCGCGCAGCACCTTGCCCAGTCCGTCGAGCACGGCGGTCAGCGGGGTGTGGATCGCCTGGCGTACGGCGGCGGTGTCGACCTGCACGGAACGGGCCAGGCCGGTGGCCACGTCACGGCCGTGGATCTCCGTCACCGCCGGCCCGTTGAGCGTCAGACCGTTGCCCCGGAGCGCCAGTTGCAGGGGGCGGACCGACTGGCTGGGCAGCATCAGCTGGTGGTGCTGGCGCAGGTGCTGGATGACCGCGTGGTCGATGGCCTCGCCGCCGATCGGGATGCGTACGGCCGTCACGATCGAGCCGAGCGAGAGCACGGCGATCTGGGTGGTGGCCGCCCCGCAGACCATGATCATGGTGGCGGTCGGCTGCTCGACCGGCAGCCCGCAGCCGATGGCGGCGGCGACCAGGGTGTCGACCAGCTCCACCCGGCGCGCGCCGAGCCCCACGAGGGTCTCGACGGTCGCCCGCTGGGCCAGCGGATCGGCCTCGTGCGGGGTGCAGGCGGCGGCCCGCAGCCGCGGCTTGCGGCGCAGCTGGCGGCGGAGCTTCTCGCCGAGCAGATGGCGCAGCATGCGCTGGGCCATGTCGATGTCGACGACGGTCCCGCCGGAGACCGGGCGGGCCACCCGGATGTACGCGGGCGTACGGCCCGTCATCTGCTCGGCGAGCGCGCCGACGGCGATGAGCGAGCCGGTGCGCGTGTTCACGGCGGCGACACTGGGCTCGTCGACGACGAGTCCCACTCCCTTGATGTACACACGGGTCCTCGCGGCCCCGAGATCGACGGCGACATGGCAACGGCGCAACTGTTCGAGACTGACGGTCACGGCAGGTTCTCCCGGGAGCGCTGGCGGGGGGCACCGGCGGCAGCCGGCTCTCCTGGCATCGTCACGCCGTGGCGGGGGCGGCGCGCGCTGGGTGAGCCGTAGGGGGGAACCGAGCTGACGGCGCGACAGATCTCAGGCGCCGCCGGGCAGCAGCCGCTGGAACAGCCCCCAGGTGAACTCGGCGACGCGGGGCCGGTTGCCCGCGGGGTCGGTGAAGGCCAGGGCCCAGCGGGTCGGCGCGCTGCCCTCCATGGGGCGCGCCGGGGCGAAGGCCCTGGCCACCTCGTCGACGGTGCAGGACCACGGGCGCAGGTCGGCGGCCGTACGGAGCTCGGGGCCCGCCGCGCCCGGGGCCCGGACCAGCCATTCGTTCCACACGGCCCCGCCGGGCCCCGCCATCACCTCGAACCGCAGGTCCGGCCAGAGCGGCAGCGGCCACAGCAGCGCGTCGCACTCCAGGTCGCCGACCGTGCGGCGTACGGACGACTCGGGTTCGCCCAGCACCGAGCGGTAGCGGCGCAGCGCGCCCCGGCCGCGCGGGGCGCGCAGCATCGCCTGCCAGCGGCGGTTCGCCTCCCGCATGTCGGCGAGGGAGGCGCTCAGTTCATGACGGGCGTCCTCGACGAGGTCCGGCTGGTGGTCGGCCATCCGGCGCAGCAGGACGAGCTGGAACTGGAGGGGCCCGAACGGGGCGGGAGCGGTCATGGAGCCCATCCTGTCGCGTACCGCACGTATCGGGCGGCGTACCCCGGAGTTCTCGATTCCACACAGGATCCTCACCTGTGCGGCTTCCTGTGTTGTTCCGTGCACGTCTAGTCTGCGGGCGCCATGGATTATTGCCACCCGTGCCAACGGCACCTCAACGGGGCGCTGGCGTGCGCCGGTTGCGGGACCCCCGCCGACGCGCTGGTCCCCTATGCCGTCACGGGCGCCTCCGGCCGTACGGCGGAGCCCGCCGCCGAGACCCTGGAGGCATCCGGGTCGTCCGGACACCGCCGCCGAGGCCGGGGCGACGCCCGCAGGCGGGGCCGCCGCACGCACCGCAGGCGTGGCCGCGCGCTGCTGCTGACGGCGGCGGGCGTGGTGCTGGCGCTGGGGGCGCTCAGCCTGGCCGAGCTGGCCATGGAGCCGGGCGGCGACAGCGGGGCCGCGGAGTACGTGAGCGAGGCCACGTCCTCCGCCACCGAGCCCCTGCCGTCCGCGTCGTCGCGTACGGAGGACGACGGCCCCGGCCCGGTGGAGGAGCCCACCGTCGTACCGGTCACCGACTCCCACTCCGCGACCGCGACGGACGGCCCCGCCGGCGCCACGGCGCCGGGGGCCCTCCCGTCGCCCTCCGGCCCGGCGGACGCCGAGCCGTCCGCGTCGGCGTCCTCGTCCGCGCCCGCGGACCCGGACGGCACCGACGATCCGGCCGAGCCCACGGGCTCCGGGGAGCCGACCGAGGACCCGGGCTCCCCGGAGCCCTCCGAGGAGCCCACCCCCAGCCCGTCGCCGACCGAGACGTGCCACTGGATCATCTTCTGCTTCTGACGTCGCAGAGGTCCTGGTCGCAGAGGTTCTAGGCGTCGTCCTCGCCGAGCATGCGCCGCAGCAGATCGCGCAGCACCGTCCGCTCCGCCTCCGACAGCTCGGCGAGGGGCTCCCGGGCGAAGTCCAGGGCGTCCCGGAGCTGCCGGGCCGTGCGGAGGCCCTCCTCCGTCGGGGCGGCGAGCTTCACGCGCCGGTCGGCCGGGTCCGGGCGGCGTTCCACCAGGCCGCGGAGCTCCAGCCGGTCGACTATTCCGGTGATGTTGGACGGTTCGCACTTCAGTTTCCGGGCGACCTTGCGCATGGGCATCGGCTCCAGGGAGAGCAGCCCGAGCACCCTGGCCTGGGCGCCGGTCAGCGCGTGCGTGGCCGCGGCGCGGTCGTACTCCTCGTGGTAGCGCGCCACGACGCCGCCGATGAGCTGGATGACGTCGAGGGTGAGCGGATCGGTGCGCGAGGTGGCCATGACACCCAGGGTAGCGAATTACTTGACAAGGTGAAATATCTGGCCGCATGGTTGTTTCATGTACTGAAGCTTTCCGGCTTCCCGCCCGCACGACTCCGAGGAGAACCCGAGCCATGTCCGCACTTCCCACGTCCAGCCGCGAATGGCACCTCGTCGCCCGCCCCCACGGCTGGCCCGAGGCCTCGGATTTCGCGCTGCGCGAGGCGCCGGTGACCGCGCCCGGTGAGGGCCGCGTCCTCGTCCGCAACCTGCACTTCTCCGTCGACCCGTACATGCGCGGCCGGATGAACGACGTGAAGTCGTACACCCCGCCCTTCAAGCTCGACCACCCCATGGACGGCGGCGCGGTCGGCGAGGTCGTCGCGTCGAACGCCGAGGGCTTCGCCGTCGGTGACCACGTCCTGCACGGCCTCGGCTGGCGCGAGTACGCCGACGTCCCCGCCAAGCACGCGGTGAAGGTCGACGGCTCCATCGCTCCGCTCTCCGCCTATCTCGGTGTGCTCGGCATGCCCGGGCTCACCGCCTACGCCGGCCTGTTCGACGTCGCCTCCTTCAAGGAGGGTGACGCCGTCTTCGTCTCCGGCGCGGCCGGTGCGGTCGGCAGCCAGGTCGGCCAGATGGCGAAGATCAAGGGTGCCTCCCGCGTCATCGGCTCGGCCGGCTCCGACGAGAAGGTCAAGCTCCTCACCGAGGAGTACGGCTTCGACGCCGCCTTCAACTACAAGAACGGCCCCGTCCGCGACCAGCTCGCCGAGGCCGCCCCCGACGGGATCGACGTCTACTTCGACAACGTCGGCGGTGAGCACCTGGAGGCCGCGATCTCCTCGTTCAACGTCCACGGCCGCGCCACCATCTGCGGGATGATCGCCCAGTACAACGCCACGGAGCCCACCCCGGGCCCGCGCAACCTGGCGCTCGTCATCGGCAAGCGGCTGCGCCTCCAGGGCATGCTGGTCGGCGACCACTCCGCGCTCCAGCCGCAGTTCGTCCAGGACGTGGCCGGCTGGCTGGCCTCCGGTGAGCTCAAGTACCGCGAGACCAAGGTCGAGGGCATCGAGAACGGCTACGACGCCTTCGTCGGCCTCCTGCGCGGCGAGAACACCGGCAAGATGATCGTCTCGCTCGACGCCTGAGGCGGTCCAGGTCCGACGGATCGGCGGATCGGCGGCGGGCCCGTGATCACGGGCCCGCCGCCCCGCGCTCCCCGTCACCGCCCTGCGCGGTCCGAGGAGGGCCACACGTACGGGAGGTCCGCCGGCACGCCGGGGAACAGCGGTCCGTAGTACGCCGGATCCTTGCGTACGAGCGCCGAGCGATGGCTCACGTGGAACGCCTCGTCGCCCAGCCACGGGGGCAGTTCGGATGCCGCCGCCAGCTCCGCGGACGAGCGGACGGTGGTGCGCCGGAGCGAGGCGGCGAGATCCTCGCGCAGGGTCGCGGCACAGGTGTCGGACCTGCCCTCGGCGGTCCACGCGGCGCACACGTCCAGGCCGTAGCGCACGAGCGCCTCCTCGTACCCCGCCCACATGCGGACGGCCGGGTGGTGCCGCCAGCCGTAGCCGGGGACGGTGAGCCCGCGCAGCACCTGGATCGTCTCGACCCGCTGTTTGCCCAGCCGTCGGGGGTCCAGGGTGAGGGCACTCCGGGAGAAATCGGCGTACGGCAGGAAAGTCTGCATGAACCATGCCTACCGCGCCCGTGCCTCCGTGCCCCCGGCCGTCACCCGCTAGGCTCGGCGCAGGCCGTCGCGGTCGTGGGCGCGAGTCGCGGCGCACCAGCAGGAGGATCACCCGTATGACCATCCAGAGCATCGACGTCGCCTACACCGCCGTCGCCACCGCCGAGAACGGCCGGGACGGCCGCGTCTCCACCGACGACGGCAAGCTCGACGTCGTCGTCAACCCGCCGAAGGAGATGGGCGGAAGCGGCGCGGGCACCAACCCCGAGCAGCTCTTCGCCGCCGGCTACAGCGCGTGCTTCCAGGGCGCGCTCGGCGTGGTCGCCCGTCAGGAGAAGGCCGACATCTCCGGTTCGACGGTGACCGCCTCCGTCTCCATCGGCAAGACCGAGGCGGGCGGCTTCGGCCTGGAGGTCGCGATCAGCGCCTCCATCCCGAACGTCGACACGGCCACCGCGCAGGCGCTCATCGAGAAGGCGCACCAGGTGTGCCCGTACTCGAACGCCACCCGGGGCAACATCAAGGTCGAGCTGTCCGCCAACTGACCTGATCGCGTACGTCCGAGGGCCGCATCCCGTCACCGGGGTGCGGCCCTCGGTCGTGTGTCACCGCCCGTCCCCGTAAAAGCGCGCAGGGGCATTGACGGCCACGGAGGTGGAACTCTACGGTCCCGTTCGAGGTTACGAGCAGCATTCGAAATATCGAACGAGTAAGGAAGTCATGACCCGAACCGCGCGCTTCACCCTCGACCCGGCCTTCACCGTCGGCGATGTGGATCCCCGGCTCTACGGCTCCTTCGTCGAGCACCTCGGCCGCTGTGTCTACGACGGCATATTCGAGCCGGGCCACCCCTCCGCGGACGAGGCCGGACTGCGTACCGACGTCCTGGACCTCGTCCGCGAACTCGGTGTCACCGTCATCCGCTACCCCGGCGGCAACTTCGTCTCCGGCTACCGCTGGGAGGACAGCGTCGGCCCCGTCGACGAGCGGCCGCGCCGGCTCGACCTCGCCTGGCGCTCCACCGAGACGAATCGTTTCGGCCTCTCCGAGTACATCGGCTTCCTCAGGAAGATCGGCCCGCAGGCCGAACCGATGCTCGCGGTCAACCTCGGCACGCGTGGCGTCCAGGAGGCCATCCAGCTCCAGGAGTACGCCAACCACCCGTCCGGCACCGAACTCTCCGACCTGCGCGCCGCGCACGGCGACAAGGACCCCTTCGGCATCCGGCTGTGGTGCCTGGGCAACGAGATGGACGGCCCCTGGCAGACCGGACACAAGACCGCCGAGGAGTACGGAAGGCTCGCGGCCGAGACGGCGCGTGCGATGCGCCAGATCGACCCCGGGGTCCAGCTCGTCGCCTGCGGGTCCTCAAGCCGCGCCATGCCCACCTTCGCGGCGTGGGAGGCGACGGTCCTCGCCGAGACCTACGACCTCGTCGACCACGTCTCGCTGCACGCCTACTACGAGGAGACCGACGGCGACCGCGACTCCTTCCTCGCCTCCGCCGTGGACATGGAGTCCTTCATCGAGAGCGTCGTCGCGACCTGCGACCACGTGGGGGCACGCCTGAAGTCCACGAAGAGGATCAACCTCTCCTTCGACGAGTGGAACGTCTGGTACCAGCGGCGCTTCCAGCAGGAGTCCGAGGAGAACCCCCTCGACTGGCCCGAGGCGCCGAGGCTCCTGGAGGACAATTACAGCGTCACCGACGCCGTCGTCTTCGGCAGCCTGCTCATCGCGCTGCTGCGGCACGCGGACCGGGTCACCGTCGCCTGCCTCGCCCAGCTGGTCAACGTGATCGCGCCGATCATGACCGAGCCCGGCGGGCCGGCCTGGCGGCAGACCACCTTCTTCCCCTTCGCCCAGGCCGCGCGGTACGGGCGGGGCCAGGTCCTGGACGTACGGGTGGACTCGCCGACGTACGGGACGGCGAAGTATGGCGAGGCGGACCTGCTGCACGCCACCGCCGTACGGGACCCGGAGACGGGCGCCGTGACCGTGTTCGCCGTCAACCGCAGCCAGGACACCGCGCTGCCGCTCGAAGTCGCCCTGGCGGGACTGGACCTGGCGCGGGTCGCCGAGCACCAGGTCGTCGCGGACGCCGACCCGGAGGCCCGTAACACCCTCGACGAGCCCGAGCGGGTCCTCCCGCACGCCGCCGAGGGCACCGAGCTGGCGGCCGGCACGCTGAAGGCCGTCCTGGAGCCGCTGTCCTGGAACATGATCCGGCTGGTGTGAGAACGGCGGACGGCGCCCTCCCCGGCCGGGGAGGGCGCCGTCCGTTCCGTTCCGGTGAGCTGTTACGAACCGACCTTGCGCTTGTTCCAGACGTCGAAGCCGACCGCGGCCAGCAGCACCGCGCCCTTGATGACCTGCTGCCAGTCGGTGCCGATTCCGACGAGGTTCATGCCGTTGTTCAGCACGCCGAGGACCAGACCACCGATGATCGCGCCGAGGACCGTGCCGACGCCGCCGCTCATCGACGCGCCGCCGATGAACGAGGCCGCGATGGCCTCCAGTTCGAAGTTGAGACCGGCCTTGGGCGAGGCCGCGTTGAAGCGGGCGGCGAAGACCAGACCGGCCAGGGCGGCGAGCATGCCCATGTTGAGGAAGACCAGGAAGGTGACCTTCTTGTCCTTCACGCCCGACAGCTTCGCCGCGGGCAGGTTGCCGCCGATCGCGTAGATGTGGCGGCCGATGATCGCGTTGCGCATCAGGTAGCCGAACCCGACGACCAGCACACCGAGGATGAGCAGCACGACCGGGGCGCCCTTGTAGCTGGCGAGCAGCAGCGTGACGGTGAGGACGGCGGCGACCAGGGCGACCAGCTTCAGCAGGAAGAGCTTGACCGGCGGCACGTCGAGCGCGAACTCCTGCTGCCGCTTGCGGTCACGGACCTCCTGGAACACCACGAAGGCGATCAGCGCGAAGCCCAGCAGCAGGGTCAGGTTGTGGTAGTTGGTGTTCGGGCCGACCTCGGGCAGGAAGCCGTTGGCTATCTTCTGCAGGTCCTTCGGGAAGGGGCCGAGGGTCTGCCCCTTCAGGAAGATCTCCGTCAGACCGCGGAAGAGCAGCATGCCCGCGAGGGTCACGATGAACGACGGGATGCCGAGGTAGGCGATGAAGAAGCCCTGCACCGAGCCGGCCACGGCGCCGATGGCCAGGCAGAGCACCACCGCGAGCGGCCACGCCATGTCGTGCTCGACCATCAGCACGGCGGACATCGCGCCGATGAACGCGGTCAGCGAGCCGACCGAGAGGTCGATGTGGCCCGCGATGATGACGAGCATCATGCCGATCGCCAGGATCAGGATGTAGCTGTTCTGCAGCACCAGGTTGGAGACGTTGCGCGGCAGCAGCAGGTCGCCGCCCGACCACACCGCGAACAGCACCACGATCAGGCCGAGCGCCATCAGCATGCCGTACTGGCGCATGTTGCGGCGCATGCCGCCGAGCATCAGCTGCAACAGGCCCTCGCCGGAGGCGGATCCACCCCCGCCGGACGGCGCGGGGGCCGGGGTCTTCGCGGTCACGTCCGTGCTCATCGGGTTACCTCTTTGTCCTTCGTCATCTGACGCATCAGCGCTTCCTGCGTGGCCTCGTCCCGCGAGAACTCACCCGTCAGCCGTCCCGCCGCCATCGTGTAGATGCGGTCGCACATGCCGAGCAGCTCCGGCAGTTCGGAGGAAATGAAGACGACCGCCTTGCCCTGGGCGGCCAGCTGGTCGATGACCGTGTAGATCTCGTACTTGGCGCCCACGTCGATCCCGCGCGTGGGCTCGTCCAGGATCAGCACCTCGGGACCCGCGAAGATCCACTTGCTGAGGACGACCTTCTGCTGGTTGCCGCCGGACAGCTTGCCCACCGGCTCGAAGACGGTCGGCGCCTTGATGTTCATGGACTTCCGGAAGCCCTCGGCGACCTGCCGCTCCCCGTGCTCGTCGACCACGCCCCGCTTGGCGACCTTGCCCAGCGCGGTCAGCGAGATGTTCCGGTTGATGGTGTCGATGAGGTTGAGGCCGTAGTGCTTGCGGTCCTCGGTGGCGTACGCGATGCCGTGCGCGACCGCCTCGGGGACGGTCTTCGTACGGATCTCGGTGCCGTCCCTGAGGACGGTGCCGCCCGCGTGGCGGCCGTAGGACCGGCCGAAGACGCTCATCGCCAGCTCGGTGCGGCCGGCGCCCATCAGCCCGGCGATCCCGACGATCTCGCCGCGCCGCACCTCGATCGAGACGTCGTCGACGACCTTGCGCTGCTGGTCGATGGGGTGGTGCACCGTCCAGTTGCGGATCTCCAGGGCGGGCGCGGTGCCCTCCTCCGGGTGGTGCGGGGTCCGCTCCGGGAAGCGGTTCTCCAGGTCGCGGCCGACCATTCCGCTGATGATCCGGTCCTCGGTCGTCTCCGCAGCCTTCACGTCGAGCGTCTCGATGGAGTGCCCGTCGCGGATGATCGTGACCGAGTCGGCGACCCGGCGGATCTCGTTGAGCTTGTGCGAGATGATGATCGAGGTGATGCCCTGTTCCTTCAGCGAGAGGATCAGGTCGAGGAGCTTGCCGCTGTCCTCGTCGTTGAGCGCCGCCGTCGGCTCGTCGAGGATGAGCAGCTTCACCTTCTTCGACAGCGCCTTGGCGATCTCCACCAGCTGCTGCTTGCCCACGCCGATGTCGGCGACGCGGGTCTCCGGATGCTCGTCGAGCCCGACGCGGCGCAGCAGTTCACCGGCGTGCCTGAGGGTGTCGTTCCAGTTGATCATTCCGCGCTTGGCGTGCTCGTTGCCGAGGAAGATGTTCTCCGCGATGGAGAGGTACGGCACCAGCGCCAGCTCCTGGTGGATGATCACGATGCCGTGCTGTTCGCTCGCCCGGATGTCCTTGAACCGGCAGGTCTCGCCTTCGAAGAGGACGTCCCCTTCGTAGGTGCCGTGCGGATGGACGCCGGAGAGCACCTTCATCAGGGTCGACTTGCCGGCGCCGTTCTCACCGCAGATGGCGTGGACCTCGCCCTGCCGGACCGTCAGTGTGACGTCCGAGAGCGCTTTGACACCGGGAAAGGTCTTGACGATCGAGCGCATTTCCAGGACGGGTCCCGCCATGGTCTTGCCTTCCAATCCTTGAGGGGGCCCGGTTACTTGAGGTCGTTCTCGGTGTAGTAGCCGTCGTCCACGAGCGCCTTCTTGTAGTTGGTCTTGTCGACGCTGACCGGCTGGAGCAGGTAGGCGGGGACGACCTTGGCGCCGTTGTCGTAGGTCTTGGAGTCGTTGACCTCGGGCTTCTTGTCGTTCAGGGAGGCGTCGACCATGTTCGAGGCGACCTTGGCCAGCTTGCGCAGGTCCTTGTAGACGGTCTGGGTCTGCTCGCCCGCGATGATCGACTTCACGGACGCGAGCTCGGCGTCCTGGCCCGTGACGACCGGCATCGGCTTGGCCTTGGTGCCGTAGCCGTCCGACTTCAGGGCGGAGAGGATGCCGATGGAGATGCCGTCGTACGGCGAGAGCACGGCGTCGACCCGGGCGCTGCGGTAGCTGGACGTCAGCAGGTCGTCCATGCGCTTCTGCGCGGTGCCGCCGTCCCAGCGCAGGGTGGTGACCTGGTTGAGGGCGGTCTGCTTGGACCTGACGACCAGCTGGCCCTTGTCCACGTACGGCTTGAGGGCGTTCATCGCGCCCTGGAAGAAGTACTTGGTGTTGTTGTCGTCGTTGGAGCCGGCGAACAGCTCGATGTTGAAGGGGCCCTTCTTGCCGTCCTCCAGCCCGAGCTTGTCCACGATGTACGAGCCCTGGAGCTCGCCGACCTTCTCGTTGTCGAACGAGGCGTAGTAGTCGACGTTCTCCGTGCCGAGGATCAGCCGGTCGTAGGAGATCACCGGGATGTCGGCGTCCTTGGCCTGCTGGAGCACGTTGTTGAGGGACTTGTTGTCGATCGCTGCGACGATCAGGGCGTCCACGCCCTGGGTGATCATGTTCTCGATCTGCGAGACCTGCTGGTCCGGGTCGTCCTCGCCGTAGACCAGCTTCGTCTTGTAGCCCTTGGCCTTGAGCTCCTTGACGACGTTGGCGCCGTCGGCGATCCAGCGCTCGGAGGACTTGGTCGGCATGGCGACGCCGATGGTGGCGCCTTCGGAGCCACCCTTCTTCTCCTCGCTGCCGCCTTCGCTGTTCTGGCCGCAGGCGGTCAGGGCGAGGGCGAGGGAAGCGGCGGAGGCTACGGCGGCAAGTGCGGCTCTGCGGTTGCGCATGGTCATCATCCTTGATGTGTGTCATGGCTCGGTCCGGTGGGGCCGGAACGCGGAAGCAGATCAGGTGTGTGGGATTGTGCGCGGCTGTGTCTTCTTTTGTGGGAAATGTTTCCGGAACGTTATGACGAGATTCCGAAGCGGTTGAGCGGGCCCGGCAGTCGGCTGCCGAGGGCGGCCATGCCGCCCTCCGCCCCGTGCCGTGCGAGCAGGTCCAGGGCGAGCCGGCCGCGCCGCACCCGCTCCTTGGCGGTGGCCAGCGCCAGCTCCCGCAGGTGCCGGCCGTACGGATAGATGCCGGGTGCCTTGGAGAGGCCGAACTTCAGGTACAGCGGCGCCCCCCGGCGGATCAGTTCGGCGACCTCGTACATCCGCACATAGCCGCCCAGGTCGTCCGGCGCCTCGATGTAGAGGTCCATCGGGGCCCGCGAGACCCGGCGGATCTCGGTGAACTGAGCAAGCGTCAGGTCGGACGGGACGTTGATCGAGTCGGCGCCCAACTGCTCGAACACGGCGTACGAGGCCGGGTTCACGGGCCCGATGAGCGCCGACACCTTGAAGGTGGTGTCGGCGGGCAGCGCCCCCTGCTCACGCAGCCGGTGCAGGGTCCACAGCACGCCCTCGTCGGCCACGAGCAGGCACTTCACGCCCAGTCCCGTGGCGCGCAGGGCGTCCTCCACGCAGCCGGCCAGCGCGTCGTGGCCACGGGAGCGCAGCCCGGCACCGCCGGAGTCCGTACGGACGGACGCACCGGTGTCCCAGGTGCCGCGCGGGCCCGTGAACAGGCAGAGCTCGACGCCCCGTTCGGCGCAGCCGTCCACCATCTCGGTGATCTCCGCGTCGGTCAGCATCCAGATGCCGCTGCCCTGGCTGATGCGGTGGACCGGCACGTCGAGCCTGGCGGACTCCTCCAGGACGACACCGAGGGCCTCCGGGCCCTCCACGGACGGCACCTCGGTGCGCCAGCTCCCGCCGTCGGGGAAGGCGTGCGGGGAGGCGTCGGCCGGGGAAAGGGGTGCCGGGCCGAGGCCGAGCGCGGTGAGCGCGGCGTCACCGGGACGGCGGGCACCGGCGGTACCGGGGGAAGAGGCAGGGGCGTCGGTCACGACTGGTCCTTCACGTTCGGTATTTCGGACGAAGTTCGGTTCTTGCGGAGCGCGGATCTCCGGGAGTACGCCGGCGCGGAGGCGGTCAGGGCGCCGCGTGCCGGCGTACGGATCAGGGCGGGCCCGTCACGGCCGCAGCAGCACCTTCCCGGTCCCCGGGTCCCCGGAGCCCACCAGCGCCACCGCGTCGGCGAACCGCTCCAGCGGGAACTCGTGGGTGATCAGCGGCGCCGGGTCGAGCAGCCCGGCCGTGAACGCCCGCACCGCGTACGACCAGGCCGCCGAGGACGCCCCGAAGACGCTGCGCACGGTGAGCTGGCTCAGCGACAGGTGCACCGGGTCGATGCCCACCGCGCCGGGGGTGAACATCCCGGTGAGCACCACCCGCCCGCCCCGGCGCGCCAGCAGGCACGCGTCGGCCGCGGTGGACGGCGCTCCGGCGGTCTCCACGACCAGGTCGTAGCGGCCCCGCACCTCCTCGGCCTCCTTGGGCACCCTGGCCTCGCTCGCCCCGAAGTCCAGGGCCTGGGCGGCCCGTTGCTCCCTCGGGTCGATCACGGTGAGCTCCGCGGGCGACACCGCCGCCAGCAGCTGGACCGCCAGCAGGCCGAGCGTGCCCGCCCCCAGGACGGCGATCCGCTCACCCGGCTCGGGCGCCCCGGCCCGTACCGCCGCCGCGACGACCGCGGCCGGCTCCAGCAGGGCGGCGGCACGCAGGTCGGCGTCGTCGGCCAGCGGGTGCAGCAGCCGCGCCGGGACCACCACATGGTCGGCGAACGCGCCGGGCCGGGTGAACCCCGTCTCGTCGTACCCCGCCGTGCACAGGGAGGTCTCCCCGCAGCGGCACCGCTCGCACCGCCCGCACGCCCGGAAGCCCTCGGCGACCGTACGCCGTCCGGTCAGCGCCGGGTCGACGCCCGCGCCGACCGCGTCGACGGTCCCGGACCACTCGTGTCCCGGCACCACGGGGTAGCGCACATAGGCCGGGTCCCGGTGGCCGTCGTACACCTCGCGGTCGCTCATGCAGATCCCGGCGGCGGCGACCCGCACCCGGACCTCGCCGGGGCCCGGCTCCGGGAGCGGCCCCTCGGCCAGCGTGTGGCTGCCTGGCCGCTCGACGGTCAACGAGCGCGAGAGCGCCGTCACTTGGGCTGCCTCTTCTCCCAGCCGTCCGCCCACAGGTCGAAGCGCGCCTGCTGCTGCGGGAATTCGGCCGCCGCGTCCACGTCCAGCTCCACGCCGAGCCCGGGCGCGTCGGAGAGCTCGAAGCAGCCGGTGGCCGGGTCGACCGCCGGTGCACCCTTGACGACCTTCTTGATGTCCGCGTCCGCGAAGTCGTTGAAGTGCTCCAGGATCTTGAAGTTGGGGGTGCAGCCGGCGACCTGGAGGCTGGCCGCCGTCAGCACCGAACCGCCCACGTTGTGCGGGGCGATCAGGGTGTAGTGGGTCTCGGCGGTCGCCGCGAGCTTGCGGGTCTCCAGGATGCCGCCGATGTGGCCGACGTCGGGCTGGATGATGTCGACGGCCTGCGACTCGAAGAGCTCACGGAACTCGATGCGGTCGTGGATGCGTTCACCGGTCGCGATCGGCAGGTCGACCTTCTCCGCGACCTTCGACAGCGCCTTGAGGTTCTCCGGCGGCACCGGCTCCTCCAGCCAGGCCGGCTTGAACGGCGCCATCTCGCGGGCGATCCGCACCGCCGTGGACGGGCTGAACCGCCCGTGCATCTCCAGCATCAGCTCGGTGTCGGGCCCGATGGCGTCCCGCACGGCCTCGATGAGGGAGACGGCGTAACGGGTCTCCTCGTGGCCGAGCTCGAAGTGGCCCGTGCCGAAGGGGTCGATCTTCAGGGCCCGGTAGCCGCGCCCGACGACTCCCTGGGCCGCCTTGTGGTACGCCTCCGGGGTGCGCTCGGTGGTGTACCAGCCGTTGGCGTACGCCTTGACCCGGTCGGTGACCTTCCCGCCCAGCAGCTGCCAGACGGGGACGCCGAGCGCCTTGCCCTTGATGTCCCAGCAGGCCATCTCGATGACCGCGATGCCGGACATCACGATCTCCCCGGCGCGCCCGTAGTCGCCGTACTTCATCCGCTTGACGAGGTCCTCGACCGCGAACGGGTCGGACCCGGTGATGTGGTTGACCGACGCCTCGCGCAGATAGCCGAGCAGCGCGTCCGTCCGGCCCAGCATGCGGGTCTCGCCGACCCCGGTGAGGCCCTCGTCCGTGTGGACCTGGACATAGGTGAGGTTGCGCCACGGCGTGCCGACGACATGCGTGCTGATTCCGGTGATGCGCACGGGTGTTGCCTCTCCACGTGTTCGGTATTTCGTCACTCGTTCGAAATGCTGGCGTGACGGTAATGACGGGCCAGGGGACGTGTCAATGGTTCGCACAAGTACGCTGACGCCATGAGTGATCTCGGCGCGGGTTTCGGTTACTTGGTCAAGGGGCAGCGCTGGGTCCTCGGCCACGCCAGGTGGTTCGGCTTCGGCCTGCTGCCCGCGCTGGTCACCCTCATCGTCTACGCGGGCGCGCTGGTCGGACTGGGGTACGGCGCCGACGACTTCGTCGCCTGGGCCACCCCGTTCGCCGACGACTGGTCCTCCCCGTGGCTGGGTCTCCTGCGCAACACCCTGGTCGTCCTGGTCTTCGTGCTCGGGATATTCCTCGCGGTCATCACGTTCACCGCGGTGACCCTGCTGGTCGGCCAGCCGTTCTACGAGTCGCTCTCCGAGGAGGTCGACCGCAGCGAGGGCGGCGAGGTGCCCGAGTCGGGGCTGCCGCTCTGGCGCGAGCTGTGGATCTCCGCCCGCGACTCCGTGCGCATCCTGCTGCGCGTCGCGCTCTACGGCGTGCTGCTCTTCGCCCTCGGGTTCATCCCCGTCGTCGGGCAGACCGTGGTCCCCGTCCTCGGCTTCTGCGTCTCCGGCTACTTCCTGTCCGAGGAGCTCACCGGGGTCGCCCTCCAGCGCCGCGGCCTGGTCCTGAAGGACCGGCTCACGCTGCTGCGCGGCCGCCGGCTGATGGTCCTGGGCTTCGGGGTCCCGCTCGCGGTCGCCTTCGTCGTCCCCTTCGTCGCCGTGCTCCTGATGCCGGGCGCCGTCGCGGGGGCCACGCTGCTGGCCCGCGAACTCACCCGGACGCCGCAGGCCCCGGAGCCGGCCCCCTCGTCGCCGTACACCCTGTACAAGGACCAGGACTGAGGGCGTACGCGCTCAGCGCACCGAGAAGCCGTACACCGTCGTGGAGGCGAACTCCTCGCCCGGCCGCAGCACCGTGCCGGGGAACTCCGGGCGGTTCGGCGCGTCCGGGAAGTGCTGCGTCTCCAGCGCGATCCCCGCGCACGGCACGAACGGACCGTCGCCGAGGTGGTCCGCGGTGTACAGCTGGATCCCCGGCTCCGTCGTCCGCACCGTCATCAGCCGGCCCGACCCGCGGTCGTACAGCTCGGCGGCCGGCTCCCCGCCGGTCCCCTCCAGCACGTAGTTGACGTCGTAGCCCGGTCCCACCGGCTTCGGCTCCCGGAAGTCGAAACGGGTCCCTTCCACCGGCAGGAGCTCGCCCGTCGGGATCGACTCCCCGTCCACCGGGGTGATCCGCCCGGCCGCGAGCCGCAGTTCGTGCCCGAGCGCGCTCCCGCTGTCCGCACCGGCCAGGTTCCAGTACGTGTGGTTCGTCAGGTTCACCACGGTCGGCGCGTCCGTCGTCGCCCGGTAGGCGATCCGCAGCGCGCCGTCCTCGTCCAGGGTGTACGTCACCGAGACCTCCAGCCGCCCCGGGAAGCCCTCCTCGCCGTCCTCGGCGACCAGGGAGAGCCGCACGCCCTCCGGCACCTCCTGCGCGTCCCACACGCGCTTGTCGAAGCCGCGCCCACCGCCGTGCAGGGTGTTGCGCCCCTCGTTCGCCGTCACCCGGTGCGTCCGGCCGTCGAGCACGAAGGACGCGCCCCCGATCCGGTTCGCGTACCGCCCGACGACCGCGCCGAAATAGGGCCCCGTGTACGTCTCGTACGCCGCTACGTCCGGCAGCCCCAGGGCCACCTCGGCCCGCGCGCCGTCCCGCCCGGGCACCACCACGGACTGCACCACCGCGCCGTACGTCAGCACCCGCACCCGTGTGTCCCCGCGCTCCAGGGTCCAGCGCCGCACCGGCGTACCGTCCGTGAGGACCGAGAAGTCTTCGCTCTGTACTGCTGCACCCGTCGTCATGATCAAGAACTGTACGGCCGTCCGGTCTACGCCGGGGGCCCGGCCGCCGTCACCGCGCGGTACGCGATCTCCGCCAGCCTGGCCTGGCCGTTGCGGCCAGGGTGGAACCAGTCCCACTCGCTGAGCTGCGCACCGGTGAACCGGTAGTCGAACACCGCCCCGCCGTCGTAACGGCAGCGCTCGTCCCGCGCGCAGACGTCCCGCAGCACCCCGTTGTACGCCACGACCCGCTCCAGCACCGCGTCACGCCGGGCGACGGCCGCGCTGCCCATGTCGTCGGCGTCGCCCAGCATCGACTGGCAGATCCCCAGCTTCCAGATCTGCTTGCCCAGCGGGTTCTCACGCCCGGTCGACCAGAGCCGCTTGAGGTCCGGCACGCTCGACACGTACACCTGCGTCTTCGGGGCCGAGGCGCGCAACTGCCGCATCGACGCCTCGAAGGAGGACCGGAAGTCGGCCACCGGGGTCATGAGCCGCACCGAGTCCCGGCAGGCGTCGTTCGCGCCGATCATCACCGTGACCAGCTCCGGCCGGTCCTTCGCGGCCAGCGCCATCTGCTCCGGCAGCTGCGCGATCCTCGCGCCCGACACGGCATGGTTCCAGCTGTGCGAGGCCGCCTTCGACGCGCCCAGGAGACGTACGGCGAGGCTGCGCACCCCGCCGTCGGTCCCGGTGGCCCAGGAGACCTCCGGGCAGTCGGCCAGCACCGAGCAGGCGTCGAAACCCCGGGTGATGGAGTCCCCGACCGCCGCGATCGAGCCGGGGCTCACGTCCCACGCCGGCGTCGGCGAGGGGGAGGGGCTCCCGGCGCCCGCGGTGCTCCGCGCCGTCGTGCCCCCGTCGGAGGTGCAGCCCGTGAGCACGGCGGCACCGGCGAGCGCGACCGCCGTCAGAGTGACCGCCGCGCCCCGGGCGCGGCGGCGTGGCGAACGCTCGGACATCCCTGCATCCCCTCCGGTCACACGGGTGATTGTGCCTCCGGCACACCCGGACAGCCCCAGGTGGCGGGCCCCCACGCCCTCGCGGGTGAATGCTGAGCGAATCATGGGCCCGGGACCGACGGTACGTCACACACCCGGCCCCGGCGCACGGTAGCTTTTCCCCGTCGAACCAGTGGCGCCCGACCGGCCCGCGGAGGAATCGGCGGGTATCAGCGGGTCGGGTAAGTTACCTCACGTCACATACTGTCCCTTTTCTGGAGATTAACTCCCGATGCTGTTTACTGAAGACAACCTCGGGAGCCGGCCGGGAAGAGACCGTACGGGCGCGAGGCCGCTGGGGAAGGCGAACCTCGTCCCACACTGGAGGTCCCGGTGACGACACGTGGAGTCCTGTACGTTCACTCCGCACCGCGCGCGCTGTGCCCGCATGTCGAATGGGCGGTGGCGGGTGTGCTCGGTGTGCGGGTCCAGCTGGACTGGATCAGACAGCCGGCCGCGCCCGGCACCTGGCGGTCCGAATTCTCCTGGAAGGGCCGCGCCGGCACGGCCTCGGAGCTGGCCTCGTCCCTCCGGGGCTGGGACCTGCTCCGCTTCGAGGTGACGGCGGAACCGTGCCCCACGGCGGAGGGCGAGCGCTACAGCTCCACGCCGGGCCTCGGCATCTTCCACGCCGTCACCGGCATGCACGGCGACATCCTGGTCCCCGAGGACCGGCTGCGGGCGGCGCTCGCACGCTCCCTGAGCGGCGAGAGCGACCTGGAGGCCGAGGTGGCCAAACTCCTCGGCAAGCCGTGGGACGACGAGCTGGAGTCCTTCCGCCACGCCGGAGAGGGCGCCCCGGTCCGCTGGCTCCACCAGGTGGTCTGACGGGCCCGGCCCCTGCCCGGCCGCATGCCCCAGCCTGTGCGGAAACGTTTTGCCTCAAGGGGCGGAGCCCCCGGGAACGGCCCGCGGCATGCGAAAGCCCGCCCCCGCCCCGGCAGGGGCGGAAGCGGGCCTCACGACAGCCGGGCGCGGGTCAGACCGAGCGGAACGCCAGCACCACGTTGTGGCCACCGAAGCCGAACGAGTTGTTGATCGCGGCGATCGACCCCTCCGGCAGCGCACGCGGCTCACCGCGCACGATGTCCGCCTCGACCGACTCGTCGAGGTCGTCCACGTTGATGGTTGGCGGAGCCGTCCGGTGGTGCAGCGCCAGCACCGTCGCCACGGTCTCGATGCCGCCCGCGCCACCCAGCAGGTGACCCGTCATGGACTTCGTGGCGGAGATCGCGACATGGTCCAGGTCGTCGCCGAGCACCGCGCGCAGCGCCTTGATCTCCGCGACGTCACCCTGCGGCGTGGACGTGGCGTGCGCGTTGAGGTGGACGACCTCGGACGGCTTCAGGTCCGTGGAGTCCAGCAGGTTCTGCATCGCGGCGGCGATCCCGCGCCCGGTGGGCTCGGGCTGCGCGATGTGGTGGGCGTCGGCGGACAGGCCCTGGCCCAGCACCTCGCAGTAGACCTTGGCGCCACGCGCGGCGGCGTGCTCCGCGGACTCCAGGATCACGACGCCGGCGCCCTCGCCGAGGACGAAGCCGTCACGGGCCGTGTCGTACGGACGCGAGGCCTTCTCGGGCTCGTCGTTGCTCTTGGACATCGCCATCATGTTGGCGAACGCCGCGATCGGCAGCGGGTGGATGGCCGCCTCGGTGCCACCGGCGACGACCACATCGGCACGGCCGGTGCGGATCATCTCGACGGCGTACCCGATGGCCTCGGCGCCCGACGCACAGGCGGAGACCGGAGTGTGGACACCGGCCTGGGCGTTGACCTCGAGGCCGACGTTGGCCGCCGGGCCGTTGGGCATGAGCATGGGGACGGTGTGCGGGGAGACGCGGCGTACGCCCTTCTCCTTCAGCACGTCGTACTGGTCGAGCAGGGTGATCACGCCGCCGATGCCGGAGGCGATGACCGAGCCCAGACGCTCGGGCTGGATCTTCTCGTCCTCGCCGGCCTTGCCGGTGAAGCCGGCGTCGGCCCACGCCTCGCGGGCGGCGATCAGCGCGAACTGCGCCGAACGGTCCAGCTTGCGGGCGAGCGGTCGGGGCAGTACCTCGCCGGGATCGACGGCCGCGAGGGCCGCGATCCGGACGGGCAGTTCGGCGAAACGTTCGCCCTCGAGAGGCTTGACGCCGGAACGGCCGGCCATCAGACCTTCCCAGGTCGATGCGGAGTCGCCACCCAGCGGAGTGGTTGCGCCGATACCGGTGACGACCACGGTGCGATTGGTCGGGCTCACTGGAAAATCTTCTCCACGTGTAGAGGGTCGTGAATCAGCGGCGCCACCGCCGGGTGGCGACACACGGGACGGGCTGGGATCAGCCCTGGTGCTTCAGGATGTAGTCGGCGGCGTCGCCGACCGTCTTGAGGTTCTTGACGTCCTCGTCGGGGATCTTGACGTCGAAGCGCTCCTCGGCGGCGACGACGACCTCGACCATGGACAGCGAGTCGACGTCCAGGTCGTCGGTGAAGGACTTGTCCAGCTGGACGTCCTCCTCCGGGATACCGGCGATCTCGTTGACGATCTCGGCGAGACCCTTGACGATCTCTTCCTGCGTGGCGGCCATCTTGGCGCTCCTTCGGTGGTTTCTTCTGTGTTCGTGCGTACGGACCCAAAAGGTCCGGTGTGCCTAGGGGAGGGTAACGACCGTCGCGGCGTAGACGAGACCCGCCCCGAAGCCGATGATGAGCGCCGTGTCGCCGCTCTTGGCCTGACCGGTCGCCAGAAGCCGCTCCATCGCGAGCGGAATCGAGGCGGCCGACGTGTTGCCGGTGGTTTCCACGTCACGCGCGACCGTGACGTGCTCCGGCAGCTTGAGGGTCTTCACCATCGAGTCGATGATCCGCATGTTGGCCTGGTGCGGAATGAAGACGTCCAGGTCTTCCGGGGAGATCCCGGCCGCCTCCAGCGCCTGCTGGGCGACCTTCGCCATCTCGAAGACGGCCCAGCGGAAGACCGCCTGGCCCTCCTGCGTGATGGCCGGGAACTTGACCTCGCCCCGCTCGTTGAGCGGAAGGTTCGAGACATCGCCGATGCGGAAGTCGTTCCACGCGACGGTCTGCTTGATCGTCTCGGACTTGTCGCCCTCGGAGCCCCAGACCGTGGGGCCGATGGCCGGCTCCTGCGACGGGCCGACCACGACCGCGCCCGCGCCGTCGCCGAACAGGAAGGCCGTCGCGCGGTCCTCCAGGTCGGTGAGGTCGCTGAGCCGCTCGACGCCGATGACAAGTACGTACTCTGCCGAGCCCTCGACGATCATGCCCTTGGCGAGCGTGAGGCCGTAGCCGAAGCCCGCGCAGCCGGCCGAGATGTCGAAGGCGGCGGGCTTGCCGGCGCCGACCCGGTGCGCGATGTCGGTCGCGACGGCGGGGGTCTGCTTGAAGTGCGAGACGGTGGAGACGATGACTCCGCCGATCTGCTCGGGAGCGATCCCGGCGTCGGCGATCGCCTTGCCGGCGGCCTCCACCGACATCATCGACACGGTCTCCTCGTCGGAGGCCCAGTGGCGGGTGGCGATACCGGAGCGGGAGCGGATCCACTCGTCGGACGAGTCGATCGTCTCGAGGATCACCTCGTTGGGCACGACACGGGTCGGGCGGTAGCCGCCCACACCCATGATCCGTGCGTACGGGGCGCCCTTGCTGGGCTTGATCTTCGACATGCTCTCGGGCTCCTTAGGCGCCCGCGTGCTCGGAGATGAGCGCGCGGGCCGCGTCGAGGTCGTCGGGGGTCTTGAGCGCGAGGGTCTGCACCCCGGGCAGCGCGCGCTTGGCGAGTCCCGTCAGGGTCCCGCCGGGCGCCGCCTCGATGAGGGCGGTGACTCCGAGCGCGGCGAAGGTCTCCATGCACAGGTCCCAGCGGACCGGGTTGGCGACCTGGCCGACGAGCCGCGAGATGACCTCGTCGCCGGTGGCGACCGTCTTCCCGTCGGCGTTCGACACGTACGTCACCTTCGGGTCGGTGACCGTCAGGGCGGTGGCGGCGGCACGCAGCTTCTCCACGGCCGGAGCCATGTGGTGCGTGTGGAACGCACCGGCGACCTTGAGCGGCACCACGCGGCGTACGCCTTCGGGCTTGTCCTCGGTCAGCGCGGTGATCTGGGCCGCGGTGCCGGCGGCGACGATCTGCCCGCCGCCGTTGACGTTGGCCGGGGTGAGCCCCAGCTTCTCCAGGTGCGGGACCGTGACCTCGGGGTCACCGCCCAGGAGCGCGGCCATGCCGGTCTCGGTGACCGCGGCGGCCTCGGCCATGCCGAGACCCCGGGTGCGTACGAGACGGAGCGCGGACTCGTCGTCGATGACACCGGCGAGCGCCGCGGCGGTGATCTCACCGACGCTGTGACCGGCGACGACGCCGGGCGAGGCGTCCAGGGCCGCGGCGGAGAGGAGACCGGAGGCGACCAGCAGCGGCTGGGCCACCGCCGTGTCGCGGATCTCGTCCGCGTCGGCCTTCGTGCCGTAGTGGGCAAGGTCGAGCCCGATGGCGTCGGACCATCCCGCGATGCGGTCGGCGGCACCGGGGAGTTCGAGCCAGGGAGTCAGGAAGCCGGGCGTCTGAGCGCCTTGGCCGGGAGCGACGAGTACGAGCACCCTCACACTCTCTCTTGTGGACGGCCCCGGAGGCCCGTGGGGACAGGGACGAAGAACCGTCAGGGGAATTGTTGAAGTTCGACAAAAGTCTAGGACTGGGTGTCCCCGGCGGCCAAGCGCCCCAGGATGAGGGCGATCCGCAGCGTGAACGCGGAACGGACGTCGGAGGGTGACCAGCCGGTGACGTCGGTCACACGTCGCAGCCGGTAGCGCACGGTATTGGGGTGCACGAACAGCATCCGTGCCGCGCCCTCAAGACTGCTCGCCTGCTCCAGATAGACACTCAGCGTCTCCAGAAGTGCCGAACCCGCTTCTTCCAGCGGTCTGTAGATCTCCTCCACCAGCTGATCGCGCGCGGCAGGGTCTCCCGCCATCGCACGCTCAGGAAGGAGATCGTCCGACAGGACGGGCCTCGGAGCGTCCTGCCACGCCGAACATGCCTTGAGACCTGCCGCCGCGGCCTGCGCGGACCGGGTGGCGGCGAGCAGGTCCGGCACCACGGGCCCGGCGACGACGGGGCCGGCCGCATAGGGCCCGATCAGCGACTTCGCGACGTTCAGCGGGTTGTCGCTGCCGCCCGCGATGACGACCAGCCGGTGTCCGAGCACCCCGGTCAGGACCTGGAGCTTCGCGTGCCGTGCCGCCCGCCGGATCGCCTCGACCGTGAGCTCGCTGTCGCCCTCGGGGGCGGTGCCGAGGACGACACACACATGCTCGGGGGAGTTCCAGCCGAGGGCGGCGGCCCGCGACACGGCGCCCTCGTCCGCCTCGCCGGAGAGCACCGCGTTCACCACGAGCGACTCCAGCCGGGCGTCCCACGCGCCACGCGCCTCGGCGGCCTGCGCGTACACCTGAGCGGTCGCGAAGGCGATCTCGCGCGCGTAGACGAGGAGTGCCTCGCGCAGCACCGACTCGTCGCCCGGCGCCGCGACCTCCTCGATCGCCGCTTCCATGACCTCGATCGTCGTCCGCACCATCTCGACGGTCTGCCGCAGCGTGATCGCCCGCGTCAGCTCGCGCGGAGCCGTGCCGAACACGTCGGTGGAGATCGCCTGCGGGGTCTCCGGGTGCCGGAACCACTCCGTGAACGCGGCGATGCCGGCCTGGGCGACCAGACCGATCCAGGACCGGTTCTCCGGTGGCATCGCCCGGTACCACGGCAGCGTCTCGTCCATGCGGGCGATGGCGTTCGCGGCGAGCCGGCCGGAGGACTGCTCCAGGCGTTTCAGGGTCGCGGCGTGGAGATGGGGGTCGTGAGAGGCGGGCTGCTCAGGATCGGGTCGGGGCACGCACACAAGACTGCCTTATCGGGACAGGTGCCCGGAGGGCCGGGGCCGAAGACCGGCCGACGGGGATACCGTGGTGGCGTGATGGACGTACGCCGCTCCGGGGACCGCTTCCGCGGTGGGGACCCGGCCACGGGTGACTCCGCGGGCATCGAGACGCTGCACGCGTTCTCCTTCGGGCGGTTCTACGATCCGGACAATCTGCGCTTCGGGCCGATCCTGGCCTGCAACGAGGAGCGTCTCGCCCCGGGCGCCGGCTTCGACGAGCATCCGCACAGCCACACCGAGATCGTCACCTGGGTGGTGGAGGGCGAGCTCACCCACCGCGACTCGGCCGGCCACGCCACCGTCGTACGGGCCGGGGACGTCCAGCACCTCAGCTCGGCCGCCGGGGTGCGGCACGTCGAACGCAACGACGGGGAAGGCCCGCTGACGTTCGTCCAGATGTGGCTGGCCCCTCTGCGGCCGGGCGGGGAGCCCTCCTACACGCAGGTCACCGGGATCGCCGACTCCACTCCGTACGCCCTCCCCGAGGCGGGCGCGATGCTCCATGTGCGCCGGCAGTCCGAGGGCGAGCGGACCGCCGTGCCGGACGCCGCGGGCGTCTACGTCCACGTCGTACGGGGCCGTGTCCTCCTGGCGGGCGAGGAGCTGGGCCCGGGGGACTCCGCCCGTGTGACGGAGTCCCGGGGGCTGGAGCTGGAGGCGCTGGAGCCGGCCGAGGCGCTGCTCTGGGAGCTCGCCGAGGTGTGAGCGCCGCCGCGCGTGGTCACTGCTTGCCGGTGCCGACCGGGTCCACGACGACCTTCTGGTCGGCGCCGTCGGCGATCTGGAGCCTGAGGGAGACCGACAGGGCCTTGGACCGGGTCTCGTTGGGCGGGGTGACCTCGATGGCGCTGACGTGCGCACCCGTACCCTCGGCCGCCGGGTAGTGCAGCGTGAAGCGGGTCGTCTCGCCGTCGGCGAGGTTGACGACCGGGGCGTCGAGGTCGCTGCGCTTGGCGCTGAGGGGCCCGGAGGCGTCCTGGGACTTGAGGTCGACGCCGGGAAAGCCCTTGAGGGTGCAGGCGTCGCCGCCGGTGTTCTTGAGCCTGACGGTGAGCATGCCCTCGCCCATGCCGTTCGTGGTGCTGAAGTCGAGGTTCTCCGTCTTGCACGTGCCGGTGGTGATCTGCCCGTTGCCGCTGCCCTCGGCGGACTGCGCGGTGGTCGAGTCGTCGCCGGCCGAGGACTTCCCGTCGGACGCGCCGCTGTCGTCGGACCCGCCGCTGCCGGCCGGAGCCCCGGCGGAGGACGAGGACGACCCGGAGCCGGTGGTGCCCGCGGCGGAGTCCTCGCCACCCTGGCAGGCGGTGAGCGAGAGGCCGGCGGCGAGGGTCAGGGCGGCGAGGGTGAGCGTCTTGGTGCGCATCGTTTCTTCCTTGCGGTCGGTTCGGTGCGCTCGCCCGGTACGAGCGAGCCTTGCTGATCAACAAGACCCGCCCCGGCCCCCGGGACGTTCCGCCGGCCCGCCCGCTTATACATGCCTGTTACATGCGATTGCGGGGTCCAGGGGCGCCCCCGCCGTGCGTACGCCGCCCGAGGGCCGGTTCCCGCGCCCGTTCCGCAGGCGTCGACGCCTGGGACAGACCCGTGACCTGCGACCCCTTGAACATCATCCGCGGCACAACCTCTTCACCGCTGCGGCATCTCTTCCACCCACCCGTTCCCGCTACCCCTCCTCGGTCTTCGCCGCCAGCTTGTCCAGCTCGCGCATCGCCTGCCCGTGGGCGCTCATCCGGCGCGAGACGGTACCGATGGTGAAGAGCGAACCGCCGGCCACCGAGAACGGTATGGACAGCCCCAGTACGGCGAGGACTTCGGGCCAGTCGCGTTCCTCCGTGCAGTCCCCGGAGTCTCCTGTGTTGGCCGTACCGGCGTCCGTGAACAGACGCGACTCGCAGTCCGAGGGGTAGTCGTCGTCGGGCCCGCTGGTGGCCTCGTACGGCAGTACGAGCAGCGAGGCGCCCCACAGCCACAGGAGGGCGGCCACGGCCAGCAGGGCGATGCCCCAGGAACGGGTCCGGTCGGCCCGGAGACGGAAGTCGAGGTCGAACTCTCGTGATCGCATAGCCGCCGAACCTATCGGAGCACGATCGCGTTCACGCCCGGTTGTCCCGCAGCCATGCGTCCAGGGCGGCGAAGTCCTGATCCGTGAGCCCCCGCCAGGCCTCGACGTGGTGCAGGAGGGCCGGTGCCGGGTGGTGTGCCGCCACCCAGGACCGGTCGATGTCGGTGATCTCGTCGTCGACCCACGCGAACGGCCGTCCGGCGGCCCACCCGACGAGCCCCGGCGTCTTCCAGTGGAGCCCGCGCGTCCCCGCTTCGACGGGCGGGTCCGGCCAGTCCACCACGGGCAGTTGGGGAAGCCCGAGCCACGGCGCGATGTACTCGTTCGCGTCGGACATCCACGTCGTGGCCCACACCAGCTCGCACGACAGCGACTTCAGCCGGGCACCGAGGCCCGGGTCGACCCTGGCCATCAGCGGATTCGGACCGGTGTGGCCGAAGTCCGGGTACCCCTCGGGGAGTTGCTGAGGGGACGCACCGAACGGGAGGAGCGGGCCGTCGACGTCCAGGAAGAGGAGCGCGGTCACGCGTCAGCGCAGCCCGTCCACGAAGGCCTGCCAGGCGGCGGTGCCCACGATCAGGACCGGGCCGGCCGGGTTCTTGCTGTCCCGCACGGGCACGGAGGCGGGGCAGCCGTCGGCGACCTCGACACAATCACCGCCGGTGTTTCCGCTGTACGAGGACTTCCGCCAAGTCGCGCCGCCGGTGACGGTGCACTCGACGCAGTCACCGCCGGTGCTGCCGCTGTAGCTGGACTTACGCCACGGCGCGCTTCTCAGGTCCGGGCCGATTGCCATAACGCTCCTCCAACACACGGGTGATCAGTGCCGCGGAATCCTCGATGGAGAGGGCTGCGGCCTGCAAGTGAGCGTAGCGGCGCATCGCCTCCCTGATGGTCTCGGGGCTGGCCGTCATATGGCCGGAGATGAGGTCCTCCGTATAGATCAGGTCCGGGTCCTCGTCGAAGCGTAGGAGGTTGAACGAACCGGCCAGGCTTGAGTGTTCACCGGCCCTGAACGGCAGCACCTGGATCCGCATCCACCGGTGCCGGGTGAAGTCCAACAAGCGGCCCAGTTGCATCCGCATGACCTCGCGTCCCCCGATCGGGCGGTGCAGCACCGCCTCGTCCAGGATCGCCCAGGCCAGCGGCGGTTGCTCCCGCTCCAGGATGCGCTGGCGTTCCACCCGGGCCGCCACCAGGCCTTCCAGGTCGTCGGGCATACCGGTGGCCAGCACCGCCCGCGCGTACTCCTCCGTCTGGAGCAGCCCGTACACCAACTGCGCCTGGTACGTGGAGATGTACGTCGCCCGCGCCTCCATCTCCGCGTACGGCTGGAACCAGGTCGGCAGTTGGCTCCGCAGAACCAGGCCGACCAGCCGCGAGAACACCCCGTCCGTGCCCAGTGCCGCGTCCAGGCGCTCCGAGAAGTCGCGGGTCGGCACCTTCTTCGTCGTCTCGATCTGGCCGATCAGTGAGCCCGTACAGAAGATGATCTCGCCGAGCTGGCCCTGCCGCAGGCCGTGGGCCTCGCGCTGGCGGCGCAGCTCCCAGCCGTAGTAGTCCAGAGGGGAGGCGCTGGGGTCGAGCGTCTGCACGTTGGCCACGGCGGGGTGCCTCTCGCGTACAACGCCTGGTGGCGTTCGTTTCAGGTCGTAGCCGAGAGTAACCAGTGCACTGCACGCTGGTGACATGAATCACGTATCCGATACCCGGACCGGTGACGCGGAGGACGCGGTCTACCGTGCCGACTTCGCCATGGGCGAGCACTCCGCCCGGCATCTGCGCCGCATCCTGCGGCTGTATCTCGTCCGCTGGCGTCTGCTCGATGTGGCGGACGCGGCGGAACTGGCGCTCACCGAGCTGATCGCCAACGTCGTACGGCACGTCCCGGGGCGCCGCTGCCAGACCCTGATCTACCTGCTCCCCGACGGGGGCGTACGGGTCGAGGTCGCGGACGCCTGCCCCCGGCTGCCCCGCGCCCTCGCCGGGGACGTGCTCGACGAGGGCGGGCGGGGGCTGCTGCTGGTGGACGCCGTCACCGACGGCTGGGGCGTGGTGGTGCGCCCCGACGGCCGGGGGAAGACGGTGTGGTTCGAGTGCGGCGCTCAGCGCGAGGAGGCGAGCTCCGCCAGCACCGCGTCGGTGAACGGCGTCCAGGCCTCGGTCGCCCACGGCCCGAAGGCCCGGTCCGTGAGCGCGACGCAGGCCGCGCCCGCCGCCGGGTCGATCCACAGGAACGTACCGGACTGGCCGAAGTGGCCGAAGGTGGCGGGGGAGGACGAAAGCCCGGTCCAGTGCGGGGACTTGGAGTCGCGGATCTCGAAGCCGAGCCCCCAGTCGTTGGGGCTCTGGTGGCCGTAGCCGGGGAGTACGCCCTTGAGGCCGGGGTGCACCACGCTCTGCGCCTCCAGGACCGTGCGCGGGTCGAGGAGGCGCGGAGCCTGCACCTCCGCGGCGAACCGCACGAGGTCGTCCACGGTCGAGACGCCGTCCTTGGCCGGGGAGCCCTCCAGCGTCGTCGACGTCATGCCCAGGGGCTCCAGGACCGCCTGGCGCACGTACTCGGGGAACGGGATCTCGGTGGCCTTCGCGATGTGGTCGCCGAGCACCTCGAAGCCCGCGTTGGAGTACAGCCTGCGGGTGCCGGGAGGCGCCGTGACCCGGTGCTCGTCGAAGGCGAGTCCGCTGGTGTGGGCGAGGAGGTGGCGGACGGTCGAGCCCTCGGGGCCGGCCGGTTCGTCCAGCTCGACGGCGCCCTCCTCGTAGGCCACCAGTGCCGCGTAGGCCGCGAGCGGCTTGGTGACCGAAGCCAGCGGGAAACGGTGCGCGGTGGGACCATGGGTACCCAGGAGCGCGCCGTCCGAGGTGACGACGGCGGCTGCCGCGGTGGGGACGGGCCAGTTCTCGATCAGCGCCAGGCTCTGCATGCGTACGAGCCTAACGGGCGCCGAAACCGAGGTCGCCACCCGAATACGCTTGCTTGGAGTGCACTCCAAGGTTCTAGCGTGGAGGTCATGACGGTGATGGAGAGCATTTCCGCACGCACGGACACCTGCGCTTCCGCCCCGGAGGCGCATCCACGCCCCGAGGGCCAGGACCACTACACCATCAGCGAGGTCGTCGCCTTCACCGGGCTCACCGCCCACACGCTGCGCTGGTACGAGCGGATCGGGCTGATGCCGCACGTCGACCGCTCCCACACGGGGCAGCGGCGCTTCCGGAACCGCGACCTGGACTGGCTGGCCTTCGTGGGCAAGCTGCGGCTGACCGGGATGCCGGTCGCCGACATGGTCAGGTACGCCGAACTGCTCCGGGAGGGCGACCACACCTTCGCCGAGCGGCAGGAGCTGCTGGAGGCGACCCGGCGGGACGTGAGGACGCGGATCGCGGAGCTCCAGGGGACCCTCGCCGTCCTCGACTTCAAGATCGATTTTTACGGCGGCGCCCGCGCGGCGACGTCGGACACGGAAAGGGTCTGAGCAGATGAGCGACTACGGAAAGATCGCGACCGTGCAGCTCGGCGCCGACGGCCCGCAGGTCGGCGTGCAGGGGCTCGGCTGCATGGGGATCAGCGAGTTCTACGGGGACACCGACGAGCCCTCCGCCCGGGACACGCTGGAGGCGGCACTGGAGGTCGGCGTCACCCTGTTCGACACCGCCGACATCTACGGGAGCGGCGCCAACGAGACGTTCCTGGCGCCGTTCGTCGGGTCGCACCGTGACGAGATCACGCTCGCGACGAAGTTCGCCGTCGAGCGGAAGGAGGACGACCCGTACTACCGGGGCGTGCGCAACGACCCCGCGTACATCCGGCAGGCCGTCGAGGCCAGTCTGCGCCGGCTCGGCACGGACGTCATCGACCTCTACTACATGCACCGCCGTGACCCGCTCGTCCCGTTCGAGGAGTCCGTGGGCGCCATGGCCGAGCTGGTGCGGCAGGGCAAGGTCAAGCAGCTCGGGCTGAGCGAGGTGACCGGGGACGAGCTCCGTGCCGCGCACGCGGTGCACCCGATCGCGGCCCTGCAGTCCGAGTGGTCGCTCTTCAGCCGGGACGTGGAGCGCAGTGCCGTGCCCGCCGCCGCCGAGCTCGGAGTGACGCTCGTGCCGTACTCGCCGCTCGGCCGCGGGTTCCTGACCGGCGCGTTCGCGGACGCGGCCAAGGACCTGGGGGAGGGCGACTTCCGTCAGCACCAGCCGCGCTTCACCGGGGAGAACGCGAAGACCAACGCCGCCCTGCTGGAACCGGTGCACAAGATCGCGGCGGCGCACGGGGTGACCGCCGCGCAGGTCGCCCTGGCCTGGGTGCAGCAGCGGGCGCAGGTGCACGGCCTGACCGTGGTGCCGATCCCGGGGACGCGTAAGCGCAAGCGCCTGATGGAGAACGTGGCGGCGACCCGGCTCACGCTGAGCGACCAGGAGCTGGAGCTGCTGGAGCCCATCGCGAGCCAGGTGGCGGGCGACCGCTACCCGGACATGAGCAGCACGGCCGCCGCGCGGGAGTAGGCCGGAACCCGGCGGGGGCCCCGGGCCCCCGCCGGTGGGTCACAGGAGGCGCTTGCGTCCCCAGACGATGACGAAGGCGGCGACGGCGGCGGTGACGGCGAGCATGATGCCGGCGCCGAGCCACTGCATCGTCTGCATCTGGGCGAGGTCGAGATAGTCGAGCGACCAGCCGATGACGTGCTTCGACTCCAGGCAGGCGGTGTGCGCCTTGTCGTTGTCCATCTGATCGAGACAGGTCGTCCAGTCGAGGCGGTCCCCGGAGCTGGTGAGGAAGTAGGTGCCCTGCCCCAGTTGCTCCGCCTGGTCGGGCAGCTCCGGCTGGACGGCTCCGGGGCCGACGCCCTTGTCGGTGCTGATCGTCATGACGTTCCCGAGGCTCCGCCAGAGCTCGCTCCAGACGAACCCGATCGCCACGACGATGCCGAGCGTGACCACCATCGACACCAGTGTGCGGCGCAGGAGCAGGCCGACCGCCACGCCCACGGTGAACGTAAGGAGCGCGTGGGCCACCGGTACGACCCCGGTGACGCTGAAGAACGAGGTCCAGATGAGGCCGGAGGAGAGCCCCTTGAGCGGGTTCCACCACCAGGTGAGCAGGGCGGAGAGCACGCCCGTCGACAGAGTCAGCATCACGGCGGGAACGGCGAGCTTCGTGATGAGCCAGCGCAGTCGGCTGACGGACTGGGAGGTCACCAGCTTGGCGGTGCCGGTCTCCAGGTCGCCCGCGATGAGCGGAGCCCCGAGCAGGACACCGGCCAGGACGGGGATGTAGCTGAGGTAGGTCCCCATGTCGTACAGCCGGTCGACGTGGGTCTCGAACTCGGGCGGAAGGCCGCCCGACTTCCGCGCGGTCGGCTCCTGGGCGGCCAGGAAGTCCATCGCCTGCCCGCGCAGGTAGACCATGACCAGCCCGCCGAGGACCATGGCGGCGACGAGCGTCCAGAGCGCGGCGCGGTGCTGGCGCCGGACGAGCCAGACGGGACCGCCGAGGCGGGGGCCCCGGCTGCGCCGTGCGGGGCCGGCGGGCGCGGTACGGGCCGGGTCGTGGGTGAGCGTGGTCATGCGGTCACAGCCTTCGTCCGGTCGCGGGTGATGATGTCGTGGATGTCGCCGACCCGGGCGCTGGGGGTGATCAGCGCGGGAGCGTCGGGAGACCGCAGGTAGGCGAGCAGGAGCTCCTCCAGGGTGGGGGGCTCGGCGGCGTACTGGACCGGTCCGCCGAGGCGCACCAGGACCCCCGGGCGGCCCTCGTTGTGGGCCTCGATGACCCGGTGCGGCGCGAGTGCGGGGGAGGAGACGCCGCCCGGGGCGTCGAGCAGGGCGTGCGCGGCGCGCAGTTCGTTCACCTCGCCCGCGAGGCGCAGCCCGCCGTTCGCGATGACGACCAGGTAGTCGCAGATGTGCTCCAGCTCGGCGAGCATGTGCGAGGACACCAGCACCGTGGTGCCGTGCTCGGCGGCCTCCGCCGTCAGCGTGGTCATCAGCTCGCGGCGGACCAGCGGGTCCAGGTCGGCCATCGGCTCGTCCAGGATCAGCAGGTCGGGGCGCTTCCCGAAGGCCAGGGCGAAGGCGACGCGGGTGCGCTGCCCGCCGGACAGCGTGCCGATCTTGGCCTTCAGCGGCACCTGGCCCGCGTGGACGATGCCCTCGGCGACCTCCTGGTCCCAGTGCGGGTTGAACTCGCGGCCCAGCCGGAGGGTCTCCGCGACGGTGAAGCGCCGGAACAGCGGCTTCTCCTGGGTCAGGAACGCGGTCCGCAGGACGGCCTCGGTCGATCCCGGCTCCGCGCCGAAGACCCGCAGGGCGCCGGCCGTCGGCCGGATCATGTTCGTGGCCAGGCCCATCAGGGTGCTCTTCCCGGCGCCGTTGGGGCCGACGAGGCCGCACACCCGCCCGGCCGGCAGCCGGAAGGAGACGTCCCGCAGCGCCCAGCCGCGCCGGTACTCCTTCCCGACTCCATGGGCCTCGATCGCCGCCGCACCGACGGGCGGCGGCACGAACTCCGTTCCGCTTCCGTAGGGCGACTGTGCGTGATCCATCCGTGGCTCCTGTGCGTGGGGTGAGGGCGGGCCCTGTACGTGGGGGGAGTGGGCCCGGGTGTGAGCGTCGCCGACCGCTGTGTCGTGCGCTCGCCCGTGCGTGTTCCGCTTCGAGGCGAGACGGGTCGCGGTCGTGACACCCTCCTTGTGTGATGAACGGCGAACGCCGCCCGGTGAGAACCACTCTTCTCTGTCGCGCCCGGCGGCGGATCGGGCGAAAGACAGATCATCTGCGGCCGGCTCCGACTTTCGGCCGGTCGAAGGGAGGGGCAGTGGGACAGATGCCGAAGAGGCCGGCCGTGACGACGGTGACACTGCTGAAGGACCGACCGGGGCTCCTGCCCGCCACGTTGCGACTGCTGCTGGCCGGGGGTCTCCTCGGCCTCGTCGTGATGGACTGGGCGGGCGGCGACTTCTACCGGATCGGCGACCCCGCCGACCCCGTCCTGGGCCCCGCCAAGCTGGTCGGCGCCCTGCTGGCCGTCGCTCTCGTCGTCGCCTCGTTCCGGCTCGGCGGCCGGGCGCTGCCGGTGGCCGCCGGCACGCTGGCGGTCGTGTCGCTGTGTCTCTCGGTGGCCCTGCACCTGGAGATGACGGTCGGCGCGCAGGCGCTGGGATTCGCCGAACCGGCGGCGCTGGCCTGGCTCCTCCTGGTGGTCGCCCGGAAGGGGAAGCCGTCGTGGGCGGCGGTGGCCGTGCCGCTGCTCTACCTGGCGATCGTGCTGCGACCGGTGTCGGTCCAGTTCAAGCAGTCCACGACCATCTTCGCGTTGATCTACGCCCTGGTGGCGCTCATGGCGCTGGGCATCGGGCTCGGGATGCGGCTGCTGCTGGCGGACCGGCGGCGGCAGGCCGCGGCGCTCAGGCTGGAGCAGCGCACGGAGTTCGCCCGGGACCTGCACGACTTCGTCGCCCATCATGTGACCGGCATCGTCGTCCAGGCCCAGGGAGCTCACGCGATCGCCGGCCGGCGGCCCGAGCTGGTGCCGCCCGCGCTCCAGCGGATCGAGCAGGCGGGCTCGGAGGCGCTGACCTCCATGCGGCACATGGTGGGGATGCTGCGTGACACCGACGGCGAAGTGACGCTGACCCCGCTGGCGGGCATCGGTGAAGTGCGGTCGCTCGTCGAGGAGTTCTCGGCCGTCGGCGGCGCCAGGGCCGAGCTCGACCTGACGGGTGCCTTCGACGATCTGCCGGTGGAGGTGACCACCACGGCGCACCGGGTGGTGATGGAGGCCCTCACCAACGTACGCAAGCACGCCCATGGTTGTACCGAGGTGCGGGTCCGTGTGGAGCGCTCGGGGGACCGGGTCCTCGTACGGGTCAGTGACGACGGGCGGCCGCGCCAGGTCTCCCGGGGCGGCTTCGGGCTGAAGGGGCTGGACGAGCGGGTGGGCCTGATCGGCGGAAGCGTCCAGGCCGGCCCGGTGACCGCCGGCGGCTGGGGCGTCGAGGCGACGCTCCCCGCGACCCCGGCGGGCGTGGCAGCGTCCTGACGGCCCGTCAGGCCGGGCCGGAGCGCGAAACCCGCCGCTCAGGCCAGCCGGAGCGCGAAGACCGCGAAGCCCGCCGCGAGTAGGCCCGCCGCAGCCCTGCGGGCCCTCCCGGCCCGGCTCTCCGTCTCCCAGGGCGCCTCGAACCGGCGGGCGTAGCGGGAGATCAGCACGAGCAGGGCGGCGAACAGGGGCATCCAGGCCAGCCTGGCCACGATCCAGCCGACCGAGTCCGGGGCCGTCGTCAGCCCCGGCACCACCCCGGCGAGTGAGGCCGGTACGGCGGCGGCCAGCATGGCCGTCTGGTGCCAGCACAGGATCGTCATCGCCGACAGGTTGATCACCACCACGGGGGCCCACAGCGAGGGGCGGCGCAGCGCCCGGCCGATCCGGCCGTGCAGCAGGACCGCCGCACCGCTCTGCGCCGAGGCCAGCGCGAGGACCAGCAGCGACGGCGGATGCGAGTTGGTCCGCGCCTCTCCCGGTACGCCGACCATCGACGCCGGGTAGTGGAAGACGAGCAGCAGCACGGCGAACAGGGCGGTGCCGCCGACGAGCAGGAGCCGGGCGCCGCGCCGCGAGAGGCGCCCCTCGCCCCAGCTGACGCCGAGCTGATAGGCGAAGAGCCAGCCGGGCAGGATGTTCAGCAGGCTCAGCCAGGACGGCACGGCGTCCGCGTACGGCCCGTAGCGCAGGAGGTCGACCGCGGCGACCGAGCCGATCAGCGGGGCCGCCGCCCAGCCGCCGAGCCGCCGGGCCAGCCGCACGCAGTACGGCGTCAGGGCCGTGACCACGGCGTACACCCCGACGAACCAGAGCGGCTGGATCACCAGCTTCGCGCCCGTACGCAAGGTGTCCTCGGGCACCCCGGCGGCGTACAACACCGGGATCATCAGCGCCCACACGGCGGTCACACCGAGCACCGGCCTGCCCAGCCGGACCATACGGGCGCGCAGCCAGGCGCCGGTGGTCGACGGCCGGCGGCGATAGGACAGGACGGAGGCGTAGCCGCCGACCAGGAAGAAGACCCCCAGCATCTGGAGCACCCAGCTCACCGGGGAGAACACGGGGAACGTGGAGAGCGGGCTGGCGTTGTGCAGGCCCTCGCCGTCCCGCTCGAACCCGCCGAGCAGCCAGTGGCCCGCGGGCACCGCCAGCAGGGCGAGGGCGCGCAGTCCGTCGACCGCGCGGTCGCGGTGGGCGGGAGTGCTCGCGTCGATACGGGAGACCAGTTGCCGCACGCTCATCGGGCCACCCCCCGCGCGATGGCGGTGAACGCGGCGAGCGAGTCCGTGCCGGGGGCGAAGTACCCGGTGTGCCCCTCGGCGTCCTCGGCGGGCACCCGGCGAGCCCCGAACTCCTCGTCGGCCGGGTCCGCGCCGTGCCCGAGACCCGCCACCCGGACGTGCGGGACGTCGTCGATCCAGTCGGTGTCGTCCTTGGCCGCCCAGACGCGCGCCCGGGTGTGCAGACCGGCCACGTCGTCGGCGCGCATCCCGGGGGAGCCGAGCACCACCAGGTCCGTGGCGCCGAGACCGGAGGCCGCCAGCCCGCAGACCACCGAGCCGTAGCTGTGGCAGAACACCACCGGCGCGGGCAGCCCGTCGGCCGCCAGCCCCGCCGTGAACCGGGTCAGCCGCACCGCCCCCGCCTCGGCCAGCGTGCCCGTCGCCGCGTCCAGGCCGAGGCCGACCGGGGTGGTGTAGCCGGCCCAGGCGATCACCGCACTGCCCGAACCGGTTCCGGCGTACAGCGACTTCGCCATGCCCGCCGGGGTGCCGTACACATCGCCGCTCCGGTCGAAGGTCCCGGCGTCGATGTCCGATCCGGGCACCACGACGGACACATGACGCGCGGTGCGCAGGTCCCCGAACACCTCGGCCACCTGGCCCCGGCCCCGTGGGTCGAACGCGAGGATCTGCCGGCCGGGCGCGGCGAGCCGGGTGTACCGGGGGTCCTGGGAGGCCCGCAGCGCACGGGCGTTGGCGCGGTACCGGAGCTCCAGCGGCGCCCCGTCCAGATTGCCGACCACCGACGGATGCCGCTCCACCAGCACCTGCTGCTCGGCCGCGCTCAACCCCCGGAAGAAGTCCCGCACGTGACGGGGCGTCGCCCGGCCCGGATCGGGCAGCTCCCGTCCCAGCACCCCGTCGCTGCGCCATGAGACGCTGCCGGGCGGTGGCCCCGTGACCGCCCGCTGGGTGTTCCCGGACGCCCAGCCGGCCGTCCCGGCCACCACGGTGGTCGCCAGTGCCACCGCGGCCAGCGTCCTCGCGAATCGGCGCATCGTGCCCTCCCCTTACGGATCCGGCGCACCGCTCGGTGTGCCGGAGAGGAAGGTAGGAACGCGGTGGGTCACGGGGCGTCACCCCGGGGAGCCAACTCTCCGGTGATACCCGGGTAGGGGGCGTACGGGGGGACAGCCCTACGGCGGCCCGGGGGCAGGCAGGGGCGTGGGCGCGGCTATGCGTCGCCCGGAGCCACCAGCCCCGACTCGTACGCGAAGATCACGGCCTGTGCCCGGTCCCGGAGCCCCAGCTTGGCCAGCACCTTGCCGATGTGCGTCTTCACGGTCTGCTCGGCCACCACCAGCCGCGCCGCGATCTCCTGGTTCGACAGGCCACGGGCGATCAGCTCCAGGACCTCCGTCTCACGCGGCGTCAGGCCGTTCAGCCGGAGCGCGGGCCCGCCGGACGGCGGCGCCGGCCGCTGCCGCGCGAAGTCCGCGATGAGCCGCCGTGTCACGGACGGGGCGAGCAGCGCGTCCCCGGCCGCCACGACCCGCACCGCGGAGATCAGATCGGCGGGCGGGGCGTCCTTGAGGAGGAACCCGGACGCCCCGGCGCGCAGCGCCTCGTACACGTAGTCGTCCACGTCGAACGTGGTGAGCATCAGGACCTTCGGCCGGTGCACCACCCCGGCCGGCGGGCTCAACAGCTCGCGGGCGGCGGCCAGTCCGTCCATCTCCGGCATCCGCACGTCCATCAGGACGACATCCGGGTGCACGGACCTGCTGACCTCGACGCCCTTGCGCCCGTCCGGGGCCTCGCCCACCACGTCGATGTCGCTCTGGGCCGCCAGCAGCGCGGCGAACCCGGCCCGCACCATGGCCTGGTCGTCGACGATGATCACGCGGATGGTCACGGTTCCTCCGGGGTCGCGGATGCCGAGGGCGGCAGGGGCGGGGGCAGCGGGAGCCGCGCGGCCACCCGGAAGCCCCCGTCCGGCAGCGGGCCGGTGTCGAGTGTGCCGCCGGTCAACCGTACGCGTTCGCGCATGCCGACCAGCCCGTGTCCCGTGCCCGAGGTCTCCAGCTTCCTCAACGGCGAACCGGTCTCCTGGGGCCGCCCGTTGACGACCAGCACCGTCAGATGGCCGTCGCGTGCCGTGACCGACACCCGGGTCCGTGCCCCCGGAGCGTGCCGCACCACATTGGCCAGCGCCTCCTGCACGATGCGGTACGCCGACAGGTCCACCGCCTGCGGCACGCGGCCCCGCTCCAGCGCCTCCCGGACCTCCGAGGCCAGCGACAGCTCGGCCGGGAGCCCCGCCCGTACCGTCGCCTCGACCAGCTGCTGGACCCGGTCGAGGCCGGGCTGCGGGGCCAGCTCGCCCGGGCTGCCGTCACTGCGCAGCACCGACAGCAGCCGGCGCATCTCGGCCAGCGACTCCCTGGCCCCGGCCGCGATCGACGCGAACTCCGCCCGCGCCTCCTCGGAGAGCCCCTGGACCCGGTACGGCGCCGAGTCGGCCTGCACGGTGATCACCGACATGTGGTGCGCGACCACGTCGTGCAGCTCCCGGGCGATCCGGGTGCGCTCCTCCAGCAGCGTGCGCTGTGCCCGCTCGGCCTCGCTGATCGTCTCCTGCTCGACGAGCCGGCGCTGGGCGTCGCTCCGCTCCCGTACCGCCGCCCCGATCACCAGCACCACCCCGCCGAGGACGAACAGCAGGAGCGCGCTGCTGTTGCCGTGCGAGGGCCTGACCAGGAACAGCAGCAGGCAGGCCGCGCCCGTCGCCAGCCAGACGCCGATCACGGTCCGCCGGCTCTCCCGCAGCCCGAGGGCCAGCAGCACGAAGAGATAGCCGACGAGGCCCGGCGGGGTCCACGGCCAGAGCTCGTCGGGGCGCAGCCCCTGCCCGAGCAGCACCACCGCGCCCACGACATCGGCGGTGAAGACGATCCACCAGGCCTGGAGCGGCCGGTGCGCCAGCATCAGCAGGGGCGCGGCCTGCCCGACGGCCAGCGCCCCGGCGAGCCCGCCCGGCACCCCGTAGTCGCCGGTCAGCACCTCGATCGTGACGGGGACGAAGACGGCGGTCAGGGCGAGTACGAGCACGTACGGCAGCAGCCGCAGCCAGCGCCTGGGGGAGTCGGCGAAGAGCGGGGTCGGCGGATGGGACGCGTGGGACAGCCCCTGGGCGAGCTCGCGCAGATTGCGGCGGGCGGCGCTCAGCAGACCGTCGGCGGGCGGGGGCCCGGCAGGAGAAGGGGGCATGGTCGGGTCAGCGTAGGCGCGGGACGCGCCCGGAGGCGTCATACCGGGGGATGGACCGCGGGGCCCCGGCCCCGTACCCGGGTAGGGGCCGGGACCGGCGACCGCCTCGTGCCCGCTCCGCCCGCGACCGCCACGGCCCGGGCAGGGCATGGCTTCGGGCCCGCTCCGCCCACGGCCGCCACCGGCCCGGGCAGGGCTCAGAGCTCGGCGAGCAGCTCCGCCTTCTTCGCGCTGTACTCGGCGTCCGTCACCAGACCCGCCTGGTGCAGATCGCCGAGGTGGCGTATCCGCTCCGCGATGTCCGCCGGATCGCGCCGCGCGCCGCCCACCGGGACGGCGGCGGTCGCCACGGGCACCGACTGGGTGCGGCGGACGGACTCCAGCACCGCCGCGGCGAACGGCAGCGACTCGTGCACCGGCCCGTAGCCCAGGCCGAACACGACGGACGCGGGGTCCTGGTCCGGCTGGGCGCGCTCGGTGACGCCGGGCGCCTGGCCGGGGACGGGGCCGCCCGGGTCGGGGTCCGCCGCCGCGGCGCGTGGGAGCAGCCGCAGATACCCCTCCAGCGCCTCGGGCGAACGCCACTCGACCCCGCCCAGCTCCGCCACGGGGAACGACTGGTCGCCCGCCTTCCACTTGGCGCTCGACGCACCCGTCCAGAACCAGCGGAAGGAGACCAGCGTCCCGTCGAAGCCGGCCCGGCCGTCGTACGCCTTGAAGTGCATCGGCGCCTCGGGGGCCGTCACCAGGAAGCGTTCGGCGGGCAGGGACGCCTCCGGGACCAGCAGGGCGCGCAGCTCGTCGGCGTAGTACTCGGCGAGCGTCTCGCGATCGGCGGGCAGCACCAGACGGTAGGGGTCGTTGCTCTCCTTGAGCTGCCCGGCCGCGGCCTCCAGCAGTGGATCGGCACCTGGTCTCGGCACCGCCCGAAGGACCACCGTGCCCCGCTTGCCCGGGGTCAGCGTCACCGAAGACAACGCCGCGTACGGAATGCGGCGTTCACGCAGGCTCTGGAAGAGCCTCGGCGTGCGGATTCCCCGTTCGAAGCGGATGAGCACGGAGTCGGTGTCGAACTCCCAGGTGGCATGAATTCCGGCCAGCACATCACCCATGTGCCTCATCGTATGTGGCACAGGCCCGCACGTCCCCCTTCAGTACAGGCGGAAAAGCGACCCGGGTTTCCGGGCCGTTCGCCGCTCTCCACGCGCGTCGAACGACTTTCTACGCGCGTCAGGCCTCTGTCTCGCCGGAAATCTCCCGATGGCACGCACCCTCGGTACCCGCACAGGTGACCGCGTTGTAGGCGCCCACGCCGATCGCGGCGAAGTTGCTGAGACTCTCCGTGCCCGGCTCGAAATAGCCGCTGTGCCCGATCGCGCCGTTGGCCGACACGATCCGCGCGCCGAAGGCCGGATCGACCGGGTCGGCGCCGTGGCCGAGCCCGCCGACCGCCATGTTCGGCACGTCCGCGATCCAGTCGTCCCCGTCCCGCATCGCCCACACCGTGGCCCTGGTGTGCAGGGCACGGGCGTTGTCCGCACGCATCCCGGGACTGCCCGCGACCGCGATGTCGGACACCCTGGACGGCAGCCCCTGCGCGGCCACGCCGCACAGCACGGAGCCGTAGCTGTGGCAGAACAGCGAGACGTCCGAGGTGCCGGGCAGCGCGTCCAGGAGATCGTTCAGCCGCCCCGCCCCCTCCGTCGCCAGCCCGCCCAGCACGGCGTCCATGCCGATCCCCACGGGCGCCGTGTAGTCGGCCCACGCGATGACCGCCGTACGCGAACCGGGGCGCGCCGAGCGCTCGGCGGCGTACAGCGACTGCGCCATGCCGACGGGCGCCGCGTTCTTCTTGACGCCGGTGCGCTCCAGCGTCAGGAGGTTCGTGTCCACCCCGGGCACGACCACCGAGACCCGCTCGGCCCGGTCGAGGTCACCGATGACCTCGGCGGCCCGGCCGCGCCCCGACGGGTCGAAGGCGAGGAACTGCCGGTCACCGGCGAGCATGGACCGGAAGCGCGCCAGCCGGAGCGCGGCCTGATGACGCCCGTCCGGGGAGAGCCGCACGTCCTGCGTCCGCTGCTCCTCGGCCGACTCCGCCTGTGTCAGGGCGTGCCGGTTGGCCCGGTAGCGCAGGGTGACCGGCGCGCCGTTCAGATTCCCCACCACCAGCGGGTACTTGTCGGCCAGGGCGACCCGCTGGCCCGCCGTGAGCGTCGCGAAGAAGTGGGCCAGCCGGTAGGCCGGAGCGCTCACGTCCGGGAGGGAATGACCGGCTATGCGGTCCTTCGCCCAGGAGGCGAGCGCGGTCTCGCGCGGCGAGGCCGAGTGCTGTTGACGCACGGCGGTCCATCCGGACGTCGCCAGCATCACGAACACCACCGCGATGGCGAGCAGCGCTCGCCACGCGGTGAGGGTGGGGGATGAGTCGAAGGAAGTCACTGCGCCCCACCCTAGGAGACGGGTGCGCGACGTCGTCGCAGGGGTGACACGGATCACTCGACCGCAGGGAATTGACCCTCCGTCTCTTACGCTCCGTGTGCGCCGGATTTACGGTCCGGCGCGGCGAAGAGCCGTTCGGGACGCGAATCGGCCCGGGCGGCAGGGGCATTGTGAGTTCGGCCATGCGGCGGAGATGAGGGGTGCGGCACATCTGTGCGGGTCGCGTAAGGAAGGTGCCTACGCGGTGCGCCAGCTCCCGGAGAGCGCAGGTCCGAGCTGGTCCAGGTGGAGTTCGGTCAGCTCCCGGAGCGCGTCCAGCCCCGGGTCCTTCCGGCGGCCCCAGAGCTGTCCGGTCATCCGCATCACCCCGGAGAACGCGGCGACGGCCACCCGGGGGCGGGGGTCGGCCTCCACGTCCAGCCCCTCACGCTCCGCGATCAGCCGGGCGGTCTGCTGCTCCAGGCCGATGTGGCGCCGCATATGGGCGGCGTGCAGCGCGGGCGTCGATTCGATCATCCGGTAGGCGCGCATCTGGAGTTCGGCCGTGATGTCGTCGTCCTCGGCCTCGGAGAGGGTGCTCCACGCCTTCAGGGCGGCCCGGCGCATTGCCTCGAAAGGGGCCTCCGTGGCGGGGCGTTGACGCAGCTCCGTGAGGAAGCGCGCGTCCACCTCCTCCTGGACGGCGAAGGCCACGGCCTCCTTGTTGGCGAAGTAGCGGAAGAAGGTGCGCTGGGAGACGTCGACGGCGTCGACGATCTCGTCCACCGTCGTCCGGTCGTACCCCTGCGCGGTGAAGAGTCTCAGGGCCGTGTGCAGCAGGGCTTCACGGGTGCGCCGCTTCTTGCGTTCACGCAGTCCGGTCGGAGCCCCCGGCACGGGAACCCCGGATGTCTGCCTGCCTGTCACGTACCGGACCTCTTTTCCCTGCTTTTACCTGTTCAGCCTACCTGTGAGCTACGCGACAGTTACTGTCCTGTGAATTGGTTTGTCAACTGTCAGAGGCTGACATAACGTCCTGCGCATGACTAGTCGGACCACTGTCGAGAAGGCACCGCGGGAGCCTGAAGACACCTTTGTTCCCGCACCGGTGAAAGGGCTGCGCGGCCATCCGTGGCTGACGCTCTTCTCCGTCGCCATCGGCGTGATGATGGTGGCGCTCGACGGCACGATCGTCGCGATCGCCAACCCCGCCATCCAGCAGGACCTCGGCGCCTCGCTCGCCGACGTCCAGTGGATCACCAATGGCTACATGCTCGCCCTCGCGGTCTCCCTGATCACCGCGGGCAAGCTCGGTGACCGCTTCGGCCACCGCCAGACCTTCCTGATAGGCATCGCCGGCTTCGCCGCCGCGTCTGCCGCGATCGGCCTCTCCCAGGGCGTGGCCCTGGTGATCGTCTTCCGGGTGCTCCAGGGGCTCTTCGGCGCCCTGCTGATGCCGGCGGCGCTCGGCCTGCTGCGCGCCACCTTCCCGGCCGAGAAGCTGAACATGGCGATCGGCATCTGGGGCATGGTGATCGGCGCATCGACGGCCGGCGGGCCCATCCTCGGCGGTGTGCTCGTGGAGCACGTCAACTGGCAGTCCGTCTTCTTCATCAATGTGCCGGTCGGCGTGCTCGCGCTCGTCTTCGGCCTGGTGATCCTCAAGGACCACCGCGCCGAGAACGCGCCCAGGTCCTTCGACATCGGCGGCATCGTGCTGCTGTCGTCGGCGATGTTCTGCCTGATCTGGGCCCTGATCAAGGGGGCCGAGTGGGGCTGGGGCGACATGATGACGCTCGGCTTCCTCGTCGGCGCCGTCGTCCTGTTCGCCGCGTTCGCGTTCACCCAGACGAAGGTCAGGGAGCCGCTGATCCCGCTGGCCATGTTCCGCTCCGTGCCCCTGTCGGCCGGTGTGGTCCTGATGGTGCTGATGGCGTTCGCCTTCATGGGCGGCCTCTTCTTCGTCACCTTCTACCTGCAGAACGTGCACGGCATGAGCCCGGTCGACAGCGGTCTGCACCTGCTGCCGCTGACCGGGATGATGATCGTCGGCTCGCCGCTCGCCGGCGCCGCGATCACCCGGTTCGGCCCGCGTGTCCCGCTGGTCGGCGGCATGGTGTCCGTCGCGGTCGCCATGTTCGGCATGTCGCAGCTGGCCATCGGCACCGGCACGCTGACCATGTCGCTCTGGTTCGCGCTGCTCGGCTTCGGCCTCGCCCCCGTCATGGTCGGCGCCACCGAGGTCATCGTCGGCAACGCCCCGATGGAGCTCTCCGGTGTCGCGGGCGGTCTCCAGCAGGCCGCCATGCAGGTCGGCGGAAGCCTCGGCACGGCGGTCCTCGGTGCCGTCATGGCCGCCCAGGTCGACGCGAAGCTCGGCGACAACTGGAAGGCGGCCGGCCTTCCGCCGGTCCAGCCGGCCCAGCTGGACCAGGCGTCCGCGGCCATCAAGGTCGGCATGCCGCCCGTCGCACCCGGCACCCCGCCGGAGATCGCGGCGAAGATCACGGGCGTCGCCCATGACACGTTCGTGTCGGGCATGAGCGCGGCCTTCATGGTCGCGGGCATCGTCGCGGTGGTCGCCGCCCTGGTCGCCACGCTCACCAAGCGCGGTGTGAACGCCGAGGCGGGGATGGGCGCAGGCCACATCTGATCCGCCGAGGGCCGTCCGCGGCCCCTCGCCGAGCCCAGGCCCGCCCCGGGCCACGGGCGTCAACACAGCGCACCCGACAGCCCCGCCGGACGGTTCCGGCGGGGCTGTCGCCTATCAGGGTGGTCCGCCGCCCCGCCCCTTCCCGGCCCGTGCCTCCGCAGGTCAGAGTGCCGACATGCGAGCCGCCCGGCTCGCTCGACCACGGGGGTTGATCCACCATGCGTACGACCGTTCTCGCCGCCACCCTGGCGGCCACCGCACTCGTCCCTGCCACGGCCGCCCTGTCCTCGGGCGCCACACCGGCCGCCCGCCACCACGGGGCCACCGGACAGGAGCGCGCCCGCAGCGCCCCGCACGCCGCACCGGCGGGGCTCGCGCCCTGCGGGGCCGGGCAGCTCTGCCTCTGGGCGAAGCCCGACTTCACCGGGGCCAGGCAGGTCCACGAGCTGTCCACCGTCGACATCGAGAGCTGCGTCCCGCTGCCGGCCGGCGGCTCGGCCCAGGCGCTCGCCAACCGCACCGGCCGGCCCGTCACCACCTACCAGTCGGCCGAGTGCGCGGAGACCGGCGAGTTCGAGACGTACCCGGGCGGCGGCACCTGGACGCCCCGGTCGCCGTACACGGTCCGCGCCTTCAAGATCTGGGAGAACTGAGCAGCACACCGGACGACACCGGCCGCGCCGGCGCCCGCCACTCCCGGTGGACCGCGCCTCGGTAACGCCGAAGGGCGGCGGAGCCGTGAAGCTCCGCCGCCCTTCGAGGAACGGTGTTCTTTACGCGTCGCCGCCCGCCGGGCCGGGGCCCGCGGCGGCCACGTCCAGCAGCTCGTAGCGGTCCAGCGCCGTCTTCAGCGCCGAACGGTCGATCTTGCCTTCCTTCGCCAGCTCGGTCAGCACCGCCAGCACGATCGACTGCGCGTCGATGTGGAAGTAGCGGCGGGCCGCACCCCGGGTGTCGGCGAAGCCGAAGCCGTCCGCACCCAGCGACTGGTACGTGCCGGGGACCCAGCGCGCGATCTGGTCGGGCACGGAACGCATCCAGTCCGAGACCGCCACGAACGGGCCCTCGGAGCCGGAGAGCTTCTCCGTCACGTACGGGACGCGCTGCTCCTCCTCCGGGTGGAGCAGGTTGTGGCGCTCCACCTCCACGGCCTCACGGCGCAGCTCGTTCCAGGAGGTCGCCGACCAGACGTCCGCCTTCACGTTCCACTCGTCGGCGAGGATCTGCTGGGCCTCGACCGCCCACGGGACCGCCACACCGGACGCCAGGATCTGGGCCGGGATCTGGCCCTTCTCGCCGCTGCGGTAGCGGTGCACGCCCTTGAGGATGCCCTCGACATCCACGTCGGCGGGCTCGGCCGGGTGCTGGATCGGCTCGTTGTAGACGGTGAGGTAGTAGAAGACGTCCTCGTTCTCGTCGGGGGCCCCGCCGTACATCCTGCGCAGACCGTCCTTGACGATGTGCGCGATCTCGTACCCGAACGCCGGGTCGTAGGAGACGCAGGCCGGGTTCGTGGACGCCAGCAGCTGCGAGTGGCCGTCCGCGTGCTGGAGACCCTCACCGGTCAGCGTCGTACGGCCGGCGGTCGCACCCAGGACGAACCCGCGCGAGAGCTGGTCGGCCATCTGCCAGAACTGGTCACCGGTGCGCTGGAAACCGAACATCGAGTAGAAGACGTACACCGGGATCAGCGGCTCGCCGTGCGTGGCGTACGCCGAACCTGCGGCGATCAGCGAGGCCGTGCAGCCGGCCTCGGAGATGCCGTCGTGCAGCATCTGACCGGTCGGCGACTCCTTGTACGCGAGGAGGAGCTCACGGTCCACGGACTCGTACTGCTGACCCAGCGGGTTGTAGATCTTCGCGCTCGGGAAGAAGGCGTCCATGCCGAAGGTGCGGTACTCGTCGGGCGCGATCAGCACGAAGCGCTTGCCGATCTCCTTGTCCCGCATGAGGTCCTTCAGGACGCGGACGAACGCCATGGTCGTGGCGATCGACTGCTGACCCGAACCCTTCTTCGCGGTCGCGTACGCCTTCTCGTCGGGAAGGGGCAGCGGCTTCGCCCGCACCACACGCGTCGGGACGTAACCGCCCAGACCCTGGCGCCGGTCGTGCATGTACTGGATCTCCTCCGAGTCGCGGCCCGGGTGGTAGTACGGCGGGTTGCCGTCCTCCAGCTCCTTGTCCGCGATCGGGATGTGCAGACGGTCACGGAAGCGCTTGAGGTCGTCCGCCGTGAGCTTCTTCATCTGGTGGGTCGCGTTACGGCCCTCGAAGTTCGGCCCGAGCGTCCAGCCCTTGACCGTCTGCGCCAGGATCACCGTCGGCTGGCCCTTGTGGGCCTTGGCCGCCGCGTACGCCGCGTAGACCTTGCGGTGGTCGTGACCGCCGCGCCCCAGGTGCAGGATCTGGTCGTCGGACATGTCCTTGACCATGTCCCGCAGCCGCGGGTCGTCACCGAAGAAGTGCTCACGGATGTACGAGCCGGTCTCGGTCGCGTACGTCTGGAACTGGCCGTCGGGGGTGGTGTTCAGCTTGTTCACCAGGATGCCCGTGCGGTCCTGCGCGAGCAGCGGGTCCCAGGTGCGGTCCCAGACCAGCTTGATGACGTTCCAGCCGGCGCCGCGGAACTGCGACTCCAGCTCCTGGATGATCTTGCCGTTGCCGCGCACCGGGCCGTCGAGGCGCTGCAGGTTGCAGTTGACCACGAACGTGAGGTTGTCCAGGCCCTCACGGGCGGCGATGGACAGCTGGCCGAGCGACTCCGGCTCGTCCATCTCGCCGTCGCCGAGGTACGCCCAGACGTGCGACTTGGAGGTGTCGGCGATGCCGCGCGCCTCCATGTAGCGGTTCATCCGCGCCTGGTAGATCGCGCCGAGCGGGCCCAGGCCCATCGATACGGTCGGGAACTCCCAGAAGTCCGGCATCGACCGCGGGTGCGGGTAGCTGGACAGCGCGTGACCGGCCTTGGACTTCTCCTGGCGGAAGCCGTCCAGCTGCGCCTCGCTCAGCCGGTCCAGCAGGAAGGCGCGGGCGTAGATACCCGGGGACGCGTGTCCCTGGAAGAAGATCTGGTCGCCGCCCAGGCCGTCGTCCTTGCCCCGGAAGAAGTGGTTGAAGCCCACGTCGTAGAGGGAGGCGGAGGAGGCGAAGGTGGCGATGTGGCCGCCGACGCCGATCCCGGGACGCTGGGCGCGGGAGACCATCACCGCGGCGTTCCACCGGGTCGCGTTGAGGACCTTGCGCTCGATCTCCTCGTCGCCCGGGAAGAACGGCTCGTCCTTCGTGGCGATCGTGTTGATGTAGTCGGTGCTGCGCATCTCGGGCACGGCCACGCGCTTCTCGCGCGCGCGCTCGATGAGCCGGAGCATCAGATAGCGGGCCCGCTCACGGCCGCGCTCGTCGACGGCGGCGTCGAGGGAGTCGAGCCATTCCTGGGTCTCTTCAGGATCGAAGTCCGGGACCTGGCTCGGAAGGCCGCCAATGATGATCGGGTTGCGATCGGATCCGGAAGCCACGCTGTTCCTTCGCTGTTCGGTGGTGCTCTTCGGGGCCTGGTTGCGGGGAACGTACCCCCGGGGCGGCTGCTTACGCCGCCTCCATCGTGTACCGCGAGGCCCCAAACGTCATCTCTACTGTGGGGTAACGCAAGGTTCCCGGACGCCGTGTCCGGGCACGAGTACCAGCAGCGCGAGGGCGGTCCCGCCCAAACCGCAACCATACGCCCAACCCGGCCAACCGTTCCCAAAGCCCGTTCGAATCCGAATGGCGGAGCGAAACGGCATAAGCTAAGGAAGGACGTAAGACCGACCACGGTCGGTCCAAAGGGTCCGGACACCGATTCCGGCCCCGCAGGAGACATGCCGGAGGTTGCGGCGACGTGGCAGGGAACGTCACCGTTTAGGCGGTCTCGGACGCCGGGTACTTGCGCGATTCGCCGAGCCCGTGTGGACTACGGCCAATGCCCCGCGCACGCGCGTGGCTGAAGCATTTTCCGAAACATGATCAGGAGGCAACCCGTGAGCGCGACCGCGGACCACGCGGAGGAACGGACCAACACGGCCGCGAGGCTTGGGTTCGAACCCGGACAGGTGGTCCAGGAGATCGGCTACGACGACGACGTCGAGCAGGAGCTCCGTGAGGGCATTGAGGCCACAATCGGCCAGGAACTCGTCGACGAGGACTACGACGACGTCGCTGACGTCGTCCTGCTCTGGTTCCGCGACGAGGACGGCGACCTTACGGACGCGCTGGTGGATGCCATTGGTCTGATCGAGGACGGTGGGGCGGTCTGGCTGCTGACGCCCAAGACCGGCCGAGACGGATACGTCGAGCCGAGCGACATCAACGAGGCTGCCCAGACAGCTGGTCTCGCCCAGACCAAGAGCATCAACGCGGGCAAGGACTGGACGGGCAGCCGTCTGGTCACTCCCAAGGGGGCCAAAGCCAAGCGCTGAGAGCTCTGCACACACCTGAGGCCCCCGACGGCACCACGCCGCCGGGGGCCTTCGTACGCGCCGGTGCGTCCCTGCCCGGCCCCGGCCGGGGCCGCTGCGTAGGGTGGGTGTCACCCGGACGGCCCAGGCCGGGGAAGTGTGACGTTCGTGAAGGGATACGTGTACATGGCGATCGAGGTCGGCACGAAGGCTCCGGATTTCGAGCTGAAGGACAACCACGGACGCACCGTGAAGCTGTCCGACTTCAGGGGTGCCCACGGCGCCAAGAACGTGGTGCTGCTCTTCTACCCCTTCGCCTTCACCGGTGTCTGCACGAGGGAGCTGTGCGCGCTCCGCGACGAGCTCCCGAAGTTCGAGAACGACGACACCCAGCTGCTCGCCGTCTCCAACGACTCGATCCACACCCTGCGCGTCTTCGCCGAGCAGGAGGGCCTGGAGTACCCGCTGCTCTCGGACTTCTGGCCGCACGGGGAGACCTCGCGGGCGTACGGCGTCTTCGACGAGGACAAGGGCTGCGCGGTGCGCGGCACGTTCATCATCGACAAGGAGGGCGTGGTCCGCTGGACCGTCGTCAACGGCCTGCCGGACGCGCGTGACCTGAACGACTACATCAAGGCACTCGACTCGATCTGATCCGGCCGATCCGATCGGGCGGGGCTCCTGGGACGCAAGGTGCGGCTCCGGGGTTTGCGGCCCGCCGGATCCGGGGATCTCCAGGCGGCGACCGGCCAAAAGCCTGTTTTGGCCGGGAACCGGTCACTAGGATCCAATCGTTGATCCGATGCCAACGCACGACGGGGGCGCTGGTGTCTGCCGGCCCTCTCAAAACTTTTGGAGGACTCGTGGGAGTCAGCCTCAGCAAGGGCGGCAACGTCTCGCTGACCAAGGCCGCGCCGAACCTGACGGCGGTCATCGTCGGTCTGGGCTGGGACGCCCGGACGACAACCGGCGGTGACTTCGACCTCGACGCCAGCGCGCTGCTGACGAACGCCGAGGGCAAGGTCGGGAGCGACGGGAATTTCGTCTTCTTCAACAACCTCAAGAGCCCCGACGGCTCGGTCGAGCACACCGGTGACAACCTCACCGGTGAGGGCGAGGGCGACGACGAGGTCATCAAGGTCAACCTGGCCGGTGTCCCGGCCGACGTCGACAAGATCGTCTTCCCGGTCTCGATCTACGAGGCCGAGAGCCGCCAGCAGAGCTTCGGCCAGGTCCGCAACGCGTACATCCGCGTGGTGAACGAGGCGGACAACAGCGAGCTCGCCCGCTACGACCTGAGCGAGGACGCCTCGACGGAGACCGCCATGGTCTTCGGCGAGCTCTACCGCAACGGCGCGGAGTGGAAGTTCCGTGCCATCGGCCAGGGGTATGCCTCGGGTCTGCGCGGCATCGCGCAGGACTTCGGCGTCAACGTCTGAGCCGGTCCGGAGGAGATCTCCGGGCACTTTCAGCTCCATCGCGTCCGGCGCCGCACGATGTGCGGCGCCGGACGCGCTCGGCAGAGCGCCCCGCGTCCGTCAGGCGCCCGTGCCGGGCCGAACGACCGTCCATCGACTCGGGGAGGACACACCATGGGCGTCACGCTCGCCAAGGGAGGCAACGTCTCCCTCTCCAAGGCCGCACCCAACCTCACGCAGGTGCTGGTCGGGCTCGGCTGGGACGCACGATCCACGACGGGAGCCGACTTCGACCTCGACGCCAGCGCACTGCTGTGCCAGTCGGGCCGGGTCCTCGGCGACGAGTGGTTCGTGTTCTACAACAACCTCACCAGCCCCGACGGCTCCGTCGAGCACACCGGCGACAACCTCACGGGGGAGGGCGAGGGCGACGACGAGTCCGTCATCGTGAACCTCGCACAGGTGCCGGCGCACTGCGACAAGATCCTTTTCCCGGTCTCGATCCATGAAGCCGACAATCGTGGGCAGACCTTCGGGCAGGTGGCCAATGCCTTCATCCGCGTGGTGAACCAGGCGGACGGACAGGAGTTGGCGCGCTACGACCTCAGTGAGGACGCGTCGACGGAGACGGCGATGATCTTCGGTGAGCTCTACCGCTATGGCGGTGAGTGGAAATTCCGTGCAGTCGGACAGGGGTACGCGTCAGGGCTCCGGGGCATCGCTCTAGACTTCGGGGTCAACGTTTCGTAAAGCCGCGCACGGCGCGGGGGAGCCCCGTACTCAACCGGGGGAGACCCGTTACATACATGATGGGGTAGCCAGTGCTTCTGAAAACCTTCGGCTGGTCGTTCGCGGTTACCGCGATCGGCCTGGTCGCAGCGGTGTTCTACGGGGGGTGGCAGGCATTCGGCATCGTCGCGATCCTGTCGGTCCTGGAGATCTCGCTGTCCTTCGACAACGCGGTGATCAACGCCGGAATCCTGAAGAAGATGAATGCCTTCTGGCAGAAGATCTTCCTCACCGTCGGTGTCCTCATCGCGGTCTTCGGTATGCGGCTGGTCTTCCCCGTCGTGATCGTGGCCATCAGCGCTCAGCTGGGACCGATCGAGGCCATCGACCTCTCGTTCAACGACCCTGACAGGTACAAGGAACTGGTGACGGACGCCCATCCGTCGATCGCCGCATTCGGTGGCATGTTCCTGTTGATGATCTTCCTCGACTTCATCTTCGAGGACCGTGACATCCAGTGGCTGCGCTGGATCGAGCGTCCGCTCGCCAAGCTCGGCAAGGTCGACATGCTGTCGGTCTGCGTCGCGCTCATCGTTCTGCTCATCGCGTCGATGACGGTCGCCACCCACGCCCACCAGCACGGCGGCGGACACGTCGACAAGGCGTCGACCGTCCTGCTCTCCGGTATCGCCGGTCTGATCACCTACCTCGTGGTCGGCGGTCTCTCCGGGTTCTTCGAGGACAAGCTCGAAGAGGAGGAGGAGCGTGAGCACGAGGCCGAGGAAGAGGCCAGGAAGGCCGGGAAGCCGGCCTCCGCGGTGCTCCTGGCCGGCAAGGCCGCGTTCTTCATGTTCCTCTACCTGGAAGTGCTCGACGCCTCGTTCTCGTTCGACGGCGTCATCGGCGCCTTCGCCATCACCAACGAGATCGTCCTGATGGCGCTCGGCCTCGGTATCGGCGCCATGTACGTCCGTTCGCTCACCGTGTACCTGGTCCGCCAGGGCACCCTCGACGACTACGTCTACCTGGAGCACGGCGCGCACTACGCGATCGGCGCCCTGTCGGTCATCCTGCTCGTCACCATCCAGTACGAGATCAACGAGCTCATCACCGGTTCCGTCGGGGTCATCCTGATCGCCTGGTCCTTCTGGTCCTCGGTCCGGCGCAACAAGGCCATCGAGGCGGCCGGCGGCGAAGGCGGCGGCGGCTCCGATTCCAAGGCGGAAGTGTCCTCCGGGGTGTGACCCGGTAAGGATTGAGGAACGCTCTCTCTGCGGGGCGGCCCACGGCGGCGGTTCTCCGGGAACAACCCGGACCCGGCGCGGCGGCCGCCCCGCAGTGGCGTGCGGGGCCGCTGGGGCGCAGGTGCGCGGTCGAGCGGTACTACCGATACATGTGGGGGTTGGGATGGCCTTCTGGGACGGCCTGTTTCCGAGGCGGGCTGCGCAGTTCGAGTCGGGTAACTCCGCGACGAACTCGATCGTGCTCTCCAAGCGCAATGCCACGGTCTCGCTGAACAAGCAGGGCGCCCTGTCGGGCAACCTGCGCGTCAACCTGTCGTGGCGGATGCGCACGTCGGACATCGGCGGGAGGTCGCGGCAGAGCGGCCGGCTGCTGCGTCCGCTGAAGCTCTTCCAGCCCGACGTGGTCCAGGCGCACACCCAGGGCATGGTCAACGTCGACCTGGACCTGGGCTGCATGTACGAACTGGCCGACGGGACCAAGGGGGTCGTGCAGCCCCTGGGCAACCTCATCGGCGACCTGAACGCGGCCCCGTACATCCGGCTCAGCGGGGACGACCGCTTCGGGGCGCCGTCGGGCGAGACCGTCTATGTGAACCTCGACAAGCGCGACGAGATCAAGCGCCTGCTGTTCTTCGTGTACATCTACGACCAGACCCCGGCCTTCGACCGTACGCACGCCAAGGTGACGCTCTATCCGGGCAACGGCCCGCGCATCGAGATCGAGCTGGACGAGCGGGCCCCGCAGGCCCGCTCCTGCGCGGTGTTCACGGTGGAGAACGTCAAGGGCGAGCTGATCGTGCGCCGTGAGGTGAAGTTCGTGTACGGCTTCCAGTCGGAGCTGGACCGGATGTACGGCTTCGGCATGCAGTGGGGACGCGGCTACAAGACGCGGGCCTGAGTGCGCGCCGTGAAGGGCGCCGGCGCCCCCGGTTCACTACCGGAGGAACTGCGGGCCCTGCGGGGGCAGCACGAAATTCGGGTCGGCGGCGGGAGCGGCCGCCGCGGCCGGCTGCGGGTAGCCGTACGCCGGCCGGTCCGGGGCGGGCTGCGGATAGCCGTACGCGGGCGCGGGAGCCGTCGCGGGCTGCTGCGGGTAGCCGTAGGCGGGCTGGGGCGCGGCGGCCGGCTGAGGGTAGCCGTACGCGGGCTGCTGGTGCTGGACCGTCGCCTGGGAGTCGGGTGCGGGCTGCTGGTGCTGCACCGTGGCCTGGGAGTCGGGGGCGGGCGGGAAGGACGCCTGCTGGTCGGGAGCGCTCGGCACGGCCGCGGGGCCGGGCTCGGAGGCCGCCTCGGCCTCGTCCACCGAGATCCCGAAGGCGGTGGCCAGTCCGACGAGGCCCGTCGGGTACCCCTGGCCCACCGCCCGGAACTTCCAGCCGTCGCCCCGCCGGTACAGCTCGCCGCAGATGACGGCCGTCTCCTCGCCCGTCTCGGCCCGCACATCGAAGACCGCGAGCGGCTCACCGTCGGCGGACGCCGCGTCGTACAGCGATATCCGCAGGTCCGTCACCTGCTGGAACGCCTCCTCGTCGCAGGACGCGGCGATGACCACCTGCTCCACGGAGGGGTCGAGCGAGGAGAGGTCCGCCTCGATCGTGTCGGTGAGCCCTTCGGGCGAACTGCGCTTGGGCAGGCGCCGCACGAGGCCCGAGGGGTGCCGCGGCTGGTTGTAGAAGACGAAGTCCTCGTCGGAACGCACCCGGCCGTCGGGCCCGATCAGCAGGGCGGAGGCGTCCACATCGGGGACCCCGGTGCCCGGGGTCCAGCGCAGCACGGCCCGTACGGCCATGGCATCGAGTGGGACGTTCGAGCCCTTCAGCATCGCGTGCGTCATGGCGGTCATCCTGCCTGCTGGGGGGGCGTCCGGACAACGCGGGGGTACGAACCAGTAGGCCAGGCACGGTTCCCGGGGGGCACGCAGGCGCGCCGCGCGGGGAGTGAGATACGCCGGGGACACCCGAAGTTCACAGGGACGGGGAACCGGCGACACCTCTCCGAACGTACTATTACCGGCCACATGTTTGTCCGGTCCATCAGGCAGTACGGGGGAATCACATGCGTCATTTCGGGCACATCTCGCCCGCTGTCCGGGAAGCTCTGTTCTTCAGGGAGCCGTGCGAATTCGACGCGGGTTCCCCTTCCCCGATGCTCGCGGCGGCCCTCGGCGCCACGCTCTACAGCCCCGCGACCCGCCCCAGGCTGGCCGACGACGTGATCAAGCAGGGCGGCCAGGGAGTCGTCTCCATGGTGCTCTGCCTGGAGGATTCCATCGACGACGCCGAGGTGACCGGCGCCGAGGCCAACCTGGTCCGGCAGTTCGCCGAGATCGAGGCGCGGGACGCCGATGTGCCGCTGCTCTTCATCAGGGTCCGCGAACCCGAGCAGATCTCCGACCTCGTACGGCGGCTGGGAAGCTCCGTCCGAAGGTTGTCCGGTTTCGTACTTCCGAAATTCACGGAGGAGCGGGGCGAGCTCTTCCTGGAGGCCCTCACCGCGGCCGAAGCGGAGAGCGGACACCGGCTGTTCGCGATGCCCGTCCTCGAATCGCCCGAGCTGCTGCACCTGGAGACGAGAGGCGCGACCCTCCAGGGAATCGCCCGCACCGTCGACAAGTACCGCGAGCGGATCCTCGCGCTGCGGCTGGGCGTCACCGACTTCTGCTCGGCCTACGGTCTGCGCCGGGCGCCCGACATGACGGCGTACGACGTCCAGATCGTCGGCGCGGTCATCGGTGACGTCGTCAACGTGCTGGGCCGCTCGGACGGCACCGGCTTCACCATCACCGGCCCCGTGTGGGAGTACTTCCGGCTCCAGGAGCGGATGTTCAAGCCCCAGCTGCGCCGCAGCCCCTTCGTGGGGCAGGCCGAGGAACTGCGCACCACCCTCATCGAGCACGACCTCGACGGGCTGCTGCGCGAGATCGAGCTGGACCGGGCCAACGGGCTGCTCGGCAAGACCTGCATCCATCCGTCCCACGTCCTGCCCGTGCACGCGCTCTCGGTCGTCAGCCACGAGGAGTACAGCGACGCACAGGACATACTGCGGCCGGAGCGGGGCGGCGGCGGGGTGCTGCGCTCCGCGTACACGAACAAGATGAACGAAGTGAAGCCCCACCGCGCCTGGGCCGAGCGGACCCTCCAGCGCGCCGAGGTCTTCGGCGTGGCCCGCGAGGACGTCGGCTTCGTGGAGCTCCTGGCCGCCGGTGTGACGGCCTGAGCGCGGGCATGGGCGAGCACGGGCCGGCAGCGGACGAGCACATACGGGAAGAAGAGGCAGTGGACGTGGAGTGGTCGGGTAACTGGGTCGCAGGGCGGCTCGGGGTCGAGCTCGTCGGCGACGGCGAGCTCAGGGAACTGCTGGGCCTCGCCCTGCGCCGCAACCCGAAGCGGGCGCATCTGCTCGTCTCGAACGTCCTGGGCAAGCACGTGCCGCAGCGGCCGTCCGTCGTCCACGGCGTGGGCTTCGAGCTCGGCGAACGGGTACGGAACCTGCTGGGTGAGGCGGAGGCGCGCCGCGCGGTCGTCCTCGGCTACGCGGAGACGGCGACGGGCCTCGGCCACGCCGTCGCGGACGGGCTCGGTGTCGCCCCGTACCTCCACTCGACCCGCCGCCCCGTCGCCGGAGTCGCCCAGGCGGGCGGCTTCGAGGAGGCGCACTCGCACGCCACCTCCCATCTGCTGCTGCCCGAGGACCCGGACCTGCTGAACGCCACGGCGGACGGCTCGCCGCTGGTCCTGGTCGACGACGAGTTCTCCACCGGCAACACCGTGCTCAACACCATCCGGGCCCTGCACGCGCGCTACCCCCGGGACCGGTACGTCATCGTCGCCCTCGTGGACATGCGCTCCGAGGCGGACCGGGGACGGCTCGCCGAGTTCGCCGAGGAGATCGGCGCCCGCGTCGACCTGGTGGCCCGCGCCCGGGGCACCGTGCGCCTGCCCGAGGGGGTCCTGGAGAAGGGCCGGAGCCTGGTGGCCGAGTACGACGCGCAGGACACCGGGCCCGTCGCGAGCGGGGCCTCCGCGTCCCGGCCCGCCCCCGCCCCCGTACGCGTCGCCCTGGACTGGCCGGCCGGTGTCCCCGACGGCGGGCGGCACGGCTTCACCCCCGTCCACCGCGCGGCCCTGGAAGCCGCGCTGCCCGCCATGGGCGCCCGTATCGCCGACGCCCTGGGCGACGCCCGCCGGGTGCTCGTCCTCGGCTTCGAGGAGCTGATGTACGCGCCGCTGCGGCTCGCCACCGCGCTGGAGGACGCCACCACGGCCGAGGTGCGCTACTCCACGACCACCCGCTCGCCGGTCCTCGCCGTCGACGACCCCGGCTACGCGATACGCAGCCGCCTCGTCTTCCCCGCCCACGACGACCCCGCCGACGGGCCGGGCGACCGGTACGCCTACAACGTCGCGGGCGCGGGATTCGACGCCGTCGTCGCCGTGGTCGACTCCACCGCCGACACCCCCGCCCTGCACGCCCCCGACGGACTGCTGGCCCGGCTCGCCGGCCACACCGACCGGGTCGTGCTCGCGGTCGTCCCCTCGTACGTCCCCTCGCCGGCCCCCCACAGGCAGGAAGCCGCCATGCTGCCCGAACCCCTCCGGGGACCCGCCTTCTCCTCCTACGCGGCGGAGGACGTCGGCTGGCTGCTCCAGGACCTCTCGGACACCGTCCTGGAGGCCCCCACGGAGGAGCGCGAGGAGGCCATCCAGAGCGGCGGCGCGCACTACGCCGAATCACTGCCCGTCGAATACCAGCCCAGCCCGCAGTACCAGGAGCTGTTCAAGGCGGCCCTGGACACCTCGGCCGCCCGTATCGCCCGGGCCGTCGGCACCGTCACCGAGACCGTCCTCGCGGAGAGGGGACCCCGGCCCGTCCTGGTCTCGCTGGCCCGGGCCGGCACCCCCGTCGGCGTCCTGATGCGCCGCTGGGCCCAGCACCGCCACGGCCTCGACCTGCCGCACTACGCCGTCTCCATCGTCCGGGGGCGCGGCATCGACGCCAACGCCCTGCGCTGGCTGGCCGCCCACCACGACCCGGCCGACGTCGTGTTCGTCGACGGCTGGACGGGGAAGGGCGCCATCACCCGCGAACTCGCGGCGGCGCTGGAGGAGTTCGAGGGCTTCGACCCGGAGATCGCGGTCCTGGCCGACCCGGGTGGCTGCGTACGGACGTACGGGACGCGCGAGGACTTCCTGATCCCGTCCGCCTGCCTCAACTCCACGGTGTCCGGGCTGATCTCGCGTACGGTGCTGCGCTCCGACCTGGTCGGCCCGCACGACTTCCACGGCGCGAAGTTCTACCGCGAACTCGCCGACACCGACGTCTCGGGCCTGTTCCTCGACACGGTCGCCGCCCGCTTCGACGAGGTCGCCGACGCCGTGGACGCCGAGGCGAAGGAACTGCTCGCCGCGGACCGCGCCCCCACCTGGGAGGGCTGGGCCGCCGTCGAGCGCATCAGCGAGGAGTACGGCATCCACGACGTGAACCTGGTCAAGCCCGGCGTCGGCGAGACGACCCGGGTGCTGCTGCGCCGCGTCCCGTGGAAGATCCTGGCCAAGCGGGGCGCCGGCGCCGACCTCGACCACGTACGACTGCTCGCCGAGCAGCGCGGGGTCCCGGTCGAGGAGGTCGAGGAACTCCCGTACACCTGTGTCGGGTTGATCCACCCCAAGTACACCCGGGGCGCCACCGGCGCGGACGGCACGGCGGTGACGGCGAAGTGAGCGAGCGCGTGAACACACCGGAGAGCGCGTCGGCGGAGGGAACAGGGGCCGCTGAGGCACCGCGATCCGTGGATGGATCAGGGTCGGCGGAGGCACCGCGATCCGTGGATGGATCAGGGTCGGCCGAGGCGCTGCGATCCGTGGATGCGGCTGGATCCGCCGGCGCCCCCGTGACGCTGGTAGCCAGCGACCTCGATCGCACCCTCATCTACTCGGCGGCCTCCCTCCAGCTGACCATGCCGGACGCGCAGGCCCCGCGCCTGCTCTGCGTGGAGGTGTACGGCGGGGCACCCCTCTGCTACATGACGGAGACGGCCGCCGCACTCCTCGACGGCCTGGCCCGCACCACGGTGTTCGTCCCGACCACCACCCGGACCCGGGAGCAGTACGGCCGCATCCACCTGCCCGGGCCCGCCCCCCGGTACGCCATCTGCGCCAACGGCGGGCACATCCTGGTCGACGGCGTCTCCGACCGGGACTGGCAGGACCACGTGGTCCGCCGGATCGCCGGCGAGTGCGCGTCCCTCGGGGAGGTCCGCGCCCACATCCAGGCGGCCGGCCACCCCTCCTGGATGCTCAAGGAACGCGTCGCCGAAGACCTCTTCGCCTACCTCGTCGTCGACCGCGCCGCCCTCCCCGAGGGCTGGGTCAAGGAGCTGTCGGACTGGGCGGACCTCAAGGGGTGGACCGTCTCGCTCCAGGGCCGGAAGATCTACGCCGTACCCAAGCCGCTCACCAAGAGCGCCGCGATGCGGGAGGTGGCCCGGCGCTGCGGTGCCACCCTGACGCTCGCCGCCGGTGACTCGCTGCTGGACGCCGACCTGCTGCTCGCCGCCGACCGGGCCTGGCGCCCGGGCCACGGCGAGCTCGCCGACTGCGGCTGGGGCGCCCCCAACACCGAGGTACTCCGCGAGCGGGGCGGAGCCGCGGGCGAGGAGATCCTGCGCCGTTTCGTGCGGGCATCCGACCCCTGCGGGTGAATCGCTGAGCACGCCCGAGCGATCTTCGGCAAGCTGGGCGGGCGGCCGACCGGAGGAGACGCACATGACCAAGGGCAACGAAACCAAGATCACCGACGAGCTGTACGCGTACGCGCTGGCGCACAACCCGCCGCTGGACACCGTCCAGCGCGAGCTGGTCAGGATCACCTACGCCGAGCTGCCCGGCCAGGCGGGCATGCAGTCCGCCCAGGAGCAGGGTCCGCTGCTGGCCTTCCTGGTCCGGCTGACGGGGGCCCGGCACATCGTGGAGGTCGGCACCTTCACCGGTTTCTCGGCGCTGTCGATGGCGCAGGCGCTGCCTCCGGACGGGGTGCTGATCGCCTGCGACATCTCCGAGGAGTGGACGGCGTACGGCCAGGACGCCTGGGAGAAGGCGGGCGTCGCCGACCGCGTCGACCTGCGGATCGCGCCCGCCCTGGACACGCTGCGCGCGATGCCGGCGGAGCCGCACATCGACATGGCCTACCTGGACGCGGACAAGGACAACTACATCGCGTACTGGGAGGAACTCGTCCCGCGCATGAACCCCGGCGGGCTCGTCGTCACCGACAACGTGCTCTTCCACGGGGGCGTCACCGACCCGCTGGCCACCGGTGGCGCGGCCGCCATCCGGGGCTTCAACGACCATGTGGCGGCCGACGCCCGGATGGAGAGCGTGCTGCTGACCGTGGCGGACGGGCTGACGCTCTCCCGCAAGAGGTAGCGGGTCAGCCGCAGCAGCCTCCGCCGCAGCACCCGCCGCCACCGCCTGCGGGGGCGGCTGCCGGGGCGGAGGCGCCCGACCCGCCCACCGCCACGGTGGAGAGCAGCTTCACGGTGTCCTCGTGCCCGGCGGGGCAGGAGGCGGGATCGGACGACTCGGCCATCGGACGGCTGAGTTCGAACGTCTCGCCGCAGGGGCGGCAGCGGTACTCGTAACGAGGCATGGCCCCAGATTAGAGCCTCTTCCGCTCCACGGCCTCGGGCATCGGCGGCCGTGCGCGGCGCTGCTCCTTCTCGACCTGCTCGGGGTGACGGGCACGCCAGTACGGATTGTCGTGGGGCAGGCCGCCGCTGACCCTTCCGTACATCCCGAACATCATCAGCAACAGCCCGACCACGAAGCTGAACAGCACGTTCTGCATCTGGAACGCCAGGAAGTTCATGCTGCTGTCCAGCAGGGCCAGATTCACGAACCCGCTGAGGATGAAGGCGATGCCCAGGACCATGTTCAGCGTCGAGGCGAAGTTCCCGCCGATGACCATGCCCACGAAGAGCAGCAGCCCGACGCAGATCGACAGGATGCTCAGCGCGCCGTTGGTGTTGAGGCCCGCGACCGTGTCGCCGCCGGTGTCGAAGAAGCCGATACGGTCGATGAGCCCCAGGATGCCGAAGACCACGAGCAGCAGGCCCATCAGGCCGGCCCCGACCCGGTAGACCTGGCTCAGGCGGTGGTCGACGGGCAGTTGCTCGTCGAGGAAACCCTTACGCCGGGCCGGCTTCCCGCGCCGGCGCGGGGGATGCAGGACATGAGTGGCCATGACGGCCTCCTTCGGCCGTGTACGGCCAGGGACGCGTCAGCGGAAGCCGCTGCGTACCTCCAGGATCGGCCCACCGGCTGCCGGGGACAAATCGGTCACCCCTCGCCCCGTCCCCGCCTCCGTCTTCGCCCCCGCCCGCGTCACCGTGGCGCGCTCAGGCGCCGCCTCCCAGCTCCTCGCGGATGGCCGAGACCACCCGGTTCGCCGTCTGCCGCACGGCCTCCGTCTCGGTGAGGAAGTGCCAGTAGTCGGGGTGGCGTCCCTCGAGCCCCTCGATCGCCCGCTCCAGCCGCGCCACGGCGTCGTCCAGCGGGCGGGCATGGCGCGGGTCGGGTGTGTGGCGCCCGGCCATGGCGAGGCGCTGGGCGTCCCGGAGCGCGAACCGGGTGCGGTCGGTCTCGGCCTGCGGATTCTTGGCCACCGCGTCGAGCTGCCGCAGCCGGTCCCCGGCCGCCGACACCGCCTCGTCGGTCGCGTTGAGCAGCGCCCGGACCGTGCTCAGCCGGGATGTGGCGTCGGCCCAGCGCTGCTCGGACCGCGCCTCGGCGGCCTCCGAGAGCTTCGCCTCGGCCTGCCGGACATTGACCGCCGCCTGCTCGGGAACCGGCTGGAGGTCCTGCCAGCAGGCGGCCGAGAAGCGCCGCCGCAGCTCGCTGAGCACCGGCTCGACCTGCCCGGCGCGCGTCGTGAGGGCCTGGGCGCGGGTGCGCAGCGACACCAGCCTGCGGTCGATCTCGGCGGCCCGCTCGGGCAGCTGGTCCGCCTCCGCACGGAGCGCTTCGGCTTCCCGCAGCACCTGATCGGCCCGCTGCAGCGTCTCGGCGACGCCGTGCTGCCCGGCGCCCTGGTTGAGCTTGGTCAGCTCGGGGGCGAGAGCGGCGAGCCGGGACGCGAGATCGTCGGCCCGCAGCCCGGAGGCGCGTACGGAATCCAGGGCGTTGCTCGCGGCGAGCAACGCCTGACGTGCCCGCTCCACCGCCGGAGCGAGCCGCGCGAGCTGGGTCTCCGCGCTGCTGAGCAGCGTCCCGAGCCCCTGGGCGAACCGGTCGAGCTCCCCCTTCACCCGCACCAGATCGTCCTTGGCCCGGGTCAGCTGGGTCCGCGCACCGGCCGCGGCCGAGGGCTCCAGATCGTCCCGGTCGAGGTCATGGGCGTCGACCGCGGTGATGTACGCGTGGCTGACCTCGTCGATCCGCCGGCCCAGCGCCGCGAAGTCCTCCACGGCCTTACGGCCACGGGGCGAGCTGTCCACGGCGGTGATCGTCTCGATCGAGATCCGCAGATCGCGCTGAGCGGTGTCCAGCTCGTAGAACGCCTCGGCCGCGGCGTCCTTCGCCGCCTGCGCGTCCGCGCGCTGATTCTCCCCGCGCCCCCCGAACCACCGGCGCGTACCACCGCCCGCGAAGGCACCCGGCAGCGCGGCGGCGACCAGGGGAACCGGCAGCAGCATCAGCACCAGGACGTCCTTGACGGCGGAACCAACACCCGCTTTCGCCTGCGGCCGCGTGTGTGTCGCCGTCACATCCCTCTCCCGTGCCGATCCACCCTGCCCGGTTCATTCTCGCACCAGTTAGGACGAACGCACGGGCCGGTTAGTTCGCACTTCGGACGGTGACTTCACCGTTGTCGCTGCGCGCCTTCACCACGTGCTTGCTGCTGTCGCTGCGGGGCACCTTGACGGAGACATGGCCGTTGTCGGCGTGGGCGGAGACCGCGTACGTACTCTTCCCGGCCGGCAGATCGATGGCGATGCTCCCGTTGTCACTGACCGTGTCCACCAGATCAGGGACGCGGCTGAACCCGATCCTGACCGCCCCGTTGTCCGCACGGGCGATCACGGAGGCCCCCGAGATCCGCTCCGCGTCGATCGAACCGTTGTCGGAGGTCACGTCGAGCGGCCCGGAGACGTCACGCACCCTGACCCCGCCGTTGTCGGCGGAGATCTTGAGCGGAGCACTGAAGCCGGTGGCGGTGACCTTCCCGTTGTCCCCCTGCACGGTCAGGGCCAGCCCGCGCGGGACCTTCACCTCATGGTGGGCCTCACAGTTGCTGATCACCGCGTGGCACTTGACCTCGAGCCGCAGCTCGTCCCCGTCGAGCTTCCACACGGGATCGGGCCCACTGCCCAGCACGACCCACCCGTCGACCCGCCGGGTGACCTCGATCTGATCCACATCGGCGGGCACGAGCTCCAGGGTCGAGTTCTCGGCGTCGATGGTCAGCGCCTTCCCCTCGAAGGCGAACGACTTGTGCTCGGCGGCGGCGTCCTCGGCATCCGTACTGCCGCAGCCACTGAGCGCGGCCACGAGGAGCACGGTCCCGGCGGCGGCCACGAGTGCGTCGGTGCGTCGCGTACGGATGGTCATGATGTCGGATCCCCCTGAGAGCGCTGCCGAAGTGCCACCACCGTATGTACGCCCCCACCCCGCGGACGATCCGGACGGCTACCGTCTCGGGGTGGGGGTAACCCCCGTACCGCGCCGCACCGACTGCTCCCCGGCTGCTCCCTCGCGGCTCCCCGGGCCGACGGAACCGGATTGCGGCCGGGGGCCCTGGGCCATGTAACCTGTTGCCTCATCCACGGGTGCGTAGCTCAGGGGTAGAGCGCTGCTCTTACAAAGCAGATGTCGGCGGTTCGAAACCGTCCGCGCCCACCAGCCAGAACGCCCCCGCAGCGAGCCGCTGCGGGGGCGTTGACGGTAGTAGGTGACGGCAGTCAGGCTTGCCCTTCTTCTGCCTCCTCCACCCCGGCGTCAACGTTCTGTGGCTTCGCGCCGAGGCTCCAGAGGTAGATCACACACTGGAACAGCAGGGCTGCCGCAGGTGACCCAGCAGCGGGTATGAATCCGTGAGCGATCTCGTTGCGCAGGTTCCAGCCGCCCGCTGGGTTTCCGCAAATAGTGAGGATACTGCGGTACCACGATTCATCCATGTCTTTTGTGCGCAGAACCCCTAGCAAGTACCCCAGGCCGGGGTACTGCCCTGGCTTTTCGTTTCGCTGTAGTTTGTATACTCCCGCGTCAAGCGCTAGCACCAGATTCCGGGCTAGTGTCTCAACTTTTGGCGCGATGGTGAAGGTCGCCCCTTCGACGTCTCCGGACCAGTAGCGAATGAAACATCGTGCAATGGATGAGGCGAGCTCGGCATCTGTTAGTTCCCCTTGAGCGAAAAAGCTCGTTAGGTCTTCCTCTGTCGGCACGCCGTGTGTCTCTGCGATTCTATGAAGTGCGATGGCCAGTAGGGGGGCCATGTGTTGCAGGGTGAAGCTTTCCTGGCGCGTCAGGCGCACTTCCTCGATCTCGGCGTCGCTTTGAGGTGAAAATCTAGGAAGTCCGTCGGATCCAATTAGTTCCATTGTGGCTAGGTCTGCGATGACAGAGTGTTTCGCGTACTCTGCGGCGCTTCTTCTAGTGTTCTCAACGGATCCAGTTGCTGGGCCGTAGGAATATACGAAGTGGAGCAAAGCGTGCTGCCAGTCGGGGCAATCTACTACTGGTTTTGGATAGGACTCAAACTCCTCCCGACTTACGGCGCTGGAGGCGATGAATGATTTAAGTCCCAGATCCTCATTTCGTAGTGCTTGCAGAGAGCTCGCTGCCCGGTCAATGAGATGAGGTACCGCAGATGTTTGGGCGTGCTGCAGGGCCGTCTTGAGGTGTCCGGCTCGGACGAGCCCGGTTGCCGTTGCTGCTGCGTCCAGCCACATCTGAACGAGGTCAGAGTAGATGGCGCTGCGTTCCGCCTCCCCTTTGTGAAGGCGCAGCTTGAGGCTGAAGAATTGAGCTTTAATGAACGGGGAGCTGTATCTGGCGATGGCATCGTCTAGTAGGCCATGCAACGCCTTTGGCGGAACTCGCTCGCCGATCAGCGGGCCGAGTACATGAGTCGCCGCGCCGGGCATATCTGCATCGCCTGCGATCGCATTGGTGGCGAGAGTCAGCATCTCGGCTATTGCGTTTTCGGCAAGGTCATGCTTTCCTACCGCGCGCGCAAGGCGAAGCGCTATGTTGAGGCATTCTCCTTTGTCTAGTTCCTTCTCCCAGGTTCCCGCCAACTTCAGATAGGACTGTGCGGCGAGAATGGCATGATCGCGTACTCGTCCAACTTTTCTGTCGAACAACAGGTGGTGCAAACGAGCCTTGCCGAAATGGGAGGAAGTTTTCGCGCAAAGTGCCGTCCAGATTTCTGCGCCGAAATCGGAAACGTCGGAGACCTGGGGTGGAATGGAGTGACTGTCTGGCCCTTGGAAGTAGGGAACGATCTGCACTCGCCATTTGCTGTCATTCTCAACAACTTGAACATGGTACGCGAAGGCCCATGCGGCTGCCCGCCTGATTGCAGAAATGCCGCCAATGGGTTCCACTGGGCCTTCGTGCTCGCTGATAGGGATCTTTTCGTTAAATCTCCTGTGAGCCTGAAGGGATGTCTCGGCCAGCGCTGCGCTGTCGATCCAATCGGCGATGGTTGACAACTGTGCGTCGGTACTCGGCATGTGCACAGTGTGCAGGGGGTGTTGGGAGATATCTACCAGTTTCCGAAGACCCCAGTTCTACCTGAATGCCTCGTGGACTCAGGCTTGCCTCCCGCAGCGGGACTACGGGAGGCAAGCCTGGACGTCAGCGGCGGCGTCGAAGGAGGCGGTCCATGTGTCCCATGGCCTCCCGTCGTTTGTCGTCAGAAACGTGGGTGTAGATGTTCATCGTGACGGCGATCTGCGAGTGACCCAGGATCTCCATCACGACGCGCGCCGGCACACCGGCGGCGAACAGGAGCGTGGCGCATCCGTACCGAGCGTCGTGCAGACGAATGCGACGCAGTCCCGCGCCCTCCGTGATGCGCTCGAACGACCGGCTGAGGTTCCTCGGCTCGATCGTTCGTCCGGTCCTGGTCGTGAACACGTAGTCGCTGTCATGCCAGGCTTGCCCGGCGTCGTGGCGCTGCTTGGCTTGGCGGAGACGCTGCCAGCGAAGGGGCGCCACGCACATGAGCGGTACGGGAATGGCGCGCGTGCGGCGGTTCTTCGTGGAGTCCGCGTACAACTCCTTCTGCACCCGCTGGATCTGGTTCCGCACGGTGAGCGTGCGGCGCTCCAGATCGATGTCTGACCAGCGGAGTCCGAGAACCTCTCCTCGCCGCAGCCCCAAAGCCACGGCGAGCACGAACACTGCGTAAAGGGATCTTTTCTCGCAGCCTCCAGTAAGGTCGTCGGAGCGGTGAGCGTGGACGGGCGCCACGCCCCGTCCCCGCCTGTGTGCTCACCCGCCGCCGGGCCATCGGCCCGCAGCCAAGGGGTCGGCGATGGCCACGGGCGGGGAGGTCAACGGATTAGACCGGCGAGGTACCCGGCGGCGGCTGCACCGTCCGGCCCGGAGGCGGCGCAGGGCCCGGATCCCGCGGCATCTGCGGTGGCTTGCTCGGCCGCTTCTTCTTCTCCGCCGTCAGCCCGAAGATGCCGAGCGGCGGGAACAGGTCGACGCGGCGCGGGTACTGGCCGATCGCGCAGGCCCTGCACACCCGGTCGGTGCCGTCGGCCGTGACGCGGGTGCCCTCGGCCGGGGCAGTCCAGCACGCCTCGCAGATGCGGACGGCGGTGAGGCTGGCGGTGGGTGCCCTCAAGATGCTGACCATCACACACCCCTGCCTTCTGCCGAGGCCGAGTTCGTCACGTTGGTGGTACGCATGTTGAGCCTCCGTCTCGTTGAGCGGGTGGTAGTCCGCTCCGACCGCAGTCCTGCCAAGGAGCGCGCGGTCGGGGCGGGAGTCTCAGCGCTTCTGGTCGAGGCCGAGGCGGCTGGACCGGGTTTTCTGTAGCCAGATGAGGTTGTCCAGCTCGGCGTCCTGCGCGGTTCGGTGCCGGAGCTGTGGCTTGCGTTCCGGGGTGGGTGCGGGCTGCTGAGGTGTGGTCACGGTTGTTATCCCTTCGGGCATGAGGTGGGACAAGAGCGGGGGAACCAGCGGACGACGCAGCCGCCGAGGTCGAGCTTCTGCGTTCCGAGGTCGACGGCGTGTCCGTTGCGCAGCGGCCTCCCGCACCACACGCAGTCGACGCCGCGCTGCTGCTGGGAGGTCAGCGACTCCGGGGCGGGCAGTGCTCGGCCTGCCTCCACGGCCGTCAACAGAACGCCCCGGCAGAGAGGCGGAGATTTCCGCCAGGGCCGAACGCGGCACGAAGCGCGGTTGGTTCGGTGAGGCGTCCGGACCCATCCGGCTTCTCCAGCCATCCGAGGCCGTCGTGGTACCGGTCGGCCGGCGGGCAGAGAAGAGCCCACCCGGCCGGGTGCACGGTCAGCTGCGGCAGGTCGTCCAGGAGCTGCCCTACGCCGGTCGGAATCAGCCACCATGCGCGGTCGGCTCCCGGGTGGACGAGGACGGGGCCGAGCCGGGCGGGGCCGACGCGTTGCATGGCGGTCACGCTCGGCATGAGGGCGGCCTCGACGGCCAGCCAGCACCGGCCGGTGGGGACGAGCGCGAGTTCGTCGTGATCCCACGCGCGGTGCACCTGTACAGGGTCCGGGGCGCAGGATGCCAGCCAGTCCGCGCCCGGACTGCGTGTCCGTGTGGCCATGACCAGCACGTTAAGGAAGCGGGGCGCAGTGGTGCGCGTCGATTGCGGCGGATTGCGAACGGGGCCCGCCGGGTTGGTCGCGGTTGCTTACGAGAGGTCCAGAGACGCCCGCGCGCGGCCGATCAGACGGCGTGCCTGCGGTCCATGGACGGAGGCTTCCGCCATCCAGTCCCACGCCCTCTCGTACAGGGCGATGTTCTCCTCGTCGTCGAGCCACATCTCCGCGTTGATCGTCTCGACGATCACGAGGCGCCGGTCGTAGATCCAGAACCCGTGCCCCGGTGCGCGCCGCAGCTGAGCCCCGAAAGGGATGATGCCGAGCTCGATGGTGTCCAAGCCGATGAGCCCGGCGAGGCGGTCGAGTTGCGCGGCCATGACCTCGCGCGGGCAGGTCAGCATGTGGAGAGCTGCCTCCCACACAAGGAACCTGAACTTCTTCCCGGGTTCGTACAGGGACTCCTGCCGGCGGATCCGCGTACGGACCGCGTCCTCGATATCCCGAGGCACCTGCCGGAATTCGGCGTTCGCTTCGAAGGCGTGCCGCGCGTAGTCCGCAGTCTGGAACAGTCCCGGAATGCGGGAGACCTCGACGCCGCGAATCGTCTGCGTCGTCGAGGTCTCCGCGATGGCGAGCTCTTGGCGGGCCCGGTGCCCGCCTGCCAGCTGACGGCGCCACGACCGGTACTGCGTCTCCAGGCCGACGAGCCTGCCCTTCAGCTCCCCGGTCAGGTCCGCTCGGCCGACCGCCTAGGCCCACGCAGTGAGGTCATGGGCCGACGGGGTCTGCTTTCCGGTCTCCAGCCGCGAGACCTTCGACCGCTGCCAGCCGAGCGCGGCAGCCACGCCCTTCCCGTCGAGGCCGGCCTCGGTGCGCAGCTCACGGAGCCGGGCGCCGAGGGCGACTCGGGCGGACTGGAAGTCTGTGCTCACACAGTCGAAGTTACCGTCCTGGCGAACTCGGCGGTGCGGATCGCGTGGTGCCAGGCAGCGTCCCGGGCCTGGCAGGCAGCACCGACATCGGCGGGGTCCTCGCTCAGGATGACCCCGAGGGTGGCGTCCTCCTCGTCGAAGACGAAGCGCGCGACGAGTCGGGAGTCGAACAGCCAGAAGTCGTAGTCCGGGAGACCCAGCTGTACGGCCTGCGCCCGGGGCAGGTTGCGGATGTCCTCGCCGGCGGCCACGTTGCTGGGCCCGCTGGCCAGAAGGAACCGTTGGCCGTCGGTGAGCGGCGAGTCGACCAGGCGCACCCGCTCGAACCGCTTTCCCTGCCCGACCTGCCGGCGGACGTTCTCCCGCCACGCGTCGTCCGGCTCCGCAGCGATGTCCGCACCACCCTGCCAACGCCGCCACTTCTCACTGCGCCGGTCGGTGGCGTATCCGCAGCGGGTCTCCAGCCGGAACGCGGTGTGCCAGAAGTCCTCGAAGAGGTGAGTGATGGTGGAGAAGGGGACCATGTCCCTCGCTTCGGTGCGCGGTGCGAAGCGGATGAGGAGGTCGCGCGGTACACGGACGAACGCCTCTTCCGGCTTGACGTCCCGCAGTTGGGTGAGGTGCTCGGGGTCGGTGACGCGGTCGCCCTGGACGAGGATGTCGGTGGTGCCGTCGATCTCGTACAGGGTCGGGCAGTCGCCGCTGTCACTGGTCGTGCCGATGAACCTGAGCCCCATGGTGCCCCCTCCGTCGCTGCTGGTCGGGTGACCAGGATGCGTCGGACAGCGGAACGCTGCTCAGGGATTGCTGCGGATTGCTGGATGCGGCCGGAACTGGTGGGTTGCTCGCAATCCAGGAGCGCAAGATCTGCCTGCACGCGTACCACCAGGCGAGTTCGACGGCGTTGCCGTGGCGTGTGTTACTGCGTGGCAAGGCTGTTGACCTGCTACGAGCGTCTTGTGATCGGCACCGGGCTTACAACCGTCCGCGCCCACCGGTAGGAAACACGACGAAGGTCCAGGTCACCGGTAAGAGCCGGGAACCGGGGCCTTGTTCGTCTTTCAGTTGGGGGCCAGGTGCGCGGCCGGCTCTGGCAGGTCGTTTGCTGGCCATCGACGAAGCCCGACCGTCGGTTAGGTCCGGAACTTTCCCGGCCGCCCCCGGACAGGTCGGGGATGCAACCATTCTTTTCAGAGCTGGAGCCCCCGGAAGCCGACCGCGCGCTTGAGACCCTAGAGGTCGGCACTGACAACGGCATGGAACACGCGTAGGTGAGCGCCGTGGCCCCTTGGCTGAACATGCGAGGCAGTCGGCGCTCCGAAGCGTCCCTGGGCTGCCGAGCTGGTGTCTCGAGGGCGTAGCACGCTCCCCGTTCACCAGGCCCGGCACGAGGCTTGCGACCTCTCGGGCTGCTGCTCAGTAGAGGATGACCTGCCGGCGCTCGACCCGGTGCAGCCACCGGCCGCCTGTACCGCGTACCTGGACGCGATCGCCCTCGACCTGTCACACGGTGCCGTCGCGTTCGCGCAGTGCTCGCAGAGGTGGCCGACCACCTCGCGTTCCCCGTCAGTCATGGGGCCACCTGTACGAACCGCCTCGACGCAGCACCGAGGGGCACCGTCGGCAGCGTGTGGGCCTGCTGGGCGGGCGACTCGATCGGACGCGGCGGGTCAGCTGCTGGAGATCTGCCGTCAGCGATTGTGGGGTGTCCTGGCTTCGGTGTCCCGCGAGCCGTGCTGAGTCACCGGTGGCGCGCGGTCGTACTGTCGAGTCCCGTTACCGAGGAGGACGTGTCCGATGCGCAGCGTGACATATTCGATGGGGGTCTCACTCGACGGCTACATCGTCGGGCCGGACGGGGACTTCAACTGGTCGGCGCCCGACGAGGAGGTCTTCCGTTTCGTCACCGATGAGATCCGGGAGGTCGGCGTCCACTTCATGGGGCGACGGCTGTACGAGACGATGCTGTACTGGGAGACCGCCGACCAGGACCCCTCGCTCGACGATTCGATGCTGGAGTGGGCCGCGCTCTGGAAGGCGATTCCCAAAGTGGTGTTCTCCAGCACGCTGTCGGCCGTGCAGGGCAACGCCCGGCTGGCTACCGGCACCCCGGCGGAGGAGGTCGAGCGGTGGCGGGCCGAGCCGGGGGAGGGCGTCATCGCGATCGGCGGCGCGACTCTCGCCGCCGAGGTGGGTGCGTCCGGTCTGATCGACGAGTACCGGGCCAGGGTCCACCCGGTTCTGGTGGGCGGCGGCATCCCGTTCTTTCCCCGGCGCGAGCGCAGGGTCGATCTCGAACTCGTCGAGACGCGTACCTTCAGCTCACAAGTCGTCCACCTGCGCTACCGGGTGGCGCGTTAGCCGCGGTGTACCGTCCCGTGGCTCCCCGGTCGCGATCTGCCGATCTCTCTTCCTTTTCAGGATTCCGACGGATCGGCGTGGTGAGGACGACGCCGGAGCGGGAGCTGGCTGAGGGCGATGAGGAGGAGACCGGACAGCAGGAGGGCGTTTCCGCCGAAGAAGCGGACCTCCCAGAAGGCGCCCGGCGCGGTCCCGAAGTGGAAGAGGCCGTGCAGAAGGAGGGACATGCCCGTGAGCAGGGCGCCGAGGCCGTGGAACCGGGGCCTCGTGACGTGGCGGCGCGCCGTGGGCGGGAGCCAGCCCGTCCGAAGCGTGACGATTCCCCAGGCGACGGCCAGCAGGCCGATGAGCATGCCTGTTCCCACTACCCATGTCATGGAGCTGCTCCGCTGCGATCAGGTGAGGTCCGGGACGAGTGCTACGCCCGGTTCGAAGATGTCCACATGCTCCACCGGCCGGGTGGGGCCTCACCATGCCGGTACCGGGCAGTTTTCCGCGTGTCTTCCCTGCCGTGAATGCCCGCTCCTCCCGGAGACGGCCCCGCGCGGGTCCTGGCGTCCGCGCCGTCCGCGCTCACCCATCTGTTTCCGTCGAGCAGCGATGAGTTCTGCCGTGACGGCCGGTCCAGAACCATGCACCCGAGTGACCGCACCCGAGGAGGGCACCATGGCCGCCACCTACACCTTCGACGTCTTCTCCACCCTCGACGGCTACGGCCGTCCCAGCACTCCCGACTGGGGTGGCTACTGGGGCAAGCAAGGCCCGGAACTGCTCGACCACCGCCTCTCCCTGTACGGGGCCGAGCAGCGGATGGTCTTCGGGGGCACGACCTTTCGGATGTTCGCGCAGGTACTGACCCCGGCCTTCGAGGGGGCGGGGCGGGACCCGGATCCGTGGGTCACCCGGATGAGGAACCTGCCCGCGACGGTGGTGTCGAGCACTCTGGAGGGGCCTCTCCGGTGGCCGGACGCGACCGTCGTGAGCGGTGACGCCGTTGATGTGGTCTCCCGGCTCAAGGAGGAGTCCGACGTGCCGTTGCGCTCGCACGGCAGCATGGCGCTGAACCGGACTCTGATGGCCGCCGGCCTGGTCGACCACGTCCAGGTGACGCTCTTCCCCGTGATCACGGGCAGGACCGGTGACCATCCGGTCTTCGAGGGCGCGGCCGACTTCGACCTCGAACTGCTCGACAGCCGGACGCTCGACGGCAACATCCAGGAACTCGTCTACCGGCCCACCCCGCACGCCTGAAGCCACCCGTACCGCCCCCGTGTCAGGGGTTGTTGTACGTGATGATGGCGCGCGCCGGGGCCCGGAAGCGGTCCGTGGTGAAGGGGGAGCGTTCGATCATGATGGTGGCGGCCGTGCTGCCGTAGGTCAGGACGGGGCCCCGGATGCCGGTGCCGCACAGGCCCCTCGGGAGTTCGGTCTCGCCCTCGCCGAGCGCGTACTTGTCGTCGACGTACTGCTCCTCGAACGGGGATGCCTCCGCCGGGAGGAAGCCCGCCGTGTGGAGGAAGTCGGGTACCCGGCTGCTCACGAAGGAGAGTTCGGTGTGGCCCTCCCGCGTGTAGTAGTGGACGTCGGACGCGTCCCCGGGGAGCGGTGCGCCCCCTGCGCCGAACTGACCTGACAGCGGCGCGTCGCTGCCCTCGCAGGCCCGTGGGTCGCCGAACGGGTGGAACAGGTCGTCCTGGAACAGCCAGACCAGCCCTCCCACCGGAACCGCCAGGACGAGGACGGTGATCGCCAGGCGCCGGAGCCGGCGCCGGGGACGCGGACCTGGCCCGTCGTCCGGGACCCCGTCGTCCGGGACACCGCTGTCCGGTGCGTCGTCTCTCCAGGAATCACTCATGTACGCCCCCTCGGCCATGCATGCCCCCGCATGCGAACAGCCGGAGCCTACGCCAGTGATCCACCCGCGGTCAGGGCCGCGCCGAGTGGGGCCGCGGCTTCGAGCAGGGCCCGGGAGCGTGCCGTGATGTCCGCGTCCCGGGCGGCCAGTGCCGCTTCCGTCTCCTCCCGTCCGTGCCCGCGTCGCAGGCTCGGCATCAAGGCCCGGAGCGGTGCGATCCGGTAGCCGGCGCGGCGTAGTTGGTGCACGATCCGGGCGTCCCGCGCCTGGGCCGGTGAGTACCGCCGCGTTCCTCGCGGAGGGAGCCGGTCCGGAACCGCGAGGCCCTCGGCGTCCCAGTGCCGCAGCGTCGACGGGCGCACTCCGAGCGCGGCGGCGAGTTCGGAGACGGTCATCGCGTCCGAGGGGCGTACGTCGTCGACCGGTTCCGCGGCGATCGACGCGGCGGCCTCCCTGGCGAGGCCCAGCTCCGTACGCTCCCGGTCGAGGCGGGCGTGTGCCGCGTCGAGCAGGGCGAGGACCTCCGCGACCGGGTGTCCGTGCGCGGACCGCATGATCCGCTTGGCCTCGACCGGGCCCGTGCCGGCCGCGAGGGCCCGGTAGGCCAGCGCGGACCGCAGATGGGCCTCGCCGTAGACCCGGTAGCCCGCGGCCGTACGCGCCGCCGGGGGCAGGACGCCGTCCCGTTCGAGGTTGCGGATCTGCTGGACCGAGTACCCGGCACGGCGCGCCACATCGGCCGTGCGCAGGACGGGCGAGTTGAGGGTTGGCACCCGTCACTCCTCAGGAAGTCGGCTCGAAGGCGGATCGAGGCGGCTCGAAGTCTCCACAAGCACCTTAATGAAACGCTCGATCTCATGACCATCGACGAGATCATCGACTTCGTGGCAGGCCTCGACGGATCCCTGGCCGTCAGGCCGGAGGCCGGGGACGGCTCACCGGAGATCAGCTGGGGGGACACGTTCTTCTACTACGCTCCCGACGGCGTCGTGCCGCAGATGATCCAGCCCTTCGCGACGATCGTGACGAAGAACTACCCGGGCGACGAGACGTCGCGACTGGACCGGCCGGGCGCCTTCCGCGTCAACGTAGCCGTGGGGAAGGAGACGTTCGGCGAACGGACCGGACACGCACCGGGCGAACCCGCCGGCGACGTCGGCCCCGGCGTCACCGACGTCACCCATGTCGACCCCGGCGTCACCGACGTCGTGATCGCTCACCCCGTCTACGGCTCCGCCGCCTGGCTCGCGGTCGTGAATCCGGGCCCGCGGACCGACGCGGCGGTGCGACAGCTGCTCCGCCACGCCTGTGACCTCGCGCGTGCGCGGTACGAGCGGCGGCGCCGGGCACGGTAAGCACCCGCGCGGTGAGGACGGTGCCGCCTCAGCGCGGTCCCACCGCCGGGCGGGCCAGGATCTGCGCCCACGGCAGCTCCCGGACCGCGGGGCCCTCCCGTGGCTCGTACAGGGGCCAGACGTCCGCTCCGTACACGAGTTCCACGCCTGCCCGGCGCAGCGCCTCGATGTGGCCGTCCCACGCCGGATGCCGTGCGTGGGCCGCGTTGATCCGGGGGAACACCACGACCGGGACGCCGGCCGTGCCGAGGGCTTCGCCGACCTGCGTCAGGGCCTGGTTGTCGGCGATGCCCGTGGCGAGCTTGGCGACGAAGTTCGCGCTCGCCGGTGCGACGACGTAGCAGTCGGCGACGGGATGGGGGCGGGGCTCGGCGGGCAGGCGCGGGGTGTCGCGTACCGGGAGGCCGGTCGAGGACTCGAGCCGGTCCCACTCGCCACAGGCCCTCAGCCAGCGGCCGGCGTTCGGCGTGAGCGTCACGGCGACCTGCCAGCCCAGCGCGACGGCCGGCTCGACCAGGCCGGTACGCAGCGTCTCGACCCCGTCGGTCGCCGTACCCACGACCCCCAGTACCCCGCGACTGCCTGTGCTCACTGTCCGATCCTCCACCGTGGCCGGTCCGCCCACGCCCCGCCCTTTGATCAGCGGTACGAGGAGCGCGGCTGAAGGTCCAGCATGCACGCCGCCCCGCGGGCCCCGGGATGCGAGGGGGCGGGGGGCGGGGGACCGTGGAGGCATGTCCGGACATCCGCCTGTGATCGTGTATCCGCCCTCGCCGACCGGGGCGCGGCGGGTGACCGTGCGTGGGCAGATCGTCGGGCTGGCGCACGGGCGCGGGGAGGTCGCCTCGTTCCTGCGGCGGGCCGGGCTCGCCGAGGGGGCGGAGGAGATCGATCTGGACCAGCCGGAGTTGATCGAGTGGCGGGGCGGAGACCTCGACACCTGGAGGTGAGCCCGTGAAGCGTCGTCGTGGAGGACACGGACGCGGACACCGGCAGGAGGCGTCACTCGAACCTCCCCCCGGCTACTACGGGGCGAGCACGGGGACCCCCGACGCCACGCAGCGGGGGCTGATCCTGGACTGGGTGGTGAGCCGGCGGGTCGCCGCCGGGTGGCGGGTGGAGTCCCGGTCCGGGAGCCAGGCCGTGATGGTGCGCGGGGAGCCGGTCAACCATGTGCTGCACGCCTTTCTGACCGTCTTCACGTGCTTCGTCTGGGGCGGTGTGTGGGCGGTCCTGGCGCTGACCAACGATGTCGAACGGATCGTGCTCACCGTCGACGCACAGGGGCAGGTCGTGACCGTGGGGGCGCCCTGAACACGGCCGGGGCCGTCACCCGAACGGGGGCGTCCGGGTCGTGGCCGGTCAGGTCGTCCCACAGGGTCGGAGCTGCCCCCCAGCAGTGCGGGTGGCCCGTCGAGCGGAGGGAATCCCATGACCCAGTCAGCATCGTCCGTGCCCGGCTCCTCCCGGCCCTCGGCCTCCGAGCCCAGCCCCTGGGGAGCCGCCGGGGCGATGTTCGCGGGGGTCGTGCTCCTCGTCGACGGCATCCTCTCCATCGTCAAGGGGATCGCGGGCATCGCGTCCGACGACGTGTACACCCGCATCAGCAACTACACGTTCAAGTTCGACATCACCGCCTGGGGCTGGATCCACCTGGTCCTCGGGGTGATCCTGGTGGTCGTCGGCTGGGGCATCCTCAAGGGCTCCGCGTGGGCCTGGGGGGTGGGCATCGTGCTCGCGGCGCTGAACCTCGTCGCCAACTTCATGTGGCTGCCGTACCAGCCGGTGTGGGCGGTCATCTCCATCGCGCTCGACACCTTCGTCATCTGGGCCCTGTGCGCCCACCGGGCGAAGCCGGTCATCTGACGTGGCCCCCGGGCGAGGCGGCATGGAGCCGGACGCGATCACGGCGCTGGCCGCCGACGCGTACGTCTACGGGTCCCCGCTCGTCCGCCGGCTGTCGGGCGTCCAGGCCTGCCTGCGGGAGGGCTGCGAGGCGACACCCGCCACCCCGTTCAACGCCTTCGCCCACGCGGACGGGCCGGCCACACCCGCCACGTACACCCCGTACGCCCCGGCCGACCTCGTCGACGCGCTCGCGCAGCTCGACCTCTCCGGAGGGCCCGTCAGGCTGCACGTCCCGGACACCGGCGGGGCGTACTACGTCCTCCAGTTCGTCGACACCTGGGGCAATGCCTTCGCCTACCTCGGCACCCGGGCCACCGGTACGGGCGAGGGCGACTGGCTGGTCGTGCCGCCCGGCTGGTCCGGCACCGTCCCCGACGTGGTGTCCGGGGTCATCGACGCACCCACCTCCGTCGTCTCCGTCCTCGGCCGTCTCGTCTGCGACGGGCCCGACGACATGCCCCGGGTCAGAACGCTCCAGCAGGAGCTGACGCTCACGCACCTGGGCGACCGCGCCCACCGCACCGGACTCCCGGCAACCGAGCCCGGGGTGCCGGGGGAGCTGCGGTTCTTCGAGGAGCTCCGGGTGTGGATGGCCGACTTCCCGCCCGCCGCCGCCGACCGCGCGTACCAGGACCGCTTCCAGCCCCTGGGGATCCTGGAGGAGGGGCTCTCGCCGTACGTGTCCGCCTCGCCCCGTCTCGTACGGGCACTGGGGCGGGGACTCGCGCTGGGCCGGCTGCGGGTGGAGGAGGCGGCCCGTCTGCCCCAGGTGCTGGCCGAGGGCCCGCCGGGCGCCTGGCAGGCCACTCCCCATCTGCGCGACCACAACCTGGACCACTTCGGGGTCGGCACGCTCGGCACGCCGGAGTGGACGCTCCCGGACCGGGAGGCGTCGTACCTGGTCAGGGCGGTCGCGGCGCGGCGGGGGTACCGGCTTCCGCACGGCTACGAGGCGGTGGTCGCGCACACCTCGCGCGACTCCCGGGGCCGCACGCTCGACGGGGCCCACCGCTATGCGCTGCGCTTCGCGCAGCCGCCGCCGGTCCGGGCCTTCTGGTCGCTGACCGTGTACGACAGCCCCGGCGGCCACCTGGTTCCGAACGGCGCGGACCGGTACGCGATCGGGAGCCGTACGCCCGGGCTCGTCCACGGCGACGACGGGTCGCTGACGCTGCACCTGTCCGCGGAGCGGCCGGCGGACGGCGAGGGCGCGGCTAACTGGCTGCCGCTGCCGCCGGGCGCCTTCCGGCCGGTGCTGCGGCTCCACCTTCCCGACCAGGAGGTTCTCGACGGGAGCTACGTCGTCCCGGCGCTCGATCGGCTCGGGGACCCACCGGGCGTGTAGTTCCCGGGGCGCGTTGTCAGTGGTGCGTCGCACACTGGAGACATGTGCCGTTCCATCAAGACGCTTCGTCCGCCGTCCATCCCCGAGGAAGCCACCGAGGAGGAGATGCGGGCCGCCGCCCTGCAGTACGTACGCAAGGTGTCCGGCTTCCGTGCGCCCGCCGCGCACAACCAGGAGGTCTTCGACCGGGCCGTCGCCGAGATCACCGAGGCCACCCAGCGGCTGCTGGACGGCCTGGAGATACGGGGCGCCGCCCGGGTCTGAGCGGGACGCGGGCGCAGGTCCCGGCCGGTGCGGGCCGCCCGTGCCGGGCCCGTCAGGTCCCGGCCGGGGCTCCCGCTGCCGGGGCCGCCGAGGCGTGGGCGGGGCGGCGTACGACGACGGCCGCGAGGGCGCCGGCGAGGAACAGGGCGAGGACCGAGACGGCCGTGCCCAGCCATCCCGCGCCCAGCCACTGGCCGCCGAAGTAGCCGAGGCCCACGCTGTAGACCGCCCAGGCCACTCCGGCCAACGCCGACCAGGGCAGGAACTCCTTCACCTTGCGGTGAGCCGCGCCCGCGCCCAGGGAGACGACGGAGCGGCCGGCCGGGGCGAAGCGGGCGACGACGACCAGCGCGCCACCGCCACGGCTCAGCGCGGCGCCGAGGCGCTCCTGTGCGGAGGTGAGGCGGCGGGACCTGGCGATGGCCCGGTCCAGACGCTCGCCGCCGCGCCAGGCCAGGCGGTACGCCACGAGGTCGCCGAGCACCGAGGCGGTGGCCGCGCACAGGGTCAGCACCAGGAGCGAGGGCACGTGCCGGGTGGCCTCACCCGCCGCAGCGGTCACCGTGGTCGTGCTCGCGGCGGCCGCCGTGGCCGCGGTGATCACCAGCACGCCGCTGGGCAGGACGGGCAGGAAGACGTCCAGGAGCACCGAGAGGGCGACCACCGCGTAGATCCATGGGCTGCCGGTCAGCGCACCCACACTCTCGAGCACTTTCTACTCCCCGTTCCCGGTTCCCGTGTTCCGCGTCAACGCCGCGACGTCGCAGGGGAGCGGCAGGAGCGGCAGGGCCAGCTGTACAGCGTACGCCTGCCGTTCACCCGGTTCACCTGGTATTCACCGGGCGGGCGGCCGATGTCGTGCAGGTCACGTGACGACCCCGGCCCCCCTCGGGAGGAGGGGGGCCGGGGTGCGGGGGAGCGGGGGTTCAGACCGAGACGGCCCGGGCCTCCTCGGGAGCGGGGGCGTTCTCCCGGGCGGAGTCGCCGCGCGAGGAGAACAGCCGGTCCAGGGCCACGGCGCCGGGGCCCGTGAAGACCAGCAGGAGGAAGGTCCAGCAGAAGACCGCCGAGGCCTCGCCGCCGTTCTGCAGGGGGAACAGCGACTCGGGCTGGTGCACCTTGAAGTACGCGTAGGCCATGGAGCCGGAGGAGACGAGCGCGGCGACACGGGTGCCGAGGCCGAGCGCGACCAGGATGCCGCCGACGAACTGGATCACCGCCGCGTACCAGCCGGGCCAGGTGCCGGCGGGGATGGAGCCACCGCCCATGGAGCCGCCGAGGACACCGAAGAGCGAGGCGGCGCCGTGGCAGGCGAAGAGAAAGCCGATGACGATGCGGAAGAGACCCAGCGCGTAGGGCTGGGCCCGGTTCAGGCGTATGGACATGGGAGGTGGGGCTCCTTCGGTCTGGGGACGTGAAACCGAGCGGGGCCCATCAGGTTAGGGTGGCCTCACTTGTGCTTGCAAGTTCAACATTCTGTCGACTGGCTGAAAATTGGTGATCAGTTCGAGGTCAGCGTGCGCTCCAGAACGGTCTCGAGCTGTGCTCCTGCGGGCCTGGCCCTGGCCTGAACCAATGTCAGCGCAGCTTTCCGGCCATGCAGGGTGAGCGTCATCAGCTGATTGCCGAACCATGGTCCGCCCGTCTTGCGCCAGCGCATCGGAGGGCGCCCGGTCCGTCCGTGGAACCTCAGCGCGCGCCCGAGCCACCGGCCCGCCCCGCTCCAGCCGAAGCGGAATCCGGCGCGTACGTACGCGGGGATGGAGTTGTGGACGGGAGAGCAGGTCAGTTGCAGGACGCGTGCGGCAGCCGTGTCCTCCGGGTCGGAATCGGACCACTGGGGCTCCGTGACGTACGCATGGTGCACATCGCCCGAGAGCACACAAACCGTCGCGGGCGCGTCGGAACCCTGCCCCGCCTCCCTCAGCAGCTCCGACAGGCGGCGGAACGACTCCGGGAACGCGGCCCAATGCTCCAGGTCACCGGCCCGGCGCACCTTCTCCCCGATCCGCGCCCAGCGCTCGCCACGGTCCCCGCGGCACAGCGCGGCGTTCCAGGTCTCCGCGTCGTGTATGAGCGGCGGCAGCAGCCACGGCAGCGAGGTGCCGATCAGCAGATGGTCGTACGCGCCGCGGTCCGTGAGCATCTCGTCGCGCAGCCACCGCTCCTCCTCGGCCCGCAGCATCGACCGCTGCTGCTCCTCCAGCGAGCGGGCCGCCCGGGTGTCGACCATCAGCAGCCGTACTCGGCCGAAAACACGCCGGTAGCTCCACCGGACCCGTGTGGGGTCGGCGTCCGCGGCCGCCGCGTGGGCGCGCAGGGTCTCGGTGCCGTCGGGTGCGGCGCGTACGGCGGCGTAGACCGGGTCGGCCTCCAGGGCCTCGGGGGAGAGGTTGCCGAGGTGCTGGTAGACCCAGTACGTCATGAGTCCGCTGACGATCCGCTCGTGCCACCACGGGGTGCGGCGCATGTCCTGGACCCAGGCGGCGCTGGTGTTCCAGTCGTCCACGACGTCGTGGTCGTCGAAGATCATGCAGCTGGGCACGGTGGAGAGCAGCCAGCGCACCTCGGGGTCCTGCCAGGACTCGTCGTAGAGGTGGGTGTACTCCTCGTAGTCCGCGACCTCCGCGCCGGGCGCCTCGTCCAGGTCGCGGCGGGCGGCGAGCCGTCGGCGGGTGGCCGGCGACGTCTCGTCCGCGTACACCTGGTCGCCGAGGAGCAGGAGGACGTCCGGACGTACGGCCGAGGGATCGGAGGCCAGCCGCGACGCCAACGCATCGAGCGCGTCGGGGCCAATGGGGTCTCCCCTGCTCGAGCGCAGCCGAGAGCTTGGGGAAGGGTCTCCCCTGCTCGAGCGGAGTCGAGAGCTTGGGGAAGGGTCTCCCGTGCTGGGGTGTGAGCTGGAGTCGTACCCGTGCCGGTGGCCGTGGGCCGGTGGAGCCGCCCAGCGGCAGGAGCCGAACGCGACCCGGACCGGACCCGCCTCCTCCGGCTGTGGCACCGCGGGCGTGCTGATGGTGCTCGGCGGGAAGCGGGAGTCCTCCGGCGGCCATACGCGGCGGCCGTCGAGCAGCACCTCGTACGGCGTGGACGAGCCGGGTGTCAGGCCCGTCACCACCACCAGGGCGTAGTGGTGGCCCTGGACGGCGAACGTGGGGGAGGTCCCCGACGCCCCGTCCGCGCAGCGGACCTCCGCCGTGCAGGGCCTGGTCGCCTCCACCCAGACCGTCGCCCGGGAGCCGGACTCCCAGTCGACGTACCTCAGCAGTGGTCCCAGGCGTAGCCCGGCCATGTGTGCCCTCCTCGCGTCGCCGTCACCGATGGCTCCGTAGGGTACGGAACGACGGAGGAGGGCGGGATGGTTCCGCCGGGGCGGGAGGGTCAGCAGCCGTTGAGGACGGACTGCAGGGCGCTCTTCTCGGTGGAGTCGACGGTGAGGTCGTAGTAGTGCTTCACGTGCACCCAGGCGCGGGCGTAGGTGCAGCGGTAGGCGGCGCGCGAGGGGAGCCACTCGCCGGGGTCCTGGTCGCTCTTGGACTGGTTGACGTTGTCGGTGACCGCGATCAGCTGCGGGCGGGTCAGGTCGTTGGCGAAGGACTGGCGCTGGGCGGTGGTCCAGCCGCTGGCCCCCGAGCGCCAGGCCTCGGCGAGGGGCACCATGTGGTCGATGTCCAGATCGGCGGCGGCGGTCCAGGTGGCGCCGTCGTACTCCGAGTACCAACTGCCGCTGGTCGCGGCGCAGGAGGAGTCCTGGACGACACCCGTGCCGTCACGCTTCAGCACCACCTCGCGGGTGTTGCAGGCGCCCGACTGCGTGATCCAGTGCGGGAACTTGTCGCGGCTGTAGCCGGACGAGGAGCCCTCGGCGGACACGGTGAGCTGGCTCAGATACGTACGGGCGGTCGAGGCGGCGACCGGGGTGGGCATCGCGGCCTGGGCGGTCGGGGCGGTGAGAAGCCCCGTCGTCGCGGCGAGCGCCGCAGAGGCGGCGAGGACGGCTATGCGACGCGCGTAGATACCGGACATTCGAACTCCCTTGATGTGGGGGGCTGTTGAGCGGGCGACCTGCGAGCCCGGCCATCGTGGCGGCACCGGGTTTCGGTGGGGTGGTCGTCAGGTAACAGAGTGACGACATGCGCACGTCACATCAAGAGGTAGGACGGTCGGTCTGACGTCCCGTCCGAAGGGTGTTCGACGTGGAGGGGTGACGGACCCGCAGTTCCAGGGGCGGGTGTCCCCCTTTAGGGTGACCAGGTGCTGCTTCCGGTCAATCCCGCGCTCGGGGCCGTGCTCGCCGTGCTCCTGGTGGCCGCCGTGGCCGTCGCGGCCTGGGCGTCACTGGGCCGGTCCCGCGAGATCGCCGTCGCCGGGGTGCGGGCCGCGGCCCAACTGGCCGTCGTCTCCCTGCTCATCGGCTGGGTGGTGCGCTCGCCGTGGCCCCTGCTCGGCTTCCTGCTGCTGATGTTCGCGGTCGCCGTGCGCACCGCGGGCCGGCGGATCACCCCCAACGGCACCTGGTGGTGGGCCGCTCCGCCGATCGCGGCGGGCGTCGTACCGGTGGTGGCGGCGCTCCTGCTCACCGGGCTCCTGCCGTTGCGCGGCATCGCGCTGATCCCGGTCACGGGCATCCTCATCGGGGGCGCGCTCACCGCGACCGTGCTCGGCGGGCGGCGCGCGCTGGACGAACTCGGGGCGCGGCGGGGGGAGGTGGAGGCCGGGATGGCGCTGGGCCTGCCGGACCGGGACGCCCGGCTGGAGATCGCCCGCCCCGCGGCGTCGGACGCGCTGCTGCCGGGCCTCGACCAGACCCGGACCGTGGGGCTGGTCACCCTGCCCGGGGCCTTCGTGGGCATGCTGCTGGGCGGCGCCTCACCGGTGGAGGCGGGCGCCGTGCAACTGTTCGTCCTGGTGGCCCTGATGGCGGTGCAGGCGGTCGCCGTCGCGCTGGTGCTGGAACTGGTCGCGCGGGGTGTGCTGCACCGCGAGTGAGGCGGAACGCTCCCGGGGCCCGGGCGCCGGCGCGTGCGCGGTCAAGGCCGGGGTGGCGGTGCGTGCGTGGTGAAGGCCGGGACGGCGGTGCGCGCCCGGTCAAGGCCCGGGCGCCGTTCGGTACGTCGGGGACGGCCCCCGGGGGTGCGCCTCCTACCTGGCGTCGATGTGCAGACGGATCGAACCGTCCGCGACCGCCTCCACCCGGAGCTGCGTCAGGTCCTCGACATGGGCGTCCGGGGAGAGCGCCGCCGCGCGCGGGCCGACGCCCACCACGCGCATCCCGGCCGCGCGGCCCGCCGTGATGCCCGCCTCGGAGTCCTCGAACACGACGCAGTCCGCCGGGTCGAAGCCCAGCTCGGCCGCGCCCTTGAGGAAGCCCTCGGGGTCCGGCTTGCTCGCGCCGACCATCTCGGCGGTGACACGGGTCTCCGGCACCGGCAGGGCCGCCGCCGTCATCCTGGCCTGCGCGAGCGCCTCGTCGGCCGAGGTCACGAGCGCGTGGGGGAGGCCGGCGATCGACGCCATGAAGGCGGTGGCGCCGCCGATGGGCACCACGCCGTCCGTGTCGGCGGTCTCCTCGGCGAGCATGATCCGGTTCTCCGCGTAGTTCTGCTCCATGGGGCGGTCCGGGAGCAGGGCGGCCATCGTCGCGTAACCCTGACGTCCGTGCACGACCTTGAGGGTCGCCTCGGGGTCGAGCCCCTGGGCGACCGCCCAGCGGCGCCAGCAGCGCTCCACCACCGCGTCGGAATTCACGAGGGTGCCGTCCATGTCCAGCAGGAGGGCGCGGGCTTCGAGGACGGTGGCCGACATCGGCATGCTCCAGAGCGCGGGGGAACAGCTCGTAGCTGTGGGTGAAGAAACAAGCAGCCCCGCCCGCCGGTCAGGGAGAACGGGCGGAGGCTACTTTGTTCCATCACGATACAAAAACCGCCGCCGAAACGCCAATCCCCCGGACCCGGCGCACCGTGACCTCGGACCCGCGCACCGTGACCCCGGACCCGCGCGGAACCCGGCCCCCGAACGGAACCGGCCCCCGCACAGACCTCCGCCGCTCAGGACCGGCGCCCCCGGCCGCTCGTCTGCGCCTCCAGGGCGCGCCGCGTCTCCGGCCCGTAGACGCCCGGCGGATCACCCTGGACCGAGACCCACCTCTGGTACTCCGCGACCGCCTGCTCCACCCGCTCCGAGTAGTCGCCGTCGTCCGGCCCCCGGTAGACCCAGATCTCCTGGAGCCGCCGCTGGAGCTCGGAGACCTCCGCGCCCCGGTCCCCGCGCCGCAGCGTGGTCCCGGACACCTCCTCGGCCGGCGGAGCCGCCACGGTCGTGGCAGGGGCCCTCGTCACGGACGCCGAAGGCGACGGCGACGCCGAAACGGTCGCCGGACGCGACGCCGAAGGGCTCTTCGAGGGGGAAGGGGACGCCGAGGGCGAAGCCGACGCCGACCGGGACGGCGTGGCCGAGGGTGACGCGGACGGGGACTCCGACACGGACGCCGCCGGCTCGCCGCCCCCGTCCGGCACGCTCGACGTCACCTCGGGCAGCGCCGTCTCCCGGCGGTCCTCGTCGTCGAACAGTCCGCTCGCGAACGCGGCCGTGCCCACCACCGCGGCCACCGCCGCCCCCACGGCGACGACCGCGAAAGGCCGTCGGCGGCGTGGCTGCACGGGATCGGGGCCACCGCCCGCGTAGGCCGCCGCGGTACGCCGACGGGCCCCGTCGGCCGCGACACCCTCGGGCGGCGCACCCGGCCCGGACCCCCGCCCGGCCCCGGCCGCCCCGCCGCGCACCCCGTCCAGGAACAGCGGCATCGTCGTCGCCGCCTCCCCCGGACCCGGCGCGTCACGCTCCCCGGCGGCGCCGCCCGGCGCCGCGTACGACCCCCCGGTGCCGTGGCCGCCCCCCGGCGCCACGTACGGGTCCGAGACGTCGTCGTCGCTGCTCAGCGTCACGTACGGGCGGATCCGCAGCGGGTCGAAGTCCTCCGCCGCCGCGATCTCCGCCGACCGGGCGTCCCGGTCGGCCGTACGGGCTCCGCAGGCGCACCCCGCCCCGGGTCTCGCACCCTGCTCGCCGCCGCACTCCGGGCACACAGGTCCGGTCATCGTGGGTCCCCTCCCCATTGAACTGCCTGCGATTATGCAGGCCGCCTCGGACGAGCCCAACGCCCGTACCACTGCTCGGCAGGCCATAACGGCACACAGCGGCCAGGATAGGGGTGAAGCGGACCCGAGGAGATGCTCATGGCCCAGCAGTTGAGCCCGCCACCCCTTGCAGCAGGTGAGGGGCGGTCCCGGCGGAATGTCCTCGTGTCCATCGGCGCGTTGCTCCTCGGCATGCTCCTCGCCGCACTCGATCAGACCATCGTGTCCACCGCCCTGCCCACGATCGTCAGCGAACTGGGCGGCCTGGACCACCTGTCATGGGTGGTGACCGCCTACCTGCTGGCGGCCACCGCTGCCACCCCTCTCTGGGGCAAGCTCGGCGACCAGTACGGACGCAAGCGGCTCTTCCAGACGGCCATCGTCATCTTCCTCATCGGCTCCGCGCTCTGCGGCATGGCCCAGAACATGCCGCAGCTGATCGGCTTCCGCGCCCTCCAGGGCCTCGGCGGCGGCGGACTGATGGTGCTGTCGATGGCGATCGTCGGCGACATCGTCACCCCACGCGAACGAGGCAAGTACCAGGGCCTGTTCGGCGCGGTGTTCGGAGTGACCAGCGTGCTCGGACCGCTCCTCGGCGGCTTCTTCACCGAGCACCTCAGCTGGCGCTGGGTCTTCTACATCAACCTGCCCGTCGGCATCGTCGCGCTGCTCGTCATCGCCACGGCCCTGCACATCCCGGTCCGCCGCACCAAGCACACCATCGACTACCTCGGCACCTTCCTGATCGCCTCCGTCGCGACCTGCCTGATCCTCGTCGCCTCGCTCGGCGGGACCACCTGGGCCTGGGGCTCGGCACAGATCATCGTCCTCGCCGTCCTCGCCGTGGTGCTGCTCGTCGCCTTCGTCGCGGCCGAGCGCCGCGCGGCCGAGCCGGTGCTGCCGCTGAAGCTGTTCAGGCAGCGGACCTTCAGCCTCGTCGCCGTCATCAGCTTCGTCATCGGCTTCGCGATGTTCGGCGCGATGACCTACCTGCCGACCTTCCTCCAGGTCGTGCACGGCATCACCCCGACCCTGTCCGGTGTGCACATGCTGCCCATGGTCCTCGGCCTGCTGCTCACCTCCACCGGCTCCGGCCAGATCGTCAGCCGTACGGGCCGCTGGAAGATCTTCCCGATCGCCGGCACCGCCCTCACCGTCGTCGGCCTGCTGCTGCTCCACACGCTCTCCGAGACCAGCTCCACCTGGACGATGAGCCTCTGCTTCTTCGTCTTCGGAGCCGGACTCGGCCTGGTGATGCAGGTGCTCGTGCTGATCGTGCAGAACTCCGTCGGCTACGAGGACCTCGGCGTCGCCACCTCCGGAGCCACCTTCTTCCGCTCCATCGGCGCGTCCTTCGGCGTGGCCGTGTTCGGCACCATCTTCACCAACCGGCTGACCGGCAAACTGGAGGACGCGCTCAGCGGCCGTTCCCTGCCGCCCGGCGTCGACGCCGGCGCACTGGCCGCCGACCCCCGGGCCATCGGCCGCCTCCCCGCCGACCTGCGCCCCTCCGTGCTCACCGCCTACTCCACCTCGATCACCGACGTCTTCCTCTACGCCGCACCCGTCGTCCTCGTCGCCTTCGTCTTCGCCTGGTTCCTCAGGGAGGAGCCCCTGCGCGGCTCGGTGACCGCACCCGACACCACCGAGACCCTGGCGTCGAACCCCGTCCACCGCTCCTCGTACGACGAATGCGCCCGCGCCCTGTCCGTGCTCGCCACCCGGGAGGGGCGCCGGGAGATCTACGAGAAGATCACCGAGAAGGCCGGCTACGACCTGCAGCCCGCCGCCAGCTGGCTCCTGCTGCGCATCAAACGGCACGGCACCGTCGAACCCGGCCGGCTGGCCGAGGTCGCCCCCGTGCCGCTGCGGGTGATCACCTCGGCCGCCCGCCAGGTGGAGGGGTACGGCTTCGCCCGCCGCGAGGGCATGCAGCTGGTACTCACCGAGAAGGGCGCGGAGGCCGTGGTCCGGCTCTCCCGGGCCCGCGAGGAATCCCTGGCCGAGCTGCTCGGCGACTGGTGGGGGCCGGACCGGCCCACCGACCTGATCCGCCTGGTCACGGAGCTGTCGGCCGAGGTGAGCGGGTCGAGCAGGGAGCGGCCGCACATGCCGGAACCGCGCCGCGACCACTCCGTGGGCTGACGGCACGGGGTGATGGAGCGACGGGGCGACGGGCCGACGGGGCGGGGCGACGGGGCGGGGCGACGAGGACGGATGCGTCGGCGCGCCGCCCCGGGCTCAGAGCTCCTTGGCGAACCAGTGCTCCGCGTAAGGGCCCTGGTTGAACGCCGGGATCTCCGCGTACCCGTGCTTCGCGTACAGCCCGCGCGCCTCCACCAGGTCGTTGCGGGTGTCCAGCCGGATCCGCCGCACCCCGTACGCCCGCGCCGCGCTCTCGATGCCCGCGAGCAGCAGGCCGCCACCGCCCGTCGCGCGGAAGGCGGGCCGTACGAACACCCGGGTCAGCTCCGCCGTCCCCGCGTCGACCAGCCGCAGGCCCGCGCAGCTCGCCGGCTTGCCGTCGTACCGCCCCACCAGGAACTCCCCGGTGGGCGGGGCGAGCAGGCCGGCGCCGTCGTCCCTGAGCCCGTCGTCGATCTCCGCGGTGGTCGCCGGGCGGCCCCAGTAACGGCTCGCCACCTCGTCGTAGTAGTCCCTCCGCAGCAGGGCCGCGTCGGGGCTGCCGACGTGTTCGGGGGTCACGGTCCAGGTCATGGCGTCATTCCGTCCGTCGCGTGAAGGCGTGGCCAACGATGAGCCCGGCGGGTATCCGGGCATTCTTTCGGCAAATCGGTGGTGACAGTCAGGCTAAGTGGGGGTTGATTGGGTCTATCGCACGGGGCAATGCGAGGCTTCATCCGCACATACCCGGATCGAGGGGACAGTGCGTGGAAACGGGAGGGGCGGCGCGGCGTGGCGGATGTGGAGCGCAGTGTGCGGGGGGACGCGGCGGCGGATCCGGGGGCGAGGGCCGCGGTGGTCAGAGCCGTCCTCTGGATGGTCGTCGGGGTCCTGGCGGTACGGCAGGTGGCGGTGGTGCTGCGCCGGCCGCCCGGTGAACGCCTCACCGATCTGGAGACCTGGACCGGGGCGACCGGGGTCCTGCACATCGCGGGCTCCCTGTACGAGCCGGGGCGGTTCACCGGGACGCCGTTCGCCGGGCTGGTGCTCAGGCCGCTGACCATCTCGGCGCAGCAGGCCCTCGGCGTCGTCTGGACGTTCGGTTCGCTGCTGCTCGTCGTGCTGCTCGGCTTCGTCGTCGTCCGTGCCCTGCCCGCGCCGGTGAGCCGGCGCACGGCGTTCCTGGCGGCGCCCGTCGCGGTCACCCTGCTGATGGTGTCGCTGCCCGTCCGCACCACCCTGCACCTGGGCCAGACCAGCATCCTGCCGGTCCTGCTGGTGCTCCTCGCCTGCTTCGCCGTGCGCGGTGAGCGCCTTCCCGGAGTGCTGACCGGTGTCGCGGCGGCCCTCCAGCCCGCCGTCCTGCTCTTCGCGGTCCTGTTCTGGCTGACCGGCAGACGCCGGGCCGCCGTGAGCGGTGGCGCCGCCTTCGCCGTCTGCACCGCGCTGGCCTGGGTGGTGATGCCGCGTGACTCCTGGGCGTACTGGGTGCACCACCTCGCGGGCGCCGGGCTCGGCGCGCGGCCGGACAGCCTGGCCAACCAGTCGCTGCACGGCGCGCTGCTGCGGTTCGGGCTCCAGGGGCCGGTGGAGATCGCCCTGTTCCTGGTGCTGGCCGCCGTCGTGGCCGTCCTCGGTCTGCGCCGTGCGGCCCGTTACGCGCGGGACGGACAGCTCCTCCTGGCCGTCGCCGTCACGGGCTGTGTCGCCGTCGCCGTGTCGCCCACCGCCTGGCAGCACCAGCTGCTCTGGGTGCTGCTCGCCGTCGTCGGCCGGGCCGGCACCCGGGCCTCGGACCGGCTGGTCTGGCCCGCGGTCGTGGTGCTCGTCCTCACCCTGCCGGGGAAGATGCTGCTGCCGAACGTCGGGGTGGTCCTCCCCGTACGCGACAACGTGCTGCTGATCGCCGCGCTCGGCGCCGCCTGCGCCGTGCCGTTCCTGTCCCGCACCTCGCCCCACTGGCAGCGGCCGGTGCCCACGGACTACGCGAAGCCGGTCCCGGCGCGGTTCGCCTGGGTGCCGCTGCTGCCGGTCTGGCGCCGGGTCCTCAGCCGCCCCAACCTCCTGCTGGAACTCCTGCTCATCCGGGTCGTCTACTCCGCGTACGCGAAGGTCCGCCTGGCGGCGACCGCCGGGCGCTCCACCGCCGAGGAGCACGGCGGGCAGATCCATGCCGCCGAGCAGTGGCTGCACATCGACATCGAGCACTGGGCGAACCACACGGTGGTCGCCATCCCCTGGCTGCGCGACTTCTTCGACTACTACTACTCGACGTTCCACTTCATCGTGCCGCTCGCGATCCTCGCCGTGCTGTACGTGCGCAGGCCCTCCGACTACCGCTGGGCCCGCTCCACCATCGGCTTCGCCACGGTCCTCGCGCTGCTCGGCTTCTGGCTCTACCCGCTGGCGCCGCCGCGTCTGATGCCGGGGCTCGGCTTCATCGACACCGTGCACGGGGTGCAGGACCTGGACAGCCCCGACTTCGGGGCGCTGACGGCGGTGACCAACCAGTACGCGGCGATGCCGTCGCTGCACTTCGGCTGGTCGCTGTGGTGCGGTGTGGTGATCCTGCTGCTCGCGCCGAAGGCGTGGATGAAGGTGCTGGGCCTGCTGCACCCGCTGTTCACGGTGTCCGCCATCGTCGCCACCGGCAACCACTGGGTGCTGGACGCGGTCGGCGGTGCGGCGGTGGTGGGCGCGGGCTTCGGGCTGACGTACGTCCTCGCCGGGCCGCGCAGGCTCCGGGCCGCCGGTGAAGGGGCCGAGGGCGTCACGGGCCCGGCCGGCCGGCCGGAGACCGGGGAAGAGGTGCCCGCCGGGGGGCCCGTGCCCGAGCCGGCGGGCAAGGCGTAGGCCGCCCTCAGGCCTCGACCGGCACCTCGGCCTCCGCGGCCACCCCGGGGCGCCGCTCCCCGAGCTGTTCCGTCTCCACATGCGCGGTCTCGCGGGCGGAGAGCGCCGCGACGACCGGTGGCAGACAGAGCGCGGCGGCGAAGACGGCGACCCCGGCCCAGTTGTCGCCGCCCGGCCCGGCGATCTGCGAGGCGAAGGCCACGGCGAAGCCGGCGATGGCGAACCCCGTCTGGGTGCCGATCGCCATGCCCGAGAGCCTGACCCGGGTGGGGAACATCTCGGCGTAGAAGGCGGGCCAGATGCCGTTGGCCGCGCTGTAGACGACGCCGAAGACGAGCACGCCCAGGATCAGCACCAGCGGATAGCCGCCCGTGGAGATCGCCCAGAGGTACAGGGGCATCACCACCGCGCTGCCCACGGCGCCGACGAGGAAGACGGGCCGGCGGCCGACGCGGTCCGAGAGCCGTGCCCAGAGCGGGATGGTGAAGAGGGCGACCACATTGGCCAGCGCGCCCACCCACAGCATGCCGGTACGGCTCAGGCCGACGGCGTCGCTCGTGGCGTACGACAGCGCCCAGACGGTGAAGATCGTGCTGACCGTGGCGATCACGGAGGCCGCGACGACCCGCAGCACGTCGGCCCAGTGGTCGCGCAGCAGCACGGTCAGCGGCATCTTCGGCACCCCCTCGGTCGCCGCCTGCTTGGTGAAGACAGGGGTCTCGTCCAGGGTGCGGCGGATGACGTAACCGGTGATCGCGACGGCGACGCTCAGCCAGAACGGGATGCGCCAGCCCCAGGAGAGGAGCTGCTCCTCGGGCAGGGCGGCGACCGGGATGAACGCCAGGGTCGCGATCAGCTGGCCGGCCTGCGTCCCGTTGATGGTGAAGCTGGTGAAGTAGCCGCGTCGGTGCCGGGGCGCGTGTTCCAGGCTCATCGAGTTGGCGCTGGCCTGCTCGCCCGCCGCGGAGATGCCCTGGAGGATCCGCAGGAGGACGAGCAGGACGGGTGCCGCCCCGCCGATCTGCTCCCGGGTGGGCAGACAGCCGATGAGGAACGTCGAGAGCCCCATCAGCACCAGGGTGAAGACCATGATCTTCTTGCGGCCGAGCCGGTCCCCGACGTGACCGAGGAAGAGCGCGCCGACCGGACGGGCGGCGTACGCGACACCGAAGGTGGCCAGGGACAGCAAGGTGGCGTTCGCCGGATCCGACTCGTCGAAGAAGACCTCGGGGAAGATCAGCGCCGCCGCGCTCCCGTAGATGAAGAAGTCGTAGTACTCCAGCGCGCTGCCGATCCATGCGGCGAGCGCCGCCTTACGGGGCTGGGCCTGGGGTGGGGGAGCGGGGGCAGGGGCGTGAGCGGTCACGTCGGGCTCCTTCGGGGGGAGGTTCCGTGCGGGGAGGTTCCATCGGGGAGGAACGAGCGGGCCCCGGCTAATTAACGCACTAGGTAGTTAGTTGCGGATGGCTAGGGATGCTGCGAGCAGTTGACGCCCCTGTCAAGGGTTCGCGCAGGATCCGGCCCCGACCGCCGAGGGCCGGCGGCGGCCCTACTCCGCCCGGTCGGCCGTGAGATACGCGATGATCATGTCGCCCAGCATGGTCCGGTAGTGCTCGCGCCGCCCGCTGTCCACCAGGTCGCGGCCGAAGAGCGCGCCGAAGGTGTGCCTGTTCGCGATGCGGAAGAAGCAGAACGAGCTGATCATCGCGTGCAGATCCACGGCGTCCACGTCCGCGGTGAACAGCCCCGACGCGCGTCCCGTGTCGAGGATGCGCCGCAGGACCTCGATCGCCGGGGAGCCGATACGGCTCAACTCGGCGGAGGCCGCGATGTGTTCGGCCTCGTGGATGTTCTCGATGCTGACCAGGCGGATGAAGTCCGGGTGGTCCTCGTGGTGGTCGAACGTCACCTCGGCCAGCCGTCGCACCGCTGCCACGGGGTCGAGGTGCTCGACGTCCAGCAGCTGTTCCGCCTCCCGGATCCTGGTGTACGCCCGCTCCAGGACCGCGGTGAACAACTGCTCCTTGCCGCCGAAGTAGTAGTAGATCATCCGCTTCGTGGTGCGGGTGCGGGCGGCGATCTCGTCGACCCGGGCACCCGCGTAACCGATGCGGGCGAACTCCCGCGTCGCCACGGTGAGGATCTCGTCCTTGGTGCGCGCCGCGTCACGGGTCCGCGCTGCGGGCTGGGCGGGTCCTTCGGTGCTTGTCATCCGGATCCTTCGCGGCAGGCGGTGCGTGCTCGCGATTCTAGAGCGGGCGTACGGGGCGGCCGATGCGGCCCGGGGGCTTCCCCGGGCGGCCTTCTTCCGATATGACTAACTAACCAGTCCGTACATTAAGTCGATGTGCCCACGGGAAGTGAACGATGCCCAACGCCCCGGCCCCGCCCCCCGACATCCCGGTCCTCGTGCTGAACGGTCCCAATCTCGACCTGCTCGGCCTCCGCGAACCGGAGGTGTACGGGAAGGACACCCTGGCCGGGATCGACGAGCTGTGCCGGACCACGGCGGCGGCCCTCGGGCTGCGCGCCGACTGCCGGCAGAGCAACCACGAGGGCGTGCTCATCGACGCCGTCCATGAAGCCCGCACCGCGCACCGGGGGATCGTGATCAACCCCGCCGGGTACAGCCACACCTCGGTCGCCGTGCGGGACGCGCTCGCCGCCGTGGAGCTGCCCGTCGTGGAGGTCCACCTCTCGAACATCCACCGGCGGGAGGCCTTCCGCCACCACAGCTACGTCTCGGCCGTCGCCGACACCATCATCTGCGGGGCGGGCGCCCACGGATACGCCCTGGCGCTCACCCACCTCGCCCGGCTCCTGGAGGACGACCGGTGAGCCCGGAGTCGTACCTCGTCGGCCTCATCGGCTCCGGTATCGGCCCCTCGCTCAGCCCCGCGCTCCACGAACGCGAGGCGGACCGGCAGGGCCTGCGCTACCTCTACCGCCTGATCGACATCGGCACGCTCGGCGTACCGCCGGAGAGGACCGGTGAACTCGTCCGCCGCGCACGCGACATGGGCTACGACGGCCTCAACGTCACCCATCCCTGCAAGCAGCAGGTGCTCGCCCACCTCGACGCGCTCTCGCCGCAGGCCGAGGCGCTCGGCGCGGTCAACACCGTGGTCTTCGACGGTCAGCTCGCGATCGGCCACAACACCGACGCGACCGGCTTCGCCGCCTCCTTCGCACGCGGTCTGCCCGACGCACCGCTGGAGCAGGTCGTGCAGCTCGGAGCGGGCGGGGCCGGAGCCGCCGTCGCCCACGCCCTGCTCGCCCTCGGCGCCGGCCGGCTCACCGTGCTGGACGCCGTGCCCGACCGTGCCGCGGCGCTCGCGGCCTCCCTGAACCACCACTTCGGCCCCGGCCGGGCGGCGGCGGCCGACCTCCTGGACGTCGCGGCACGGACGGCCGGAGCCGACGGCCTGGTCAACGCCACACCCATCGGGATGGCCGCCCACCCCGGACTCCCGCTCCCCGCGGAGCTGCTGCACCCCGGCCTGTGGGTCGCCGAGGTGGTCTACCGGCCGCTGGAGACCACGCTCGTCCGCACCGCCCGGGACCTCGGCTGCCCCACCCTCGACGGCGGGGGCATGGCCGTCTACCAGGCCGCCGACGCCTTCCGGCTCTTCACCGGCCGCGAACCCGACACCGCCCGCATGCTCGCGGACATCGCGGACCTCACGTCCACGCACTGACACCGCACGGAAGCACCGAAGCCCGCAGGAGGACCGCCATGCGTACGTCCATCGCCACCGTCTCGCTCAGCGGCACGCTCACCGAGAAGCTCACCGCGGCGGCGCGCGCCGGCTTCGACGGTGTCGAGATCTTCGAGAACGACCTGATCGGGAGCCCACTGAGCCCCGAGGAGATCAGGGAACGGGTGGCCGACCTCGGTCTGACGATCGACCTCTTCCAGCCGATGCGCGACATCGAGGCCGTCCCCGCCGACGAGTTCGTCCGCAACCTGCGGCGCGCCGAGCACAAGTTCCGCCTGATGCGGCGGCTGGGCGCCGACACCGTCCTGGTCTGCTCCAGCGTGTCGCCGTACGCCGTCGACGACGACGCACTCGCCGCCGAACAGCTGCGCCGGCTGGCCGACGTCGCGCAGGAGTCCGGTATCCGCGTCGCGTACGAGGCGCTGGCGTGGGGTCGTCATGTCAGTACCTACGAGCACGCCTGGCGCATCGTCGAGGCCGCGGACCACCCGGCCCTCGGGGTCTGCCTGGACAGCTTCCACATCCTGGCCCGGGGCTCCGACGTCGCGGGGATCGAGGCCGTCCCCGGCGACAAGATCTTCTTCCTGCAGCTCGCCGACGCTCCGCAGATGTCCCTCGACGTGCTGCAGTGGAGCCGCCACCACCGCTGCTTCCCGGGCCAGGGCGATCTCGACGTCACCGGCCTCGTGCGGGCCGCCGTCCGCGCCGGGTACGACGGGCCCCTCTCCCTGGAGGTGTTCAACGACGTCTTCCGCCAGGCGGACGCGGGCCGTACCGCGGTGGACGCCCTCCGTTCGCTGACGCTGCTCCAGGAGTCGGCGGGGCTGACCGCGCCTCCGGTGCCGGTCGTCCCCACCGGGTTCGCCTTCGTCGAGATCGCCACGGCCGACACCGCCAGGATCGCGCCGCTGCTGACCGCGCTGGGCTTCTCCCGTACGGCCAGGCACTCCGGGAAGCCGGTGGACCTCTGGGAACAGGGCGAGGCGCGCATCCTGCTCAACACCGGCACCGGCAGCCACCGTCCGGAGCCCTCCCTCACCGCGGTGGGCCTGGAGAGCCCCGACCCGGCGGGAGCCTCCGCGCGGGCCGAGTCACTGCTCGCCCCCGTCCTGCCCCGGCGCCGCGCCCCCGGTGACGCCTCCCTGGACGCGGTGGCCGCACCCGACGGCACCGAGTTCTTCTTCTGCGTCACCGATCGCCCCGGGGACACGGAGGAGGGCCCCGCGCGCACCGGCTGGACCGGTGACTTCGCGCCGGCCCCGCACACCCCCGCCCCCGTCGGGATCACCCGCGTCGACCATGTCGCGCTGACCCAGCCCTGGCACCACTTCGACGAGGCGACGCTCTACCACCGCGGCGTGCTCGGTCTCCAGCCGCACGCGAGTGTCGACCTCGCCGACCCGTACGGCCTGCTCCGCAGCCGCGCCGTCAGCAACGAGGACGGCACGGTGCGCATCGCCCTGGGCGTGGGGGCGTCCCCCGCCCAGGACCCGGCCCGTGGAGGACGCCCCCAGCACGTGGCCCTGGCCACCGACGACCTCGTCTCCACCGTCCGCCGCGCCCTCGGGGCGGGCGCCCGGATGCTGCCCGTGCCCGCCAACTACTACGACGACCTGCTCGCGCGCTACGAGTTCGCCCCGGGCGAGCTGGAGACCTACCGCGAACTGGGCATCCTCTACGACCGGGACGAGAAGGGGGAGTTCCGGCACTGCTACACCGTGACGACCGGCCGCGTCTTCTTCGAGCTCGTGGAGCGCGACGGCGGATACGACGGGTACGGCGCCAGGAACGCCCCCGTCAGGCTCGCCGCGCAGCACGCATGGGCCGACTGATCAGTCCGGGAGCGTGTCGAAGCCGGGCCGCGCGTCGAACGCGGCGCGGCGGGTGGCCCGGCGCAGGGCCCTCAGCAGGGTCGGGCCGATCGTGACGGTGAGGGCCACGGTGAGGACGGCGCGGCCCAGGTCCCAGCCCAGCGAGGTGGCGGCGCAGTAGGCGAGGAAGCGGACCAGGTTCTCGTGGAGCGGGTCGCCGGCGACGAAGGAGATGCCCGTGCCGAGGCCCGGCACGATCGTCCAGCCGTACAGATTCATCACCGTGCCGTACGCGAACGCCGCCACGAAGCCGTACGCCGCCAGCATCAGCAGCTCGCCCCGGCCGCGCAGCCGGTCGGGTCCCGGCAGCAGGCCGGCGCCCATGGTGAACCAGCCCATCGACAGCATCTGGAACGGCATCCACGGACCGACCCCGCCCGTGAGCAGCGCCGAAGCGAACATGGTGACCGAGCCGAGGACGAATCCGAAGCCGGGCCCCAGCACCCGGCCGCTCAGCACCATCAGGAAGAACATCGGCTCCAGGCCGGCCGTCCCCGCGCCCAGCGGGCGCAGCGCCGCACCGACCGCGGCGAGGACGCCCAGCATCGCGACGGCCTTCGCGTCCAGGCCGGAGTCGGCGATCGTCGCGAGGACCACCCCGACCAGCAGCACCAGCAGGACGGCGAAGAGCCAGGGGGCGTCCTGCGCGTGGGCGAGACCGGAGTCCGCGCCCGCCAGCAGGGGCCAGCCGAAGGCGACCAGTCCGACCGCGCTGATCAGGACGAGCGCGGCGACGGCGTGCGGGCCGAGCCGGACCGGGCGGGCGGACCGGGCCGTCATGCCGGGCCCTCCAGCGCCGTGCGTACCTGCGAGACCGTCAGCCACTCCCGGGGTGCCAGGATCTTCGCGGTCTGCGGGGCGAAGGCGGGGGAGGAGACCACGACCTGGCGGGTCGGTCCGTCGGCGACGGCCTCACCGTCGGCGAGGATCACCACCCGGTGCGCCAGCTCGGCCGCCAGCTCCACGTCGTGCGTGGCCAGGATGATGGCGTGGCCCCGGGCGGCCAGCCGGCGCAGCACGCCGACGAGCCGCGCCTTCGCCGCGTAGTCCAGGCCGCGCGTCGGCTCGTCCAGGAGGAGCAGCGGGGGCCGGGCGGTGAGGACCAGGGCGAGGGCCAGCGCCAGCCGCTGCCCCTCGGAGAGGTCACGGGGGTGGATGTCGTCCGCCACCCCGGGCAGCAGTTCGGAGACCAGCGCCCGGCAGCTGCCGGCGGGTGCGCCCGCGTCGGAGTCGGCTGCCGCGCACTCGGCGGCGACCGTGTCCGCGTACAGCAGGTCGCGCGGTTCCTGGGGGACGAGCCCGACCCGGCGCACCATGTCGCGCGGCGGTGTACGGGACGGCTCCCGGCCGTCGACGAGGACGGACCCGGTGGCCGGCTCGGTCATCCCGACGAGGGTGGTCAGCAGGGTCGACTTCCCCGCGCCGTTACGGCCCATCAGGGCCACGGTCTCGCCCGGTGCGACGGACAGCGTCACCCCGCGCAGCGCCTGGACCCGCCCGTGCCGCACCCCGAGCCCCTCGACGCGGACGACGGGCCCCTGGGCCGGGGGCCGCACGGGGCCGGGGCCGGGGCGGCGGCCGAACAGCCGGGCCAGCCGGCCCGGGCGGGCGCCGGCCGGAGCGGGCAGCGGGGCCACCACGGCATCGGCCGGGGCCTCGCGCGCCGGAGGCTCGACGTCGGCCAGCCGCTCGCGCAGGTCCACCGCACGGCGCCGGGCGTCACGCACGGACAGCGGCAGCGGATCCCAGCCCACGAGCCGGCCCAGGGCGACCACGGGCGGCCGTACGGGGGAGAGGGCCATGATGTCGGCGGGTGCGCCCATCACCGGGGCGGCACCGGGCTCCGGCAGCAGGAGGACCTGGTCGGCGTACTGCACGACGCGCTCCAGGCGGTGTTCGGCCATCAGCACCGTGGTGCCCAGGTCGTGCACCAGCCGCTGGAGGACCGCGAGGACGTCCTCGGCGGCGGCCGGGTCCAGGGCGGACGTCGGCTCGTCGAGGACCAGGACCCTGGGGTGCGGGGTGAGGACCGAGCCGATCGCGACCCGCTGCCGCTGGCCCCCGGAGAGCGTGGCGATCGGCCGGTCGCGCAGCTCCGCCAGTCCCAGCAGGTCCAGCGTCTCCTCGACGCGGCGCCGCATCACGTCCGGGGCGAGGCCGAGCGACTCCATGCCGTACGCCAGCTCGTCCTCGACGGTGTCCGTCACGAAGTGGGCGAGCGGGTCCTGGCCGACGGTGCCGACCAGGTCGGCGAGTTCGCGCGGCTTGTGGGTGCGGGTGTCGCGGCCCCCGACGGTGACCCGGCCGGTCAGCGTCCCGCCGGTGAAGTGCGGTACGAGACCGGACACGGCACCCAGCAGTGTCGACTTGCCGACACCGGACGGGCCGACGACCAGGACCAGTTCGCCCTCGGGGACCGTGAGGTCGACCCCGGCCAGGGTGGGGCGTTCCGCGCCCTCGTACCGCACCGAGACGTTCTCGAACCGGATCATGAGTGCTCCTTGGAGTCCGAGGGGGAGACGGGGGATGCCGCCGAGGCGGGGGGTGCCGCCACGGCGGGCGGTGTCACGCCGGCGGGGAGGGGCGCCACCACGGCGGGCAGCAGGCCGACCAGCACGGCGGCGGCGGGCCACAGCGGGAGTACGGGGGCGACGAGCGGGACGACACCCGGGCGCAGGGCCTCAGGGGCGGCGGCCCCCGCCCAGATCATCGCCGCAGCGACGGCCGCGCCCGAGCCCGCGACGAGCCAGGCGCGCACGCCCCAGCGGTCCGGCCGGTAGCGGGTGCGCACCGAGCGGCGGCCGCCGAGCCTGAGCCCCGCCAGTGCGGCGAGCAGCCCGGCCAGCAGCAGCGGCAGCCCGTGCACCGCACCCTGCGCGGCCAGCAGCCCGTACGTCCCCGCGCACACCCCCAGCAGCCCGCCGAGCGTCAGCACATGAGTGGTGCGGCGGACGGCGGGCGGGACCTGGGCGGTGCGCCCGTACCCCCGCGCGTCCATCGACGCCGCGACGGCCACCGACCGTTCCAGCGCGCCCTCCAGGACCGGCAGCCCGATCTGGAGCACCGCGCCGATGCCGCCGGTCGGGCGGCCGCGCAGCCGGCGGGCGGTGCGCAGCCGCGCCACGTCCGCGACCATGTTCGGCGCGAAGGTCATGGCGACGACGACGGCCACCCCCACCTCGTACAGGGCGCCCGGCAGAGACTTCAGCAGCCGGGCCGGGTTGGCCAGCGAGTTCGCGGCGCCCACGCAGATCAGCAGGGTGGCCAGCTTCGCGCCGTCGTACAGGGCGAAGACCAGCTGTTCCCCCGTGACCCGGCCGCCGATCCTGACGCCCTGCGCCCAGTCGGGCATCGGCACCTCGGGCAGCGTGAACAGGGCGTGCGTACCGGGGACCGGGGAGCCGAGGAGGACGGAGAACACCAGCCGTACGGCGACGACGAACAGCCCGAGCTTGATGAACGCCCCGTACGAACGGGCCCACGGCGCGTCCGTGCGGCGCGCGGCCACCACGTATCCGGCGACGCCCACCAGCAGCCCCAGCAGCAGCGGGTTGGTCGTACGGGACGCGGCGGTCGCGAGCCCGAGGGCCCACAGCCACCAGGCTCCGGCCGGCAGGGCGTTGGCGCGGGTGGCATCGGGGGCGCGCAGGGCAGGGTGGAGCCGGGCCGTGCCGGTGGAGCGGGTCATCGGCGGCGGCGAGCCCGCACCACGGCGCCCGCGCCCAGGACGAGCACCGCTCCGACACCGGTGAGCACCCCCACCGAGGGGCCGCCGCCGTCGGAGCCGGCGGAGGCCGCGTCGTCGCCGGTGGCGGACGCCGTTGCCGTGTCGCCGGGGTCCGTCGCACCGGACCCGCCGTCGACCTGCTCACCGCATCCCGACCGGGGATAGCCGGATATGGCGCAGAGCATCGCGGAGCTGTCGTAGCGCAGCGGCTTCGCCACCGCGGCCAGGGCCTCCGCCGTGCTCGCGTCCGGGGCCACCTGCGCGCAGGCGGTGCGCGGCGCGGGCGGCTTCTCGCCGTCCGGGGCGTCCTCGGCCGTGCCCGGGTCGATGACCAGCGCGACCCGCTTCAGGCCGTCCTTGGCGGGCGTGCCCGCGCAGACGGCCCCGAAGCCGGGGGCGCGGCGCGGCCGCGCCGAGTCCTGGGAGTCGGCGCTCACCGAGAAGCGGAACCCCTGCACCGCGCCGTCGTCGGGCCGGACCAGGGAGGGCCCCTGGGTGGCGTACGTCCAGTTCTTCCCGCCGTCGCCCTCCCAGAACGACCAGTAGCGGTAACCGGCCGCCTGCGCGCTCCCCGCGCCCAGCACGGCCAGGACGGCACCGACCAGGAGGAGCACCGCCGCGGTCCGCAGCGGGCGGCTCACAGCTGCTGGTTCTTCCGGCGTCCGCTCAGCAGGAAGCCGATGCCCGCGCCGAAGGCGAGTCCGATGCCGATGATCCACCAGAGGCCGAGCCCCTCGTCGTCGCTGCTCGTGTCCGCGGGCTTCGACGGTGTCGTCGCGGTCGGCGAGGGCACGGCGGTGGCGGCGGGCGCCGGGCCCGTCGCGTTGAGCTGCCGGACGAGGTCCACGCCGCCGAAGTCACGGGCGTTGCCGCCGGTCGCGTGGACGGCGAGGACCAGCTGGGCGGTGGCGGCGGGGCCGCCGTCCTTCGCCCAGCCCTGGGCGTGCTTCTCCAGATAGGTGACGGCCTTGGCCGCCTTGTCCTTGTGGCCGGAGGCCGCGAGCGCCACGACCGCGTCCGCCGTGTTCCCGAAGTCCGGCTGCGGCTCCGACTCCTCGGCGCCCGGCATCGGCGGCAGATCCAGGTGCCCCGACCCGGCGAGCGCCTTCGCCAGGTAGGACGCGCCGTTCTGCGCGGACTGCTCGGCGGTGAGGCCGGTGCCCTTGGTGCAGACGGGGGCCTTCACCGCGTTGGAGTTGCCCGCGGCCATGCCCTTGCCCATCGCGCCGATGACGGCGGCCGCCGTGGCGTCCGCGTTGGCGGTGAGCTTCCCGTCCTTGTCCGGCTGGTACGCGAACGCCCCGCCGCCCTCGCCGCCGCACGGCAGCGCGAACGTCTGGAGAGCCGTGTACGGCGTCTTCCCGTCCGCCGTGGTGACGTCGGCGAGCGGCACACCCGCCCGTGCCAGCGCCCCGGTCACGACCGCGGTGGAGTTGGCGTCGCTCGGGCTGCCCGCGTTGTAGCCCCAGCCGCCGTCCTCGTTCTGGACGGACTTCAGCCAGGTGACCCCGTTGTCCACGACCTCACGGTGCACGGCCAGCTCGACCATGGCCTGGACCGCCGCCGCCGTGGCGTTGGTGTCCGCGACCGTCTTGTCGTCGCAGGGCTTGGAGGCGTCGCGGTAGGAGGCGAAGGCCCCGCTGTCGCACTGCTGGCCGACGAGCCAGTCCACCGACTTCGTGGCGGGCGTGACCAGCTCGATCTTCTGGGCGAGGAAGGCCAGCGACTGGCGCCACACCCCGTCGTACGTCGGGTCCTTGGTGCCGTACAGCCCCGCCGGAAGATCCGGTGTGGAGGGGGACGGGGTCGGACTCGGCGCGGCGACCGCCACCGGGGCGGCCGTTCCACAGAGCACGGCGGTGATCGCGAGCGCTGCCGCGCGGCGGCGTACGGACATGGCGGGCTGGGCCTCTCGAATGGGGTTTCCCCTGCTCGAGCGGAGCCGAGCGCGTAGGGGTCGGGTCGGCGCCGGATTCGTACCGGCTTCCCCCTGTACGGGCATGATGACGACCCGTTCACTCTACCGGGGCGCTCCCGGCCCCCTCCGGGCGGACAGCCGCACCCCCTCGACGAGGGGCCTTCCCAGCAGGTCAGAGCCCGTGCGAAACTCCGGCGGGGGTCACACGGGCGCGGGCCCGTGCGGGTGCGACGACCGGGTGGGAAGCATTCAGTGCGCGGAACGGGAAGAGGCACGGCGGCCGCCGCCGTGGCGGCCGGATTCATGACGGTGACGACGGGCTGCGGCCTCGTCGGCGACAGCGGGAGCGCCCCGGCCCCCTCCCGGGAGGTCGTCCCGCCGTTCACCACGGCCACGGTCGCCGACGAGATAGCCGGCTTCGCCCGGGCCGGGGGCCTCCCGCCGGGCGACACCTCCACCGCCGCGCTGCCGAAGGGCGACTGGCAGGCGTGCGTCGCCCCGTGGACGGGCTACGCGCCGGCGGCCGATGCCGCCGACGCGTTCGAGGCGACGGTGATGCGGTTGCGGCAGCACGACTGGGAGATCATCTCCAGCCATGCCGAACGCGACGTCACCTACCGCACCCTCGCCAAGCGGGGCTGGAAGCTGTACGCCCGGTACCGCGCCGGCGCCGACACCGCCCGGACCGTCTCCCTCACCGCGGTCGAGGACGGCTGCCGGCTGCCGGGGAAGGTCAGGGCGGGCTACGCGGACCCGGCCTGACAGCCCGAGTCGGCGATCACGAAGTGGCCCGCCGGTGACTCCCGGAGCGTGTGGGTGACGAACACGTTGCACAGCCCCATGTCCTGCTCCGAACCGTTCGCGTAGGCGTGGCCGCCCGAGGCGTGCGCCCGGCCGGCCGCCACATGCGCATAGTTCGTCGCGGTGAAGCACCGGGCCGGGGCCGCACCGCCCGAGGTCGTCGCGGTGACGGCCGGGGAGCCCGCCCCGGCGGTCCCCGAGGGGTCGGCCGCGGTCACGGTGTAGCGGTAGGAGGTGCCGGAGGCCAGCCCGGTGTCCGTGAAGGACGTCGAGGCGGTCGTGGTGACCTTCGCGCCGTCGCGGTACACGGTGTAGGACGCGGCGCCCGACACCGCGTTCCAGGCCAGTGAGGCGCTGCTGTCCGTGACCCCGGTGACCTTCAGGCCGGCCGGGGCGGGCAGCCCGCCCCCACCCCCGGGCGTCTCCTTGTCCAGCCCCCAGAACACGCCCGTGTGGTACGCCGAGCAGATGGTGTTCAGGAAGTACGCGGCCGTCGACCCGCACTGCTCGGCGCCGGACCCCGGGCTCACCGGCAGGCCGTGCCCCATGCCGGACACCGAGAAGGTCTCCACCGCGGGCTGCCCGGACGCGTCGTCGTAGACGCTCCGGGTGGTGCTGCCGGGCAGGCTCTCGGTCCTGGACGGGGTCTGGCCGATGCCCCAGACGTCGGTCCACTGGTCGCGCAGCGCCGTCGCGTTGGCCGGGTAGACCGTGTAGTCGGAGGTGCCCTGCCAGATCGCGACCCGGGGCCACGGGCCGGTCCAGCCCGGGTGGGAGGCGCGGACCTTGTCGCCCCACTGGGCGGGCGACAGCTTCTGCGGGCCCGTCTGGCAGGCCGAGGCACCGGCCTGGCTGGTGGCGCACTGCGCGGGCAGCCCGGAGGCCACGGACCCGCCCGCGAAGACGTCCGGGTAGGCGGCCAGCAGATCGGCGGTCATCCCGCCGCCCGCCGACAGCCCGGTGACGTAGACCCGGCGCCCGTCGGAGCCGTACGTCTGCTTCGCGTACTCGACCATCTGCACGATGGACGCGGCCTCGCCCCGGCCCCGCGTGCTCTCGGCCTGGTCGAACCAGCCGAAGCAGGACAGCGCGTTGTTCGCCGAGGTGGTCTGCGGGAAGACGACGTCGAAGCCCCAGAGGTCGGCGTACTTGGTCCAGCCCGAGTTGGTGTAGTACGCGTTCGCCGACTGGGTGCAGCCGTGCAGCGCGACCACCAGGGGCGCTCCGGCCGCGACGCCGTCGGGGGTGTAGGCGAACATCTGGAGGTTGCCGGGGTTCGAGCCGAAGCCGGTGACCTGCTGGAGACCGGCGGCCGCCGGGGCCGCCGGCGCGGCGGTCGCGGAGACCGGCTGCGCGGCGAGCAGGGTCAGTACGGCGACGGAGGCGACGCGGCGGAGCAGGCGTCGCAGGATCGGTGGGCGCACGGTGGGGCCTCCTCGTCGGACGTGCGGGCGGACGTACGGGGTTCGCGTGGCGGTCGCGCGGTGGTGCGGACGTGCGTGGGGATGTGCTGCCGGAACCTATGAGCCGGGGCCGGGGCCGCCCATGTGGCAGGCGGACACCGGCCGCGCACCGGTGTGTGCCGCCCTCCTCTTGCGCCCGCGCCCCGGCCCGCCCGTCCGCGCCGTGCCCGCCGCCCCGCACCATGTACGCCGGCACCATGCGGACGTACGGGGGTGTGTGCACCGGCCCCGTGTGACGCGGGCGGCGACGTCCATACGGTGACGCCCATGGAGACTTCCCTGACCCCCCAGCAGGACCCCCTCGCGCCCTCTGCCCTCGCGGGACGCACCGCCCTGGTCACCGGGGCCGCCGGCGGCATCGGACTGGCCTGCGCCGAGGCGCTCGCCGCCGCCGGGGCCCATGTGCACGTGGTGGACAAGAAGGGCGACGCCGCCGAGAGCCTGGCGGCACGCATCGGCGGAACGGCCTGGGTGGCCGACCTCTCCCTCGCCGAGGCGGTGGACGGGCTGCCCGCCGATGTGGACATCGTGGTCAACAACGCGGGGCTCCAGCACGTGGCGCCCGTGCACGAGTTCCCGCCGGACCGCTTCACGCTGATCCACCGCGTCATGGTGGAAGCACCGTTCCGCATCTTGCGCCGCACGCTCCCCGGCATGTACGAACGCGGCTGGGGCCGCGTGGTCAACATCTCGTCCGTGCACGGGCTGCGCGCCAGCCCTTACAAGTCGGCCTACGTCTCGGCCAAGCACGCACTGGAGGGGCTCAGCAAAGTGGTCGCGATCGAAGCGGCGCCGCACGGCGTGACGAGCAACTGCGTCAGCCCCGGCTACGTCCGCACGCCCCTGGTCGAGGACCAGATCGCGGACCAGGCCCGCAGCCACGGCATCTCCGAGCAGGAGGTCGTGGGCCGGGTGCTGCTGGAACGCAGCGCCCTCAAGTCGCTGATCGAGCCCGCCGACGTCGCCGGGGCCGTCCTGTGGCTGTGCGGGCCGGGCACCTCCCACATCACCGGCAGCTCCCTCACGATGGACGGCGGCTGGACCGCCAACTGACGCCCGACCGCCCCGAAGCCGGAAGAACGATGACCGCCCATGTCTGAACCGCCCCCCTCCGCCGCGCCCCTCCTGGGACGCCTCCTCGACCTGCTGGCCGACGACGCCCCCGCCGAGGAGCTGGGCGCCGTCACCTCGGAGGCGAGGGCCGCCGGTGTGCCCGCCGCCGACCTGGCCGAGGTGGAGCGGGCGGCCGCCACCGCCCTGCGGATCAGGGGCGCCCTGCGCCAGCACCGGCGCAGGGAACTCCAGCTCACCGCCCTCTTCGACACGGCGGGCGACCTTGCGGCCTCCCGGGACCTGGACGACGTGCTGAAGGCGATCGTGCGGCGGGCCAGGATGCTGCTCGGCACCGACACCGCCTATCTCACGCTCCCCGACGAGGAGGCCGGGGACACCTACATGCGGGTGACCGACGGATCGGTGTCCGTACTGTTCCAGCGGCTGCGGCTCGAACTGGGCGAGGGGCTCGGCGGCCTCGTGGCCCAGACCGCCAGCCCGTACGCGACGCCCGACTACCGCACCGACGACCGCTTCCGCCACACCCGCAACATCAACGCCGGTGTGCTGGACGAGGGCCTCGTCGCCATCCTCGGCGTCCCCCTGCTGCTCGGCTCCAGCCGGGGCGGCACGGGAAAGGTCATCGGGGTGCTCTTCGCCGCCGACCGCTCCGCCCGCGTCTTCAGCCCCGACGAGGTGGCCCTGCTCTGCTCGCTCGCCGCGCACGCCGCGATCGCCATCGACACCGCCCGCGCCCTGGACGACACCCGGACCGCCCTGGCGGAGCTCGCCGGGGCGAACGAGGAGCTCGCCGGGGCCAACGCCGCCGTACGCGCGCACTCGGCCGCCATGCAGCGCGCCGAGGAGGCCCACGACCGGCTGACCGACCTGGTGCTGCGCGGCGGTGACGTGAAGGACGTCGCCGTGTCCGTCGCCGGACTCCTCGACAGCCCCCTCACCATCCACGACCCGGGCGGACGCCCGCTCGCCGCCGTACGGCCCGACGGCACCGGGTTCGCCGCCGACAGCATGGACGCGGGCTGGCTCGCGGGGACCGCCGAGGAGTCCCGTCACGGCGCGCGCGCCGTGCACCGCGACGGCCGGTGGATCTGTGCCGTGCTCGCCGGCCAGGAGCTGCTGGCCAGCCTGGTGCTGCACCGGCCCGACCGGCTCGACGACTCCGACCGGCGGCTCTTCGAACGCGCCGCCGTCGTCACCGGACTGCTCCTGCTGCTGCGCCGCACGGTCGCCGAGACCGAGAACCGGATACGCGGCGAGCTGATCAGCGATCTGCTCGCCGACCCGGAGCGTGATCCCGCCGGCCTCGCCGAGCGGGGCCGGCGGCTCGGCATCGACCTGGACCGGCCGCACCTGGTGCTGGTCGCCGAGGCGGCGGCCCGGGAGAGACTCGGCGGCGCGGCGATGCGCTATCTGTTCGGCGGCGAGATCCACGGGGTGAGCGCCGAACACGCGGGCACCGTCGTGCTGCTGATCGACTGCGACGACGAGGGCACACCGGCGGGCGCCGCCGCCCGCGCGGCGGCCGCGCAGCTCGGCCACCTCGTCCAGGCACCCGTCACCGTCGCCGGTACGGGCCCGGCGTCCGGAGCCCGTGAACTGGCCGCCGCCCACGCGGAAGCCGTCCGCTGTCTGCGCGCCATGCGGGTGCTGGGCCGTACGGGCGAAGGGGCCGACGTCGGCGAACTCGGCTTCCTGGGCGTCGTCCTGGGCGACGCGAAGGACGTGGACGGCTTCGTGACCGCCGTACTGGGCCCGCTGCTGCGCTACGACGAGCGGCGCGGCACCCATCTCGTACGGACGCTCCGGGCGTACTTCGGCGCGGGCGGCAGCCTGATCCGGGCCAAGGACGAGCTGCACGTCCATGTGAACACGGTGGTGCAGCGCCTCGACCGGATCCAGGTGCTGCTGGGCCGCGACTGGAACGAGCCCGACCGTGCGCTGGAGCTGCAACTGGCCCTGCGGCTGCACCTGCTGTCGGGCGGCCGGGATTCCTGAGCACCCCGGCCGCCCGCCTCACTTCAGCCCGGCAGCGCCGCCCGCAGCAGGGCGCCGGCGACCTCACCGGCCCCCTTCTCACCCGTCAGCACCGTGTAGTGGTTGACGCCCTCGACGCGCACCGCCCCGACGTTCGTGCCCGGCTGGCCGGCCGCCGCCAGCCGGGACTCGTCGTACAGCCCCTGCTCCTCGTTCATCAGTCCCCGCTGCGCCCACAACAGGGTTGCCGGCTGCGGGAGTTCGCGTACGGCCGCGAGCACCTCGTCCTGGAACAGGCCCACCCCGTCGGTGCGGACCGCCTCCAGCCGGCAGCCGGAGCGCAGCGCGGGCTCCTCGCCGGTCAGGTCCCGCTGGATGTAGGCGTCCACCTCCGGCGTCCAGGCGTCACCGCCGAACGCGGGGTGGGCCCGCCAGAACGAGCGGTAGGCGTCCCGGTCGGGGAAGGTCATCGAGAGCCGGTCCATGGCGGGCCCGATCACGGCCGTCATCAGCTCGTCCGCCGACAGGTGCGTGGGCGCGGGGAACCCGAACCCGCCGTCCACCAGGACCAGTTCGCCGAAGTGCTTCGGATGGCGTACGGCCGCCAGCGCCGCGACGAAGGCGCCCATCGAGTGGCCGGCCAGCACCGCCCGGCCCCCGCCGAGCGCGTCCGCCAGGGCCGCGGCGTCGTCCGCGTGGGCGGCGATCCCGTACGGGCCGGGCAGCCCCGCGCTGCCGGCCCGGCCGCGCAGGTCGGGGGCGACCAGCGTGACCCGGCCGGCGAGCAGGCGGGCCACCGCCGCCCAGGACAGCGCGTTGGCGGTGATGCCGTGCAGGGCCATGACCACCGGCGCGTCCGGGGCGGACGCGGGCCAGCGCAGCGCGGCCAGTTCGCCGCCGGTGACGGGGACGCGTAGTTCCTCGTACGGGATCATCGGTGCTCCTCACGGTTCCTGCGCAGTCGGGACGGGAGGCGGGCCAGACCGCCGGGCAGCAGGTGTACCACGGCCACGAACAGCACCCCGAGCAGGAACAGCGGCTGGGAGAGCGGCACGCGCAGGACCGCCGGCAGATCGGCGACCGCGCCCGATCCGGCGAGGTCGCCGAGCCGGTGGTCGGCCCAGGTGTAGAGGATGCCGCCGACCATCGGGCCCCAGCGGGTGCCCGAGCCGCCCAGCACCACCATGACCAGCAGCGACAGGGTGAAGTCCGAGGTGGTCGTCTGCGGTGTGGAACCGCCGGTCAGCAGCAGGTGGACGAGCCCGCCGACCGCGGCCAGCGCCCCCGCCAGGACGAACGCCGTGAGCTTGAATCCGTACGGCTTCAGGCCCAGCACCTCCACCCGGCGCTCGTTCTCCTTGATGCCCTCCCAGACCCGGCCGGTGGGGGAGCGGACGGCCCGGTGGACGACGGCGAGGGTGAGGACGAGGTAGGCGAGCGCGATCCAGTACAGGTTCGCGGTGTGGTCGATGCCCACCAGCCAGGAGGGCAGCAGCTCCGCCGGCGCCGCCCGGCCCTCCTCGCCGCCGGTGAGGCCGCCCGGGTTGCGGGAGACCAGGATCGAGCCGGCCTGCGCGAAGGCGAGCGTCACCATGGAGAAGCCGATGCCCGAGACCCGCAGGCTCACCGACCCCAGCACCAGGGCGAGCAGGGTGCCGGAGCACAGGCCGAGGACCGCGGCCACGGCGAACGGCAGGCCGGCCTCCAGCAGGAACATGTTCGTGGCGTAGCTGCCCGCCGCGAAGTACAGGGCGTGCCCGAAGGAGAGCAGCCCCGTGCGGCCCAGCAGCAGGTCGTAGCCGGTGGCGAGCGCGCCGAACAGCAGGCAGGTCGCCAGGAGTTGCAGGCTCCCGGGGCTGCCGACCGGGCCGTCCAGCAGCCCGGGGACGGGCAGCGCGCTGTACGGCGCGACGGCCAGCAGGAGCAGGACGGCGGCCGGCCACCAGCGCAGCAGCCGGGGCCCGTTCCGTACGGGCGCCGCGGCGACGGCGGGCGGTGCGGGTGTGGTGGCGGTGCTCACGCGAGCCTCCCGGTCAGTCCGCGCGGCCGGACGAGCAGCAGCGCGGCGAGCAGCACGACGACGGCCAGGTCGCCGAGGCCCGCTGCGGTGTAGTAGTTGGCGAACTGCTGGACCAGGCCGATGACGACGGCCGCGACGGCGGCGCCGGTCACCGAGCCCATGCCGCCCGTGACCACGACGACGAACGCGAAGATCAGCAGCGAGGTGCCCTGCCGGGGATCGACCGAGCCGAAGTACAGCCCGCCGAGCGCCCCGCCCAGCGCGGCGGCGCAGCCCCCGATCGCGAAGACCAGGGTGAACGCCTTGCGGACGTCGATGCCGAGCGCCGTGACCATCGCCCGGTCCTCGACCCCGGCCCGTACGACGAGCCCGTGCCGGGTCCGGCCGAGGAACAGGCGCAGGGCGACGAGGACGACGAGCGCGGCGGCGATCAGGACGAGCCGGTTGACGGGCACGTCCGCGCCCAGCAGCCCGAAGGTGCCGGACAGGGCCTCGGGCCCGGGGAACGTCCGGGCGTCGGAGCCCCAGACGCCGGACAGCAGCGCGGGCACGGCCAGCCCCACCCCGACCGTGGCGAGCACCTGCTCCCGGGGCCGGGTGTACAGGGGCCGTACGACGACCAGTTCCAGCACGACGGCGGCCAGCGTGCCCACCGCCGTGCCGAACAGGACCGCCAGGGCGAAGCCCCAGCCGCCGGGACCGGCGCCGGGCAGATTCCCGGACGCCGCCCACCAGGTGCCGTACGCGCCGATGGAGAGCAGCGCCCCGTGGGCGAAGTTGAGCACGTCCATCAGGCCGAAGATCAGCGAGAGGCCCGAGGCGATGAGGAAGTAGAGCGCTCCCAGACCGAGTCCGGTCATGGTGAGCAGCACGAGGGTGGACATCAGGAATCCGCCTCCACGGTCAGGTCCGGTCGGGAGGTGAGCGGGGCCCGGCCCACGCCGAGCAGCCGCCGGGTGGCCTCCTCGTCGCCCAGCAGCGCGGCCGCCTCGCCCTGATGGGCCGTCCGGCCGTCGGCGAGCACCGCGCAGTGCGCGGCGAGCCTGCGGACCACGGCGAGGTTCTGCTCGACCAGGAGCACGGGCACCGCCTCGGCGGCCCGCTCCAGCACCTGGGTGACCTCGGTGACGACCTTGGGGGCCAGGCCCTTGGTGGGCTCGTCGGCGATGATCAGCCGGTTCCCGTTGAGCAGGGTGCGGCCGATGGCCACCATCTGCTGCTGGCCGCCGGAGAGCGTCCCCGCCAACTGCTTGGCCCTGCGCTTCAGTTCGGGGAAGAGCTCGTGGACCAGGCCGTACGCGGGCCCGTCCGCGCCCCGGCGCTCCGCCAGCCGCAGATTCTCGGCCACGGTGAGGCCGGCGAAGATCCCCCGGTCCTCGGGGGCGTAGCCGATGCCCCGGCGGACCAGGGTGTGGGTGGGCAGGCCCACGGTCTCCCCGCCGTCCAGGAGCACGCTGCCCGTACGCGGGACGAGCCCCAGGACGCCGCGTACGGTCGTGGTCTTGCCCGCGCCGTTGCGGCCGAGCAGCGCCGTCACGCCCTGCGGCGCGACGTCCAGGTCCACGCCGTGCAGGATGTGCCGGCCGCCGATCAGGACGCGCAGGTCCCGTACGACGAGCAGTGCGGGCGCGGTCACAGGCCCTCCCCGAGGTAGGCCTGCTGGACGACCGGGTCGGCGGTCACCGCGCCCGGGGTGTCCAGGGCGAGGAGCCGGCCGTGGTGCATCACGGCCAGCCGGTCCGCGAGCCCCAGCAGGACGTCCATGTGGTGCTCGACCATGAGCACGGTGCGGCCCTCGTCGCGGTGCAGCGTCCGGATCAGCTCGGTGAGGGCCGGGACCTCCTCGGCGCTCACCCCGGCCATCGGCTCGTCGAGCAGCATGAGCCTGGGCTCGCCCACCAGCAGCACCGCGAGCTCCAGCTTGCGCTTCTCGCCGTGCGAGAGCTCGGCCGCCGTGGCCCCGGCGCGGTGCCCGAGACCGGTGCGCTCCAGCACGCCGCTCACCTCGGCGGTGTACGGGGAGGCACGCCGCCAGAGCCGGTGCGAACCGCCCTTCCTGGCCTGCGCGGCCAGCCGGACGTGCTCGGCCACGGTCATCCCGGGCCAGAGGCTGGACGTCTGGAACGTCCGCCCGATCCCGCGCCGCGCACGGGTGTGTACGGGCAGACCGGTCAGGTCCGAGCCGTCCAGCGCGAGGCTGCCCGCGGTGGGCGGGACGATCCCGCTGATCAGGTTGAACAGGGAGGTCTTTCCCGCCCCGTTGGGCCCGATGAAGGCGAGGAACTCGCCCTCCCGGACGTCGAGCGTGACGTCCTCGACGATGGCCGCCCCGCCGACGCGCCACCCCAGGCCGTCCAGCCGGAGCACCGGGGCGCCCGTGCGCGCCCCCTCGTCCCGCGCGGCGGCGGTGCCGGATGATGCGGTCACGGGTCAGCCCGCCGAGGGCTTCGCGGGCGGGGCCACGGCGTCCATCGGCTGCGTGCTCACCAGCTCGGGCTTCGCGGCGGCTCCCGCCCCGACGAGCCTGGCCACGAACATCGGCTGCACCAGCGCGTGGTCCTCGGCGCGGATCTGCTGCTTCCCCTTCACCCCGTCGAAGCTCCAGCCCTCCAGGGCCTTCACCATGGCGGCGGTGTCGGTGGCGCTGCCCTCCTCGACGGCCCGCACGATCATCTGCGCCGCGGTGAACCCGTCGGTGCTGAACAGGTCGGGGGTGCCGCCCGCCTTCCCGACGCCCTCGATCATGGCCTTCTCCACGGCGTTGCCGCCGCCCGCGCCGGGGAAGTAGTGCGCGAGGAAGGAGACCTTCGCGCCGGCCGCCCCGAAGACCGGGTACGAGGCGGTCCCGGCCAGTCCGGTGACGACCTTGCCCGCGCTCAGCACCCCCTGCTGGTCCAGCGCCGTCCACAGGGCGGGCGCGGTCGCGCCGGCCCAGGCGACGAAGACCAGATCGGGGCCGCCCGCCTTGACCTGCCGGGCGAACGGCGTCAGGTCCGTGGCGCTGGGCGGGGCGAGGACGGAGCCCACCTTCGCCCCCTCGGCGCCCAGGACCGCCTTGACGGCGGCGACGTTGGCCTGGCCGAAGGTGGAGTCCTGCGCGAGGACGGTGACCTTCTTGCCCTTCGGGTCCCCGAGCATGGCGCCCGCGGTGAGGATGTCCTGGTAGGACTGCCGGCCCGACCGGAAGGTGTAGGTGTTGATCCCGGTCACCGCGTCCGTGGCGGCCGGCCCGTTGACGTACAGCACCTTGTTCTGGGCGGCCAGCGGGGCCATCTGGAGCGCGACCCCGGAGTCGGTGGTCCCGGCCAGCACCTTGTAGCCCTTGCCGATCAGGTTCTTCGCCGCGGAGACCGCCTTGCCGGGGTCGCCCGCGTCGTCCTGCTCGGTGACCTCGACCGGATGGCCGCCCGCCTTGCCGGTGCCCTTCGTCGCGTAGTCGAGGCCCGCCATGAACCCGTCGCGGTACTGCTTCCCGTACGCGGCGAGCAGTCCCGTACGCGAGTAGACGAGGCCCACCTTCACCGCCTGGTCCTCGCCCGATCCGGCGTCGGAGCCGCTGCCCGCCTGCCCGGCGGCGGTGCATCCCACCAGGAGCAGTCCGGCGGCGCCGAGCGCGGTCGCGGTCAGGGTTCTTCTCTGGACGGTGCGGGCGGCTCTGCGACGCATGGTGACCGGCTCCTCGGCAGGGTTCGGGTGATGTCGGCCGAACCGTACGAACACCGTGGCGCCGTCGACATGGTGCAGGGAACCCCACCTGGGCGGGCGCCGGTGTGGGCGCCGCACATGGGCACCCAGGGCCTTTCGTCCGGATCAGGCTGGATCCCGGACCCCGCGAGCCCGGCATGATCCGGACGAAAGGCCCTACCGGCCGGTGTCCGCCGGAAGGTCGATCAGCCCGCACACCGTCTCGATGTCGCCCTTCACCTGCGCGATCGACTCCCGCCCCGACAGCCAGGTGATCAGCGCGGAGTGCCAGGTGTGCGCGATGACGCGGACCACCGACAGCTGCTCCTGGGTGGGGTCCTCGACCCCCATCGCGTCCAGGACGATCGCCGTCGTCAGCCGGGACACCGCGTCCACCTCGGGGCTCACCCCCCGGTCGGCGAAGGTCAGCGCCCGCACCATGGCGTCCGCCAGATGGGGTTCGCGCTGGAGTGCGCGGAAGGCCAGCATCAGGGTCGCCGCGACGCGCTCGGCGGCGTCGTCCCCGGCGGTCGGCCTCCTGCGGAGCGAGGCGTGCAGATGCTGGAGCTGGTCCTGCATGAGGGCGACCAGGAGATGGACCTTGGAGGGGAAGTACCGGTAGAGCGTGCCCAGGGCGACACCGGCGGCGTCCGCGACCTCACGCATCTGCACGGCTTCGAAGCCGCCCCGCCCCGCGAGCTGGGCTCCGGCCTGCAGAATGCTCCGGCGGCGGGCCTCCTGGCGTTCCGTCAGGGGAGGTGCCGCAGGCCTGGCTTCCGCTGTCATCTGTCCCCATCCAAAAAGGGAGAACCGGTTCCCTGCCCGGCCGGGCGCCTGTTTCCGGGCGCGCACAGCATGCCAGGGTGTCTGCCGTGGCGCGAATCACCTGATCCGGCCGTCACACCGACGCTACCTGCCGGTAGATTCGGTGCGGGTTGAACCAACGAGTCTGAAACTTGTTCTAGATTAGCGCGACCGGTTACGCTCCGGCGAACACGCAGTGAGAAGGGGGCCGAGTGTGACCGCTGAGGCCATAGAGACAGGCCCCTTCGCGGGCGGCGCCGCATCGGGCACCGACGGTGACCGGCCGTTGCGCATCGCGCTCCTGACCTACAAGGGCAACCCGTTCTGCGGCGGCCAGGGCGTCTACGTACGCCACCTCGGCCGTGAGCTGGCCCGGCTCGGCCACAGCGTCGAGGTGATCGGCGCCCAGCCCTACCCGGTGCTCGACGAGGGCGTTCCGCTCACCGAGCTCCCGAGCCTCGACCTCTACCGTCAGCCCGACCCGTTCCGCACCCCGGGGCGCGGCGAGTACCGCGACTGGATCGACGTCGCCGAGGTCGCCACCATGTGGACCGGCGGCTTCCCCGAGCCCCTCACCTTCAGCCTTCGGGCACGCCGTCACCTCCTCGCCAGGCGCGGGGACTTCGACGTCGTGCACGACAACCAGACGCTCGGCTACGGCCTGCTCGGCGACCTCGGCGCACCTCTCGTCACCACGATCCACCACCCGATCACGGTCGACCGCAGGCTGGACCTGGACGCCGCGGGATCGATGCGCCGCCGGCTCGCCGTCCGCCGCTGGTACGGCTTCACCCGCATGCAGAAGCGCGTCGCCCGCCGGCTGCCGTCCGTCCTCACCGTCTCCGGCTCGTCGCAGCAGGAGATCGTCGAGCACCTCGGGGTGCGCCGGGACCGTATCCAGGTCGTGCACATCGGGGCCGACACCGACCTCTGGTCGCCCGACCCCTCGGTCGCCGAGGTCCCCGGCCGGATCGTCACCACCTCCAGCGCCGACGTCCCGCTCAAGGGCCTCGTCCACCTCGTGGAGGCCCTCGCCAAGCTCCGCACCGAGAACCCGGCGGCGCACCTCGTGGTCGTCGGCAAGCGGGCCGAGCGCGGACCCGTCGCCCGGGCCATCGAGCGCCACGGACTCCAGGACGCCGTCGAGTTCGTCAAGGGCATCAGCGACGCCGAACTCGTCGACCTGGTCCGCGGCGCCCAGATCTCCTGCGTCCCCTCCCTGTACGAGGGATTCTCGCTGCCCGCCGCCGAGGCCATGGCCACCGGGACCCCGCTGGTGGCCACCACCGGCGGCGCGATCCCCGAGGTCACGGGCCCGGACGGCGAGGCGTGCCTGGCCGTGCCGCCCGGCGACGCGGACGCCCTCGCGGCGGCCCTCGGCCGGCTGCTGGGAGACGCCGAGCTGCGGGCCCGCCTCGGCGCGGCCGGCCGGGCACGGGTCCTGGCCAACTTCACCTGGGCCAGGGCCGCGGCCGGTACCGCCGAGCTGTACCGTCAGTCGATCGCCGCCCGGGGGGCCCGCAGGTGAGCGCCCCCACGGCTCCCGGAACCCGTACCTCCGACCTCGAAGGCAGGCCCCCGTGCTGACCGTCGACTTCACCCGCTTCCCGCTCGCCGCCGGCGACCGGGTGCTCGATCTGGGCTGCGGCGCCGGCCGGCACGCCTTCGAGTGCTACCGGCGCGGCGCCCAGGTGGTGGCCCTCGACCAGAACGCCGAGGAGATCCGCGAGGTCGCCAAGTGGTTCGCCGCGATGAAGGAGGCCGGTGAGGCGCCCGCGGGCGCGACCGCCACCGCGATGGAGGGCGACGCGCTCAACCTGCCGTTCCCCGACGCGTCGTTCGACGTCGTCATCATCTCCGAGGTGATGGAGCACATCCCCGACGACAAGGGCGTGCTCGCCGAGATGGTCCGTGTGCTGAAGCCCGGCGGCCGCATCGCGATCACCGTGCCCCGCTACGGCCCCGAGAAGGTCTGCTGGACGCTCTCCGACGCGTACCACGAGGTCGAGGGCGGCCACATCCGCATCTACAAGGCCGACGAACTCCTCGGCAAGATCCGGGAAGCGGGCCTCAAGCCCTACGGCACCCACCACGCCCACGCCCTGCACAGCCCCTACTGGTGGCTGAAGTGCGCCTTCGGGGTGGACAACGAGAAGGCGCTGCCGGTGCGCGCGTACCACAAGCTGCTGGTCTGGGACATCATGAAGAAGCCCCTGGCCACCCGGGTCGCCGAGCAGCTGCTCAACCCGGTCGTCGGCAAGAGCTTCGTGGCGTACGCGACCAAGCCGCACCTGCCCGAGGCCGAGGCGTGAGCACGCCGGAGCAGACCGAACACCTCGTCCTGCCCGGCGTCCTGACGGCCGATCAGGCCGCCGAGACGGTGGCCGCCCTGCTCGCCGTGCAGCGCGCGGACGGGGCGCTGCCCTGGTTCCGCGGCCACCACCTCGACCCGTGGGACCACACCGAGGCGGCGATGGCGCTGGACGCCGCCGGTGAGCACGAGGCCGCCGCACGCGCGTACGCCTGGCTGGCCCGCCATCAGAACGAGGACGGCTCCTGGTACGCCGCGTACCACGACGGCGATCCCGGGCAGCCGACCGACCTGGGGCGCGAGACCAACTTCTGCGCCTATGTGGCGGTCGGCGTCTGGCACCACTACCTCGCCACCGGTGACGACGCGTTCGTCGACCGGATGTGGCCGACGGTCTTCGCCGCGGTCGAGTTCGTGCTGCGGCTCCAGCAGCCCGGCGGCGAGATCGGCTGGAAGCGGGAACCCGACGGCACCCCCGTCAACGACGCCCTGCTGACCGGCTCCTCCTCGATCCACCAGGCGCTGCGCTGCGCCCTGGCCCTCGCCGAACAGCGCGAGGAGGCCCAGCCGGACTGGGAGCTGGCGGCCGGGGCGCTCGGCCACGCGATCCGCAGCCACCCCGAGCGCTTCCTCGACAAGAGCCGCTACTCGATGGACTGGTACTACCCGGTCCTCGGCGGCGCGGTCACCGGCGCCGAGGCGACCCGGCGGATCGAGGAGGGCTGGGACGACTTCGTGGTCCCGGGACTCGGCGTGCGCTGCGTGCTCCCCAACCCGTGGGTGACGGGCGGCGAGAGCTGCGAACTCGCCCTGGCGCTCTGGGTGACGGGGGAGTCGGACCGCGCCCTGGAGATCCTCCAGTCCGTCCAGCACCTGCGCGCCGAGGGCGGTCTCTACTGGACCGGTTACGTCTTCGAGGGCGAGCGGGCCATATGGCCGGAGGAACTCACCACCTGGACCGCCGGATCGCTGCTGCTCGCGGTGGCCGCGCTCGGGGGGGACGAGGCGACCACCGCGGTCTTCAGCGGTGAACGGCTGCCGGCCGGGCTGGAGCCGGACTGCTGCCGGGCCGGCTAGAAGCGGCGGACCCGGCCGGCCACGGCGTGGCCGATGAACAGATAGACGACGGCGGCCAGCCCGTAGCCGGTGACGACCCGTGCCCACGCTTCGTCGAAGGTGAACAGGTCGTACGACCAGCCGGCCAGCCAGCGGGCGGAGTCCTGGACCCACTGGACCAGGTCGTTGCCCCGGTTGGCGTCGAGCAGGTACATCAGGATCCACAGAATGATGATGAACGCCATGATGTCCGCGACGACGGCTATGACACGTGCGGCGGTACTGCTTCCTGTGCCTGTTCTGGGAGACATGCTCTCCGGATTGCCGCTTAGCCGAGGGTGAAACCCGTACGGCGCCCGCCGGGTGGCGGCCCGCTCCCGCACGGGTGAGCCTGGCGGCGAGTGCCGACTCACGTCACTCGGTGTGATGACCCGGTCAGGGAGGCCCGTCGTGCCGCGTTCCGTACCGCTCCGCCGGCTCGTCGTGGCACTGCTGCTGTCCCTCACCGTCCTGGTGGGGACCACCGCCTGCGGCGACGACGACGGCACCACGACCGCCAGCGGCTCCGGGAGCCCGAGCCCCACGACGTCGGCGCAGAAGCAGAAGTACGCCAAGGCGCGCTTCGTGGCCAACGCGGGCCTCGCGGCGGGCGCGACGTACCAGTGGATCGTGAAGCCCTACAGGGCCGGCAAGTTCAAGAAGGGCGCGGACGGGCGGACCTTCGCCATGGTCAAGGCGGGGCTCGCGGGCACCTTCGCGTACAACCGGCTCAAGGCCGCCGCGGACAACGCCAAGGGCGACCCGCTCCTGTCGAAGGCCGTCGCCCCGCTGACCGCCGGGATCGCCTCGCTCAAGGACGTGGCCACCAGAATGGGCAAGGGCGAGGCGGGCGCGGGGGACGTGGGCGCCTTCGAGGGCGTCATCAACAGCATCAAGGACGCCGGGAAGAGCGCCGGCGCCGAGGTGAAGAACAAGGTCCCGTCCACCTCCCAGCTGAGCGGTTGACCGGCCGAGGAACTTTCACGGGCGGCAACGCCAGCGGCCCCCGCCCGGGAAGGGCGGGGGCCGCTGCCGTGCGGTGAGGGCTCAGCCGCGCTGGATGCCCGTGGTGTCCTGGAGGACGCCACGACGGCCGTCCTGCGTCTGGGCGATGAGCCCGGGACCACGCTGCTCGACCGCGAGGTACCACGTGCCGGGCGCGAGCTCGGCGATCGGGTTGGGGGCGCCGTCCTCGCCGTACAGCGGACGGGCCACCGGAACCGCGAACCAGAAGGGGGTGAAGTCACCGGCCGGCGCCCCACCACCCTGCGGAGCCTGCTGCGCGGCCTGCTGCTGGTGCTCCGGCTGACCGGGCTGACCCGGCTGGGCACCGTACGGCTGGGGCTGGCCCGGCTGGCCACCGAAGGACTGCTGGCCACCGGGGTAGCCGTAACCCTGGCCGGGCTGCTGGCCGTACGCCGCCTGCACACCCTGCGCCGGACGCGGCGCGCCCAGGAGCGGGGCCTTGAGCGCGGGGACCAGCGGAGCGGCCACGGCGGCACCGGCCAGCACGATGGCCGCCAGCAGACCGAGGATCAGGCCCGCGCCCGCGTCACCGGCGTCGATGATCGTCCAGAACATGGTCCACAGCGAGAACACGGTGAACGCGGCGCCGAACTGGCCGAGTTCGAAGCCGACCACCTTGCGGCCCGGCATCGCGCGGCTGACGATCAGCAGCGCGGCGCCGATGATGCCCGCCAGATAGATGCTCATCAGGATGGACAGCGAGTCCCAGGCGTTCGCGCTGTAGCCCGAGCAGTCCACGCCCGAGGGGCAGTCGTAGCCGGAGAGGTCGAGGAAAGAGGCGATGAACAGCACGACCGCTGCTCCGATCACCACGCCGTCGCCTCGAGTGAGGGAGCGGATATTCACGTGAAGGTCCTTAGTCGGTCGTCTCGTCGGGGCGGTCGTCGATGCCGCCCGAACGGCGGTTACGGCGCGAAGCTCGGGGGCGGCTCCCCATCGTACGGATGAATCTATCGTCTGCCCGGGCGGGTTGTGATGCTGCCCGGACCTCGGACCGGCTATCCCCCCAATGTCGCCACTATCACCGCAGAACTACCTCTTCAGATAGCTGCCGATGCCCTCGGCGATGCCGAGAGCGGCTTTCTGGCGCCAACCCGCGCTGGTGAGCAGGGCGGCGTCCTTCGGATCACGCATATTGCCGCATTCGATGAACACTTTGGGCACGGTCGACAGATTCAGTCCGCCGAGATCGTCACGGGTGTCCAGCCCCGTGTCGTCCCCGATGTAATTGGAGGGGGCGCTTCCGGTAACGCGTACGAAATTCCCCGCAATCCGTACTCCGAGTTCACGCGAAGGAGTAACGATCTTCGTGGTGTCCGCGCCGTCGCCGTTCACCGCCGCGGGGAGGATGACGTGAAATCCACGGTTCCCGGTTGCGGATCCGTCCGCGTGGACCGAGACGACCGCGTCGGCCTGTGCCGTGTTGCCGATGCGCGCCCGCTCGTCGACGCACGGGCCGAAGGGGCGGTCGCCGTCCTGGGTGAGGAGGACCTTCGCGCCCTGCTCCTCCAGCAGGGTGCGCAGCCGGCGGGAGACGTCCAGGGTGAACCGGGCCTCGGCGTAACCGGAGTTGGTGGACGTGCCCGTGGTGTCGCACTCCTTGCGCCCGTTGCCCATCTCGACCTGCTCGTTGATCTCCCGGGTGTGGGCGGCGTTGCCCGGATTGTGCCCGGGGTCGATCACCACGGTGCGGCCCGTGAGCGGCCCCCGGGGCAGCGGCTTCGCGGAGCCGGACGCGGAGGGGGAGCCGGTGGGTGCCGGGGCCGACGACCGCGCGGACGAGGTGGAGGAGGCGGCCGGTGCGGACCGGGACGCGGACCCCGGACCGGCCCCGGGACTCTGCCCGCCGTCACCCGCGCACCCGGCGGCGGTCAGACAGACGCCGGCGAGCGCGGCTGCGGCGAACACGGGCCTACGGCGCGGACCCGGACGCGATGTGGGGGGAGTCAAGTCTTCGTGGCGCACGCCGCGATGCTATCCGTGCCCTGCGGACCGGTCAGATCCCCGTCCCCGTACGCCGCAGGACGCGCAGCGAGTCCGTCACCGAGGTCTCGGTGAACGCCCCCGAGGCCAGCGCGCGCCGGTGGACGCGGTACGGGGCCTGTCCGCCGTCGGCCGGGTCCGGGAACACGTCGTGGATGACCAGCAGACCGCCGTCGGCGACCTTCGGGGCCCAGCCCTCGTAGTCGCCGTTCGCGTGCTCGTCGGTGTGCCCGCCGTCGATGAAGACCAGGCCGAGCTCCCCGCCCCAGACGGCCGCGACCTGCGGGGACCGCCCGACGAGCGCCACCACGTGCTCCTCCAGACCGGCCCGGTGCAGGGTGCGCCGGAAGGTGGGCAGCGTGTCCATCAGACCGGTCTCCGGGTCCACCACCGACGGGTCGTGGTACTCCCACCCGGGCTGCTGCTCCTCGCTGCCCCGGTGGTGGTCGACGGTCAGGGCGCTGAGGCCGGCCGCGCGGGCGGCGGCGGCCAGCAGGATCGTGGACCGCCCGCAGTAGGTGCCGACCTCCAGGAGCGGGAGACCGAGCGCGGCGGCCTCGACGGCGGCCGCGTACAGGGCGAGACCCTCGTGGACCGGCATGAAGCCCTTGGCGGCCTCGAAGGCGTCGAGAACCTCCGGGTCGGGACGGGCGTGCGACTCGGCGGCCACGGGGTTCCTCCTGGTGGGACGGTGGTTCGGACGGCGTCCCATCGTGCCGTACGCCCCCGGCGCGGGGAGCGGCGGGGGCGTACGCAGGGGTGGGCCCGGGTCGGGGCGGGGCCCCTGGCAGGGCTGCCGGGTCAGGTCAGCAGCTCTGCCAGAGTCGGGTCATGACCCGGACGCCGAAGCGCAGGCCCTCCAGCGGGACGCGCTCGTCCACGCCGTGGAAGAGCCGGCCGTAGTCCAGGTCGTGCGGGAGCTTCAGCCCCTTGAAGCCGAAGCAGCGGATGCCCAGGTGGGTGAACGCCTTGGCGTCGGTGCCGCCCGGGTTGCAGTACGGCACGGGGTGGCCGTCCGGGTCCTCCGCGCGGACCGCGTCGCACATCGCGTCGACCAGCGGCCCGTCGAACGTCGTCTCCAGGGCGATGTCGTGGTTGACCCACTCCCGGCTGACCGAGGGCAGCAGAAGCGTGTCGATCGTGTCGATCAGCTCCTGCTCGTGGCCCGGCAGGAAACGGCCGTCGACGCGGGCGGTCGCCTTCCCGGGGATCACGTTGGTCTGGTAACCCGCGTCGAACATGGTGGGGTTGGCGGAGTTGCGCAGCACCACCTGCATGAAGTCGGCGACCGGGCCCAGCCGGGCGAGGGTCCCCTCGATGTCGTCCTCGTCGAACTCGACGCCGTACAGCCGGGCGGCCTCCGCCAGCAGGGCGCGGACCGGTTCGATCAGCCGGACCGGGAAGGTCGCGCGGCCGATGCGGGTGAGCGACTCGGCGAGGTCGGTGACCGCGTTCTCGTCGTTGGGGGACGAGCCGTGGCCGGCGCGGCCGGTGGCGGTGAGCTCCATCCAGGCCATGCCGCGCTGGGCGTTCTCGATCGGGTAGAGCCGGCGGGTGTCGTCGATGGCGAAGGAGAACCCGCCGCCCTCGCCGATCGCCTCGGTGGCCCCGGAGAAGAGTTCGGGGCGGTGCTCGACCAGCCAGTGGGCGCCGAACTTCCCGCCCGCCTCCTCGTCGGCGAGGAAGGCGAGGATCAGATCGCGGGCCGGTCGCGTACCGGTCCGGGCGAAGTGCCGGGCGGTGGCCAGCATGACCGCGACCGTGTCCTTCATGTCGATCGCGCCGCGTCCCCAGAGGTAGCCGTCGCGGATCTCACCGGAGAACGGCGGCACCTGCCACTCGGAGGCGTCCGCGGGTACGACGTCGAGGTGGCCGTGGACCAGCAGGGCGCCCCGGGACGGGTCGGCGCCCGCGAGGCGCGCGACGACGTTGGCCCGGCCGGGGGCCGACTCGACCAGCACGGAGTCGATGCCGGCCTCCGCGAGGCGCGCCACCACCCAGTCCGCCGCGGCGCGTTCGTCGCTGGTGGGGTTGGAGGTGTCGAAGCGGATCAGCTCGGCGCAGAGCCCGACGACCTCCTCCTGGGCCTGCTCGGACGCGGGGACGATGCTCATGCTGCTCCTGTCGGGGTGGTGACGTGGGCGGCGGGTGCGGGGGTGTGCGCGTCGTCGTCCAGGGCGGAGGTGCCGTACGGCCTGACCCAGCCCAGCAGGCCGAGCACGCAGTACAGGAGGAAGGCGGTGGCGAGGGAGTTGAGGGCGGGGATGCCGCCGTCGTAGAACTTGCCGACGCAGAACGCGACGAGCCAGATGGCCAGCGACATCGGCACCCAGGTGGGCGAGGTGCGCGGGAGCGTCTCCGCCTCCCGGGTCTCGTCCAGCGGCCGTCGCATCCGCTTCACGACCCAGTACTCCGCGACGATGATGCCGCCGATCGGCGGGATCATCACGCCGAGCAGGGAGAGGAACTCCGTGAAGTGGGTCATGATGCCGACCGCGGAGAGGAGCGTGCCGGCGGCGCCGAGGGCGACGGTGACCACCCCGCGGTGCAGCCGCTTGCCGAAGACGACCTGGAAGAAGTTGACGACGCCGAGCGAGGAACCGTACAGATTCCAGTCGTTGATCTTGGCGGTGGACATCAGGACCACGATCACGCCGAACGCGCCCGAGGTGGAGAGCACGATGTGCGAGACCTCGCTGGACTTCACGAGGTGGCCGAGGAGCACGCCGACCATGCCGACGATGTACTCGGAGAGGATCATCGAGGAGGCGCTCTGCACGAAGACGTGCGTGCCCTTCCTGTTGTAGCGGGTCATCTCCGGGGAGACGATGGCGCCCGTCATGTAGCCGCCGGCGATCGCGGTGGCGGCCACCGCCAGCGGGATCGTCTCACCGGGCGGCGGCGAGCTGATCAGGTCGCCGAGCGAGTGGTCGTTCAGCGTGGTGATCACCGACCAGGCGACCATGCCGAAGAAGAGCGGGGTGACGATCTTCGCGAACAGCGCCATGTAGCGGAAGCCGAAGATCACCAGGGCGGTGATGGCGATGCCCGCGACGACGCACCACATCCAGGACGGGCCGCCGACGAGCGCCGAGACGCTGTCGCCGAAGATCGTGTTCTGGACGCCGAACCAGCCGACCAGGCTGACCGCGATGACGAAGCTCACCAGAGCCGAACCGTTGCGGCCGAAGCCCACCCAGCGGGTCAGCATCGGGGTCGCCAGGCCCTCGCGCATCCCGGCCAGGCCGATCGCGAAGATCACGATCTCCAGGATCACCGCGCCGAGCGTGAACGCGAGGAAGGCGTCCCCGAAGGTCATCCCCACGCCGATGGTGGCGCCGAGGGTGAACTGGGAGATCGACCCGGACTGGGCCAGCCACTGGAGCAGCATCGACCAGAAGCCGAAGCGCTTGTCGCGCGGCACCCGGGAGAGCGAGTAGTCGTCGCTGCCGATGCTTCTGGCCTCGGGGGCCGCGGCGGCGGACCGGCTGTCGGATGCCATCAGGACTCCTGGGTGGTGCGGCCGAAGGTCTGCAGGTGAGCCAGCGACCCGTAGCGGTGGACGAGGCTGTCGAACTCCACCGCGTCGTGGAATTCCAGGGTTCCGGCGCCGAAGGCCTTGGCGACCTCGACGGCGTACCGGGCGGCGGAGGCGATGTCCGTCTCGTGACTCGCGCCCGTCTGGCAGCCCGGCACCGCGGCGGCCGAGGTGACCGCCAGACCGACGACCGGAGCGGCGGTCGCGGTGGAGGGCTGAAGGATCGAATTGATGTGGTGTGCACCATTACCGTACGGGGTGATGTCCTGGGTGGTCACCGGGTACGTGACCAACGGCTCACCGGTCACCACGGCGAGCAGCTCGCCGAGCTGCTCGGACACCCGGAGCACCCAGCCCTCCTTGACGGTGGGCGAGAGGGCCAGGCCCTTGTGGTTGATGATGCGGTTGCCCTTGGTGGTGTCGATGGAGAGCACGGCCTCCATCTCGCCGGTGACCTCGTGCCGGTTCATCGTGGCGATGTCCACCGGGGACCCCATGAACGGGACCGGATCGTGCGGCTCGGTCGGGGCGCTGGGGCAGACGTGCGTGGCGACGATCACATCGCCGGGCAGCGCGTCGCCCCGGCGGCGCATGTCCAGCAGCTTGGCGGCGGTCGCGAGGGCCGAGGCGGCGCCGTCGGCGTCGGACACGAGTCCGGTCACCTCGGGCCGGGCGCCCACCCCGCCGAGCCGGCCGACCACACCGAGGGTCCGGGCGCCGCCGCCCGAGGCGCGCCCCCGGGAGCCCGGGATGCGGACGAGCACGAAGTCCGTCGACCCCCGCTCGCCGGTGACCGTCGTGACCTCGGCCGCCGAACCCGCGGCCCCGGCGACGGAGTCCAGGTAGGCGGCGACCGACTTGCCGCTGACCTGCGGGTCGTCCAGCAGCTCGACGATGTCCAGTACGTACTTGAGCATGGGGGGCCTTTCTCCGGAGCGGGACACCCGCCCGGCGCTCTTGGCCGGGAGAGCCCGGGGAAGCGCGGGGCGGGGTGCTGGAGCAACATTCGGGATCCGCTACCGTGGAACGCAATGCTTTCCCGTTATCTGCAATTCAGGTCTGAATGGTGAGATGCTGCTGATGACCGACTTCGCTCTGGACCGCCGCACACCCACCGGTGCCCTGCAGACCGTCGACCGGGCGCTCCTGGTGCTGCTCGCCTTCGAGCGCACCCGGCCCGACTGGGGCGTCACCGAGGTCGCCGAGGAGTTCGGCTGGGACACCTCGGTCGCCCAGCGCCTGCTGGCCACCCTCGCGGGCCGCGGTTTCCTGGTCTCCGACCCGGTCACCCGCCGCTACCGCATCGGCCCCGCCGTGCTGCGGCTCGGCCGCCTCTGGGAGCGCTCCGGATCACTGGAGCTGCTGGCCGGCCCGGTGCTGGAGGAACTGCGCCGGACCACCGGCGACACCGTCCTGTTCTGCCTGCCGGACAACTTCCACATGCGGTGCGTGGCCGCCGAGGAGGGCGAGACCGGGCCGCTGCGCTACTACCCGCTGGTCGGCGAGCTCTACCCGGCGCACGCCGGAGCCACCAGCAAGTCGTTCTACGCCCATCTGCCCGACGACCAGCGCCACCGGCTCTTCCGGGGCCGCCCCATGGCACGGTTCACCGACCGCACCGTCACCGACCCGGACCTGCTGGAACAGGAGTTCCTGAAGGTCCGCGCCCAGGGCTACGCGTGGACCGTCGGCGAGTACGACACCGGGATCGCGACCGTCGCCGTACCGGTGTTCCTGGGGCGCGAGCCCTACGGGAGCCTCAGCCTCGGCGGGAGCGAGGACCGGTTCGGCGGAGCGCCCGAGGACCGGCTCGACGCGCTGCGCCACGCCGCCCACCTGCTGGAGCAGCGGCTCACCCACCCGCCCCAGCGCCCCAAGTCCCGGGCGGGCCGCCCCCGTACGGCCTGACCCCAGCCCGCGAGCCGCCCGGCCGGCTCTCCGCCCCACCGCACGAGGACCCTCTGTGAATCTGCTGCTGCTCTCCAACTCCACCCAGTACGGCCGCGGTTATCTGGAGCACGCTCTGGACACCGTCACCGCGTTCCTCCCGAAGGAGGCGCGGCTCGCCTTCGTGCCGTACGCGCTGGCCGACCACGACACGTACACCGCACGTGTCCGCGCCGCTCTCGAACCGTCCGGGATCCGTGTGCGCGGCGTCCACGAGAACAGCGACCCGGTGGCCGAACTCGCCGCCTCGGACGCCGTGTTCATCGGCGGAGGCAACTCCTTCCGGCTGCTCGACGCGCTTTACCGCACCGGCCTGCGCGAGGCGGTGCGGGACGCCGCGCACCACGGACTGCCGTACATGGGGGCCAGCGCGGGCACCAACATGGCCGCGCCGACCCTCCGCACCTCCAACGACATGCCCATCGTGCAGCCGCCGTCCTTCGACGCGCTGGGCCTGGTCCCGTTCCAGATCAACCCGCACTATCTGGACCCGGACCCGGCCAGCACCCACAAGGGGGAGACCCGCGAGGAGCGGCTCACCGAATTCCTGGAGGAGAACGACGTCCCCGTGCTCGGGCTGCGCGAGGGCTCCTGGCTCCGGGTCCAGGAGGGCACCGCGACGGTCCGGGGAGCCCGTCCCGCCCGGCTGTTCACCCGAGGGGACCGGCCGCAGGAGCTCGCGGCCGGGACCGACGTGTCGTGGCTGCTGGCTACGGAGCCGAGGTTCGACGCTCCGGCGCGCTGACCGGCACCGCCACGGGGGCGGCCTCCGCCGCGGCGCGCGCGTCGCCCTCGCTGCTGGCCAGCAGCACCGGGCGCGCCGGCCGCTGCGCCGGCAGGAACGCGGCCAGCACCAGGCCGATCAGCACCGCCCCCGTGGCGATCATGAACGAGGTCCGGAAGCCCTCCATGCTGGGTACGTCGACCGCGCCCATCCGCACCGAGGTGTTCGCCAGCACCATGCCGATCACCGCGCTCGACAGCGAGGTGCCGATCGACCGCATCAGCGTGTTCAGACCGTTGGCCGCGCCCGTCTCCGACGCGTCGACCGCGCCGATGATCAGGGCGGGCAGCGAGGAGTACGCCAGCCCGATGCCCGCGCCGAGCACCACCGCGATGACCACGGTCTGCCAGGCGGCGCTCATCAGGCCGAGCCCCGCCCCGTAACCGACGGCGATGACCAGCATGCCCAGGATCAGGGTGGTCTTGGGGCCGCGGCGGGCGGAAAGACGGGCGTACAGCGGGGCCACGAACATCATGGTCAGGCCCAGGGGCGCCACGCAGAGCCCGGCCACCACCATGGACCGCCCCAGGCCGTACCCCGTCGCCACGGGCAGCTGGAGCAGCTGCGGCAGGACCAGGGAGACGGCGTAGAAGGCGACCCCGACCATGATCGAGACGAGGTTGGTGAGGAGCACCTCCCGGCGGGCGCTGGTCCGCAGATCGACCAGCGGGGCCGGCGAGCGCAGCTCGAACAGGCCCCACAGCACCAGGATCACCAGGGACGCGGCGATCAGACCGAGGGTCAGGGGAGCGGTCCAGCCCCAGTCGCCGCCCTTGGTCACGGGCAGCAGCAGGCAGACCAGGCCGAGGGAGAGCCCCAGCGCCCCCGCGAGGTCGAAGCGCCCCGGCGCGCGCAGCGGCGGCTCCGGTACGACGAGGACGGTCAGCGTCATGGCCAGCACCCCGAGCGCCGCCGAGGCGAGGAAGAGCGCGTGCCAGTCGGCGTGCTGGGCGACGAGCGCGGCCGCGGGCAGCGCGAGTCCGCCGCCCACGCCTATGGAGGAGCTCATCAGGGCCATCGCCGAGCCGAGCCTCTCGCGCGGCAGCACGTCACGCATGATGCCGATGCCCAGCGGGATGGCACCCATGGCGAAGCCCTGGAGCGCCCGGCCGACGATCATGATCACCAGGCTGTCGGTGGACGCGCAGATCAGCGAGCCGACCACCATCACGGCGAGGCTGGCCAGCAGCATCCGCCGCTTGCCGTTCAGATCGCCGAGCCGCCCCATGATGGGAGTGGCGACCGCCCCGGCGAGCAGGGTGGCGGTCATGACCCAGGTGGCGTTCGCCGGGTCGGTGCCGAGCAGGGACGGCAGGTCCTTGATGACGGGGACGAGCAGGGTCTGCATCACCGCGACGGTGATCCCGGCGAACGCGAGCACGGGGACGACGCCGCCCTTGCTCCCGCCCCTGCCCGCGCCCTTGCCCAGGCCCGGGTCGGGGAGCTCCCCCGTCTGCGGTTCGTTCGTCGTCCGTTGCATACGTGAGGCCTCCGGGCAGGGAAAAGGAGCGGCAGTCGAGCGGGGCGGAGCGGGTGGAGCATGCGGCGGCGCGCCGACGGGCAGCGCCGACCGCCAAGTGTGTGCATGTTGAACGCTTCCGTACGTCCGCGATATTCCGGTGAACGCGGCGTAAAAACAGGGAAGTCGGCGAAGGTCCTACGCCGAGGGGCTGAGGACCGATGGGACCGAAGGGGGAGCGGAAACGGATGTACGGGGCACGAGTGGCCTGCGAGTATGACATCCATGGTTGACGCCACCCCGCCCCCGCGGCCTCCCGCCCGATCGAGAACCCGTACCTGGGCCGTGGTCGCGGCCGCCTGCACCGGCCAGTTCCTCGTCGTCCTCGACGTGTCCGTCGTCAACGTGGCGCTGCCGTCCATGCGCACCGACCTGGGGCTGAGCGCACCCGGACTGCAGTGGGTCGTCAACGCCTACTCGATCGCCTTCGCCGGCTTCATGCTGCTCGGCGGGCGGGCCGCGGACATCTACGGCCGCAAGAGGACGTTCCTGACCGGACTCGCCCTCTTCACCGCGGCCTCCCTGGCCGGCGGCCTCGCGCAGGAGGGCTGGCAGCTCCTCGCCGCGCGGGCCGGGCAGGGGCTCGGCGCCGCCGTGCTCTCCCCGGCCACCCTCACGATCCTCACCGCCGCCGTCCCCGAGGGCCCCGCGCGGAGCCGGGCGATCGGCACCTGGATGGCGGTCGGCGCGGGCGGCGGTGCGGCCGGCGGGCTGATCGGCGGAGTGCTCACCGACGTCCTGTCCTGGCGGTGGGTCCTGCTCATCAACGTGCCGGTCGGCGTCCTCGTCATCGCCGGTGCGGCGGTGTGGCTGGCCGAGGGCCGGGCGGGCGACCGGCGCCGCGTCGACCTGCTGGGCGCGGTGCTCGTCACGGCGGGCCTGGCGACCACGGCGTACGGCATCGTGCAGACCGAGGCCGCCGGCTGGGCCGCCGCCGCCACCCTGGTGCCGCTCCTGGGCGGATCGGCGCTGCTGGGCGTGTTCGTCCTGGTGGAGTGGAGGACGGCCGCACCGCTGATGCCGCTGCGGGTGCTCGGGGTGCGGGCCGTCTCCGCGGCGAACGTGTCGATGCTGCTGCTGGGCTCGGCGACCTTCGGCATGTGGTACTTCATGACCGTCTACGCCCAGAACGTGCTGGGCTACACGCCGCTGGAGGCCGGTTTCGCGCTCGTACCGAGCTCCGCCGCCGTCTTCATCGGCGCCAAGGCCGCGCCCGCGCTCATGGCGCGGACGGGCGCCAAGACCCTGGCCGTGGCCGGCGCCCTCGTCGCCGCCGCCGGCTTCGGCTGGCAGTCCACCATGGGCGTGCACGGCTCCTACCTCACCTCGGTCTGCCTCCCCGGCGTCCTGATGATGGCCGGGGCCGGGCTGGCCTCCACCCCGCTGGCCACGCTCGCCACCTCCGGCGCGGCACCCGGCGACGCCGGACTCGTCTCCGGGCTGGTCAACACCTCCCGCACGATGGGCGGAGCGCTGGGCCTCGCGGTGCTCTCCACCGTCGCCGCGGCCCGCACGGCAGGCTCCGGGAGCCCCGCGGAGATCACCGCCGGGTACGCCCTGGCCTTCCGCACGTCCGCCGTGGTCCTGGCGGCCGGGGCGCTGATGATGCTGGTCTGGCTGCCCGGACGCGGGGAGAGGCCCACGAGCACCCGGGCCGGCGGCCGGCCGGGAAGGGCGGGGAAGGAGACGGCGCCCGCACTGCACTCCCCGGAGGCCTGAGGACCTGTTCGGGAAGTCCCGCCCGGCGACGCCTGGCACGCACGCGCGGACCGCCCCCCGGCGTCAGAGCCAGCCCTGCCGGCGTGCCGCGCGCATCGCCTCCATGCGGTTACGGGTGCCGGTCTTGCCGATCGCCGAGGAGAGGTAGTTCCGGACCGTCGACTCCGACAGGCTCAGCTTGGTGGCGATGTCGGCGACCGTCGCCCCGTCCACGGACGCGTTGAGCGCGTCCCGCTCCCGTGGGGTCAGCGGGCTCGGGCCCGCGCCCAGCGCGGCGGCGGCCAGCGCCGGATCGATCACGGTCTCGCCGCCCAGCACCTGCCGGATCGCCTTCGCCAGGTCACCGACCGGCCCGTCCTTCACCAGGAAACCGGACGCACCGGCCTCCATGGCGCGCCGCAGATAGCCCGGCCTGCCGAACGTCGTCAGGATCAGCACCCGGCAGTCCGGCACCTCCGTGCGCAGGTCGGCGGCCGCGTCCAGGCCGCTGCGGCCCGGGAGCTCGATGTCCAGCAGCGCCACGTCCGGGCGGGAGGCGACCGCCTCGTCCACGATCCGGTCCCCGGCGGCCACCTGGGCGACCACCTCGAAGTCCGGCTCCATCCCCAGCAGCAGGGCGAGGGCGCTGCGCATCATTCCCTGGTCCTCAGCGAGCAGGATGCGTACCGGACCCGTGGGCCGGCGGTCCTGCGGCATCTCGTTCACGGGCTCAGATTAAGGGCTGTCCCGTCATCCCCGGAGGGCATACGGGACAGCCCTTAGGCCGTGCACGGCCCTCGCGGAGGACTCTCACGGAGGCCCGGCGGCGCCACCCGCCCGGTGGGCCGCCCCTCAGCCGCAGGCCCGCCCGCGCGCGCCGTCCCCCGGCCAGGCCGGCAGTTCCGCGGTCACGACGAAGCCGCCGTCCGGGCCGGGGCCCGACTCCAGGGAGCCGCCCGCGGCGGCCAGCCGCTCGGACAGCCCCTTCAGCCCCGTACCGCCGACCGTGCCCGCAGGCTGCTCCGGGCCGGGCCCGCTGCCGTCGTCCGTCACCGTCAGCCTGACCCGTTCGGGTGTGGAGCCGAGCACGAAGACACAGCGGGTCGCGCCACTGTGGCGTACGGCGTTGGTGACGGCCTCCCGGGCGACCCAGCCCAGCAGCGCGTCGGTCTCCGGGGCCGGCGGCGGCCCCGAGCGGTGGACGACCGCCTCGATCCCGGCCGCGCTCAGCACCGGCCCGGCCCGGTCCAGCTCGGTGGCCAGGCTCCCCTCGCGGTAGCCCGTCACCGCCTCACGGATCTCGGTCAGCGCCTGGCGGCCCACGGACTCGATGTCGGAGACCTGGCCGAGCGCCGCGTCGATGTCGAGCGGAGCGAGCCTGCGTGCCGCCTCCGACTTCACCACGACGACCGACAGGGTGTGGCCGAGCAGATCGTGCAGGTCGCGCGAGAAGCGCAGCCGCTCCTGCTCGACGGCGCTGCGGGCCAGCTCCTCCCGGGTCGCGCGCAGCTCCATCACCGTCTCGGACAGGGTGAGGATCGCGGCGGTCACACCCCCGGAGATGAAGGTGCCGTAGCCGATGGTCCACGGCTCCGAGACGTGGTCGCCGCGCCACACGGCCACCGCGCACGCGCACCCGGCCAGGACGATCAGGCCGGCCCCCAGCCGCCGGCCGCGCAGGATCGTCCCGCAGGCCAGCGAGAACAACGGGAAGAACAGCAGCCAGTTGCCGCCGTACCCCATCGCGAGACCGAAGGTGAGGGCGCCCATCGCGGCCAGCAGCACGTACGACGTGACGCTCTCCCGCTTCCTCCGGTCGAAGCCCCGGAACACCACCGAGACGTAGAGGGAGTTGAAGGCCAGCAGCCCGAGACCGCCGACCCACGGGTTCGACGTCTCGCCCTGGAGGAGGTTGGAGAACGCGCCGAGCCCCATCAGCAGCACGGGCAGCAGCGCGTACGGGCCGGGCGGGCCGGGCCGCCTGTTCCTCTTCTTCGTCTTCCTGGACACGCTCACTCCGCTCACACGGTCCTCGCCGACCGACGGTAGGACATCACGGCGTAGCCGCCGAACAGCAGCAGCCACCCGCCCAGTACGGCCACGGACCCGGCCCCCGGGGCGTGCCCGGCGATCGTCGACCAGCCCAGGTCGGCGAACCCGTGGGCCGGGGTGTACCCGCCGATGCCGCGCAGCCACCCGGGGAAGACGTCCAGCGGGAACCACAGCCCGCCGACGAGCGCGAAGCCCATCAGACAGGCCACGTTGACCACACCGGTGCCCTGCGGGGTGAGCCGGTACCCGTTGCCGATGCCGAGCAGGGTGAACGGCAGCGCGCCGGCCCACAGCAGCAGCACCAGCGCTCCCCACTGCCAGGCCGCCAGCCGTACGCCGTTGACGAGCCCCCCGGCCAGCAGGATGGCCAGGACGGTCGGCAGGACCGTCACCGAACTGCTGATCGCGCGGCCGGTCACCGCCCGCCACGGGTCCAGCGGTGTGATCCTCAACTGCTGGAGCCAGCCCAGGGACTTGTCCGACGCGATGCCCGTCCCGATCGCCATGGCGGAGCCGAGCGCCCCGTACGCCGCCATGCCGACCATCGACACGGCCTTCCACTCGTCGTAGGAACCGCTCCCGCCGACATTGGTGAAGAGCAGGTACATCATCAGCGGCATGCCCGTCCCGAAGACGAGGAACGCCGGGTCACGCAGGGTCCGCCGGATCTCCAGTGCGATGTACGGGAACATCACGCGACCTCCTTCACCTGGTCGGCGGTCGCTGCTGCGTCTGTGGTGGGTTCGGTGAGCGAGAGGAACGCGTCCTCCAGGGTGGCCCTGCCGACCTGGAGCCCGCGTACCGCCCCGATCCGTGCCAGCTCGACGACGGTCGCGTCCGAGTCGTCCGTACGCAGCAGGGCCCGGCCCCCGCGCACCTCGACGCCCACGACACCGGGGAGCGACTCCAGTCCGGCGGTGGAACGGCCCGCCAGGTCGAACGAGACCAGCCCGCCGCCCGCCGAGCGCTTGATCGCCTCGCCGCTGCCGTCCGCGACGACCCGGCCCCGGTGCAGGACGACGATCCGGTCGGCGTTCCCGTCGGCCTCCTCCAGATGGTGCGTGGAGAACAGGACGGTCCTGCCGCGCTCGGCGAAGGACCGGATCGATGCCCAGAACGCGCGCCTCGCCTCCACGTCCAGAGCGGCCGTCGGCTCGTCCAGCACGACCAGTTCGGGATCGCCCGCCAGCGCGACGGCGAACCGGACGCGCTGGACCTGGCCGCCGGACAGCTTGTCGACGCGCCGGTCCGCGTACTCCGCCACCCCCGCGAGGGCGAGCGCCTCGGCCACGGGCAGCGGGCGCGGGTAGAGGGCCGCGACGAAGCGGACCAGCTCACCCACCGTCACCCGGGGGATCGGACGCCCGTCCTGGAGCATCGCCCCGGCCAGCCCGGCGCGGACCGCCCGGTCGGGGGCGCGGCCGAGGAGGCGCACCGTGCCCGAGTCGGGGTCGTTCAGGCCCAGCAGCAGGCTGATGGCCGTGGACTTCCCCGCGCCGTTGCGGCCCAGCAGCGCCACGGTCTCGCCCCGCCCGACCGTGAGATCCATCCCGTCGACCGCGCGGACGGTGCTCCCCGCCCGGCCGAACGTCTTGACCGCCGCGGTGAACTCCACCGCCGGTCCGTTCCCCTTGATCCCCGTCGTCCGTGTCATGCCGATGACGCTACGGACCGGGCGGATCCCACGGCAGGGGCGTGCGTACGGACTCCGCGATGACAAATGTCCCGGGTGCGCGCGCCGTCGGGAGCGGACGCGGCCGCCGCACGGCCGAGGGCCGCCGCTGCCGGACGGCTGCGACGACCCTCGTGTCGTACGGAGCGGCTCAGGCCGCCGCGCTGCCACCCCCTTCGGAGGGACGCCGGTGACGGCCGTGCGGCTGCGCGGTCACGCTCTCCGCGGATGCGCCTCCTCGGTGCTTTCCGTAGCCGCCGGCTTCGGCCCGTTCCGCGTCCGCCTCCGGCGGACGCGTCTGGGTCGTGTCGGTTCGGGCTTCAGACATGTGGGAAGTCTCCCCGTCGCAAATCGCTTACGTGTGTGTCGCGGCCCCGCCGCCCCCCGGCACGGTCACCGTAGGCGTCCGCGCGGAACGGCTGCGTAGCCCCCCGGGCCGAGTTTATCCAGGTGCGGTGCGCCCGGTGAGAGGCGCCTGCCCCAGGGGCACGGGCGTACAGATCCCGCGCGGGGGCGTCGCCCCGGACGCGTTCGTTCCGGTCGTGACCGCCGGGTGGGGGTCGTCCGCCGGAGCCTCCATCAACGCCACGGCGCAGGGCGCGTCCTCCTGCGCGTACGGCAGATGGAGCACCCCCTCCCGGGTCCAGAAGCCGGACCCGGCGAGCCATCCGCCGGGCGCCGCGACCTGGTGCAGCCGGCGCCCCGCCGGACGCCACAGCCCCACCCAGCTGCCCCCGGCCCCGTCGATCCGCAGCGCCACGGCGCAGCTCTCCGGCATCAGCATCTGCCCGGGCTGCACGGCGAACGGCGTCAGAGTCTCGTCCGGCGCGCGCAGGCACTCCGGGAACCGCACGGGGAGGCAGCTGCCGAGCACGCCCCAGCCCAGCCGGTCGTGGCCGGGCGCGTCCGAACGGACCAGCAGGAGCCCGCTGTCGGCGTCGGCCAGCAGCAGCCGGTCGTTGCTCTCGGGCGCGATCTGCAGCAGCGGGCTCACCTCGCCGCCGCGCCCCAGGTCCACGACGACGGCCTTCACGGGGCCGCCGCCCGGCATCTGGCGGTCCAGGGCGAGCAGCCGGCCCTCGCGGTCCAGCCAGGCACCGCCCGAACAGCGGCCCGGGACATCGGCGACCTGCTCGGGGCCGAACGCGCCGCCCGCCACCAGCCATACGGCGGTGGAGCGTTCGCCCGGGAGCAGGGCGTAGGCGCTCATGCCGTCCGGTGACGGGGGCAGGAGCGTGAGCCCCGCGCAGTCGAGGGCGCCCAGCGGGACCTCACCCGTGCCGGGGCCCGTCGGGTAGAGCAGCGAGAAGGTGTGCCGGCCGGCCGCCACCTCCCGCCGGATCAGCACCCGCCCGTCCGAGAGCGGCAGTACGTCGGAGGCGGCCTCCTCCGGCCGGTCCAGGGGGAGGGGCACGGCGTACGGCTCGGGGCCGTCCAGCGTCCAGCGCTCGGGGAACCAACCGGGGCCGGTCGCCTCCCCGGCCGGGGTGAGCCGCGCCGCGTACGTGTGGTCGGCGCCGAGGGTGAGCGCGGGCGGCACGAGGCGTGACGGGGGCGGGGGGAGAGGCGCCTCGTCCGTGCGCGCGGGGGCCTCCGGCGGCGCGGACGGTGCATCCGGGGCACCCGGTGCTCCCGGGGTCACGGCGTCGCGCGGGGCCACCGTCCCGCGGGGACCGCCGACCGGATCGCCGCCCGGTCCGTCGCCCGTATCGCCGCCCGGCCCGGCCGCCGTCTCCGCCGGGGCCGTCTCCGCAGGGGCCGCGTCGGCCGCGCCCTCCCCGGCCGTGTCCGGGTCCCCGGCCGACGCACCCGCGGCGGGCGGTTGCACCGGCTCCTCCGGCCCGTCCGGCTCCGCCGTTCCGGGCGCGGATCCGGCCGCCGCAGCGGTCCCCGCGACTCCGGCGGTCATGTCCTCGATGGCACAGGCAGTCATGGTCCGGTCACCTCCGGCAACCGAAGCTAGGTTTCGCACTCCCCACCGGACAACACGAGCCCTGCCACTTCACACATAAGGGTGCCGATGTCCTGATTCGCCTGCGGAGTGGGGGGTGGCTGTGCTGTTGATTCCCTGTGAAATAAGGTGAGCCTTCCCTAAGAAAATTTCCTGTGCACGTCCCGAACGGGAGCAGAACATGTCCTTCAGACGCCGCGGCACCGCCGCGATCGGTCTCGCGGTCGCGGCCGCCCTCGCCCTCTCGGCCTGCGGAGGCGACGACTCCGCCGACACGTCCGGGAGCGGCTCGGGCGGTGACAAGAAGGCGGCGGTCGCCACCGGCGGCAAGGACTTCGCGGACGCGGCGAAGAAGACCGCGGCGTACGGGACCGACGCCGAGGCCGGCGAGTTCCCCCGTACGCTCACCCACGCCATGGGCACCACGACGCTCGAATCCGCGCCCGAGCGCGTGATCGTGCTGGACGTCGGCGAGTTCGACAACGTCGTCTCGCTCGGTGTGAAGCCCGTCGGCTACGCCCCCTCCGAGGGCGACGCCGCCATCCCCTCGTACCTGAAGAAGGACGCCGGCGACCCGGTGAGCGTCGGGACGATCAACAGCCTCAACCTGGAGGCGATCGCAGGCCTGAAGCCGGACCTGATCCTCGGCAGCCAGCTGCGCGCGGCGGACATGTACGACGAGCTCTCGAAGATCGCGCCGACCGTCTTCTCCATCCGCCCCGGCTTCACCTGGAAGGAGAACTACCTCCTGAACGCCGCCGCGCTCGACAGGACCGCGAAGGCGGAGTCCGAGCTCGCGGCCTACGAGGCCAAGGCGCGGAAGCTCGGCACCGACATCGGCCCGGACAAGCCGACCGTCTCCATGGTCCGCTACATGCCGGACAAGATCCGGCTCTACGCCAAGGCCTCCTTCATCGGCACGATCCTCCAGGACGTGGGCCTGCCGCGGCCGAAGAACCAGCAGATCGACGACCTCGCCGCGGAGATCAGCCCCGAGAACATGGACCAGGCCGACGCCGACTGGATCTTCACCGGCGTCTACGGCGACGCGAAGGCCACGAAGCGCGACACCGCCCGCGCCAACCCGCTGTGGAAGAACCTCGCCGCGGTGAAGGCCGGCCAGGCCAAGGACGTGCCGGACGAGACCTGGTACCTGGGTCTCGGGGTCACCTCCGCGAACCTGGTCCTCGACGACCTCCGGGCCGACCTCGTCACGTGACCACCCGGGTACGGACCGGGTAACGATTCGTACCGGCCGCCGGTCCCCTCGCACGGGCCCCGGCGGCCAGGGGCGCCGGGGCACGGCGGACAGGTAGCCTTTCCTCCGTGCCCCGTCTGTCTGAAGTCATCGCCGAGCTCGACGCCCTCTGGCCCCCCGAGCGGGCCGAAGGATGGGACGCCGTCGGCACGGTCTGCGGCGACCCCGGAGCGGAGATCGACCGGGTCCTCTTCGCCGTCGACCCCGTCCAGCAGGTCGCCGACGAGGCCCGCACCCTCGGCGCCCAGCTGATCGTGACCCACCACCCGCTCTATCTGCGCGGTACGACCACGGTCGCGGCCACCACCTTCAAGGGCCGGGTCGTCCACGGGCTCATCAAGCACGACATCGCCCTGCACGTCGCGCACACCAACGCCGACACCGCCGATCCCGGGGTCTCCGACGCCCTCGCGGGCGCCCTGGACCTGCGGGTCACCGGCCCCCTCGTGCCGGACCCCACCGACGACGCGGGACGTCGCGGGCTCGGCCGGATCTGCGAGCTCGACCACCCCGAGACCCTCCGCGACTTCGCCGCCCGCGCCGCCGCCCGGCTCCCCGCCACCGCGCAGGGCGTCAGGCTGGCCGGCGACCCCGACGCCGTCGTGCGCCGGGTCGCGGTGAGCGGCGGCTCCGGCGACAGCCTCTTCGACGCGGTGCGCGCCTCCGGCGTGGACGCCTTCCTCACCGCCGACCTGCGCCACCACCCGGCCTCCGAGGCCGTCCAGCACTCGCCGCTCGGCCTCGTCGATGCCGCACACTGGGCCACCGAATGGCCCTGGTGCGAGCAGGCCGCCGCGCAGCTCGACGCACTTTCCGACCGCCACGGATGGGACCTGCGGGTCCACGTCTCGAAGCAGGTCACCGACCCCTGGACCACCCACCACTCTTCTGGAGCCCCCAACTGAACGCCGCGCCCGCCGACCAGATCCGACTCCTCGAAGTCCAGGCACTCGACGTACGTCTGTCGCAGCTCACCCACAGGCGCACCTCGCTTCCCGAGCACGCCGAGCTCGACTCGCTGGGCAGCGACCTCGCGCAGCTGCGCGATCTCCTCGTCGCCTCGCAGACCGAGGAGAGCGACACCACCCGCGAGCAGACCAAGGCGGAGCAGGACGTCGACCAGGTGCGCCAGCGCGCCGTCCGCGACCAGCAGCGGCTCGACTCCGGCGCGGTCTCCTCGCCGAAGGACCTGGAGAACCTCCAGCGCGAGATCACCTCGCTGGCCAAGCGCCAGGGTGACCTGGAGGACGTCGTCCTCGAGATCATGGAGCGCCGCGAGTCCGCCCAGGAGCGCGTCGCCGAACTGACCGAGCGCGTCAGCGCCGTGCAGGCCAAGGTCGACGACGCGACCGCCCGCAGGGACGCCGCCTCCCAGGAGCTCGACGCCGAGGCCGCCACCGTGGCCAAGGACCGCGAGGTCGTCGCGGGCGCCGTCCCCGCCGACCTGCTCAAGCTGTACGACAAGCTCCGCGCCCAGCAGGGCGGCGTCGGCGCCGCGCGGCTCTACCAGCGCCGCTGCGAGGGCTGCCGCCTGGAGCTGAACATCACCGAGGTCAACGACGTGAAGGCCGCGTCCCCCGACGCGGTGCTGCGCTGCGAGAACTGCCACCGCATCCTCGTCCGCACCTCGGAGTCGGGCCTGTAATGTCCGCTCCCCGCCAGCTGGTCGTCGAGGCCGACGGGGGCTCCCGGGGCAACCCGGGACCCGCGGGCTACGGCGCGGTCGTCATCGATCCGGCCGATGGACAGACGCTCGCCGAGACCGCCGAGTACATCGGCGTCGCGACGAACAACGTCGCCGAGTACAAGGGTCTGATCGCCGGGCTGACGGCGGTGAAGGAGCTCTTCCCGGACACGGACGTACAGGTCCGTGTCCGGATGGACTCCAAGCTGGTGGTCGAACAGATGTCGGGCCGCTGGAAGATCAAGCACCCCGGCATGAAGCCGCTCGCCGAGGAGGCCGCACGCGTCCTGCCCGGCTCCTCGGTCACGTACGAGTGGATCCCGCGCGCCGAGAACAAGCACGCCGACCGGCTCGCCAACGAGGCGATGGACGCGGGCAAGCGGGGCGGGCAGTGGGACCCGGCGGCCTCGACGGCCGACCAGGACACGCCGCGCACCCTCGTCGTCCCGGACGCGCCGCCCCGGTCGGGGCCGCCCGGTGACGCGGCGGCGGGCGCGGCGAAGGTCCGTGCCGCCATGGCGGCCGCCCGCCCCACGGAGGCCGCCGCCCCGCAGAGCGCCTCCGCGACCCCGCAGGTCGGCTGGGGGAGCGCACCCGACCTGGGCGCGCCCGCCACCTTCATCCTGCTCCGGCACGGCGAGACGGCGCTCACCCCCGAGAAGCGGTTCTCGGGCAGTGGCGGCAGCGACCCCGCGCTCTCGGAGACCGGCCGTCACCAGGCCGCCTGCGCGGCGGAGGCGTTCGCCGCCCGGGGCACGGTCCAGGAGATCGTGAGCTCCCCGCTGCGCCGCTGCCGGGAGACGGCGGAGGCCGTGGCGGCCCGGCTCGGCCTGGAGGTCCGTATCGAGGAGGGCCTGCGCGAGACGGACTTCGGGGTCTGGGAGGGGCTCACCTTCGGAGAGGTCAGGGAGCGCCACGGCGCCGACCTCACCGCCTGGCTGGCGTCCCCCGACGCGGCGCCCACCGGTGGCGGCGAGAGCTTCGCCGAGGTGGCGGAGCGGGTGTCCGCGGCGCGTGACCGGCTGATCGCCCGTTACGCGGGCCGCACGGCCCTCCTGGTCACGCACGTCACCCCGATCAAGACCCTGGTCCGGCTCGCGCTGGGGGCCCCGCCGGAGTCGCTGTTCCGCATGGAGCTGTCGCCCGCGTCCATCTCGACGGTGGCGTACTACGCGGACGGGAACCCCTCGCTGAGGCTCCTCAACGACACCTCGCACCTGCGTTAGCGGACCAGCGCCGACGCCTCCGCGGCCAGCCGCTCCACGCGGGCCCAGTCCTTCGCCGCGACCGCGTCGCCGGGCACCATCCAGCTGCCGCCCACACAGCCGACGTTGGGCAGCGCCAGGTACGACGGCGCGGAGGCGAGCGAGACGCCGCCCGTCGGGCAGAACCGTGCCTGGGGGAGCGGGGAGGCCAGGGCCTTGAGGTAGGCGGTGCCGCCGGCGGCCTCGGCGGGGAAGAACTTCATCTCCGTGACCCCGCGCTCCAGCAGCGCCACGACCTCGGACGTCGTGGAGACGCCCGGCAGGAACGGCACGCCCGACGCCTTCATCGCGTCCAGCAGGGCGTCCGTCCAGCCGGGGCTGACCAGGAAGCGCGCCCCCGCCGCGACGGTCGCGGTCACATGCGCCGGGGAGATCACCGTGCCGGCGCCGACCACGGCGTCCGGGACCTCCGCGGCGATCGCCCGGATCGCGTCGAGGGCGGCGGCCGTCCGCAGGGTGACCTCGATGGCGGGGAGCCCGCCCGCGACGAGCGCGCGGGCCAGCGGCACCGCGTCGGCCGCGTCCTCCAGCACGACGACGGGGACGACGGGGGCGAGGTCCAGCACGGAGGTGGACACGGCGGCGGGCACGGAGGAGGTCATGGACTCATCCTGCCGCGAGAACCGCACTCCGCGCAACGCGCGTTGCGTATGCTGCAACGCCCCGGGCGGGCTCAGTGGATCTCGGTGACCACCACGTCGAGCGCCCACGGCCGCCCCGCCCGCTCCGGCGCCTTCGCCTCCACGACGTGACCGAGGTCCCGCAGCACCTCCACCAGCTCGGCCGGCCCCTTCGGCCGGGCCCCCGCCACCAGCAGATCGCGGACCATCCGGCCCTTCGTCGCCTTGTTGAAGTGGCTGACCACGGACCGCTTCTCCACCCCGTCGACCATCCGGGACTGGAGCACCCGCACGCTCGCCGTCCGCTCCGCGACCTCACCCGAGGGCTTCCACGCCCCGGCGTACGCGGACGAACGCAGGTCCAGGACCAGCCCCTCCCCGGCCGCCTCCGGCATGACCGACGCCATCGGCGCGCGCCAGTGCGCGTTCAGCGCGCCCAGGCCCGGCAGCTTCACGCCCATCGAGCAGCGGTACGACGGAATCCGGTCGCCCACCCGCACCGCGCCCCACAGCCCGGAGAAGACCAGCAGCGACTGCCCGGCCCGCCGCCTGGCCGCCGTGTCCAGCGTGGCCAGGCCGAGCGCGTCGTACAGCACCCCGGTGTAGATCTCCCCGGCGGGCCGGGTCCCGGCCGTCCGCAGCTCCGCGTTCTTCGCGACCTCGCCGCGCAGCCCCTCGCTCAGGCCCAGCACCTCACGGGCCTTCTCCTCGTCCGCCACGCACAGCTCGACCAGCTCGTCGAGGACCGCGGCCCGGGCGTCGGCGAGGCCCGGCAGGGACAGGGACTCCGGCTTCAGCGGTGCCCCGCGCCCCGAGGCGGCCTTACCTTCGGAGGGCGGCAACAGCACGAGCACGGGCGTTCTCCTTCATACGCGGCACAGGGCCCCGCGCACGTGGGAGCCCCCGCCAAGGGTACGGGCGCCGGCCCGGCCGGAGCCCCGGAGACCGGGATGCCGACCGCACCGCCCCGGCCTACGCTCGATGGCATGCCCCGCCGCCACCTGCACCTGACCGGCGCGGACGGAACCCCGCTGCGGTCGGCCCTCCACGCCCTGCGCACCGAGCTCGGCCTGCCCACGGGCTTCCCGCCCGCCGTCCTCGCCGAGGCGGCGGAGGCGGTGAGGGCCCCGGACGTCTCCGGCCACCTGGACGCCACGGACCTGCCGTTCTTCACCATCGACCCGCCGTCCTCCACGGACCTGGACCAGGCGATGCACCTGGAGCGGCGCCCGCACGGCTTCCGCGTCCTCTACGCCATCGCCGACGTCGCCGCCTTCGTCCGCCCCGGCGGCGCGCTGGACGATGAGGCCCACCGCCGCGTGACCACCCTGTACTTCCCCGACGGCAGGATCCCGCTCCACCCCCCGGTGCTCTCCGAGGGAGCCGGCAGCCTCCTCCCCGGCGAGACCCGGCCCGCCGCCCTCTGGCGGATCGACCTCGACCCGGAGGGCCGTACGGTCGCCGCCGAGGTGCGCCGCGCCCTCGTACGCAGCCGCGCCAAGCTCGACCACGAGGGCGTCCAGCGGCAGATCGACGCCGGAACCGCCGAGGAACCCCTCGCCCTGCTCAAGGTCATCGGCCTGCTGCGCCGACAGCAGGAGATAGCCCGGGGCGGCATCTCGCTCGACGTACCCGAGCAGGAGATCGTCGCGCGGGACGGCGCCTACGGCCTCGACTACCGCGCGCCCGTGCGCGTCGAGAGCTGGAACGCCCAGATCTCCCTGCTCACCGGCATGGCCGCCGCCGCACTCATGCGGGAATCCGGCACCGGGATCCTCCGTACGCTGCCCGTCGCCCCCGACGGCGCGGTCGCCCGGCTCCGACGCTCCGCCGAGGCCCTGCACATCGACTGGCCGCACCACGTCCCGTACGCCGAGGTGGTGCGCTCGCTCGACCCGGCGAGGAGCAGTCACGCGGCGTTCCTCCAGGAGTGCACCACGCTCCTGCGCGGCGCGGGCTACAGCGAGTTCACGCACGGAGACCTCCCCGTCCCCGCCGTGCACGCCGCCGTCGCCGAGCTCTACACGCACTGCACCGCCCCGCTGCGCCGCCTCGTCGACCGGTACTCCGCCGAGCTCTGCCTCGCCGCGACCGCCGAGCGGGAGCCCCCGGAGTGGGTGCTCCGGGCGCTGCCCGGCCTGCCCGGGGAGATGGCCGAGGGCACCCGCCGCGCCAACACGGTGGAGCGCGCGTGCGTCGACCTCGTCGAGGCGGCGCTGCTCGGGGACCGGGTCGGCGAGGTCTTCGACGGATACGTGATCGACGTCAAGGACGGTGAACCAGGCGTCGGCACCGTCCACATCGAGGACCCCGCGATCGTCGCCCGGATCGAGTCCTCCACCCCGCTGCCCCTGGGCGAACGGCTGCGGGCCCGGCTCACCCGGGCCGACCCGGGCTCCTCGGAGGTGCTGTTCGCACCCGCGTGAATCTCGCAGGTCAGCCCCCGGCGACCGGCTTGTCCGCATCTCGTACGATCACGTATTCGGCTACGGAACGCGTAGCGTCTCCGTACCAGGGAAGGTCTCCCGCGTGACTGACCTCGCCACCGCACCCGCGACCGGCCGGCCCCGGCAGATCGTCGCCGCCGCCCGCGCCTTGCTGGAGGCGGAGGGCCCCGAGGCGCTCACCATGCGCCGGCTGGCGGACCGGGTGGGCGTCACGGCTCCGTCCCTGTACAAGCACTTCCCGGACAAGTCCTCCGTGGTGGAGGCGCTGGCCGACGAGATGCTCAGGGAGACCTCCGGGGTCCTGGCGGCCGCCGAGGCGGCGGCCCCGGGCTCCTTCTCCGCGCTCGCCACCGCCTACCGGGCCTACGCCCTGGCCCACCCCCACCTCTACCTCCTCACCATGGGCCGTCCGCTCACCGCGGGGGGATCCGCGGCCGCCGCCGCGGCCCCGCTGCTCCGGGCCGCCGGGGGCGACGAGGACCGGGCCCGGGCGGCCTGGGCCTTCGCCCACGGCATGCTGGTCCTGGAGCTGAACGGCCGCTTCCCGCCGGGCGCCGACCTCTCGGCCGCCTGGGAGGCGGGTATCGCGGCCTTCACCCCCTGAGCCGCCGGGTAGCATGGTCACCACGGCAGACGAGCCGGGCGGACGGCCGCGTGAGGATCCCCGGATCCTCCCGAGGAACGTCCGGGCTCCACAGGGCAGGGTGATGGCTAACGGCCACCCGGGGTGACCCGCGGGACAGTGCCACAGAAAACAGACCGCCGGGGACTTCGGCCCCCGGTAAGGGTGAAACGGTGGTGTAAGAGACCACCAGCGCCTGAGGCGACTCAGGCGGCTAGGTAAACCCCACCCGGAGCAAGGTCAAGAGGGAGCACCCCGGTGCTCCTGCGCGAACGTCCGAGGGCTGCCCGCCCGAGTTCGCGGGTAGACCGCACGAGACCGGCAGCAATGCCGGTCCTAGATGGATGGCCGTCTCCCCGGCCGCCGCGAGGCGACCGGGCGACAGAACCCGGCGTACAGCCCGACTCGTCTGCCGCTCAGGCTTCTGTGCTGCGATATCGCAGCACAGAAGCCTTTTCGCGTGGAATCGGGGCGTCGGGTGGGGGAGCGGTTCGTCGTCCATGTCCGGAGCGTGGTGGATCAGGCGATCCGGTGCTCCCAGCACAGGGAGGGGGCCTGGCCGATCCGGTACAGGTGGGACGCCGGCGTCACGCGCAGCCGTACGGAGCCGATCCCCGGAGCCCCGGCGCCCTGCCAGGCGACGAGGGAACGTTCCACATCGTCCCACAGGGCCACCGGGCCGCCCTGGCGGACGGTCCAGTTCTCGTCGTCGAGGAGGAACTCGGCGAACGACTCCCTCTCCGGATCGAACAGGTACCGCAGGGGCGAGCCGTCACCGTCCGTCGCGCGGACGAACTGGGCGCCGGGCGCCGCCAACTGCGCCAGGAAGGCGGGCATCCACTCCTCCAGGACAAGAGGAGACACCTGAGTGCGCCGCTCACTGTCCGCATAAGTGGTCCGGGCGGAGAGATCGCCGGCTACGGGCGCCACTGCCTGGGCCCGCGCCTGCATGAAGGAGGAGCGCCCGACGATCGAACCCTCGGCGGTGCCGTCATCGCCGACGGCCAGTTTCGCCAGGCCGGTTCCCCACGGCCACGAGCCGACCGTGCCGAGAACAACGCCTCCGGGTCTCGTCTGCCTGATCCATGCGTACGGGATGCGGCGGACCGCGCAGGTGGCGATGACCCGGTCGTACGGTGCCCGGTACGGGTGGCCCAGGAGCCCGTCGCCCGTCACGGTCCACGTCGAGAAGCCTGCGACTTCGAGAGCGGCATCGGCGCGTGCGGCCACCTGTGCGTCGACCTCGACCGTGGTGACGCCGTCCTCGCCGAGGTAGTGGCACATCAGGGCTGTGGAGTAGCCGGTGCCTGTGCCGATCTCCAGGACCCGGTGGCCCGTTGCGAGGTCCAGGGTCTCGATCATGCCGACCACGGTGGCCGGGTCGGTCGAGGAGGACGTGGGCACACCCGCGACGGGTGCGTCGGCCTGGTCGGCGGTGAGGTGGCCGTCGAGCTGGGTGGTGAGGGTGTCGATGCCGTATGCGATCCTCAGCCACTCGTCCGGGGCCGTGTCGGCGGCGGTGACGGGCCGCCAGGTCCGGCCCTCGTCCAGAAAGACTCCCGGGCGGAGGAACTGCTCACGGGAGACGGCCTCGACGGCCTCACGCAGCCAGGGGGATCTCAGGGCACCTTGGTTCATGAGCACGGCCGCCATGCGGCGTCGCTCGGATGCCGGGTCGGTCATCGGCGGTCTCCCTGTGTGAGCAGGTCGGCGAAGGCGGTGGACATCGGGAGACCGGTCTCGGTCTCCAGCCACCCCCACTGCCCATTGGGATTCAGTTCCAGCCACCAGTAGTCCCCCGCGCGGTCCACCGCGAGGTCGAAGCTTCCCGACACCAGATCCAGTCGGTCCAGGTAGGTATGCAGCCCCCTGGCCACCCGGTCGGGAAGGCGCTCCACGGTGTAGGCCAAGGCGCTGTAGTCCTTGCGCCAGTCCAAAAGGTCGGAGGCGATGCGTACGGCGAACGTATGACGGCCGACGATCAGCACGCGGACATCGGCGACCTTGTTCACACGGGCCTGGAACAGGTGGGGGGCGAACCGGACGCTGTCTTCGATCTCGTCGGCGGTGACCGGGTCCGCCCAGCCGGTCACCGGCACGCCGTCACGTGTGCAGGGGGTCCACCGCAGCGTCTTGAAGATTGCCCGCCCCTGTGCGTGGACGAACTCGCGTGCCTCGGCCGGGTCGTTGGTGACGAGGGTGGGTGGGATGGTGAAGCCGAGTTGCTGAGCGAGAGCGAGCTGCGCCGGTTTGTAGTCGGCTGCGGCAACGCGCAGGGGGTGGTTGACCCAGAGCGGGCCGCCCAGCGCGTAAAGCGTGCCACCGAGTCCGTAGCGGACCTGCGCGGCCGCGAACCGGGAGTCGTCAGCCGACAGGTGGGGAAACGTGGGCCATTCCGGCCGGCGCCAGTACACCGACAGGATCTGAGTCACATCAGCGGTTCGCGACGGGGTGCGCACGTGCCCGACCACCGGGGCCGGGCACGTGCCGAACCGAGCCGAGACCGTGAGGCCCTCGCCGATGTCGGCGGGATTGAACCGGACCACCGGCACATCGCGCCGGTTGAGTTCGGTGATCACCATGTCGGCAGTGATGTCGTCCGCCTCGGTGGCCACCAGAACCTGCCTCTTCTCGGTCACAGCCATCAGTCCTGATTGCTGTCCTGGTCGTGGCCCTGGTCGTTCTTGGAGTCCGAGTTCGTCGTCGTGGAGGTCTCGGTACCGGAGCTGGTGCCGTGCTTGCCCATCTCGACCACCTGCCCGACGCGGTTGCGGAAAACTCCGAGCTGCGTCGTGGGGTCGATGGCGACCGTGGCGTGGGGTCGGCGGATGACCGTCGGGTAGGGCGCGAGTCGGCTCGCGCCCCACGGCCGCGCGGGGGAGGAGAGTGTGACAGAGATGCTCATGAGATTCCTTGGGTTGAGTGTGGTGCGGGAAACCGCCTGCGTCAGGGGCGGACGGCTGTCTGCGGCAGAGGCTCAGAGGCGAGCGGCCTGGATGTTGTCGGCCGCGGTCGTCCACTCGACTCCGGACGCGGGTCGGATGTGAGCGATGCGGACCGTGCCGTGGCTGTGGAGCTCGTGTGTGACCGCGACCAGCACGCCCTCTCCACGTGAGGCGATGTCGTGGACGTACGCGCCCAGGAGTGGGTGATGCTCGTAGCCGTCGGAGCCGACCGAGTTCATTCCTCCGGCTCCTGCTGGGCCTCGGCGCGGCGCATGAACCTCTCCCAACCGCCGGCCGCCCGTACCCGCAGAGCCCGACTCGGGGCGCCCGGCGGGGGCTCCGGCGGCGCGTACGTACGGCCACCGGCGGCAGGTTTTCTGCGGGGCAGTCCGGAGATTGTCACGCGGTTACTCCTTTCCGAGGGGAGCCGCCGGAAGGACCCTTCGGCCTCGGAGCGGTGTGTGACCAGTGAACGACGATCCGTTACCTTCTCCCAGAGCGAACCTCGCGCGATACTCGGGCGTTTCCCGGGCGTTGGCCCATGGCGGGTATGAGTGCGTGAAAGGGTTCTCGTGAGGGGAGACCTATGACGTCGAGGCGTAAGCACTTCGCGAAACGGCGCGCGGCCCGGGGTTACTCTCAGGAGGAATTCGCAGAAGCGCTCTCGGTTGCCGCGTCCACCGTGGTCCGTTGGGAGAGCGGTCGTGCCATCCCGCGCCCTCATCAACGACCGAATATCGCAGGGTTGTTGGGAGTGACCCTCCCCGAGCTGGAATCCCTTCTCTCCGACGAACAGCCGGCCGGGGCAGCCGGGCCCTCCGCCGCTCCACCCCTCCTCCATGGTGATGATGACGACATGAAGCGCCGCGAAGTCCTGGGTCTGCTCGCCGTTACGGGCGCCTTGGTCGCTCTGCCCGATTCCGGTGAGGCAGCCCGAGGGCGTGCGGCGTCGACGCTTCTGGAGACGGGGGGTGCCCTGCATCGCAGCCTCTGGCGGGTCTACGCACTGTCGGACTCCAAGCAGGTCGTCTTCCCCGCCGTGCGGGCGCAGCTCGATGTGATGGCGAAGGGGCTGACCGAGACCCGTACCGCTGTGGACCGGTCCCGGCTGTGTCGGATGACGGCCGACCTCTATCAACTCGTCGGTGAGCTGTTCTTCGACGCCAACCGGTACACCGACGCCGCACAGTGCTACACGCTGGCCGCCAACGCGGCCTACGCCGGTGGCGACCACGACCTGTGGGCCTGTGCCATGACCCGCCATGCGTACGTCGAGCTGTACGCGCGCCGTGCGCACGCTGCCCAACCGCTGCTCGCGGCAGCTTTCCGCATCGCCCGGAAGGGCGACGACACTCTCCCCACCCGTCACTGGGTCGCGGCCGTCCAGGCGCAGGCATACGCGGCCGTGGGCGACTTCGACGCGTGCAACCGGGCTCTGGACGAGGCCGAGAAAGTGCACACCCTCGACGGCGCCTGCTCCCACAACGGCGGCTGGCTCCGCTTCGACGGCTCCCGCCTGGCTGAGGAGAGGGGAGCCTGCTACCTCCAACTGGGCCGTGCTGATCTCGCCGAGGAAGCACTCACCGCAGCCCTTGCCCAGCCTCTGTCCCTGCGCCGCCGCGCCGCTGTTCTGAGCGACCTCGCCGTGCTCGGGGCGCACAGGCGGGACATCGACCAGATCGTGCACTACACAGAGCAAGCACTCGGGCTGGCCGACCGGTCGAATTCGGGATTCATCGGCAAGAAGCTGGACGGGCTCCGAGGACGTCTTGCCCCGCTCATGTCCGAAGACCGAGTCTCGACTCTTGATCACCGAATCGCGGCGCTTCCGCGCACCGCATGATGAGAGGGGCACGCGCATGAATGACGGCCGGATCTTCCGCGAGGCGTGGATCGACGGTGTGAACAAGTACTACCCCGGCGAGCCGAAGCCCGGCTACGTCACGCCGTGGGACGAGACGCCGGAGTGGGAGCGCGAAGCGGCCGCCGCTGTGTACGGGCAGGTGCGCGGCTTCATCGAGGTCAGTGGCGGACATGCGACCCGGCTCACCCGCGAGCAGAAGGGCCGGTTCGTCGCGATCTGCTGGACCGCCCAGATGTTCAGGCACTTCGAGGACCCGAAGCCCGGATATGTTGCCGACTGGTCCGACCTGCCGGCCTGGCAGCAGGAGACGGACGCGGACATCTTCGAACGGATCGAGCAGACCGTCTGATCGCAGGAGCTATGACGTCCCCGTCCGGAGCCGATCCGGAGGGGGACGTCTTGTTGCGTAGTCATCAAAGTAGCCACGGAAGCGCAATCCCTGCACGTTTGCGCAGGTCAAGGGTGCGACCGTGGGGATGTCGGGTGGAGAAGCTCGCTTCCGGCCGGGGGGATCGGTACAACGTCGGCGTGATTCCTCGGCGTCTGCTCGATTCCTCACTTGATCGAGCGGTGAACGATGAGGCCGGGGCCGAACCCCGGGCCGCCCGGGCTCAGCCCCGCGTGTCCATCAGGGCGGTGACATAGGCATCCAGCCGCTCCTCCACGGCTCGCCTCGTCAGCTCCGTCCTGCCCGCCTCACGCCACGGCCGCGACACCAGGTGCAGCTCCTCCGAGCAGGCCAGAGCGTCCCGCACCTGCCAGTACAGCCGCTCGTCCGGGGCCGCGGCCAGTGTCCCGCCGGCCTCCTCGTACGCCTCGGCGAACCGCAGACCCCATGCCGGACCGTGCAGCAGCGCGAGACCGGTGGCACAGTGCGCGACATCGAGATCGGCCGGGCCCCAGGAGGTCGCCGCCCAGTCGACGACGCCGGTGAGCCGGGCACCTGCCGGGTCTGCGGGCGGCACGTCGAACAGCACGTTGCCGGGTTGGAAGTCCCGGTGCAGGAATCGCCCCTCGTAGGGCGGCGCGGGCTTGCGGATCATGTCGATCGCCTCGGCCCATGCCGCCGCGTCGGATCCCTGCGGAACGACGACGGTGTCGGCGGTCGTCAGCGCCACGTACGCCGGGGGCCGCTCGGCGGGTCGCAGCGCGTGGATCGCCACGAGCTGGCGTGCCAGCAGCGGGACGCGCGTCTCCACTCCCTCGTCGTCGAGGACTGTCCGGCCCGGAAGATGCATCATGAGGAGCGACGGATACTCGCAGTGCGCGGCGGTCGGATCAACCGCGACCAGTCGAGGAGCCGGCACGCCGGTCCCTTCGAGCAGGGTCAGGGCGCCCGGCTCCCTGCCCATCGAGTCCTCGGCGTGCCCCGCGTAGAAGGGGTCGACGATGCTCCGTAGCACCAGATCACGGGTGCCGCCGTCCGGCGTGCCGATGGTCAGCCTGCGCATCTCGGCGGTGATGCCACCGTGCAGCGCCTCGGTGCCGACGACCCGTTCGCCGGCCTCCAGGTGCCGGCACACCCAGGCCAGCGTCAACGGTCGGACATCCGCCGTTCCCTCGTGGTCGGTCACCGTGCCACATCATCATCCGGACGGTGCACCGGACAACCCGGCACCCTTGATTCCGCCACCCCGCGTGCCTGATGAACGCGCGGAAGCTCCCACAGTCCCGGGCGGAGCGGCCCGCAGGAACCCTCCCACCGGCCGCAGCGCCCACCATGCCCGTGATCCCGGCCACATCGTGACCATCATGCGGACAAGCTGAAGAACACATTCCGCTTGGTGTCTACGATCCGTCGGGACGTTCCCCACCGTCCACGGTCCCCCCAGTCCCCGCAGCACACCAGAAGGCGCTCGTGAGTTCCACCTCCCCCCTCCCCGCCGGCACCTCCCCGGCGACGGCCCCGGGCACGGTTCTGATCCGCTCCGCGGCCGACGTCTCCGACCTGGTCAATTCGGGTACGGCGCGTGGCAGCCACGCGAAGATGATCGTGGTCATCGCGCTCGGCGGCATCTTCCTCGACGCCTACGACCTGAGTTCCCTCGCCTACGGGCTGCCCGACATCACCCGGCAGTTCGGCCTCAGCTCCGCCATGGCCGGTACGGTCACCGCCTCGATCAGCGTCGGTTCACTCATCGGCGCCCTCGTCGGGGGGTGGCTGGTGGACCGGATCGGCCGCTACCGGGTCTTCATGGCCAACATGCTCTTCTTCGTCGTCACCGCGCTGGTGTGCGCGCTGGCGCAGGACGTGTGGACGCTCATCGCCGCGCGCTTCGTGATGGGCATCGGCGTCGGCATGGACATCCCGGTCGCCATCGCGTTCCTCGCCGAGTTCTCCCGGCTGCGCGGCAAGGGCAGCAAGGGCTCGCGCACGGCCGCCTGGTCGCCCGCCTGGTACACCGCGACCAGCGGCTGCTACCTGGTCATCATGCTGCTGTACTTCGCCCTGCCCGACGCCCACCTGGGCTGGCTGTGGCGGTTCACCGTCGGCTTCGGCGCGGTGCCCGCGGTGATCGTGCTGCTGCTGCGCCGCCGCTACATGAACGAGTCCCCGACCTGGGCCGCCGACCAGGGGGACCTGGAGAGCGCCGCGAAGATCCTCCGGCAGTCCTACGGCGTGGACGCCCGGGTCGCCGACGACGTGCCCGCCACGGCGCCCCGTCCGCCCCGCCCCGGCCTCGCCGCGTACGCCCGGCTCTTCACCCCGCCCTACCGGGCCCGCACGGTCCAGTCGGTGACGGTCGGCGTGGCCGAGACCTTCGGCTACAACGCGGTCGCGTTCGGACTGCCGATCATCATCGCCACGCTGATGACCCAGGGCCCGCTGACCACGATCGCGTCCTCCTTCGCGCTGAACCTCGTCTTCGCCCTGACCGGCGGCCTTCTCGGCATCCGCTGGGCGTCGACCCGGGGCGCCTGGCCGATGATGACGCTGGGCTTCGCGATCCAGTTCGTCGCCATCACGGTGCTCGGGCTCATCGGGGACCCGTCGGGGACGGCCTTCGTGACGGGCGGGATCCTGATGCTGGGCGCGTTCATGTTCGCCCAGGGATTCGGGCCCGGCGCGCACATCATGAGCTACGCCTCGCTGGGCTTCCCGACGTCGATGCGCGGCGTCAGCATCGGCTTCAACCAGGCCGTGCTGCGCCTCGGTTCCACGCTGACGCTGTTCTTCTTCCCCATCCTCAGCAGCGGTCTGGGCACCCACGTCTACTGGGTCATCCTCGCCGCCCCCGTTCTCGGCCTGATCGCGCTCCTGGTGAAGCGCTGGGAACCGGTCGGCTTCGACGCGGACGCGGAGGAACGGGAGCTCTCCGGGGCGGCCTCCAGGGGCTGAACTCCTGGTCGTACACGCGGTGCGGCAGACCTCCCACGCGGTCTGCCGCACCGCGCTGCCGTTCCGGAGACCGGAAGGTTCCGGCCAGACCCGATCACGTACCTGTCATATGCGGAGGGGAGTTGATCACTTCTGCCTCTGACCCGATAGGCTCCCTTGCGGCGCGGCGAGTTGACTCGAACTCAACCGGCCGCCGCAGCGCTGCCCGCTCGGCGTGCGCGGCGCCCCGCGACCTCCTGTTCGATTGTGTTGCTCTCGAAGGATGCAGATGGAACTTGCCACTCCACCCCCGGCGGCACGCGCTCCGGTCGCCTGGTACGGCTGGTGGCTGATGCCCCTGGCCTTAGGAGCGGGAACCGTCGCCACCGCAGTGGCGGGACCTGATCAGGTCCAGATACCCGCGACGTTCGCGGGTGCCGCGGTCACCGTCGCCGGCGCCGCCTGTGTGCGGCTCCTCGTCCGGTCCCGGTCCCAGCTCCGCCGTGCGAACGACGACTTCCGCGCGGCCCAGGCCGAGCAGTCCCAGCAGCGGTACGCGGAGGTGCGCGGCCGGGAGCAGAGATTCGCCGCCGAGCGCTCCGCCCTGGAAGCCCAACTCGGTGAGCAGGCAGCCCTCTTCGAGGCCCGGCTCGCCGAGCACACGCAGGCGTACGAGGCCGGCATCGCCGACCGGGCCCGCGTGACGGCGGAGCGGATCGCGCTCCAGCAGGAGGTCGTGGTCAGGCTCGGCGACAGCTACCTGCCCGAGGCGGTCGAGAGGCTGCGCGACGGCGAGGCCATCGACGACATCCTGGCCGAGGCGGGCCAGGAGGGCGACGCGAGCCCGGAGCTGCGCGCCGCGCTGCGCAAGGTCCTGCGGACCGCGCTGCTCTCCGTGGAGGAGGAGCTCAACCGCTCCACATCGGCCGAGCAGGCCGTGGTCGGCATCGGCAGCCGGATCCACGTACTGACGGGCCGGCTGCGCGGCCGGCTGCACGAGATGCAGGGCGAGCACGGGCGGCTGCCCGCGGTCGCCCAGGGCCTCATGGAGCTGGACCAGGAGATCGGCCCCGCCGACTGTCTCGCGGCCAGCATCGGCGTACTCGGCGGTTCCGACCGGCCGGGACGCCAGTGGCAGGAACCGCAGCGGCTGCTCAGCGTGGTCCGCGGCGGCATCGGGCGGATCAAGGACTTCAACCGCATCCAGGTCCGTCACCTGCCCGAACTCGGCGTCGACGGCGGTCTGGTGGACCACCTCACGCTGATCTTCGCCCACCTCCTCGACAACGCGGCACGCTACTCGCCGCCCACCGAGCCCGTGGTCGTCTCCGGCAAGGAGGTGCCCAACGGCGTCGGCATCGAGATCCAGGACGCGGGCAAGGGCCTGACCGACGAGCGCAAGCGCGAGGCGGAGCAGTCCATCGCGGGCACCGCGAAGGGCCCCGGCCTCGGCGGTATCTCGGAGGACGCCAACCTGGGCCTGCGGGTGGTCGGAGCCCTGGCGCGCCGCTACGGCATCCGCGTCACCTTCGCGGACTCGCCGTGGCTCGGCACCTCCGTGGTCGTGGTGGTTCCCCACAAGTACTTCAGCCATCTGCCCGCCCCCGTCACCGAGCCGGCCAGGCCCGCTGTGGAGAGGGCCGTGCCGGTCCCCGAGCCGGTCGTGGCCGTCGCGCCCGTGGAAAGCACCGAAGCGATCGACACCATGGACACCACGCCGGGCGGCCTGCCGCGGCGCAGGAGCAGGCGGGCCGACGCGCCCACCGCCCGGCCGGCCGCCGACCGGACCGCGGAGTCCATGGCCGCCGTGCCGCCGGACGCGTCCTTCGCCGGTCTCGCCGCCTTCGCCACGGCGGGGCGTGAGAGCGGTCCACCAGGGGGTACCGACGCGGACGCCGCCCCGGGCGCCCGCGAGACGACTGCCGGCCGCGAGTCCAACCGCACTGAAGAGAGCGACTAGTCCACATGACGCAACAGGGAACCGACGTGAGCTGGGCGCTCCGGGATCTGACGGAGAGCATCCGGGAGATCCGCTTCGCCCTCGTGGCCTCCAGCGACGGGAAGGCCATCACCTCCTACGGCGCCGACGACCCGGACGACGTGGACCGCTTCGCCGCCGTGGTCGCCGGGCTGCAGGCGCTCGCGCAGCCGGTGGCCGAGCAATTCCCCTCGTACGCAGGGCAGTTGCGTCTGGCGATGATCGAGGTCGACGGCGGCCACCTCTTCGTGGTGCGGGCCGGTGTGGAGACGTACCTCGGGGTGCTCGCCAGGGAAGGGCTCGACCAGGGTCTGCTCGGTCACCAGATGAGGGACCTGGCGCGGAGGATGGGTGAGCTTCTCGGCACCAGTCCGCGCCTGGAGGAGCAGCCTGGATGAGTGGTCCCCGCCGGCCCACGGACCCGCCCGGTCTCGAGCGCTACTACGTCCTCACCGGGGGGCGCAGCGGACCGGGTGGTTCGGCGTCGACCCTGGACGTGGCGACCCTCATCATCTCCCGTGCCGCAGCCGAGCCCGGCCTGCAGCACGAGCACGAGGAGATCCTGCGGCGCTGCCGCGATCCGTTGTCGGTGGCCGAACTCGGCGCCCACCTCGGACTGCCCTTCAACATTCTCGCGGTGCTCCTGGCCGATCTGCTGGACGCAGGCCGCGTCGAGGCCCGCGATCCCATCCCGGCGTCGGACGCCGGCCGCGGGCCCGACCTCGCGCTCCTTGAGGAGGTACTCAGTGGACTTCAAAGGCTTTGACCATCCCGACCGGCAGACCGCCGGAGGCGGCACCCGCTCGGTGAAGGTGATGATCGCCGGTGGTTTCGGTACCGGGAAAACCACTCTGGTGCGGTCGGTCAGCGACATCAAGCCCCTCACCACCGAGGAGACGCTGACCCAGGCCAGCGTGGACGTCGACGACCTGATCGGGGTGGCGGACAAGCAGCAGACCACCGTCAGCCTCGACTTCGGGAAGATCGGCATCAACGAGGAGCTGGTGCTGTACCTGTTCGGGACCCCGGGCCAGGAGCGGTTCTGGTTCCTCTGGAACGGCCTGTTCAAGGGCGCCCTCGGAGCGGTCGTCCTGGTGGACACCCGCCGGCTGGCCTCCAGCTTCCGGGCCATCGAGGAGATGGAGCGGCAGGACGTGCCCTTCGTCATCGCCCTGAACGTGTTCCCGGACTCCAAGGACCACCCGGTCGAGGAGATCCGCGACGCCCTGGACATTCCCGACCACACCCCGGTCGTGACCTGCGACGCCCGTGACCGCAACTCCAGCCGTGATGTGCTGATCGCGCTGATACGTCACCTCAAGGCACGCTCCGCCGTCGCTCTGGAGCCCCGATGACCGATCACCCGGCCGACGACGCGGGCGCTCCCCGCGGCTGCCCCGTCATGCACGGCGGTGCCGACGACCTGACCCGGCTGTACGGGCCGGACGCGGCGGTCGACCCGCAGGGCATCTACGGGCGGCTGCGCAAGGAGTACGGAGCCGTGGCCCCGGTGCTCCTGGAGGGGGACGTCCGCGCCTGGCTGGTCCTCGGCTACCGCGAGAGCCGCCGCGTGCTCGACAACCCCCTCCAGTTCAGCCGGGACTCGCGCATCTGGCGGGACTGGCAGGAGGGGGGCGTCGAGGAGACCTCGCCGCTGATCCAGATGCTCGGCTGGCGCCCCGACTGCGTGTCCCAGGACGGTGAGCCGCACCGCCGGCTGCGCCGGGCCGTCACCGACAACCTGGACAGCCTGGCGGGGCGCGGCATCCGGCGCCATGTCACGCACTTCGCGAACAAGCAGATCGACGCGTTCGCGGGGAAGGGCAGTGCCGACCTGGTGGGCGAGTACGCCGAGTACCTGCCGATGCTGGTGCTGACCAGGCTGTTCGGGCTCCCGGCGGCCGAGGGGCGCAGCCTCGCGGTCTCCTGCGCCCAGGTCATCAAGGGCGGTCCCGACGCGCTCGCGCACAACGACCGCATCATGGAGATCCTCGGGGAGCTCGCCGAGCGCAAGCGCCTCGAACCCGGCCCCGACTTCACCACCGGGCTGCTCGCGCACACCGCCGGACTCGACGAGGGCGAGATCCTCAGCCATCTGCGTCTGGTGCTGATCACCGCGCACACCACGACCAGCAACCTGCTGGCCCGGGTGCTGGAGCTGATCCTCACCGACGCCTCCCGTCTCGCGGGACTCGTCAGCGGCCAGCGGGCCGTCTCGGAGGTCGTCGAGGAGGTCATGTGGAACACCCCGCCGCTGGCGGTCCTCCCGGGGCGTTTCGCGACCGCGGACCTCGAACTCGGCGGTACGCAGATCAAGGAGGGCGACCTGCTGGTGCTCGGGCTCGCCGCGGGCAACCTGGACCCGGACATCCGTCCGGACTCGGGGGTCTCCGTACACGGCAACCAGTCGCACCTGGCGTTCAGCGGCGGTCCGCACGAGTGCCCCGGCCAGAACATCGGCCAGGCCATCATCGAGACCGCCGTCGACACCCTGCTGCACCGGCTGCCCGGGCTGCGCCTGTCCGTGCCGGCCGATGAGCTCACCTCGACCGCCTCCACCTGGGAAGCGCGTCTGGACGCCCTCCCGGTCGAGTTCGCCGCGTAGCCGGCGCCGGTCCTTCCGCACCCCACGTTCCCGCCCGGCCCTCCACGGCCGGGCGGGTTCCGTGCGTCAGACGGCGAGCAGGTCGTCCAGCGATCCCCGGCCCGCGAGCTCGGCGGTGGCGGCCGGGCCCTCCTTCGCGGCGGCGTAACGGCCCGAGGTCAGCGCCCACTCGTAGTTCCCGCCGATCCAGTGCTGGATGGCCTCCACGCCCAGCCGGACCTGGTCCCGCTGCTCGGCGCCGAGGCCGAGCTCCTCGCACATCGCCGGAACGCGCGCCTCCAGCGCCAGGTACTCGTCGAGGCACACCGTCGTCATCCGGTACGCCTCGGCGGCGGCCTCCTCCCAGGTGCAGCCGCGCTCCCGGTGCAGGACGGCGATGAGGTTGTGGCCGTCGCCCCGGCGCTTCTCGCGCTCGAAGGAGTGGATGTCGTTCATGAACCCGATGGTGTCCGCGGCCAGGTCCCGCATCCTGACCATCAGCGGGTGGGCCTGCACCTGCGCCGGGACCTCGAAGCCGCGGCTGCGCTCACCCGCGTCGATGCTGTGGTGGATGCCCACGGTGCGGCGGCGGAACTCGGCGTACTCCTCGGTGCCGAGCGTCCCGGCGCGGCCCTCGGCCGCCAGGTCGACCTCCTCGGTGTGCGCCACGAGGAAACGGCCCCAGGAGGCGGCGAAGCGCGTCCGCCAGGTCAGGGACATGCCATCCGAGAGATGGGCCCACACCTGAGCCCAGGCCACGGTGATCGGGCAGACCACGCGCGGGGCCGTCCCGGCCGGGCGCAGCGGCGTGGCTATCAGCTCCCGCGCGACCTCCGCTATGCGGTCCGCGCGGTCGGGGCTTCCGGAGTCGAACTGGTCGTCGAAGAGGAAGGCCAGCGAGAACCAGTTCATCAGGACGACCATGTCCTCGGCGGAGGCGTACGGATACGTCCGCGCCGCCGCCTGGGGCAGGTCCCAGGACTGGTATTCCTCGAACCCGGCCTGGCTGCGCACCAGGCCCATCTCCCACACCCAGCGCAGGTGGTGCTCCCGTGCGTACGCGAGGTGCGGGCTGACCGGGGTCTCGAAGGGGAGGTCGAATGTGACGTCCTGCGGCATTGGCGTCCTTTCGTGCGGCGATTCACAGGCCCCCGCCCCGTGACAGGGCGATCAGAATTGACGCCCATTGACTCGAAGTGCGCGTTTTGAGTCCGAAATTGACGGCTCATCATGTGCGCCCTGATGCTGCCCAGACCCTAAACGATCTATGCAACAAGATCCGCCCGGAGGAGATCTTCCGGAACCACCCGTTCGGCATCGTCGACCGGACCGGAACCGGAAGCGGATCCGGAACGGGAATCCGGCCCGAGGTGCCGTCAGCCGCTCAGGGCCGCCGCGGTGACCCGGGCGAACGCCTCGGGGTTGTCCAGCATGATGTTGTGGCCGCAGTCGGGGACCGGCACCACGGTGACGCCCGCGCGCCGGAGCTCCCCGGCCCCCGTGAGCGGGCCGTCGGCCTCGGGGAAGAGGAAGGTCCGGGGGATGGTCAGGCCCAGCAGCAGCTCACGCATCATGGGGGAGCTCCCACGGGTGAGGTGGACCGCGCTGCGGTGGAGGGCCTCCCGGCCCGCCAGGCGCATCGTCGCCCACCAGTGGGCTCCGGCACGGTCCCGCACCTGCTCCCAGCCGCCCCGGAGGAACTCCTGCTCCGTGTACGCCGCGATCCCCCCGCTGCCCGGCGCACCGAGCGCGGGCGTGATCGGGTCGAGGTTGGCGTCGGCCAGGACCAGACGGGAGACCAGGTGCGGATGGCGGGACGCCAGGACGAGGGCGACCGAGCCTCCCATGCTGTGCGCGATCACCTCGGCGCCGCTGACCCCGGCCGCGCCGAGCGCGGCGGCCAGGGCGTCGGCGTGCGATTCCAGGGTGTAGTCGAAACCCGTCGGCCGGTCGCTGATGCCGTGCCCCATCAGGTCGACCAGCAGCGAACGGTGGCCGGCGAGAGCGGGGTGAGCGGCGGTCGCGGCGAAGTACGCGGGCGAGGTGGCCCCGAGCCCGTGCACATAGACACGGGTGGGCTCCCGGCCGGGCAGTTCGGCCCAGCGGATCCGGTCACCCTCCGCGGTGACGGCGGCGTCGCGCACTCTCTGCTCCCTGGGGTCGTGGCCGGGTGGGAGGGCGAGCGTAGCCGCCGGGGCCCAGCGGTCCGACCCCGGGTCAGACCTGGCCCAGGTCCGAGCTGAGCCAGCGCTGGGGGCGCATGTGGATGACGACCTGCTCGCCGTGTTCCTTCCAGGCGAAGTCGACGTAACCCGCGACCTTCTCGGCCGGGAGGTAGCGCGACGACATCTCCACCAGCTGCTCGCGGGTGGCGGGGAGCGTGGCGACGACCGGGCCCTCGACGGAGACGTAGCGGATGGTCGGCGAGACGCGCTCGACCATGATGCTGAAGCGGCCGGCACCGGCGATGGCGGTCCCCTTGCGGGAGTCGCGGCCCGTCATGACCCACAGGTCGCCGCCGGGCGCGTACTGGTACCAGATCGGCACGGTGAGCGGGGCCCGCCCCTCCTCCGGTGCGTCCACCGCGAGTGCGGCGATGTGCGGTTCGGCCAGGAACAGCTCGCGCTCCGTACGGGTCAAAGCCATGGTCGGGCTCCTCAGGTGGGCGGTCGGTGGTGCCTCAGGGCCGCATTATGCAACGCCCGCCCCGGCCCGGCGGGGGAGCCGCGCGCCCTCCCGTTCCGCGTGTTCCCGGGCGCGGGACCGGCGGACGGCCTTGGTATACCTGGGCGTTCAGCGGTGAAGGGGGAGCGACGGCATGGCTCAGGACACATCCGTACGGCTGCGGGCGGCGACCGCCGGGGACGCGGAGGAGGTCACCCGGGTCTACCTCGCCTCGCGGGCCGCCGCGCTGCCGTATCTGCCGCGGGTGCACAGCGACGCGGACACCCTCGCCTGGATCACCCATGTCCTGCTGCCCGGCAGCAGGACATGGGTGGCCGAGGACGCGCGGGAGCTGCTCGGCTTCGCCTCCCTGGACGGGGACGAGCTGGACCAGCTCTATCTGCGCCCCGACGCCCGGCGGCGGGGCATCGGCACGCTGCTGCTGGAGCGGGTGAAGGAGGCCTCGGGCGGAGAGCTGAGCCTGTACACCTTCCGTCGCAACTCCGCCGCGCGCGCCTTCTACGAGCGGCACGGCTTCGTCGCCGAGGCGTACGACGACGGCGCCCGCAACGAGGAGAAGGAGCCGGACGTGCTGTACCGGTGGACGGCGGCCTGACGGGACCGGCGTACCCGCCTGAGCGTTCAGATGACCGGCGGGCGGCCCAGCCGTGTCATCCGCCACACCGTGCGCCAGCGCATCGGCTTCCGTGTGCCGCACTCGGTGCGCACCCCCTCGGCGAAGCCCGCCGCCCAGGCGCGCAGGCCGGACGCCGAGCGGGTCCGGGCGGCGGTGAGCAGGATCCAGGTGCCGAGGTAGGCGGGGACGAGGGGCAGGGGCAGGTGGCGGCGCGCCAGCCAGACGCGGTTGCGCGCGGTCATGCGGTAGTAGACCGCGTGCCTGGCCGGGGACGTCTTGGGGTGCTGGAGCAGCAGGCCGGGCTCGTAGAGGATCTTCCAGCCCGCGTCCAGGGCCCGCCAGGACAGGTCCGTCTCCTCGTGCGTGAAGAAGAACTCGGCCGGCCAGGGCCCGGTCTCGGCGAGCATCCTCATGGACAGCGCGTGGCCGCCGCCGAGGAAGGCGGTGACCGGGCCGGGGCGCATCGGGTCCTTGGCACGCAGGCGCGGGACGTGCCTGCGCTGCGTCTCGCCGTGCTCGTCGGCGATGCGGAAGCCGACGATGCCCAGGGCGGGGTCGGCGGCGTACAGCTCCCGGACCGTGCGGAAGACGTCCTTGTCCACCAGGAGCCCGTCGTCGTCCAGCTCGATCACCACGTCCACGTCACCGAATCCGGCGAGCGCGTCCAGGGCCTCGTTGCGGCCGCCGGGGCAGCCGAGGTTCTCGTCGAGTTCGAGCACGGTGACGCCGCCGGCCAGGTCCTCCAGGCCGGGGAAGGAGCCGTAGTCGGGGAGCCGCGAGCCGTTGCCGACGACGACCACCCGGGCGGGGCGCACATCCTGCATGGCCACCGACGCCAGCAGCGCCTCGACCTGCTGCGGGCGGTCTCCCATGGTCACGACGGATACGCCGATGCGTGGTTCGGACAAGGCTCGGCTCCCGGGGGATTTCGGCGGATCGGGCACCGCGGCACCACCGCGGTGCCCGCGATCGTAACGTCTGCTGTTCAGGCGCCCGTGGGGGCCTGGTCATCGGAAGGCCGGTCGCCGTTCAGCTGCGCGTACATCAGCATGTCCCGGCGCCGCCCGGCGATCTCCTGCCAGCCGCGCAGCAGGCCCTCGCACCGGTAGCCGGCGCTCTCGGCGGTCCGTACCGAGGCGGTGTTCCACGGCTCGACGAGGAGCTGCACCCGGGGGATGCGCAGCTCGTGCAGGGCCCAGGTGGTGACCGTGCGCAGGGCCGCCCCCGCGACGCCCTGGCCACGGCCCGGGGTCGTCATCCAGTAGCCGAGTGTCGCGCGGCCCGCGGCCGCGTCCGCCAGCCAGAGCCCGATGGAGCCGACCGGCCGCCGGTCCCTGGTGCGCGCGATGACGAACGGATAGCCCTTCCCGTGCTCCGCCCGCTCCCACTGGCGCCTGACATACGCCTCGGCCGCCTCGTCGGAGTACGTCGAGGGGATCGTGGTGACCAGCGGGATGTAGTCGTCCTGGGCCGCCTCGCGGACGAGGGGCAGATCGCTCATCTCCCAGGGGCGCAGGACGAAGTCGGCTCCGGCGGTCATGCTGGGGACGGTCAGCGGTTGTGCCATACCGGTCATCCTGCCGCGCCCGCGCCCCGCGACCCGGGCCCGACTCACCCACCGCCCCGCCCGGCGGACGCCCAGCCGCCCGACCGGCCTGACAACGCCCCCGGGACAGGCTAACGGCCCCATGGTTCCGTTAAAATGCGCTGTCGTGGCAGGACAGGAGCGGTCGGCGGAACGGGAGACACCGATGGAGTCAGCGGCAGGGGACGCGGTGGACGTCGAGCCGGGGACGGTCCGGCCCGGCGGGCGCACGGCCCGGGTGCGGGAGGCGGTGCTGCGCGCCGCCGGTGACGCGCTCGTCGAGCAGGGCTTCGACGGGCTCGATCTCGCCGATGTCGCCCGCCGCGCCGAGGTCGGCAAGACCACGGTCTACCGGCGCTGGTCCACCGCGGCGGGGCTCGTCGCCGACCTGCTGACGGAGATGGCGGAGCAGTCCGTCCCCCGCACGGACACCGGGTCGCTGGACGAGGACCTGCGGTCCAACGCACGGCTGGTGGTGCGGACCCTGACCGACCCGCGCCAGGGCCCCCTCTTCACCGCGGTCGTCGCGGCGGCGACGTGCGACGCCCGGACGGCCGAGGCACTGCACCGCTTCTACGCGGTCCGCATCGAGGAGTGGGCGGGGTGCGTCGACGCGGCGGTCGCCCGGGGCGACCTGCCCCCGGGGACCGATGCCCGCGAGGTGATCCGCGCCGTTTCGGCCCCCCTCTACTACCGGCTGCTCGCCAGCGGCGACCCCCTCGACGAGACGGTCGCCGACCGCGCGGCCGAGGCGGCGGCGGTGGCCGCGCGGGCGGGCGTGTACGTGGACTGAGGCCGCACGCGTTTGCCTTCTCGTGCACTCCAACTCGTAGCTTCTGCGCCCATGCGGACAGACATGGATCGACAGGATCGACGGGATCGACGGGATCGACGGAAGGGGACGCGGGGCCGCGGCGGTTTCGAGGCCGGCGCGCTCGGCTTCGGGTGCTGGGCCATCGGCGGGGAGTGGTCGGCCCCCGACGGCAGCCCGCTCGGCTGGGGGAAGGTCGACGACGACGAGTCGGTGGCCGCGGTCCGCCGGGCCCTCGACCTCGGCGTCACGTTCTTCGACACGGCGGACGTGTACGGGGCCGGGCACAGCGAACGGGTGCTGGGCAGGGCGCTCGCGGGCCGGCGCGACGAGGTCGTCGTCGCCACCAAGTGGGGCAACCTGTTCGACGAGCGGACCCGCACCATGGACGGGGCCGACACGACCCCCGCGTACGCCCGTGAGGCACTCACCGCCTCGCTGCGCAGGCTGGGGACCGACCGGATCGACCTCTACCAGCTCCACATCGGTGACACCCCGCTCGCCGAGGCTGCCGAACTGCGCGACGCCTGCGAGGAGTTCGTGGCCGAGGGGCTGATCAGGGCCTACGGGTGGAGCACCGACGACCCGGAGCGCGCCGCGCTCTTCGCCGAAGGTGAGCACTGCGCGGCCGTCCAGCACGCCTGCAACGTGCTGGAGGACGCCCCCGGGATGCTGGCCCTCAGTGAGGAGCGTGACCTGGTCAGCGTCATCCGGAGCCCGCTGGCGATGGGTCTCCTCACCGGTGCCCGCGATCCCGGCCGGCGGGCCGCCGCTGGCGACATCCGGTCCACCCCGCCCGCCTGGCTGAGCTGGTACGAGCAGGGCGGGGTCCCGGCGCGGCACTGGGCGGCCCGGGTCGAGGCCGTCCGCGAGGTGCTGACCGCCGACGGCCGCACGCTCGCCCAGGGAGCCCTCGGCTGGCTGTGGGCCCGCAGCGGGCGGACGGTGCCGATCCCCGGCTTCCGTACGGTCGCCCAGGCGGAGGAGAACGCGGCGGCCCTCACCCACGGCCCGCTGCGACCCGCACAGCTGGAGGAGGTGGCCGCCCTGCTCGCGCCGTGACCGGCGCGGCGGCCCGGCCTCCGCGTCCCCTCAGCCGATACGGGTCCCCGTGCCGGTCACCCTGATCCGCGCGTCGCCCTCCCGCAGCCCGACGGTGAGGGTGCCGGGCCGCCCCATGTCGGCGCCCTGGTACAGCGTGAGGACCGCCTCGTGCGGGACGAGGCCGAGCTCGCGCGCGTACGCCCCGAAGGCCGCGGCCGCCGCGCCCGTCACCGGGTCCTCGACGACGCCGCCGACCGGGAACGGGTCGCGGACGTGGAAGACCGTGGCCGACTCCCGCCACACCAGCTGGACGGTCGTCAGGTCGAGCCGGCGCATGAGGGCTTCCAGCCGGGCGAAGTCGTACGAGAGGTCCGCCAGCCGTTCCCGCGTCGCGGCGGCCAGCACCAGGTGCCGGGCGCCCGCGTAGGCGATGCGGGGCGGCAGCGCCGGGTCCAGATCGGCGGCCGGCCAGTCCAGGGCGGCCAGCGCCTCCGTCACGTCCTCGGCGGCGGCGTCCTCGATGTGCGGTTCGACGCTGGTGAGGGTGGCGCGCAGCTCGCCGTCCTCGCGTACGACGGTGACCGGGACCGCTCCGGCGGGGGTGGAGAACACCAGGTCGCCCGGGCCGTCCCGCTCGGCGAGCGCGAGGGCGGCGGCCACCGTGGCATGGCCGCAGAAGGGGACCTCGGCCTTCGGGCTGAAGTAGCGGACCGTGTGCCCGCCCCGGCCGTCCGGTGCGGTGAGGAACGCCGACTCGCTGTACCCCAGCTCCGCCGCGACGGCGAGCATCGCCGCGTCGTCGAGGCCGGAGGCGTCCAGCACGACGCCCGCCGGGTTGCCCCCCTCGGGGTCGGTGGAGAAGGCGGTGTAACGGAGGACCTCGGAGCCGGCGTGTGCGTTCATGTCGCAGGTCAACCCGGAGGCGTCACCGCGCATTCCCGGCCGCGCCCGCCGATGTGTTCGCGCCGATGTGTTCGCGGGGTGGTGGTCCGGGTCCTGACCCCCGGACCACCACCCCGGGCCGCTTCCACGGACCCCCCGGCCGCGGCGGCCTCTTTCACTGCGGTCAGTGGCAGACCTTCACGCCGGTGCCCTTGCCCCAGGAGCAGGAGTCCAGGAGCGCGCCGCTCGGCTTGATCAGCCGCGCCTTGTCGCCGGTGTTGTTCCAGACGTACGAGCCGCTGTTCCAGTACACGTGGGCCGCGGAGTTCCGGCCCTTGCCGGTGTGGACCCGGACCGTCTTCCCGGCGGCCACGCTGAAGCTCGGGAAGGTGTACGTGTAGCCGGTGTTGTCCTTCAGCTTGTAGCCCTTGAGCTGGAGCTTGGACTTGCCGTTGTTGTGGATGTCCACGTACTCGGCGACCAGGGACGCGTTCGTCCGGGTGTCCTTGCCGGGGCTGTCGTACTGGATCTTGCCGAGGTGCAGCCCGCCCTGGTGGGAGGCCGCGGAGGCCGGGACCGAGGCGAGGAGCGAGCCGGCCAGTGCGGTGGCGGCGGCCAGGGCGAGGGGCGCGGCGGTGCGTATGCGCATGCTGTGTGGTCCTTCTGTGTACATCCGGTGAAGGTGAGTAGCATACGGGCAGCACGCGCTTGCCCGGACGCATCGCGGAAAACTCGCAAATTCCGTCATCCGGGGGCGAGTTCCGGTGCGTTCCGGGCAAGCGTGGGGCGAAGTGGATCAGCCTCGGCCGATGTACGGCATGGCGGTCGCCATCACCGTCGCGAACTGCACATTGGCCTCCAGCGGCAGCTCCGCCATGTGCAGGACCGTCCGCGCCACGTCGTCCGCCGCCATGACCGGCTCGGCGGCCAGCTTGCCGTCGGCCTGGAGGATCCCCGTACTCATGCGTTCCGTCATGTCGGTCGCCGCGTTGCCGATGTCGATCTGCCCGCAGGCGATCCGGTACGGACGCCCGTCCAGCGACAGCGACTTCGTCAGGCCGGTCACCGCGTGCTTCGTCGCCGTGTAGGCGAGGGAGTGCGGGCGCGGCGCATGGGCCGAGACGGAGCCGTTGTTGATGATCCGGCCGCCCTGCGGGTCCTGCTCCTTCATCAGGCGGTACGCCGCCTGCGCGCACAGGAACGCCCCCGTCAGATTGACGTCCACCACCGTCCGCCAGTCCTCGTACGCGAGGTCCTCGACGGGCGTCGCCCCGGGCCCGAACGTCCCCGCGTTGTTGAACAGCAGGTCCAGCCGGCCGAGACGTTCCCGTACGGAGGCGAAGAGCGCGGCCACCGAGTCCGGGTCGCTCACATCGGTGGGCAGGCACACCGTGGCGCCCGGCCCGGCCGCCGCGGCCGTCTCCTCCAGCGCCCCGGCGCGCCGGCCCGCCAGGACCACCGTCCAGCCCGCACCCGTGAGGGTGAGTGCGACGGCCCTGCCGATCCCCGATCCGGCACCTGTGACGACAGCGATTCTCTGCTCAGCGTTCATGGCCCGGCAGCGTACGGGAGGTTTCGCGGCGGCCGGCACCCGGTGCTCATCGCACCGCCATACGGATGTGGTGTACGCGCCGACGGAAAGTCGTCGCCCCGCACTCCAATGCCTCTGACAACATCCGGCAGGGGAGGGGCATATGACACCCGCACAGATCAGCAGGACGCCAGGCCGGCCCGGCCATTCCGCCGAGCTGCGCCTCGCCGCGAGGCGGCTCGGCTCCGGCGTCGGCCGGCGCCGGTTCCTCACGGTCACCGGCGCCGCCGCCGCACTGGCCTTCACGGTCGGCCTGCCCGGAGCCGGTACGGCCGCCGCCGCCGAGCTCGACGCCCGGAAGATCACCGAGGACCCCTTCACCCTCGGGGTGGCGTCCGGGGACCCGCTGCCCTCGTCCGTGCTCCTGTGGACGAGACTCGCGCCCCGCCCCTACGAGGCCGACGGCGGGCTGCCCGCCCGGCGCGTCGAGGTCCGCTGGGAGATCGCCCGGGACGAGCGCTTCCGGCGGATCGTCCGGCGCGGATCCGCCACCGCCCACCCGGAGTTCGGGCACAGCGTGCATGTGGACGTGGACGGCCTCGACTCCGGCCGGAGCTTCTACTACCGCTTCCGCGCCGGCAGCTGGACCAGCCCCACCGGCCGCACCCGCACCGCCCCCGCCCGGAACGCCCGGAACAGCTCCCTGGCCCTGGCCGCGGTCTCCTGCCAGGCGTACCACGACGGCTACTTCACCGCCTACCAGCACCTCGCGGACGAGGACGTCGACGTGGTCTTCCACCTCGGCGACTACCTCTACGAGTACGCCGTCTCCGCCACCGGCGGCGCCCGCGCCTACACCGACCGCGTCCTGCCGGACCACTTCAACCGGGAGACGCTCACGCTGGAGGACTACCGCATGCGGTACGGCCTCTACAAGTCCGACCCGGACCTGCGCGCCGCCCACGCCGCGCACCCCTTCGTCGTCACCTGGGACGACCACGAGACCGAGAACAACTACGCGGGCGACACCCCGGAGAACAGCGTGCCCCCGGAGGAGTTCCTGCTGCGCAGGGCCGCCGCCTACCGCGCGTACTGGGAGAACCAGCCGCTGCGCGCCCCGCAGCGCCCCACCGGCCCCGACATGCGGCTCTACCGCCGGCTGCGCTTCGGCCGGCTCGCCCAGTTCGACATCCTCGACACCCGCCAGTACCGCAGCAACCAGGCCTACGGCGACGGCTGGAAGGTCCCCGGGCCCGAGTCCGAGGACCCGTCGCGCACCATGACGGGCGCCGCGCAGGAGCGCTGGCTGATCGACGGCTGGAAGGCCTCGGACGCCCGGTGGAACGTCGTCCCGCAGCAGGTCACCTTCGCCCAGCGGCGCGACGTGCCGGGCGACGCCTACAAGCTGTCCATGGACTCCTGGGACGGCTACCCCGCCTCCCGGCAGCGCGTCATGGACGGCGCCGAGGCCGCCGGGATCGAGAACCTCATGGTCCTCACCGGCGACGTGCACGTCGGCTACGGCTTCGACCTCAAGAAGGACTTCGACGACCCGGCCTCCCGGACCGTCGGCACGGAGGTCGTCGCCACCTCGATCGCCAGCGGCAAGGACGGCTCCGAGAAGCCGGCCAACTGGGACAACCTGACCCGGGCCAACCCGCACATGAAGTTCTACAACGGCCGCCGCGGCTACGCCCTCGTCACCCTCGGCGACCGGCAGGCGCGGGCCGACTTCCGCACCGTGCCCGCGGTCACCACGCCCGGTGCGCCGGTCGCCACCGCCGGCTCCTTCGTCACCGAGGCGGGAAACCCGGGACTCACCCCGGCGTGACCCCGCCCCGGCCCGGCGGAGGTCAGGAGCGGTCGTCCGCCGGATAGCGGACGCCGACCCGGTCACGTACCGCGTCGAGCGTCCGCATCACGGCGAGCGATCCCTCCAGCGGCACCAGCGGGGACTCCTTCTCGCCGGCCCGCAGGGCGCGCGTCACCTCGGCCGCCTCGTACTGCATGCCGGAAAGTCCCTGCGGGCCCGGCCCCGTGACGACCTTCTCGGGCTCCCGGCCCGGCCGGTGCAGGACGAAGTGCTCCGGGTGGAAGAAGCCCTGCGGGAAGTCGATCCGGCCCGCCGTGCCCGTCACCGACGCGACGGTCGGCAGATCCCCGACGATCGAACAGCTCAGCAGCGCCGTGGCGCCGGAGTCCCAGCCCAGCAGCATCCCGGTGTTCAGGTCGACGCCCTCCGGGGACAGCAGCGCGTCCGCCCGCACCCGGTCCGGCTCACCCAGCAGCAGCTGTGCGAACGACACCGGGTAGACCCCGAGGTCCAGCAGCGCGCCGCCGCCCAGCGCGGGGTCGCGCAGCCGGTGCTCGGCCCCGAAGGAGCCCGCGAAGCCGAAGTCGGCCTGCACCGTGCGGATCTCACCGATCGCGCCGTCCCGCACCAGCTCGGTCATCCGGCGGATGAGCGGATTGCAGTACGTCCACATGGCTTCCATCAGGAACAGCCCGCGCTCCCGGGCCAGATCCACCAGCTCCCGCGCCTCCCGCTCGTTCAGCGTGAACGCCTTCTCGCACAGCACGTGCTTGCCGGCCTCCAGGGCGAGCCCGGCGGCCTCCCGGTGCGCGGAGTGCGGGGTGGCCACGTACACGACGTCGACGGTGTCGTCGGCGACGAGCTCCGCCCAGCTGCCGTACGCCCGCCCGATCCCGAACCGCTCGGCGAACGCCCGCGCGGAGGCCTCGGAACGGGACGCGACCGCCACGACCTCGGCCCCGGAGTCCTCCATCGCCAGCAGGTCCCCGGTGAAGGTCGCGGCTATGCCGCCCGTCGCCAGTACACCCCAACGCACAGTCCCGCTCATGCCCGCCCGCTCCCACGCAAAAAGGTATCGACCACTCCGACTGACCTGAGAGCATAGATGCGGATTCAACGAAGCGGAGACGAGGATGCCGGACAACGGCGTGAGCCGGGCCCAGCAAGAAGACGTACACATACCGACGAGCAACGAGGGCGCCGCAACCGCCGCCCAGGCCACCGCCACCCCCACCGCTGCGGGTGTCCCGGCCATTTCCACCACCACCGCGCCGGGACTCCCGGCCGCCTCCACGACCACCGCACGACGGGCCGGACTCCTGGTCACCCTCGTGCTGGGCGGGCTCACCGCACTGCCGCCCCTCTCGATGGACATGTACCTCCCGGCACTCCCGGAGGTCACCGACGCGCTGCACTCCCCGGCCGCGACGGTCCAGCTCACCCTGACGGCCTGCCTGACCGGCATGGCGCTCGGCCAGCTCGTCGTCGGACCCATGAGCGACCGCTGGGGCCGGCGCACGCCGCTGCTCCTCGGCATGGTCGTCTACGTCCTCGCGACCGCGATCTGCGCGGTCGCCCCCACCGCGGAACTCCTCATCGGCTTCCGCCTCCTCCAGGGCCTGGCGGGAGCCGCCGGCATCGTGATCTCCCGCGCCGTCGTACGTGACCTCTACGACGGCGACGAGATGGCCCGGTTCTTCTCGACCCTGATGCTGATCTCGGGAGTGGCTCCCGTCGTCGCGCCGGTGATCGGCGGCCAGGTGCTCCAGTTCACCGACTGGCGCGGCATCTTCGTCGTCCTCACCCTGGTCGGGGTGCTGCTCACCTTCGTCGTCTGGAAGTGGCTCCACGAGACGCTCCCGGAGGCGGACCGGCACACCGGTGGTGTCGGTGACGCCCTGCGCACCATGCGCGGACTGCTGGCCGACCGGGTGTTCACGGGCTACATGATCGCGGGCAGTCTCGCCTTCGCCGCGCTCTTCGCCTATGTGAGCGCCTCCCCGTTCGTCGTCCAGGAGATCTACGGGGCGTCCCCGCAGACCTTCAGCCTGCTCTTCGGGATCAACTCCATCGGGCTGATCGCCGTCGGCCAGATCAACGGCAAGCTGCTCGTCGGACGCGTCAGCCTCGACAAGGCGCTCGGCTTCGGCCTCGCCGTCATCACCGTCGCCGCGGTCGCGCTGCTGCTGATGACCTCCGGGGTGTTCGGCGAGGTCGGACTCGTGCCGGTGGCCGCCGGGCTGTTCGTGCTCATGTCCGCGATGGGCCTCGCGATGCCCAACACCAACACCCAGGCGCTGATGCGGACCAGGCACGCGGCCGGCTCGGCCTCCGCGCTGCTGGGGACCTCCCAGTTCCTGATCGGCGCCGTGGCCTCGCCCCTGGTCGGGATCGCCGGGGAGAAGACCGCCGTGCCGATGGCCGTGGTGCAGGTGGTCTGCGCCCTGTCCGCCATGACGTGCTTCCTGCTGCTGTGCAGGCCGTGGCGGAACAGGGGCCCCGCGCGGGATCAGCTCACCGGGTGAGCGGGGAGCGGCCCGGCCGGTGAGGACCGGCCGGGCCGCCCCGTCGGCCGGTCAGCCCACCCGTGGATAGCCCAGCAGGTGCAGCCGGTCCTTGCGGTCCGTCGAGCGGAACAGTCCGATGCCGGAGGCCTCCGCCTCCGGCAGCCGGGTGTTCGGGGGCAGTTCCTCGACGTCCCAGGTCGTGAAGCTCATCGTGACCGGGTTGACCCCGTCGCCCTCCAGCGCCTCGTCCGCGTCACGCGCGTTCGTCGCCCCGTAGGCACTGCCCCCGTCCGTCACCGACGCGAACGTCAGCGCCGCCGCACCGCTCTCGTCCTCGAAGCAGAGCCCCTTCTTCGCCTTGAGGTCGAAGGCCAGGTTCCCCGCGACCAGGTAGGTGGCCGAGGGGGAGACGACGGCCCGCGGGTAGCGTCCCGGCTCTATGGCCGGGGTGTGGCACTCCACCGAGGCCACCGGCTTCCCGCTCACCGCGTCGTGGACCGCCCACATCTGGTGGGTCGCGGCCCGCTTCGCCCCCTTGGCGAGCTGCCACTTCGCGAGGATCAGCCCCGGTGCCACGGAGGTCGGCACCCCGGTCGCCGGGTTCGCGCCCTTCGGCGCGGTCCTCCTGCTGAACCAGCCGCCGCGCACCCAGAATTCGCGCGCCCCGCTCAGCAGCAGGCCCTTCGCCGTCTGCCCGCGCACCTCGGTGAGCTGCTTGCAGGCCGTGCACCCCGCCGGATACGACAGCGCGGACGCGGCGATCTCCGACACCTTGCCGCTGACCGGATCCACCACCGCGCTGTTCGCCCGGGCGTCGCTGATCAGGATGCCCGGCCCCGTCGCCGTGACGGTCGGTGCACCGGACCACGGCACCTCGACCCGCCGGCGTTCCCCGTCCACCACGTCGTACACGTCGAGGGAGACGAAGGTCCCCGTCGGCGCGGGCCCGTCGCCGGTCTTCCCGTACGACCAGGTCACGAAGAACTGCCGGTCGTCCTTGGCGACGGTGAGCAGCTTCGGGAAGTCCGCCGGGTCGGGTGGCCGCCAGGCCTCACCGCTCCACCCGGCGCGGCCGGTCTCCGTGTCGAGGGTCCGCAGCCGGTAGCGCCGGTCGGGGGCCCGCACCAGATAGGCCAGCCGGCCCGTCGTGTGCGAGAGCGCGTAGTCGGGCCCGGCGTCGACGATCTCCCAGCCGCGCTCCGTCGTGTACTCCGGCGGTACGTTCAGCCGTGTCGCGGGGCCGGTGCTCTTCTTCACCGGCTTCTTCGGCTCGTCGTCCTCCCCGCCGTCCTTGCCGCCGCCCCCACAGGTGGCGAGCAACAGCAGCAGGGCGAGGACGAGCACCCCGCCCACCAGAGCCAGACGTACGATCCTCTGTCGCATGGTCCCCCCGTGTCCCATGGTCCCCCCCGACCCGTCCGGCCCCTGGGCGGTCCCCGACGCGGCGTCGGTCAGCGTAGCAACGGACGCGCCCCGGCGAGCAGTTCGGTGGTGCAGCCGTTCTGTCCCGGTTCCGTACCGGAGCACCGGACTGCGGGGGCGGGTCCCGCTGCGCCTACAATTCGGCGGTGAACGCCTCCCTCCCCACCGCGGAAGCCCTGCGTGCCGCGCTGGCCGCCCTGCTCGACGGGCTGCCCCCGACGCAGGCCGCGCAGGCCGTCGACCGGCTGATCGCCAGCTACCGCGGGACCACCCCCACCGACGCCCCGATCCTGCGGAACCGCTCGGACGTCGCCGCGTACGCCGCCTACCGGATGCCCGCGACGTTCGAGGCCGTACGGTCCTGCCTCGCCGCACTCCGCGAGGCCGCTCCGGACTGGGCTCCCGCCACCCACACCGACATCGGGGGCGGTACGGGCGCGGCGAGCTGGGCGGTCGCCGGGGCCTGGGACGGGACGCGGACGACGGTCCTGGACTGGTCCGAGCCGGCCCTCGCGCTCGGCCGTGAGCTGGCCGAGACATCCGGCATCCCCGCGCTGCGGGAGGCCGCCTGGGAGCGGGCGCGGATCGGTGTGTCCCCGGCCCCGGCGCCCGCGGACCTGGTGACCGTCTCGTACGTGCTCAAGGAGCTCACCCCCGCGGACCGGGCCGCCGTCGTGGACGCGGCGGCGTCGGCCGCGCAGGCCGTCGTGATCGTGGAACCCGGCACCCCCGACGGCTACGACCGTGTCATCGAGGCCCGTGACCGGCTGATCGCCGCGGGGCTGAGCGTCGCCGCGCCCTGCCCGCACGACGAGGCGTGCCCCATCGAGCGCGGCACGGACTGGTGCCACTTCTCGGCGCGGGTCAGCCGCTCCTCCCTGCACCGCCAGGTCAAGGGCGGCTCGCTCAGCCACGAGGACGAGAAGTTCAGCTACGTCGTGGCGACCCGGTTCGCCACCGGGCCCGCCGCCGCCCGGGTCACCCGCAGGCCGCAGATCCGCAAGGGGCAGGTGCTGCTGGAGCTCTGCACCCGGGACGAGGGCCTGCGCCGCGCCACGGTCACCAAGCGGCACGGCACGCTCTACCGTGCCGCCCGGGACACCGCGTGGGGCGACGCCTGGCCGCCGCCGGACGGTGACTAGGGCGTGTTCCGGGGCCGCAGCTCCTGGGTGCAGCACTTCACGCTGCCGCCGCCCTTGAGCAGCTCGCCCAGATCCATCGGGACCGGGTCGAAGCCCCGGTCCCGCAGCGGGTCGAAGAGCCCCACGGCCGCCTGCGGGAGCAGCACATGGCGCCCGTCGCTGACCGCGTTGAGACCCAGCGCGGCGGCGTCCGCCTCCTCGGCCAGCAGCGCGTCGGGGAAGAGCCGGGCCAGCACGGACCTGCTGCCCGGTGAGAACGCCCCGGGGTAGTACATGATCTCGTCCGCCGCCTCGTCGAGCACGCACAGCGCCGTGTCCAGGTGGTAGTAGCGCGGGTCCACCAGGTCGAGGCCGATCACCGGGCGCCCGAAGAACTCCTGGGCCTCGTCGTGGGAGAGCGGGCTGGAGCGGAAGCCCCGCCCGGCCAGCAGGTACGAGGCGGTCACGGCGAAGTCGCCCTCGCCCTCGTTGACATGGGCCGGTTCATGGATCTCGGTGAAGCCGTTGTCCCGGAACCACTCCCGGTGCGCCTCGGCCTCCGCGTACCGCTCCCGGTAGGCGAACAGGGCCCCGAGCACCTTGCCGTCGATCACCGTGGCCCCGTTGGCGGCGAACACCATGTCGGGCAGGTCGGGGCGGGGGACGAGGAGCTCCACGGTGTGGCCGAGGGCCCGGTAGCGGTCGCGCAGATCCTCCCACTGGGTCCGGGCCAGGGGCAGATCCACGGGCTTCGACGGATCCATCCACGGGTTGATGGAGTAGGTGACCTCGAAGTGGGCCGGGGCGCACATCAGGTAGCGACGGGGGGTGGCGTCACGGGTCAATGCAGGCTCCTCGCGAACGGCGGCCGTGGCCGCGGAACGGTGGGACACGCGCGGGGTGTGCGCGTGAGTTCATGGTGCGCCGCGCCGGGCCGTCGCGCTGTGATCCGTTCGGGTGGTTCGCGCGGGGCCCGGGGGGCGGCCCGGCGGGGGTCCGCCCGGGTGGCCGTCCTCAGCAAGACGATACGTATCGGACCGTCAGGCCCTAGGATGGCCGGATGGCAGCTCAGAAGTCCCCCGACTCCAGCCGTCGCAGCGACCGCTCCCGCCGCGCGATCTGTGACGCCGCGCTCGCACTCGTCGGCGAGGTGGGGTACGCGCGGACGACGATCGAGGGTATCGCCGCCCGGGCCGGCGTCGGCAAGCAGACGATCTACCGCTGGTGGCCGTCGAAGGCGGCCGTACTCCTGGAGGCGTTCCTCGACGAGGGCGCCCGCCGCTCGGAAGGGGTGGGCGAGGTCGGCGAGGACGGTGCGTACGGCATCCCCGACACCGGTGATCTGGCGGCCGACCTCAAGCTGGTCCTGCGGACCACGGTCGACGGGCTGAACGACCCCGTGAGCGCGGCACCCACCCGGGCCCTGGCCGCCGAGGGGATCATCGACCCCGCACTCGGCGCCCAATTCGTCGAAAATCTGCTCGAACCGCAGCTCCAGTTGTACGTCACACGCCTGCGGGCGGCCCAGGAGGCCGGCCAGGTGCGCGCGGACATCGATCCACGGATCGCGCTGGAGCTCCTGATCGCCCCGCTGACCCACCGCTGGCTGCTCAGGACGCATCCGCTCACCCACGCGTACGCGGACCAGGTCGTCGACCTCACCCTGCGGGGGATCCTGGTCGAGCCATGAGCCCGGGGGTGCATTCCATGACATTCCGCACGAGTGTGCCGCCCCCGGCGCGACCGTCCGGGCACCCCGCTTCGGAACTCCTGCCACCCGAGGAGCAGGATGGTGCGACCATGGAGAGGTAACCGCTGAGGTGAGGGGATAGATGGGCGCCGATTCCGGCCGCTATCGCGGCACAGAGGGCAGGATTTCCCAGTGGCTGCGCAGGCGGCCCAAACCGCAGCCGGAGGCCGACGACGCGGCACGGCTGGAGCTGCTCCTGGCCGTCGCCGAGGCAGGAATGCCCATCTCGCCCGCGGCGCATCCGTCCGGCTACCGATGTTCGTGCGAACGCATCGGCTGTCCGACGCCCGCGCGGCACCCGGTCTCGTTCGCCTGGCAGACGCAGTCCACGACGGACCGCGCGCAGATCGAGCGCTGGGCGGCCAACCAGCCGCTGGCCAACTTCATCACCGCGACGGGCATGATCCACGACGTCCTCGACGTGCCCCTCAGCGCCGGACGCGCCGCCCTGGAGCGGCTCCTCGCGGCAGGCATCGACGTCGGCCCGGTGGCCCAGTCCGGCACCGACCGGATGCTCTTCTTCACCGCCACCCGCGGCACCCCGGACGACGAGGACGAGTGGTGGCCCTGCGAGCTGGACTGCCACCCCGAGACCATGGACGAGCATCCGGGACTCCGCTGGCACTGCCGCGGCAGCTATGTCCTGCTGCCCCCGGCCCGGCTCCCCGGTGAGCTGGACGTGCACTGGATCCGCGGACCGGAGAACCCGCTCCCCGATCCGCTGACCCTGCTGGAGACGCTCACCGACGCCTGCGCGCAGTACGCGGACACGGCCGACGCGAGCGACCTCGACCACGACGCCGTCGCCTGGCCGATGAGCCGCTGAGCCGCTGACCGGGCCTTCACCCCTGCCCCCTCACGCCGGGCCACTACGGGTGAACTTCTCGACGGCCGCGGGCGTGACGGGCGTGAAGAAGTTGACGAGGTTGCCGTCGGGGTCGCGGAACAGGAGCGACCGGTTGCCCCAGGGCATCGTCGTGGGCTCGTTGACGAAGTCCGCCACGAACCCGGTCAGGTTCCTGTGCACCCGGTCCACGTCGTCCACCAGGAACTCCAGGATCACGCTGCGGTTGTCCGCCGGGCGCGCCGAGCCCGGCGCGAACAGGGGGACCGTGCGGGTGCTGCCGATCGCGAGGGTGCCCGAGGCCGTCGCGATCTCGGCGAAGTCCTCGGTGGACCAGGCGGCGGCCACGCCGGTGACCCGCTCGTAGAACCCGACGAGCCGGGCGACGTCGCCGGTGATGACGCGGACAGAGACGAAGTTCATGGTGTGCTCCCGGTCGTTCGCTGCTTCCCTCCGCACGCTACGACCCATACCGGACGGAACCCGCCCGGTATGTGCGGGAGACTTCTCGGCATGTCCCGTCCCCTCGCCCGCGTACTCACCCTGCTGGAGCTCCTGCAGTCGGGCGGCCTGCGGACCGCCGCCGAACTCGCCGGCCGGCTCGGCGTCGACGAACGCACCGTGCGGCACTACATCGGCCACCTCCTCGACCTCGACGTGCCCGTCGAGTCGGTGCGCGGACGGTACGGCGGCTACCGGATCGCCCCCGGCCACCGCATGCCCCCGCTCATGCTCGACGACGACGAGGCGCTCGCCGTCCTCCTCGGCCTGATCGCGGGCCGCCGGGCCGGCCTCACGACCGCCACCGGCACGGCGGGCGACACGGCGACGGCCAAGATCCGGCGGGTCCTGCCCGAGCGGCTGCGCCTCGCGCTCGACGCCGTGCTCGACACCCTCGCCTTCACGACCCCGCCCGGCGGCATCGGGGCTCGGCGCGGTGGCGAGGAGACCGCCCCGGAAGCAGCGGTCCTGCTTCCCGTCGCCGACGCGGTCAACCGCCACCGGCCCCTCTCGTTCCGCTACACCTCGGCGGACGGCCGCCGCAGCGAGCGCACGGTCCACCCGCACGGACTCGTCGCCCGCTCGGGCACGTGGTACATGACGGCCGTGGACCTCACGGCCGGCGAGGACCGCACGTTCCGGCTGGACCGCGTCACGGGCGTGCGGACCCTGCCCGGCTCGTTCGAACCGCCCGCAGGTCCCGACCCGGCGACGCGCGTCCTGACCGGGCTGGCCACCGCCCCGTACCGCCATGAGGTGACCCTGCGCGTCCAGGCCACGGCCGGGCACATCCACACCCGGCTCCCACCCGGCGTCGCGCTGGTGGAGGAGCTGCCGTCACCGGGCGACGGCGACGGCCCCGGGGACGGGCGGTGGTGCCGCGTCGGGCTGCGCGTGGAGCGGCTCGACTGGCTGCCCGCCGCACTCGCCTCGCTGGACCGGCCCTTCGTCATCGAGACCCCGGACGAACTCCGGGGCCTCGTCGCCGACTTCGCCGAACGGCTCACCCGCTGGGCCGAGGGCGGCCCGCCGCCCGGCTGACGGGGGCGGTCAGGACCCCTGCGCCGCGACCAGACCGGGCAGCCGGTTCAGCACGCGCACCTTGCCGTCCGTGCCCCCCGCGTCCCCCGCGGCCTTCTTCGGCACGTAGACCAGCTGGCTGGAGACCCGCTCCTTGGTGAGGGTGCTCTTCACCTCGCCGGTCAGCAGCGCCTCCACGTCCGCGGTGACCGTCGGCCGCAGTCCCTGCGCCGCCGTCTGCCGCTCGAAGTGCTTGCTGCTGAAGAAGACCAGCGCCCCGCCGTCCTCCGTCGTCAGCCCCAGCGGTGCGAACGTCCCGGAGTCCAGGGCCTGGTCGACGTACTGGTAGGAGAAGCCCGCCCTGCGGACGTTCTTCCGCGCGTCCCGCCAGCCCGAGGTCATCGACCCCGGAGCGAAGACGTCCGGCGCGCCGTCCGTGAGGTAGTCCGTGTACGTCGTGCTCAGCTCACCCGGCGCGGTGGCCAGCACGGCGTCCGTGCCGGCGGAGGGCACGGGCTCCGCGTAGCCGTCGGCGTCCTTGCGGAACTTGGGGATCTCGGACGGGGACGCCACCGCCAGGTAGGAGACCTTCCACGGCGCGTCCGGCCCGGTACGGACGAACGTCAGCAGCCAGCGGGTGTCCTGCTTCCCGCCGTCCTGGTCGCGGTTGGAGTCGGTGTCCGCGAGGAACCAGCGCGGCCAGCCCGCCTTCTTGGGGATGGCGTACGAGGCGTCGGTCAGCTCCAGCGGCTTGTGCTGGGCGTTGCCCTCCGGGCTGTTCTTCCGCCGCGCGGTCAGACCGGCCTGGTTGATCGCGCCGAGCGAACCGGTCACCCGGTCCTCGTCGAGCGCCGGATCGTACGCCTTGTCCGCCTTGTTGTACGCGACGGTGAAGTCCTCCAGGGCCTTCGCCGCCTCGGACTCCGTCGCTCCCGGCACGACTTCCAGTTCGCCGTGCACCGTCACGCAGCCGCTCGCCGTCACGCTCAGCACCGTCGCCGTCGCGAGTCCCGCCGCCAGTCGACCCAGCCTTGTCATCCGTTGCCTTCTGCGCCTTCTGATCCGTCGTTGGCACTGACCGCCTGAACCCTACCGGGGCGGCGGGCGGCGCGAGCGAGGGGATGAGATCCAGCGCCCAACCGTGACATGAGGAGGGCCTGCAGGATCAGGGGACCCGGTGCGGAACGACGAGCGGCACCCCGGTCCGCGGGTGCGGGAACACCTCGACCGGCTGCCGGTACACCTCGCCGAGCAGCGCGTCCGTGAACACCTCGGCCGGCGGCCCGGCCACCGCGACCCGCCCGCCGTGCAGCACCACCGCCCGGTCCGCGTACGCCGCCGCGAGACCCAGGTCGTGCAGCACCACGACCACCGCGTCACCGGCGGCGGCCCGCTCACGGCAGATCCGCAGCACCAGCTCCTGATGGCGCAGATCCAGCGCGGCCGTCGGCTCGTCCAGGAGCAGCAGCGGGGCGCGCTGCGCCAGCACCCGGGCCAGGGCGACCCGGGCGCGCTCCCCGCCGGACAGCGCGGAGAACGGGCGGGCGGCGAACTCTGTCACCTCCGTCGCCGCCATCGCCGCGGCGACCGCAGCGTCGTCCTCGTCCTCCCGGGCCGTCCCCGCCCAGGGCGCCCGTCCCATGCGGACGACCTCCTCGACCGGGAACGGGAAGGCGAGCGCGGCGGACTGCGGCAGGACGGCCCGGCGCAGCGCCAGTTCGGCGGCGGACCAGCCGGACACCGGCCGGCCGTCGACGCGTACCTCTCCGCCGTCCACGGGCAGGTCCGCGGCGAGCGCCGCCAGCAGCGTCGACTTCCCCGCCCCGTTCGGTCCGACGAGGGCCAGCACCTCGCCCGCCCGGACCGTCAGCTCCACGGAGTCGAGGACCTGCCGCTGCCCCAGCCGGACACCGATGCCGGCGACCTCGGCGGCGGGGGAGCCGGCCGGCACCGGGGAGGGCAGCTCACGGCCCCGGGACGCGAGAAGCGACTTGAACGGGTTCACGCCCAACCACCTTGCCTACGACGGGTCCTGCGCAGCAGCCAGAAGAAGAACGGGCTGCCGAAGAGGGCGGTCAGCACCCCGAGCGGAAGCTCGGCGGGATCGGCGACGGTGCGCGCCGCGAGATCGCCCGCCACCAGCACGAGCGCACCCCCGAGCGCACTGCCCGGCACCAGGAAGCGGTGCCCGGGGCCGTTCGCCATCCGCAGCAGATGCGGCACGAGCAGCCCCACGAAGGAGATGATCCCGGCGACGGCGACCGCGGCCGCCGTCAGCAGCGCCACGACGAGGACGAGCACGATCCGCAGCCGCTCGACATCGACTCCCAGATGGCGGGCGGGCCGTTCGCCGAGCGCGAGCAGGTCCAGCTTCCGCGCGTGGAAGGGGGCGACGAGGAGGCCCAGGGCCGCGCACGGCAGTACGGCGAGCACCTTCGGCCAGGTCGCCTGGGACAGCGAACCGAGCTGCCAGAACGTGATCTGGGTGATCTGCGCGTTGTCGGCGAAGAAGATGAACAGGCCGATCAGGGCGCCCGCGAAGGCGTTGACGGCGATGCCGGTGAGGATCAGCGTCACCACCTCGGTCCGACCGCCGGACCGCGAGAGCACGTACACCAGCAGGACGGTGGCGAGACCGGAGACGAACGCGCAGACGGTGATGGTCCAGTTGCCGAAGAAGTTCAGGCCGAGCGCGATCGAGGCGACCGCGCCGACGGCGGCACCCGAGGAGATCCCGATCACACCGGGCTCGGCCAGCGGATTGCCGAACACGCCCTGCATCAGGGCGCCGGCGCAGCCCAGCGAGGAGCCGACGAGCAGCGCGAGGACGACCCTCGGCAGCCGTACGTTCCACAGGACGCTCTCGGCGACCCGGTCCAGCGCCTGCCCGCCGAGTCCGGCCCGGTGCTGGACGGAGGAGACGACGTCGCCGAGGGGGATGCCGTACGCGCCGAGCCCGGCGGAGAGCAGACAGCCGACGAGCAGCGCGGCGGCGAGGGAGACGGTGAGGACGAACGCCCTGCCGCGCCGACCCCGAGCCGGCCCGGCCTCGGTGGCGGGCGCGTCGTAGGGGGTGGCCGTCATTCGCCCTTCCCGCCGTCCGGGTAGAGCTGCTCCACCAGTTCGGCCAGCACCCGGTCGGTGCGCGGCCCGTAGTTCAGCAGGACCCCGTCGTCGACCGAGACGATCCGGCGGTCCATCCCGGCGGGCGTCTCGGCGACTCCGGGGATCTTCACCAGGCCGTCGACGCCGCCGACGGATTCAAGGCCCTTGGTCATGACCAGGATCGCGTCCGGGGCGGCCTCGGCGAGCGCCTCGCTGGTGATGGCGGTGAAGTCCTTCCTCAGCCCCGAGGCCTTGCCCGCGTCGACGGCGCCCGCCGCTTCGAGCAGGGAACTCGCCCCGGACTCCCGTCCGCCCAGCAGATAGACGGAGGCCGAGCCGCGCAGGTAGAGGAAGGCGACGCGCGGCGCATCGCCCGCGTCGTTCTTCCGGCGCGCGGGAATCGTCTTCTGCACGGCGGCGATACGCGACTGCGTACGGGCCTTGAGCTCGTCGCCCGCCGAGGTCACGCCCAGGGCCGCCGCCACCGTGTCGATCCGGCGTCCCACATCGGCGAGTTCCTTCGCGGGTTCGACGACCACGAGCGGGATCCCGGCGTCGCGGATCTGGCCGATCGCCTCGGCGGGGCCCGTCGTGGTGTCCGCGAGGACGACCGTCGGCTTCAGGGAGAGCACGCTCTCGGCCGAGACGTCGTGCGCGCGGGTCACGACCGGGAGCTTCCCCGCCTGCTCGAAGGTGGCGGTGATGTCCCGGGCCACCACCCGCTCACCGAGGCCGAGCGTGAACACGATCTCGCTGAGCGATCCGGTCAGCGGCACGATCCGGTCCGTGGAGGTGACGGTGACGTCCTCACCGTCCGCCGAGCGCACGGTGACGGGCAGCCGGGGCGCGGGCGTCCCGGCCAGCGGCTCGACGACGTCGGCCGCCGCGGACGCGCTCGCCGCACCACCGGTGGGCGCGGCGGCCCGGGTTCCCGTGCCGCCGCCGCAGCCGGTGAGGACCGCGGCGAGCGTCACCACGGCGGTCAGGGCGCCGAACCGGACCGTACGCCGTCGCACGGTTCTTCGGCCCGCCGCGGCGGAGTCATGGGGCAAACGCACGGGTGCACCGTCCTGAGCTGTCACGGGGGCGGAGTGACGGAGGGGTTCCGGCACCCGCTGGGTCGTATTAGGTTAGCCTCACCTCACTTAGTTTAGGTTAGCCTCACCTCATCTTCTCCTTCCGGGAGGGCTCCATGCCGCCGTCCAGATCCGTCCGTGCGTCCGCCGTCGCGCTTCTCGCGGTGCTGCTCGGAGCGCTGCTCCCGGCCACCGCCGCGCAGGCGGCCGAACGCACGGTGCAGGGCGGCCGGCTGGACTGGGGCATCAAGTCCTCCTTCCAGAGCTACGTCACCGGGCCCATCGCCCAGGGCAGTTGGAGTCTGACCGGCGGGGCCGCGACGGTCGGCGGAAGCCAGTTCCGTTTCCACTCCGCCACCGGCTCCTACGACCCGGGGAGCGGCTCCTTCCGGGCCGGGTTCTCCGGCGGGGTCCACTTCGTCGGCCACAGGAAGGCCGACGGCGGCCATGAGCTGGACCTCACCATCAGCCGCCCCACGGTCCGTATCTCCGGAGGCCGCGGAACCCTCTACGCCGACATGGTCAGCAAGGAGCGGGGGAGCGGCCGGGTCACCACCTCGTCCCAGGTGCCGCTTGCCACCCTCGGCCTCTCCGGGATCGACATGAGGGGCGGCTCCACGCCCATCGCCCTCAACAACGTCCCGGCGACGCTCACTTCGCAGGGCGCGGGCGCCTTCGCCGGCTACTACACCGCCGGGACGCCGCTCGACGCGGTCAGCCTCTCCGTCGACACGAAGGGGCCGGCCGCCGCGAAGCCGTCGACGTCACCGGGGTCCGGGGGGTCCTCCCCGAAGCCCTCCGCGACGAAGAAGAAGGAGACCGCGGGCCGCTTCGAGGACGCCGCCGTCGACTGGGGCGTGCGCCGCACCTTCCGCGAGTACGTCACCGGCTCGATCGGCCGGGGCAGGTGGACGCTGGCCGGCGGAGCCCAGGACGGCGGGGCGGTCTTCCGCTTCCCCGAGGGCAAGGGCACGTACGACGCCGGGAAGCGGAAGCTGGACGCCACGTTCGCGGGCAGCGTCCACTTCACCGGGGCGGACGGCCTGGACCTGCGACTCGCCGGGTTCGCCGTGCGGACGGCCTCCGGCACGGGCACGCTCCTGGCCGACGTCACCAGCGGCACCACCACCGACAAGGCCGTGCCCCTCGTCACCTTCGCCGCCGCGGACCTCGCCCCCGAGGCCGGCCTCGCCGTGCTCACCGAGGCCCCCGCGACCCTGACCGCCGAGGGCGCGAAGGCCTTCGGCTCCCTCTACAAGGCCGGCACCGCCATGGACCCGGTCTCCCTCGCCGTCACCGTCGACGCGAAGGCGGAGCTGCCCGCACTGCCCGACCTGGGCAGCGGGGCCGAAGCCTCCGCGACGCCCGCCGCACAGTCCTCCGGAACCCCCGCCGCCCAGCCGGCCGCGGCGGAGTCCGGCTTCCCGACCTCCCTCGCCGTCGGGGGCGGTGCCGTGCTCGTCGCGGCCGCCGCCGGCGTGCTGTACGCGGCACGTCGCCGCCGTACGGCACGCACCACCTGACACCCCCTCTCATCACTTACGTCCACCAGGAGTCACTGTCATGGCAGCCACCCGCCGCCCCATAGCCCTCGCCGCAGCCGTCGCCACCGCGGCCGCCCTCGGCGCGACGTTCGCCCTCCCGGCCCTCGCGGCCGACACCACGGCCCCGGCCGCCGCGCCCGCGGCCACCATGGAGCTGACCGACGGCACCCTCGACTGGGGCTTCAAGGAGTCGTTCCGCAGATACATCGGCGGGGCCGGCACGATCACCGTGAAGGACGGCGCCACCCAGGCGGCCGGCAACGGGGTCTTCACCTTCGGCAACGGCAAGGGCACGTACGACACGACCACCCACGGCACCGACACCGCCTTCGACGGCAGCGTCAACTTCAACGCCCACGGCGGTGTCCTCGACATCACCATCTCCGACGTGAAGGTCTCCACGGCCGGCACCTCCGGCGCCGTCACCGTCGACCTGAAGACCCCCGAGGGCACCCAGGACGACGTCGCGTTCGCCGAGCTCGACCTGTCGGGGATCCGTCCCGGCCAGGGCGAGGGCGGTGCGATGGTCTTCAAGGACATCCCCTCGAAGCTGACGAAGGCCGGATCCGCCGCCTTCAACGGCATGTACGCGGAGGGCGAGGTCCTCGACCCTGCCACCCTGTCGGTCAAGGCCGTCACGCCTCCGACCGAGGAACCGACGGGGAAGCCCACCGAGAAGCCCACCGACGAGCCGACCGGGAAGCCGACGGAGCAGCCCACCGGGAAGCCGACGGCCACGCCTACGGAGAAGCCCACCACCCCGGCCCCCACCACGTCGGCCACCACCCCGGCGGCCGAGCAGGGCGCGCTCGTCGACGGCGCCCTGGACTGGGGCGTCAAGGAGTCCTTCCGCTCCTACGTCACGGGCCCCATCGCGAACGGCAAGGTCGAGACGTCGGGCGGTGCCACCGCCTCCGGCGCGGGCTACCGCTTCCCCGACGCCACGGGCAGCTTCGACGCCGACGAGCAGACCCTGGACGCCGAGTTCGACGGCAAGGTCCGCTTCCTGGGCCACAAGGAGGGCGACGCCTACACCCTCGACCTCTCCCTCACCGGCCTGGAGGTCCAGGTGAAGGACGGCGCCGGCACGCTGGTCGCCGACGTCTCCAGCAAGGACCGGGAGACCAAGAAGGTCACCACCTACACCGATCTCGCCCTCGCCGACCTGAAGCTGCCCAGCGGTGGACTCGCCGCGAAGAACGGCGTGGTGACCCTGTCCGCCGTCCCGGCCACCCTGACCGCCGACGGCACCAAGGCGTTCGGCGGCATGTACGCCAAGGGCACCCAGCTCGACGCCGTGACCGTCTCCGTCGCCCTCGACGAGGACGCCGAACTCCCGGGCGCCGACGGCGGGTCGGGCACCACCGGCGGCACCGGGACCACGGGCGGCTCCACGACCGGCGGCAGCGGCACCGTGGGCGGCGGCACCGTCGGAGGCTCCGCCTCCCTCGCCTCCACCGGCTCCGACGTCCCGACCGGCGCGCTCGTCGCCGCCTCCGGTGTCGTCGTGGCCGCGGGTGCCGGAGCGGTGTTCGCGGCACGCCGTCGCCGTACCGTCTGATCCCGTCCCCCCACGGCGACAGGGCCGCCCCGGCACGGAGTGTGCCGGGGCGGCCCTGTGGCGCGAAAGGCCCCCGCGCGGTGCTTGAATGCCCGTGTGAACGACTTCGACGTACCCGAAGGCATCGACGTACTACGCGTGTTCTGCGGCCCGGACGGCCGCCACGGCAACGCGCTGGGCGTCGTACGCGACGGGCGCAGGTATCCCGGCGACGAGTCGCGCCAGGCGCTCGCCCGGAAGCTCGGCTTCAGCGAGACGGTGTTCGTGGACGACCCGGAGCGCGGTACCGTCGACATCCGCACGCCCGGGCTGCGGCTGCCCTTCGCGGGACACCCGCTCGTCGGCACGGCCTGGCTGCTCGACCTGGAGGTCCTCGAAATGCCCGTCGGGGACGTGACGGCCCGCCAGGACGGCGAGTTCACCTGGATCACGGCCCGCCCGGAATGGGCGCCGCCGAGGACCCTGGAGCGGTACGCCTCGGTCGCGGAGGTCGAGGCACTGACGGAGCCGCCGCCCGGCGAGGGCTGGCTCTACGTCTGGGCCTGGGAGGACGAGGCCGCCGGCCGCGTACGGGCCCGCGCCTTCCCCCGCCGTGGCGACCTCATCGACGAGGACGAGGCGACCGGGGCCGCCGCGATGCTGCTGAGCGCCGAGCTCGGCCGGGCCCTGAACATCACACAAGGACGCGGCTCCCAGATCCTCACCGCACCCGCGCCGGACGGCACGATGGAGGTCGGGGGCCGCGTCCTTCTGGTCGTCGCCTCCTGATCAGGCGCTGAGCGGGAAGACCTCGCCCAGCTCGCGGAAGACGGCGGTGTTCAGCGCGAAGGCGCGCTTGCACTCGTCGACGATGCGCTGCTTCTCCAGGTCGTCCGCGTCCACCGCGTCCAGCAGCTCCCGGTACTCCCGCTTGAACGCGGCCGGGTTGGAGATCTGCTCGAACACGTAGAACCGCACCCCGTCGCCCTTGCGCTCGAAGCCCCAGGTCTTCTCCGCCGTACCGCGGATGATCTGGCCGCCCGAGAGGTCGCCGAGGTAACGGGTGTAGTGGTGCGCCACATAACCGGCGGGCCACTCACGGGCGCACTCGGCGACCCGCTCGGCGTACGCCGCGGTGGCGGCCAGCGGCTCCAGCCCCTCGCGCCACCCCTCGCCCCGCAGATGACGCAGGTCGCGCTCCAGCTCGGCGGTGCGCATCAGCTCCGGCCGGACGAAGGGCCCGGCGACCGGGTCCCGGCGCAGCGCCTCCGCACCGTCCTCCAGCGCCCGGTAGACGAACCACAGCTGCTCGGTGTAGCGCGTGTACGCGTCCACCCCGAGCCGTCCGCCGAGCATGTCGCTCATGAAGGACGAGGACTCCGCCTCCGTGTGCTGCTCGTGCGAGGCGGTGCGGATGAGGGTCGAGAACGGCGTGGTGGTGGCGGTCGAGTCCAAGGCGGGCCTCCGGGGACCGAGAGGGACGGGAAGTCCGGACGGAAACGTACATACCGGCAGCAGCTGTACACACCGCCGCGCGCCGATATGCTGATCCTCCTACTTAGGTTTACCTAAGTCAACAGGTTCCCGACTGGCTGTCGGCAAAATCGGCGCGCTACGGAAGCGTGAGGATCTCCGCCCCGGTCTCCGTGACCACCAGTGTGTGCTCGAACTGCGCGGTCCGCTTCCGGTCCTTCGTCACCACGGTCCAGCCGTCGTCCCACATGTCGTAGTCATGGGTCCCGAGCGTGAGCATCGGCTCGATGGTGAACGTCATCCCGGGCTGCATCACGGTCGTCGCGTGCGGGCTGTCGTAGTGCGGGATGATCAGGCCGGAGTGGAACGAGGAGTTGATCCCGTGCCCGGTGAAGTCCCGCACCACCCCGTAGCCGAACCGCTTCGCGTACGACTCGATGACGCGCCCGATCACATTGATCTGCCGGCCGGGCCGCACCGCCTTGATGGCCCGGTTCAGCGACTCCCGGGTGCGCTCCACGAGCAGCCGCGACTCCTCGTCGACCTCGCCGCAGAGGTAGGTGGCGTTGTTGTCGCCGTGCACGCCGTCGATGTACGCCGTGACGTCGAGGTTCACGATGTCGCCGTCCCGCAGCACGGTCGAGTCGGGGATCCCGTGGCAGATGACCTCGTTGAGCGAGGTGCAGAGCGACTTCGGGAAGCCCCGGTAACCGAGGGTCGACGGGTACGCCCCGTGGTCCACCATGAACTCATGGGCGACCCGGTCGAGTTCGTCGGTGGTGACCCCCGGCGCGATGTGCTTGGCGGCCTCCTCCATCGCCTGCGCCGCGATGCGGCCCGCGACCCGCATGCGCTCCACGGTGTCGGAGTCCTGGACCTCGGGCCCGGTGTACGGCGTGGGGGCGGGCTTCCCCACGTACTCGGGGCGCCGGATCCTTCCGGGCACGGAACGGACGGGAGTGATCTCCCCTGGTACGAGAAGCGACTGGCCAGACATGTCAGCGAGTCTAACCAGCGTGCTCGGGGCACCATGGCAACGAGGAAAGGATCCTGCAATGGCCCTGTTCAAGAAGCGCACGGTGGGCAAACCGGGCGAATGGTACTACTGCCTGGAACACAAGAAGGTCGAGGAGGGGCCGGAGTGCCCCGGCAAGGACCGCTTCGGCCCGTACGCCACACCGGAGGAGGCCCAGCGCGCCATGGACACGGCGCGTGAGCGGAACCTGGAGTGGGAGAACGACCCGAAGTGGCACGACCGCACGGACGGGCCCACGGAAGAGACGCCGGACTAGAGCGTGTCCTGAAGGTTTCGCCCGCCCGGCCGGTGGCGGCGGCAGCGCCGTCACCAGCGGGCCGGGGGCGGCGCCGTCAGCTGGTCGGCCAGGCGGGAGAGGCGGTCACGGAAGGTGCGCCGGCCCCGGGAGGACGGGGCGCCGTTCTCTCCCGCCGCCGCGCTGACCAGGTGCTGGACCGTGTCCAGGTCGACCTCGTCGCCGTCACGGACCGTGAGCGCCTCATGGGCGAGGCCCCGCACCTCCGGGTCCCCGCCGTCCAGCGCGAGCACCGTCGCCCCGGCCCGCCGCGCGTCGTGCACGCGCTCCAGCAGCCCGCCGTCCGCCTGCTGGGGCGCCACCATGAGCACCGTCTCGCCCCGTCCGGCCGCCTCGATCCTGCCCAGACCGACGGCCAGGTGCACCGGGTCGTCCGGCTCCACCCGGTGGCGTACGAGCGTGGGGCGCAGCTGCGGCAGCCCCGACCACGTGGACTCGTCCACCAGGTGCGCGGCCATGTGCCACGGCTCGTACACCTCGGTCCCCACCAGCAGCAGCCCGCCGCCCCGCGGGACCACTGAGGACCGCAGGCTCCGGGCGAACCCCCGGGCCGCCTCCGGCCACTCCGTCCCGGCGAGCACCTCACGCAGCAACGCGACACGTACGGCATCCATGGCCCGGCATCATGCCGCCGCCCCGCCCCGCCGGCACCCCGAACGCCTCCGATCCACCCGAACGGGAAGCGGGTCCGCCCTCGCTACCTGGCAGTAGGGTCGGCGCCATGACTACGAATGACAGTGGAAGCGCCCCCAAGCCCCCCGCCAAGGACCCCTGGGACCTCCCCGATGTGTCCGGACTGACCGTGGGCGTGCTCGGCGGTACCGGCCCCCAGGGCCGCGGCCTCGCCTACCGTTTCGCCCGTGCCGGACAGAAGGTCGTCATCGGCTCCCGCGCCGCCGACCGCGCCGAGGCCGCCGCCGCCGAGCTGGGCCACGGCGTCGAGGGCGCGGACAACGCGGAGTGCGCGCGCCGCAGCGACATCGTGATCGTCGCCGTGCCGTGGGACGGCCACGCCAAGACGCTGGAGTCCCTGCGCGAGGAGCTCGCCGGGAAGCTCGTCGTGGACTGCGTCAACCCGCTCGGCTTCGACAAGAAGGGCGCCTACGCCCTGAAGCCCGAGGAGGGCAGCGCCGCCGAGCAGGCCGCCGCCCTGCTGCCCGACTCACGGGTCACCGCCGCCTTCCACCACCTGTCGGCGGTGCTCCTCCAGGACGAGGCGATCGAGCAGATCGACACCGACGTGCTCGTGCTGGGCGAGGCGCGCGCCGACACCGACACCGTGCAGGCGCTCGCCGGCCGCATCCCCGGGATGCGCGGCGTCTTCGCCGGCCGGCTGCGCAACGCGCACCAGGTGGAGTCCCTGGTGGCGAACCTGATCTCCGTCAACCGCCGCTACAAGGCACACGCGGGGCTGCGCGCCACCGACGTGTAAGGGCTGCCGGCGGGCCCTGCCCGGAGCCGGAACGGGCATGAGGGACACTGGACGGGAACACGCACCATCCCCGGACAGGAGCACCAGCCCTCATGCCCCGCCTCGCTCTCTACGCCATCATCGTCTGCGTCCTCGCCGTCGCCGCGGCCGTGGTCTCCTTCGTCCAGGGCGGCGTCCTGCTGGGCGTCGTCTGGGTGCTGCTGGCCGGCCTCTCCTCCAACATGGCGTGGTTCTACCTGCGCCGGCACAAGGCGGAGTCCGCCGCCTAGCGGATCAGCGCGCAGCCCGGGTCCTGGTCGCCGAACCACTCCTGCCAGAAGCGGTAGGTGTCGAGCCCGCAGTACGTCTCGACCTCGCTGACGCCCAGCCCCCGCAGCAGCGCGTCCACGGCGTCGAAGAAGAACCCGTTGACCTCGGGGATCCACAGCAGCGCGAAGACGGCGATCAGCCCGAACGGGGCGAACGGCTCGACCTGACGGCGGATCTTGTACGAGAGCCACGGTTCGATCACGCCGTACCCGTCGAGGCCGGGGACCGGCAGGGAGTTCAGGATCGCCGCCGTCACCTGGAGCAGCGCCAGGAACGCCAGCGCGAGCCGGAACGTCAGCGGGACACCGTCCAGGGCGCCCAGCCAGAACGGCGCCGTGCAGACGACCGCGAACAGCACGTTCGTCAGGGGCCCGGCCGCCGAGATCAGGCTGTGCTTCCAGCGCCCGCGGATGCGGCCCCGCTCGACGTAGACCGCCCCGCCCGGCAGACCGATCCCGCCCATGATCACGAACAGCACGGGCAGCACGATGCTCAGCAGGGCGTGGGTGTACTTGAGCGGGTTGAGGGTCAGATAGCCCTTCGCCCCGATCGAGATGTCACCGCTGTGCAGCGCGGTGCGCGCGTGCGCGTACTCGTGGAGGCAGAGCGAGACGATCCAGGCCGCGGTGACGAAGAGGAAGACCGCGAAGCCGGTCTGCTCCGCGAAATCCGTCCACACCGCCCAGCCCGAGACGGCCATGACGGCGACGATCCCGAGGAAGATCGGGCTGACCCGCCGGTCGCTGGGTCGGCGGAACGCGGTGGTCATCGCGGGCACTCCTGAGGGGGCTGGACAGCGGCTGGAGCCCCCGAGAGTACGGGTGACACGGCCAGAACGTCTCATGGGCGGGTGGCAGTTCCCCACGGGGCGGAGCCGTCACGGACAATGGGCGCGTGCACTACGGCATCCTCGGTACCACCCGCGCCCTCCGCGCCGACGGCACGGCCGTCGCCCTCGGCGGGCCGCGGCTGCGCGCCCTGCTCACCGTGCTCGCCCTGCAGCCCGGCCGCGCGGTCCCGGCCGGGGTGCTCGTCGACGAGGTCTGGGACGGCGACCCGCCCGCCGACGCCCCCGGCGCCCTGCAGGCCCTCGTGGGCCGGCTCAGGCGCGCGCTGGGCCGGGACGCCGTCGAGTCGGCCGCGGACGGGTACCGCCTCGCCGCCGGCCCGGACGCCGTGGACCTGCACCGCTTCGACCGGCTCGCGGGGGAGGGGGCCCGTGCGCTGGAGGAGGGCGACGCCGTGAAGGCCGCCACGGTCCTGGACGACGCGCTCGCCCTGTGGCGCGGACCCGCTCTGGCCGACCTGCCGGACCGCGCCGTGGCGGCCGCCCGCTGGGAGGCCAGACGGCTGGACGCCCGGCGGACCAGGATCGCGGCGGCCCTCGCCGGGGGCCGGGCCGGCGAGACCCTGCCCGAGCTCGCCGGGCTCTGCGCCGACCACCCCCTGGACGAGCCCCTCCAGGCCCTCCGCATCAGGGCGCTGCGGGACACCGGGCGGACCGCGCAGGCCCTCGCGGCGTACGACGAGGTCCGCACCCTGCTCGCCGACCGGCTCGGCACCGACCCCGGCCCCGCACTGCGCGCCCTGCACGGGGAACTGCTGCACCAGGACGCGCCCGCCCCCGCACCCGTCCCCCACGCCGCGCCGACGGGCAATCTGCGGGCCAGGCTCACGAGCTTCGTGGGACGCGAGGCGGACATCGCGGACCTGCGCGAGGACCTGACCCGGGCCCGGCTGGTCACCCTCCTGGGCCCCGGCGGCGCGGGCAAGACCCGGCTCTCCCAGGAGGTGGCCGAGTCCGTCGACCGGGACGCCTGGCCGGACGGCGTATGGCTGGCCGAGCTCGCACCGGTCGACGACCCGGAGGCGGTGCCGGAGGCCGTCCTCACCGCGCTCGGCGGCCGCGAGACCGTGCTGCGCGGCGCGGGCGCCGAGGAACTGCGCGCGGCGGAGCGGAGCGCGGGAGAACCCCTCGCCCGGCTCACCGAACGCTGTTCCGGACGCCGCATCCTGCTCCTCCTGGACAACTGCGAGCACCTCATCGAGGCCGCCGCGGCCCTCGCCGACCATCTGCTGGCCCGCTGCCCCGGACTCACCGTCCTCGCGACCAGCCGTGAACCCCTCGGCGTACCGGGCGAGTTCGTACGGCCCGTCGACCCGCTGCCCGACCCGGTCGCGCTGCGCCTGTTCGCCGACCGGGGGGCCGCCGCGCTGTCCGGCTTCCGGGCCGACGCGGACGAGGAGACGGCGGCGGCCTGCGCCGAGATCTGCCACCGCCTCGACGGGCTCCCGCTCGCCATCGAACTGGCCGCCGCCCGGCTGCGCATGCTCACCCCGCGTCAGATCGCCGACCGCCTCGACGACCGGTTCCGGCTGCTGACCAGCGGCAGCCGCACCGTACTGCCGCGCCAGCAGACCCTGCGCGCGGTCGTCGACTGGTCCTGGGACCTCCTGGACGAGGACGAACGCACCGTCCTGCGCCGGCTGTCGGTCTTCTCCGGCGGCTGCACCCTCGACGCCGCCGAGGCGGTCTGCGCGGCCCGGCCGCAGGACGCGCAGGACGTGGCAGGGGTGCTCGGCTCGCTCGTCGACAAGTCCCTCGTCGTCGCCGCCCCCGCCGCGGACGGCCGGATGCGCTACCGCCTTCTGGAGACCGTCGGCGAGTACGCCGCCGAACGGCTCGGCGAGGCGGGGGAGCGGGACGCCGTCCAGCGGCAGCACCTCGTCTTCTACCGGGAGCTGGCCCGCACCACCGACCCCGCGCTCCGGGGCCCCGGACAGCTCGCCGCCCTCGAACTCTTCCAGCGCGAGTACGAGAACGTGCGCACCGCCCTCCGGCACGCCGTCGCCGCCCGCGACGAGCAGGAGACGCTCTGCATGGTGCTCTCGCTCGGCTGGTACTGGCAGATGCGGGACCTGCGCAGCGACGCCCTCCAGTGGGCCGAGGCCGCCTCCACGCTCGGCCCCGACCCCTTCGCCGCGCCCGCCCGCCCCGCGCCCCCGCTCGTCGAGCGCTGCACCGACGCGCCGCCGCCGATGGGCCCCGAACTGCTCCAGGAGGCACGGCGCCAGGTCGCCCTGCTCGCGATGGCGAGCCTGGACCACGCGATGGACGTCTGGGCCGACAAGGCGGGCCTGGAGCGGCTGCGGGTCGTCGCCGCCACCTACCGGGCCGGGCAGCCGCAGACCTGCCGCAGCATGGGGATGCTCTGGTTCTTCGCCGTGATGCTGACCGGCGAGGTGTCCGACCCGCGAGAGCTGCTGGACGAGACGGTCCGCGCCGCACGGGAGCTCGGGGAGGACTGGGAGCTGGCCACCACGCTCCAGATGCGCGCCAACGTGCTGGCCAACCGGCCCGACTGGGCTGCCGCCGCCCTCGCGGACGCCGACGAGAGCCTGGAGATCTTCGGCCGCCTCGGCGACGACTGGGGTGCGGCGGAGGCGCTCTCCTCACGGGGCGAGGCCCACGAGAAGACGGGCGACTGCGCCCGGGCCGCCGAGGACTACCTGGCGGCGATCGGCTACGCGGAGAAGCTCGGCGCCCGGGCCCAGGTGCTGGTGCTCCGTACGCGTTACGCGGCCGCGCTGACCGAGCTCGGCCGGGGCGCGGAGGGCGAGATGATCCTCCGGGAGGTGCTGGTCGAGGGACGGCACGCGGGACACGAGGCGACGGCGTTCGCCCGGTTCTTCCTGGCCATGTGGCTGGGCCTGTCCGGCCGCACCGTGGAGGCCCGTGAGCAACTGTCCGTGCTGCACCAGCACTTCAGGTCCGCGTCCATGGGGTTCTTCGAGGCGTTCGTGCTGGGCGGCGTGGCCTGGCTGGACAACGAGGAAGGGCTGTACGCCGAGGCCCTGGACCGGATCCGGGAGGCGCTGGCGCTGTCCGACGACCGGTTGTCGCAGATGGTGGCCCCGCAGATGCACGTGCTCCACCTGGTCACCGTGGCACGGGCATTGGCGGGACTCGGCGGGGAGCGGCGGGCCACGCTCGCGGCGCGGCTGCTGGGCGCCGGAGCGGTGCTGCTGCCGGACGGGCACGTACTGACGTCGCTGGAGCGGAACAACCTCGCCGCGGCCGAGGGGCTGGCCCGCGGTGTTCTCGGGGACGCCGCCTTCGAGGCCGCGCACACCGAGGGCGGCGGCCTCTCCCAGGAGGAGGCCACCGCCCTGGTGGAGGCGTACACCGACTAGCCGGCGTACGCCGGCCGGCGGAGACGTGCACCGGCCGGCGGAGGCGTGCGCCGGCCGACCGGTGCCGCGTCAGGACTTCTTGCGGAACTTGGACACCGCGAGCGGCGCCATCACCGCGGTGATGACCACGGTCCAGCCGAGCGTCAGCCAGACCGAGTGGCCGAGCGGGCCGCCCATCATCAGGCCGCGGGCCGAATCGGCCAGGTTGGACAGCGGGTTGTAGTCGGTGAACGTCTGGAGCCAGCCGGGCATCGTCTGCGTCGGGGCGAAGATGGAGGAGCCGAACTGGAGCGGCATCATCACGATCATGCCCATCCCCTGGACCGCCTGGGCCGTCTTCATGGTCAGTCCGAGCAGGATGAAGATCCACATGATGGCGGCGCCGAACGCGGCGGCCAGGGCGATCGCCCCCACCAGCCCCAGCACCGACCCGTGCAGCTGCAGGCCGAGCGCGAAGCCCATGCCCAGCAGGATCAGCGTGGCGACCATCATCCGGCCGAGCTCGACCACGATCTTGGCGATGAGCACCGAGGAACGCGCGATCGGCATCGTCCGGAACCGGTCCATGACCCCCTTGCGGAAGTCGTCGTTGACACCGCTGCCGACGGCCATCGCGATGTTCATGCCCATCATCGCCATCAGACCGGGGATCAGATAGTTCAGGTAGTCCTGCCGGTCGCCGCCCAGACTGCTGCCGACCGAGCCGCCGAAGACGTAGACGAACAGCAGCACGAAGATGACCGGCATCAGGAGGGCGTCGAACATCGACTCCGGATCCTTCTTGATCTGGAGCAGATTGCGCCGCACCAGCGCCCCGATGTGCCGCAGGTTGTTCCGGAGCCCGATCCCGCCCTCGTCGTGGAGGTCCCTGGTCCGGGCGGACGTGGCCGGGTCGGCGGGGGTGGGCGTCAGAGTCGTCGTGCTCATGCCGCGACCTCCTGGGGAATCGTGTCGGTGACGGTGGCCTTGTCGCCCGTGATGGCGAGGAACACCTCGTCCAGGCTGGGCAGCGCGGTGGCGACGTGCGCCAGCGAGAAGCCCCGGGTGCCCAGCAGTCCGATGACAGCGGTCAGCTGCTCGTCGCTGAGGATCGGTACGTACAGCAGTCCCTCGTCCGGGACCGCCTGGGCGCCCGCGACCCCGTCGAGACCGGCCTCCCGCAGCGCCTGCGCCATCGCGGCCAGCTCGGCCGGGTCCGAGGGCCGGATCTGGAGGGTGCGGCCGCCGACCTTCGCCTTGAGCTCGTCGACACCGCCCCGGGCGATGATCCTGCCCTTGTCGATCACGGTGAGCTCGCTGGCGAGCTGCTCGGCCTCTTCCATGTACTGGGTGGTGAGCAGCACGGTCGCCCCCTCCGCGACCATGCGCTGCACCTCGTCCCAGACCTCGTTGCGGGTACGGGGGTCGAGCCCCGTCGTCGGCTCGTCCAGGTAGAGCACGGCCGGGCTGCCGATCATGGACGCCGCCAGGTCCAGCCGGCGCCGCATGCCGCCGGAGTAGTCCATCGCGGCCTTCTTCGCCGCGTCGGTGAGCGAGAAGCGCTCCAGCAGCTCGTCGGCGCGGGACCGCGCCTTCTTGCGGGACAGGTCGAGCAGCCGCCCGATCATGTAGAGGTTCTCCCAGCCGGAGAGCTTCTCGTCGACCGAGGCGTACTGCCCGGTGAGACCGATGGTGCGGCGCAGCTGCCGGGGCTGCTTCACCACGTCGTAGCCCGCCACGACCGCGTGCCCGGCGTCGGGCAGGATCAGGGTGGACAGACAGCGTACGAGGGTGGTCTTCCCGGCGCCGTTGGGGCCGAGCACGCCGAGGACGGTGCCTTCGCGTACGTCGAGGTCCACACCGTCCAGCGCCTTGGTCTCGCCGTAGTGCTTGACCAGCCCCCGCACCTCGACGGCGTTCCTGCCGTCCCTGAGGTTCTTGTCGATTTGCGTCATGGACACCATCAGACCAGCCGCCACCGACAAGTCACCGACATGTCGCTGACAGCCGGCCCACGGCAGGCGACAGCCCGCCGATGGGGGAAGTCGGCGGGCTGTCGGTGGTGCGGCAGTGGTCGTGAGGCGTCAGTGGAAGGTGTGCTCCGCCGCCGGGAACGAGCCGCCGACGACCTCTTCGGCGAACTCCTTGGCGGCGTCGGTCATCACCTGACGCAGATTCGCGTACTGCTTGGTGAAGCGCGGTACCTTGCCGCCGGTCAGACCGACCATGTCGGTGTAGACCAGCACCTGCGCGTCCGTGTCGGGCCCGGCGCCGATGCCGACAGTCGGGATGTGCAGGATGCGGGTGACCTCGGCGGCCAGCTCGGCCGGTACGAGCTCCAGGACGACGGCGAACGCGCCCGCGTCCTGCACCGCCTTCGCGTCGCGCAGCAGCTGCTGCGCGGCCTCCTCGCCCCGGCCCTGCACGCGGTAGCCCATCGCGTTGACGGACTGCGGGGTCAGGCCGATGTGGCCCATGACCGGGATCCCGGCCTCGACCAGGAGCCTGATCTGCTCGTGGGAGCGCTCGCCGCCCTCCAGCTTGATCGCTCCGACCCCGGCCTCCTTGATCAGCCGGGTGGCGTTGCGCAGGGCCTGGACCGGGCCCTCCTGGTACGCCCCGAAGGGCAGGTCCGCCACGATGAGGGCGCGCTGCGTGCCCCGTACGACGGCGGCCGACAGGACGGCCATCTCGTCCATGGTGACGGGCACGGTCGTCTCGTAACCGAGGTGACAGTTGCCCATGGAGTCGCCGACGAGCATGACCGGGATGCCGGCCTCGTCGAAGACGGACGCGGTCATCGCGTCGTAGGCGGTGAGCATCGGCCACTTCTCGCCGCGCTCACTGGCGGCGGTGATGTCGTGGACGGTGATGCGGCGGGTGCTCTTCCCCCCGTACAGGGCCTTACCGGCGCCGGGGGTGGGGCCCGCGGGTGTGGCGGACTGGTTCTGCGCAGCCTGAAGCGACATGGCCAACGGCTCCTTCGTCATCTCGAGGCGCCCTGACGGCGTCCCCGGATCCCTTCCATGGTGGCATCCCGCGGCCGTTCCCGGGAAGTGGGCCCACCGCGCCCGGTGAACGGTGCGCACCGAGCGGGTAAAGTCTTTCCAATACGAGACGGTCTCGTATTGGAAGTCGGCTAGGGTCGGACGCATGTCCATACCGTCCGGCGTCCCCGCCGTCGCGCCCCGTGTCCCGGAGGCGGTCCACCGCCGCCGCTGGGCCATCCTCGGCGTCCTCATGTTCAGCCTGCTCATCGTCGTTCTGGACAACTCGATCCTGAACGTCGCGGTGAAGACGATCGCCAGCCCCGAGCCCACCGGCATCGGCGCCACCCAGAGCGAGCTGGAATGGGCGATCAACTCCTACACGCTCGTCTTCGCGGGCCTCCTCTTCACCGCCGGGCTCCTGGGCGACCGCATCGGCCGCAAGAAGGTCCTGCTGGCCGGCATCCTCGTCTTCGGCATCGGCTCGGCCCTGGCCGCGCTCTCCTCCTCGCCCGGCGAACTCATCACCTGGCGCGCGCTGATGGGCCTCGGCGCGGCGTTCGTGATGCCCGCCACCCTCGCCGTCCTGATGAACGTCTTCGAGCGCGACGAGCAGCCCAAGGCCATCGGCATCTGGGCCGGCAGCGTCGGCCTCGGCATCGCGATCGGGCCGATCACCGGCGGCCTGCTCCTGGAGCACTTCTGGTGGGGCTCGATCTTCCTGGTCAACGTGCCCGTGGTGGTCGTCGCGCTGATCGCCATGGCCGTACTCGTGCCGGACTCCAAGGACCCCGCCCCCGGCCGGGTCGACCCGCTCGGCGTCGTCCTGTCGATCGTCGGCCTGGTCCTGCTGGTCTACGGCATCATCCGCGGCGGTGAGCTCGCCTCCTTCACCGACCTCACCGTCCTCGCACCGCTGATCGGCGGCCTGCTGGTCCTCGCCGGCTTCGTCTGGCACGAGAAGCGCAGCACCCACCCGTCGATCGACATCTCCTACTTCCGCAAGCCCGCCTTCTCCGCCGCGGTCGCCGCCATCGCGCTGGTCTTCTTCGCGCTGATGGGCGTCACCTTCTTCTCCGCGTTCTACCTGCAGAGCGTGCGCGGCTACACCGCGCTGGAGTCCGGGCTGCTGATCCTGCCGCTCGCCGCCGCGCAGATGATCTTCGCGCCGCGCGCCCGGCTGGTCGTCGACCGGTTCGGGGCCAAGGCGGTCTGCACCGTCGGCATGCTGCTCGTCGCCGCCGGCCTCGCGGCGTTCGCGCTGTTCGACGCGGAGACCCCGCTCTGGGTGCTGTGCCTGGTCTTCTTCGTCCAGGGCACCGGCATGGCGCACATCATGCCGCCGGTCACCGTCGCCGTGATGCAGGCCCTGCCCCGGGAGCGGGCGGGCTCGGGTTCCGCCATCAACAACACGTTCCGCCAGGTCGGCGGGGCGCTCGGCATCGCCGTGCTCGGCTCGGTGCTCTCCACGGTCTACCGGGGCGACATCGAGGGCCACCTCGACGGCGTACCGGCCCCGGCGCGTGAGGTGGCGGGCGAGTCCATCGAGGCGACCCTCGGCGTCGCCTCGAAGCTGGGCCCGGCCGGCAAGCCGCTGATCGCCGCGGCGAACGACGCCTTCATCGGGGCGATGCACGTCACCGCGCTCGGCTCGGCGGCGGTCGCCCTGGTCGGCGCGGCGGTGGTGGCGGCGTTCCTGCCGGGCAGGACTCCCGCACCGGGCGGCCCCGGCCGGCCGGAGCCCGACGGGGCCCGTGAGCCCGCCCCGGAGCCGGCACACCGGTCCTGATCCGCTGCTCCGGCCGGGGGAGTGTCGCCCTCGCCCGGCCGGTCGGCGAGAATCGGACGTACGGCGAACCGGGAACCGGGACGTACGGACAGTGACGGCGGACGGCGCAGCGAGAGGCGGCCCAGGTGCGGCAGGCGGCACAGAACCCGGCGCAGGACCCCGGGCGGGACCCGGTCGGCGGGCCGCCCTGCCAGGGTGAGGAGCCCCGCCGCGGCCGTCCTCGCAGCGCGGCCGTGGAGCGGGCGATCCTGGACGCGGTCCTGGAGCTGCTGGAGTCGGGGGAGACCCTGGACGGCCTGTCCATCGAGCGCGTCGCCCGCACCGCCGGAGTCGGCAAGGCCACCATCTACCGCCGTTGGAGTGGCAAGGAGGACCTCTTCCTCGACGTACTGCGCGACATCGAGCCCGAGGACCCCACCGTCTCCGGCACCGCCGGCCTGGACGATCTGCGCATCATGCTGGAGTCCATGCGGACCCGGAGTCTGGCCCAGCGCTCCTCCGCCCTCCTGCACAACGTGTTCGTGCAGATGAAGAAGCACCCCAGGCTCTGGACCGAGTACCAGAGCACGGTCCTCGGCCCCCGGCGCGCCGCCATGCTGGCCGCCGTGCGGCGGGCGGTGGACGCCGGCGAGCTCCGGGACGACCTGGACGTGGAGCTCATGGACGATCTGTTCCTGGGGCCGATGCTGGTCCGTACCGTCCACCGTCCCGAAGCGCCGCTGCCGGAGGACCTGGCGGACCGCATCATCCGGACCCTCCTCCAGGGCCTCGCACCGGCCCCGACGAACACGCAGGTCACAGCCGTGGAACCGTCGGCCGCCCCGGTGTGAGCGTTCTGTCACGAGCCTCACAACGGGCCCCGCGGCCGGAACCCTCCGCGCGGCTTCCGTCGTCCTGATGGCAGTACGGCCGTCGTCGACGGCAGGAACGGCGTCACCCATCGCCTAGGGTCGTGAGGCGCGGTGATGTGTACGGCAAGGCAGTGAGGACGAGCGCAATGGTGCAGGCGTACAGGGCGGACACCGAGGACGCCGACGCGGGTCCGCGGACGGGCTCCCGCTTCCGGGCCCTGCGTCACAGACTGGCCACCGACCGGGGCATCTGGCGGCGCGGCATCCTCCTGGCGCTCTGCTCGGTGCTGCTGACCGTCGTGATGGTCTTCCACTCGGACATCCCGAACACCATCGGCAACCTGGGCAGCCTGGTCGAGACGTTCCTGCCCTGGCTCGGCGTGCTCCTGCCGGTGCTGCTGATCCTCGGGCTGGTCCGGCGCTCCGCGACCGCGGTGATCGCCCTCGTCCTGCCGGTCGCGGTCTGGCTCAACCTCTTCGGCGGCCTGCTCTTCGCCGACAAGTCGGGCAGCGGCGGCGACCTCACCGTCGCCACGCACAACGTCAACGCCGGCAACCCCGACCCCGCCGGCACCGCCGAACAGGTCGCCGGCTCCGGCGCCGACATCGTGGCCCTGCAGGAGCTGCCGACCGGCAAGGTCGCGGCGTACGAGGACGCGCTCGCCGACCGCTACCCGCACCACTCCGTCCAGGGCACCGTCGGCCTGTGGAGCAAGTACCCGGTGACCGACTCCAGCCCCGTCGACATCAAGCTGGGCTGGACCCGCGCCATGCGGGCCACGGTCACCACGCCCGAGGGCAGGATCAAGGTGTACGTCGCCCACCTCCCCTCCGTGCGGGTCAAGCTCAACGCGGGCTTCACCGCCAACCAGCGGGACGACAGCGCCGACGCGCTGGGCGAGGCGATCGCCGACGAACCGCTGAAGCGGGTGGTCCTCCTCGGCGACCTGAACGGCACGATGAACGACCGCTCGCTGCACGCGGTGACGGCCCAGATGCGCTCCACCCAGGGTGCGGCGGGCGACGGCTTCGGCTTCAGCTGGCCGGCGGCGTTCCCGATGGCCCGGATCGACCAGATCATGGTGCGGGGCGTCGAACCCCTCGCCTCCTGGACCCTGCCCGCCACCGACAGCGACCACCTGCCGATCGCGGCCCGCGTCCAGCTGTGAGCGCCCCCGCCCCGCGAGGCGGTACGCTCCCATCCATGTCCAGCCCCGAGTCCGACAGACTCCGGCCGCCGGTCCGCCGGTGGCCCCGTCCGTGACGCCGTAGGCCTGCGACCCCGGCGGGTCGCCCGGCTTGCTCCGTCGCGCCGTCGCCCACCGCGGATCCTCCGCGGCGGTGCGGGCCGACTTCCCGTCCCTCTCATGTCCCGTGCTCATGTCCCGTACGGACACCGGACATTCCACCGTGTCGCCGTCCTCGCGCTCCCGGGCGCGACGACGGGCACGGCCCGCATCCCCTGCACACCGCTCGTTCCTCCGACGGTTCCGCACAAGGGGTCCCCTTCTCATGCCATTCGCCGTACACGTGCTCGGGCTGGCGGTCTTCGCCCAGGGCACATCCGAATTCATGCTGTCCGGCCTGCTCTCGGGCATCGCCGGTGACCTGCACGTCTCCCTCGGCGCCGCCGGGCTCCTGACCTCGGCCTTCGCGGTCGGGATGGTCGTCGGCGCGCCGCTCACCGCCCTCGCCGCCCGCACCTGGCCCCGGCGCCGGGCGCTGCTGTTCTTCCTCGGCGTCTTCGTCGCCGTCCATGTCGTCGGCGCCCTGACCTCCAGCTACGGGGTGCTGCTCGCCACCCGGGTCGTGGGGGCCCTGGCCAACGCCGGCTTCTGGGCGGTGGCGCTGGTCACCGCCCTGGCCCTGGCCGGCCCGCACCGGCGGGCGCGGGCCACCGCCGTGGTCGTCGGCGGGGTCACCGTCGCGTGTGTGGTGGGCGTGCCCGCCGGGGCTCTGCTCGGCGAACTCTGGGGCTGGCGCGCCGCGTTCTGGGCCGTGGCCCTCGTCTCCGTACCTGCCGCGATCGCGTTGCTGGTGGCCGTGCCGGGCGGCCGGTCCGACGGTGCGCCGCAGGCGAGCGCCAGGAGCGAACTGCGCGCCCTGGCCCGGCCCCGGCTGCTGCTCACCCTGCTGGTGATGGCGCTCGTGCAGGGCGCCACCTTCTGTACGTTCTCCTACCTGGAACCGCTGGTCACCCGGGTCACCGGCTTCGGCGCGGGCTGGGTGCCCGTGGTGCTGGCCCTGTTCGGCGTGGGCTCGTTCGCGGGGGTCACCCTGGCCGGCCGGCTGGCCGACGCCCGCCCGGACGCGGTCATCGGGCTCGGCATGACCGCCCTGGCCGCCGGCTGGGCCGCCCTGGCGCTGACCGCCGGCCACCCGGTGCCGACCCTCGCCCTCGTCCTGCTCCAGGGGGCGCTGGCCTTCGGTACGGGCACGGCGCTGATCACCCGGGTCTTCCGGATGGCCCCGGACGCCCCCACCCTGGCGGGATCCTTCGCCACGGCCGCCTTCAACGTGGGCGCGGCGGCGGGCCCTTGGCTGGGCGGGCTGGCCCTCGGCGCCGGTCTCGGCTTCCGCTCCCCGGCCCAGGTCAGCGCCCTGCTGATGTGTCTGGCGCTCGCGGGCACGGCCGTGCTGTACGTGTCCTCGGACGCCGTACGGAGGTCCCTCAGCGCCCGGAGGCGTCCAACGCCGGAGCGATGACGGCGAAGGCCCGGTCGGTGAGACCGGCCGGGTCCTCCGCGCCGTCCCCGTCGCACCAGCTCCGCAGCACCGTGTTGAAGGCGACCAGCGCCGTGCCCGCGGCCAGCCGGGCGTGCAGCCCGGCCTCCGCGCCGGAGCCCTCGCGCCGTGCCAGCTCCGCCGCCAGATCCTCGCGCCACTGCTCCTGGCGCTCCAGGAAGCGCGCGAGCAGGGCGGGCGTACCCAGGATCAGCCGCACCACGCGCAGGGTGCGCTCGGAGTGGCCGGCGCACTCGGCCAGGGGGACCTGGACCGCGTGCCGCAGGGCCACGGACGGGAGTTCACCGGCGGGGCGGGCCGCCAGCGCCCCGTGGATGCCGGCGCCCATGGCGGTCAGGAACTGTACGACCACGTCCTCCTTGGACGCGAAGTACCGGAAGAACGTCCGCTTGGAGACACCCGCCGTGGCCACGATCTCGTCGACGGTGACGGCGTCGAATCCCTTACGGGCCATCAGTTGCAGGGCGGACTCGGTGAGTTCGTCGGAGACGAGCTGGCGCTTGCGCTCGGCCAGGCCGGCCGCGGGACGGGTGTTCACCCCGACATCGTACACAGCATGCCGTGGATGGCACGGAGTTTCGTCGTTGACACCAAGTGCCATTGTGGGCAGCATGTGCCGCATGACACGGCATCAGCAGAAGTGGACCGCCGGGGACATCCCGGACCAGACCGGCCGGGTGGCCGTCGTCACCGGCGCGACCAGCGGCCTCGGCCTGGCGACCGCGGAGGTGCTCGTCCGCCGGGGCGGCCATGTGGTCCTCGCCGTACGCGACGAGGAGAAGGGGCGGGGTGTGGCCGACCGGCTCAGGTCGGAACGGCCGAAGGCCTCCCTGGAGGTGCGCCGCCTCGACCTGGCGGACCTGGAGTCGGTGCGCGACTTCGCCCGGCGGCTGCGGGCGGAGCACGCGCGGATCGACGTACTCGTCAACAACGCCGGGGTGATGGCACCGCCCCGGACGCTGAGCGCGCAGGGCCATGAGCTGCAGTTCGCCTGCAACCACCTCGGCCACTTCGCTCTGACCGGACTGCTGCTCGATCCGCTGACGGCCGGCCGTGACCCGCGTGTGGTCACGGTGAGCTCGGTGAACCACCGCCAGGGCCGCATGCGCTTCGACGACGTGGACGGCGCGCGCGGCTATGCGCCGATGGCCTTCTACAACCAGTCCAAGTTCGCCAACGCCGTCTTCGGCCAGGAGCTCCACCGGCGTCTGGAGAGTGCCGGAAGCCCGGTCCGCAGCGTGCTCGCCCACCCCGGGTACACCGCCACCGGACTGCAGAAGGGCACCCCGGTGGGTCTGTGGCGTCTGCTGCTCGGCCGCATCGGCAACCCCCTGTTCGCCCAGCCGCCGGAGCGTGGCGCGCTGCCGCAGCTGTTCGCGGCGACGGCCCCGGGGGTGCGGGGCGGCGAGTTCATCGGCCCGGACGGCCCCGCCGAGCTGCGGGGAACCCCGGTGCGCGTCAGCCCGTCACCGGCCTCGGCCGATCCGGCGACGGGCGTACGTCTGTGGGAGCTGTCCGAGCGCCTGACGGAGGTCCGGTACGCGCTCTAGGCGGGGCAGGAGCAGGGCAGGGCGGCGGCGGACCGGCCGAGTGACGTCCACATCACACCCCGACGCAACGGCATGTTCACGTCCGGGCATAAAACGTCTGAGAGACTTTGTTCCGACGGGATACATAACCCGTCCCGGCAAAGACGCCGACGCTCCCGCACGCACCGCCGCCACCCGGCCCTCCACGGCCCGGGCGGCCCCCCTGCCCGAAAGGTCTTCTCCATGCCCCTGGCCCTGCTCGCCCTCGCTGTGAGCGCCTTCGGCATCGGCACCACCGAGTTCGTGATGATGGGCCTGCTGCCCAACGTCGCGGACGATCTGGGAACGTCCGTACCCACCGCCGGTTACCTCGTCTCGGCGTACGCGATCGGCGTCGTCCTCGGTGCCCCGCTGCTCACCGCCCTCGGCTCCAGGATCCCGCGCAAGCGCATGCTCCTGCTGCTGATGGCCGTCTTCACCGTCGGCAACCTCGCCTCCGCCTTCGCCCCCGGCTTCGGCTGGCTGCTGGCTGGCCGCTTCCTGGCCGGGCTGCCGCACGGCGCGTTCTTCGGCGTCGGCGCGGTCGTCGCCGCCCGCCTCGTGCCGGACGGGCGCCAGGCCCGCGCCGTCGCCACCATGTTCCTCGGCCTGACCGTGGCCAACATCGTCGGCGTACCGGCCGCCACCCTGCTGGGACAGCACCTCGGCTGGCGCGCCACGTTCCTGGTGGTCGCGGTGATCGGCCTGGTCGCGATGGCCGCCCTGGCCCGCCTCGTGCCGCAGATCCCCGTCGAGGCGCACCAGAACGTACGCCGCGAACTGAGCGCGCTCGGCAACCGGCAGGTCGTCCTCGGCCTGCTCACCGCCGTCCTCGGCTTCGCCGGTGTCTTCGCCGTCTACTCGTACCTCTCGTCCATGACGACCGAGGCGATGGGCTTCGGCGAGTCCTCGGTGACGCTCGTCCTCGCCCTCTTCGGCATCGGGATGACCCTCGGCGCACTGGCGGCCGGACCGCTGACCGACCGGGCGCTGCGCCCCACCCTCTACGGCTCGCTGGGCGCCCTCGCGGTCGTCCTCGTGGTCTTCCCCTTCACCGTCCATGTGCAGTGGGCCGCGCTGGTCATGGTCGTGCTGCTCGGCGGCGTCGGCTTCATGACGACCACACCGCTGCAGATGCTCGTGATGAACAAGGCGAAGGACGCCCCCACCCTGGCGTCCGCCTCCAACCACTCCGCCTTCAACCTCGCCAACGCGGGCGGGGCCTGGCTCGGCGGGGTCGCCATCGCGGCGGGCTGGGGCTGGACGTCCCCCGCCCTGGTCGGCGCGGTCCTGGCCGTGGCCGGACTCGCCGTGGCGGTCACCGCCGGCGTGCTGGACCGGACCCCGGGCACCTCGCGTGTCGTGGCGTCGGGGGCCCGCACGGAGACGCGCGAACCGGCGGACACGCACTCCTACTAGGCGCTACGGCCCTGCCAGGCCGTTACGACGGCAGGCGGCGGCGGGCAGGCGCTCCTTCCCAGGCGTCACGACGTTCGGCGGCGGGCGCGGCGGACGCGTACCGCCGCCGCGCCCCCGCCCAGCCAGGCCGCCGTCGCCAGTCCCGCGAGCCCCGTCAGGGGCAGCAGCAGCCGGACGTCCACCACGGCGACCAGCCCCGCGCCGGCCGCCGTCGCCACCGCGTTCGGCACCGTCATCAGCGAGTGGGCCGCCGCGGCCGTGCGGCCCAGCACCGCGTCCGGCGTCTCCCGCTGCACCGCCGTCATCGCGGCGATCAGCACACACGGCAGACCGGCCCCGATCGCCGCGCTCGCCGCGAGGGCCACCGCGTCACCGCCCAGCGCCCGCGCCCCCACGGCCACCGCGAACACCGCGATCCCCGCCCCGGCGAACGCCCGCTCCGGCATCCGCCGCAGCAGAGGACCGGCCAGCAGCCCGAGTGCCACGGAGCCCGCGCCCTGGAAGGCGTACAGCACCCCGGTGAACGCCGGTGGACGGCCGAGCGCCTCGACGACGGCGTACACCGCCGCCCCGTTGAACCCCGCCAGCAGCATCGTCAGCGCCCCGGCGTACACCAGCGGCCGCAGGGCCGCCGAACCGCGCACCAGCCGGACGCCCGCCGCCGTACCGCCCCGCAGCACCCTGCTGCGGGCCATCCGCGCCGGTTCCCGCACCCGGGCGTAGACCAGGGCGGCCACGGCGAACGTCACCGCGTCCAGCGCGACCACCGGGCCCGCGCCGTACCGGGCGAACAGCCCGGCGCCCGCGAGGGGCGCCAGCAGCTTCATGCCCTCGTTCGCCGTCGTGCGCAGCCCGTTGAAGTCGCCCCTCAGCCGGGCGTCGACCGCCCCCGCCACCAGCGCGGCCTCCGCCGCGCCCAGGAGCACGCCGCTCACCCCGTACAGGAACAGCACCGCGAACAGCACGCCGATCCGGTGGTCCGGGGCGACGAGGAGGAGCGAGGCCATCAGGGCGCCCATCACCAGGTTCACCGCGACCAGCAGCGGCCTGCGGGGCACCAGGTCCGCCACCGCCCCCAGGGCGGGGCCCGCGAGGACCGGTGCCCACATCGCGCACACCGTGAGGGCGGCCAGACTGTCCGACCCGGTCGCCGACTTGACCCAGACACCGGCGGTCAGCCACATCGCGGACGTACCGAACCCGGAGACGAGCAGCCCCGTCAGGCAGAGCCGGGCCGTGCGATCCCGTACCACCGCGCCACATGCCACCGTCCGCCCCCGCACGCCGTGACCAGCGCGCCCCGGCCGGGGCGCTCACCCGGCCATGCTGACGACTGAGGCGGGGGCCCGGCATCGGGAGGATTCCTCAGGCGGCCGGGTCGCCGTGCTCATCGCGGCGGCCCGCCCGCCCGTACGGAGCCGCGCCGGCGCCCGCGCCCCGGGTCAGCCCGACTCGCGCCAGCGGTTCGTGATCGGCAGCCGGCGGTCCTTACCGAAGCCCTTCGGCGAGATCTTCGTGCCCGGCGGGTACTGCCGCCGCTTGTACTCCGCCGTGTCCACCATCCGCAGCGTCCTCGTCACCAGCGCCTCGTCGAACCCGGCCGCGACGATCGCGTCCCGGCCCTGGTCCCGGTCGACGTAAAGCTCCAGGATCCGGTCCAGCACGTCGTAGTCCGGCAGCGAGTCCGTGTCCACCTGGTCCGGGCGCAGTTCGGCGCTCGGCGGCTTGGTGATGGACGCCTCCGGGATCGGCGGGGTCTGCCCCCGCTCCTCGGCCGCGCGGTTGCGCCACTTCGCGAGACGGAAGACCGACGTCTTGTACACGTCCTTGATCGGCCCGTACGCCCCCACGGAGTCCCCGTACAGCGTGGAATAGCCCACCGCCAGCTCGGACTTGTTGCCCGGCGCGAGCACGATCTGGCCCTCCTGGTTGGAGACGGCCATCAGCATCGTGCCGCGCAGCCGCGACTGGAGGTTCTCCTCGGCGAGACCGGTGAGCCCCAGCGACCCCATGTAGGCGTCGAACATCGGCTCGATCGGTACGGTGCGGAAGTTCAGCCCCGTACGCCGTGCCAGCTCGGCCGCGTCGTCCTTGGAGTGGTCGGAGGAGTACTTCGAGGGCATCGAGATGCCGTACACGTGCCGGGCCCCCAGCGCGTCGCAGGCGATGGCCGCGACGAGGGCCGAGTCGATGCCGCCGGAGAGCCCGATCAGGACGCTGCTGAAACCGTTCTTCGCGGCATACGCGCGCAGCCCCACGACCAGCGCCGAGTACAGCTCCTCGTCGTCGTCGAGCCGCTCCGCGTAGCCGCCGGCCAGCTCCGGCCGGTAGGCGGGCAGCGGCTCCTCGCCCAGCACCACGTGGTCGACGCGCAGCCCGTCGTTGACGACCCCGGACGGCGGCCGGGCCGCGGCGGCCGGCAGTTCCAGGTCGAGGATCACGCTGCCCTCGGCGAACTGCGGTGCGCGCGCGATGACTTCGCCGTGCCGGTCGACGACGATCGAGTCCCCGTCGAAGACCAGCTCGTCCTGACCGCCGATCATCGCGAGGTACGCCGTCGTGCAGCCGGCCTCCTGGGCGCGCTTGCGGACCAGCTCCAGCCGGGTGTCGTCCTTGTCGCGCTCGTACGGCGAGGCGTTGATCGACAGCAGCAGCCCGGCACCGGCGGCGCGCGCGGCCGGGACCCGTCCGCCGTCCTGCCAGAGGTCCTCGCAGATCGCGAGCGCCACATCGATGCCGTGCACCCGCACGACGGGCATCGAGTCTCCCGGCACGAAGTACCGGAACTCGTCGAAGACGCCGTAGTTGGGCAGGTGGTGCTTGGCGAAGTTCAGCGCGATCCGCCCCCGGTGCAGCACCGCGGCGGCGTTGCGCGGGGACCCGGCGGGCTGGCCGTAGCGGGCCGCACCGTGCTCCGAACGGTCCAGATAGCCGACGACGACCGGCAGTTCCCCGAAGCCCTCGTCGTCGAGGCGGGCGGCCAGCGCGCGCAGCGCACCGCGCGAGGCCTCGACGAACGACGACCGCAGGGCCAGGTCCTCGACGGGGTAGCCGGTCAGCACCATCTCGGGGAACGCCACCAGGTGGGCGCCCTGCTCCGCGGCGTGCCGGGTCCAGTGGACGATCGACTCGGAGTTGCCGGCGAGGTCTCCGACGGTCGCGTCGATCTGATTGAGGGCGAGACGTAGTTGAGGCACCCCGCCAGTGTAATCGTCTGACTGACGCGATGTCCTGGCTTACCCGCCGGGAAGCGGTGGAACACGTCCCGGCGGGCCCGTGCCGGGCGGCTCAGCGCAGGTAGCCGAGGACCGTCATCATCCCCGCCTCGGCGTGGTAGACGTTGTGGCAGTGCAGCATCCACAGCCCCGGGTTGTCCGCGTCGAAGTCGACGGTCAGGGTGCGCCCCGGCAGGATCGCCGCGGTGTCCTTGCGCGCCCCGAGACCGGCCCCCTGGCCCGTGCCGGCCAGCGCGAAGGTGTGACCGTGGAGGTGCAGCGGGTGCCACATGGAGGTGCGGTTGGTGAAGACCAGGCGCACCCGCTCCCCGGCCCGCACGGGACGCCGCGCCGCCGGGTCGTAACTCTTCCCGTCGAAGCCCCAGTCGTACGCCGCCATCGAGCCGGTGAGCGTGATCCGGACGGTCCGGTCGGGCTCGCGTTCCGCCAGCGCCACCGACTCGTCCGGGGCGAGCCGGTCGGCCGTGACCAGCTCCCCGTCCAGCTCGTCGGGCCGTACGGAGGCGGGCGGCAGCGTCCCCGTCCCCGTACGCAGCACGCCCAGGGCCGAGGCGCCCTTGCCCTCGGCGAGGGCGGTCAGCGGGAACACCCCGTCGCCGGCCGTCACCAGCACGTCGTACCGCTCACCCATGCCGAGCAGCAGGGCGTCCGTCTCCGCGTGCCGCACCGGGAAGCCGTCCGTGTGCGTCACGGTCATCCGGTGACCGCCGAGCGCCAGCCGGAACGCGGTGTCCCCGCCGGCGTTGATGACGCGCAGCCTGATGCGGTCGCCGGGCTTGGCCTCGAAGACCGAAGGGTCCTGCGCCCTGCGGCCGTTGACCAGGTAGTGGGGGTAGGCGACATCGCCCGCGTGACCGCCGAGCAGATCGCTCTCCGCACCCTCCAGCAGCCGCGAGGGGCCCTCGGCGCGGCCCGCGCGCGCGGAGTCGTGACCGGCCGCGTCATGGGCGGTGCCCCGGCCCTTGGTGAGCTCGTCGAGGACCGCGTCGGGGGTGGAGCCGTCCACCCCGTCCAGCCAGTCGTCGAGGACGACGACCCACTCCTTGTCGTACGCGAGCGGCTCCTTCGGGTCCTCGACGATCAGCGGCGCGTACAGCCCCCGGTCGAGCTGGACCCCGGAGTGCGGGTGGATCCAGTGGGTCCCCGGGCGGGTGACCGCGAAGCGGTAGGTGAAGTCGGCGCCCGCCTTGACCGGCTGCTGGGTCAGCCCCGGCACCCCGTCCATGTCGTTGCGGAGCGAGAGTCCGTGCCAGTGCATCGTGGTGCTCTGCGTCAGATGGTTGGCCAGGGCCAGTTCCAGGGTGTCGCCCGCCGTGATCCGGATCGCCTCACCGGGCAGGCGGTCCCCGTACGCCCAGGTGGGGACGGTGACCCCGCCGCCCAGCTCGAAGCGGGAGGCGGCGGCGGTGAGCGAGACCTTCCGCAGCGGGCCGGCGCCCCGCCGGTTCTCCGCTTCCACCACCTCCGGCCCGTCGGGCGTGACGTACTGGTCCGCGGCGCGCCCGGGGGAGGGGGCGCGGGAGGGAGAGGTGGGGGCCGGGGAGGCGACGGCCGGGGACGCGGCGGCCCGGGAGGCGAGGCCTGCTGTTCCCGCGAGGGCGATACCGGCGCCGAGCATGGCGCGACGAGTGGGCATTTCAGACATATTGCGCACCGTACCCCTGGCTGGTATGAGCGCGCGGTCCCGACACCCGGCGGCCCGGCGCTCCTCGTGCGAGGGGCGCCGGGCCGGTCGGGGTCCGTGCGGCGTGGGCGGGTGCGGACGGTGCCCCGGGCGGGGGTGTCAGCCCCGGGCGTAGACCATCTCCGCCCAGCCGGCGACCTGCTCGTCCGTGAGATGGAGCGCCAGGTCGGCCTCGCTGATCATGCCGATCAGCTTCTTGTCCTCGATCACGGGGAGCCGGCGGATCCGGTGGCTCTGCATCTCCTCCAGCACCGCCTCGACGTCCGCCGACGACTCGATCCAGCGCGGGGTGCCCTCGCAGAGTTCGCCCGCCGTCACCTTCGACGGATCGTGTCCCTCCGCCACGCATCCGACCACGATGTCGCGGTCGGTGATGATCCCGACCATCCGGTCCTGCTGACCGTTGGCGGAGACGGGAAGGGCCCCCACCTTGTGGTCACGCATCATCTGCGCGGCGCGGTCGAGCGTCTCGTGGGCGGGGATCCAGTGGGCCCCGGTGTGCATGATGTCCTTGGCCGTGGTCATGGGCTTGCCTCCTGCGTGCCCGTGGGCACTGGTGTGCGGCCCCGAGTCCTTCCATCGTCACGGGCCCGCCCGGCGCACGCGAACGCTGTCACCCGTTCGGCCGTACGCCGGGCCGGTCCCGCGCTCAGGAACGGGGCGCCGCCCCGCGCGCCGCGAGCATGTCCGCCATCAGGTCCAGCTCGGACTGCTGCGCCTCGACCATGCCCTGGGCCAGGCGCTTCTCCACGGGCACGGTGCACCGCTCGGCACAGCCGCGGGCCATCGCGACGCCGCCCTTGTGGTGGTCGGTCATCAGCTGGAGGAAGAGGATCTCGGCCTGCTTTCCACGGGCCGCACGGAGCTGTCCGAGCTCGGTCCTGGTCGCCATGCCGGGCATGAGGGCCCCGTCGTCATCCATGCCGGCCATACCCGCCATGTCGTGACCGCTGTGGCCGTCTCCGGCCTCCTCCATCCAGGCCATCGGCCCCTGCCCGTCCGGCGCCGTCTTCGGCAGCTCCCACAGGTCCAGCCAGCCGAGGAGCATGCCCCGCTGGTTGGCCTGGGTCTGGGCGATGTCGTACGCGAGACGCCGTACGTCCTCGTCCCGAGTGCCGTCCCGTACGAGGAACGACATCTCCACCGCCTGCTGATGGTGGACGGCCATGTCCCGGGCGAAGCCCGCGTCCGCGGACCGGGCCGAGGGCGTACGGGGCACGGAGGCCGGGGCCCCGTCGTCCCGCGCGGAGGCGACCGTGGCCGCACCGGCGAACAGCAGGGCGAGGGCCACGGCGGAGCCCATGACCCACCGCGTACGCCGGGTGAGCGCCGGACTCGGATCGTGCGCCGGGCTCACCCGTCGACCCCGCCGGTGCAGGGCGCGCCCGGCTCGGGCGTCTGCGCGCCCTGGACGTACTTCGCGAAGAACCGGGCCACCCGCGGGTCGTCCGCCCCGTCCACCGTGACCTGCTTGCCCCAGGCGCTCAGCATGATCGCCCCGGCCTGTCCCTCGTACGGGGACATCAGGGAGTACGGGGTGCTCTTCACGCGGGCCGCGAGCTTGCCGACGTCGTCCCCGGAGGCCTTCCGGTTGTACGTCACCCAGACCGAGCCGTGCTCCAGGGCGTGCACGGCGTTGACGTTCGGGACGGCCTTTTCGTATACGACGCCGTCGCAGTTCAGCCAGGCCGGATTGTGGTTCCCGCCGACGGGCGGCTCCATGGGGTACGTCACCTCGGTGGTGACGTGGTCGCGGGTCAGCGTCTTCGCGTCCCACGTCTTCTCGTCCGCGATCGGCTGCGCGGCGAGGTCGGCCCTCTCCTCCTCGGTCTGCTTGGAGTCCTGGGCCAGGCTCTCCCCGGCCTTCTCCTTCGCCTCGGACTTCTCCAGGAGCATGTAGGACCCGAAACCCAGCAGCCCGGCGACCACGACGGCACTCAGGCCTATGGCGACGACGCGGTTACGGCGGTCGCGCGCACGGTCGGCGTCGCGCATCTGCTCTATGCGGGTCCTGCGGTCGAAGCTCATGACGTCGGGTCCTTCTGCCAAGGGGTCGGGAGGGACGGGAGCGGAGCGGGAAAACCTGGTCGTGGCGGGCCATGGCCGGACGGTCACGGCCCTTGCACACCACGGCCGCCGATCGTAGTGGGTGGCCGCGTGCTCTCTCTCACACCGTGTGCGTAATCTGGGTGAAATCCCGGGTCGTGATACTGAGGTGTCCCCCTACCCCGGGCGGTGGTGCACGGACCGTCTGAACTGCAAGGATGTGGCTATGGACAAGCAGCAGGAATTCGTCCTCAGGACGCTTGAGGAGCGCGACATCCGCTTCGTACGGCTGTGGTTCACCGATGTTCTCGGTTACCTCAAGTCCGTCGCCGTGGCCCCCGCCGAGCTCGAGCAGGCCTTTGACGAGGGCATCGGCTTCGATGGCTCCGCGATCGAGGGCTTCGCCCGTGTATACGAATCGGACATGATCGCGAAGCCGGATCCCGGCACGTTCCAGATCCTCCCGTGGCGCGCGGAGGCCCCCGGCACGGCGCGGATGTTCTGCGACATCCTGATGCCGGACGGCTCGCCCTCCTTCGCCGACCCCCGCTTCGTCCTCAAGCGCATCCTCGCGAAGACGTCCGACCTGGGCTTCACCTTCTACACCCACCCGGAGATCGAGTTCTTCCTGCTGAAGAACAAGCCGGTCGACGGCAGCCGTCCCACCCCGGCCGACAGCTCCGGCTACTTCGACCACACCCCGCAGAACGTCGGCATGGACTTCCGCCGCCAGGCGATCACCATGCTGGAATCGATGGGCATCTCGGTCGAGTTCAGCCACCACGAGGGCGCCCCCGGCCAGCAGGAGATCGACCTGCGGTACGCCGACGCGCTCTCCACCGCCGACAACATCATGACCTTCCGCCTGGTCATGAAGCAGGTCGCGCTGGAGCAGGGCGTTCAGGCCACCTTCATGCCGAAGCCGTTCTCGGAGTACCCGGGCTCGGGCATGCACACCCACCTCTCCCTCTTCGAGGGCGACCGCAACGCCTTCTACGAGTCGGGCGCCGAGTACCAGCTCTCCAAGGTCGGCCGGTCCTTCATCGCGGGCCTGCTCAAGCACGCCGCGGAGATCTCCGCCGTGACCAACCAGTGGGTCAACTCGTACAAGCGCATCTGGGGCGGTTCCAGCCGCTCCGCGGGCGCGGGCGGCGAGGCCCCCTCGTACATCTGCTGGGGCCACAACAACCGCTCGGCCCTGATCCGCGTCCCGATGTACAAGCCCGGCAAGACCGGCTCGGCCCGCGTCGAGGTCCGCTCCATCGACTCCGGCGCCAACCCCTACCTGACGTACGCGGTGCTGCTCGCCGCGGGCCTCAAGGGCATCGAGGAGGGCTACGAACTCCCGGCCGGCGCCGACGACGACGTCTGGGCGCTCTCCGACTCGGAGCGCCGCGCGATGGGCATCGAGCCGCTCCCGCAGAACCTGGGCGAGGCGATCTCGCTGATGGAGAAGAGCGAACTGGTCGCCGAGACGCTGGGCGAGCACGTCTTCGACTTCTTCCTGCGCAACAAGAAGCAGGAGTGGGAGGAGTACCGCAGCGAGGTCACGGCCTTCGAGCTGAAGAACCTGCTGCCGGTGCTGTAGGCGCACCTGACATACGTACACGGCTTCGGACCGGCGGGTCCGTCCTGTCGGCCCGAAGCCGTTCCGGTCACGGACCGACTGGGGCTGCCGTCCACCAGGTCAAGGGCGGGCGTCGGCGGCAGGGGTTTCGGGTGGGGTGGTCCGGGACCGGTGGTGGCGGTCGTAGTGGCGGGCCGCGCGGGCGCGGTTGCCGCAGGAGGGCTTGCACCACTCCTGGCGGCCGTGGGCCTTCACGAAGTAGCGCACGCAGCGGGGTGCCGTGCAGGCCCGCAGCCGCTCGCGCTGCGGGCCGCCGAGGAAGTCGACGGCCGCCCGCGCGAGCGCCGCGAGGAGTACGGGGTGCGGGTCGTCCCGTGTCGCCGACAGGTGCGTCGCCGGGGGGCCTTCGGGCGGCCAGTCCAGCTGCGGGACGACGGGGACGAGGGCGGCGGTCGCGTTCAGGTGGGCCACCGCCCGGTCCGCCGGCATCAGCCGGTGCGCGTCCGGGGGGCTGGGGCGCGCGGGGCTGACCGCGCGGGCGAACAGTGCCCGCACCGCACGCCGTACCTCCACGACACGGAGCCGCAGGTCCTCGTCCACCGTCCCCCCGTACGCGGGGACGTGGGCGTCCAGCAGTGTCCGGTGGTGGGCGATCCAGTCCTCCAGGCCCTGGATCGTGGCCAGATCGTCCGTCACACCGCCCTCGCCGTCGTGGCGGATCGTGCTCGCCAGCTCCAGTGCCGCCCAGCGCTCCATGAGGTCCCGCTCCTGCCCGTACCGGTTGATTGCCGTGGCGCGCCACTCTATGGTCTGTAACGGATAACTGGAAACAAGCATTAGGGGGGAGTTGTGGCCTTGCTGCTCGCACAGATCAGTGACCTGCACCTGGACGGGACCGAGAGGGCCTCCCGGCGCGCCGTGCGCGTCATGGACCATCTGAGGGGCCTGCCCCGCCCCGTCGACGCCGTGCTGGTCACCGGGGACATCGCGGACCACGGGGCGGAGGCGGAGTACGAGGAGGCCGCGAGGATCCTGGCCGCGCCCTTCCCGGTCCTGCCGTGCCCCGGGAACCACGACGTGCGCGAGGCGTACCGGAAGGCGCTGCTCGGGGAGGCCCTTGAGGACGGGCCCGTCAACCGGGTGCACCACATCGCGGGTGTGGCGATCCTGATGTGCGACTCCACCATCCCCGGACGCGACGAGGGGCGCCTCGACGAGCGGACGCTCGCCTGGATCGACTCCACGCTGGCCGGACTGCCCGAGGGGCAGCGGGCCCTGATCGCCTTTCACCAGCCGCCTGTCGAGCTCCACCACCCGCTGCCCGACTCCGGCATGCTCGAACGCCCCGGGGAGCTTGCGGCCCTGCTCGACGCGCACCCGCGGGTCGCCGCCGTCCTCACCGGGCACGCCCACACCGCGGCGGCGTCCCTCTTCGCGGGGCGCCCGCTGATCGTGGGGCCGGCGGTCACCTGGACGCTGCGGATGCCGTGGGAGGGCGACAGCCCGGCCGATCGCGAACAGCCCCCCGGCCTCGCCTTCCACGTCCTGGGCGAGGACGGCCGGCTGACCACCCACTACCGGGTCGTGATCTGAGCCCTCGCACGCCCCTCCTGGCGGACGCTCTCAGTCGAAGTCGCGCGCCATCTCCTGGAGGACCTCGTCGATCACCTCGCCGGGCGCCCGGGCCAGGTCCTCCTCGATCCACATGCGCATCGCGATCCGCAGCGTCGAGAGGAACGCGGCCGCCAGGACCGCCGGACGGACCGGGCCGTCCGCCGGGCCCCTCCGTACGGCTATGGCGTCCGCCAGGTCCCGTTCCAGCTCCGCGTGGTTGGCGAGCTGGCGGGCCAGGAGTGACGGGTGGCGCATGGCGAGCCTCGTGCGGACGGCCCACTCGCGCTCCGGGGGGTCGATCCGCCGTGAGAACTCCGACACCGCCGCCCTCAGCGCCGTCCAGGCCGGCTCGTCGGCAGGGCGTTCCCTGACGGCGCGCACCAGGGACCCGATCAGCTGCTCCTCGCCGTAGAGGAGGGCGTCCTCCTTGTTGGTGAAGTAGTTCGAGAACGTCCTGCGGGAGATGCCGGCCGCGTCGGCCACCGCCTCCACCGTCACGTGGTCGAAGCCGTGCTCGACGGTCAGCCGCATCGTCGCCTCGTGCACGGCCTGCCGCGTGGCCGCCTTCTTGCGTTCCCGCAGTCCCACAGGGCTTTCCATACGCCCATTATCTACGCGACGTATCTGTGCGACCAGGGAAGTTGCACAGTGAGCAAAATTGCCCACTGTGCATGTATAATGAAGCCTTCCTCTCCGCTTCCCCTTCTTCCTGCACCCTTCCTTCTCGAATGCCCGGAGGTTGCGCGTGAGCGCACAGACGGCCGCGCCCGCAGAGGCCGTGCCCATGGACCACCGCCACGTGATGCGCGCCCTGAGCGGGCTGCTGATCGTGCTGTTCGTGGCGATGATCAGCAGCACGGTGGTCTCGGTCGCCCTCCCGCAGATCATCGGATCGCTGAACGGCACCCAGTCCCAGTACACCTGGGTCGTCACCGCGACCCTGCTGGCCTCCACGGCCTCCACCCCGATCTGGGGCAAGCTCGCCGACCTGTTCAGCAAGAAGCTGCTGCTCCAGATAGCCATCGGCCTGTTCGTCGTCTCGTCGATCGCCTGCGGCTTCGCCCAGTCCACCGGGCAGCTCATCGGCTTCCGTGTGATCCAGGGCCTCGGCATGGGCGCGCTCCAGGTGCTCGTCCAGGTGATCATCGCCGCGATGATCAGCCCCAAGGAGCGCGGCCGGTACAACGGTTACCTCGGCGGCGTCATGGCCGTGGCCACCGTGGGCGGGCCGCTGCTCGGCGGGTTCATCACCGACACCTCGTGGCTCGGCTGGCGCTGGTGCTTCTTCATCGCCGTGCCGTTCACCCTCGTCGCCTTCGTGCTGCTGACCCGCACCCTGCACCTCACCGAGATCCGCCGCCCGGACGTCAAGGTCGACTACCTGGGAGCCACGCTCATCGCCGCCGGCGTCAGCCTGCTGCTGCTCTGGGTCACCTTCGTCGACAGCGACTTCGCCTGGATCTCCTGGCAGACCGCCGTCATGGTCGGCGCGAGCGTCGTGATCCTCGCCGTGGCCGTCCTCGTCGAGGCGCGGGTCAAGGAGCCCGTCGTGCCGCTCCACGTCGTACGCCGACGGGACCCCGCCCTCGCCATCGTCGCGAGCCTCGCGGTGGGCATGGCGATGTTCGGAGGCGCGGTCTTCCTCGGCCAGTACTTCCAGATCGGCCGGGGCAACTCGCCGACCGAGGCGGGCCTGCTCACCATCCCGCTGATGTTCGGTGTGCTCGTCTCGTCCACCGTCGCGGGCCGCCTCGTCTCACGGACCGGCAAGGTGAAGCCGTACATCATCACCGGGGTCGTCGTGCTCACCCTCGGCTTCCTCGGGCTGTCCACGATCGACCACGAGACCTCGCTGGTCGTCGTGTCGCTGGGCATGCTGGCCGTCGGCATCGGTGTCGGCATGTCGATGCAGAACCTGGTGCTCGTGGTCCAGAACACCGTCCCGCTCGGCGAACTCGGCGCCGCCAGCGGGGCGATCACCTTCTTCCGCTCGCTCGGAGGGACCATCGGCGTCTCCGTGCTGGGCGCGGTGCTCGCCAACCAGGTCGCCACGAAGATCGCCGACGGCCTGACGAAGCTGGGCATCGACCCGGCCGCCTCCTCGTCGGGCGGCTCGACGCTGAACATCGCCGCCATGCCGCCCGAGATCCAGGAAGTCGTACGTGCCGCCTACGGGGACGCCACCGGCCACATCTTCCTGGTCTCGGCCGGTATCGCGGCGGTCGGCGTCATCGCCACGCTCTTCCTGACGCCGACGAAGCTGCGCGACAGCGTGGACCTCTGACCCGTCCGGGACCCCGCCCGTCCCTGCTCACGGCTGCCGCTCGGGCACCGGTGCCGGCGCCACGAGCCGGTGCACGGGCGGCTCCCGGAGGGTGCTCACCATCAGGCAGGCCAGGCCCGGCATGAGGATCAGCGGAAGCAGGGCCGTACGCAGGGACGTCGCGTCGGCCAGCGCCCCGATCAGGGGGCCGGCGACGCCACCCACGCTGACGGCCAGCCCGAGGGTGATCCCGCTCGCCGTGCCCATCCGCGACGGCAGGTAGTCCTGGCCGAGCGTCACCTGGAGCGAGAACGGGACGTACAGGCTCGCGGAGGTCAGCGCCACGAAGAGGTACAGGGCGGGCCCCGGGACGAGCACCGTGCCCGCGACGGCGACGATGCCCGCCAGGTACGCGCCGCGTACCACGGCGACCCGGTCGAACCGGGTGGCGAGCCGGCCGCCGAGCACCGTGCCCACCGCGCCGCCGAGATAGAGCACGGACAGCGCCACCGTGCCCGACGTCGTACCGCCGCCCGTGCGCTGCCGGGCGTAGAGCGCGATGAACGTGCCCAGGCCCATGAACGCCACCGAGCGGAAGGCCACCGCGCACGACAGCTTGACGAACGACCTGGTGTCGTCGTGCTCCCGCTCCACCGGCGGCGCCTGGTTCCCCTTGCCCGCCGCCACCTCCGCCCTCGCCAGGGCGCGCAGCACGGGCAGGCACAGGACGCTGCCCACCAGGGCCGGCAGGATCAGCAGGGGCGTGAAGCGCAGGCCCCCGGTGGCGACGGCGGCCGTGACCATGAACGGGGCGGCGGCGAAGCCGATGTTGCCGCCGAGCGAGAACCAGCCCATCGCGGTGTGGCTGCCCAGGGAGGCGATCCGCGCGACACGCGCGGACTCGGGATGGTAGGCCGCGACCCCGACGCCCGACACCGCGACGAACACCAGGGTCAGGGCGTACGAACCGCTGAGGCCGCTCAGCGCGACCCCCGCCCCGCCCAGCAGGGTGCTCACCGGCAGCAGCCAGGGGAGCGCCCACCGGTCGGTGAGCACGCCGAACAGCGGCTGGGCGACCGAGGACAGCAGCGACGCGGCGAGCACGATGCCGGACGCCACCGCGTAGGTGTACGACCGCTCGGCGACGAAGAAGGGGATGAGCGCGGCCACGGAGCCCTGGTAGACGTCCACGCAGCCGTGCCCGACCGACAGCATCAGGATCGTTCTGTTCGCTGGCACCTCGTCATCGTCACGGCCCCGCACCCCGTCGCGCTTCCGATAATCTGCCGACCGATGCCGGAATTCCGCCACCTGCCGACCGCCCCCACCCGCAGCCAGTGGGTCGCTCCCGGGGCCGCCATCGACGCCCACCGCCACGACGACCACCAGATCGTCTACGCGGCCCGCGGGGTGCTGGCCGTCACCACCGGGGCCGGCACCTGGGTGGCGCCCGCCAACCGCGCGGTCTGGGTGCCCGCCGGGACCGTCCACGCCCATCACGCCCACGGCGGACTCGAACTCCACCTGGTCGGGCTGCCCCCGGCGGAGAACCCGCTCGGCCTGGACGAACCCGCCGTACTGACGGTCGGCCCCCTGCTGCGCGAACTGATCCTCGCCTACACGCGTGCCCCCGGTGACGGGAGCCCGGCCCGCGCCCGACTGCGCGCCGTCCTGCTCGACCAGTTGCGCGCCTCGCCCCAGACGCCCGTGCACCTGCCCGCGCCCACCGCCCCCGCGCTGCGGGCCCTCTGCGCGCTCCTGCACGCCGACCCGGGCGACCCGCGCCCGCTCGCCGAGCTGGGCCGGGAGATCGGGGCGAGCGACCGCACCCTGTCCCGGCTGTTCAGGAGCGACCTCGGGATGACGTTCCCCCAGTGGCGCACCCAGCTCCGCCTCTACCGCGCGCTGGTGCTGCTCGCGGAGGGAACCCCCGTCACCACCGTGGCCCACGCCTGCGGCTGGTCGTCCGCCAGCGCCTTCATCGACGTGTTCCGCCGGGCCTACGGCCACACACCCGGCGCCCACCTGCCGCGAGGAGGAGCGGAAGGGCGATGAGGGGCGCGGCCCGTTCGGGTAGTGTGACCCCTCCCGACGACGGGACCGACCCAGGAGGTGAGACCCATTACCGCTTCAGCAGGCTGGGCGCTCACTCCCAGGATCTTTCGTTCGGCTCACCGGGCCTGAGCGATCGCGGAGCGCCCCTCGGTCATCCCGAAAGGCTCCGCCCCATGCAGGAATCCGCCCCACCGCTCACCTTCGCCACCCTCGTCACCGAACTCCGCGCCGCCGGCTGTGTCTTCGCCGAGGACGAGGCGGAGCTTCTCCTCTCCACGGCGTCCGGGCCCGCCGGACTCGCCGCCATGCTGGAACGCCGCGTCGCCGGCCTGCCACTCGAACACGTCCTGGGCTGGGCCGAGTTCTGCGGGCTGCGGATCGAGGTGGACCCCGGGGTCTTCGTGCCCCGCCGGCGTACGGAATTCCTCGTACGGCAGGCGGAGGCCCTCGCACCCGACCGGGCGGTCGTCGTCGACCTCTGCTGCGGCACGGGAGCCCTCGGCCGGGCGCTCGCCTCCTCGCTGTCCGAGGTCGAACTGCACGCCGCCGACGTCGAACCCGCCGCGGTGCGCTGCGCCCGGCGCAATGTGGGCGCACGCGGGACCGTCCACGAGGGCGACCTCTTCGCGCCCCTGCCGCCGTCGCTGCGGGGCAGGGTCGACGTCCTGCTCGCCAACGTGCCGTACGTGCCCACCGAGGACGTGGAGCTGCTGCCCGCCGAGGCGCGGATCCATGAGCCGCTCGTCGCGCTCGACGGCGGCGGTGACGGGCTCGACGTGATGCGGCGCGTCGTCGCGGAGGCGACCGACTGGCTGGCGCCCGGGGGCAGTCTGCTGATGGAGACGAGCGAGCGGCAGGCGGCGCGTGCCGAGGAGACGGTGGGAAGCGGCGGGCTGACCGCCCGCGTCGTCGTCTCCGAGGAGCTGTACGCGACCGTCGTCATCGGCACCCGGCCCCGCTAGCCGGGGCTTCAGCCCGGGGCCGGGGGTGCCGGGGCTCAGGCGAAGAGCCAGCGCGTCTGGCCGTACGGGTCGCCCTTGGCGAAGCCGAAGGCCGTGCGGGGGGCCACCGCGAAGACCTCCGCACGGCCGCCCGCACCGTTGGAGAACATGCCGTCGGTGACGCCGAAGTGCCAGTCGGCGCCGTACTTCGCCTCCCACCCCTCGGCCAGTGCGATCAGCCGCGGCTCGTCCGTCACCCGGGCGGCCCGGCCCTCGACCACCACGTCGAACCCCTCGGTCAGCGTGTTGGCGCCGGTCGTCAGGACGACCTCCGGGTTGGCCGCCAGGTTGCGCGCCTTGCGCTCCGAGGGCCCCGTGCAGAAGTGCAGCGCGCCCTGCGACCAGAGGCCGATCAGCGGGGTGACGTGCGGGCGGCCGTCGGGCCGGACCGTGGACAGCCAGTACAGTTCCGCGCGCTCCAGCAGCACGACCGCCTCGGCCCAGGGCCGGGCCCTGGCGCCCTCGCTGCTGTAGTGCGGGTCCAGGGCGGTCTCAGCGGCGTCGGTGGTGTCCTTCTCCGGCATTCCGGGCCTCCATGAGCGGTGTCGAGGGCTGCGGGGTCTCTTTCCCGATCGTCCCCGCGAAGTGCGGACTCCGCCCCCGCTCCGAAATCATCGGCGGGGGCCAAGGGCTGTCCCGCGATTCCTGGTGGATCAGCGCGCGGCGTCAGATGGTGGGGGCACCTCCCACGCCGTTCAGGCTGTGGGGGAACATCGCAAGGCGGAGGGGCGCCCGCATACTGGATGTATTCGGGTGGTCCGACAACGCGGCGAGGTGCCGTAGCTGTCGTCGTGCGCCCGCCAGGAATTGCGGGACAGCCCTTAGGCTCGAAGGGCGGACATGTGGGATCGGCGGGCAGGAGACACAGGATGACGACGGTGCCGGGGCGCAGAAGCAGTACGTTCACCCGACTGCTGCGGCACGGTTTCACCGACCCGTCCGCCGCCGAGAGGCTGCTGGACCTGCCCGAGCTCTCCACGGTACGCGCGGACCCCGTCCTCTTCGAGGCACTCGGGGCGACCGCCGACCCCGATCTGGCCCTCCAGGGCCTCGTACGGCTCGTCGAGGCCGAGGAGGCGAGCGAGCGGCAGATCCTGCTGGACACGCTCGTCACCGCCAAGCCCCTGCGGGACCGGCTCCTGGGCGCGCTCGGCGCCTCCGAGGCGCTCGGGGACCACCTGGCACGGCACCCCCGCGACTGGCAGGTGCTGGTCACCTACGAGGCCACCGACCTGCACCCCGGCGTCCCCGAGTTCGAGGACATGCTCGGCGACGCCGTCGACCCGGACTCGCTGCGGGTCGCCTACCGCAGGTCCCTGCTGTCCATCGCCGCCCGCGACGTGTGCGGGACGACCGATGTCGCGCAGGTCGCCGCCGAGCTCGCCGACCTGGCGACGGCCACCCTCCGGGCGGCGCTCGCCATCGCCCGCGCCGACGCGCCCTCCGACGCCGCGCAGTGCCGGATCGCCGTCATCGCGATGGGCAAGTGCGGCGGACACGAGCTGAACTACGTCTCCGACGTCGACGTGATCTTCGTGGGCGAGCCCATCGACGGCGCGGAGGAGAGCGGCGCCATGCAGGCCGCCACCCGGCTCGTCGCCCATCTGATGCGGATCTGCTCCGACACCACCGTCGAGGGCACCATCTGGCCCGTCGACGCCAACCTGCGCCCCGAGGGCCGCAACGGACCGCTGGTGCGGACCCTGTCCTCACACCTCGCGTACTACCAGCGCTGGGCGAAGACCTGGGAGTTCCAGGCGCTGCTCAAGGCCCGGCCGGTCGCCGGGGACCCCGAGCTCGGAGCGGCGTACGTCGAGGCCGTGTCCCCGCTGGTGTGGCAGGCCGCGGACCGGGACAACTTCGTCGGGGACGTACAGAAGATGCGCCGCCGCGTCGTCGACAACATCCCCGTCGACCGTGTCGACCGCGAGCTCAAGCTCGGCCCCGGCGGGCTCCGGGACGTCGAATTCGCCGTACAGCTCCTCCAGCTCGTCCACGGCCGCAGCGACAGCTCCCTGCACGCCGGCTCCACCCTGGACGCCCTGCGGGCCCTCGCCGACGGCGGTTACGTCGGGCGGGCGGACGCCGCGCAGCTGGACGAGGCCTACCGCTTCCTGCGCGCCATGGAGCACCGCATCCAGCTCTACCGGCTGCGCCGCACCCACCTCGTCCCCGAGGACGAGGCCGACCTGCGCAGGCTCGGCCGCTCCCTCGGCCTGCGCACGGACCCGGTCGCCGAGCTCAACCGGGCCTGGCGCAGGCACGCCTCCGTCGTGCGGCGGCTGCACGAGAAGCTCTTCTACCGGCCGCTGCTGGACGCCGTCGCCCAGCTCGCGCCGGGCGAGAGCCGGCTCAGCGCCAAGGCCGCGGTCGTCCGGCTGGAGGCCCTCGGTTACGCCGATCCCGCCGCCGCGCTGCGCCACCTGGAGGCGCTGTCCTCGGGGGTCTCGCGCAAGGCGGCGATCCAGCGCACGCTGCTGCCGGTGCTGCTCGGCTGGTTCGCGGACTCCGCCGACCCGGACGCCGGGCTCCTCGGCTTCCGCCAGGTGTCCGACGCCCTCGGCAAGACCCCGTGGTACCTGCGGCTGCTGCGCGACGAAGGCGCCGCCGCCGAGAATCTCGCCCGGGTCCTGTCCGCCGGCCGCCTCGCCCCCGACCTGCTGATGCGGGCCCCCGAGGCCGTCGCCATCCTCGGCGACCCCGAGGGCCTGAAGCCGCGCAGCCGGAGCCACCTGGAACAGGAGGTGCTGGCCGCGGTCGGCCGCGCCCCCGGGGCCGAGGCGGCCGTCGCGGTGGCCCGAGGGGTACGACGGCGGGAGCTGTTCCGTACGACGGCGGCCGACATCATCGGCTCGTACGGCACCGAGGACAACCCGGCCGAACCCGACCCCGGCGCCCTCGTGGACCGGGTCGGCTCCGCGGTCACCGACCTCAACGCCGCAACCCTCTCCGGGGCCCTGCGCGCCGCCGTACGGGAGCGGTGGGGCGACACCCTGCCGACCCGGTTCACCGTCATCGGCATGGGCCGCTTCGGCGGGCACGAGCTGGGCTACGGCTCCGACGCGGACGTGCTGTTCGTGCACGAACCCCGCGAGGGGGTCAGCGACGAGGAGGCGGCCAGGGCGGCGAACGCCGTCGTCACGGAGATGCGCCGGCTGCTGGAGCTGCCGACCGCCGACCCGCCGCTGCTCATCGACGCCGACCTGCGCCCCGAGGGCAAGACCGGGCCGCTGGCGCGCACCCTGAAGTCGTACGAGGCGTACTACCGGCGCTGGTCGCTCATCTGGGAGAGCCAGGCGCTGCTGCGCGCCGACCCGGTGGCCGGTGACGAGGAGCTGGGCCGTGCCTTCGTCGAGCTCATCGACCCGCTGCGCTATCCGGCGGAGGGGTTGGGCGACGACGCGGTCCGCGAGATCCGGCGGCTCAAGGCGCGCATGGAGTCCGAGCGCATGCCGCGCGGCGCCGACCCGACGCTCCACACCAAGCTGGGGCGCGGCGGGCTCAGCGACGTCGAGTGGACGGTCCAGCTGATGCAGATGCAGCACGGCTCGTCGGAGCCCGGCCTGCGCACCCCGCGTACGCGAGAGGCGCTGGCGGCGGCGTGCGCGGCGGGACTGATCCCGGCCGAGGAGGCGCAGACCCTGGACGAGGCGTGGGTGCTGGCCTCCCGCGTACGCAACGCGGTGATGCTGGTGCGGGGCCGGCCGGGCGACACCTTCCCCTCGAACCCGCGCGAGCTGACCGCGGTGGGCCGGTACCTGGGCTACGAGCCGGGGCACGTGGGGGACATGCTGGAGGACTACCGGCGGATCACCCGGCGGGCCAGGGCGGTCGTCGAGGAGCGCTTCTACGGCGCCGCGGGCTGAGCCGCAGGGCCCGTCGCCCGGGCCCTCGGCCGCTCAGTCGCCGGACGGGTCCGAGCCCCGCACGCCGGCCCCGGCCCGGGACGGCTCCTCCTCGCGCACCGGTCCGGGCGCCCGGGCGGGAGCCCTGCGCAAGGCGCGCAGACGGGCCGGGCCGGGGCGCTGGACCCGCTTCGGCAGCCGGTGCGGCAGCGACCCGTACCAGGCGTAGGAGAGGGCGACGCCGAACGCCAGGCAGGCCATCCCGCCCACCGCGTCCAGCCAGAAGTGGTTCGCCGTCGCCACGATCACGACCAGCGTGGCCACCGGGTACAGCGCGCCCAGGATGCGGGCCCAGGGGGCGGTCGCCAGGACGCAGATGGTCAGACCGCACCACAGGGACCAGCCGATGTGCATCGACGGCATCGCCGCGTACTGGTTGGACATGTGCTTGAAGTTGCCCGAGGCCATCGAGCCCCACGTCTGGTGCAGCATCACCGTGTCGATGAAGCCGCCGCCGCGCATCAGCCGGGGCGGCGCCAGCGGGAAGACGTAGTAGCCGAGGAGGGCCACCGCCGTGGTGGCGAAGAGGATCAGGCGGGCGGCCGCGTAACGGCCGGGATGGCGGCGGAAGAGCCAGATGAGCACACCGATGGTCACGATGAAGTGCAGCGTCGCGTAGTAGTAGTTCATCGACACGATGAGCCATGTCACCGAGTTGACGGCCCGGTTGACGGTCTCCTCGAAGGCGAGGCCGAAGGTGTGCTCCAGGGACCAGATCCAGTCGGCGTTCCGCAGGGCCTCGGCCTTCTGCTCGGGAACGGCGTTGCGCACCAGCGAGTAGAGCCAGTAACTGACCGCGATCAGAAGGATCTCGAACCACAGGCGCGGGCGGCGCGGGGAGCGCAGCGAACGGAGGGTGGGGCGCACGCGGCGCACGCGTGACAGGGCCGTCGCTCGTGTCGAACCGGACACCGTCCTCCCGTCCGCTACGGGTGACGGGGTGGCCGCCGTGCGGTCTTCCTGTGTGGTCACGTGCGATTCACCCATAGGCGCAGAGTCTGCCAGATACGTCCCCCTCCGCCCGATGATCCTCCGGTCGGGTTCCGGTCGCACATTCAGTGCGTCACCGGGCGGTGCCGGGCGCCGGGGAAGGGCCCGGACCCGAGGCGGTTGAACCGCGTACGACCAGTTCGGGCATGAACACGAACTCGCTGTGCGGAGCGGGCGTGCCGCCGATCTCCTCCAGCAGGGTGCGCACCGCAGCCTGGCCCATCGCCGTGACCGGCTGCCGGATCGTCGTCAGCGGCGGGTCGGTGAAGGCTATGAGGGGCGAGTCGTCGTACCCGACGACCGAGAGATCGCGCGGCACCTCCTTCCCCAGCCGGCGGGCCGCCCGGATCGCACCGAGCGCCATCATGTCGCTCGCGCACACCACCGCGGTGCAGCCGCGTTCCATCAGCGCCGACGCGGCGGCCTGGCCGCCCTCCAGCGTGTACAGGGAGTGCTGGATCAACTCCTCCACGGCGTCGGCGGTGAGATCCAGCTGCTCCCGCATCGTGGCGTGGAACCCCTCGATCTTGCGGAGCACCGGCACGAAACGCTTGGGTCCGACCGCCAGACCGATGCGCTGATGCCCCAGCGCCACCAGGTGCGTCACCGCCAGCCGCATCGCCGCCCGGTCGTCGGGGGAGATGAACGGGGCCTGCACCTTGGGCGAGAAGCCGTTGACCAGCACGAAGGGGACGCCCTGGGCGCGCAGTTGCTCGTAGCGCTGCATGTCGGCGGAGGTGTCGGCGTGCAGTCCGGAGACGAAGATGATCCCGGAGACGCCCCGGTCGACGAGCATCTCGGTGAGCTCGTCCTCGGTGGAGCCGCCCGGCGTCTGCGTCGCCAGCACCGGCGTGTAGCCCTGCCTGGTGAGCGCCTGGCCGATGACCTGGGCCAGCGCGGGGAAGATCGGGTTCTCCAGCTCCGGCGTGATCAGGCCGACCAAACCGGCGCTGCGCCGGCGCAGCCGGACGGGCCGTTCGTACCCGAGGACGTCGAGCGCCGCGAGGACGGATTCACGGGTGGCCGCAGCGACACCGGGCTTGCCGTTCAGTACGCGGCTGACCGTCGCTTCGCTGACCCCCGCCTGAGTTGCGATATCGGCAAGCCGTGCGGTCATGGCAATGGACTGTACCGGGCGCGTGTCGGATTGCCCACCATGCGCGGGATCCGGGCAGTCCGTCCCGGCGTTCACCGGCCGGCGGCCTCCGGGCAGCAACATCTTGCAAGCCCTTGCGGGCCTCGTACGGCCGTCCCGGTCGGATGGTCGTACCGCCGCCAGGGCGTGCCTGGCCAGGCACGGGCAGGGAGAACGGGCCGCCGTCAAGAGGCTTGACGGCAACCTTGCGGACACGCCAATGTAACGATCAGCAGCGCTTGCAGAAATCTTCCGCAAGGTCTTTCGGTCGTCTTTCATCCTTGTTACGTTCACGTCGACCCGGCGCCGCGACGGAGCGGTACGGCAGTTGAAGGAGTTCAGATGCGACGTGGCATAACGGCCACCGCCCTGGTCGCGACCCTGGCGCTCGCGGCGACCGCGTGCGGAAGCGACGACGAGACCGGCGGGAGCAAGAGCTCGGGCGAGCTCTCCGGCACGGTGACGTGGTGGGACACCTCGAACGTCGGCAGCGAGGACAAGGTCTTCAAGAAGATCGCCGAGGGTTTCGAGAAGAAGCACCCGAAGGTCGACGTCAAGTACGTCAGCGTCCCCTTCGGTGAGGCGCAGAACAAGTTCAAGAACGCGGCCCAGGCCGGCTCCGGCGCCCCCGACGTCATCCGCTCCGAGGTCGCCTGGACCCCCGAGTTCGCCGACCTCGGCTACCTCGCCCCGCTGGACGGCACCGCGGCGCTGAAGGACCAGGACGACTTCCTCAAGCAGGCCGCCGCGTCGACGAAGTACAAGGGCAAGACGTACGCCGTCCCGCAGGTCATCGACTCCATGGGCATCTTCTACAACAAGAAGATGTTCGCGGACGCCGGCGTCGAGCCGCCCGCGAAGATCGCCGACCTGAAGACCGTCGCGAAGAAGATCAAGGACAAGACCGGCAAGACCGGCCTCTACCTGCGCGGCGACGACTCGTACTACTTCCTCTCCTTCCTCTACGGCGAGGGCGGCGACCTGGTCGACGCCGACTCGAAGACCGTCACCGTGGACAACGCCGAGGGCGTCAAGGCCTTCGGCGTCGTGAAGGACCTCGTCGAATCCGGGGCGGCGAAGACCGACGCCACGGACGGCTGGGAGAACATGATGTCGGCGTTCAAGAACGGCGACGTCGCGATGATGATCAACGGCCCCTGGGCCGTGGCCGACACGCTGACCGGCAAGCAGTTCACCGACAAGGCGAACCTCGGCATCTCCACGGTGCCGGCCGGTTCCGCCGCGCAGGGCGCCCCGCAGGGCGGCCACAACCTCGGTGTCTACGCGGGCTCCAAGAACCTCGACGCCTCCTACGCCTTCGTCGAGTACATGACCTCGGTCGAGGCGCAGGCGCAGACCGCCGGTGAGCTCAACCTGCTGCCGACCCGCACCTCCGCGTACTCCAAGAAGGAGGCCGTGGACAGCGAGATCGTCCAGTTCTTCAAGCCCGTCGTCGAGAGCTCGGTCGAGCGCCCCTGGATCCCTGAGACCGGCAGCCTCTTCGCCCCGCTGAACGTCGAGTACACCAAGGTCCTCACCGGCCAGACCACACCGGAGAAGGCCGCCAAGGCGACCGGCGACTCCTACCGCAAGCTCCTCAAGGGCTGGAAGTAACTCAGGAAGGCAGGCCGACTGATGGCTGTCCACACCAGCCAGTCGGTGGCGAAGGCCGCGGGCGACGACGTCGCCCGCGGCCGGAGCCGCGGTACTGGTAAATCCGCTCCACCGAGCCGGCTCCGGCGCGCCCTCTCGGTCCACTGGTACGCCTGGACCATGGTCGCCCCCGTCGTGCTCGTGATCGGCGTGATCATCGGCTACCCGCTGGTCCGCGGCATCTGGCTGTCGATGACCGACGCCGACGAGCGCAACGTCGCCCGGTCCATCGGCGTGAACAAGATGCCCGCCACGTACGAGTTCGTGGGCCTGGACAACTACGCCGACGCCCTGACCGGCAACCAGTTCCTCGGCACGCTCGGCTGGACCCTGGTGTGGACGGTCTCCTGTGTGACCATCACCTTCTGCCTGGGCATGGCCCTCGCCAACATCCTCAACCGCAGGATCGTCGGCCGCTCCGCCTACCGCATGGCGCTGATCCTGCCCTGGGCGATCCCCGGCTTCGTCTCGGTCTTCGCCTGGCGCTTCCTCTACAACGAGAACAACGGCCTGCTGAACAAGATCCTCGGCGGTGCCGGGATCGACGGCATACCCTGGCTGAACGACCCCGCCTGGGCCAAGTTCTCCGTGATCGCCGTCAACGTCTGGCTCGGTGTGCCGTTCATGATGGTCGCCCTGCTCGGCGGACTCCAGTCGATCCCCTCCGAGCAGTACGAGGCCGCGGAGATGGACGGAGCCACCGCCTGGCAGCGCTTCCGCCACGTCACGCTCCCCGGACTGCGCCCGGTCTCCACCACGGTGGTCCTGCTCTCCACCATCTGGACCTTCAACATGTTCCCGGTGATCTTCCTGCTGACCCGCGGCGGACCCGGTGAGGCCACCCAGATCCTGGTGACCCAGGCCTACAAATTCTCCTTCGAGATCAGCCCGCGCGACTTCGCGCAGTCCTCCACCTGGGGCGTGCTGATCCTCGTACTCCTGATGCTCTTCGCCATGGTGTACCGGCGAGTGCTCCGCACGCAGGGAGACAACTGGTGACCACCGCTACGGCAACCCCCGCCCGCCACGGCGCCCGCAAGGTCCGCAGGCGCGGCGAGCGTTCACCCGCCGCTTCCCTGGCCCTGCACCTCACCCTGATCGTCACCTCGGTGATCGCGGTCTTCCCGGTGCTGTGGGTCCTGCTGACCTCGCTGAAGCCCGCGAAGTACGCGTCGACCACGAGCTTCTTCAAAGAGACGACGTTCGAGAACTACACGAACCTGATCAAGGACACCGAGTTCCTGAGCTGGTTCGCGAACTCCGTGATCGTCGCGGGGCTCTCCACCGTCATCGGTGTGTTCGTCTCCGCCACCACCGGCTACGCCGTCAGCCGCTTCCGCTTCCCCGGCAAGCGCGGCCTGATGTGGACCCTGCTCGTCACCCAGATGTTCCCGGTCGCCGTCCTCATCGTGCCGATCTACAACATCATGTCGACGATGGGCCTGCTCAACCAGCCGGCCGGCCTCGTCATCACCTACCTCACCATCTCGGTGCCCTTCTGCGCCTGGATGATGAAGGGCTTCTTCGACACGATCCCGCGCGAGATCGACGAGTCGGGCCAGGTCGACGGGCTCACCCCGTTCGGCACGTTCTGGCGGCTCATCCTGCCGCTCGCCAAGCCCGGCCTCGCCGTCACCGCCTTCTACTCCTTCATCACCGCCTGGGGCGAAGTGGCGTACGCCTCCGCCTTCATGGTCGGTGACGAGAACCTCACGCTCGCCGGCGGACTCCAGAAGTTCGTCAACCAGTACGGCGCCCAGTGGGGCCCGATGACCGCCGCGTCCGTGCTCATCGCGATCCCGGCCGCCCTGGTCTTCCTCTTCGCGCAGAAGCACCTGGTCACCGGCATGTCCGCCGGAGCCGTCAAGGGCTGAGCGTCATGAGCTGACGCGTCATGGGCCGACGCACAGCCCCGCACGACCGTACGACCGCACCCGTCAGGGCGGCGCCGGATCCCCGACCCGGTCCCGGCGCCGCTCCCCACCCAGACACCCCAGGGACGACATGACCCAGCACCTCGCTGCCCCCTCCACCGGCACGTCCGCCGACGCCCCGGGCCACCCCACCGGCTGGTGGCAGGACGCGGTGATCTACCAGGTGTACCCGCGCAGCTTCGCCGACGGCAACGGCGACGGCATGGGGGACCTCGCGGGTGTCACCGCGCGGCTCCCGTACCTCCGGGACCTCGGTGTGGACGCCGTCTGGCTCAGCCCCTTCTACGCGTCGCCGCAGGCCGACGCCGGCTACGACGTCGCCGACTACCGGGCGATCGACCCGATGTTCGGCACGCTCCACGACGCCGACGGGCTGATCCGTGAGGCCCACGACCTGGGCCTGCGCATCATCGTCGACCTGGTGCCCAACCACTCCTCCGACCAGCACGAGTGGTTCAAGCGCGCCCTCGCCGAGGGCCCCGGCTCGGCCCTGCGCGAGCGCTACCACTTCCGCCCCGGCAAGGGCACCGACGGCGAACTCCCGCCCAACGACTGGGAGTCCATCTTCGGCGGCCCCGCCTGGACCCGTACCACGAACCCCGACGGCACCCCCGGCGACTGGTACCTGCACCTCTTCGCCCCCGAGCAGCCCGACTTCAACTGGGAGCACCCGGCCGTCGCCGACGAGTTCCGCTCCATCCTGCGCTTCTGGCTGGACATGGGCGTCGACGGCTTCCGCGTCGACGTCGCGCACGGCCTCGTCAAGGCGGAGGGCCTCCCGGACCTCGGATCGCACGACCAGCTGAAGCTGCTGGGCAACGATGTCATGCCGTTCTTCGACCAGGACGGTGTGCACGCGATCTACCGCAGCTGGCGCACGATCCTCGACGAGTACCCCGAGAACAAGGGGCCCGAGGGGCCTTCGTCGGAAGGGCGGCGGTGGGCGACGGGCGGGCGGATCCTCGTCGCCGAGGCGTGGACGCCCACCGTCGAGCGCACCGCCAACTACGTACGCCCCGACGAGATGCACCAGGCCTTCAACTTCCAGTACCTGTCGACCGCCTGGGACGCCGCCGAGCTGCGTGAGGTCATCGACTCCTCGCTCGACGCGATGCGTCCGGTGGGCGCCCCCACCACCTGGGTGCTCTCCAACCACGACGTCACCCGCCACACCACCCGCTTCGCCAACCCGCCGGGCCTGGGCACCCAGATCCGTACCCCCGGCGACGGCGCACTCGGCCTGCGCCGGGCCCGCGCGGCGACCCTGCTGATGCTGGCCCTGCCCGGCTCCGCCTACGTCTACCAGGGCGAGGAGCTCGGCCTGCCCGACGTCACCGACCTGCCCGACGAGGCCCGCCAGGACCCGTCGTTCTTCCGCGCCGAGGGCCAGGACGGCTTCCGCGACGGGTGCCGTGTCCCGATCCCGTGGACCCGTGAGGGCAGCTCGTACGGCTTCGGCAGCGGGGGCAGCTGGCTTCCGCAGCCCGACAGCTGGGGCTCGTACTCCATCGAGGCGCAGGCCGGCACGGAGGGCTCCACCCTGGAGCTGTACCGCGCCGCGATCGCCGCCCGGCGCGCACACCCGGGCCTCGGCGCGGGCACCGACGTCGAGTGGCTGGACGCCCCCGAGGGCGTGCTCGCTCTCGGCCGCCCCGGCTTCGTCTGCACCGTCAACACGACGGGCGCCCCCGTGCGGATCCCCGCCCCCGGCACCGCGCTGCTCGCCAGCGGCCCGGTGACCGTGGACGGCACCGTCGTCGAGCTGCCCGCCGACACCACGGTGTGGTGGACGGTGTGACCGTCCCCGCACCCAGGACCGGACCGGCGCTGCGGCTCTCCGACATCGCCGGCCAGGCCTCGGTCAGCGAGGCCACCGTCAGCCGGGTGCTGAACGGGAAGCCGGGCGTCGCGGACACCACGCGTCAGCGGGTGCTCGCGGCGCTCGACATCCTCGGTTACGAACGGCCCGTACGGCTGCGGCAGCGCAGCGCCGGACTCATCGGACTGGTGACGCCCGAACTCACCAACCCGATCTTCCCCGCGTTCGCCCAGTCCGTGGAGCAGGTGCTGGCGGGGCACGGCTACACGCCCGTGCTCTGCACCCAACTGCCCGGCGGCGCGACGGAGGACGAGCTCGTCGAACAGCTCGTCGAGCGGGGTGTGGGCGGCATCGTGTTCCTGTCCGGGCTGCACGCCGACACCTCGGCCGACCCGGCGCGGTACGCGGCGCTCACCGAGCGCGGCGTGCCGTTCGTCCTGATCAACGGCTACAACGAGCGCATCAGCGCCCCGTTCGTCTCGCCCGACGACCAGGCCGCCGTACGCATGGCCGTCAGCCATCTCGCCGAGCTCGGGCACCGGCGGATCGGCCTGGCGATCGGACCGCAGCGCTACGTGCCCTCCCGGCGCAAGGCCGACGGCTTCGTCGACGCGGCCGTCTCGGTCCTGGGCATGGACCGCGAGGAGGCCGAACTCCTGGTGTGCTCCACGCTGTTCGGTGTCGAGGGCGGCCAGGTCGCGGCCGGCGCCCTGCTCGACCGCGGCTGCACCGGCATCGTCTGCGGCAGCGACCTGATGGCCCTCGGCGTGGTCAGGGCGGCCCGGGGGAGGGGCCTGGACGTCCCGCGTGACGTTTCCGTCGTCGGCTTCGACGACTCCCAGCTGATCGCCTTCACCGACCCGCCCCTGACCACGGTGCGCCAGCCGGTGCAGGCGATGGCGGCCGCTGCGGTGGGGGCACTGCTGGAGGAGATCGCCGGAAGCCCCGTGCAGCGCACGGAGTACGTGTTCCAGCCGGAGCTGGTGGTACGCGGCTCGACGGCGGCGGCGCGGGGCGCCTGACCGGGCGCGTGGCGGGTGAGTGCGGGGCCGGGTCCGGAGGGGGGACCCGGCCCCGCCGCGCGTCGAGGGCTCACGCGGCGCCCTTGCGGCCCGAGCCGAGCGCGGCGGTGGCCCTGTGGTTGGCCTTCAGCAGGGCCGGGACGAGGACGTAGACGGCTGCGGGGACGACGATCGCCGTCATGACCAGCGTGCGCAGCGCCAGCGGCAGATGCGCGGTCCAGGGGCCCAGGAGCAGGAAGGCGGCCGTGATGGTCGGGTAAACGGCCAGCCAGGTGAGCAGGGCGCGGCGGTGCACGGACGGCACGGCCTGCGGGGCCGCCTCGGTCGCTGTCGCGGCGGCGGGCACGGCGGTGGCGGCGGTGAGCGTGGTCATGGGGTGGGTCCTTCCGGCTCGTGGGCGTACGGCCGGGGACCTCATCCCCAACCGGATGGTTGGAGTTTGGCACGGTCGCGTTCCGATGTCCAACCGTCTGGTTGGAGTCGGGGTATCGTGGGGTCATGGCCTGGGACACCGCACGCACCAGACAGCTCCTTCTCGACGCCGCCGTCGAGGAGTTCGCCGAACACGGCCCGCAGGGCGCCCGCGTCGCCCGGGTCGCGACGCGGGCGGGGGTGAACAAGGAGCGGATCTACCAGTACTTCGGCAACAAGGACCAGCTCTTCGGCGCGGTCCTCGCCTCCGAACTGGCCAGGCTGGCCGCGGCCGTCCCGCTCTCCGCCGAGCAGGCCGAGGACCTCGGGGACTACGCCGGCCGTGTCCACGACTACCACCGGGCCCACCCGCACTTCGCCCGGCTGCTGACCTGGGAGGGCCTGCAACAGGGCACGGGAGAGGCGGACGGGGCCCTCGCCGCGGAGGCCGAACGGGCCACCCACTACGCCGAGAAGGTCCGGGCCGTCGCCGCCGCCCAGGACGCGGGCGCCCTGACCCGGGACGCCGACCCCGCCCGACTGATGTACGCGGTGATCGCCCTCGTCAACGCCTGGTTCATGCTGCCCCAGGTCGCCCGCCTGCTCCTGGCCTCGACCCCGGACCCCCGTCCGGCGTCGGACCGCGACGCCCTGGTCCTGCTGGTCCGGCGGCTGACCGCACACGGCGCCGGTCCCACGGGCGCGAACAGAACCGTCTGAGCGGCGGCGGGCGGCACTGCTCTCAGACGCCCTGGCGCCGGCAGGCCACGACGATCACGAGCAGGACGAGGGCGATCCCGAGCACCGTCAGGTACGGGAACGCGTTGGGGTTCTTCTGGTTGATCTCCACGATGCCGCCGAGGGCGAGCCGGGGATGACGTTCGGCGTAGTGGGCCGCCGCGAGATCGCCGACCTCGGATTCGGTGGTCCACCGGGTGGCGAACCTGCATTCGCCGCACCGGTACCGGTGTGCCATGGCAACTCCTTGGTGCTGTACGAGGTAAGGGAGGCTGGACGGGTGGCCGGTGTGCGCTCCCCCGTTGCGCCGGCCGCGTCCCGGGGGACGCGGGCGACGAACGTGCACACCGGCCACGTCGGGCGGTGGTGCCACCGTGCGGCGACGGCGACACCACGCGGGGACGCCGTGGTACCGGCGTCAGTCGCGCTGCGGCACGTCCTCGTAGAGCGCGGTGTCCAGCAGCTTCCGTAGCTGCGCGTCCGGGTGCTGGCCGACCTGCACCAGCAGGTTGGTGACGAGGGAGACGTAGCGGCCGTCGTCCATGGTCAGGGTGAAGGTCTGGTAGCCCGGGACACCACCGGAGTGCCCCCGTGCCGTACCGCCGCAGGAGGGGTCGAACGTCTGGAGGCCCAGGCCGTACCCCGTGTCGGTGCCCACCTGCCGTGCGGTGCGCATCTCGGCCACGCTCTTCGCGGAGAGGACCTTTCCGTCGTCGAGCGCCTGGTAGAAGGCGCTCAGGTCCTCCAGCGTGGAGATCATGGAGCCCGCGCTGCTGAACAGCGAGGGGTCGTACGTGACGGCCGGCGTCCAGACGTAGAGGGGGCCCACCCGGACGCCGTGGTAGCCGTTGACGGCGGGCGTGGGAAGGGTGCGGTCGCCGGGGGCGGGGAAGCGGGTGTGGGGCAGGCCGAGCGGTTCGATGACGCGCTCGGTCACGGCCTTGTGCACCGGCTGCCCCGTCAGTTTCTCGACGAGCATCCCGAGGACGTAGTAGTCGGTGTTGGAGTAGGTGAAGCCCTCACCGGGGGCGGAGACCGGGGGCGAGGCGTCCAGCGCGTACCGCACCAGCGTCGACAGGCTGAAGGTGCCGTCCGGGTTCGACGGAGGCGTCTTCAGCCCGGGGGAGGGGGTGTAGGCGCCGAGGCCGCCGGTGTGCTGGAGCAGGTGGCGCACGGTGATGCGGGTGCCGTCGTAGCCGTTGCCGGTGACGACACCCGGCAGGTAGTCGTCGATCGGCGTGTCCAGGGAGACGCGGCCCTCCTCGACGAGTTGGAGCACCACCACCGCTGTGAAGGTCTTGGTCTGACTACCGATGCGGAGGTATTCGTCGGCCTTGATCGGCCGGTCGGCGTTGATGGTCCCCGTACCCGTCGACAGGGTCCAGGACTCGGTGCCGTTTCCGGCGTGGACGGCGGCGCCGGGCCCCGCCGCCGCCTGGAAGGCCTTCAGCGCGGCGAGCGTGTCGGGGTGGTCGGACCCGGCGGTGGCGGCGTGAGCCGCCGGGCCGGACAGCGTCAGCACCGTCGCGCACACGGCGCCGACGAGTGAGGCCAGTTTCATCGTGTTCCTGGAGTTCCTGGAGTTCCTGATGGTCATGCGGTGTCCGTTCCTCGGAGAAGGGGCGTGCTCGGTCGGGTCCGTGCCGGTCCTGCGGGATCAGTTGTTCGTGGCGGCCTCGAAGGCGGCTTCCAGGCGCGGGATGTAGTCCGCGTAGGCGGGGCCCCAGCAGCTGTACGTGTGGCTGCCGTCGCACCGGGGCGACAGGGAGGCGCCGTTGCCGTAGTCGACGAGCCGGCCGGGGATGCCGAGCTGGTCCAGGCGGTTCTTGACCGTGTGGGCGGCCGACGCCGTGTTGGCGTCGATCAGGCCCTGGTTTCCGGTGTAGAGGGTGACCCCGGTGTGCTCGAACTCGGACAGGTTGGCCGGGGCGGCGGGGTCGTAGGCGTTCCAGCGGTGGTCCGCGCCCAGGACCGCGTACGGCGAGCCGAAGACCGCATCGCTGTCGACGTACGGTCCGTAGGTCGGGCACTTCTGGCCGGCCGATGTGCTGAGCGCGCACCAGGCGCCCGGCAGGTCGAGCTCGGTGGCGAGCACGGCCGCGCGGAACGTGGCCATGGAGAAGTCGATCCCGCCGGAGAGGGAGGCGGTGTGGCCGAAGAGGTCGGGCCTGGCCTGGGCGTAGTGGAGCGCGCCGGATCCGCCCATGGACAGCCCGGTCACGGCCCGGTGGTCGCGGTCGGGGAGGGTGCGCAGGTTGGCGTCGATGTACGGGACGACCTGTTCGAGGTGGAAGGTCTCCCAGTTGGCCGCCCCCACGGCGGTGTTCTGCATGTACCAGTCGGCGTACCAGCCCTTGAGGCCTCCGTCGGGGACCACGGTGATCATGGCGTCGGAGTGCAGGGCCGGGGCGGCGGCCGCGTCGTCCACGTTGCCGCCGCCTCCGTGGAGGAAGTACGTCACCGGCCATCGCCGGCCGGGATCGTCGGCGTACCCGCTGGGGAGGAAGATCCGGATGCGGTGCGGGCCGGCCACCTCCGGTGTGGTGACGGTGATCGTGAAGTCGGTGCCGGAGTGCACCTCGGTGGCGTCGGCGACCCGGCTCAGGCCGAAGCCGTCCGTGAAGTCGATGCCGGGGACGGCCGGTGTGTCCGCCCGGGCGGCCGGTCCCACGGACACGACCGGCAGCAGTGCCGCGGCGAACAGGACGCCGGCGAGGCGGCGGTGGGTCGATGGGGATCTCAATCCGGTGCTCCCTCGTACGAGACGGCCGGCGGTGGGGTCGGCCGGCACGATCACGATGCGGCCCACCGGGTCCGGAGAACAGGGCATGTGCAGGTCAGGGGGAGGTCATCTGTGACCGGTCATCCGTGACCGGTCGTCTCGATACGCTCGGGGGGTACCGGCGTCCATGGAAGGTGAGAGCCCGGAGTGACCCATGAGTTAGGGACGCGCATGCGTCAGCTGCGCAAACGCGCCGGTCTCACCCAGGAGCAGCTGGCGGAGCGGGCCGAGGTCAGCGTCAGCACGATCGGCCGGCTGGAGAACGGCAGACTTCCCGAGCACCGGCTGAGGACGTTGCAGAAGGTGGCGGAAGTCCTGAACGTGGAGCCGGAGGAGTGGCGGTGGCTCACCGCGACCCTGGACGGGACACCGCCGGCGCCCGCCGACCAGGCCGAGGTGCCGCTGATGTCCACCGGTGCGCGGGGGGAACCGGGGCCCGCCGCGCAGCCCGGACATCCGGCACCCACCGGTCGGCCGGGGGACGACCCGGCACCCGTGGTCCAGCCGCAGCCGCAGCCGCAGGTACCGGCCGGTCCACTCGTGGACGCCGCCGCCTCACTGGCCCGCGAGGTCGGCCGACGCTGGCAGCGGGAGGAGAAACACCGCCGCGTCCACGACCCGTTCCCGCTGCCCGTGCGATATCAGCCGGCCCCCGCGGTCCTGATGGACCGTCCGGAGAACATCCAGCGCCTCCAGCCGGGGGCCCCCGCCCGGGAACTGGACCTCGACGGCGATCTGCGGACCATCGCCGACACCTACCGGAGCGTCGAGTCCCGGCGGCTGGTCATTCTCGGCCGGGCCGGCTCGGGGAAGTCCATCCTGGCCATCAAGTTCGTCCTCGAACTCCTCGCGGCCCCGGGCTCCTCCCTCCGGGTGCCGGTCATCCTCAGCATCGGTTCCTGGGACCCGCTGACCGTCACACCGCGCGACCTGCTCGTCGACCATCTCCTACGGGACCACCCGCATCTGGCCCGTACGACTCCCGAGGGTGCGACGCTCGCCGCCGAACTCGTCGACTCCGATCTGATCCTGCCCGTCCTGGACGGCTTCGACGAGCTCGCCGAAGCCCTGCGCGGCCCCGCGCTGGACGCGCTCAACGCCACCTCCCACCCGCTGGTCCTGACCAGCCGGCGGGGCGAGTACGCCCGGGCGGTCCGTGAGGTGCACGCACCGCTGGTGCTGGCGGCCTGCGTCGAACTCGCCGACCTGACCGTCGACGATCTGGCCGCGTACCTGCCCCGGACCGACCGACTCGGCGACTCCCTGGGAAGCGGCGACGCCACCGGGGTGTGGGGCGCCGTCCTGGACGAACTGCGGTCACCCGGCACCCCGGCGAGCATCCAGCTCGCACAGGTCCTCGGAACGCCCCTGATGGTCACCCTGGCGCGGACGATGTACAGCGAGGTGCCCGGCAACGACCCCGCCGAACTGCTCGACACCGCACGCTTTCCCACCGGGCGCCGCCTCGAGGAACATCTGCTGGCGAACTTCGTGCCCACGGTCTACCGGCACCGCACCCCCGAACGGGCCGACCCCGCTCCCGGCCGGCACAACCGCGACCCCGACCGGGCCGAACGCTGGCTCGGCTACCTCGCCCACAGCCTGACCACCGGTGCCCACGAGGAGCGGGACCTCGCCTGGTGGCGGCTCGGCTCGTCCGTACGGCTGCCGATGCGCGTCCTGCACACCGCGCTGCTCGGCGGGCTGTGCATGTTCGTGGCCAACTGGCTGGTGATACTTTTCGGCGTCTCCATCGGGTACATCCCCTCCGTGCAGACGTCGGCGATGCTGGAGGTCACGGTCTTCGGGCTGTGCTCCGCGGTCGTCTTCGGCCTCGCCCAGTGCGTCCTGGCCGCGGTGGGCCGAGCCGTGGCCGTACCGACCCAGGTACGCCTCAGGCTGACGGCCGTGGCCCCCCGGGTCGAACACAGACCGGCCCGCGAGATGCTCACGCGCTTCGGCGTCGGGCTGCTGGGCGGCTCCGTACTGGGGGTGGCGCAGGCCTGGGCGAACGCGCTGTTCCGTGTGCTGGCCGGAAACTTCCGGCAGTCGGACGTGATCAGTGCGGCGATCCATGACGCGCTGGCCCTGGGGCTGATCTTCGGTCTGACGGCCGGACTGACCCTCGGTCTCGTCGCGGCCTTCGAGGCCCCGGTGGACATCGCCGCCGCGGCCACGCCGATGCGCCTGCTGTCCGTCAACCGGGGGACCGCCACCCGGCAGTTCCTCGTGCTCGCCGTCGCCGTCACCGCAGGCCTCGTTCTCTGCGGATACGTCGTCGTCGCCCTGCTCCAGCAGCTGATGGACTGGACGATGGTGTGGCCGCTGGGAGCGGCTCTGCTCCTGGGGGCGGTCGGCGGGCTGGGCGGCTCGGCGGCGTACGTGCTCGCCTTCACGGCATGGGGGCAGTGGCTGACGGTGGCCCGGTTCTGGTTGCCGCTGACGCGCAGACTGCCGTGGGACACGGCCGCCTTCCTCGACGACGCCTACCGCCGGGGGGTGCTCCGGCAGGCCGGCGCCGTGTACCAGTTCCGGCACATCCGCCTCCAGCAACACCTCGCCCGCGCCTACGAGGCGCCGCGCACCTGACGAGCGGCCGCACCGCGCCCTAGGCGTGAGGCACGACCACGACCTGTACGTCGTCCTCGTAGACGATCCGCCCCGGATCGGGGGAGCGCACCTCCCGGCACTCGACGCCGTGGGCGGCCAGGATCTCCAGATAGCCGGGGAGCCGTGTGAGGAGATGGGCGGCCGCCGGCTTGAACCACGCGGCGGCGCCGGGGTTGACCTCGTCGTCGTAGACGGTGGGGTCGACCGTCGAGGGGTCCGTGTACGCGGCGTCGTACCAGCGGTTGTTGCTGCGGCGGAAGGACTCCTGCTCGTCCGAGAGCCGCCCCTCCCGCGCCAGGTTGTTGACGAGCCCGAACACGCCGGTGAAGTGCCCGCGACCGTTCCGGTGCGGCGACTGGAACCGTACGTACGTCATGGCGCCGGGTCAGTTCTCGACGGGGTACGTCACGAGGGCTTCCCGCGCGGCGGCGGCGGGGCCGGGCGGTTCGTGGACGCCCCCGGCGGGCAGCGCGCTGATCATGTCTCTCCCGGAAGGTGCTCGATGAGGGCCGGCGGCTCACGGGCGGTGAGCGCCTGGGCCCGGATCATCCCATGGCGCTCGTGGCCACCACGTCCGACGGGATCTTCGGCGAGGGGCCGCCACGGACCGGTGGGCGCGCCGCCCTGGCTTCCCCGAGCGGCGGGCCGTTCGCGAACCTCCCGTGTGGGGGCGGCTCAGATGAGGGACTTCTGTGTGGGGACCACGACTCCCCACAGGTCGGTGATCGTGGCGAGTGCGACGAAGTGGACCTGCTCGGCAGGCAGTTCGGTGTCGAGGACCGGCAGTGCCCGGGTGGCGCAGGCGTCGGCGACGACCGTGGGACGGTTGCCGCGCAGGAAGGCGCCCTGGGCGGTGAAGGCCACGCACATGTGGGTCATGAACCCGGCGATGACCAGGTCGCCGTGGCCGGCCGCGTCGACGTGCCGGTCCAGGTCCGTGCCGGCGAAGGCGTCCGGCGTCTCCTTGACGACGACCGGCTCGCCGTCGACCGGTGCGACGCGGGGGTGGATCCGGCCGATCTCCGCCCGGATGTCGTACGGAGTGCCCTCGCCGCCGTCGTTGATGACGTGGATGACCTTCGCGCCCTCCCGGCGGGCCCGGGCCAGCAGTCCGGCGGCGGCGTCGAGCGCGGCCCGCCAGCCGTCCAGTTCCATCACACCGGTCGTGTAGGTGTTCTGGTAGTCGATGAGGACCAGCGTCGACCCGGCGAGCCTCGCGGGGGTGTCGTCGAGTCCGTTGAGCCGGCGCAGCGTCGTTCTGGGCATGGGGAACCACCTGGGGATCGGATGTCGGAGAGCAGCCCATCGGCGCGATGACCTGCACTCATGACGCTATGGCCGCCACCGCGTGTCGGCAATGTCGTCTAACCTGCAGAAACCGACATCGACGTCACCGCCCCCGGGAGTCCCATGAGCACCGTCAGCCGGCTGGTCGTCATCGTTCTCTTCGACGGCGTCGACCTGCTCGACGTCACCGGGCCGCCCGAGGTGTTCTCGCTCGCGCGCCGCGAGTCGGACGAGGCGGCGGGCTACGACGTGGTCCTGGTCGCCGAGACCATGGATCCGGTCACCACCGGTGCGGGGGTGCGCGTCCTCCCCGATGTCACCTTCGACGACCTCTCCACCAGGAGCATCGACACCCTGATCGTGCCCGGCGCGGTCGAGGTCGACCGTCGCCGCCGCGTGCACCCGCTCACCGACCCTCGTGTGGTGGCGCGGGTGAAGCAGCTCGCCGGCCGCACCCGGAGGGTCGCCTCCGTCTGCGTCGGAGCGCACATCCTGGCGGCTGCCGGGCTCCTCGACGGCAAACGCGCCACCACCCACTGGTCCACGGCGCGGCAGCTCGCCGACGACTACCCGGCGGTCGAGGTGGACGCCGACCCGATCTTCATCCGCGAAGGGGACGTGTGGACCGGGGCGGGCATCAGCGCCTGCCTCGACCTGTCACTCGCACTCATCGCCGACGACCTCGGCGAGACCGTCGCGCTGAACATCGCCCGGCAGCTCGTGATGTACCTGAAACGCCCCAGCGGGCAGAGCCAGTTCAGCGTTCCGCTGGAGCGGGTGTCCATGACGCGGCGCGTCGAGGACCTCCGGCACCACATCATGCGCCACATCGGCGAACCGCTCACGCTCGCGGACCTGGCCGCCCACGCCCACATCGGTGACCGGCAGCTCACCCGGATCTTCAAGGCCGAACTCGGCATGACCCCGCACGCGTACGTCGAATCGGCGCGGGTGGAGGCGGCGCGCGGCCGGCTCGAATCCACCGACGCCACCCTCGAACGCGTGGCGTCCGCGTGCGGTTTCGGCACCGTCGACACCCTGGTCCGGGCGTTCCGCCGCAGGCTCGACACGACACCGACCGAGTACCGGCGCCGGTTCCGGACCGGCGGGGCCCGGGGCTGAAGGGCGCCGCCGTGGAGGCTCCCTCAGGGTGACACGGCGGCCCGGTGGCGGCGCAGCATCAGGATCAGGCCCGTCGCGACCGCCAGGCCCACGACCGCGAGGGCCGCGCCCTTCGCGATCGGTGCGCGCCAGCCGTAGTCGGCGGTGTACGCGGCCCCGGCGTCCTCCGCGAGCCGTACGCCGTCGATCGCGCCCGGCACGGGGTCACCACGGCCGACCTCGACGTCGTCCCTCAGCCCGACGTCCCGCACGGTGACGGCCCCGTCCGTGCTCGTGAACGTGCCGGTCCAGCCGCACGACTCCTTGCCGCACCGGCGGTCGGTCGGCGTCAGGGTGCCGACGGTGCCGTCCCGCAGGGCGGCGCGGCCTTCGATCCCCTCGGCCGCCAGGCCCAGGCCGCCGCCGAGGCAGACCAGCAGCACGAAGGCGACGGCTGTGCGGATGAGGGCCCTGTCGCGGGTGCGCAGGGGGCGTCCGGTGCTCATGGGACGGTGATCCTAGCGGGGCAACGCACGGGAGAGGCCCGGGAGTCGGCCCAGGGTGGGCCGGCGGGGAAGCGACTTCCGGACCTCTCCACGTCATGACCGGACCGGTCGGCCGGGCGCGTGGGGCCCGGGGGAACCGGACCCCCGGCCGACCGGGCCGGAGTCGGGATGAACTTAACAGGCTCGCAATATTTTGCGTAAGTCCTTGCAGGAAGAAATCTCCAGGATTTCGTGGATGTGAGCGGGACGTAATCGCGTCGTGTCCAGGGGGTTGACCGGGGCAGGTCAGGCTCGTACGGTCTGCGGCACACAGGGATTTGCATCCTTGCTGCAAGAACCTTCATGGGCCTTGAGGGCACGGCGCGTTGCCATGTGAGGCTGCTCCGTCATCCCCACTCTTTCCCCCACCGCAGGAGGATCCTCATGGCACAGAGACCCTTGTCCGCCGGCGCGCTCGCCCTCGCCCTGGGCGCCGCGGCCCTCGCCGTCCCCGCGGCCGCCGGTACGGCCCAGGCCGCGCCGGGTGGTGAGAAGGACGTCACGGCGGTGCTGTTCGAGTGGAAGTTCGACTCGGTGGCCAAGGCGTGCACCGACAGCCTGGGCCCCGCCGGCTACGGCTACGTCCAGGTCTCGCCGCCCCAGGAGCACATCCAGGGCGGCCAGTGGTGGACCTCGTACCAGCCGGTCAGCTACAAGATCGCCGGGCGCCTCGGTGACCGTACGGCGTTCGCGAACATGGTCAGCACCTGCCACGGGGCCGGCGTCAAGGTCATCGCCGACTCGGTCATCAACCACATGTCGGCCGGATCGGGCACCGGCACCGGCGGGTCCTCGTACAGCAAGTACGACTACCCGGGCCTCTACTCGGTCAACGACATGAACGACTGCCAGTCGCAGATCAGCAACTACGGCGACCGCGCCAACGTCCAGAACTGCGAACTGGTGGGCCTCGCCGACCTGGACACCGGCGAGGACTACGTACGCGGCAAGATCGCCGGCTACCTCAACGACCTGCTCTCCCTCGGCGTGGACGGCTTCCGCATCGACGCCGCCAAGCACATGCCGGCCGCCGACCTCGCCAACATCAAGTCCCGGCTCAGCAACCCCGGCGTCTACTGGAAGCACGAGGCGATCTACGGCGCCGGCGAGGCCGTCTCCCCGTCCGAGTACCTCGGCAGCGGTGACGTCCAGGAGTTCCGCTACGCCCGCAGCCTCAAGCAGACCTTCAACAACGAGAACCTCGCCAACCTGAAGAACTTCGGCGAGGGCTGGGGCTTCATGGAGTCCGGCAAGTCCGCCGTCTTCGTCGACAACCACGACACCGAGCGCGGCGGCGACACCCTGAACTACAAGGACGGCGCCAACTACACCCTGGCGAGCGTCTTCATGCTGGCCTACCCCTACGGCTCCCCGGACGTCCACTCCGGCTACGAGTGGTCCGACAAGGACGCAGGCCCGCCCAACGGCGGCCAGGTGAACGCCTGCTACAGCGACGGCTGGAAGTGCCAGCACGCCTGGCGGGAGATCTCCTCCATGGTGGCCTTCCGCAACACCGCCCGCGGCGAGTCCGTCTCCAACTGGTGGGACAACGGCGGCGACCAGATCGCCTTCGGCCGCGGCGCCAAGGCGTACGTCGCCATCAACCACGAGGGTTCCTCGCTGACCCGCACGTTCCAGACGTCGCTGCCCGCCGGTGACTACTGCGACGTCCAGTCCGGCAACGGCGTCACCGTCAACGGCTCGGGCCAGTTCACCGCCACCCTCGGCTCGAACACCGCCGTCGCCCTGCACATCGGCGCCCGTACCTGCACCGGAGGCGGCGGCACGACCCCCGACCCGGGGACCGGCCAGTCCGGTGCCTCCTTCGGCGTGAACGCCACCACCCAGCTCGGCCAGAACATCTACGTCACCGGCAACCAGGCCGCCCTCGGCAACTGGGCCCCCGGCAGCGCGCTGAAGCTCGACCCGGCGACGTACCCCGTCTGGAAGCTCGACGTCGCCCTGCCCGCCGGCACGTCCTTCGAGTACAAGTACCTCCGCAAGGACGCGAGCGGCAACGTCACCTGGGAGAGCGGCGCCAACCGCACCGCCACCGTGCCGGCCTCCGGCAAGGTCACGCTGACCGCCGACGTCTGGCGCGGCTGAACCACCACCTGCGGGCCGGGGGCGCGATCGACGGCGTCCCCGGCCCGCACCGCTCGATCCCCACCCCCGAAAGCCGAGGAGTACCCGCCCGTGTCCCGAACCACCCTCCGGCGGGGAGCCGTGGCCGCTCTGTGCGCGGCGCTGCTGCCCGTCGTACCGGCGGCCTCCGCGTCCGCCGCGCCCAGACCCCCGTCACCGCCCTCGGACGCGAAGCTCGCCGAGGAACCGGCCCGGCACGACCTGACACGCGAGCAGTTCTACTTCGTGCTGCCCGACCGCTTCGCGAACGGCGACACCTCCAACGACCGGGGCGGGCTGACCGGCACACGGCTGGAGACCGGCTACGACCCCACGGACAAGGGGTTCTACCAGGGCGGCGACCTCAAGGGCCTCACCCAGCGGCTCGACTACATCAAGGGCCTCGGCACGACCGCCATCTGGCTCGCCCCGATCTTCAAGAACCGTCCCGTCCAGGGCACCGGAGACGACGCCTCGGCCGGCTACCACGGCTACTGGATCACCGACTTCACCCAGGTCGACCCGCACTTCGGGACCAACGCCGACCTGACGAAGCTGATCGACAAGGCCCACGGCAAGGGCATGAAGGTCTTCTTCGACGTCATCACCAACCACACCGCCGACACCGTCGACTACGCCGAGAAGGAGTACGGCTACAAGCCCAAGGGCGCCTACCCCTACCTCGACCGGACCGGCCGTCCCTTCGACGACACCCAGGGCGTCGGGAAGGTGGACGCCGACTCCTTCCCGTACACCCCGCGGAACACGGGCAAGAAGGTCCCCGCCTGGCTCAACGACACCACGATGTACCACAACAGGGGTGACTCGACCTACGCGGGCGAGTCCACGGAGTACGGCGACTTCTCCGGTCTCGACGACCTGTGGACCGAACGCCCCGAGGTCGTCTCCGGCATGGAGAAGATCTACGAGAAGTGGGTCCGCGACTTCGACATCGACGGGTTCCGCATCGACACCGTCAAACACGTCGACCTCGACTTCTGGACCCAGTGGGCCACCGCCCTCGACGGCTACGCGGCCAAGCACGGCCGGGACGACTTCTTCATGTTCGGCGAGGTCTACTCCGCCGACACCGCGATCACCTCGCCCTACGTCACGAGGGGCCGCCTCGACGCCACGCTCGACTTCCCCTTCCAGGAAGCCGCCCGGCAGTACGCCTCCCAGGGCGCCCCGGCCTCGAAGCTCGCAGCGGTCTACGCCGACGACTACCGCTACACCACCGACAAGGCCAACGCCTACGAGCAGGTGACCTTCCTCGGCAACCACGACATGGGACGCATCGGGACCTTCCTGAAGCAGGACAACCCGAAGGCCCCCGACGCCGAACTCCTCGACCGGGCCCGCCTCGCGAACGAGCTGATGTTCCTCGGCCGAGGCAACCCGGTGATCTACTACGGCGACGAACAGGGGTACACCGGCGCCGGCGGCGACAAGGACGCCCGCCAGACCCTGTTCGCGTCGAGGACCGCCGACTACCTCGACGACGACCAGCTGGGCACCGACCGTACGCACGCCTCCGACGCGTACGACCCGACCCACCCGCTCTACCGCTCCATAGCGGCCCTGTCGAAGCTCACCCGGGAACACCCGGCGCTGCGCGACGGCGTGCAGACCGAGCGCTACGCCAAGGACTCGGTGTACGCCTTCTCCCGTACGGACACCGAGCGGCCGTACGAGTACGTCGTCGCCGTGAACAACTCCACCGAGGCGCGGAAGGTCCAGCTCCCCACCGAGTCCGCCGGTATGAACTTCCGCACGCTGTACGGCGGTTCCGGCACCCTCCGCAGCGGTTCCGACAAGGCCGTCGAGGTCACCGTGCCCGCGCTGTCCGGCATCGTGCTCCGCGCCGACAAGCCGCTCGGCACCCCCGCCACCAAGCCGTCGGTCACCCTGAAGGCCCCGGCCGCCGGAGCCACCGGCACCGTCGAGCTCACCGCCGACGTCAAGGGCGGCGGGACCGACCGGGTCGTGTTCGCCGCGCAGACCGGCAACGGGAAGTGGACCACCCTCGGCTCCGCCGACCACGCCCCGTACAAGGTCACCCAGCACCTGGCCGACTCCGTGAAGGCCGGGACGCCGCTGCGCTACAAGGCCGTGGTCGTCGACCGGGCCGGACGCACCGCGAGCGCCCTCGCCTCCAGCACCGCGGGCCAGGCCCCGCCCGCCCCGAAGCCCGTCGCCGTCGAACGCGACCAGGCGATCGTCCACTACAAGCGGGCCGACGGCGACTACGAGGGCTGGCAGCTGAAGTCCGGTGACGCCACCGCCGACTTCATCGGCCGCGACGCCTACGGAGCGTTCGCCTGGATCGACCTCGACGAGGGCGCCTCCTCGGTCCCGTACACGATCGAGAAGAACGGCACGGCCGACGGGCCCGGGCGCACCGTCGACCTGGCGGCCACCGGCCAGGTCTGGGTCGAGCAGGGCAAGGACGAGCAGACCGCCGAAGCTCCCGATTCCCCGCCGCAGGACACCTCCAAGGCCGTCCTGCACTACCACCGCGCCGACGGCGACTACGACGGCTGGGGCCTGCACACCTGGACCGGCGCCGCCGCCCCCACGGACTGGGCCAAGCCCCTGCAGCCCGTGAAGAGCGACGCGTACGGGGTGACCTTCGAGGTCCCCCTCACCGACGGCGCCACCTCGCTCAGCTACATCCTCCACAAGGGCGACGAGAAGGACCTCCCCAGCGACCAGTCCCTGGACATCGCCTCCTACGGGCACGAGGTCTGGATGCGCGGCGGGAAGGCCGGCTATCTGCTGCCGCAGGCCGGCGGAGTGCCCACGCCCGACCTCGGCAAGGCCGAGGCCCAGTGGATCGACGCGAACACCGTCGTCTGGAAGGTGAAGGCCACCGCCGCCACCAGCCAGCAGCTCGTGTACGCGAAGAACGGCGGCATCTCCGTCGTCGACGGCGCCCTCTCCGACGAGGGGCAGTGGCTCCGGCTCGGCGCCACCGCGCTCACCGACGCGCAGAAGGCGAAGTACCCGCACCTCAAGGACTACCCCGCGTTCACCGTCGACCCCCGCGACCGGGACAGGGTCCGCGAGTCCCTGCGCGGCCAGCTGATCGCCACCCAGCGCGCCGCCAACGGAGCCCTGCTCGCCGCCACCGGCGTACAGACCGCGGGCGTCCTGGACACGCTGTACGGGAAGGCCGCGAGCGGCGCCGCCCTCGGGCCCGTCTTCCGGAAGAACACCCCGACGCTCTCCGTCTGGGCCCCCACCGCCCGCACGGTCTCCCTCGAACTCGACGGGAAGAACGTCCCCATGCGGCGCGACGACCGCACCGGCGTCTGGTCGGTCACCGGGAAGAAGTCCTGGACGGGCAAGCCCTACCGGTACGCCGTCCAGGTCTGGGCCCCCACCGTCCGGAAGATGGTCACCAACAAGGTCACCGACCCCTACTCCACCGCCCTCACCACCGACTCCGCCCGCAGTCTCGTCGTCGACCTCGACGACCCGAAGCTGGCACCGAGCGGCTGGTCCGGGCTGAAGAAGCCCCCCGCCGTCCCGCTCCGCGACGCCCAGATCCAGGAGCTGCACATCCGCGACTTCTCGATCACGGACTCGACGTCGAAGCACCCCGGCGAGTACCTCGCCTTCACCGACACCCGCTCCGACGGCATGAAGCACCTCAAGGAGCTCGCGGACTCCGGCACCAGCTACGTCCACCTGCTGCCCGCCTTCGACATCGGAACGATCCCCGAGAAGAAGTCCGCCCAGCAGAAGCCGGCCTGCGACCTCTCCGTCTACGCACCCGACTCCGAGGAGCAGCAGGCGTGCGTCACGAAGGCCGCCGCCAAGGACGCCTTCAACTGGGGCTACGACCCGCTGCACTACACGGTGCCGGAGGGCAGCTACGCCTCCGACCCGAACGGCACCAGGCGCACCACCGAGTTCCGGCAGATGGTCCAGGGCCTCAACGGCGCCGGGCTGCGCACCGTCATGGACGTCGTCTACAACCACACCGTCGCTTCCGGACAGGACGACAAGTCCGTCCTGGACAGGATCGTCCCCGGCTACTACCAGCGGCTCCTGGAGGACGGCACCGTCGCCACCTCCACCTGCTGCGCCAACACCGCGCCCGAGAACACCATGATGGGCAAGCTCGTCGTGGACTCGGTCGTCACCTGGGCCAAGGAGTACAAGGTCGACGGCTTCCGCTTCGACCTGATGGGACACCACCCGAAGGCCAACATCCTGGCGGTCCGCAAGGCACTCGACGAGCTGACCGTCGCCAAGGACGGCGTCGACGGGAAGAAGATCATCCTGTACGGCGAGGGCTGGAACTTCGGCGAGATCGCCGACGACGCCCGCTTCGTCCAGGCCACCCAGAAGAACATGGCCGGGACCGGCATCGCCACCTTCTCCGACCGGGCCCGTGACGCCGTGCGCGGCGGCGGCCCCTTCGACGAGGACCCCGGCGTCCAGGGCTTCGCCACCGGCCTCTACACCGACCCCAACGCCTCGCCCGCCAACGGCACCGAGGCCGAACAGAAGGCCCGGCTGCTCCACTACCAGGACCTGATCAAGGTCGGACTCACCGGCAGCCTCGCCGACTACACCTTCACCGACACCCGGGGCCGCACGGTCAAGGGCTCGGCCGTCGACTACAACGGGGCCCCCGCCGGATACGCGGCGGCACCCGGGGACGCCCTCGCCTACGCCGACGCCCACGACAACGAGACCCTCTACGACGCCCTCGCCTTCAAGCTCCCCGCGGACACCACGGCCGCCGACCGGGCCCGCATGCAGGTCCTGGCCATGGCGACCGCCGTGCTCTCGCAGGGGCCCGCGCTCTCCCAGGCCGGCACCGACCTGCTGCGCTCCAAGTCGCTGGACCGCAACTCCTTCGACAGCGGCGACTGGTTCAACGCGCTGCACTGGGACTGCCGCAAGGGCAACGGCTTCGGACGGGGCCTGCCGCCCGCCGCCGACAACAAGGACAAGTGGTCCTACGGCAAGCCGCTGCTGACCAACTCCTCGCTCACCCCCGGGTGCGCGCAGATCACGGGCGCGTCCGCCGCGTACCAGGACCTGCTCACGATCCGCACCACCGAGAAGGACTTCGGCCTCGCCACCGCCGGGCAGGTGCAGGACACCCTGTCCTTCCCGCTCTCCGGCACGGAGGAGACCCCCGGGGTGATCACGATGCGGCTGGGCAAGCTGGTCGTCGTCATGAACGCCACCCCCGGCACCCAGCTCCAGAAGGTCCCGGAGCTCGCCGGGAAGGCGTACGCCCTCCACCCCGTCCAGGCGGCGGGCGCGGACGCCACGGTCAAGAAGTCCTCGTACGAGCGGACGTCGGGCGGCTTCACCGTCCCGGGACGCACGGTCGCCGTGTTCTCCCAGCGCTGAGCAGCCCCGCACGGGCCGGCCCCGGCTCCCACCCCTCGTGGCAGGAGCCGGGGCCGGCCGTTCCGCCCTTGTGCGGGCGACGCGATCAGGCGAAGCTGAGGCCGTACAGTCGTACACGTCCGTGCACGCCGTACACGTACGTGGATTCTTACGTGGACCCGTAACGCCCCCGCGATCAGGAGCGCTTGATGCCGCAGATCACCGTCGACTACTCCGCCGAGCTCGACGACAGCTTCGACCGGCGCGGCTTCGCGCTGGCCCTGCACCCGCTCGTCGCCGAGACCGTGTCCACCAAGGTCCCGGCCTGCAAGACCCGCTTCCGCAAGGCCGAGGACTCGGTCGTCGGCGACGCCGCGGCCGGTGACTCCCTCGTGAACGTCTCCATCGCGATGCTGCCCGGCCGGACCCCCGAGACCAAGGCGCGGCTGACGGAGGCCGTCCTGGAGCTGCTGGCCGGGCATCTGAAGCCCGTCGACGGCCTCACCGTCCACACCTCGGCCGAGGTGCGCGACCTGGACGCCTCCTACCGCAAGGGCTGAGAGGACGCCGGCAGCCGCTGCGCCGGGACGGCCGGTGCGGCGGGCGCCAGGGCCGAGAGCCGGGAGAGCAGTTCGCCGAACGGGCCGTCCGCCGGCTCCTGCGCGAAGACCCGCAGCATGATGCCGGCCATCTCCTGGTCGTACGCCGCGCTCACCGCCGCCAGCGCCGCGAAGTCGTGCACCAGCTGCAACTCCAACTCACCGCGCGGGATGCGCTTCCCGTCGAGCCACAGCAGCGCCGTCGACTCGGCCAGCGACACCCAGGACCGCACGACGAGCTCCAGCCGCGCGGGCGGGTGCGGGACGCCGAGATGGGCGACGATCTGCTCGTACGCCGCCTGCCGCACCCCGTCCACCAGGGCGTTGGCCGTGGACGAACCACCGGCCGGGCCGCCCCGGATCAAGGCCGCGAAGCCCGGACCGTGCTCCTCGACGAAGTCGAAGAACCGGTGCATCACCCGGATCAGGCGCGCCCCCAGCGGCCCCTCGTGCGCCTCCAGGAAGCGGCCGGCCAGCTCGTCGGCGGCCCGCTTCAGCGCCGCCTCGTACAGACTGCGCTTGCCGGGGAAGTAGTGGTAGACGAGCGGACGGGAGATGCCGGCCGCCGCCGCGATCTCGTCGATCGACACCTCGTCCGGGGAGCGCTGACTGAACAACTCCAGGGCGACACGGATCAACTGGGCCCTGCGCTCGTCGACGCCCATCCTGCGCCGCACCCCGGTCGTCATACCGAACAGCCTAACGGGGCAGGTTGGGCGGGCTTCCCCCGCCCGCCGCCCCCGCCTCAGCGCAGGGAGCCCACCCGGCTGCCGTCCGCCAGCAGCCCGGCCAGCCGGGGCCGGTCGCCCTCGCCGGCCGGCAGCGCCAGCAGCCGCCCGGCCGCCCGGCCGCTCACCCCTCCGGTCGCGGACAGGGCCGCGAACTGCCGTGAGCCCGCCGCCAGTACGTACCACCGCCCGGCCTCCGACTTCCACAGCACGCCCGCCAGCACCCGCGGCCTGCGTATCCCGCAGTCCGGCGAGTCCTCGGCACGGGCCGCGACCGCCGCCGGTGCCTTCGTGCCGCCCGACAGCTCGGGCGGCGCCTGGAACTGCGCCAGCACCCTGCTGCCCGTACCCCGCCAGGTGTCCGCCCTGGTGCAGAACCACAGGGCGTCCCCCGCCCCCTCCGGCAGCCGCTGCCGCGCGAACGGCCAGGAGTTCACCGACCGGACGCCGTTGGACCGCACCGCCGGAAGCAGACAGGCGGTGCGCGCCCAGCTCTCCCGCTCGGCCCGGCCCGACACATCGTGCGGGGCCGACGGCGAGCCCGACGTGAGGCGTACGGGGGTGAGCTCGCCCAGGTCCGTCATCAGCCGCGCCGCGGTGCCGTCCCGCAGTTCGAGGGCCTGCCAGGAACGGCAGTCGGCCCGGCCGCCGTCCTCCGTCTCCGGCTCCGCCAGCGGATCCGTCACCCCGTGCCGGTCACGGGGCAGCGGCCGGGCCGCCCCGTGCGGCGCGAGCAGATCCCGTACACCGGTCTCCCGCACCCAGGGCGCGGTCAGATAGCGGACCCGGCCGGTGCGGCGCTGCACCACCAGCGCACTCGCGGCCACCGCGTCCGCGCCGTCCACCCGGGCGAAGTCCAGCGCCGCGCCCCCGGAGGGATCCGCGTTGCGCGGTTCGGCGTAGCGCACGATCCGCAGGCCGTCGTGGAAGAGCACCACGGCCGCCGGGCCGACCTCGCCCGCGTACAGCAGCTGCGGTGGCCCCATCGGCGGGCCGTCCGGCGTCCCGGGAGTCGCCGTCGGGACCACAGCAGGACCTGGCCGCGCCCACGCGGCGAGGGCCCGGCCCAGCAGCCCGGTGTCCGCGACCCGGTCGCCGCGCGTCGGCCAGACGGTGAAGTCCCGGCGGGTCGAGCCCCGCCAGAGCCCCTCCGGCACCCGGCGCAGCGCGGCGGGATCCAGCGCCCGCTGGGCGGCCGGGTTCCGCGAGTAGAGCGGCGCGGAGGTGGCCTGCGGCCCGCCCAGACCGTCGCCCGGCATCAGCAGCAGCGTCCCGCAGACCAGCAGCGCGCCGGCCCCGGCCAGCACGGTGCGCCCGCGCCGCAGCCTGCGGGCCGGGTCGGTCGGCCGTACCTGGAGCGAGCACGGGTCGAACTCCGGCGAGGACAGCAGCGCATGGGGCGCCGTGAGCGCGTCGGCCTCCAGCAGCGCCGCCCTCGGGTCGTCGACGCCCGCCGCGTCGAGGACCCGGCACACCTCGGCGTCGTCCAGCCCTTCGAGCCCCCGCAGCACGTGCGCGGCCCGGCAGGGCGCCGACGTCTCGGCCAGGGCCTGCTCCAGGGCCAGCTCGTCCGCGCCGCAGGAGTGCGGGAACAGCCGCAGCCCCCACACCTGCGGCACCAGCGGCGGGAACTGCGCCCGCCGGGGCCGCCCGAACCGCAGCAGCGGCAGCCCCGCGTCCAGCGCGGAGCGCAGCACCCGGAGCCGTACGTACGCGTACGCGCCCCCCGGGTCCGAGGCGGGCCCTCCGGCCAGGGCCCGCTGGGCCATCCAGTGCGCCGACAGCACCCGGCGGTTACGGCCGAGCGAGGGCGCCAGCACGAGATACGCGAGCCGCACCAGCCGGGCGTAGTGCTGGGCGGGTGCGGCCTCCGCACGCTCCCCGGCGGCCTGCTCCGCGTACGGGCGGCCGGCGGACGGCGGTACTGCTCGCAGTGGGGGCATGTTCAGCTGAACGAGCGAATGGTGCGATGGTCACTCCGGCGTGCGCGCTCAGGAGCGGGTTGTGCGGTTTCCCCGCGAGAGCCGGGAGCGCCGGGGCACGATGGCCGCATGGCGGGACAGCTGGAGTGGCGACGAGGACGGACCGGCCGGATGCCCGTGACCGTGGCCGCGGGGCTGGCCCTGCTCACGGCCGCAGGGGCGCTCACCGCGTGCACCGGGGGAGCGGACGGCGACACGGGGCCCACCGCGCCGCCCACCGCGAGCGGGACCCTGGAGCAGATCGCGTCGAAGGCGCGCTGCGAGCCGGACCTGCAGACCGACGCCGAGGAGATCCGGCAGGCCAACTGCACCACGGAAGACGGCCGTTATGTCCTGGCGACCTTCGCCACCGACCGCGGCCAGCGCGAGTGGATCAACGAGGCCGACGACTACGGCGGCTCGTATCTGGTCGGCCGGAAATGGGTCGCGGTCGGTGACGCGGACGTGGTCGCGGCGCTGCGCGGCCGGCTCGGGGGGACGGTGGAGACCGCCTCGCCGCACCACTCGGGGAGTGATGGCAGTGGGGGGAGCGAGGAAGGGCACTCCGGTCACCACGGGAGCTGACCGCGCAGGTATGAGGGGTACGGCGGTGTCGCCTCAGCGGCACCGGCGCCCGCCGTTGATGCAGCTCACCACCTTCTTCATCAGCTTGTCGTCGAAGACGTTGATGAAGTCGCCGTGATCGGTGACGGGCTTGTGCAGCTGCTCCGGGAAGGAGTCCACGGCGAAGCCGGGCCCCGGCGGGACGTCGTACACGATGCGCTGGACCAGCTGCGGGACGGCCCGGAAGCCGTCCGGGCAGCGCCCGTCGTCCTGGGCGAACGCCACATGGGTGCGGTGGTTGGCGCTGTCGGTGTTCCGCCCGTCCCAGCAGCTCTGGAAGGCGAAGGACCGCACGACCTGGCTGCCCTCGGGGCAGATCGGGTACTTGTCCTTGAGCTGCCTGTCCTCGAAGCCGGTGCAGCTCCAGGAGGCGTTGGCATTGGCGTCGCCGTTGGTGAAGGCCTTGGCGTCCCCGGTGATGATCCGCAGGAAGCGCGGCATGGCCGTGACCTTCCCGGCGGGGGAGCCGACGAATGTCAGGGTGACCTGCGAAGGGGTCTGGATCTCCCCGGTGTTCCGGTCCCTGCCGCCGCCGTCCGCGTCCACGTCGTTCTCGTCCTGGCCGTTCTGGAGGCGGAGCACGGGCCAGTAGTACGTGGACCGGTCGCCCTGGTTGCGGCAGGTCGTCTCCCCTGCGGCCAGCTGGTCGTCGCCGGCGAAGGCGTCGGTGGCCTGGTTGCCGACGTAGTCGTGCATGTGGTGGGCGCCGTTGCTCACGCCGGGGGCGGCGATGACGTTGTCCGGGTTGAACTTGCCGTTCTCGTTGCGCCCGCAGTCGGTGGTGAACGTGCCCCGGGAGGCGCCCCGGCGGTTGCGGGGGCGGTCGGCACCGGGCTGTACGGACCGGATGTCGACGAAGTCGGACGCCTCGGGCCCGTTGCCCTCCTGGCCCTGGTCGCCGCCCTGCTCCTGGCCGTCCCCCTGGTCCTGGCCTCCGCCTTGGTCCTGGCCGCCCGCCTGGTCGCCGCCCCGGCCGTCACCGCCGCCTTGGTCGCCCCGGCCGCCGTCCTGTCCGGCCCCGCCGTCGTCGTCGGCGCGCATGCCGCACCCCGCGAGCCCGTCCAGGCCCTGCGGCCTGCTGCCCCCGGCCCGCTCGACGGCGGTCCCGATCCGGTCGAGGCTGGCGGCCCGTCTGCTCCTCAGCGGACCGAGCACCGCGTTCCCGGCGAGTTCGGGGTCCCGGGCGATCCGCTCCTTGCGGTCCGCGAACTCCCGGTAGGCGTCGGTGATCTGCGTGTCCATGGCCGCCAGTTCACGGTCGACCTCCGGCCGGGCCCCGTCCGGCACGTCGGGAAGGGCGATCCCCGCGTCGGGACAGTCGATGGTGGACATCTGGCGGGCCGCGTCGCGGAACTGCCCCGGCGACGGACCCGACCCGCCTTCCCCCGCGTTCGCGTAGACATTGACGGCGACCAGCCCGCCTCCGCCCAGGAACAGTGCCGCCGCGGCGACGACGGCCCGGTTGGTGAGCGTCGAGCGTTTCTTGCGCGATGTGCGTGCCATGGAACTCCTCCGCTTCGAGTCCGCTTCGAGTGCTTCGAGTCGGAAGCGTGACGTCCCATACGGACCGGGAGCCCCATCCGTTCAGCACCGCGCGGAATCCGTGCGGCCGGCTACACCGGTACGGCGTCCACGGGTGCCCCCGTCATCCGGTTGGCCAGCGTCGACATCGTGTACGCGCCGATGCCGAGAACCACCTCCAGGGCGTTGCGCGAGGTGTACCCCAGCGACAGGAAGTCCTGGAGCGCCCCGTCCCCGACCGCCCCGGCGGTCTCCAGCACCGTGAGCGTGAACCGGCGTACGCCCTCCAGCCGTTCGTCGGCCAAGGGCTGCCCGTCGGGCGCCCGCAGGGCGGTGACGAGCTCCGGTGCCGCGTCGAGCGCGACCAGTCTCGCCGTATGCATCTCCACGCAGATGTGGCACGCGTTGCGGGAGGCCATCGTCATGACGACGACCTCCCGGGACAGCGGGTCCAGGGTGCTGGACTCGAACGCCGCGCTCGCCTGGAGGAAGCCGCCCAGCGTCTCCGGCGACGTGGCGAGCCGGGCCACCGCGGACGGGACACGGCCGCCCTGCTTCCTGGCCATCGCCTCCATGGTGCGGCGGGCCGCCGGCGGTGCGGAGTCGACGGTGTGATCGGGGAAGTGCGGCAAACGGGTTCCGGACATGGTGGTCCCCTCGCGGTAAACTCGACAACGTGATTGTCGAAAAGGTAAACCAGGTTGTCGAGGTGTGCAATGGCTGAGGAGAGGAGCGGAGGTGGTGGGGCGGGGTTCGAGCTTCCGCTCCTGCTGTTCGCGGGGTTCCGGTCGATCATCGACTCGCTCCACCGTGACCTGGCCGCCCATGGTCACCAGGACGTGCGCCCGGCCTACGGCTTCGCGCTCCAGGCCGTCGGGCCGGACGGGGCGAGCGCCAGCGAGATCGGCCGGCGGCTGGGCGTCTCCAAGCAGGCGGCCGGGAAGACGGTCGACAAGCTGGAGGGCCTCGGATACGTGGAGCGGGTCGACGACCCCGACGACGGCCGGCGCAAGCGGGTCAGGGTCACCGCACGCGGCGCCGACATGCTGGCCAGATCCGCCGAGGGCTTCGACCGGATCCGTGCCGAGTGGGTCGGGACCCTCGGCGCGGAGCGGGTCGAAGCCCTGGAGGCGGACCTGCGCGGGATGGCGCCCGCCGGGGCGTTCCGGCTGGACGCGGAGAGGTGGTTCGCGGGCTGACGGCCCGCCGGCCGTGGGCGGTCAGCCCCGGTCGAGGTAGGCGAGGACCGCCAGCACACGGCGGTTGTCGTCGTCCGACACGGGCAGGCCGAGCTTGCCGAAGATGTTCGAGGTGTGCTTGGCCACCGCCCGTTCCGTGACCACCAGTTGCGCGGCGATCGCCACGTTCGAACGGCCCTGTGCCATCAGCTCCATCACCTCCCGCTCCCGGGGCGTCAGCCCGCCCATCGGCGCGTCCGCCGAACGCCGGGACAGCAGCTGGGAGATGACCTGCGGATCCATCGCCGTACCCCCGGCGGCGACTCGGCGCACCGCGTCGATGAACTGGTCGGCGTCGAACACCCGGTCCTTCAGCAGATAGCCGATGCCGCCGTTGCCGTCGGCCAGCAGCTCACGGGCGTACAGCTGCTCCACGTGCTGCGACAGGACGAGCACCGGGAGCCCCGGCCTCGCGCGGCGGGCGGCCAGCGCGCACTGAAGGCCCTCGTCGGTGTGGGACGGCGGGAGCCGGACGTCGACGACGGCGACGTCCGGCTCCAGCTCGGCCAGGGCCTTGGTCAGCTCGGGCCCGCTCTCGACGGCCGCCGCGATCTCGAATTCGTAGGCCTCCAGCATCCGTACGAGGCCGTCGCGGAGCAGGAAGAGATCTTCGGCTAGGACAACGCGCAAGGGATCTCCATGGTCACCATGGTGGGACCGCCCGCAGGGCTGCTGACGGCCAGGACGCCGTCGAATGTACCCAGTCGGCGTTCGACCCCGCTCAGCCCCGAACCGCCCCCGACGGACGCACCGCCCCTGCCGTTGTCCGTGACGGATATCCGCAGCATGCCGTCGGCGTGGTGCAGGTCCACCCAGAGGCGGTCGGCCTCCGCGTGCTTCACCGCGTTCGTCAGGGTCTCGCTGACCGCGAAGTACGCCGCCGACTCCACCGGGGCGTCCGCCCGGCCGGGAAGCTCCACGGTCACCTCCGACGGCACCGGCAGCCGCAGGGCCAGCGCCTTCACCGCGTCCCCGAGCCCGCGCTCGGCGAGGACCGGCGGGTGGATGCCCCGTACGAGATCACGCAGCTCGGTCAGCGCCTCGGCGGAGGACGTACGGGCCATCGCCAGCAGCTTCTTGGCCTCCGCCGGGTCCTTCTCGATCAGCGCCTCGATCGTGCCGAGGTTCATGCCCATGGCGACCAGCCGGGCCTGCGCCCCGTCGTGCAGGTCCCGCTCGATGCGCCGCAGTTCGGACGCCGCCGTGTCCACGGCCTCGTGCCGTGTCTCGGTGAGCCGGTCGATGCGCTGCGCGAGCTCCTCCGGGGTGGGGGAGAGGGCCGAGCGGGCGAGCACGAAGTGCAGCCGCAGCAGGGGCTTGGCCGCGTACATCCCGAGGTGGAAGAGCACGACGCCCAGCGCCGCGGCGGCCAGGGCGGTCAGCTGGCTGCTGACCGGGACGAAGGCGTACCAGTACGTGCTGTCCTCGAACACCCGCCACAGCCCTGCCGCCAGGACGAGCCCCTCCAGCGGGTAGACCAGCAGCGCGAAGGTGAGGACCAGCAGCACATAGCCCGCCGTCATGTCGAGCAGCAGCCACCGCAGGTCCCGCCAGGTCGCCGGGTCCTTCAGCAGCAGCGTGGTGCGCTCCACCTGTCCGGTGAAACCGGCGCGCACATCCTTCGGGAACGGGCGGTAGGGGACCGGGATGCGGACGTCCGACCACTCCGCCGCCAGCAGCCGGCGCCGGTTGGCGTGCTTGCGCACCGCCTCCATCACCCAGGGGGTGGTGACCAGGCCGACACCCAGCACGACGAAGGTGATCGAGAGGACCGACAGGACGAAGAGGGTGGTCGAGCCCGCGATGCTCGCGAAGGACAGGACGAACGCCCGCCCGCCGGTGAGCAGCGCGCCCCGCGCCCGGCTCTGTGCCGCAATCATGATGGTCTCTCCCCTCGCCGGGCCCCCGGCGGACCCCGTACGCCGTCAGTCTGGCCCGGACGCGGGGTCCGGCGTCAGCCGTTCCGCCACCCGACGGGGGTGTACCTGGCACCACCATCGGAACGCGAGGAGGCCCCGGGCACTGGACCCGGGGCCTCCTGACGAGCACGGTGCGGTCAGGGCGCGTACTTGTAGCCCACGCGCCGCACGGTCTGGATCGAACGGCGGTGCTCGGCGCCCAGCTTGCGGCGCAGCCGGGCGACATGGACGTCGACGGTGCGGCCGTCGCCCACATGTCCGTAACCCCAGACCGTCGTCACCAGCTGGTCGCGGGTGTGCACCCGGTGCGGGTGCGCCACCAGGTGGGCCAGCAGCTCGAATTCGAGGTACGTGAGGTCGAGGGTGACCCCGTCCACGGCGGCGGTGCGCCGCGTGGAGTCGATCCGCACGGGACCGCCCGCCGGGGCGGAGCCGGCCGGCGCCCGCTCCGGCACGAGCTCCCGGTGCTGGGCGGAGGCCACGGCCCCGGCCAGGGCCGGCTGCTGGTCGGCGGGCACGAGCACCAGGTAGCCGACCATCGGAGGCCGGCCCGGCAGGGCCGGCAGCGTGTGCTGGGGCGCGGGCAGCCAGGTGGCGCCCGGCGGCAGGAAGCCGGCGACGTCCGGGAACTCGACGACCTCGTCACGGTCGACGGCGCGGAGCCGGCGGTTGGGGGACAGGGGGGTGCGGGCGGTGGTGGTGGCCGCAGCGGGCACCGCGGACGCCGCGGTGGCGGCGGACGCGGTGGAGAAGGTACGGGTGTTCGCCATGAGGGTCAGCTCTTTCGCGCGAGGAGTCGTCGAGGACGTACGTCGTGCGCGCGGGCCGAAGGCCGGGGTGATGCGGCTTTAGAGGGCCTGCGCGTTCCACGCGCGGCAACACACCCGGTCGAAGTCATGGTGCTGACGGGAGGGCCAGAACGGCTCGAGGTCGCTGCGACCCGACGCGATGTACTGGAAGCTGGCCATGCCCCCATTGAAGCAGACATCCGCGTCGCGCAGCAGGGTTCTCTCACCCGTCGATACGGACCCCTGTGTCAGCTTCCTCACGCTCCCCTTCCGTACCGCCCGACAGGCCGAAGGGGCGCCCGCGAGCGGACGCCCCTTCGTGCCGCCGGTGACGGGTCAGACCTGGCCGGCCTTCTCCAGCGCGGTGCAGCAGGTGTCGACGATCAGCCGCGTGACCACGTAAGGGTCGACGTTGGCGTTCGGCCGGCGGTCTTCGATGTAGCCCTTGCGGTCCTGCTCGACCTGCCACGGGATACGGACCGAGGCGCCGCGGTCCGAGACGCCGTAGCTGTACTCGTTCCACGGGGCGGTCTCGTGCAGACCGGTCAGGCGGTCGTCGATGCCGGCGCCGTAGTTCTTGACGTGGTCCATCGGCTTGGAGCCCTCGCCGAGCGACTCGCACGCGGTGATGATCGCGTCGTAGCCCTCGCGCATCGCCTTCGTGGAGAAGTTGGTGTGCGCGCCCGCGCCGTTCCAGTCGCCCTTGACCGGCTTCGGGTCCAGGGTCGCGGACACGTCGAAGTCCTCGGCGGTGCGGTAGAGCAGCCAGCGGGCGATCCACAGGTGGTCGGAGACCTCCAGCGGCGAGACCGGGCCCACCTGGAACTCCCACTGGCCGGGCATGACCTCGGCGTTGATGCCGGAGATGGCGAGGCCCGCCTTCAGGCAGTTGTCGAGGTGCTTCTCGACGATCTCGCGGCCGAAGATCTCGTCGGAGCCGACACCGCAGTAGTAGCCGCCCTGCGCGGCCGGGAAGCCGCCCTCGGGGAAGCCGAGCGGACGGTGCCCGTCGAAGAAGGTGTACTCCTGCTCGATGCCGAAGATCGGCTCCTGGCCCGCGAACTGCTCGGCGAGCGGGCGCAGCGAGGCGCGGGTGTTGGACTCGTGCGGAGTCATGTCGATGTTGAAGACCTCGCACAGGACGAGGATGTCGTCGCCGCCGCGGATCGGGTCCGGACACGCGAAGACCGGCTTGAGGACGCGGTCGGAGGAGTGGCCCTCGGCCTGGTTGGTGCTCGAACCGTCGAAGCCCCAGATGGGCAGATCCGCCACACCCTGCGCGGGGCTGCCCGCCATGATCTTCGTCTTGGAGCGAAGCTTGGCGGTCGGCTCGGTGCCGTCGATCCAGATGTACTCAGCCTTGAAGGTCACGGACGCCATCCTTTGCGGGTGCTGCGGTCTATGTGCGCAGCTTCGCAAGGCGCGATTTCCCGTCCGTTGCCCGAATGTGAACCCGGTGTTACCGACGTTTCGCCGGCGTACCGGACAGCAGGTCCCCGCCGCCGGAGGGCGTCTCACCCCGCGTCGCACTGGATACGTTCCGCACCGCCGCACCGGGCCGGGCAGACTGGCGTCATGACCACACCTCCAGCTTCCGCCGCGCCGCTGCGGGTCGGCCTCGTCGGGGCGGGCCCCTGGGCGCGCCTGACCCACGCCCCCGCCCTCGCCGCCCACCCCGGTGCCGTACTGAGCGGTGTCTGGGGCCGCCGGCCCGAAGCGGCCGAGGCCCTCGCCACCGCCCACGGCACCGGGGCGTACACCGGTGAGGCGGGCTTCGACGCGCTCGTGGCCGCGAGCGACGCGGTGGCGTTCGCCGTGCCGCCGGACGTCCAGGCGCCCCTGGCCGCCCGCGCCGCGGAGGCCGGACGGCACCTCCTGCTCGACAAGCCGGCCGCCACCACCGTGGCCGGCGCGCGCGAGGTCGCCGACGCCGCCGGGCGGGCCGGGGTCGCCTCCGTGGTCTTCTGCACGCTGCGGTTCGCGCGGGGCACGGCCGGCTGGATCGCCGAGCGGGCCGAGGCGGGCGGCTGGTTCACGGCCCGCGCCCAGTGGCTCGCCGCCCTCTACGCCCCGGGCACCGGCAACGAGTTCGCCGCCTCGCCCTGGCGCCGCGAGAAGGGCGGCCTCTGGGACTGCGGCCCGCACGCCCTCTCGGTGCTGATCCCGGTCCTGGGGGACGTGACGGAGGTGGTCGCGGCCCCCGGCCCCGCCGACACCACCCATCTGCTGCTCCGCCACACCTCCGGGGCGTCCAGCACCGTGACCCTCGCCCTGGACGCCCCGTCGGCGGCGGCCGGCACGGAGGTCGAATTCCGGGGCGAACACGGGGTCTTCGCCCTGCCCGAGGGCGGCGGCAGCGCCCTGGACGCCTTCGGAGCGGCCGTGGACGCCCTGGTGGAGGCGGCGCGTACGGGGGTGGCGCACCCCTGCGACGTACGGTTCGGGCTGCGGCTCACCGAGGTGCTGGCGCAGGCGGAGGCCGCGCTCGGCCGCCCGGTGTGAGGTGAGCGGCTACTTCTCGGTGAGCGCCGTGTGAGCCTCCAGGAGGAAGCGCCGGACGGCAGCGGCCTCCCGGTCGTCGAACGTCCGCAGCAGCTCGGTCATCCGCGCCAGGGGGCGCCCGAAGAACTCCTGTCCCCGCTCCACGGCCGAGGCGGTGACCGCGAGCAGCACCCGGCGGCGGTCGCGCTCGTCCCGGGTGCGGGTGAGGTGGCCGAGGCGCTCCAGGCGGTCGATGAGCGCGGTGGTCCCCGCGGAGTTGAGCCCCAGCCGCGCCCCCAGCCACCCGGCGGTCGCGGGCGTCCCCGACCGGGCCGCGTCCAGCAGGCAGACCAACGCGCGTACGTCGGTCGGGTGCATCCCGTGACGGGCCGCGAACTCCGCCTGGCGCAGGCCGAATTCGACGGACACCCGGCGCAGCAGATGGACGGTGGCCATGGGGTCGTCCTCAGTCATTCCCCCATTTTATCTCGTTCAGCGAGATAAAATGGGAGACCATGACGCAAGCACCCCGTGCACCTCGCCCCGTCCCGCCGGGATTCCTCGCCGCGTACGACGAGGTCCTGGCCGCCCACTGGCCCGAGGACACGGCCCCGTCCCTGGTCCCGACCCCGTACGGCGCGACGCGCGTCAACAGCTGCGGACCCGGGGGCGCGCCGCCCCTGCTCCTCCTGCCCGGCGGCGGCGCCACCTCGACCGTCTGGGCCGCCCAGGCCGCCCGCCTCGGACGCACCCACCGCGTCCACGCGGTCGACCTCGTCGGCGAACCGGGCCGCAGCACCCCGGGGGAGCGCCCGGTCCGTTCGACGGACGACCTGACCGCCTGGCTCGACGCCGTACTGGACGGGCTGGGCGTGGAGTCCACGGCGCTGTGCGGCCATTCGTACGGCGCGTGGATCGCCCTGCGGTACGCCCTCGACGCGCCCCGGCGCGTCAGCCGTCTCGTCCTGGTGGACCCGACCCGGTGCTTCGCCGGCTTCCGCCCCGCCTATCTGCTGCACGCCCTGCCGATGCTGCTCCGCCCCACGGTCCGCCGCACCCGCGCCTTCCTGGCCTGGGAGACGGGCGGCACGTCGTGCGACCCGGCCTGGACACGGCTGCGGGACGAGGCGGTGGGCTTCCCCGCCACCCGTCCGGTCACCGGCCCGAAGCCCTCGCCCGGGGAGTTGCGCGGCCTCGACGCCGAGACGCTCGTCCTGTTCGCCGGGGACAGCCGGGCCCACGACGCCGAGAAGGTCGCCGCGGCGGCCCGCCGGCTGCTCCCGCACGGCAGGGTCGCGACCGTCGCGGGCGCTACTCATCACTCCGTGCCGCAGGGCGCCGGGGCCGGCGAACTCGGCCGCCGGATGGAGGAGTTCCTCAGCGCCCCAGCGCGTCCCTGACCGCCTCGTCCGTCCGCGCCACCACGGCCGAACCGTCCTCCGCGGTGATGATCGGGCGCTGGATCAGCTTCGGGTGGCCGGCCAGCGCCTCGATCCACCGCTCACGCGAACCGGCGTCCCGCGCCCACTCCTTCACCCCGAGCTCCTTCGCCTCCGGCTCCTGGGTCCGGGTGATGTCCCACGGCTCCAGCCCGAGCCGGTCGAGCACGCCCCGGATCTCCTCGGGCGACGGCACGTCCTCCAGGTAGCGGCGGACCGTGTAGTCGGCGCCCTCCGCGTCGAGCAGGGTCAGCGCGGAACGGCACTTGGAACAGGCGGGATTGATCCAGATCTCCATGGGGCCAAGGGTACGGGAGTGAACCCCCAAAAGGCCTCTGGCCAGGGGCGATTGTCAGTGGTGGGCAGTAGAATGGAGGGAGTTCGTGAGGGTTCCACCACCGTGCCAGGAGGTTGCCGATGGCCGTCGCCACAGTCACGACCCAGCCGCTCCACAAGCCCCTGCGGAAGAAGCCGCTCCCCGCGGGCCGGCCCCGCGAGTGGTACGTCTCGCACAACCGCCGCCTGAAGGCCATGCGCCTGGCGATAGCCCTGCTCGACACCGGGGTGTACCAGCCGTCGAGCGCCGACAACGCCCGCATCCGCGCGGCGGCCGACCGCCTCGCCATCCACCCGCCGTCCGACACCACCTGCCGCATGGTCCGCGCCCTGATCCGCTACGGCCGCTGACCCGCCGGCCCGCGCCCCCGGAGCAGCCGGGGGCGCGGGCCCCGTCGCGCGGGACGGGTGCGAGACTGCGCGCCATGTCTCTCGCCGACCTGACCTTCGCCCGCTGGTCCGCCCTGGACGCCGCCACCGCCACGCGTCACGCGGACGAGGCCGCCCGCCGGGCCGGCGGCCGGCTCCTCGGGCTGGACACCTGCCCGCACCCGGACGGCGACCGGCACCGCGCCGTGATCGAGCGGGCCGGCGAGCGGTACGCCCTGGTCCCCGGCGGAGAGGTGACCGTCGGCTTCGACGTGGACGCCTGGCAGCCGCTTCCCGAACAGCTCGCCTCCTACCGCGAGGAGAGCCTCGCGGGCGGCTTCGGCTTCGACACCGACCTCCGCGCCCATCTCGCACAGGTGATGACCCCGCCGCGCACGGTGACCCTGCCCACCGTGCTGATGGCGGTGGAGCCCAGGAAGCTCCCCGAAGTCCCCGCCCTGATACCCGCGTTGCTCGCCGACCAGGGTCTGCGGATGCCCCATCCCGACGAATGGGAGCACGCCTGCGGAGCCGGCGCCCGCACGCTGTTCCGCTGGGGTGACGGCTACCCGGCGGGCATCCTTCCCTACGGCGGAGGAGCGGGCCCGCACCAGCTGCCGAACGCCTTCGGGCTGCACCTCGCGTACGACGTCTACGACAGCGCCGAGATGACCTCGGACCCGGGATCCGTGTACGGCGGCGACGGGGGAGAGGCGGTCTGCGGGGGCTACGGCTCGCTGCTCGAATGGCTGCCGCTGGCCACCGCCAACCACAATCCGGCCACGGCGGAATTCCTCGGCGGGCCCGAGGGGGAGGACATGTTCGAGGACTTCCTCGTGCGCCCCGTGATCGAGCTCGGCTGAACCGGCGGCCCGCGGGAGTCGGGGGCGCGGCCGGAAAGGTCCTCTGGCCACCGTGCGCACGCTCGGGAAGTGTGACGTGTCACAGACAACGCGGCGGGCCTGTGGGAACTTCAACTCTGTTACTCGCCAGTTGAGTTACCGACATGTGCGCGGAGAGGGTCAGATGAGCACTCTGCAAGCCATCACGCTCGACCAGGTGGTCGACACGGACCACTACCCCCTGTCGGACCCCGGACATACCGACACCCGCGCCGTCGTCGCGCGGGCGAGGCGCGAACTGGCCGAGGTCGGCTGCACCGTACTTCCGGACTTCATCCGGCCCTCGCTCCAGGAGGTCCTGCGACGGGAGTGCGCCGCCCTCGCCCCCGACGCGTACTTCGACGTCGAGACGGTCAACGTCTACAACATCGACGTGGACGCGGAGCTGCCCGAGGACCACCCCGGCCGGCGCACCTTCGAGCGCGGCAACGCGTTCGTCGCCCGCGACCGCATCCCCTCGGACACCCTCATCGGCAGGCTCTACGCCCACGCGTCGTTCCAGCGCTTCGTCGCCGACTGCTTCGGGCTGCCCCGCCTGTACGAGCTCGCCGACCCGCTCTCCGGGCTCGTGCTCAACGTCGTACGGCCGGGCATGGAACACCCCTGGCACTTCGACACCAACGAGTACACGGTCAGCATGCTGACCCAGGAGGCCCGGGAGGGCGGCTCCTTCGAGTACTGCCCCAACATCAGGTCCGCCGACGACGAGCGCTTCGACGACGTCCGGGGCGTCCTGGACGGCACCGGCGCACGGCGGCCCGAGCGGCTGCCCCTGCGCCCGGGCGACCTCCAGCTGTTCAAGGGCCGCTACTCGCTGCACCGGGTCAGCCCGGTCCGCGGCGACCGCGCACGCCACAGCGCGATCTTCGCCTACAGCGAGCGCCCCGGCGTCATCGGGAGCGTGGCCCGCACCCGGCAGCTCTTCGGCCGCGTCCTGCCCGAACACCGGGCCGCCGAAGGACGCGCCGTACGGGGCGACCAACTGCTGGACTGACCACGGATGCACGGCTCCAGGCACTGCTCACCGAGGAGAAGCCCCTTGCGTCTCGACGCGTCCGGAAAAGTCTCGCTGGACCACATCTACACCGCGCCCGACCCCCGCACGTACTTCCAGGTGCTCCGCCCGCTCGGCTACGGCGTCCCCCAACTGGCCAAGCCCTGGTTCGACAAGCTGATCAAGGAGTACCGGGAGACCGAACGGGTCGCGTCCCCCCGCGTCCTGGACATCGGCTGCTCGTACGGGATCAACGCGGCCCTGCTCAAGTACGACGCCACGATGGACGAGCTGTACGCGCGCTACGACGGCAGCGGACCCGCCTCCCGCGCCGCACTCCTGGAGCGCGACCGCGACCTCTCCCGCTACCGCAGCCCCGCCCACCCCCTGCGTTTCACCGGCCTCGACGCCTCCGCCCCCGCGCTCGCCTACGCGCGCGAGGCCGGATTCCTCGACGACACCGTCAACGCCGACCTGGAGACGTACGACCCCACGCCCGAACAGCGCGACCGCCTCGCCGGGACCGATCTGGTGATCTCCACGGGCTGCATCGGCTACGTCACCGAGCGCACCCTGACCCGTGTGGTCCGCGCCCAGGAGGGCCGCCTCCCCTGGATGGCGCACTTCGTGCTGCGGATGTTCCCCTTCGACCCCGTCGAGGCCGCCCTGGACGAGCTGGGCTACCGGACGGTCCGGGTCGACGAGGTCTTCAAGCAGCGGCGGTTCGCCGGCCCCCGGGAACAACGGGGCGTCCTGGACAGCCTGGCGGCCGCCGGTGTCGACGCGAGCGGGCTGGAGGAGGACGGCTGGCTCTACGCTCAGCTCCATCTCTCCAGGCCGCACCACCGGTAGACGGCCCCACCATCCCCACTCATCGAGAAGAGAGCCGCATTGAACGTCAGTCAGGAAGCAGCAGCCGGAGCGACCTTCGCCCGTGAGGGCAGCCTGCCGCGCGTGCCGCTGCCCACGCTGGAGGCGAGCTGCGAGAGGTTCCTCGCCTGGTGCGCCCCACTGCTGACCGCCGAGGAGCGGGCCGCCACGGAGGACGAGGTAGCCGCGTTCCTGCGGCCCGGCGGCCCCGGCCGGACCCTCCACGCGGCGCTGGAGGAGTACGACGCGACGGAGGGCGTGCACAGCTGGCTCGACACCTTCTGGCCCTACCGCTACCTCGGCCGGCGGGACCGTATCGCGCTCAACGCCAACTTCTTCTTCCTGTTCAAGGACAGCGACCAGGGGCAGCTCGACCGCGCTGCCGGGCTCGTCGCGGGTGCGCTGCACTACAAGCGCCGGCTCGACGAGGGGCTGATCGCGCCGGTGGAGCAGCGCGGGGTGCCGCAGTCGATGGTGCAGAACGCGTACCTCTTCTCCACGACCCGCATCCCCGGGGTGCCGCTGGACGGCGTGCGCGCCCCGTACAGCGACCGGGCGCCCGGACCGTCCACGGCCCGGCACATCGTGGTGTTCTTCCGGGGCACCGTGTTCCGGCTGGACGTGCTCGGCCCCGACGGCGTCCCGCACACCCTCGACGAGATCGAGGCCGGGCTGCGCGCCGTCACCAAGGCCGACGTCCACACCGCCGACGAGGACCGGGCCGGCCACCTCACCACCATGGCCCGGGCGGAGTGGGCGGCGGCCCGGGCGTCCCTCGTCGACGGCCACCCCGGCAACGCCCGGACGCTGGACGACATCGAGACCGCGCTCTTCTGCGTCTGCCTGGAGGACTTCGCGCCCCAGGACACCCAGACCGCCTGCGACGAACTGCTGTACGGGGACCGGGGCAACCGCTGGTTCGACAAGGCGGTCTCGTTCGTCGTCTTCGCGGACGGCCGGGCCGGCATCAACGTCGAGCACTGCGAGCTGGACGGGACGACCATCCTCAGCTTCACCGACGCCCTGCTCGGCACCCCGCCGGACGCGCACTCCCGCGGCTCCGGGGCACGCCCCCAGGGTGAGCCGGTCCCGCACCCCCTGTCCTTCGAGCTGGACGCGCCCCTGCGGGACCGGGTGCGCGCCGCGGCCGAGGCGTTCGCCGCGTACGGGCATGACACCGCCACCCGCACCGTGTCGTTCGACGACTTCGGCAGCACGGCCGCCAAGGCGCTCGGGGTGTCCCCGGACGCCTTCGTCCAGGCCGCGTACCAACTGGCCCACCAGCGCGCCAAGGGTCACCTGGGAGCCACGTACGAGTCGATCGCCACCCGTCAGTACCGGCACGGCCGCACCGAGGCGATGCGCGTCGTCACCCCCGAGATGCCGCTCTTCGTCGCGGCGATGGACGACCCGGCGGCGGACCGTGAGGCCCGCCGCGCGGCGTTCCGGGCCGCCGCCGGGGCCCATGTGGCGCGGGCGAAGGAGTGCCAGGCGGGCGAGGCACCCGAACAGCACCTCTGGGAGCTGGAGTTGATCCAGCGCCGCCGGGGTGACGAACTGGGCGTGACCGAACAGCCCGCCCTGTACCGCTCCCCGGGCTGGCTCACGATGCGGGACGACTACCTGAGCACGAGCTCGGCGCCGTCGGAGAACATCCAGTACTTCGGCTTCGGCTCCACGAGCAGCCGCTGCATCGGCATCGCCTACGTCCTGCTGCCGGACCGCTTCAACCTCTACCTGAGCACCCCGCTGGCGGTGGCCGACCAGATGCACTCCTTCGGCACCCACCTCCGCGAGGCGGTCGGCGAACTCCGCCGGCTGCTGACGGACTGACCGGGGCGGAACGCCGGGGGAGGGGCCCGGCCGGCGGGCCCCTCCCTCTGTCTCGCCCGGGAACCGGCCCGGCCCTACGGCGCGCGGCTCAGATGTTGACGCCGAAGTCGGCCGCGATGCCCGCCAGCCCGGAGGCATAGCCCTGGCCCACCGCGCGGAACTTCCACTCGCCGCCGTGCCGGTAGAGCTCGCCGAAGACCATGGCGGTCTCCGTCGAGGCGTCCTCGCTCAGGTCGTAGCGGGCCAGCTCGGCGTTGTCCGACCGGTTGACCACCCGGATGAACGCGTTACGGACCTGGCCGAAGCTCTGTCCTCGCGCGGTGGCGTCATGGATGGATACCGGGAAGACGATCTTCGCGACCCCGGCCGGCACGGTCGCCAGGTCCACGTTGATGGACTCGTCGTCCCCCTCGCCCTCGCCGGTGAGGTTGTCACCGGTGTGCTGGACCGAACCGTCCGGGCTGGTGAGGTTGTTGTAGAAGACGAAGTGTCCGTCGGACACGACCTTGCCGGCCTCCGTGCACATCAGGGCGCTGGCGTCGAGGTCGTGATCGGCGCCGGTGGTGGTCCGCACGTCCCAGCCGAGTCCGACCGTCACGGCGGTGAGGCCGGGGGCCTCCTTGCTGAGCGAGACGTTGCCGCCCTTGGCCAGGCTGACTCCCACGGGATTTCCTCCATTGCTTCTGGTCTGCGTCGTCACCCCGTCCAACGCGGGGGCGACCGTCATGGTTCCATCGATTGCGCAACTCGGAAACTGTCGGCCGGGGACGGTCAGCCGACGTCCACCCCGTAGTCCTGGGCGATGCCGCTCAGCCCGGTGGCGTACCCCTGGCCGATGGCGCGGAACTTCCACTCGCCGCCTCTGCGGTAGAGGGCGCCGAAGACCATCGCGGTCTCCCCGGCGGCGTCGTAGGAGAGCTCGTACCGGCACATCTCCCGGCCCGTGAGGTTGTCCACGACCCGGATGAAGGCGTCGTCGACCTGGCCGAAGCTCTGGCCGCGCTCCTCGGCCGCGTGGATGGAGACGGTGAAGACGACCTGGCCGGTCCCCTCGCCGAGGCGGTCCAGGTCGACGAGGATCTGCTCGTCGTCGCCGTCCCCCTCGCCGGTCAGGTTGTCCCCGGTGTGCCGGACCGCGCCGTCGGGGCTGGTGAGGTTGTTGTAGAAGACGAAGTGCTCGTCGGAGACGGCCTTCAGGTCCGTGCCGCAGACGATCGCGGACGCGTCCAGGTCGAAGTCCGCCCCGCCGGCCGGCCGGGCGTCCCAGCCGAGACCGACGGTGACGTCGGCGAGTGGGGTGCCGTCCTGGTTGAGGACGACGTTCTGGCCCTTGGTGAGGCTGACGCCCATGTGCGCTGCTACTCCCGAGTCGAGACGGTGGCCGGAGGACCTCGTGCGGGCCGTTCCGGAGGTGAGTGGGGGCGGGTCAGGCCCCGGCGCCGCCCTCCGGGGCGGACTGCTGGGCCGGGGTCGTGCGGCCGGGAGTGGCGCCCGGTGCCGCGTCGTCGTCCTTCATGGCCCTCGTCTCGCTCCTGAGGATCCGCAGGGACTGCCCCAGTGCCCGTGCGGAGTCCGGGAGCTTCTTCGACCCGAACAGCATGATGACCACGATCCCCAGGATCAGCAGGTGCCAGGGTTCCAGTCCGTTGCGGAGCATCGCCACCCCGTCCTCTCTCGTCGCGCGTATGAAGATTGCCGGATTGCGCAACTGTACAAGCTCGGGGGGTGGAGTCACCGCCCGGTGCCCGCCCTCTCGTAACGGGACCGCTTGATCCGCAGCGCCACCGTGTACACGGCGAGGACCGCGGCGAGCAGCGGGTAGTACAGGAGCGGCAGCGCGGTCATCCCCAGCAGCGGGCCGAGCGGGGAGAGCGGCAGCAGGACGCCGATGACGGCCAGGCCCGCGGCGGCCCGGCGTACCGGGCTGACGGGGGCGCCGGGGACGCGGCGGCGGCCCGTACGCAGCAGCAGCATCACCAGCGCCTGGGTGAGCAGGTTCTCCGTGAACCACCCGGCGTGGAAGGCGGCCTCACCCGCCTCACCGGCCCCCACGGAGCCGGTGGCGTCGTGCAGGGCGAGGGCCAGCACCCCGAAGGTGGCCAGGTCGGCGGCGGCCCCCAGCAGCCCGAAGCCGGTGATGAACCGCAGGACGCGGCGGGGTTGCAGCACCGTGGGCCGGCGGAGGGCGGAGGGGTGGAGCCGGTCGAAGGCGAACGCCAGCTGCGCCGCGTCGAAGCACAGGTTCTGGACGAGGATCTGTGACGGGAGCATCGGCAGGAAGGGCAGCATCAGCCCCGTGGCGAGCATCGCGATCACGTTGCCGAGGTTGGAGGAGAGCGTGATCCGCAGATACGTGGCGATGTTCACGCTGCTGTGCCGGCCGGAGGTGATCGCGTGCGCGATGGCCGTCAGGTCCTTCTCGGCCAGGACCACGTCGGCGCTCTCCCGGGCCACGTCCACCGCGTCGCGCGGACAGATGCCGACGTCGGCCGCCCGGAGCGCGGGCAGGTCGTTGACACCGTCGCCGAGGAATCCGGTGGTGTGACCGCCGGCGCGCAGCGCCGCGATGATCCGCGCCTTGTGCTCGGGAGCGCAGCGCGCGAAGACGGTGGTGCGGCGGGCCAGGTCCACGAGCTCGTCGTCCGTGACGTCCTCGACCGTGTCGGCGCAGAGGACGGCACCGGGATCGAGCCCGAGGTCCCGGCAGGCGCGGGCCGCCGTGCCCGGATGGTCCCCCGTCAGGATCTTCACGGCGACGCCCCGGTCCGCGAGGACCTCCAAGGCGTCCGCGGCGGTCGGCGCGAGGGCGTCGCGCAGGGCGACGAAGCCCAGAAGGGTGAGGCCGCGCTCGTCGGCCGTGGTGTGGTCACGGTTCCGGGCGGGCCGTTCGGCGGTGGCGACCGCGAGCAGCCGCATGCCGTCGTGCGCCTCCCGCGCGGCGAGAGCCAGCAGCCGGGCCCGCTCGTCGTCGGCGAGCGCACAGCGTTCGACCACGGCCTCCACCGCGCCCTTGACCACGAGCGTGTGCAGCCCGAGGCGGCCCGGGCGGCGTACGACCGCGGTGGACAGGCGCCGCACCGGATCGAAGGGCAGGACCGCCACACCCTCGTACGCCGACGGCGCGTCCTCCCCGACCGCGTCCAGGATCGCCTCGTCCAGGGCGTCGGGGGCCGGCAGATCGGCGAGCTGGAGCGTCCACCAGGCGTTGACGCCGGCCCAGTGCAGTACCTCGGGATCCGGCCTTCCCCGGACGTCCAGCGCCCGGTGCAGGACCGGCCGGTCCTGGGTGAGGGTGCCCGTCTTGTCCAGGCACAGCACATCGACCGCGCCCAGATCGTGCAGCGCGGGAAGCCGCTTGACGATCACCCTGTGGTCCCGGGCGAGAAGGGACGCCCCACGGGCCAGGGTGGTCGTGACGATGACCGGCAGCATCTCCGGGGTGAGCCCGACGGCGACGGCCACCGCGAACGGCAGCGTCTCGAAGCCCCGGCCGCGCAGCGCCGCGTTGGCCATGAGCACCAGCGGCGGCGTCAGCAGCATGAACCGGATCAGGACCCAGGAGATCCCGTGCACCGACCGGTCGAAGGCACTGGCCGCACGCCGTCCCGGCCCGCTCCGGGTGGCGGCGAAGCGGGTGTGCGCCCCGGTCCGGACGACGACCGCCGTACCGCTGCCCGACGCCACGCTGCTGCCCTGGAAGCACAGCTGCGGCTGGTCGAAAGGACCGCCCTCCGGCTCCGGTACGTCGACGGGGCGCTTCGCCACCGGCGCCGACTCGCCCGTCAGCGGGGCCTGATGCACGGTGAGGCCGCTCGCGCGCAGGAGCCGCACATCGGCGGGGACCAGATCACCGGGCGCGAGGCGGATCACATCGCCGGGCACCAGCTCGGCGACCGGGAGCTCCCGCGACCGGGGCGCCCCGTCCTCCTCCGTACGCCGCAGCACGGTCGCCGTGGTCGCCACCAGCTTCCGCAGCTCGGCCACGGACCGGTCGGCCCGGCGCTCCCCGCCCGCACGCAGCACGCAGCTGACCACCACCAGCGAGAGGATCACGCCCGCGGTCCCCCAGGCGCCCACGGCGGCCGACACCACTCCCAGACAGAGCAGCACCGTGGTGAACGGGTCCCGCAGGCTTCCGCCGAGGCGGCGGGGCCAGGAGACCGTCCGCCACGGCGGCACCGTGTTCTCACCGAACCGGGCGAGCCGCTCCCCGGCCTCCGCCTCGACGAGCCCCCGGGGCCCGCTGTCCAGCTGACGCAGCACCTGGAGGGAGGTGAGCCCCGACCAGGAGGGCGGTCCGGCCACCGGCTGCCGCGCCCACTGCTCCAGGGGGACCGCAGGACCGGTAATTCCCGCCGTCGCGGTCTCAGGCACCGAGGTCACGGAGACGGGGGCGGGAGGCCCCCTCGGCACGGGTGGTCAGCTGGCCGATCATCAGCCGGACCACCGTCACCACATCGGCGTCGTCGACGAAGTAGACCTGCCGCCGCCCCTCCCGCCGGGAGCGTACGAGACCGGCGAGCTTCAGCTTCGTCAGATGCTGGCTGACCGCGGGCAGGGCACCGCCCACGCGCTGGGCGAGCCCGCTCACATCGCTCTCACCCTCGGCCAGGGCCCACACGATGTGCAGGCGCGGCGGCGACGCCAGCAGCCCGAACGCCGCAGCCGCGTCCGCCAGCACCTCGGCGGGCGGATCGTCGGAGTTCGCTGCTGTCACCTTCGTGCTCCTGTCCGGCCTGGGCCGCGCTGCCGGGCCCGAAGAGGCTTCAGTCTAGGTGTCGCCGTCCGACCGGATCCCCGCGCTCCGGACAGCGGACGGCCCCGCACCCCCAGGGGGAGGCGGAGCCGTCGGGCAGGGCTGCGGGGCGCGGGTCAGCGGTGGGAGCGCCGGTTGCCCGTCAGGACGCGGTACAGGGCGAGGAGGATGAGCGAGCCGACGATGGCCGCGATCCAGGTGGAGAGGTCGAAGAACCCGTCGATGGAGTCGACCCCGAAGATGACCTTGCCGAGCCAGCCGCCGAGAAGGCCACCCGCGATACCGATGAGCATCGTGATGATGATGCCGCCGGGGTCCTTGCCCGGCATCAGTGCCTTGGCGATGAGGCCGGCGAGCAGACCGATGAAGATCCAGGCGATGATGCCCATGGTGCGTCTCCTACCCCGTTACGTCGTATGAAGCTGCTGTCAAGGAACCGTGTTTACCGTCCCGGCGTTTCCAAACGCGTGTTCTCACGGATCCTGAACCACACCTTCCGTCGTACGCGAACGCGAACGAGGGCCGCCACCCCGACCAGGGGATGGCGGCCCTCGCTCATGTTCCCGAGCTCAACCGAGTGGACCTGCCGTGCGGCCCACCCTGCTCCTAGAGGTCGAAGTACAGCTCGAACTCGTGCGGGTGCGGGCGCAGCTGGATCGGGGCGATCTCGTTGGTGCGCTTGTAGTCGATCCACGTCTCGATCAGGTCGGGCGTGAAGACGCCGCCGGCCTGGAGGTACTCGTGGTCGGCCTCGAGCGCGTCGAGGACCGCCGGGAGCGAGGTCGGGACCTGCTGGACGCTCGCGTGCTCCTCGGGCGCCAGCTCGTAGAGGTCCTTGTCGATCGGCTCCGGCGGCTCGATCTTGTTCTTCACGCCGTCCAGGCCGGCCATCAGCAGGGCCGAGAACGCCAGGTACGGGTTGGACGACGGGTCCGGGGCGCGGAACTCGACGCGCTTCGCCTTCGGGTTGGAGCCCGTGATCGGGATGCGCATCGCGGCGGAGCGGTTGCGCTGCGAGTACACCATGTTGACCGGCGCCTCGAAGCCCGGGACCAGGCGGTGGTACGAGTTCACCGTCGGGTTGGTGAAGGCCAGCAGCGACGGGGCGTGCTTCAGGATGCCGCCGATGTAGTAGCGCGCCATGTCCGAGAGGCCCGCGTAACCCTGCTCGTCGTAGAACAGCGGGGAGCCGCCGGACCACAGGGACTGGTGGACGTGCATGCCCGAGCCGTTGTCACCGAAGATCGGCTTCGGCATGAAGGTCGCGGTCTTGCCGTTGCGCCAGGCGACGTTCTTCACGATGTACTTGAAGAGCATCAGGTCGTCGGCCGCGGCGAGCAGCGTGTTGAACTTGTAGTTGATCTCGGCCTGGCCGGCGGTGCCGACCTCGTGGTGCTGGCGCTCGACCTGGAGGCCGTTCTTGTCCAGCTCCATGGAGATCTCGGCGCGCAGGTCGGCGAAGTGGTCGACCGGCGGCGTCGGGAAGTAGCCGCCCTTGTAGCGGACCTTGTAACCGCGGTTGTTCTCGACCGCACCGGTGTTCCAGGCGCCTGCCTCGGAGTCGATGTGGTAGAAGCTCTCGTTCGCCGACGTCTGGAAACGGACGTTGTCGAAGACGTAGAACTCCGCCTCCGGGCCGAAGTACGCGGTGTCGGCGATACCGGTCGAGGCGAGGTACGCCTCGGCCTTCTTGGCCACGTTCCGCGGGTCACGGCTGTACTGCTCGCCCGTGATCGGGTCGTGGATGAAGAAGTTGACGTTCACCGTCTTGTCGCGGCGGAACGGGTCCACACGGGCCGTGGACAGGTCCGCGCGGAGCGCCATGTCCGACTCGTGGATGGCCTGGAAGCCGCGGATCGACGAGCCGTCGAAAGCCAGTTCCTCGGCCGGGTCGAAGGTCGCCGCAGGGATCGTGAAGTGCTGCATCACACCCGGCAGGTCGCAGAACCGGACGTCGATGAACTTGACGTCGTTGTCGGCGATGTACTTCTGGACTTCGTCGGCGTTCTGGAACATCCAACTCCTCCTACTCCCGACCCGGGAAAGGGCGGGGTTGCAGCTCGTCTGTGCGGCCAGTGCGGTGGCACACGCTGGTCCCGACCATAGGCAGACAGGATTTCTCCAGCATGACCCATTTGTTTCGCACAAGTTAACCAGGGCGGTGGTGGTCAGCACCTCAGCGACGTGTTCGGTGCCCCGCCCGGCCCGGTACAAACCTGGGCGCAGTACCGTGGTCGGGTGGACAACAGGCAAGCAATCGGATCGTGGCTCTCGGGGCCCCGCGCGGCCGCCGAGGAGATGGGCGCCGACTTCGGTTACCGGGGCGAGCGCCTCGGTCTGCCCCAGGAAGGCCCGGGGTCCGTGGCCCCGCTCGGCCGGCGCTTCGGGGCCCTCTTCATCGACTGGGCCGCCTGCATGCTGATCGCATACGGGCTGATCGCTCGTGGTGACCAGCAGTCGGCGGGGAACTGGGCGCTCGGCGTCTTCCTCGTGCTGAGCCTGCTCACGGTCGGGACCGTCGGCTCCACCCCGGGCAAGCGGATCATGGGCCTGCGGGTCGTCGCCGAGGACGGCGGGCGGCTCGGCACCGTGCGGGTCGTCCTGCGGACGGTGCTGCTGCTCCTGGTGATCCCGGCCATCGTCTGGGACCGCGACAGCCGCGGCCTCCACGACCGGCTGGCCCGCGCCGTCCAGGTCCGCATCTGAGACGCGCCAAGCGGAGTGGAAAAGTAGAAGAGGAGCGGCCCCGGACGTGTACGCCGTCCGGGGCCGCTCCTTCGCGTACGTGCTCGGTCAGCGCATCTTTCCGCCGCGCGGCATCCGCATGCCCTTCGGCATCGGGCCCTTCGGCAGCGGCATGTTGCTCATCAGGTCGCCCATGGCCCGGAGCCGGTCGTTGGCCGCGGTCACCTGCGGGCCGGTCAGGACCCGCGGAAGCTTCAGCATCGTGGTGCGCACCTTCTTCAGCGGCACCTGGCCCTCGCCGTCACCGACGATGATGTCGTGCACCGGTACGTCGACGACGATCCGGGCCATCCGCTTCTTCTCGGCCGCCAGCAGGCTCTTCACCCGGTTCGGGTTGCCCTCGGCCACCAGGACGATGCCGGCCTTGCCGACCGCCCGGTGGACGACGTCCTGGCTGCGGTTCATCGCGACGGCCGGGGTGGTGGTCCAGCCACGGCCCACCCGGTCCAGCACCGCCGCCGCCGCGCCCGGCTGGCCCTCCATCTGTCCGAAGGCCGCACGCTCGGCACGCCGGCCGAAGATGATCGCCATCGCGAGGAAGGCCAGGACGAAGCCCAGGATGCCCGCGTAAACGGGGTGACCGATCAGAAAACCGATCGCGAGGAAGACACCGAAGGTGACGATTCCCACACCCGCGACGACAAGACCCACCTTGGGGTCCGACCGCCTGGTCATCTTGTAGGTCAGGGCGATCTGCTTGAGCCGCCCCGCGTTCTCGGCGCTGTCCGCGCCGTCAGTGTTTGCCTTCCTCGCCATGTACCGAAGTTTACGTGGCGGGGGAGCGACCTAGGAACGGTGGTCGGCCACAGCCTTCAGCACATGCTCCGCCTCGACCCGGTCCTGCGCCCTGCGGCGGTCCTCCAGGACGGCCGTCCAGGCGTTGCGGCGGGCGGTGCGCTGGCCGCTGCTCATGAGCAGCGACTCGACCGCGCGGAGCGCGGTGGTGACGGTCGGGATGGCATTGGCTCGTACCGGTGCGGCGTGCATCGTGGGTGTTCCCCTCGGAGCGGATGCGCGCACGGCGCGCACTGAGTAGCGGGAAGCAATGACGACGGCGGCTGCGGAGCCACCGCGTATGTACCTAGGGTCACTGCTCGGTGTTACCAGTGCATGACCGGTCGGTCAAACACCAATGAACCTCTGATTTCGGCGGCGCGCACGCCGACGCGGCCCATACGGGCCCCCTACCTGCGGGGGACGTACGGGCCGCGTCGTTGCGGGCGTTGACGCTCAGTAGCCGCTTGTGCGCCGATTCACACGGCGGAAGCGGTCGCGGCGGTGGCGCCGCGCCGCTCCATCGCCTGCTGGAAGAGGCGTCCCGCGCGGTACGAGGAACGCACCAGCGGGCCGGACATGACGCCCGAGTAACCGATCGCGTCGGCCTCGTCCTTCAGCTCGACGAACTCCTGCGGCTTCACCCAGCGCTCGACCGGATGGTGCCGCGCGGAGGGCCGCAGGTACTGCGTGATCGTGATCAGCTCGCAACCCGCGTCGTACAGGTCCTGGAGCGCCTCGCTGACCTCCTCGCGGGTCTCGCCCATGCCGAGGATCAGGTTGGACTTCGTCACCAGGCCGGCCTCGCGGGCCCGCGTGATGACCTCCAGGGAGCGCTCGTAACGGAAGCCGGGGCGGATCCGCTTGAAGATCCGCGGCACCGTCTCGACGTTGTGCGCGAGCACCTGCGGACGCGAGGAGAAGACCTCGGCGAGCTGCGCGGGCTCCGCGTTGAAGTCGGGGATCAGCAGCTCCACCTTGGTGGCGCCGCCCTCCCGCTCCGCGGTCTGGGCGTGGATCTGGCGCACGGTCTCCGCGTACAGCCACGCGCCGCCGTCGTCCAGGTCGTCGCGTGCGACGCCGGTGATCGTGGCGTAGTTCAGGTCCATCGTCACGACGGACTCGCCCACGCGGCGCGGCTCGTCACGGTCCAGCGCCTGCGGCTTCCCCGTGTCGATCTGGCAGAAGTCGCAGCGCCGGGTGCACTGGTCGCCGCCGATGAGGAACGTCGCCTCGCGGTCCTCCCAGCACTCGTAGATGTTCGGACAGCCGGCCTCCTGGCACACGGTGTGCAGCCCCTCGCCCTTCACGAGCGCCTGCATCTTCGTGTACTCGGGGCCCATCTTCGCCCGGGTTTTGATCCACTCGGGCTTGCGCTCGATGGGGGTCTGGCTGTTTCGGACCTCCAGGCGCAGCATCTTGCGCCCGTCGGGTGCGACACCGGACACTCCGGCACCCCTTTGCTTTCGCTGCATTGGATTCTTCGGCGAACACCAGGGTACGCCCGTGGTTAGAACGGCCTTGCGTCTGGCCAACCTGTGGCCGAGGGGGCCTATTCCCGCCGGCCCTCCCCGCGCCCCTCACCAGGAGCCTTGCCTACGCCGAGGCGACCGGCTCCTTCGGCGCGACGACGCGGGGCGCGAGGTCCGCGTTCTCCAGGACCTCCCGCAGATGTCTCTCGGCGACCGGGAGCACGTCGTCGATCGTGACCTCGCGGCCCAGTTCGTACGAGAGCGAGGTGACGCCCGCGTCCCGGATGCCGCACGGCACGATCCGGTCGAACGAGGTGTTGTCCGGATTCACGTTCAGGGAGAAACCGTGCATGGTCACGCCCTTCGCGACCCGGATGCCGATCGCGGCCAGCTTGCGGTCCTCGCGGCGCTGCCCGGCGTTGGACGGCGCGTACTCGGGGCCGTTCAGCCGGGGATCGAACTCCTCGTCGTGGAGCCGGGGGTCGAAGTCGAGCGAGAGCCCGCCGAGCGCGGGACGGTCCTCGACCGGGTCACCGAGGACCCAGACACCGCTGCGGCCCTCGACCCTGCTGGTCTCCACGCCGAACTCCGCGGCCGTGCGGATCAAGGCGTCCTCCAGGCGGCGGACGTGGGCGACCACGTCCACCGGGCGGGGCAGCTTCAGGATCGGATAGCCGATGAGCTGTCCCGGACCGTGCCAGGTGATCTTCCCGCCGCGGTCGACGTCGATGACGGGGGTGCCGTCCAGCGGGCGCTCGCTCTCCGTCGTGCGCCTCCCCGCCGTGTAGACCGACGGGTGCTCCAGGAGCAGGCAGGTGTCGGGGACGGTGTCCTCGAACCGGGCGGCGTGCACCTCGCGCTGCTTCTGCCAGGCCTCCTGGTAGTCGACGCGTTCCTCACCGAATCCCAGACGGACGAACCGCAGCTCACTCACTCGGGTGCCTCCCTACTCGCGGTGCCGGAGGGCCGGGGGTGTCCCCGGAACCACGGCACCATGCACTGATGTGCGCCCTGAGCCACTGTACGACCGCTCCGGAGGACGGAGTCCGGCAGGTCGCGGACCGGGCGCCCCCCGTCAGCGATCCGAGGTTCCTCACACGATCGGATGAACGTGGAGCGAAGGCCATCGCCGCTACCGCCGGGCCGGTTAAGTTCGCGCCGTTCCATAACGGGCTCGCCCGCTCCCACACGTGGGGGAGCCCGTAAGGGCTGCCCGCCCGGCGCCGAAGGCAGGAGACCTTACAGCTGATGTCGGAACGACCTCCGCAGCGCACCCCGAACCGGCGGCTCGCTGCCCTCATCGCGGAGGCCGGGTTCTCCCATGCGGGCCTGGCCCGCCGGGTGGACCAGCTCGGCCTCGAACACGGGCTCGACCTGCGATACGACAAGACCTCGGTGACCCGCTGGCTGCGCGGCCAGCAGCCCCGGGGCACCACCCCCGCGCTGATCGCCGAGGTCTTCACCCGACGGCTCGGACGCCGGCTCTCCGCGCAGGACCTGGGCCTGGACGCCTGCGCGCCCGTCTACGCCGGCCTGGAGTTCGCGGCCACGCCCGCCGAGGCCGTCGACATCGTCAGCGGGCTGTGGCGCAAGGACTCCGGCAGCCACGCGGAGCTGCGCAAGATCGCGTTCACCCCCGCCGGGCTGGTCGTCCCCAGCAGGGACTGGCTGATCGGGCGGGCCGACGACTGGGTCGGCAGCGGCGAGCCGCAGGACCGCGCGCACGGCTCCGCCGGCCTGCCCGCCCCCCGTACGCCCGCCGAGGGCCACGGGAACCGCTCCCCGCTCGGGCTTCAGCAGCACCCCGGGGCCGCCGTCCCCGGCGCGGTGCCCGGGGCGGTCGCCAACGGCGCGCGGCCCGGCTCCACCCGTGGCCCCGCGCCCTCCCGCCCGGCCGGGCCGGTGCCGCCGCTCCTCGGGGTCCCGCGCCAGCGGCAGACCGACCGCGGCGCGGGCCAGCGGGTCGGCAGCGGTGACGTCGCCGCCCTGCGCTCGGTGGGCGAGCTCTTCCGCACTCTGGACAACGCCTACGGCGGCGGCCACGCCAGGCAGGCCCTCGTCCGCTACCTGGAGCACGAGGCCGAACCCATGCTCCGCGGGAGCTACGGCGAGGCGATCGGCCGCCGGCTGTTCTCGGCCGCCGCCGATCTGACCCGGCTCGCCGGCTGGACCTCGTACGACATCGCGGCGCACGGCCTCGCCCAGCGCTACTTCGTCCAGGCCCTGCGGCTCGCCCAGGCCGCCGGGGACCGGGCGTACGGCGCCTTCGTCCTGATCACGATGAGCCGGCAGGCGGTCTACCTCGGGCACGGCAGGGAGGCCGTCCAGCTCGCCCGCGTCGCCCAGCAGGGCATCGGCTCGTCGGCGCCGCCCGTCGTGCTGGCCCTGCTGCACTCGGTCGAGGCCCGGGGGCACGGCGTCCTCGGGGAGACCAGGCAGTGCGTCGCCGCCCTGGCGCGGGCGGAACGCGCGCTGGGGATCTCCCGGCCCGGGGACGACGTGCCGTACTGGGCCCGGTACTTCGACGAGGCCCAGCTCGCCGACGAGTTCGGCCACTGCCACCGCGACCTCCAGCAGTACCGCGTCGCCGCGCAGCACGCCGAGCGGTCGCTCCAGCTGCGCGCGCCGGCGTACGCCCGGAGCAGGCTGTTCTGCCGGGTGGTGCTCGCCTCCGCGCGGCTCGGCCTCGGCGAGCTGGACCAGGCCTGCCTGCTGGGCGCCGAGGCGGCCCAGCAGGCGGCGGAGATGCGGTCGGTGCGCGCCACGGAGTACGTACGCGACTTCGAGCGCCGCCTGGAGCCCTACCGCGACGCCGTCGCCGTGCGCGGCTACCGCGACCGGGTCGCCGCGCTCGGCTGACCGAGGAACTCAGGCGGCGGCCGGCAGCTCCGTCCCGTCGCCCTGCCGCAGGCGCACCCCCAGGTCCGTGAGGATCGCCGAGGCGGCGCGCCTGCCGGAGCGCAGCGCGCCCTGGACGGTGCTGGTGTCGCGGTGGTCGCCGCACACGTACAGCCCGGCGAGCAGCCGGACCGGCCGGTGCGGATCGTGCGGCGGCGGCATGGCCGGGACCGCCTCCGGGTCGTGACGGGCGGCCAGCAGCTCCCAGTCGCCGGTGGGTGTGCCGTAGAGCCTGGCCAGATGGGCGCGTACCTCGCCGTCGAGGTCCCCGGGCGGGGTGCCGAGCACCGTGGAGGTGATGAGCGCCCGGCCGCGCGGGGCGCGCGAGGGGTCGACCTCGCTCATCACGACGGTGTGCGCGACCGGACCCGAGCGGTCCGCGTCCAGCAGCAGACGGCCACCGGTCGGCGGTGCCTCCCGGGCGGTGTGGTGCAGCACGGTCACCGGGTGGAAGGCGGGCGTCCGCAGCCCGGGCAGCAGTTCGGTGGCGGCCCCCGCGCCGGTGGCCAGCAGGAGCGACCGGCAGCTCAGCTCACCGTGTTCCTTGGTGCGTACGGAGGTGATGTCGGCCCCCGTGACATGCATCCCGGTGCGCACGGTCCCCGGCGGCAGGGAGGCCGCCAGCAGCTCGGGCAGCGTCGCCGAGCCGCCCGACGGCACACAGAGCCCGCCCCGCGCGTAGTCCCGGAGGGCGAGGTCGGCCATGCGGCTGGACGTGGTCAGCCCGGGGTCGGCGAGCAGCGCCGAGAGCAGGGGCCGCAGGAAGCCGCCGACCGTGCGGGGCGGCAGGCCGCGCGCCGACAGGGCGTCCAGGGCCGTCCGTTCGGGCCGGGTCAGGATCCGGGAGTCCGCGGTGGTGGCGAGACGGGCCAGCCAGGCGCCGAGCCTGGCCTGTTCGATCGCCCCGCCGAAGGGAGCGCGAGGGGCGCTCGGCCGGGAGCGTACGGCGCGGAGTGCGCCCCTCGCGCTCCGCACCTCCCCGGCGCCGTACCGCCGCCCCCCGCTGTGGACGAGCACCCCGGGAGCGAAGTCCCGCAGCACCAGCCCTTCGAGCCCCGGTGTGCCGCTCAGCTCCGGATGCGCGGAGCTGAGCAGCGGACCCAGATGGTCGAGCCGGAACCCGTCCAGGTCCTGGGTGGCCATCCGGCCGCCCACGTGCGGGGCGGCCTCCAGGACGCTGACGCCCACCCCTGCGTCGATCAGCCGGTGGGCCGCCGACAGGCCGGCGATCCCGGCCCCGATGATGACCACATCCGCGTGGTCCGCTGTGTGTGCCCCGATCACGTGCCCCTCCCCGAGTCGGTGCGACTGCTGGGGGGCTATTGCCCCCAACAGGCCCCCGGAATGCCCGAGTTCGGGATGAGGCTAGGTGTATGGCCGAGAGAGGCGCAGTCGCGCGCACCCCGGGCACCGGAGCACGGGGTCGCACGGCGGCCCGGCGCGGGACCCGGGGAGCGCCGGACCGTGGTCAGCGCAGTGCTGCGCGGATGGCGTCGTCGATGCCGGGGAAGGCGAACGCGAAGCCGGAGTCGAGAAGTTGGCCGGGCAGCACCCGCTGGCTGGCCAGGACGTCCCCGGCGAACTCGCCCAGTGCCGCCTTCAGCGCGGGCGCCGGCGCGGTGAACAGGGTCGGACGCCGCAGCACCCGCCCCATGGCGGCCGTCACCTCGCCGTTGGTGACGGGGGAGGGGCCCGTCAGATTCACCGGCCCGGACAGCGTCCCGGTGTCCAGGATGTGCCGCAGGGCCGCGATGTGGTCGTGCAGCGCGATGAAGCTCCAGTACTGCCGGCCGTCCCCCATCCGGCCGCCGAGCCCCGCCTTGAACAGCGGGAAGAGCCGCCCCCAGGCGCCGCCCCGCCGGGAGACGACCAGACCGGTCCGCGCGTGGACCGTGCGGACGCCCGCCTCCTCGGCGGGGGCCGTGGCCTCCTCCCACTCCACGCAGACCGACGGCAGGAAGCCCTCGCCGGGCGGCGCGCCCTCGTCGACGGCACGGTCACCGGTGTCGCCGTAGAAACCGATGGCCGACCCGGAGAGCAGCACCTTCGGCGGGGTGTCCAGGGAGGCCACCGCCTCGGCGACGGCCGCCGTGCCCAGCACCCGGCTGTCACGGATCTCCCGCTTGTACGCGTCGGTCCACCGGTGGTCCCCGACCCCGGCCCCGGCGAGGTGGACGACCGCGTCGCAGCCGACCAGGCCCGCCACATCGACGTACTGGCGCTTCGGGTCCCACTCCACCTCGTCACCGGTGGCGGCCGGGCGGCGCACCAGGCGCACCACCTCGTGCCCGTCGGCGCGGAGCGAGCGCACGAGCGCCGCCCCGATGAGTCCGGTCGATCCGGTGACGGCGATGCGTGAGCGCGGCATGACGACCATCCTGCCCCATGGGCCTCCGGTGACACGGAACCCGCGTGGCACAGTGGCGCGCATGTCCTTGCCGCGCTTCAGGTCCCTCCGCCCCGTCCGTCCCGCCGTGCCCGCGGACGGTCCCGCGCTCGGCGAGCTCGACCGGGCCACCTGGTCGACTCTCCACGCCGTACAGCCGAGGCCGCAGCCGCCGTACGAGCCCTTCTTCGACGACCGGCACCGGCCCGAGGACATCCTGGTGGCCGAGGCCGTTGCCGACAGGGGCGAGGCGTGCGTCGCCGGATACCTGCGGCTCGTCCGCCCGACGCCTCTCGCCTGCAACGCGCACGTGCGCCAGATACAGGGGCTCGCGGTCGCCGGCTGGCGCGGCGCCACGGCGTCGCCCGGGCGCTGCTGCACGCCGCGTACGCCGAGGCGCGGCGGCAGGGCGCCGGACGGCTCACCCTGCGGGTGCTCGGCCACAACAGCGCCGCGCGGGCGCTCTACGAGGCCGAGGGCTTCGCGGTCGAGGGCGTCCTGCCGGGGGAGTTCTTCCTGGGCGGGCGGTACGTCGACGATGTCCTGATGGGCCGTACGCTGACGGCCTGAATCCGGGCCGGCCGGCCGCCGGACGGGGCTCAGGCCGGGCCGAAGCGCTCCCGGAGCGCGGGGTAGCGCTCCGCCAACGCCGCGTCGTCGTCGAAGGAGAAGGGCGTGCCCTCCGGCTCCGCGGGCTGCGGCGGCAGCCCCAGGTCGGGGGCGACGGCCCCGGTGAGCTGCTCGTAGGCCTCGTCGGCGGCGAAGCCGAGCTCCTCGCCGTCCCCGTCGAGATCCTCGTCGAAGTCGTCCAGCAGCTCGGCCAGGCTGTCCGGGTCGTGCATCGCGCCCTCGAAGACCTCCCGGCCCTGCGCGATCAGCCAGCAGCGGAAGTAGTCGAAGGCGTCGTCGCTCGCACCGCCGAGCAGCACGGCCGCCGCGCCCCACAGATCCCAGCGGTACGCGCGGTTGTAGCGGGCCTCGAAGTGTCTGGCGAAGTCCAGCACGGAGTCGGGATCGAGCCGCACCAGCCGTTCGACGAGCAGGTCGGCGTGGTCCTCGGGGTCGCCCTCGGCGGCCTCGCGGGTGCTGTCGATGATCTCCCAGAACTCCGTCTCGTCCATCACGGGTCCAGCATCTGCCCCGGTGGCGGGCGACGCACGCCCAGACACCGAATTGACGCCTTCGGCCGCACTTCCGGGCCCCTTCAGCGGTAGAGGTCGCGCAGTCGTTCGGCCGTACCGGCAAAACGTTCGCGCAGGGCGGCGGGGGCCAGGACCTCCACCTCGGGACCGAGGGCCAGCAGTTGCTCGTACGCCACCTCGGCGGACTCGACCGGCAGGACGACCGTGCGCCGGCCGTCCGCGTCCGGCGCCCCGGCCTCCGCCAGCGCCCCCTCGGCCGCGGCCCGGTCCACGGCGTGCGGCAGCCGCCGTACGCCGTCCTCCGACAGCCGCACGGTCACCTCGGTCCGCAGGATCGACCGGGCGAACTGCGCGGCCCGCTCCGCCCAGAAACGCGGCAGGTCGAAGTCCTCGTCCCGGGCGAAACGGGTCTCCGACACATCGACGGAGGCGAACCGGTCGATGCGGTACACCCGGAAGTCGTCCCCGGCCCGGGCACAGAGGTACCAGACCCCGGCCTTCAGGACGAGGCCGTACGGAGCGAGCTCCCGCTCCACCTCGTCCGAGGACCGGCGGCGGTAGCGCGCCCGGACCAGCCGGTCGTCCCAGACGGCCTCCGCGACGGCGGGCAGCAGCTCGGGGGTGGCCGGATCCTGGTACCACCCCGGGGCGTCCAGATGGAAGCGCTGCGCGGCGGTGGCCGGGGCGTCCCGGAGCGAGGGGAGCAGCGCGGCCGTCACCTTCAGCCGGGCCGCCGACGCCGCGTCGTCGAGCCCCATCTCGCGCAGGGCGGACGGCAGCCCGGACAGGAAGAGCGCCTCGGCCTCGTGGCGGGCCAGCCCGGTGAGCCGGGTCCGGTAGCCACCGACGAGCCGGTAGCCGCCGGCCCGGCCGCGGTCGGCGTACACGGGCACACCCGCCTCGGAGAGCGCCTGGGCGTCCCGGGTCACGGTGCGCTCCGACACCTCCAGCTCCCGGGCCAGCTGTGCGGCGGTCATGGAGGGCCGGGACTGCAGGAGCAGCACCATCTTGATGAGCCGGGCAGCGCGCATGGAACCCATTGTGGGGCGCCCGGAGAACACGGCGGGGGCGGGTACCGGGCGACCCGGTACCCGCCCCCGCGCGGACTCACATGCCGTACTTCTCCCGGGCCTCCTTGACCTTGGAGGCCGGGATCTCGCCACGGCGGGCCAGCTGGGCCAGCGCGGCGACCGCGACGGACTCGGCGTCGACACCGAAGTGGCGGCGGGCGCCCTGGCGGGTGTCGGAGAGGCCGAAGCCGTCCGTGCCGAGCGAGGACCAGTCCTGCTCCACCCACTGGCTGATGGAGTCCGGGACCGCGCGCATCCAGTCGCTGACCGCGAGGACCGGGCCCGGAGCGCCGGAGAGCGCCTGGGTCACGTACGGCACCCGCTCCTCGCCGCGGAGCAGGGCCTCGTCCGCCTCCAGCGCGTCACGGCGCAGCTCGCCCCACGAGGTGGCGGACCAGACGTCGGCCGTGACACCCCAGTCGGCGGCCAGCAGCTCCTGGGCCTCCAGGGCCCAGTGGATCGCCGTACCGGACGCGAGCACCTGGAGACGCGGGGCGTCCGCCTCGGCGGGCACGCCCTCCTTGAAGCGGTACAGGCCCTTGACGATGCCGTCCTCGACGCCTTCCGGCATCGCGGGCTGCTGCTTCGGCTCGTTGTAGACCGTCAGGTAGTAGAAGACGTTCTCGGCCTCGGGGCCGTACATCCGGCGCAGACCGTCCTTGACGATCACCGCGATCTCGTACGCGAACGCCGGGTCGTAGTTGAGCGACGCCGGGTTCGTGGACGCGATCAGGTGGGAGTGGCCGTCCGCGTGCTGGAGGCCCTCGCCCGTCAGCGTCGTACGTCCCGCCGTGGCGCCGACGATGAAGCCCTTGCCGAGCTGGTCGGCGAGCTGCCACATCTGGTCGCCGGTCCGCTGCCAGCCGAACATCGAGTAGAAGATGTAGAACGGGATCATCGTCTCGCCGTGCGTCGCGTACGACGACGCGGCGGCGATGAAGTCGGCCATGGCCCCGGCCTCGGTGATCCCCTCGTTGAGGATCTGGCCGTCCTTGGCCTCCTTGTAGTACATCAGCTGGTCGCGGTCGACCGGCTCGTACGTCTGGCCGAGCGGCGAGTAGATGCCGGCCGAGGGGAACAGCGACTCCATACCGAAGGTACGGGCCTCGTCCGGGACGATCGGCACCCAGCGTTTGCCGGTCTCCTTGTCCCGCATCAGGTCCTTCACCAGGCGGACGAACGCCATGGTGGTGGCCATCTCCTGCTTGCCGGACCCCTTGTACAGGGCCTTGAACGCGCGCTCCTCCGGCTGGGGCAGCGCCACGGCGTGCACCCGGCGGGCGGGGGCAGGACCGCCGAGGGCGGCACGGCGCTCCTGGAGGTAGCGGACCTCGGGGGAGTCGGCGCCCGGGTGGCCGTAGGGGACCAGCCCGTCCTCGAAGGCGCTGTCCGGGATCGGGAGGCCGAGCAGCTCGCGCATGCCCTTGAACTCGTCGATCGACAGCTTCTTCATCTGGTGGTTGGCGTTCTTGGACTCGAAGCCCTTGCCGAGGGTGTAGCCCTTGACCGTCTGGGCCAGGATCACGGTCGGCGCGCCCTTGTGCTCCAGGGCCGCGCGGTAGGCCGCGTACACCTTGCGGGCCTCGTGGCCGCCGCGGGAGCTGTAGAAACACTCGGCGATCTTCGCGTCGCTCAGGAGTTTCGCCAGCTCGGCGAGGGCGGGCTCGGCGCCGAAGAAGTGCTCGCGGATGTAGGCCACGTCGCGGGTGGCGTACGTCTGGAACTGCGCGTCCGGGACCTCGCGGAGGCGGCGGATCAGCGCACCCGTGGTGTCCAGCTGGAACAGCTCGTCCCAGGCGTTGCCCCAGAGCGTCTTGATGACGTTCCAGCCGGCTCCGCGGAAGGCGCCCTCCAGCTCCTGGACCACCCGGAAGTTGGCGCGGACCGGGCCGTCGAGGCGCTGCAGGTTGCAGTTGATGACGAAGGTCAGGTTGTCGAGCTGCTCACGCGCCGCGAGGGCGAGGGCGGCGGTCGACTCGGGCTCGTCCATCTCGCCGTCGCCCAGGAAGGCCCAGACGTGCGAGTTCGACGTGTCCTTGATCTTGCGGTTGGTCAGATAGCGGTTGAAGCGCGCCTGGTAGATCGCCGAGAGCGGGCCGAGGCCCATCGAGACGGTGGGGAACTCCCACAGCCAGGGCAGCCGCCGCGGGTGCGGGTAGGACGGCAGGCCGTTGCCCCCGGACTCCTGGCGGAAGTTGTCGAGCTGCTGCTCGTCGAGGCGGCCGTCGAGGAAGGCGCGGGCGTAGATGCCGGGCGAGGCGTGGCCCTGGATGTAGAGCTGGTCGCCGGAGCCGTCACCTTCCTTGCCGCGGAAGAAGTGGTTGAAGCCGGTCTCGTACAGCCAGGCCGCCGAGGCGAACGTGGCGATGTGGCCTCCGACGCCGTACCGGGCGCCACGGGTGACCATCGCGGCCGCGTTCCAGCGGTTCCACGCGGTGATCTTCGATTCCATCTCCAGGTCGCCGTCGAACGCGGGCTCGGCGGAGGTGGGGATGGTGTTGACGTAATCGCTCTCCAGCAGCTTGGGCAGCGCGATGCCGGCGCCCTCGGCGTGCTGGAGCGAACGCCGCATCAGGTATGCGGCGCGGTGCGGGCCCGCGGCCTTGGTGACGGCGTCCAGGGAGGCCGCCCACTCGGCGGTCTCCTCGGGGTCGCGGTCCGGGAGCTGGTCGAGCTCGCTCGGAAGCTGTGCTACGGGGTCGGTCATGATCGCCGCCTTCCGGAGTGGAGGGGGGTGGAGAAGGCCCTGACTGGCAGGACAGGGCGATCGGGCCGGTGGGCCCGCGACTGAACTGTAAGTCGCCGATCGATGATCGATCAAAGGGTGAAGGGCAAAACTTCTCGATATGAAGAAAAGTGGCATGCGGTGCCGCGAAACGGGGCACGGAGTGACGGGACCAAGGGGGTGAAACGGGCACCGGCACGCACGGCCGAGCGCCTCCCCCCGCAGATGGGCGGCAGGCCGCGGCACCGCTCAGGCGCGCGGCGCGCACCCGAGGACATGCTCCTTCACCAGGACGGCGATCGCCGGGTCACGCCGCAGGAACGCCTCGATGAGGGCCTCGTGCTCCTCGGCGTACGACTTCTGCACCGTCCCCAGCCAGCGGATCGACAGGGCCGTGAACACCTCGATGCCCAGCCCCTCCCAGGTGTGCAGCAGCACCGCGTTGCCCGCGGCGCGCACCAGCTCCCGGTGGAAGGCCACCGTGTGCCGCACCTGCGCCTCGCCGTCGGCCAGCCGGTCCGCCTCGTACAGCGCCGTCACGTGCGGGGTGAGCGCCGAGCAGTCCTCGCCGAGCGCGGGGGCCGCCAGCTCCGCCGCGATCTGCTCCAGCCCGGCCCGCACGGGATAGCTCTCCTCCAGATCGGCCGCGGTCAGATTGCGGACCCTGACCCCCTTGTTGGGCGCCGACTCGATCAGCCGCAGCGTCTCCAGCTCCCGCAGCGCCTCGCGCACGGGCGTCTGGCTGACCTCCAGCTCGGTGGCGATGCGGCGCTCCACGATGCGCTCACCCGGCTTCCAGCGCCCGCTGACTATCCCTTCCACGATGTGCTCGCGGATCTGTTCGCGCAGCGAGTGGACGACGGGCGGGGTCATGGGGGGCTCCTTCGGGGGCGAACCGGTGCTGCCTGCGCCGACACGGTGGCCGGGGGTGACCGGCCGGTGTCTAGACAATACGGCGGCGCCCCCGTCCGGAAGGGTTCCGGACGGGGGCGCCGCTGGTGAGGCTGGTTACAGCCGGCCGGCTCAGAGGCCGAGCTCGACCTCGAACTCGCCCGCCTCGAGGATCGCCTTGACCGTGGTCAGGTAACGGGCGGCGTCCGCGCCGTCCACCAGACGGTGGTCGTAGGAGAGCGAGAGGTAGGTCATGTCGCGGACGCCGATGACGGTGCCCTCGGCGGTCTCGATGACCGCCGGACGCTTGACGGTGGCGCCGATGCCCAGGATGGCCGCCTGGTTCGGCGGGACGATGACCGTGTCGAACAGCGCACCGCGCGAACCGGTGTTGCTGACCGTGAAGGTCGCGCCGGACATGTCGTCCGGGGTGAGGCCGCCACCGCGGGCCTTGCCGGCCAGCTCGGCGGTCTTCTTCGCGATACCGGCGATGTTCAGGTCGCCCGCACCCTTGATGACCGGGGTCATCAGACCCTTCTCGGCGTCCACGGCGATGCCGATGTTCTCCGAGTCGAAGTACGTGATGGTGCCCTCGTCCTCGTTGATCCGGGCGTTGACGACCGGGTGGGCCTTCAGCGCCTGGGCCGCCGCCTTCACGAAGAACGGCATCGGGGACAGCTTGACGCCCTCACGGGCGGCGAAGGACTCCTTCGCCTGGTTGCGCAGCTTCATCAGCTTCGTGATGTCGACCTCGAGGACCGAGGTCAGCTGGGCCTGCGAGTGCAGCGCCTTCATCATGTTGTCGCCGATGACCTTGCGCATGCGGGTCATCTTGACCGTCTGACCGCGCAGCGGCGAAGCCTCCAGCTTCGGCGCGGCCTTGGCCGCGGGAGCGGCGGCGGCCGGAGCCGGAGCGGCTGCGGCGGCCTTGGCGGCCTCCGCGGCGGCGACGACGTCCTGCTTGCGGATCCGGCCACCGACACCGGTGCCCTTGACCGAGCCCAGGTCGACGCCGTTCTCGGCGGCGAGCTTGCGGACCAGCGGCGTGACGTACGCGCCGTTGTCACCGGAAGGCGCGGCCTGGGCGGCCGGAGCCGGGGCGGCGGGCTGTGCCGCCGGAGCGGCGGGAGCCTGGGCCGGGGCGGCGGGAGCGGCCTGGGCCGGTGCCGGAGCAGCCGGGGCCGGGGCCGGGGCGGCCGGAGCGGGCGCGGCGGGGGCCGGCGCCTGAGCGGCCGGGGCGGCCTCGGCCGGAGCCGGGGCGGCCTCGGCCGGAGCCGCGGCGGGGGCCGGGGCGGCCTGGGCCGGAGCGGCACCCGGAGCGCCGATGACGGCGAGCTTGGCGCCGACCTCGGCGGTCTCGTCCTCACCGACGACGATCTCCAGCAGCACACCGGCGACCGGGGCGGGGATCTCGGTGTCGACCTTGTCCGTGGAGACCTCGAGCAGGGGCTCGTCCTCCGCGACCTCCTCGCCGACCTCCTTCAGCCAGCGGGTGACGGTGCCCTCGGTGACGCTCTCGCCGAGCGCCGGAAGGGTGACGTCGGTGCCGGAGGCACCACCGGCCGGGGCGGCGGGGGCCTCGGCGGCAGGGGCTTCGGCGGCGGGGGCCTCGGCGGCGGGCGCCGGAGCCTCCTGGGCCGGGGCCGGAGCGGCCTCCGGCTCGGCGGCCGGAGCCGACTCGGCGGCCGGCGCGCCCGAACCGTCGTCGATGACGGCCAGCTCGGCGCCGACCTCGACGGTCTCGTCCTCGGCGACCTTGATGGACGAGAGGGTGCCCGAGGCGGGCGCGGGGATCTCGGTGTCGACCTTGTCGGTCGAGACCTCGAGCAGCGGCTCGTCGGCCTCGACGTGCTCGCCCTCGGCCTTCAGCCAGCGGGTGACGGTGCCCTCGGTGACGCTCTCACCGAGCGCCGGAAGGGTTACGGAAACCGACATGGTTTCGGTTGCTCCTTACGAAAGTGTGAAGTGGTCGGTCGTCCCCGGGACTGGATCAGTCGTGGGAGTGGAGAGGCTTGCCGGCCAGGGCCAGGTGGGCCTCGCCCATCGCCTCGTTCTGCGTCGGGTGGGCGTGGATGAGCTGCGCGACCTCGGCCGGCAGCGCCTCCCAGTTGTAGATCAGCTGGGCTTCGCCGACCTGCTCGCCCATACGGTCACCGACCATGTGGACGCCGACCACGGCACCGTCCTTGACCTGGACGAGCTTGATCTCGCCCGCGGTCTTCAGGATCTTGCTCTTGCCGTTGCCCGCCAGGTTGTACTTGAGGGCGACGACCTTGTCCGCACCGTAGATCTCCTTGGCCTTGGCCTCGGTGATGCCGACGGAGGCGACCTCGGGGTGGCAGTACGTCACCTTCGGCACGCCGTCGTAGTCGACCGGCACGGTCTTGAGTCCGGCGAGCCGCTCCGCCACCAGGATGCCCTCGGCGAAGCCGACGTGGGCGAGCTGGAGGGTCGGGACCAGGTCACCGACGGCCGAGATGGTCTCCACGTTGGTCTGCATGTACTCGTCGACGAGGACGTAGCCGCGGTCGAGCGCGACACCCGCCTCCTCGTAGCCCAGACCCTGCGAGACGGGGCCGCGGCCGATCGCGACCAGCAGCACCTCCGCCTCGAAGGTCTTGCCGTCGGCGAGGGTGACCTTCACGCCGTCCTGCGTGTACTCGGCCTTGTCGAAGAAGGTGCCGAGGTTGAACTTGATGCCGCGCTTGCGGAACGCGCGCTCAAGAAGCTTGGAGCTGTTCTCGTCCTCGACCGGGACCAGGTGCTTCAGGCCCTCGACGATGGTGATGTCACTGCCGAAGGACTTCCACGCCGAGGCGAACTCGACGCCGATGACGCCGCCGCCCAGGACGATCGCCGACTTCGGCACCCGGTCCAGCTTCAGCGCGTGGTCCGAGGAGATGATGCGGTTGCCGTCGATCTCCAGGCCCGGCAGCGACTTCGGTACGGAACCGGTCGCGAGCAGCACATGGCGGCCCTGGACGCGCTGGCCGTTGACATCCACCGAGGTGGGCGACGAGAGCCGGCCCTCACCCTCGATGTAGTGCACCTTGCGCGAGGCGATGAGACCCTGCAGACCCTTGTACAGGCCCGAGATCACGTCGTCCTTGTACTTGTGGACGGCCTCCATGTCGATGCCCTCGAAGGTGGCCTTCACGCCGAACTGCTCGGCCTCGCGGGCCTGGTCGGCGATCTCGCCGGCGTGCAGCAGCGCCTTCGTGGGGATGCAGCCGTTGTGCAGGCAGGTGCCGCCGACCTTGCCCTTCTCGATCAGTGCGACGTCCAGGCCCAGCTGAGCTCCGCGCAGGGCCGCGGCGTAACCGCCACTGCCACCGCCGAGGATCACTAGGTCGAAAACGGTGCTGGCGTCGTTCGCCACGTCACGTCCTCCATGCATGTGCGCCGTACGCCGGGCCCCGTCGCTGGGGTGTGACCGGCCGGTCGGCTGGTGTTCGGCCGCTTGCGTTATTCGGCCCTGTGGTGGGGGCCCTGTCCTGCCGAGAACCCATCTTCGCACTTGTTGAGTCCGGACGGGACGCGGGCCCCTGCTCCGAGCCGGACGAAGATCCCGGCCGGATGGTTACCGATACGTACAGATTTCCGGAAATATGCCGGTCGGATCCACCGTGGGGAACACCGACGGCCCCGGACGTATGCCCGGGGCCGTCTGCGCCGCGAGCGAACCTCGCGCGGGGTCCACGCGCGGACGCCGGCTCCGGACTCAGCCGAGGTCGCCGGCCGCGGTGCGCTCCGCCAGCCGCACCAGGGTGCGGACCGCGGATCCGGTGCCGCCCTTGGGCGTGTAGCCGTACGGCGCGCCCTCGTGGAAGGCGGGGCCCGCGATGTCCAGGTGCGCCCAGGCGATGCCCTCGCCGACGAACTCCTTCAGGAACAGGCCGGCCACCAGGCCGCCGCCCATCCGCTCGCCCATGTTGGCGATGTCGGCGGTCGGGGAGTCCATGCCCTTGCGCAGGTCGGCGGGGAGCGGCATCGGCCAGGAGGCCTCGCCGACCTCCTCGGCGATCTCGTGGATCGACGTACGGAACGCGTCGTCGTTGGCCATCACACCGAAGGTGCGGTTGCCGAGCGCCAGCACCATCGCGCCGGTCAGGGTCGCCACGTCGACGATCGCGTCCGGCTTCTCCTCCGACGCGCGGGTCAGCGCGTCGGCGAGGACGAGCCGGCCCTCGGCGTCGGTGTTGAGGACCTCGACGGTCTTGCCGCTGTACATGTGCAGGACGTCACCCGGGCGGGTGGCGTTGCCGGACGGCATGTTCTCGGCGAGCGCCAGCCAGCCGGTGACGTTGACCTGGAGGCCGAGGCGGGAGGCCGCGACGACGGCGGCGAACACGGCGGCGGCGCCGCTCATGTCGCACTTCATCGTCTCGTTGTGGCCGGCCGGCTTGAGCGAGATGCCGCCCGAGTCGTACGTGATGCCCTTGCCGACCAGGGCGAGCGTCTTCTCCGCCTTGGGGTGCGTGTAGGCGAGCTTCACCAGGCGCGGGCCGTGCGTGGAGCCCTGGCCGACGCCGAGCAGACCGCCGTAGCCGCCCTTGACGAGCGCCTTCTCGTCCAGGACCTGCACCTTGATGCCGTGCTCCTTGCCGGCGGCGGTGGCCACGGCGGCGAAGGACTCGGGGTACAGGTCGTTCGGCGGGGTGTTGATCAGGTCGCGGGCCCGGTTGATCTCCTCGGTGACCGCGAGGGCGCGCTCGGCGGCGGCCTTGAAGGCCTTGTCCCGCGGCTTGGTGCCGAGCAGGGCGACCTCGCCGAGCGGCAGCTTCGCCGGGCTCTTGGCGCCCTTGGGGGCCAGCTTGTTCTCGCCGCCCTGGTAGGCGGTGAAGGCGTACGCACCCAGCAGGGCGCCCTCCGCGACGGCCCCGGCGTCCTCGGCGGACTCCGCCGGCAGCGCGAAGCCGGCCTTCTTCGATCCCTTCAGGGCACGCGCGGCGTTGCCCGCGGCCCGGCGCAGCGCCTCGGCGTCGTACGCCTCGTCCTTCGCCGGGACCGGACCGAGCCCGACCGCGATGACGACCGGGGCCTTGAGACCGGCCGGGGCGGGGAGCTTGGTCACTTCGCCCTCGGCACCGGAGGCGCCCAGGGTCTCCAGGACGGTGGCGAGCTTCCCGTCGAACGCCTTGTCCACGGCCTCGGCGCCCGGCGCGACGACCAGGCCGGACTTGGACCCGGTGGCCTTGGCGACACCGACGACGAGTGCGTCGGCGCGCAGCGTCGCCGCACCTGAGGTGCTGAGAGTGAGAGCAGTCACGGTGGTGAAATCTCGCTTCCGTTGAGTTATGTGCCGGTCTGTGCTGGTCGAGGGGTAGGCCGACCGTGCCCGGCGCATCGTATGACGCCCCCACAATGTGCCGGGAACGAGCCTACGCGCGCCCCCGCTCCCCGCTCACGGGGGCGGGGCCGTCCGGTGCGGGGGAGCCCTCGGCGAAGGGGGCGGACGGCGCTGCTTTCAGAACACGCCCCGGCCGAGGGACAGCACCAGCAGCGCCACCGTGGCGGCCGTCTCCTCCAGCGCGCCGAACACGTCGCCGGTCACCCCGCCGAAGCGCCGCACACAGTGACGCAGCATCATCTGCGCCGCACCGAGAGCGGCCAGGGCGGCGAGGGCGTAGTGCGAGGCGCCGCCGTACCCGCCCGCCAGCGCGCCGGCCGCCGCGCAGCACAGGACCACCGCACCGGCCACGACCGCGGCACCCAGCGGCGGGACCGTGCCCGCCACCGCCGCGCCGAGCCCCTCCGGCCGGGCCGGCGGCACGCCGCGGCGCGAGGCCAGCGTGAGCGCGAGGCGGGCGACGACGGCGGCGGCGACCGTGCCCAGCGCCCCGTCCGCCCAGCCGCGGCCGTACAGCTCGAAGAGCGCCGCGACCTGGGCCAGCAGCACGAACAGCAGGGTGACCACACCGAACGGCCCGATGTCCGACCGCTTCATGATCCGCAGCGCGTCCTCGGCCGGCTTGGCGCTGCCGAGCCCGTCGGCGGTGTCCGCGAGCCCGTCCAGGTGCAGCCCCCGGGTCAGCGCGGCGGGAAGCGCGGCCGAGGCGACCGCCGCCACCAGGGGGCCCGACCCGCCCCACAGGAGCACCACCCCGGGGGCGGCCGCGAGCAGCCCCACGGCGAGCCCGGCGAGCGGGGCGCACAGCATGCCGGCACGGGCGGTGTCGCGGTCCCAGCGTGAGACGCGGACGGGGAGCGCGGTCAGGGTGCCGAAGGCGAATCGCGGCCCATGGCTGTTCAGGGAGGTCACCGCGCGCAGGCTAGCCGGTGCGGCGGCACGGCAGATCGGGCAGAGTGGCCCAAAATGCCGCAGAGGTGGGTCTCAGGATGGAGGTGGCATGGGTCACTGGTTCCAGCAGAACATCGTCGAGCCGGGCAAACTCCCGCTGCTGCTCGCCCTGAGCGCGTTCGTGCTGACCTTCGCGATCACCCGGGTGATCACGCGGATGATCCGGGCCGGGAAGGGGCCGTTCCGTAACTTCACGCCCGGCGGTGTGCACGTCCACCACGTGGTGCCCGGTGTCGTGCTCTCGGTGGTCGGAGGCTTCGGCGCGGTCGCGAGCGGTCAACGCGGCGCCGCCGCCGGGATCTTCGCGGTCGTCTTCGCGGTCGGCGCCGGGCTGGTCCTGGACGAGTTCGCCCTCATCCTGCACCTCGACGACGTGTACTGGACCGAGGAGGGCCGCCAGAGCGTGGAGGTGGTCGTCCTCACCGCCTCGCTCGTCCTGCTCGTGCTCGCCGGGTTCTCGCCGCTCGGTGTGGACGAACTGAGCGGTGATCAGCAGCAGAACAGGCTGGGCGTGGTGCTGACCTACGTCGTCAACTTCGGCTTCGTGCTGATCGCCCTGTTCAAGGGCAAGGCCCGGATGGCGGTGATCGGCACCCTCATCCCGTTCATCGCGCTGATCGGCGCGATCCGGCTGGCCCGGCCCGCCTCCGCGTGGGCCAAGCGCTTCTACCGCCGGCGCCACCGCGCCCGCGCCCGCGCGGTGCTGAGGGCGTATCACCACGACGTGCGCTGGGCGGGCCCGCGCCGCCGGTTCCAGGACCTGATCGGCGGGGCCCCGGACAGGACCCCGCTGCCGGGCACCCGCCCCGGCGGCGGGACCTGAGGCCCAGGGCCCCACCACCGGCCGCCCACGAGGGGCGGCGCTCAGACTCCGGTGCCCGCCGCCTCCGCGTCCTCGGACGGCTTCGCCTCTTCCCCGGCTTCCCCGGCTTCCGCTCCGGCTTCCGGTTCCGCCTCCTCCGGGGTGCGCTCGGGCAGCTCCGCCGCCAGCGCCGCCGCGGCTTGGACGAGCGGCAGCGCCAGCAGCGCCCCGCTTCCCTCGCCCACCGTCACCCCGTGGTCCAGCAGCGGGGTCAGCGCCATCCGGTCCAGCGCCTTCAGCTGGGCCGGCTCCCCGCTGAGCTGTCCCGCCAGCCACCAGTCCGGGGCCCGGAACGCCGCCCGCTGGGCCACCAGCGCACAGGCGGCCGAGACCACCCCGTCCAGCACCACGGGCATCCGGCGCACCGCGCTCTGCAGCAGGAACCCCGTCATGGCCGCCAGGTCCGCGCCGCCGACGGTGGCCAGCAGCTCCAGCTGGTCACCGAGGACCGGGCGGGCCCGCCGCAGCGCGTCCCGGATCGCGGCGCACTTGCGCATCCAGGCCAGGTCGTCGATGCCCGCACCGCCGCGCCCGGTCACCACCGAGGCGTCCGTACCGCAGAGGGCGGCGATCAGCGTCGAGGCCGCCGTCGTACCGCCGACACTCAGATCACCCAGCACCACCAGGTCCGTGCCGGAGTCGGCCTCCTCGTCGGCGACACGCATCCCGAGCCGTACGGCCTGCTCGGCCTCCTCGGCCGTCAGCGCGTCCTCGACGTCGATCCGGCCGCTGCCGCGCCGCACCCGGTCGCGCACGACGGCCTCCGGCAGCAGCTCCGGATCGCAGTCCAGGCCGGCGTCCACGATCCGTACGGGCACGGAGAAGCGCCGGGCCAGCACGGCGACGGGGCTCGCACCGTCCAGCACCGCCCGGACCAGCTCGTGCGCGGTCCCCGCCTCGCGGCCGGAGACGTCCAGCTCCGCCACCCCGTGATCGCCGGCGAACAGCACGACGCGCGGCCGCTCGACCGCCTTGACGGGCACCGACTGCTGGGCGGCCGACAGCCATTCACCCAGCTCGTCGAGCCGGCCGAGGGCGCCCACGGGAACGGCGAGCCGCTCCCGGCGTTCCTCGGCGTCACGCCGTACGCCCCCGTCGGGGCGCTCGATCAGGTCGGAGAAGTCGTCCAGATTCACGGGGGTCTGCCTCGCGGGTCGTCGCTAGGTGGGCCGGAACCCCGCCGGGGGCTCCTGACCGGAACAGTACCCGGCACCTCTCCGGCACCCCCGGCCCTCAGCCCCGCAGCACCAGCGCACGACCCGCCACCACCAGCAGCACCTGCTCGCACTCGGCCGCGAACGCGGCGTTCAGCCGGCCCAGTTCGTCCCGGAAACGCCGCCCGGAGGCCGTCGCCGGGACCACGCCCGAACCGGCCTCGTTGGTCACGGCGACGACCGTACGACGGGTCCCGCGCACCGCGCGGACCAGCTCGGCGACCCGTTCGCGCAGCTTCTCCTCACCGCCGTCGGACCACCGGTCGTCGTCCCAGGCGCCGACCCGGTCCATCGCGTCCGTCAGCCACAGCGACAGACAGTCGATCAGCAGCGGCGGCCCGTCCTGCTCCAGCAGCCCCACCAGCTCACAGGTCTCCTCGGTGCGCCACGCGGCGGGCCGGCGCTCCCGGTGCAGCCCGATCCGGGCCTCCCACTCCGCGTCGCCCTGACGCCGGCCGCCCGTGGCGACGTACACCACCTCGGGAAAGGTCTCCAGGCGCTGTTCGGCCTCCACCGACTTCCCCGACCTGGCCCCGCCCGTGACCAGCGTGCGCCGGGGCACCTCGGGGGTGGCGTGGTAGGCGCCCACCGGGAGCGTCGTCCCGTCCGGCACGGCCCGCGCCCCGCCGGCCGCGAGCCGGCGGTCCAACTCCGCACCGGGCGGCGCGTCGTGGTCCAGATGGACGGCGATCACCTCGGTGGTGGGCCCGGCGGCCCCGACCGCCCGCAGCCTCGCCACGGCGTCCGGCCGCCCGGTCACGTCGCACACGACCATGTCGTACGGCTCCGCCACCGGGTCGGCCAGACCGGCGGGGGAGGCCCCGGGCGGGAGATAGAGCAGCCGCTCGCCCTCCGGCGCCGTCACCTCGTACCCGGTGCCGGGCGCGTCCATCGCCAGGGCCCGGATCCGGTGCCCGCTGATCAGCGTCAGCTCCTGGCCGTCCGGGACACGCCCCGCGGGCGGGAGCGAGGCGGGCAGCTCCACGGCGGGCCCGTCATGAGGGTGGGTCAGCAGCACCTGCCGTACGCCGGAGAGCGAGTGACCCGCGCGGGCGGCGGCGAACACGGCGCCCGGGGTGAGGTCGAGCAGCAGCGCGTCGTCCACGAGCAGCGCGGTCGCGGCACGGGCCCCGGTACCGCGGGAGGACGCGCAGACGGCGCAGGGGCAGTCGGGCCGCGGCAGCCCGTCGGGGGCTCCGGTGCCGAGCAGTGTCAGTTCCACGTGCCGATCCTCCCGTGTCCGTGAACCACCTGCGCGCCCGGGACACCCACTAGTCTTCGGGGAGCAACGTGACCCAGGAGGCGGACATGGCGTGGACGTGGCGGTTCGAGAAGTCCGACGGTACGGAGACGGAGCCGGCGCTGCAGCCGGAGGAGTTCACGACACAGGGCGACGCGGAGTCCTGGATCGGTGAGTTCTGGAAGGAGCTCCTCGAGGGCGGCGCGGACCAGGTGACGCTCTTCGAGGACACGACGAAGATCTACGGCCCGATGAGTCTCCAGGCCGACTGAGGCCCGCGGACCCGTCCGGACCCCGGTGTCCGGGCGGGCCCGCGCGGTACGCCCCCTCACCTGACCGGGCCTCAGATCTCGCCCAGGGTGACCTCGGCCGTTCTCGTCGAGTTCCCCCGCGTGTACCTCACCTCGACCTTCCGGCCGGGCTTCTCACCGGCCAGGGCCTCGGAGAGCGAGGTGATCGTCGTGACGCGGGCGTCACCGAGCCGGGTGATGACGTCCCCGACGCGCAGACCGGCCTTCTTCGCCGCCCCGTCGTCCTGGACGCTGACGATCGCGACCCCGGCGGGCCGGTACTCGTCGTCGACGACGGTGCGGCCCGTGATGTCCAGGGCCGCCCGGCCCGAGTCGGTGACCTTGCCCGACTCGATGATCTGGTCGGCCACCGTCCGCACCATCGACACGGGGATCGCGAACCCGATCCCGGGAGCGGCGCCGCCGCCCTGCTCCGAGTCGGTCGCCGCGAGGGTCGGGATGCCGATGACCTCGCTGTCGAGGTTCACCAGGGCGCCGCCGCTGTTGCCCGGGTTGATGGCCGCCGACGTCTGCACCATGTCGGCGAGCGTCGCCCCGGTGCCGCCGCCCGAACTGCTCTCGCTGACGGTCCGCCCCACGGCCGAGACGATGCCCTGGGTGACGCTGCTGGACAGGCCGAGCGGCGAGCCCATCGCCAGGACGATCTGCCCGACCTCGACCTTCTCGGTGTCCCCGAACTTCGCGGCCCGCAGCCCGTCGGGGACGTCGTCGAGCTTCACGACGGCCAGGTCCTGCTCCGGATAGGAGGAGACCAGGGACGCCTTGAGCACCTTCTCGCCGGTGGCGACGCTGACGTCGAAGGTCTTCTCGCTGCCCACGACGTGGGCGTTCGTGACGATGTGGCCCTTGTCGTCGTAGACGATGCCCGAGCCGAGCGCGTCCCCGGCACCGATCTGCACGACGGAGGGCAGCACGTCCCTGATGACGGTCTGGTACTGGTCCTCCAGGTCGCCCGCGGACCGGGTCACCGCCGCCTGCTGGGCCGGGGCGGCGGACGGCGCGGGGCCCGGCCCCGCGCAGCCGCACACCAGGGCGATCGCGGCGGCGCCGGCGGCCGGGAGCGTGAACGGGCGGCGTACCCGGCTGCGGGAAGGGGTTGCGTCCATGCCCGGAGTATCGCCAGGCCACCGCGCCCACGGCCTGCGCTGCTGGGCCGATCAGGCGTACGGCCGCCCCAGGTGTACGACGGCGGGCCGGCCGGGCGTACGACGGCGTCCGGCGCCGGCGGCGCGGTCAGCCGCGGACGCCGCACAGGTGCAGCAGCGCCGCCACCCCGCGGTACGGGTCGGTCCGCCCCGCGCGGTCCTCGGCGGCGAATATCCGGGCCAGCTCCTCGGGACCGGGCAGCTCCACCTCGTTGCTCACGTTGTCCGTGAAGACCCGCACGCCGTACCAGGTGTGCAGCGGGGCCGCGATGCCCGCGAGGGTGGCCCGCAGTACGTCGAGCCGGTCGGCCCGGACGTCGAGGCCGAGCCTGTTGGTGTACGTGTCCGTGTCGAACGCCGCGAGAGCCGCGCCGAAGTCACCGGCCGTCCCCGGGCGCATCGCCAGCGCGTCCGCGTTCCGCACGAGCAGGGAGAGCAGGCCGCCCGGCGCCAGCATCCGGGCCAGACCGGCCAGCAGCGGATCGGGCTCGGGGACGTACATCAGCACGCCGTGGCAGAGCACCACGTCGAAGCTGCCCGGCAGGAAGTGCACCCCGGTGTCACGGCCGTCGCCCTCGATGAGCCGCACCCGCTCCCGGATGCCCTCGGGCTCGCCCGCCAGGGACTCCCGGGCCGACCGCAGCATCTCGCTGTCGGACTCCAGGCCCGTCACGGAGTGCCCGGCCCGTGCCAGGCGCAGCGCCTGGGTGCCCTGGCCCATGCCGACATCGAGCACCCGCAGCCGCTGCCCCACGGGGTAGCGCGCGGCTATCTGCTCGTCGAGCTGCCGGGCGACGAGCTCCTGACGGACCGTGTTGCGCAGTCCGCCGAGCCCGCCCAGCCACTGGGCGGACACCCCCGTGAAACCGGAGGTCTCCGTGCTCAGGGCCGCTCTCCCCGCTTGACCTGGGGCTTGGGGAGACGCAGCCGGCGCATCTGGAGCGTACGCATCAGGCCGTAGGCCACCGCGCCGCGCTTCGGGGTGTCCGGGAAGCGCTGGGCCAGCTGCTTCTTCAGTCGGAACCCGAGGCCGATGGAGTCGACGACGATCAGCACGATCACGCCGAGCCAGAGCAGCAGCGAGATGTTCTGGATGTTCTGCACCTGGATCACGCTGAGGATCAGGATGATCACCGCGAGCGGGAGGAAGTACTCCGCGATGCAGAAGCGCGAGTCCACGAAGTCGCGGACGAAGCGGCGCACGGGCCCCTTGTCGCGCACCGGCAGATAGCGCTCGTCACCGGACGCGAGCGCCTCACGCTGCCGGGCCATGTCGGCCCGGCGCGCTTCGCGCTGGCGGCGTGCGGCCTCCTTGCGGTCGGTCGGCGCACCGCTGGAGGCGCGTCGGCGCTGCGTCTGGGCATCGCTGCGCTTGGGGGTGGGGCGACCCTTCGGAGCCTGGGGGTCGCGGGGCTGCTTGGAGAGGTCCGCCGTCACCTTGCCGGTGGGGGCCTTCTCTTCCTTGGAACGGCTACGGAACACAAAACCCAAGGGTACGGGGTCGGCCGCGACTCCCGGGGACCGGGCGGGAACGATCCGGCAACGGCCTGCGTCCTGAAAAGTGTCCCGACAGGGGCAGAACGGACGTTGCCGACGTCATCCCTGATGGTCGTCTACTCCCTGGGCGGGAGTGGTCATCGGCGGCAGTCGTCCTTGCGGAGGAGCACATCCGTGCTCGAACAGTGCGGTAATGGAGACAGGGCCCGTACTGTGGGTTCTGTTGGAGTGCTGGAGCTCAGTCCGTCAGAAGGGGGCGCGCGAAGCCCATGAGCGGTGTCATGAAGCGTATGGGAATGATCTTCCGCGCGAAGGCAAACAAGGCCCTTGACCGGGCCGAGGATCCGCGCGAGACCCTCGATTACTCGTACCAGAAGCAGCTCGAACTGCTTCAGAAGGTGCGCCGCGGCGTCGCCGATGTGGCGACCTCGCGCAAGCGGCTGGAGTTGCAGCTGAACCAGCTGCAGGGCCAGTCGTCCAAGCTGGAGGACCAGGGCCGCAAGGCGCTCGCGCTCGGCCGGGAGGACCTGGCCCGCGAGGCGCTGTCCAGGCGCGCCGCCCTCCAGCAGCAGGTCACGGATCTGGAGACGCAGCACCAGACGCTGCAGGGCGAGGAGGAGAAGCTCACTCTCGCGGCCCAGCGCCTCCAGGCCAAGGTCGACGCCTTCCGGACGAAGAAGGAGACCATCAAGGCCACCTACACCGCCGCCCAGGCCCAGACCCGGATCGGTGAGGCCTTCTCCGGCATCTCCGAGGAGATGGGCGACGTCGGCCTGGCGATCCAGCGGGCCGAGGACAAGACGCAGCAGCTCCAGGCTCGTGCGGGCGCCATCGACGAGCTGCTGGCCTCCGGCGCCCTCGACGACCCGTCCGGCACGGCGAAGGACGACATCGCCGCCGAGCTGGACCGGATCTCCGGTGGTACGGATGTAGAACTGGAACTGCAGCGCATGAAGGCCGAGCTGGCCGGCGGTTCCGCCGGGCAGCAGCAGGCCATCGAGGGCGGCGCCGAGGACGCGGCACCGCAGTCGCAGCAGTCCCCGCACAAGTTCGACAAGCAGTGAGGGCGGCGTCATGATCGTACGGATCATGGGGGAGGGCCAGGTCGTACTGGCCGACAGTCATGTCGCCGAGCTGAACAAGCTCGACGACATACTCCTCGCGGAGATGGAGAGCGGTGACGGACCCGGCTTCCGCACCACGCTCCACGCTCTTCTGGACAAGGTGCGCGAGCTCGGCTCGCCGCTCCCCGACGACTCCCTGGAGCCGTCCGAACTGATCCTTCCGGCACCCGACGCCACTCTCGAAGAGGTGCGCTCCATGCTCCGCGACGACGGGCTGATCCCCGGCTGACCGGAGCTGCGCGCTCCGCACTCCCACCCTGCCCCGCCCGGTCCGTCCGGTGCGGGGCAGCGTGCTGTGCGACGGCTTCCCGGGACCGTTCGGGCCGCACCGCCGGGCGCACGCCGTACCGTGGTGCGACGTGACCACCCTCGGAACCGGGCTCGTGCGGGCCCGCCGCTGGCTGCGCGGCCATCCCCTCGCCTTCGACGGTGGCCTCGCCGCGGCCGTGCTCGTCTGCATGATCTGCGCGTCGTTCGCCGAGCCCGACCCGGGCCACGGGCCGGTCTTCGGAGCCCGGACGCCCGGAGCGGCCAGCGTGCTGCTGATGCTGCTCGGGGCCGCGGCGCTCGTCCTGCGCCGGAGGCGGCCCATGGCGGTGCTCGCGGTGACCGGGCTGCTGTCCGCCGTCGAGTTCCTCCTCACGGATCCGCCCGCTCCCGTGGTGATGAGCGTGGTCATCGCCCTCTTCACCGTCGCGGCCACCACCGACCGCCCCACCACCTGGCGGGTGGGCCTGCTGACCATGGTGGTGCTCACCGTGGCGGCGATGGTCGTCGGCGCGACGCCCTGGTACAGCCAGGAGAACCTCGGCGTCCTCGCCTGGACCGGCCTGGCCGGGGCCGCGGGCGACGCCGTACGCAGCAGACGCGCGTTCATCGACGCCATCAGGGAACGGGCCGAACGCGCCGAACGCACCCGTGAGGAGGAGGCCCGCCGCCGGGTCGCCGAGGAGCGGCTGCGGATCGCCCGGGACCTGCACGACGTCGTCGCCCACCACATCGCCCTGGTCAACGTCCAGGCCGGCGTCGCGGCCCACGTCATGGACAAGCGCCCCGACCAGGCGAAGGAGGCGCTCGCCCACGTACGGGAGGCCAGCCGTTCCGCGCTGAACGAGCTGCGGACCACGGTCGGGCTGCTCCGTCAGACCGGCGACCCGGAGGCCCCCACGGAACCGGCCCCGGGCCTCGCCGTCCTCGACACCCTGGTCGACACCTTCCGCAACGCCGGGCTCCCCGTCGAGGTCGCCTGCACCGACCCGGAGAGCCCGCTGCCCGCGGCGGTCGACCTCGCCGCCTACCGGATCATCCAGGAAGCCCTGACCAACGTACGCAAGCACGCGGGCGCGGGCGCCACGGCCGAGGTGAGCGTCGTACGGGTCGGGGACACGGCGGAGATCACCGTGCTCGACAACGGCCGGGGGGCGGCCCCGGTCCCCGCACCGGCCGACGGCGGCCGGCACGGACTCCTCGGCATGCGCGAGCGCGTCACCGCGCTGGGCGGCACCCTCACGGCAGGACCCCGTTACGGGGGCGGGTTCCGGGTGCATGCGATCCTGCCCGTCACGTCCCGCACGCGCGAACCGGACAGGCCGGGCGCGGCGGGGATCACGGGGGGACGCGCATGACGCCCATCAAGGTGCTGCTCGCCGACGACCAGGCACTGCTGCGCAGCGCCTTCAAGGTGCTGGTCGACTCCGAGGCCGACATGGAGGTCGTCGGCGAGGCCGCCGACGGCGCCGAGGCCGTCGCGCTGGCCCGTTCGACCCGCGCCGACGTCGTCCTGATGGACATCCGGATGCCGGGCACCGACGGACTGGCCGCCACCCGCATGATCAGCGCGGACCCGGACCTCGCGGGCGTACGGATCGTCATGCTGACCACCTTCGAGGTGGACGAGTACGTGGTGCGGTCCCTGCGCGCCGGTGCGTCCGGCTTCCTGGGCAAGGGAGCGGAGCCGGACGAGCTGCTCAACGCGATCCGCGTCGCCGCGGCCGGTGAGGCACTGCTCTCCCCGGTCGCGACCAAGGGCCTCATCGCCAGCTTCCTCGCCCAGGGCGGCAGCGCGGCGGAGGACCCGGACGGCACGGAGTACACCGAGCGCCTCGCCGCGCTCACCGGGCGGGAGCGCGAGGTGCTCGTCCAGGTCGCGGGCGGGCACTCCAACGACCAGATCGCCGAAAGGCTCGTGGTCAGCCCGCTCACCGTGAAGACCCATGTGAACCGGGCCATGGCGAAACTGGGGGCGCGGGACCGGGCGCAACTGGTCGTCATCGCCTACGAATCGGGTCTGGTCCGCCCCAGGGTGGAGTGACGGGTGGAGGCCGGGCTACTCCAGCTGCGGTATGCGCGGGACGAGAAAGCAACCCGGGGGCCGACGCTTTCGTCCGGGGAACCGGCGATCGTATAGACGGGCGGGCTGTGTCTCCGCCGTGTCCGCCGAAGCGGGCGCCGCACAGCCGCCCATCTGCCGCGTACGCCACAGAAGAGAGACCCACCCATGTCCTGGCTGTCCAGATTCAGCCTCGCGCAGAGGGCCCTGATCGGGCTGATCTCGATCGTCGCGCTCGTTTTCGGAGCGATCGCGATCCCGCAGCTCAAGCAGCAGCTGCTGCCCACCATCGAACTGCCGATGGTGTCGGTGCTGGCGCCCTACCAGGGTGCGTCCCCCGATGTGGTCGAGAAGCAGGTCGTCGAACCCCTCGAGAGCGCCATCAAGGCCGTCGACGGCGTCGAGGGCATCACCTCGACCGCCAGCGAGGGCAACGCCGTCATCATGGCGACCTTCGACTTCGGTGACGAGGGCACCAAGCAGCTGGTCGCCGACATCCAGCAGGCGGTGAACCGCGCCCGCGCCCAGCTCCCCGACGCCGTGGACCCGCAGGTCGTCGCCGGATCCACCGACGACATCCCGACCGTCGTCCTCGCCGTCACCTCGGACAAGGACCAGCAGGCGCTCGCCGACCAGCTGGACCGCACGGTCGTCCCGGCGCTGGAGGACATCGAGGGCGTCGGCCAGGTCTCGGTCGACGGTGTCCAGGACCTCCAGGTCTCCGTCGTCCCCGACGACAGGAAGCTCGCCGCCGCCGGTCTGAACGCCGGTTCGCTGTCCCAGGCACTCCAGTCCGGCGGCGCCACCGTCCCGGCCGGCTCCTTCTCCGAGGCGGGCAAGAGCCGCACCATCCAGGTGGGCGGCTCCTTCACCTCGCTGAAGCAGATCGAGGACCTCAAGGTCTCCGCGTCGGACCCGGCGACGGGCAAGGCAGGGAAGCCGGTCCGCGTCGGTGACGTCGCCACGGTGAAGCAGGAGCCCGCCACCGCGGTCTCCCTGACCCGGACGAACGGCAAGCCGAGCCTCGCCGTCATGGCGACGATGGACAAGGACGGCAGCGCCGTCGCCATCTCGGACGCCGTCCAGGACAAGCTCCCGGACCTGCGCAAGGACCTCGGCGCCGGCGCCGAGCTGACCGTCGTCTCCGACCAGGGGCCCGCCGTCTCCAAGGCGATCTCCGGTCTGACCACGGAGGGCGCGCTCGGTCTGCTCTTCGCGGTCGTCGTGATCCTCGTGTTCCTCGCGTCGATCCGCTCGACGCTGGTCACCGCGGTCTCCATCCCGCTCTCCGTGGTCCTCGCGCTGATCGTGCTCTGGACCCGCGACCTGTCGCTGAACATGCTGACGCTCGGCGCGCTCACCATCGCCATCGGCCGCGTCGTCGACGACTCGATCGTGGTCCTGGAGAACATCAAGCGGCACCTCGGCTACGGCGAGGAGCGCCGGTCGGCGATCATCACCGCGGTCAAGGAGGTGGCCGGAGCGGTCACCTCCTCCACGCTCACCACCGTCGCGGTCTTCCTGCCGATCGGCCTGGTCGGCGGGATGGTCGGCCAGCTCTTCGGCTCGTTCTCCCTGACCGTCACGGCGGCCCTGCTGGCCTCCCTGCTGGTCTCGCTGACCGTGGTCCCGGTCCTCTCGTTCTGGTTCCTGCGGGCCCCCAAGGGCACCGCCGCCGACCCGGACGAGGCGCGCCGCGAGGCCGAGGAGAAGGAAGCCGCGAGCCGGCTCCAGCGGATCTACGTCCCGGTGCTGCGCTTCGCGACCCGGCGCCGTATCACCAGCGTCGTCATCGCCTTCGCGGTCCTGTTCGGCACCTTCGGCATGGCACCCCTGCTGAAGACGAACTTCTTCGACCAGGGCGAGCAGGAGGTCCTCTCCATCAAGCAGGAGCTGACCCCCGGCACCAGCCTGGAGGCGGCCGACGAGGCCGCGCGGAAGGTCGAGAAGGTCCTCGCGGCCGACCAGGGCGTCGAGGACTACCAGGTCACCGTCGGCTCCTCCGGCTTCATGGCGGCCTTCGGCGGGGGTACGGGCGCCAACCAGGCCTCGTACCAGGTCACCCTCAAGGACTCGGCGGACTTCGACGCCACCCAGGACCGCATCGACGAGGCCCTGGGCGGGCTCGACGGCATCGGCGACACCACGATCTCCGCGGGCGACGGCTTCGGCAGCCAGGACCTCAGCGTCGTGGTCAAGGCCGCCGACGCGGACGTCCTGAAGAAGGCATCCGAAGCCGTGCGGGGAGAGGTCGCGAAGCTGAAGGACGTCACCGACGTCCAGAGCGACCTGGCGCAGAGCGTCCCGCGCATCTCGGTCAAGGCCAACGACAGGGCGGCCGACGCCGGCTTCGACGGGGCCGCCCTCGGAGCGGCGGTCGCGGGCGCGGTGCGGGGCACCCCGGCCGGCAAGGCGATCATGGACGACACCGAGCGTGACGTCGTCGTGAAGTCGTCCCGTCCCGCCACCACGATGGCCGAGCTGAAGGCCCTTCAGCTCGGTCCGGTCAAGCTCGGCCAGATCGCCGACGTCGAGCTGGTCCCCGGCCCGGTCTCGATGACCCGGATCGACGGGCAGCGCGCGGCGACGATCACCGCCAAGCCGACCGGTGACAACACGGGCGCGGTCAGCACCTCGCTCCAGACGAAGATCGACGCCCTGGACCTCCCGGACGGCGCCACCGCGACCATCGGCGGTGTCTCCGAGGACCAGAACGACGCCTTCATGAAGCTGGGCCTGGCCATGCTGGCGGCCATCGCGATCGTCTTCATGCTGCTGGTGGCCACCTTCCGGTCGCTCGTCCAGCCGCTGATCCTGCTGGTCTCCATCCCCTTCGCGGCGACCGGCGCCATCGGCCTCCTGGTCCTCACCGGCACCCCGATGGGCGTCCCGGCGATGATCGGCATGCTGATGCTGATCGGCATCGTGGTGACCAACGCGATCGTGCTGATCGACCTGATCAACCAGTACAGGTCGCAGGGCATGGGCGTCGTCGAGGCGGTCGTCGAGGGCGGTCGCCACCGTCTGCGCCCGATCCTGATGACGGCGCTGGCGACGATCTTCGCCCTGCTCCCGATGGCGCTCGGCGTCACCGGTGAGGGCGGCTTCATCTCCCAGCCGCTGGCGGTCGTGGTGATCGGCGGTCTGATCACCTCCACGCTGCTGACCCTGCTCCTGGTGCCGACGCTCTACGCGATGGTCGAACTCCGCAAGGAGCGCCGGGCGAAGAAGAAGGCGGCCAGGCGAGAGGCGAAGTCCGGAGCGGCGACCCCCGGGACGGCGGAGGAGACCGCCTCCGAGGAGCCTGAGCCCGCCAAGGCCTGACCCCACCGCCCGAGTGACACAGGAAGGCCCCCGACGCCGTACAACGGCATCGGGGGCCTTCCTCGCACCCTCAGGTCCCTGGCGGGGCCTTTCGGGTCCCTACGGCAGCGCCAGCATCCGCTCCAGCGCGAGCTTCGCGAACTTCTCCGTCTCGGGGTCGACCTGGATCCGGTTGACCAGGTTCCCCTCGGCCAGGGACTCCAGCGTCCAGACCAGGTGCGGCAGGTCGATCCGGTTCATGGTCGAGCAGAAGCACACCGTCTTGTCGAGGAAGACGATCTCCTTGTCCTCGGCGGCGAAACGGTTCGCCAGCCGGCGCACCAGATTCAGCTCCGTGCCGATCGCCCACTTGGAACCGGCCGGGGCCGCCTCCAGGGCCTTGATGATGTACTCCGTCGAGCCCACCTGGTCCGCGGCCGCCACGACCTCGTGCTTGCACTCCGGGTGGACCAGCACGTTGACCCCGGGGATCCGCGCCCGTACGTCCTCGACCGACTCGACCGAGAAGCGGCCGTGGACCGAGCAGTGCCCGCGCCACAGGATCATCTTCGCGTCGCGCAGCTGCCCGGCTGTGAGGCCGCCGTTCGGCTTGTGCGGGTTGTAGACGACGCAGTCCTCCAGGGTCATCCCCATGTCCCGGACGGCCGTGTTCCGGCCCAGGTGCTGGTCCGGCAGGAAGAGGATCTTCTCGCCCTGGTCGAACGCCCACTCCAGCGCCCGCTTCGCGTTGGACGAGGTGCAGATCGTGCCGCCGTGCCGGCCGGTGAAGGCCTTGATGTCGGCGGAGGAGTTCATGTACGAGACCGGCACGACCTGGTCGGCGACGCCTGCCTCGATCAGCACGTCCCAGCACTCGGCGACCTGCTCCGCGGTGGCCATGTCGGCCATCGAGCAGCCGGCGGCCAGGTCCGGCAGGACGACCTTCTGGGCGTCGCCCGTCAGGATGTCCGCCGACTCGGCCATGAAGTGCACACCGCAGAAGACGATGTACTCCGCCTCGGGCCGCGCCGCCGCGTCCCGGGCCAGCTTGAAGGAGTCGCCGGTGACGTCCGCGAACTGGATGACCTCGTCGCGCTGGTAGTGGTGTCCGAGCACGAAGACCTTGTCCCCGAGCTTCTCCTTGGCGGCACGGGCCCGCTCCACCAGGTCCGGGTCGGACGGGGAGGGCAGGTCGCCGGGGCATTCGACCCCGCGCTCGCTCCGCGGGTCGGCCTCGCGGCCGAGCAGCAGAAGGGCGAGGGGCGTGGGCTGGACATCCAGGGGCTGGGCGGTGGTCACGACACGCACCCTTTCTTTTCTGCGGAACGCCTTTTCGTCTAATTGACGCTATCTATCATAACCGCTTTGTGTCAGCTTGACGATGTCCATAGCGTCGATGTGACGCATCCCCCCGCGCATGCGGTGTGCGAGCATGAAGGGGACAGACACGCGCCGGCCCGGAATGAATCCGCGGCCCCGATGGTTGGACCGTCGGCAAGCAGTCCGTACAACCCGGGAGAGAAGCAGATGTCCGTATCGGACGAGACCACCACCGTGAGCGACGGCATCCTCCTGTCCGACGCCGCCGCAGCCAAGGTCAAGACCCTGCTGGAGCAGGAGGGCCGGGACGACCTCGCGCTGCGCGTCGCCGTGCAGCCCGGAGGCTGCTCGGGCCTGCGGTACCAGCTCTTCTTCGACGAGCGCTCGCTCGACGGGGACGTCGTGAAGGACTTCGGCGGCGTCAAGGTCGTCACGGACCGGATGAGTGCCCCGTACCTGGGCGGCGCCTCCGTCGACTTCGTGGACACCATCGAGAAGCAGGGCTTCACGATCGACAACCCGAACGCCACGGGCTCCTGCGCCTGCGGTGACTCCTTCAGCTGACCCCTGAGTCGTACGACGGCGGCGGCGCTCCCGGAATCCGGGAACGCCGCCGCCGTCGTACGTGCGGGCGGGCGTGTCAGCCGCGCGGCACCGGTCGGCCCGTCCCCGCGTCGACCACCTTCCGGCCGTCCAGCGGCTTGTCCAGCGTCACCGTCCGGGTCAGCTCCTCGGCGATCATGACGCAGGCCTTCTTCGGGTCCGGCTTCGACTCGGTGACCGTGATCCGGACCGTCGAGCCGTCCTCCGTGGCGCGGGCCGCGTAGGTGCTGCACACGCCGCCCCAGAACGTGACCTCCAGGGTCCGGCCGTCCGCGCTGTAGGTGAGGGGGTGCGGGCCCTTGCCCTGCGGGTCCTCCGTGGGCTCCGGCGCCGGCGGGGTGCTCTCCGGTGCCAGACGGTCCGGGTCCACCGCGACCTGGACGACCGTGCCGCCGGGGCCGCCCCCGGCGGGCTCCACGGAGAAGAGCCACGAGGGTACGAGGATCTGCTCGCCGTCCGTGTACCGCGCCGCGAGCCCGAACCGGGCCCCGTCGACCGTCACCGTGGTGGCCTGCCCGGCCCGGCCGCACCCGGTGCTCGGCGACGCCGGGCCGCCCTCCAGCGGCTCGGGGGTCGCGCAGTCACCGGCGCCGGGCTTCGCGGCCCGCCGGCTCTCCGCGTTCAGCTGCTTCAGCGCGTCGTCCGCGCCGGTCACCGGATAGGTGTCGCCCTTCTCCAGGCCCTTCAGGTTCCCGCTGCCGCCGACGATCTCGCCGCCGGCGCCCACCTGGATCCCGGTCGACCATCCGTAGGTCGGCAGCCCTCCCACCACGGGGTCGGCGTTCACCACCCGTACGGAACCCATGAGCTGATCCGCGTCGAGCGCGGCGCCGTCCTGCCCGACCGCCTTCAGCACCGGCGCGGCCGCCGCCTCGGCGGCCTTCTCGCTGACGGGGGAGCCGGACGCAGGGGTCCGGTCCTGCTTCGCGCAGGTCCCGGGCGACTCGCAGGCGTCGGGTCCTCCGGAGGCGTACCGGGCGAACGTCCACGTCCCGGGCGCCTGCTTGGTCACCCTCAGGAACGGGCCGGAACCGTCGCCGTCGCTGCCCACCTTCCAGGCCGCGCCGTCCGCGCGCGGTGTCCCCGGCAGCCCGAGGGCCTTCGCCAGGCGGGCCACCTCGGCCGAGGTCACCGTGCCCGTCGCGCGGTGGACGGCGGCCTCGTCCGGGCCGTCGGGCAGCTCGCCCGAGGCGCGGTAGACGGTCCCGTCGCCGTGGGGGTCCGGTTCACCCGGAGCGATGCCGGGGGGCGCCGACGGACTGTCCGCAACGTCCAGCGCGAGCAGCGGAGGGGTGCTGTCCCCGGCCGCCGCCCGGCCCGCGTCCGTACCGCCGTCGCCGGACGCGGTCGAGGCCCAGTACGCGGCCCCGCCCCCGGTCAGCAGCACGGCCGCCGCCACCGAGGCCACGGCGAGTGGCGACCGCCGCCGCCGGGGGCCGGTCACATCATTCTCGGGTCGCTCGGTGCTCACCGGATCGCTCCTTCGGCTGCCTGGCCGTCACTGGCGCATCGTCCGTCCCCGGGCCGGGGACACCGGTGGGACGGGCCAGGGGAGCGGGCGGTTCCCCCGGACGCGCCGGGGGAGCGCCACCGAGCCTTCGGGGCGGCCCCGCTCAGTCCCCGTAGTCGGGCATGGAGTCGACCAGGCGGGCCGAGGAGGGCGGCACCCTCACCCCGTGGATGAGGGAGGGCTCCACCGGCTTCGCGGCGGTCCTCGTGGGTACGACCCAGTGCGGCGCCATCCGCGCGCAGTCACCGCGCAGCTCGGCCAGGCTCATCTCGGACTCACGCGGAACGATCGTGTTCGACATATACGCACCGTATGCACGGGAGAGCCCAGGTAGAAAGACCTACTATCGGGTAGTTTTGCCCCTTCAGGCATGGTGGTGTCACCGGGTAGCGTGAACTGTCACGCCGTCCCGGAGGGCGCGCTCACGCGTTCCCTTCGCCTTCCGCAGGAGCAGCCTCCCCGTGCGCATCGCAGTCACCGGCTCCATCGCCACAGACCACCTCATGACCTTCCCCGGCCGATTCGCCGACCAGCTGGTCGCGGATCAGCTGCACACGGTCTCGCTCTCCTTCCTGGTCGACAACCTCGACGTGCGCCGCGGCGGGGTAGGGGCCAACATCGCCTTCGGCATGGGCGTGCTCGGCACGCAGCCGATCCTCGTCGGCGCCGTCGGCGCCGACTTCGACGACTACCGCGCCTGGCTCGACCGGCACGGCGTCGACACCGGCTCGGTCCGGGTCTCCGAGGTCCTGCACACGGCGCGCTTCGTCTGCACGACGGACGCCGACCACAACCAGATCGGCTCCTTCTACACGGGCGCCATGAGCGAGGCCCGGCTGATCGAGCTCAAGAGCGTCGCCGACCGCGTCGGCGGCCTCGACCTCGTCTCGATCGGCGCCGACGACCCCGAGGCGATGCTCCGCCACACCGAGGAGTGCCGCTCGCGGGGCATCCCGTTCGCCGCGGACTTCTCACAGCAGATCGCCCGGATGGACGGCGAGGAGATCCGCATCCTCCTCGACGGCGCGACGTACCTCTTCTCCAACGAGTACGAGAAGGGGCTCATCGAGTCCAAGACCGGCTGGAGCGACGAGGAGATCCTCTCCAAGGTCGGCCACCGCGTCACCACCCTCGGCGCCCGCGGCGTCCGCATCGAGCGGGCCGGCGAGGACCCCGTCGAGGTCGGCTGCGCCGAGGAGGAGCGCAAGGCCGACCCGACCGGCGTGGGCGACGCCTTCCGGGCCGGCTTCCTCTCCGGCCTCGCCTGGGGTGTGAGCCTGGAGCGCGCCGCCCAGGTCGGCTGCATGCTCGCGACCCTGGTCATCGAGACGGTCGGCACCCAGGAGTACACCCTGCGCCGCACCCACTTCATGGACCGCTTCACCAAGGCCTACGGCGACGAGGCGGCCTCGGAGGTCCGTAAGCACCTCTCCTGACGGGGGAGCGCCGCGGGCTACCGGAGCCGGCGGACCACATAGGCCGAACCGTGGTCCGCCGGCTCCTCGCCCACGTACTCCTGTTCGCGCATCGTGCACCAGGCCGGAATGTCGAGGCGGGCGGCCTCGTCGTCCGAGAGCACCGTCACCGTGCCGCCCACGGGTACCTCTCCGATCACCTTTGCGAGTTCGATCACCGGGATCGGGCAGCGCCTGCCCAGCGCGTCGACCACGAGCGAGGCCCGCGGCTCCGTGGGGCGTGCCGGTGCGGCCGGCGCGCCCAGCCTCTCCCGCACCCCGGCGACCACCCCAGGCAGTACGTCGAGGAAGCGGCCGACCTCGTCGTCCGTCGCCCCGGCCGGAAGCGACACCCGGATGTTCCCCTCCGTGAGGACCCCCATCGCCTTCAGGACGTGGCTCGGCGTCAGGGTGCTGCTCGTGCAGGACGATCCGGACGAAACGGAGAATCCGGCCCGGTCCAGCTCATGGAGCACGGTCTCTCCGTCGACATAGAGACAGGAGAAGGTGACCAGATGCGGCAGCCGCCGCACCGGATCGCCGACCACCTCCACGTCGGGCACCAGCTCCGGCACCGCCGTCCGGATCCGGTCCACCAGGGCCCGCAGCCGCTCGGCCTCCGCCTCGGCGTCCGCGCGCACCGCCCGCAGCGAGGCCGCGGCCGCCACGATCGCCGGGATGTTCTCGAAGCCGGCGGCCCGCCCCGACTCCCGCTCGTCCACGGGGCCTTGGGGCGCGAACCGTACGCCCTTGCGCACGGCCAGCAGCCCGACACCGGCCGGCCCGCCCCACTTGTGGGCGCTCGCGGTCAGCAGCGACCAGCGGCCGGGCACGGGCCCCCAGCCCAGCGACTGCGCGGCGTCCACCAGCAGCGGCACGCCCGCCTCGGCGCAGATTCCGGCGGTCTCCACCACGGGCTGCTCGGTCCCCACCTCGTGGTTGGCGGACTGGAGGCAGGCCAGCGCCGTGTCCGGGCGCAGGGCCCGGTCGAACGCCGAGGGGTCCACCGCCCCGGTCCGGTCCACCGGGACCTCGGTGAACGACCCGCCGGCCGCTTCGAGGGCGGCGGCGGAGTGGAGTACCGAGGAGTGCTCGACGGCGGAGAGCACCAGATGGCTGCCGACACGCCGACGCCCGGACAGGACGCCGGCGATCGCCGAGTGCACCGCCCGGGTGCCGGACGAGGTGAAGACGAGCTCGTCGGGACGGCAGCCGACGGCCTCCGCCGCCGTCTCCCTGGCCGCGTCCAGCAGCAGCGCGGCCCGCCGCCCCTCGCGGTAGAGCCGGGCTGGATCGGCCCAGCCCTCGTCCAGTGAGGCTTGCAGCGCCTGGCGGGCGACGGGATGCAGGGGGGCGGAGGAAGCCGCGTCGAAGTAGGGCACGCCGTCACGCTAGCCCGCGCCGCCGCGCGAGGGGCCGGCCGGCCGGGGCCGGGGCGGGAAGAGGGGGCGTCAGATGGCGCCCGGAGGCTCGCATTCCATCCCTTCGGGGTGTCGTGCGGCGCGTTGGGCACCCTCCCCGCGCGGCCCCAAATAGCGTCCAGTAGGGTTTGGTCCGCATAAACATCCAAACCCCTGCCCGCGTCAGGGCCGGCGACCGACCAAGTGAGACGGCCGCGCCGACCGTGCGGGCGAGACTCTCGGGAAGGCGCTACGTGAGTCCCAACGGCTCCGACCGCTCGTCGCGGCGCCCGATGCGGCGGAAGCTGCCGCAGGTGCTGACTGCGGGCCTGGTCCTGGCGACGGCCTCCGGTTGTTCATACAACTGGGAGGATTTCCCCCGCCTCGGAATGCCCACCCCGGTAACGGAAGAGGCCCCTCGGATCCTCTCCCTCTGGCAGGGCTCGTGGGCGGCAGCGCTCGCCACGGGCGTCCTTGTCTGGGGGCTGATCATCTGGAGCGTCATCTTCCACCGGCGAAGCAGGACCAAGGTGGAGGTACCTCAGCAGACCAGGTACAACATGCCTATCGAGGCGCTGTACACAGTGGTCCCCCTCATCATCGTCTCGGTGTTCTTCTACTTCACCGCGCGCGATGAGTCGAAGCTCCTCGAGCTCAGCCCGAAGCCGGCCCACACGATCAACGTGGTCGGCTACCAGTGGAGCTGGGGCTTCAACTACATCGAGAACGTGGAGGGCGAGCCCTCCACCGGCAACGAGGTCCCCAAGGAGCTCGACGCCATCCCCGACAAGTTCCGGAAGGACTTCCCCGCGAACGCCAACGGCGTCTACGACGTGGGCATCCCCGGTACGCGTAACCCGCAGAACGGCAACCCGGGTCCGACCCTGTGGCTGCCGAAGGGCGAGAAGGTCCGTTTCATCCTGACTTCGCGTGACGTCATCCACTCCTTCTGGGTGGTGCCGTTCCTCATGAAGCAGGACGTCATTCCGGGCCACACCAACTCCTTCGAGGTCACGCCGAAGAAGGAGGGCACCTACATGGGTAAGTGCGCCGAGCTCTGCGGCGTCGACCACTCCCGGATGCTCTTCAACGTCAAGATCGTCTCTCCCGAGCGTTACCAGCAGCACCTCAAGGAGCTGGCGGAGAAGGGTCAGACGGGCTACGTGCCGGCAGGCATCGAGCAGACGGACCCGGCCAGGAATGCGGAGACGAACAAACTGTGAGCATCCTCAACGAATCCCAGGGTGCCGCGGCAGCAGACGACTCGTTCGAGGACGAGCTGCCGGTGCGGCGCAAGCAGCCGGGGAGTGTCGTCGTCAAGTGGCTGACCACCACCGACCACAAGACGATCGGCACGATGTACCTGGTCACATCGTTCGCCTTCTTCTGCATCGGTGGCCTCCTGGCGCTCTTCATGCGCGCCGAGCTGGCTCGTCCGGGTACGCAGATCATGTCGAACGAGCAGTTCAACCAGGCGTTCACGATGCACGGCACGATCATGCTGCTGATGTTCGCGACGCCGCTGTTCGCCGGGTTCGCGAACTGGATCATGCCGCTGCAGATCGGCGCGCCCGACGTGGCGTTCCCGCGGCTGAACATGTTCGCGTACTGGCTGTACCTCTTCGGCTCGCTGATCGCGGTGGCCGGCTTCCTCACCCCGCAGGGTGCGGCCGACTTCGGCTGGTTCGCCTACTCCCCGCTGTCGGACGCGGTCCGCTCGCCGGGCGTCGGCGCCGACATGTGGATCATGGGTCTGGCCTTCTCCGGCTTCGGCACGATCCTCGGTTCGGTCAACTTCATCACCACGATCATCTGCATGCGCGCCCCCGGCATGACGATGTTCCGGATGCCGATCTTCACCTGGAACGTCCTGCTGACCGGTGTGCTGGTCCTGCTCGCCTTCCCGGTTCTCGCCGCCGCGCTCTTCGCGCTGGAGGTCGACCGTAAATTCGGCGCCCATATCTTCGATGCGTCGAACGGTGGCGCATTGCTCTGGCAACACCTCTTCTGGTTCTTCGGCCATCCAGAGGTGTACATCATCGCGCTACCATTCTTCGGAATCATTTCCGAAATCATTCCGGTGTTCAGCCGCAAGCCGATGTTCGGCTACATCGGTCTGATCAGCGCGACGATTGCCATCGCCGGCCTTTCGGTGACGGTGTGGGCGCACCACATGTATGTGACGGGCGGCGTGCTGTTGCCGTTCTTCTCCTTCATGACCTTCCTCATCGCAGTGCCGACCGGTGTGAAGTTCTTCAACTGGATCGGCACGATGTGGAAGGGGTCGTTGTCCTTCGAGACACCGATGCTCTGGTCGGTCGGCTTCCTGATCACCTTCGCCTTCGGTGGTCTGACCGGCGTGATCCTGGCCTCGCCGCCGCTGGACTTCCACATCTCCGACTCGTACTTCGTCGTCGCGCACTTCCACTACGTCGTCTTCGGCACCGTGGTCTTCGCGATGTTCGCCGGCTTCCACTTCTGGTGGCCGAAGTTCACCGGCAAGATGCTGGACGAGCGGCTCGGGAAGATGACCTTCTGGACGCTGTTCGTCGGCTTCCACGGCACCTTCCTGGTGCAGCACTGGCTCGGTGCCGAGGGCATGCCGCGTCGTTACGCGGACTACCTCGCCGCCGACGGCTTCACCGCCCTGAACACGATCTCGACGATCTCCTCGTTCGTGCTCGGACTGTCGATGCTTCCGTTCATGTACAACGTCTGGAAGACCGCCAAGTACGGCAAGAAGATCGAGGTCGACGACCCCTGGGGCTACGGCCGTTCGCTCGAATGGGCGACGTCCTGCCCGCCGCCGCGGCACAACTTCCTCAGCCTGCCGAGGATCCGTTCCGAATCCCCGGCGTTCGACCTGCACCACCCGGAGATCGCGGCACTCGAGCAGCTCGATCACCTGTCCGAGGGTGACAAGGTCCTCGTCGGTGGCAAGGAGGACGGCAAGTGAAGATCCAGGGCAAGCTCTTCCTCTGGCTGAGCGTCTTCATGCTGGCCATGGCCGTCACGTACGGCGTCTGGTCCAAGGAGCCGGTCGGCACCACCGCGCTGGTCCTGGCCTTCGGGCTGACCATCATGATCGGCTTCTACCTGGCCTTCACGGCCAACAGGGTCGACGCGATGGCCCAGGACAACAAGGAGGCCGACGTCGCGGACGAAGCCGGTGACGTGGGCTTCTTCTCGCCGCACAGCTGGCAGCCGCTCTCGCTGGCCATCGGAGGCGCCTTCCTCTTCATGGCCGTCGTCTTCGGCTGGTGGCTGGCGTACTTCTCCGCCCCGCTGCTCCTGATCGGCCTCTTCGGCTGGGTCTTCGAGTACTACCGCGGAGAGAACCGCACCCAGTAGGACCCGCAGGACACGCCCGCACCGGACGTGTCGCACCCGAACGGGGGCCCGGTCCGCTCAGCAACGAGCGGGCCGGGCCCCCGTTTGCAGTCACTGAACGCGCTGGATCGGATGAATCTTCTTAGCGTGGGTTCATGAACCACACGCCGCGCATCCGCACCGTAGTGAGCTGCACTCTGCTGGTCGTGACCCTGGTAGCGGGTGCGACCGCCTGTGGAGGCCCCGACGGCGATCCGCTGTCGCTCAAGCCCTACGACGCCGCCGAACTGATCTCCTTCAACGGTCCGGCCGAGAACAAGAAGGCCGACCCCGACAAGCCCCTCGAAGTCACCGTCAAGGACGACGACGCGAAGATCACGGACGTGACGGCCATCGACGCCGAGGGCCGCCACCTGGCCGGAGAGCTCGACGCCGACGGCAAGCGGTGGCACTCCACCACCTCGCTCGCCGCCGGCACCCGATACACCGTCAAGATCTCCACCGAGAACGGCGACGGGGCCCCCGGCAGCCGTACGTACGCCTTCGGCACCACCGCGGCCAAGAAGTTCCTGAAGGTCACCTTCGGCCCGCAGGCGGGCACCTACGGGGTCGGACAGCCCCTCACAGCGGAACTCAGCGCTCCGGTCGCGGACAAGGCCTCACGCGCCACCGTGGAGCGCGGGCTGCAGGTCCGCTCCGCCCCCGCCGTCACGGGCTCCTGGTACTGGGTCGACGACAAGACGCTGCACTACCGGCCCAAGGAGTACTGGCCCGCCGACGCCACCATCGACGTCCGCAGCAACCTCAAGGGCATCAAGGTCACCAACGCCCTCTACGGCGCCGCCACGAAACCCCTGAAACTCACCACCGGCGACCGCATAGAAGCGATCACCGACGCCTCGGACCACTCCATGACCGTTCTGCGCAACGGTGAAGTGATCAACACCCTGCCGGTCACCACGGGCAAGCCCGGCTTCGACACCCGCAACGGCGTCAAGGTGGTGCTGGCCAAGGAACAGTTCGTACGCATGCGCGGCGAGAGCATCGGCATCGCCGCCGGCTCCTCGGAGTCCTACGACCTGCCCGTCTACTGGGCCACACGCGTCACCTGGAGCGGCGAGTACGTCCACGCCGCGCCCTGGTCCACCGGATCGCAGGGCAACGCCAACGTCAGCCACGGCTGTACCGGGATGAGCACCGCCGACGCCCAGTGGTTCTTCGAGACCGTGCGCGAGGGCGACATCGTCAAGGTCGTCGGGAGCGACGGCGAGACCATGACGCCGTTCGACAACGGCTTCGGCGACTGGAACCTCGGCTGGGACGCCTGGCAGAAGGGCAGCGCCCTGCACGGCGGCTCCACGCCCGACACCGACTCCGGCACCGACGTCCGGACGGCGCGGCTGCGCCCCCAGGTCTGATCCCGGCCGGGAGTGCGCCACGCCCGGGGAGGACACCGCGGAGGGGTTCGGGGCCCCTCCGCCTCAGGCCACCCGGGCCCGCGGGTCCTCCACGGCCCCTCAGGCGCCTACGGCCAGCCTGCGGCGCAGCAGGGAGGCCAGGGCGTCCGCGAAGTCGACCGGGTCCACCGGATGCGTCACAGCGGCGTCCGCGCGGCTCCACGTGGCCAGCCAGGCGTCCTGCGGGCGCCCGATCAGCAGCAGCACGGGCGGGCAGTCGAAGATCTCGTCCTTGATCTGCCGGCAGACGCCCATGCCGCCCGCGGGGGCCGTCTCGCCGTCCAGCACGCAGACGTCGACACCGCCCCGGCCCAGCGCGCTCAGGACGGCCGGCAGGGTGGCGCACTCCAGGAACTCCACCGGTGGCACGTCCGCCGCAGGCCTCCGCCCGGCAGCCAGCCTCACCTGCTCGCGGGTGTTGGCGTCGTCGCTGTAGACCAGGACCGTGGCGGTCGGCTGCATTGTTCCTCCGTGACGTCTGTGTCTTCGGGGCTCTCGGGGCATGAACCGATGGGCGGATCGTACTCCGGCGGACTGCCTGTCAGCACCGGTAAAGACAGCGATTCGATGGGCCGTTCGGTGAGGACACACCCCACTGACACACCGAACGGCACCCCCCGGAGTGAGGGCGGGATAAGCGACCGACATAATGTCGGTCGTGGCGACAGCAACGACAGTAGAAACCGGGCACGCGCACCCGTCGGTCAATCGGCCGAACCTCACCAGCGTCGGAACCATCATCTGGTTGAGTTCCGAGCTGATGTTCTTCGCGGCCCTCTTCGCGATGTACTTCACCCTGCGATCGGTGATGGGACCCGATCACTGGAAGGAGATGGCTCACCATCTGAACTTCCCGTTCTCGGCGACGAACACCACGATCCTGGTGCTTTCCTCTCTCACCTGCCAGCTCGGCGTTTTCGCCGCGGAGCGGGGCGATGTGAAGAAGCTCCGCACCTGGTTCATCATCACGTTCGTGATGGGTGCGATCTTCATCGGAGGCCAGGTCCTCGAGTACACCGAGCTGGTCAAGGAGGCGGGTCTCTCCCTGTCCTCCGACCCGTACGGTTCGGTGTTCTACCTGACGACCGGCTTCCACGGTCTGCATGTGACAGGCGGCCTGATCGCCTTCCTGCTCGTCCTGGGCAGGACATACGCGGCCTCGAGATTCACCCACGAGCAGGCCACCGCCGCCATCGTCGTGTCCTACTACTGGCACTTCGTCGATGTCGTCTGGATCGGCCTGTTCGCCACGATCTACATGATCAAGTAACAGGGCTCGCACCCACCCATCATCGACGCAGAAGATCCTGACACCGGGGTAATCCGTGAAAAAGCTCTCCGCACGACGACGCCATCCGCTGGCGGCGGTCGTCGTACTACTCCTCGCGCTGGCGGCTACCGGGGGGCTGTACGCCGCGTTCGCGCCTGCGGGTAAGGCGCAGGCCGACGAAACCGCCCAGTCCCTCGCCATCGACGAGGGCAAGAAGCTCTACTCCGTGGGCTGCGCCAGCTGCCACGGATCCGGCGGTCAGGGCACCACCGACGGGCCGTCCCTCGTGGGCGTCGGCTCCGCCGCCGTCGACTTCCAGGTCGGTACCGGACGCATGCCGGCCCAGCAGCCGGGCGCCCAGGTCCCGAAGAAGAAGGTCATCTACTCCCAGGCCGAGATCGACCAGCTCGCGGCGTACGTCGCGTCCCTGGGCGCCGGTCCGATCACGCCGACCGGAAGCCAGGTCGACCCTGCCGGCGCGGACGTGGCCAAGGGCGGTGACCTGTTCCGCACCAACTGCGCGCAGTGCCACAACTTCACCGGAAAGGGCGGCGCGCTGACGAACGGCAAGTACGCCCCGGACCTCGAAGGCGTGAGCCCGAAGCACATCTACGAGGCCATGCAGACCGGCCCGCAGAGCATGCCCTCCTTCCCGGACAGCACCATGCCCGAGCAGGAGAAGAAAGACATCATCGCGTACATCAAGACCGTCAACGGTGATGAGTCCGAAGACCCCGGCGGCCTCTCGCTCGGTGGCCTCGGCCCCGTCAGTGAAGGACTCTTCGGCTGGATCTTCGGCCTGGGCGGCCTGATCGCCATCGCCGTATGGGTCGCGGCCCACACCGCTAAGGCCAAGAAGTCATGAGTAGCCAACAGATTCCAGAAGAGAACCTGCCGGTAGAGCAGGGCACCGCGCACGGCGCGGTAGAGGGTGCGGGCGACCCGTTCGCCGACCCGGGGCTGCCGGCCCACAAGCCGCGCATCCAGGACATCGACGAACGGGCTGCGAAGCGCTCCGAGCGAGCCGTCGCCCTCCTGTTCACGCTGTCCATGCTGGCGACGGTCGGCTTCATCGCCTCGTACGTCATCTTCCCGGTCGACAAGATCGTCTTCATCTGGCCGTTCGGCCATGTGAGCGCGCTCAACTTCTCCCTGGGCCTGACCCTGGGTCTGGCGCTCTTCCTCATCGGCGCGGGAGCCGTCCACTGGGCGCGCACCCTGATGTCCGACGTGGAGGTGGCCGACGACCGGCACGCCATCGAGGCCACGCCCGAGGTCAAGGCCAAGGTCATGGCCGACTTCGCGGACGGTGCCAGGGAGTCCGCGATCGGGCGGCGGAAGCTGATCCGCAACACCATGTTCGGTGCGCTGGCCCTGGTGCCGCTCTCCGGTGTGGTGCTGCTGCGCGACCTCGGTCCGCTGCCGGAGAAGAAGCTCCGCAAGACGCTGTGGGCCAAGGGCAAGCAGCTCGTCAACATGAACACCATGGAGCCGCTGCGTCCCGAGGACGTCGTCGTCGGTTCGCTGACCTTCGCCATGCCCGAGGGCCTGGAGGAGGACGCGCACGACTTCCAGACGCAGATCGCCAAGGCCGCCCTGATGATCATCCGCATCGAGCCGGACAACATCAAGGACAAGCGTGAGCGCGAGTGGGCCCACGAGGGAATCGTGGCCTTCTCCAAGATCTGCACCCACGTCGGCTGCCCGATCAGCCTGTACGAGCAGCAGACGCATCACGTGCTCTGCCCGTGCCACCAGTCCACCTTCGACCTCTCCGACGGCGCCCGCGTCATCTTCGGTCCGGCCGGTCACCCCCTTCCGCAGCTGCGGATCGGCGTGAACAGCGAGGGCAACCTCGAGGCGCTCGGTGACTTCGAAGAGCCCGTCGGTCCTGCCTTCTGGGAGCGCGGATGAGTACTGCGACGGAAACACAGCGCAAGGCGCCCGCCGGTGAGCGGGTGGCCGACTGGGCGGACGGCCGGCTCGGGATCTACGGCCTGGCCAAGGCCAACATGCGCAAGATCTTCCCGGACCACTGGTCCTTCATGCTGGGTGAGATCTGCCTCTACAGCTTCATCATCATCATCCTCACGGGTGTGTATCTGACGCTGTTCTTCCACCCGAGCATGAACGAGGTCGTCTACCACGGCTCGTACGAGCCGATGCAGGGCATCCGGATGTCCGAGGCCTACGCCTCGACGCTGGACATCAGCTTCGACGTCCGCGGTGGTCTGCTCGTCCGGCAGATCCACCACTGGGCAGCGGTGATCTTCCTCGCCGGCATGTTCGTGCACATGTTCCGGGTGTTCTTCACCGGTGCGTACCGCAAGCCGCGTGAGATCAACTGGCTGTTCGGCTTCCTGCTGTTCGTCCTCGGCATGTTCACCGGGTTCACCGGCTACTCGCTCCCGGACGACCTGCTCTCCGGCACGGGTGTGCGCTTCACGCAGGGCGCCATCCTGTCGATGCCGATCGTGGGCACGTACATCTCGATGTTCCTGTTCGGCGGGGAGTTCCCCGGCGGCGACATCATCGCCCGGTTCTACTCGATCCACATCCTGCTGCTGCCGGGCATCATGCTCGGGCTCGTGGTCGGCCACCTCATCCTGGTCTTCTTCCACAAGCACACGCAGTTCGCGGGTCCGGGCCGGACGAACAAGAACGTCGTCGGCATGCCGCTGCTGCCGGTCTACATGGCCAAGGCCGGAGGGTTCTTCTTCCTGGTCTTCGGCTTCATCGCGATCATCGCGGGCATCGCCTCGATCAACCCGATCTGGGCACTCGGCCCCTACCGCCCCGACCAGGTGTCCACGGGCGCCCAGCCGGACTGGTACATGGGCTTCGCCGAAGGCTTCGTCCGTGTGATGCCCGGCTGGGAGATCAACCTCTGGGGCCACACGCTGGTCCTCGGTGTGCTGATCCCGCTGGTCCTGTTCGGTGTGATCCTGGCGGCGCTCGCGCTCTACCCGTTCATCGAGTCCTGGATCACCGGGGACAAGCGCGAGCACCACATCCTGGACAGGCCGCGCAACGCTCCGACCCGGACCGCGCTCGGTGTCGCCTGGGTGACGATCTACTTCGTCATGCTCATCGGCGGCGGCAACGACATCTGGGCGACGCACTTCAGCCTGTCGCTCAACGCGATCAGCTGGTTCGTCCGGATCGCGTTCTTCGTCGGACCGGTCCTGGCGTTCGTCGTCACCCGGCGGATCTGCCTCGGCCTCCAGCGCCGGGACAAGGAGAAGGTGCTGCACGGGCGCGAGTCCGGCACCATCAAGCGCCTGCCGCACGGTGAGTTCGTGGAGATCCACGAGCCGCTCGGCCAGGGGCAGCTGCACACGCTCACGGCGCACGAGCAGTACAAGCCGCTCGAGATCGGCCCGACGGTCGACGAGAACGGTGTCGAGCGCAAGCCGTCGGCGCTGCAGAAGGTGCGCGCACGGCTCAGCAGGAGCTACTACGGCGAGAACAACCAGATCGCCAAGCCCACTGCCGAGGAGTACAAGGAGATCACCAGCGGCCACGGCCACCACTGATCACCTCAGCTGACCGCCACAGCGGGAGCCCCGTCCATCCGATGGACGGGGCTCTTCGCTGTCCCGGGGCCTGGATAGGGTGGGAGGCGTACTTCTATCGGCTGTGGACCCCAGGAGCGGACCATGAACGTTGTGACCCCGGACGGCGGCGACAGCGTGGCGGACCGTACCTGGCCCGGCGTGCTGACCCCCCTGCTGCGCGGCGAGAACCTGAGCACGGACGACACCGCGTGGGCCATGGACCGCATCATGAGCGGCGAGGCCTCCGACGTGCAGATCGCCGGCTTCGCGGTCGCCCTGCGGGCCAAGGGCGAGACCGTCGACGAGGTCACCGGGCTCGTCCGCGCCATGTACGAGCACGCCCACACCATCGAGGTCCCCGGCCGTACGGTCGACATCGTGGGGACCGGCGGCGACATGGCCAAGACGGTCAACATCTCCACCATGTCGGCGATCGTCGTCGCGGGGACGGGCGCCAAGGTCGTCAAGCACGGCAACCGCGCCTCCTCCTCGGCCAGCGGGGCCTCCGACGTACTGGAGAAGCTCGGCGTCAACCTCGAACTGACGCCGCGGCGCGTGGTCGACGTCGCCGAGGAGGCGGGCATCACCTTCTGCTTCGCGGTCAAGTTCCACCCCGCCCTGCGGTACGCCGCCAGGGCGCGCAAGGAGCTCGGCACACAGACCACCTTCAACATCCTGGGTCCGCTCACCAACCCGGCCCGGGTGCGCTCCCAGGCCATCGGGGTCGCCGACCCGAAGATGGCGCCCATCGTCGCCGGAGTGCTGGCCGACCGGGGGAACTCGGCGCTCGTCTTCCGGGGCGACGACGGCCTCGACGAGCTGACCACCACGGCGACCTCGCGGGTCTGGATCGTCCGCGACGGCACCGTCCGCGAGCAGGCCTTCGACCCCCGTGACGTCGGCCTGGAGCTGGTCCCGGTGGAGGCGCTGCGCGGCGCCGACTCCTCGTACAACGCGGACGTGGCCCGTCGGCTGCTCGACGGCGAGAGAGGCCCCGTGCGCGACGCCGTGCTGCTCAACTCGGCCGCCGCGCTGGTCGCGCTGGACCCGGGCGAGGGCACGCTGGACGAGCAGCTCGCGGCCGGGATCGCGCGGGCCGCCGGGTCCATCGACTCGGGGGCGGCCAAGGGCGCGCTGGAGCGCTGGGTGGCGGCCAGCAACGCCTGAGGGGCGTACGACAGGGTGTGAGCAAGGGCGCAGTCCGGATCGCGGACTGCGCCCTTGCGCGACGCCCTGGTTGTGGCAAGATGCTGCGCAGGTCATGAGTGACAGCGACTACGGCCCCGGCCCGCTGTCCGGCAACCCTCCGTCCGTGGCGGGGTGCCCCGGGTGAAGACCAGGCCGCAGGCAGCGAGGTCTGTGGCAAGCGCGGGCCCCTCGGCATCGTCGGATGCCACCCCTTGGGGTCCTTGGTCCCAGGGAGCCTCTTGTGAGCAAGCGAATGCGATAGGGCGCCACGCCCTTCTCCGCACACCTCTTTTCCTTCCTTTCCGCGCTGCCGCGCACGATCGCCGGCGCGAGGATTTCGCCTGCCTCTTACGGGAGTTCGCCATGTCTGTCCCCACTGCTGCCGTCGACCAGTCCATTTGTGCCCCGCTGCCGGTTCTGGGAGCTGATGTCACCGTTCCGCTGGTGACGGGCGGAGATGTCACCTACGCCGCCCTCGACTACGCGGCCAGCGCCCCGGCGCTCCAGCGGGTCTGGGACGACGTGGCGGCCTACGCCCCGTACTACGGCAGCGTGCACCGGGGTGCCGGTTACCTCTCGCAGCTCTCCACCGACCTGTTCGAGAGCAGCCGTGTGACCGTCGCGGAGTTCCTCGGCTGCCGTGCCGACGACCAGGTGGTCTTCACCCGCTCGACGACCGACTCCCTCAACCTGCTCGCCGCCGCGCTGCCCGCCGACTGCGAGGTGTTCGTGTTCGAGACCGAGCACCACGCCTCGCTGCTGCCCTGGCGCGACGCCCGGGTCACCTACCTCGACGCCCCGCGCACCCCGGACCAGGCCGTGGCCACGCTGGAGCGGGCACTGGCGGGCCGGACGCCCCACGGCCCCGCGCTGGTCTGCGTGACCGGCGCGTCCAACGTCACCGGCGAGCTGTGGCCGGTCCGCGAACTGGCCGCCGCCGCCCACGCCCACGGGGCGCGGATCGTGCTCGACGCCGCGCAGCTGGCCCCCCACCACCCGGTGGACATCGCCGAGCTGGACGTCGACTGGGTCGCCTTCTCCGGACACAAGCTGTACGCACCCTTCGGCTCGGGCGTCCTCGCCGGCCGGGCCGACTGGCTGGTGGACGCCGAGCCGTACCTCGCGGGCGGCGGTGCCTCCCGCAAGGTCGCCCGGCGCGCCGACGGCGGTGTGGACGTCGAGTGGCACACCACCGCCGCCCGCCACGAGGCCGGCTCGCCCAACGTCATCGGCGTCTACTCCATCGCCGCCGCCTGCAAGGCCCTGACCGAGGCCGGGTTCGACCGGCTGGTCGCCCGCGAGCAGCAGCTCGTCACCCGGGTCCGCGAGGGCCTCGCCGAGGTCCCCGAGGTCAAGGTGCTCTCGCTCTTCGGTGACGACGCCCCGCGGGTCGGCGTCCTCTCCTTCGTGGTCGAGGGCTGGAACAGCTCGCACTTCGCCGCGGCGCTCTCCGCCGAGTACGGCATCGGGGTGCGCGACGGACTGTTCTGCGCGCACCCGCTGGTGCGGACCCTGCTGGGCAGCGAGCCGCAGGACCCGGGCGAGTGCGGCGCGCCGGAGGCCGCTCCGGGGGAGAGGTCCCTCAACGCGATCCGGGTGAGCTTCGGCGCCGGGACGCCGGACGAGCACATCGAGCGCTTCCTGGGCGCCGTCCGCGAGCTGGTGAGCAAGGGCGCCCGCTGGACCTACCGCACCGAGGAGGGCCGCTGCGTGCCCGACCGGGGCGCGGCGCAGGTCTGACCGGTCCGGATACGGCTCCGGCCGGGGACGGGGGCTCGATGCCTCCCGTCCCCGGCCGGAGCCGTACGCGTACGCCCGTCTCAGGCGTCGAGGCCGATGGCGAAGGCGGCCTCCAGGTCGTGCTGCGAGTACGTGCGGAAGGCCACATGGGTGTCCGTGGCCTCGACGCCCTGGATCTTGCTGATCCGGCCCGGGATGACATCGGCCAGATCGTCGTGCCGGGCCACCCGGACCATGGCGATCAGGTCGTACGTACCGGTGACCGAGAAGACTTCGCTGACACTGTCCAGCGCGGCGATGGCCTCGGCGATCTCGGGAATCCGGTCCACGCTGGTCTTGATGAGAACGATCGCGGTGATCACGGCTGGCTTTCTCCCTCAGTGGCCGTGGCTGGAGACTTCACTCTAGTACCCCGGTACCGGACCCAGGCGTAGAGGAACCCCGCCGAGAATCCCGCCACGTGCGCGAGGTACGCCACGCCCGGGCCGCTGCCCGCGCTCCGCGCCGCCAGCCACTGCAGGACGAACCAGAACACCAGCACGATCCAGGCGGGGAAGCGCAGCGGCAGGAAGAAGAGGAAGGGGAAGAGGCTGGTGACCCGGGCCCGCGGGAAGAGCCGGAGGAACGCGCCGAGCACCGCGGAGATCGCCCCTGACGCGCCGACCAGCGTCTGGTCGGACTCCGCGTGCACCACGGCGTAGGCCACGAGGGCGAAGTAGCCGCAGAGGAGATAGAAGACGGTGAACTCGACGCGGCCCATGCGCTCCTCGGCCATCGCGCCGAACACATAGAGGAAGAGCATGTTGCCGAGCAGGTGCAGCCAGCTGCCGTGGACGAAGAGCGCGGTCAGCGGGGTCAGGGCCGCGTGCGCCGAGCCCTCCATGAGCTCGCTGGGGATCACCCCCCACCGCTCGAAGTACCCGGCCTGCGCGGCCAGCAGCGCGTCGGCGGTGCCGTGGACCGGGTTGAACCCGGAGAGCGGGCTGATCAGGAACACCGCGCAGCACAGCGCGATCAGGCCGTACGTGACCGGGGCACCGCCCGCCGAGGCCGCCGCCCCGAGCTCCCGGGCCCGCTTCCGCCAGTGGACTTCCCGCCGATCGGTCACGTACAGAGCATGACGCACCAGGTGAGAACGGGGCAGACCGCCTCGCCGTGCCGATAGGTATGCGCAAGGCCGTAGGGTTACAGCAGGACATCCGCAGTTCGACGGCGCACCGCGAGATCGAAGACCTGGGCACGTAATAGGACTCGACGAACGACGAAAGAGGACGCAACGATGACGACGGTTCCCCAGCCGACGGACGGGACCCGCTGGCGCTGCACGCTCTGCGGCAACCTCACCCGATTCGATGTGACGCGCTCCTCGAAGGTCGTGGAGTACGTACATCTCGACCTGGCCGGGGAGTCGAGTGTCGAGGAGCGAGAGGTGGTCAGTGAGACCATCGAGTCGGTGCGCTGCCGCTGGTGCAACGCCGTGGACCAGATCGAGCTGGTCGACAGGCCCGGTGCCGACTCCTGACGGGGTCGCCCGGACGGACACATTGGGGTGATGGAAGGTGGAGCAGCCGACAGGCGGCGCCGGACCGGCCGACGCGGCCGACGGCACCGCGGAGTCGCTCGACCGTCCGCTGCCCGAGGGCGTACGCCGCAGGGTCGTGGCGCTGGTGTCGGACGCCTTCGGCGGTCTGACCGTCGGCGAACTCCCCGCCCAGCTGCGGCAGTACGCCCGGTTCACCCCCAGCAGGCGGGCCAAGTTCGCGGGTAACGCGATGGCCGCCGCCCTGGAGAGCGACCCGGTGTTCCGCCGGCGCATCGGCGAGCGGATCGGCCAGAGCCAGCCGGAGCTGGCCGAGGCCCTCACCTCCGGTGCGCCGCCGGCCGCCGCCGACCCCGTCGACGTGGCCGCCGCGGCCTACGTGCTGCGGCCGTCCGGCTGGGTCAAGCTGGTGGCTGCCGCCGGCGAGGAGGTCCAGCGGGCGCACGCGGAGCGGGCCGACGAGGAGGCCAGGCGCGAGCTGGAGCGGCTGCGCGAGGAGCTCGACCGCGCCCGCGACCAGACCAGGGCCGACACCGAACGGCTGCGCGCGGAGCTGGACGCCGCGCGCAAGGAGAACGACTCCCTGCACCGCAAACTCCGCAGCGCCCTCAGCGAGGTGAAGCGCGGCGAGGCCGCGCTGCGCAAGGGCGGCGCGGAGACCGACGTCGTGCGCGCCGAGGCCGCCGCCCAGGTCTCGGCGGCCGAGAGCGAGACCCGCCGGCTGAAGGCGCGGCTGGCCGAGGCGGAGGCCTCCGTCGAGGCCGGCCGCCGGGCGGCCAGGGAGGGCCGCTCGGTCGAGGACATGCGGCTGCGGCTGCTCCTGGACACCGTGCTCGACGCGGCACAGGGCCTCCGCCGCGAACTGGCCCTGCCCCCCTCCTCGCTCCGCCCCGCGGACGGCGTCGACGCGGTGGAGCCCGGCCGGATGTCCCCGAAGGACATCGCGGCCAGGGCGCTTTCGGAGACCGATCCGGCACTGCTCGACCAGCTGCTCGCGCTGCCGCAGGCGCATCTGATCGTCGACGGCTACAACGTCACGAAGACCGGCTATCCCCAGATGCCGCTGGAGAAGCAGCGGTTGCGCCTCCTGGGCGGTCTCTCCGTCCTCGCGGCGCAGACCGGCGCCGAGATGACCTGTGTCTTCGACGGCGCCGAACTGGCCGTCCCGGTCCTGCTGGCACCGCCGCGCGGAGTCCGTGTGCTGTTCAGCAAGGCGGGGGTGACCGCGGACGAGCTGATCCGGCAGCTGGCGCGCGCCGAACCGCCGGGCAGGCCCGTCGTCGTGGTCTCCACCGACCGTGAGGTGGCCGACGGGGTGGCGAAGGCGGGGGCGCGACCGGTGGCGTCCGCCTTGCTCCTGAAGCGCCTTTCGCGTGTCTGACGCGTCATGTGAGACATGGGTGACTTGCCGGAATTTATGGAACGTACCGTCAAGTCGCCGCTACACGCAGTGTGATGAAAGTAAAGAAGTGCCTGGTGTGACGAGATTTTGCTCGTGAGGATTTGAACTGATCACAAGATGGTCACTAGGGTCAGGCCTCGAACCTTCGCACGGTTGATTGCCCACCCGGGGTGACGGCGAAGGAACCGCCGATTCCGTGACGTGCACGGAGCCGGGGATCCGTTCGTGTCCCCCCACAGCCCGGTAGGCGGCTCGAGGAAGAAGGAGCTCGCCTTCGTGGCGTCCCACCGTCGTCCCAAGCAGCCGAGCCGCACCCGCGTGACCGTGCTCACCGCGACCGCCGCCGCGGCCGTGGCCCTGACCTCCCAGGCAGCCCACGCCGACCCCAAGCCGACCAAGAGCGAGGTCAAGGCGAAGGTCGACAAGCTCTACCACGAGGCCGAGGTCGCGACGGAGAAGGCCAACGGCGCCAAGGAGCAGCAGGACAAGCTCAAGGAGCAGGCCGACGCCCTCCAGGACAAGGTCGCCCGCGGTCAGGACGAGCTCAACACCCTGCGCGGCGAGCTCGGTTCGCTGGCCACCGCGCAGTACCGCTCCGGTGGTCTCGACCCGTCGGTCCAGCTGCTGCTCTCCTCGGACCCGGACAGCTTCCTCGACCAGGCCTCCGCGCTCGACCAGCTGACGGCCAAGCAGGCCGAGTCGCTGCAGAAGATCCAGGCGAAGCAGCGGACCCTCGCGCAGCAGCGCAAGGAGGCGCAGGGCAAGCTCGCCGACCTCGCCGACGTCCGCAAGACGCTGAACGAGAACAAGAAGAAGTACCAGGGCAAGCTCGCCGACGCCCAGAAGCTGCTGAACACCCTCACCGCCGCCGAGCGCGCCAAGATGGCCGCGGACGAGCAGCGCGCCAGCCGCGCCGCCGGTGACCGGGTCGACCTCGGCAACGAGGTCCCCGCGTCCGCCCGTGGCGCCGCCGCCCTCCAGGCCGCCTCCACGCAGCAGGGCAAGCCGTACGTCTCCGGCGGCACCGGCCCCAACTCGTTCGACTGCTCGGGTCTGACCCAGTGGGCGTACGCCCAGGCCGGCGTCCAGATCACCCGCACCACGTACACCCAGATCAACGACGGTGTCCGGATCGGCCGCAGCGCCCTGAAGCCCGGCGACCTGGTCTTCTTCAACAACACCTCGCACGTGGGCCTGTACGCGGGCAACAACCAGATCCTGCACGCCCCGAAGCCCGGTGCCGTGGTCCGCTACGAGTCGATGGACTACATGGGCACCTTCCAGTTCGGCGTGCGCGTCTGACGCCCGAACGGGCGAATCGCGGCACCCCTCGACGACACCCCGCCCCGCCGGAGACCACAGGTCACCGGCGGGGCGGAGTCGTCCGCGCCCCTCCCGCACCCGGCGCGGCCTTTTGCCGGTGCGTAGCCGTCCGATTACTCTCTGCGCTGCCGTGCAGCTCCCGGTCGTCGGTCCGCCCGCCCCGGGCGGCAGGGGCTGCGCACATCTGCGTACAGCGGAAGGGAGTGCGGCTTCCTGTGGTGTCGCATCGCCGCCCCACCCGGCCCGGCCTCAACCGTGGCGTCCGGACCACCGTCCTGTCCGCCGCCGCGGCCACCGCGGCCGCCACCCTGGGCACCGCGCCCGCGAGCGCCGTGCCCGAGGACACCCCGGAGACCGCGAAGGCCGCCGTCGACCGGCTGTACACGGAGGCCGAGCGCGCCACCGAGCGGTACAACGCGGCCCGGGAGAGCCTGGGCCGGCAGCGCGGGCGGGTCGCCAGGGCCCAGGACGCGGCGGCCCGTACGCAGGAGGACATCAACCGGTTGCGGGCGTCCCTCGGCTCGATGGCGGGGGCCCAGTACCGCTCGGGCGGCATCGACCCGTCGGTCCAGCTGCTGCTCTCCTCGGACCCGGACACCTTCCTGGACCGGGCCGCCGCCCTGGACCGCGTGGGCGAGCGCCGCGCCGTGACCCTGGGCAAGCTCCACCGGGCCCAGCGGAAGATCGCCCAGACCCGCGCGGAGGCCGCCGGGGCCCTCGCCGCCCTGGAGCGCGACCGTGCGGCGGTGGCCCGCCACAAGCGCACCGTGAGGGCCAAGCTGGCCAGGGCCCGGGACGTGCTGCACACGCTTCCCGCCGCCGACCGCGCCGCCCTGGGCCGCGCGTCGCGCTCCGGCGCCCCGGGGACGCTCACCGACGGCGCCCCCGCCTCCGCGCGCGGCCTGGCGGCTCTCATGGCGGCACGGCAGGCGCTGGGCCGGCCGTACGTCTGGGGAGCCGAGGGGCCCGACGGATTCGACTGCTCGGGGCTGATGCGGTGGGCGTACGCGCAGGCCGGGGTAGGTCTGCCGAGGACCTCGCAGGCCCAGCGGTACGCGGGCCGCATGGTGCCGCTCGCCCAGGCGCTCCCCGGCGATCTGGTCGCCTACCGCGCGGACGCCAGCCACATCGGGATGTACGCGGGGAACGGGCAGGTCATCCACGCCCCGTACCCGGGTGCGGCGGTGCGCTACGACCCCGTCGGCATGATGCCCGTCTCCTCGGTCACCCGCGTCTGACCGTACGATCGGCCCGATGGCTGTTCGTACGCAGGACGCGCGGCGGGAGCGCACCCGCAGACGGGGCACGGCCGGTGCCGTGGCCGCCGTCCTGCTGCTCGCGCCCGCCTGCACCGGTCCGCGTGACTCGGCCACCGGCGGCACCGCCGAGGAGGTCGCAGCCGCCCTGGACCGCCGGGCCGCGGCCGTCATGGAGCACGACACCGGCGCCTACCTGGCCGCCCTCGACCCCCGGGCCACGGCCTTCCGGGCCGCCCAGCGCACCGAGCTGCACAACCTCGCCGACGTACCGCTGGAGTCATGGGCGTACGAGGTGAAGGACGTGACCGGTGAGGGCACGGACCGGGTGACCGCCGACGTCGAGCTGCGCTACCGCATCAAGGGCTACGACACCGCCCCGGTGTCCTCCTCCCGCACGGTGGAGCTGGTCCGCCGGGGCGAAGGCCGCACCTGGTACGTCGCCGCCGACCGGGCCGCCGACGGCACCCCGGAACAGCTCTGGCAGCAGGGCGACGTCGAGGTCGTACGGGGAACCCACAGCCTGGTCCTCGGGGTCGGCAGGGAGCCGGCCGAGCTGCGCCGGATCGCGGACACCGCGGACGGGGCCGTCCCCGCCGTCACCGGCACCTGGCCGGAGCCCTGGGCCGGGCGGATCGTGGTGCTCGTCCCCGGGTCCGTGGAGGACATGGCGCACCTGCTGGACTCGCCCGTGGCCAGTTACCGGGGCATAGCCGCCGTCACCACCGGCGAGGTCGGCGGCACCGGCCGGGCGCCCGCGGACCGGGTGATCGTCAACCCACAGGCGTACGGGATGCTCGGCGACTTCGGGCAGCGGGTCGTCCTCACCCACGAGACCACCCATGTGGCGACCCGGGCGCACACCTCCGCCGCCACGCCCGTCTGGCTCTCCGAGGGGTTCGCCGACTGGACCGCCTACCGCCGGGAGAGCCGCACCGCCCCCGAGATCGCGCCCGAGCTCGCCGAGGCGGTCCGGAGCGGCGACCTGCCCGCGCGGCTGCCGGCCGACGAGAACTTCGGCTTCGGTGAGGACGCCGCGAAGCTCGCACAGTCCTACGAGGGCGGCTGGCTGGCCTGCGAGCTGATCGCGCGGGACTGGGGCGAGAAGGAGCTGATCGCCTTCTACGAGGCCGTGGGGGACCGTTCCGCGCGGGACGGGGCCGTGGAGGAGGCCATGCACACGGTGCTCTCCACCACGCCCGAGGACTTCACGGCGCGCTGGCAGGAGTATCTTCGCGACCGACTGGGCTGATCCGCTCCGCCGCCGGCCCCCGCCGCGGGCCCGGCACGGTGTCCCGCCAGAGCCGACGCCCGGCGCTCACCGTGGCGGCGAGCAGCAGCCCGTTGCGTACGGCCATGAGCTCCAGGCCCTCCCCGTCACTGGCCACCACGTGCGCGAAGCCCAGCGGGAACTCCAGCAGGGTGACGACGGTGGCCACCAGGACCAGGCACGCGGGCAGCGCCATCCGGCTGCCCCGGAAGACCAGGCACACCGCGGCGACACCGAGCGGCCACACCATGTACTGGGGGCTGATGACCCGGCTGGTCACGGTGAACAGCAGCACCGCGGTGAACGCCGCGTCCGCCGGGGTGTGCACCGCGAACGCACGGGCCCGGACCCGCCACACCAGCAGCCAGCCGAAGGCGAGCACGCTCAGCGCCAGGGCCAGGGTGCTCACCAGGGCCACGTGCGGCCCGGCGAACTCCATCGAGCCGTAGCGGAGCTCCACCCGGCCCTCCCAGCCGAACTGCCGGGCCACATGGAAGACCAGCGCCCCCAGCGACTCGATCTCCAGACCCCGGTCCCGCTGGAACGTCAGGAAGGCGAACGCGCCCGGCACCGCCACCGCGGCCACGAGGGCCAGCACGGCGCCCGTCACCGCCGCCGCCGGCCAGGACCTCCGGGTCGCCCTGCCCTTGGCCGTACCCACCAGCACCAGCACCGGCCACACCTTCAGCAGCGTGCCGAAGGCGGCCAGCGCCCCCATCACCCGGGGATGACGCACACCCGCCAGCAGCGCCGCCACCGCGACGGCCGTCACCATCAGGTCGTAGCGGGCGTACACCGTCGGCCCGAGCAGCGGCACGCCCGCGACCCACAGCCAGGCGCCCGCGTCCCGCATGCCCGGACGGCTGCCCGCGTACAGCAGCAGCCCGAACACCAGCGCGTCACAGAGCAGCACGAGGACGAAGAAGGCCGAGGCGTACTCCAGGAAGGGCAGCAGGTCCGGGGAGAGCAGCGCGAGAGCGGCTCCGGGCGGGTACTGCCAGGTGACGTCGTCCAGCGGGTACGAGCCGGCGCGGAGCACCTCGTACCAGCCCCGGTAGATCACCGAGACGTCGCTCGTGACATCCGGACCCGGCACCGTGAACACCTTGAGAACGCAGAGCAGCAGCACCGCCCGGGTGAGACCCCAGACGGCGAGGGACAGAGCCCGGCCACTCGCGTCCGTCCTGACCGTCATGGCGCCATGATGCAGCCCCGGGCTGTGCGGGAGCCGTCAGGCAGGGCCGACGGGGCGCCCGGTACTGTCTGCGGCGATGGACAAGACGCTGATCGTGACGAACGACTTCCCGCCCCGCCCCGGTGGCATCCAGGCCTTCCTGCACAACATGGCGCTGCGCATGGACCCCGAGCGGATCGTGGTCTACGCCTCCACCTGGAAGCGCTCCGCGGAGGGCGTCGAGGCCACCGCCGCCTTCGACGCGGAGCAGCCCTTCACCGTCGTACGCGACCGTACGACGATGCTGCTGCCCACCCCGCGGGTCACCCGGACGGCGGTCCGGCTGCTGCGCGAACACGGCTGCTCCTCCGTGTGGTTCGGCGCGGCCGCCCCGCTCGGCCTGATGGCGCCGTCGCTGCGCGCGGCCGGTGCCCGCCGGATCGTGGCCACCACGCACGGCCACGAGGCGGGCTGGGCGCAGCTGCCCGCGTCCCGGCAGCTGCTGCGCCGCATCGGCGAGGGCACCGACACGATCACCTACCTCGGCGAGTACACCCGGTCGCGGATCGCCGCCGCGCTCACCCCGGAGGCCGCGGCCCGCATGGTGCAGCTGCCGCCCGGCGTCGACGAGAAGGCCTTCCACCCGGCGTCCGGCGGCGACCGGATCAGGGCCGGGCTCGGACTTGCGGACCGGCCGGTCGTCGTCTGCGTGTCCCGGCTCGTGCCGCGCAAGGGCCAGGACACCCTCATCCTGGCCATGCCCGCGATCCTGGCCCGGGTGCCGGACGCGGTCCTGCTCGTCGTGGGCGGCGGCCCGTACGCGGGGCGGCTGAGGAAGCTGGCGGCCGAGACCGGGGTCGAGGACTCCGTGCGCTTCACCGGACCGGTGGACTGGGAGGAGCTGCCCGCCCACTACGGCGCCGGCGACGTGTTCGCCATGCCCTGCCGCACCCGGCGCGGCGGGCTCGACGTCGAGGGACTCGGCATCGTCTATCTGGAGGCCTCCGCGACCGGGCTGCCGGTCGTCGCGGGCGACTCCGGGGGAGCCCCGGACGCCGTGCTCGACGGAGAGACCGGCTATGTGGTGCGGGGCGGCTCCGCCGAGGAGGCCGCCGACCGGATCGTCACCCTGCTCGGCGACCCGGAGCTGAGCCGGCGCATGGGCGAGCGGGGCCGGGCGTGGGTCGAGGAGAAGTGGCGCTGGGACCTGCTCGCGGAGAAGCTGAGGACGCTGCTCTGAGGGCGTACGGGCGTCCCGTACGGGAAGGGGCCCCGCACCGGTCGTGGTGCGGGGCCCCTCCTCGTGGGTGTGTCCGTCCGGCTCAGCCGCGGTAGATCGACTCGACCTCGTCCGCGAAGTCCTTCGCCACGACGTTGCGCTTCAGCTTCAGCGACGGAGTGATGTGGCCAGCCTCCTCGGTGAACTGGGCTCCCAGGACGCGGAACTTGCGTACCGACTCCGCCTTGGACACCGCGGCGTTGCCGTCGTCCACCGCCCGCTGCACCTCGGCGAGCAGCTCGGGGTCCTCGCGCAGCGAGAGCGCCGTCGAGCCGGCCGGCTTGCCGTTCTCCTCGGCCCAGCGGGAGAGGAACTCCTCGTCGAGGGTGAGCAGGGCGCCGACGAACGGCCGTCCGTCACCGACCACCATGCACTCGGCGACCAGGGCGTGCGCGCGGATGCGGTCCTCGATCACCGCGGGCGCGACGTTCTTGCCGCCCGCCGTGACGATGATCTCCTTCTTGCGGCCGGTGATCGCGAGATAGCCGTCCTCGTCGAGCGTGCCGATGTCACCGGTGTGGAACCAGCCGTCGGCCAGCGCCTCGGCCGTCGCCGCCTCGTTCCCCCAGTACCCGGTGAACAGGTGCTCGCCGTGCAGCAGCACCTCGCCGTCGTCGGCGATCCGCACCACCGAGCCGGGCAGCGGCTGGCCGACCGTACCGATCTTCTGCCGGTCCCACGGGTTGAACGCCGTGGCCGCGCAGCTCTCGGTGAGGCCGTAGCCCTCCAGCACCGTGAAGCCGATGCCGCGGAAGAAGTGGCCGAGCCGCTCGCCCAGCGGGGCGCCGCCGGAGATCGCGTACTCGCCGCGTCCGCCGAGCACGGCCCGGAGCTTGCTGAAGACCAGCTTGTCGAAGACCTTGTGCTTGATCCTCAGACCCGTCGAGGGGCCCTGCGGGGTGCCCAGCGCCCGGCTGTAGGCGATCGCCGTGTCGGCGGCCCGGTCGAAGATCTTGCCCTTGCCGTCGGCCTGGGCCTTGGCCCGCGCCGAGTTGTAGACCTTCTCGAACACCCGCGGCACACCGAGGATCAGCGTCGGCCGGAAGGAGGCCAGCTCGTCGGTGAGGTTCTTGATGTCCGGTACGCAGCCGAGCTTGATCGGCGCCATCACCGACGCCACCTCGACCAGCCGGCCGAAGACGTGCGCGGTGGGGAGGAAGAGCAGGACGGAGCACTCGCCGGTACGGAAGAGGGGCTTGAGCCGCTCCACGATGTTGCCGCACTCCGCGAAGAAGCTGCGGTGCGTCAGCACACAGCCCTTGGGGCGGCCGGTGGTGCCCGAGGTGTAGACGATCGTCGCCGGGTCGTCGGCCTTCGCGCTCACCATGCGCAGGTCCAGCGTCTCGTCGGAGACCCCGGCACCCGCGGCGACGAGCTCGCCGACGGCGCCCCGGTCGATCTCCCAGACGTGCCGCAGACCCGGGAGCCGGTCCCGGACGGAGGCGACGGACTCCGTGTGGGCGCCGCTCTCCACGACGACCGCGACCGCACCCGAGTCACCGAGTATCCACTGGACCTGTTCGGGGGAGCTGGTCTCGTACACCGGCACGGTGACGGCGCCCGCGCTCCAGATGGCGAAGTCCAGCAGGACCCACTCGAAGCGGGTGCGGGACATGAGCGCCACCCGGTCGCCGGGCTGGATGCCCATGGCGATCAGGCCCTTGGCGGTCTCCGAGACCTCGGCGAGGAACCGGGTCGCCGAGACGTCCGTCCAGACGCCGGCCACCTTCCGGCTCATCACCGCGACATCGGGATGCTGAGCGGCGTTGCGGCGGATGAGATCCGTCAGGTTGCCGTCCGTGGGGACCTCGTACAGGGCCGGAAGGCTGAACTCGCGCAAGACTGCTGCTCCTCATCGGGCTCCGGTTCACGGCTCTGTGTGACGCACCGGATCGGTCCAAGACTGGCAGATGCTCAGTGGGGTGAGCACGACTGGACTGGCGGGACGTTACCCACCGGTACTCGGTTCCGGAAAGGGGGTTCCGGCCAGATGTCTTATGCATCACACATATCGGTGGTCCTTCGGCGCACATTAGTCCACCCGTGTCCCGATCCGGAAGTAATCGCAGGTCCGGCGGCCTCTACCCGGAGAAGCGGACGGAGACCTAGGGTGATCTCCATGCGAGCCGCCACACCGCACGATCAGCACACGATCCGCACTCGACGGACACGCGTCCACGTGGTCAGCGACGTGCACGGGAACACGGAGGCGCTGGCGCGTGCCGGGGACGGCGCCGACGCCCTGATCTGCCTGGGTGACCTGGTCCTCTTCCTCGACTACGCCGACCACTCGCGCGGCATCTTCCCCGACCTGTTCGGGGTCGCCGCCGCCGACCGCATCGTCGAGCTGCGCACCGCGCGCCGCTACGACGAGGCACGCGCCTTCGGCCGCGAGCTCTGGGCCGGCCGGGACCGCAACGCGGCGATCCTGTCCGCCGTGCGCAAGCAGTACGCCGAGATGTTCGCCGTCCTGCCCACCCCCACTTACGCCACGTACGGCAACGTCGACGTCCCCACGCTCTGGCCCGAGTACGCCAATTCCGGTACCACCGTGCTGGACGGTGAACGGGTCGAGATCGGCGGCCGGGTCTTCGGTTTCGTCGGGGGCGGCCTCAGGACCCCCATGAACACCCCCTACGAGATCAGCGACGAGGAGTACGCCGCCAAGGTCGAGGCGCTCGGCCCGGTCGACGTCCTGTGCTCGCACATCCCGCCGGAGGTCCCGGAGCTGACGTACGACACCGTGGCGAGGCGCTTCGAGCGCGGCAGCCGCGCGCTCCTCGACGCCATCCACCGCACCCGCCCCCGCTACGCGATTTTCGGCCACGTCCACCAGCCGCTGGTCCGCAGGATGCGGATCGGCGCCACCGAGTGCGTCAACGTCGGCCACTTCGCCTCCAGCGGGCGGCCCTGGGTCCTGGAGTGGTGACGGTCCCACCCGCCGGCGACACGGCCACCGGGCGCGGGCCGGGGCGCGGACGGACGGGCCACCGGCACGCGATAGCCTGCACACGGCAGGCCTCTGCCGAACGCGACCGGTACACCGCACTGGAGGGCCACGGCGATGGCTGAACACACCAGCTCGAGCATCACGATCGAGGCGGCACCGGCCGACGTCATGGGAGTGATCGCCGACTTCGCCCGCTACCCGGAGTGGACCGGCGAGGTGAAGGAGGCCGAGATCCTGGCCACCGACGACCAGGGCCGCGCCGAGCAGGTCCGCCTCGTCCTGGACGCCGGAGCGATCAAGGACGACCACGTCCTCGCCTACACCTGGAACAGCCCGTACGAGGTGGACTGGTCCCTGGTCAAGTCCCAGATGCTGCGCGCCCTGGACGGCAGTTACGCCCTGGCGCCGCTGGGCGACGGCGACCGCACCCAGGTCACCTACCGGCTCGCCGTCGACGTCAAGATCCCGCTGCTCGGCATGATCAAGCGCAAGGCCGAGAAGGTCATCATCGACCGGGCGCTCGCCGGGCTGAAGAAGCGCGTCGAGTCCGTCCCGAAGGCCTGATCACGTGCGTACGGTCCTCGTCACCGGCCCCGGCGGCGCAGGCCGTACCACCGTCGCCGCGGCGACCGCGCTCGCCGCGGCACGCGGCGGCCGCCGCACCCTCCTGATCTCCGCCGACGCCGTGCCCGCCTTCCCCGCGGGCGCCGAGCCGGTGGAGGTGGCCGAGCGGCTGGACTGCGCCCGCATCGACTCCGCCGCGCACTTCCGCGGCGAACTGCTGGACCTCCAGGCCCGGGCGTCCGGGGTGCTCGACCTGCTGGGCGCCAACCGGCTCGACGGCGAGGAGCTCACCGAACTGCCCGGCAGCGCCCAGCTCGCCGTCCTGCACACCGTGCGGCGCGCCGCCGAGGGCGACTGGGCGCAGGACGGCTACGAGGTCCTCGTCGTCGACCTGCCCCCGCTCGCCGACGCCCTCGCGCTGCTCGCCCTGCCCGAGCAGCTGCGCCGCTATCTGCGCCGGCTCCTGCCCCGGGAGCGCCAGGCCGCGCGCGCCCTGCGCCCGGTGCTCGCCCAGCTCGCCGGCGTCCCCATGCCCGCACAGTGGCTGTACGAGGCCGCCGCCCGCAAGGACGCCGAACTCGCCGCCGTCCAGGCGCTGATCGAGGACGGCGCGACCACCGTGCGGCTGGTCGCCGAACCCGGGCAGGCCGGCCAGGAGGCGCTCTGCTCCGCCCGCACCGGACTCGCCCTGCACGGACTGCGTGTCGACTCCCTCGTGGCCTCCCGGGTCCTGCCGCGCCACTCCTCCGACCCCTGGTTCGCCGACCTCGCCGCCCGCCAGGAGAAGTGCCTGGACCACTGGCAGCAGGAGTGGGCGCCCGGGACGTCCGTACGCCAGACCCCGCACCTCGGCCGCGAGCCGCGCACCGTCGAGGACCTGGCCCCGCTCGCCGAGAACTGCGCGCCCGACGACCCGGCCCCGGGACACGCCGGGGACCCCTGGTGGACCGAGGACGCCGGCGACGGGGTCATCGCCTGGTGCCTGCCGCTGCCCGGCGCGGTCAAGGAGGACCTCAAGCTCGTCCGGCGCGGCGACGAACTGCTCCTCACCGCAGGGCCGTTCCACCGGATCGTCCGCCTGGAGTCCGCGCTGCGCCGCTGCACCGTCTCCGGGGCCGCGCTCACCGACGGCGTCCTGCGTGTCCGGTTCACGCCTGATCCCGCGCTCTGGCCCCGGACACGATGAACGGCGTACCACCGTTCGGGTAACGTCGGTAGTACGTGGCCCGTACGGTCACGCAGGCAACCGCGTCGCAGGAGTCCGCCATGAGTGAAGCCACCGATCGTCCCGTCGACGACGACGCGTGGGCGGAGGCCTGCGCCGAGGACCTCGAGGCGGAGAAGGCCCGCCGGCGGGCGCAGTACGGGCAGCAGCCCGGCTCCGCCGCCGACGAGCTGCGCAAGCTCATCGACGCCGTGGCCGACAAGGTCTCCTCGCTCCAGTCGCCGCTGCTCGGCATGGCCGCGCAGGGCACCGTCCAGCAGGTGATCCGGCAGGCGAAGTCCGCGGTCGAGCCCGTCATCGAGCGCAATCCGGACCTCTTCGACCATCTCGCCGCCGCGGGGAACGAACTCCTCGCCGCCTACCGCTCCGCCGTCGAGGGCCAGGAGGGCCGCTGGACCAAGGGCACCGAGGGCGCCGGAGGCACCTCGGGCAGCGGCAGGAAGGCGGCGGAGGACCCCTCCGACCCGCGCGACGAGGGCACCGGCGGCAGCGAACACATCGACCTGGACTAGGAAGCCGTCGTTCCACCCCGGCCGGCCGGGGCCCGAGGGGCCTGGTGCCGGCCGGAGCAGGACGACGGCTTCTGGCCCTGGACAGGAAATACCCGTCCCCGGCTCGGGTACGGTTGGCCGTAGCGGGGCTCGACCGAAACTGAGGGATTCATGGGACTCACCATCGGCGTCGATATCGGCGGCACGAAGATCGCGGCTGGAGTGGTCGACGAAGAGGGCCGGATCCTCTCGACGTTCAAGGTATCGACCCCGCCGACCGCCGAAGGCATCGTGGACGCGATCAGCGCCGCCGTGTCCGGGGCGAGCGAGGGGCACGACGTCGAGGCCGTAGGCATCGGCGCCGCCGGATACGTCGACGACAAGCGTGCCACCGTGCTGTTCGCCCCGAACATCAACTGGCGCCACGAGCCGCTCAAGGACAAGGTCGAGCAGCGCGTCGGCCTGCCCGTCGTCGTCGAGAACGACGCCAACGCGGCGGCCTGGGGCGAATACCGCTTCGGTGCCGGCCAGGGCCACGACGACGTCATCTGCATCACGCTCGGCACCGGCCTGGGCGGCGGCATCATCATCGGCAACAAGCTGCGCCGCGGACGCTTCGGCGTGGCGGCGGAATTCGGTCACATCCGGGTCGTCCCGGACGGGCTGCTCTGCGGCTGCGGCAGCCAGGGCTGCTGGGAGCAGTACGCCTCCGGGCGCGCGCTCGTGCGGTACGCGAAGCAGCGCGCCAACGCCACCCCGGAGAACGCCCCGATCCTGCTGGGACTCGGCGACGGCACGGTGGAGGGCATCGAGGGCAAGCACATCAGCGAGGCCGCCCGGCAGGGCTGCCCGGTCGCGGTCGACTCCTTCCGTGAGCTGGCCCGCTGGGCCGGGGCCGGACTGGCCGACCTCGCCTCCCTCTTCGACCCGTCCGCCTTCATCGTCGGCGGCGGCGTCTCGGACGAGGGCGAGCTCGTCCTCGACCCGATCCGCAAGTCGTTCCGGCGCTGGCTGATCGGCGGCGAGTGGCGCCCGCACGCGCAGGTCCTCGCGGCCCAACTGGGCGGCAAGGCGGGCCTGGTGGGCGCGGCCGACCTGGCACGCCAGGGCTGACACCACCCGCGATACGACGGACGCCCGTCGCGCCCTCCGGGGAGCGGCGGGCGTCCGTCGTATCGTGCCTTCCATGGTCACGATGGAGACGCCGCTGCCCGACTCCCGTACCGAGCCGGACGGTTCGGCCGTCATCAGGGTGCTCAGCTACAACGTCCGCTCGCTGCGCGACGACACCGAGGCGCTGGCCCGTGTCATCCGCGCCTGCGCGCCCGACCTGGTGTGCGTCCAGGAGGCACCGCGCTTCTTCCGGTGGCGCAAGGCGGCGGCCCGGCTCGCGGCCAAGACCGACCTGGTGATGCTCGGCGGCGGGGCCACGGCGGCCGGGCCCCTGCTGCTCTGCTCCCTGCGGGCCACCGTGGAGCGCACCGAGGACGTCCTGCTGCCCCTCACCCCGGGCCTGCACCGGCGCGGCCTGGCCACGGCGGTCGTACGGATCGCCGGGACCCGGATCGGGGTCGTGAGCTGCCACCTCAGCCTCCAGGGGGAGGAACGCCGGGCGCAGGCGGAGGCGGTGCTGGACCGGGTGGAGGCGATGGGCGTCCCGCACGCCGTGGTGGCCGGCGACCTCAACGACGTACCCGAGGGGAAGGCCTTCCGGCGGCTGGCCGGACGGCTCCAGGACTGCCGGACCGTGCGGCCGTGGGGCGGCGAGCTCACCTTCCCGCCCGGTGCGCCGCGCAAGCGGATCGACGCGGTGTTCGCGACCGGCGGCATCGAGGTCCTCGGCTGCGGCGTCCCCACGAACCTGCCCGGAGTCACCGGCGCCGACCTGCGGGCGGCCACGGACCATCTGCCCGTCCTGGCCGCCCTCAGGGTGCCCGCGGGGGACTGACCCGGGAGCGCGGACCGCCGGGCATACCGCGCCCCGGCCCGGGCCGCCGGCCACGCGGGTCCCGCGTCGTGCGTCCGCGCCGCGCCCGGGGTCAGACGACCGCGCCGCGCCCCGGCTCGTCGTCCTCGTCGTCGTCGGGGGGCATCCGCGCCACCAGGGTGGCGAAGCCGCCCAGGAAGCCGCCGATGGAGAGCGTGGTGAGCCACCACGTCATCTCCCACTGCATCAGCACGGCGACCAGCATCAGCACCGGGCCGCCGACGACGGCGAGCCAGGCGAACTTGGCCGTCACATCGGCCTCCGGGAGCGGCGGCGGCTCCGGCGGGACGAAGTGCCCCTCCTCGCTGTCGTCCGGATCGTCGGCGTCGCCGTCCCCGGGCTCCTCCAGCGCGTAGTCGCGCGGTCCCGCGACCCCCGGCGCGAAGACGACGGAACCGCCGAGCGGCTTCTTCTCCGGCGGACCGCCGGGCGTCTTCCCGCCCACGCCCTTGTCCGTGTCCCCGCCCGCGCCGGACTCCGGAGAGGGGTCCATCACGTTGAGCTGGTCGTCCTCCAGCAGGGCCAGGTCATCGATCGACTTGAACGGCTTGGCGCCCGGCGGGTCCGGCGGCTCCTCGCCGTATCCCGCGACGATCGCCTCCCAGGCGGCGGCCTCGTCGAGCGGGACCTCCTCCGTGCCCTCGGGGACAGCCGTACCTTCCGTGGGGCGCGGTTCGCGCTCCTCGTCACTGCCCGCGCGCTCCGCGTCGTGCTCAGCCACCGGACGTGCTCCCCTTCTTGCCGGCATCGGTTGCGAGGCGGTCGATGAACCGGTAGCTCTCGTCGAAGATCCGCTCCGCATCGTGGTCCAACGTCGCGACGTGGTAGCTCTGTTCCAGGAGGATCTCCTCGACGTCCCTGGACGAGACCCGGCTGAGGATCCGCGCCGAGTCCGCCGGCGGCACGACATGGTCCTGCGGGCTGTGCAGCAGCACGATCGGCTGGGTGACCTGGGGCAGATCGGCGTCGACCAGCCGGAAGAACGCCCGCACGGAGTGCGCGGCGTGCAGCGGCACCCGGTTGTAGCCGACCTCCTCGGCGCCCGCCAGCGCGATGTCGCTGGTCAGCCCCTTCGTCGTACGCACCACATGGCGGGCCACGGGCAGGGCGTACGCCGAGAGGCCGTGCACCTTGTTCGCCGGATTCACCAGCACCAGGCCCGCGATCTCGTCCCCGTGCTTCGCGGCGAGGCGCAGCGCCAGGGCCCCGCCCATGGAGAGGCCGAAGACGAAGACCTGCTCGCACCGCGCCCGCAGCACCCGCAGCTCCCGGTCCACCTCCGCGTACCAGTCCTGCCAGCCGGTGACCGCCATGTCCTCCCAGCGCGTGCCGTGCCCGGGCAGCAGCGGGAGGGACACGGCCAGTCCGCGCTCCGCCAGATAGTCGGCCCAGGGGCGCAGGGACTGCGGCGAACCCGTGAATCCGTGACAGAGGAGGACGCCGACCTCTCCGCCCTCGTGGCGGAACGGCTCGGCTCCAGGGAGGACCGGCACCGGGGTCTCCTGTTCATGAAGCGGGGCGGGGGGTGCGGGGGGTGTGCGAAAGGATGACTTCACCGTACGCGACCGGACCGACACCGACCAGGGCCGTCACCGTCCGAGCAGCCGTCACCTGCGCGGGCAGCCGTGGGGCACACCGCCCCCTGGCGGACGGGGGAGGCCGCGGCCCCACGGGTTAAGGTCTCATCGACGGCACACAGGAGGCACAAGAGTTGATCTACGGCGCAATGAAGTTCTCCATCGGCGGGTCCCTGAAGCTCGCCTTCAGGCCGTGGGTGGAGGGCCTCGAGAACATCCCCGCACACGGGCCGGCGATCCTCGCGAGCAACCATCTGTCGTTCTCCGACTCCTTCTTCCTGCCGGCCGTCCTCGACCGCAAGGTGACCTTCATCGCCAAGGCGGAGTACTTCACCGCACCCGGGGTGAAGGGCAAGCTCACCGCCGCGTTCTTCAAGGGCGTGGGCCAGCTCCCGGTGGACCGCTCCGGCGGCCGCGGCGCCGGCGAGGCGGCCATCAGGGCGGGCATCCAGGTCATCGAGAGCGGCGGTCTCTTCGGCATCTACCCGGAGGGCACCCGCTCGCCCGACGGCCGGCTCTACCGGGGCAAGCCCGGGGGCCTCGCCCGGGTGGCGCTCGCCACCGGTGCGCCCGTCATCCCCGTGGCGATGATCGACACCGAGAAGATCCAGCCGCCCGGCCAGGTGGTGCCCAAGCTGATGCGGCCCGGGATCAGGATCGGCGAACCGCTGGACTTCAGCCGCTACCAGGGCATGGACGGCGACCGCTTCATCCTGCGTTCGGTGACCGACGAGGTCATGTACGAGATCATGAAGCTATCGGGCCAGGAGTACGTGGACATCTACGCGACCGCGGCCAAGCGGCAGATCGCCGAGGAGGCGAAGAAGAAGGGGACGGGCCGGTCCGGCGCGTAGGGCGCGGCCGGCCGTCCGGAGCGGGCAGCATGGCAGGGGCGGGAACCGGGGGAGTGCAGATGGCGGGGCGGGAACGGGTCGTACGGATGTCGGTCGAGCAGCCGCTGTGGCGCGCGCTGACCGCGTACCGCGTGCTGACACTGGCCTACGCGGTGCTGCTCGCGGGCTTCGGCCACGCGAAGTACGAGCGGCCCTGGGTGGCCATGGCCTACCTCGGGTGCCTCGCCGTCTGGACCCTCGCCACCCTTCCCCGGGTCGCCAACGCCGTCAGCTGCACCAAGCGCTTCCTCGGCCTGGACCTCACCGTGGCCCTGACCGGGGTCCTGCTGACCCCGCTCGCCGACTTCGACGCCCAGCACATGGACGGACCGACGCTGCCGTCGATCTGGACGGCGGGCTCCGTCCTGGCCTTCGCGCTCAAGGGCGGCTGGCGCTGGGCGGCCTTCGCCTCCACCCTCGTCGCCGTCGCCAACATCATCGAGCGCGGCGAGCCCAGCAGGGACACCTTCCACAACGTGATCCTGGTCTGGGTCGCCTCCATCGCCATCGGCTACGTCGTCGAGGTGGCCCGCGCCAGTGAACGCACCCTGGCACGGGCCCTGGAGATCGAGGCCGCGACCCGGGAGCGGGAACGGCTCGCCCGCGACATCCACGACAGCGTCCTCCAGGTCCTGGCCATGGTCCAGCGGCGCGGCACGGCGCTGGGCGGTGAGGCCGCGGAGCTCGGCCGGATGGCGGGGGAGCAGGAGGTCGCCCTGCGGACCCTGGTCTCCAGCGGGCTGGTCCCCACGACCCGGGTCTCCGAGGACAGCGCCGAGGGCGCGGTGGTCCGCGCGGTGGTGGCCGACGAGCCGGAGAGCGCCGAGGCGGACCTGCGCGCGCTGCTCGCCCCGCACGCCGGCTCCCGGGTCACCTTCGCCGAGCCAGGCGCCCCGGTGGTGCTCGCGGCCGGCGCGGCGCGGGAGCTCGCCGCCGCGGTGAGCGCCGCCCTGGACAACGTACGGGTCCACGCCGGGCCGGACGCCCAGGCGTGGATCCTGGTCGAGGACGAGCCGGACGAGGTGATCGTCACGGTCCGGGACGACGGCCCGGGCATCCCGGAGGGCAGGCTCGACCAGGCGGAGGGGGAGGGCCGTCTCGGCGTCGCCCTCTCGATCCGCGGCCGGCTGCGCGATCTGGGCGGCACAGCGGAACTGATCTCGGTCCCGGGCCAGGGCACCGAGGTCGAATTGAAGGTCCCGAAGGTTTCACGGGGGAAGGCAGGAACGACCCGATGAGTACACCGAGTACACCGAGCGCACCGCGGACGCAGGAATCCGGGGAGCGCGCCATCAAGGTGATGGTCGTCGACGACCATCCGATGTGGCGCGACGCCGTGGCCCGCGACCTTGCCGAGTCCGGCTTCGACGTGGTCGCGACCGCGGGCGACGGCCCCGGCGCCGTCCGCCGGGCCAGGGCGGCGGTCCCCGACGTCCTGGTGCTCGACCTGAACCTGCCGGGGATGCCCGGCGCCCAGGTCTGCAAGGAGCTCGTCGGATCGCAGCCGGGACTGCGTGTCCTGGTGCTCTCCGCCAGCGGCGAGCACGCCGACGTCCTGGAGGCCGTGAAGTCCGGTGCCACCGGCTATCTGCTGAAGTCGGCCAGCACCCAGGAGCTGACCGACGCGGTGCGCGCGACCGCCGCCGGCGACCCGGTCTTCACCCCGGGTCTCGCCGGACTGGTCCTCGGCGAGTACCGCAGGCTCGCCTCCGACCCCGCCCCGGCCGCCCCCGACCAGCGAGCGGTCCCGCAGCTCACCGACCGGGAGACGGAGGTGCTGCGGCTGGTGGCCAAGGGGCTCTCGTACAAGCAGATCGCCGAGCGCCTGGTCATCTCCCACCGCACCGTGCAGAACCACGTCCAGAACACCCTGGGCAAGCTCCAGCTGCACAACCGCGTGGAGCTCGTGCGCTACGCCATCGAGGCCGGACTCGACGACGCCTGACGGACCGGGACCACCACGGTCCTCGGGCGCGCCGGGGGCGCGGGCCGTATATTCGCGAGGACCGGCCCCGCCCCCTCATCCGGGAGACGTCGTGGAAATCCTGGCATTCGGCGTGCAGTCCGACGAGAAGCCACTGATCGAGAAGGCCTTCGCCGGCCTGCACGACGTCCGCTGCCTGGACGTCTTCCTCACCGAGGACACCGCCCCGATCGCCGCGGGCCACGAGATCATCTCCACCAGCGTCAACGCCGACCTCGGGGCCCGCGTCCTGCAGACCCTCGCGGCGGGCGGCACGCGGATGATCGCCCAGCGCTCCACCGGCTTCAACAACATCGACCTCGACGTCGCCGAACGGCTCGGCCTGTGCGTCGCCCGGGTCTCGTACTACTCGCCCTACTCGGTCGCCGAGTTCGCCTGGGCCCTGGCCATGGCCGTCAACCGCCGCATCGTCCGCGCGGTGAGCCGCACCCGCGACTTCGACTTCCGGCTCCACGGGCTCCTCGGCCGCGACATGCACGGCCGCACGGCCGGTGTGGTCGGCACGGGCAAGATCGGTGAGGCGTTCACCCGGATCGCCCACGGCTTCGGCATGGAACTGCTCGGCTGGGACGTCGCCGAGAACCCCGCCTGCACCGCGCTCGGCATGACGTACGTCGACAAGGAGCGCCTCTTCGCCGAGGCCGACCTGATCAGCCTCCACGTGCCGCTGCTGCCCGCCACGCAGCACGTCATCGGCAAGGAGGCGCTGTCCCTCATGAAGGACGACGCGATCCTGGTCAACTCCAGCCGTGGAGGCCTCATCGACACCCGCGCGCTCGTCACCGAGCTGCGGAGCGGCCGCTTCGCCGGCGTCGGGCTCGACGTCTACGAGGCGGAGGCTGGGCTCTTCTACGTCGACAAGTCCGTGGAGGGCATCGACGACGACACCCTCGCACGGCTCATCACCTTCCCGAACGTCATCGTGACCTCGCACCAGGCGTACTACACCAGCGACGCCGTGGGGCAGATCATCGACGCCACCGTGCAGAACGTCGCCGACCACCTGGCGGGCCGCCGCAGCGACAACGTCCTGGTCCCGGCACCGCCCGCGCGGTAGACGGCGCCCGCGGGCCCCTCAGCCGGCCACCGGCAGCGCCGCCAGCAGCCCCGTCACGATCGCCGCGCCGCGCAGCGTCAGCACCGACTCCGGGTGGAACTGCACCGACGCGAAGCCCCGGCCCCGCAGCGCGTGCAGTTCGCCCGAGGCCGTGTCACGGCTCACCTCGATGCCGTGCGCACCCAGCTCCGTGGCCGCCGCCCCGTCGCAGAGCGCGGTGAAACTGTTGTAGAAGCCGACGGTCTCGGGCCTGCCGAACAGATCGATGCGGGTCTGCGCCCCCTGGTGCGGTACGGCCTTCCGCGCGATCTCCAGGCCCAGCTCGGCCGCGATCAGCTCATGGCCGAGGCAGACCCCGAGCAGCCCGTGGCGGTGCTCCGCGACGAGCTCGGCCGCCAGCGCCCTCAGCAGCCGCATCTTCGGATCGGCCGCGTCCCGGGGATCGCCGGGCCCGGGACCCAGCACCACCGGGCCCTCGTGCGCCCGCACGGCCGCGCGCAGCCCGGGCTCGTCGTAGCGGCGCACAGACACCGTGAGGCCCGAGGAACGCAGCAGGTGCGCCAGCATCGCCGTGAAGGTGTCCTCGCCGTCGACCACCAGGGCGTGGCCGGACAGGTCCCGTGCGCGCTCCTGCATCCGCAGCCAGAAGGGGGCCAGACCGCCGCGCCGGTCGTCCAGGGCGGCCTGCACCCGTGGGTCGGAGGCCAGCCGGGGACGGTCCGCCTCCGACGCGGGCCTGCCCGGCCTCACACCCAGCGCGGCGAGCACCCCGGCCGCCTTCGCGTGGGTCTCGGCGACCTCCCCCTCGGGGTCGGAGTGGCGTACGAGCGTGGCGCCCACCGGCACCCGCAGCCGGCCCGACGCCGAGATGTCCGCGGTGCGGATCAGGATCGGCGAGTCCAGCGTCTGCGACCCGCCCGGCTCCTGGCTCACCAGCGCCAGGGCACCGGCGTAGTAGCCCCGGCCCCCGGGCTCGTACCGCTCGATCACCCGGCAGGCGTTCTGCACCGGGGAGCCGGTGACCGTCGCGGCGAACATGGTCTCCTTCAGGACCTCGCGCACATCCAGCGAGGAACGCCCGCGCAACTCGTACTCCGTGTGCGCGAGATGGGCCATCTCCTTGAGCCGGGGGCCGACCACCACCCCGCCCATGTCGCCGACCGTGCACATCATCTTGAGCTCCTCGTCGACCACCATGGAGAGCTCCTCGGTCTCCTTGCGGTCGCCGAGGAAGGCCAGCAGGCCCTCGGCCGTCGGCCCCTCGGCCGGGTAGCGGTAGGTCCCGCTGATGGGGTTCATCACGACGGTCCCGCCGGACATCCGCACATGGACCTCCGGGCTGGCGCCCACCAAGGCCCTGTCCCCGGTGTGCACCACGAACGTCCAGTACGCGCCCCGCTCGCCCGCCAGCAGCCGCCGGAACAGCGCCAGCGCGTCGGCCCTGCCGAAGCCGGGGATCTCGCCGCCGAAGGTGCGCCGGATCACGAAGTTCGCGCCCTCGCCCCGGCCGATCTCGTTGTCCACCACCTGCCGGACGATGTCCGCGTACTCCTCGTCCGGGACGTCGAAGGAGCCGTCCTCGACGCGCACGTCATGGCCGGGCAGAGCGGCGAGGACCTCGGCCAGCGGCAGCTCGTACGCCTGGTCGGCGACCAGCACGGCGAGCGGGGTCCCGTCGTCCCGCACGTCGAAACCGCGCTCGGCGATCTGCCGGAAGGGCACCAGGGCCAGCGAGGGCAGCTCGCCCACCGGGATGCCGGCGAGCCGCTCCACCTCCCGCACCTCGCCGGTCAGGACCTCGACGACGTCGTGGTCCCGGCCGGGTGTGCGCCGGCGCAGCAGGGCGAAGGGCGGGGCGTCGTCACGGAGCAGTCGGGACAGCACGTCGGCCGTACGGTCGGGGCCGTCGGACGTGGGCTCGGGCATGGGTGTTCCTTCCTGGGGGAGGAACGGCTCCGGCTCCGGAACGCGGAGAAGGCCGCCCCTCGGGCGGCCTTCGCGAAGTCTGTACGCGCGATGAATCAGCGGGCCGCCGGATGAGCGGTCCACCACCAGTTCTGGGTCGTCTGCGCGAACATGCCACGTACCCTAGCGGAAGTGGTGGACAAACGAGCGCGCGTCTCATTTGTTGAGCGGGCGGCGGGGGCGCACTCGCCGACCCCGTAATGTTGTCAAGGTGACCGTGAACGCCAATACCTCCGTCGCCGGTGGCCACACCTGGCGAGACCTTCCCGCGGCGCAGCAGCCCGAGTACCCCGATGCCGAGGCTCTGCGCGACGTACTCGCGGACCTCGAGTCGTATCCTCCGCTCGTCTTCGCGGGCGAGTGCGACCAGCTGCGCGCCCGCCTGGGAGCCGTCGCCAAGGGCGAGGCGTTCCTGCTTCAGGGCGGCGACTGCGCCGAGGCCTTCGACGCCGTGTCCGCCGAGCACATCCGGGCCAAGCTGAAGACGCTGCTCCAGATGAGCGCCGTCCTGACGTACGCCGCCTCCGTGCCGGTCGTCAAGATCGGCCGGATCGCCGGTCAGTACTCCAAGCCCCGCTCCAAGCCGACCGAGACCCGCGACGGCGTGACCCTGCCGACGTACCGCGGTGACTCCGTCAACGGCTTCGAGTTCACCGAGGCGGCCCGTATCCCGGACCCCGAGCGGCTGAAGCGGATGTACCACGCGTCCGCCTCGACGCTGAACCTGGTGCGCGCCTTCACCACCGGTGGGTACGCCGACCTGCGCCAGGTGCACGCCTGGAACCAGGACTTCGTGAAGTCCTCGCCGTCCGGGCAGCGTTACGAGGCCCTGGCCCGCGAGATCGACAACGCGCTGAACTTCATGAAGGCGTGCGGCACGGACCCGGCCGAGTTCAAGGCGGTCGAGTTCTACGCCTCGCACGAGGCGCTGCTGCTGGACTACGAGTCCTCGCTGACCCGCACCGACTCGCGCACCGGCCAGCTCTACGACACCTCGGGCCACATGGTCTGGGTCGGTGAGCGCACCCGCCAGATGGACGGCGCGCACATCGAGTTCGCGTCGAAGATCCGCAACCCGATCGGCATCAAGCTCGGCCCGACGACCACCGTCGACGAGGCGCTCGGCTACATCGACCGCCTCGACCCCGAGCGCGAGCCGGGCCGGCTGACCTTCATCGTCCGCATGGGTGCCGACAAGGTCCGCGACAAGCTCCCCGAGCTGGTCGAGAAGGTCACCGCGTCCGGCGCCCAGGTGGTGTGGGTGACCGACCCGATGCACGGGAACACCTTCGAGGCCGCCTCCGGCCACAAGACGCGCCGCTTCGACGACGTCCTGGACGAGGTCAAGGGCTTCTTCGAGGTGCACAAGCAGCTCGGGACGCACCCCGGCGGCATCCACGTCGAGCTCACGGGTGACGACGTCACCGAGTGCGTCGGCGGCGGCCACGAGATCTTCGTGGACGACCTCCACCAGCGCTACGAGACGGCCTGCGACCCGCGCCTCAACCGCAGCCAGTCCCTCGACCTGGCCTTCCTGGTCGCCGAGATGTACCGCGACCAGTAGGGGATCTTCCCTGGTGACGCACGTGGGGCACGGATCGATGTGATCCGTGCCCCACAGGCGTACCCGGGCTTTTGTGGCCACGGGCTCGCGGGTAAGGTTAGGTTAGCCTCACCGAAAAAGATCGGGACGGCGCAGCGATCGACCCGTCGGGAGGTGAACCGCATGTACGTCTGCTCCTGCTTCGGCATCACCGAGGCCCAGGTCAAGCAGCATGCGGACGGCGGAGCGTGCACGCCTCGCCAGATCGCCTCCGCCTGCAAGGCGGGCACCGACTGCGGCGGCTGCGTCCGCAGGATCCAGGCGCTGCTCGGCCGGGGCGAATGCCCGCGCCGTGACCTCGTCGAGGGACGTACGGCGCCGACGGGCGCCCCGGCCGGTGCGCCCGTCACGCTCGGCGGCACCACCGGTGCCGGGCTCCCCGACGCCGCCTGAGCCCGACGCCCGGGGCCGCGGAACCGTACCGGAGCGGCCGGTGGATCAGCTGTCCGGCTGCTCGATCACCTGGGCGATGTAGAGCGGCTCACCGAGCTTCTCGATCAGATCCAGCTGGGTGTCGAGATAGTCGATGTGGTGCTCCTCGTCCTCCAGGATGGCCTCGAAGATGTTCGCCGACGTGATGTCCCCCTTGCCGCGCATCACCTCGATGCCGCGCTTGAGGCGGTCGATGGCCTCGACCTCGACCTGACGGTCGGCCTGGAACATCTCGGTGACCGTCTGGCCGACCCGCACATGGAAGAGCCGCTGATAGTTGGGCAGCCCGTCCAGGAACAGGATCCGGTCCGTGAGGATCTCCGCGTGCTTCATCTCGTCGAACGATTCCGCGCGGGTGTACTTGGCGAGCTTCGTCCAGCCGAAGTTCTCCTGCATCTTCGCGTGCAGGAAGTACTGATTGATGGCAGTCAATTCGGCGGTCAGCTGTTCGTTGAGGAACTCGAGGACCTCGGGGTCGCCCTGCATCGCAGAGGCTCCTTCCAACCGGTGAACCAGGCACGTTTGCGCGCATCCTCGCATCGCGCCCAGCGGCCGTCCAGTAAGTGCACGCTTAGTATGAGTTGCCCGAATCAACTCTCCCCTGGTCATGACCACCCCTGGCTGTCTGTCACCATGGAGGCATGGGTCAGCCGGAAAGCCGGGAACGCGGCACAGCAGAGCAGTCCGGGCTTCCGCCGGGGCAGCGGCTGCAGCGCGGCTGGCCGGTCACCCATTACGGGCCCGTGCCCAAGTTCAAACCGGACCGCTGGGAGTTCCGGGTCTTCGGGGCGACGGCCGACGGTGACAAGCACTGCTGGAATCACCAGGAATTCACGGCACTTCCCTTCTCCTCGGTCGTCGCGGACCTCCACTGCGTGACCAAATTCAGCATGCTCGGCGCCGAATGGGGCGGAATCCTGGCCCGCGAGGTGCTGGAACTGGCACCGCCCGCACCCCACGTCACCCATGTGATGGTCTGGGCGGAATACGGATTCAGCTCGAACCTCCGGATCGCGGACTTCGTGTCGGACCGGACGCTGTTCGCCACCCATAAGGACGGGGAACTGCTCACCGCCGAACACGGATTCCCGCTGCGTCTGGTCGTCCCGCATCTGTATGCCTGGAAGGGCCCCAAATGGGTCCGCGGCATCGAATACATGTCGGCCGACCGCCGCGGTTTCTGGGAGGAGCGCGGCTATCACAACATCGGCGACCCGTGGAGCGAGCAGCGCTACTCCTACCAGGAGGAGCCCGGGGACGGCCCCGAGCTCTGAGCGGTCCGCCGGCCCCTGAGGGCGCGGCCCCTCACCCGGTGGTGGCGCCCCTGAGCTCCTTCAGCCGCGCCACGTCCGCCGCATGGCCCTCCTTGCCGCCCGGTGTCTCGATGATCAGAGGCACCCCCTCGGTCGCCGGGTGCGAGAACAGCTCGCGGAACGGCTCGGCGCCTATGTGACCCGCGCCGATGTTCTCGTGCCGGTCCTTGTGGGCGCCCACCACGTCCTTGGAGTCATTGGCGTGGATCAGCTTCAGCCGGCCCTCGCCGACCGTCTCCACCAGCAGGTCCAGGGTCTGCCGCATGCCGACGGGCCCGGTCAGGTCGTGGCCCGCCGCGTAGATGTGGCAGGTGTCCAGACAGATCCCCAGCTTGGGGTGGGAGTCCAGGGCCTCGAAGTACGGGCCGAAGTCCCAGGTCCGCGAACAGAGCGAGGAGCCCTGCCCGGCGGTCGACTCCAGCAGCAGGAACGGGTCGTCGTCGTGGGTCAGCTCCTCCAGCAGCGGGAGCATGTGCGTACGGACCTGGGCGAGGGCCGTCTCACGCGGACGCCCGCCGGTCGCCGAGCCGGTGTGGACCACCACCCCCAGGGCGCCGATCTCCCGCGCCCTGCGCAGCGAGTGCCGCAGGGAGAGGACCGACCGCTCGACCGTGGCCTCGGTGTGCGAGCCGAAGTTGATCAGGTACGGGGCATGGACGTACGCGGGGAGCGCCGCCGCCGCGCACTCCGCGCGGAACAGCTCGTCCTGCGCCGGATTGCCGGGCGGGGTCGCCCAGCCGCGCGGATTGGCGACGAAGACCTGCACGGTCTCCGCCGCCAGCTCACGGGCGTAGCCGAGGCCGATCTTGGCGAGTCCGCCGGCCACGGGAACGTGGCCGCCGATGGGGTTGCGCATGTGCTGCCAGCCTTCGGGGTGTCTACTGGGCTTGCCTACAGGGCCTTGGTCCTGATGGTGATCGTGGAGCCTTCGGCGGCCTTCTCGCCGCCCTCCACCGACTGGCTCTTGACCGTGTCGCTGAAGGAGAGCAACGGACGGTCCACCTTGACCTCGAACCCCGCCTCCTCCAGTGCGCTCCGGGCCTCGTCGACGTCCTTCCCCGTGACGTCCGGGACCGGGAGCATGCGCGGGCCCTTGGAGACGGTCAGCTCCACGGTGTCGCCCTCGGCGGCCTCCGCGCCGCTTCCGGGTGTCTGCCGGGCGATGTCGCCGGCCTCCTCGGGGGAGTTGACCCGGTCGGTCAGCACCTTCGCCTTCAGGCCCTCCTCGTCCAGGGCGGCCGTGGCGTCCTCGACGGAGAGTCCGGTGACATCGGGCACGTCGACGGGGCTGCCCTTGCTGACGACCAGGGCGACCGCGGAGTCGGGGTGGCGCTCGGTGCCGGCCCGCGGCTCCGTACGGATCACCTTGCCCCGGTCGATCTCCTCGCTGAACTCCCGCGTCACCATGCCGGGCGCGAGCCCCGTCTTCTTCAGCTCACGCCGGGCCTCGGCGAGGGCGAGCGACTCGACGTCGGGGACCTTCACGATCTCCGGGCCGCGCGAGATCACCAGCTTCACCGCGTCGTTGCCCCGGATCCGCTCACCCGAGCCAGGATCGCTGCTGATCACCGTGCCGCGCTTCACCGTGTCGCTGTAGGCGCGCTCCACACCCTTCAGATCGAGGCCCTCGTCCGCGAGCCGCTTCTCGGCGGCGCTCTGCGTCTGGCCCAGGAGGGAGGGGACCCGGGTGAACTGGCCCGAGTTGATGTACCAGACGCCCGCACCGGCCCCCAGCACCAGCAGGACGGCGACGAGCAGGGCGAGCGGCCCGCGCCGGCCCCGGCCGGACAGGAGTCCGCGCCGCCCGCGCCCGGGCCCCCGGGGGTCGGGCGGAGGCATCTCCAGCCGACTGGTGTGGTGCGCCGTGCCCTGGCCGGGCGGAATCACCCGGGGGATCACGCTCGTACGGTCCTCGGCGGCGTCGTGCTCCCCCGTGACGGCCTGCGGAGGCGACGCGTCGAGCTGCTCCTCGGTGAGACCCGCCCGTATCTCGCGGGACCGGGCGAGCAGGGCCACCGCGTCCTCCGGGCGGAGATCGGGGTCGCGCGCCGTCGCGGCGGCCACCAGCTCGTCCAGCCCGGCGGCCAGACCCGGCACGGCACCGGACGGCGCGGGGACGTCCTCGTTCAGATGCTGGTAGATGACCTGCGCGGCGGTCTCCCCGCCGTGGGGCTTGCCACCGGTCAGCATCTCGTAGAGCACCACACCGCAGGCGTACACGTCGGACCGGGTGTCGGCCGTGCCCTGCTCGATCTGCTCCGGGGCGAGGTACGAGACCGTGCCCAGGAGCGAGCCGGTGGTGTCCGTGGCGGTCCCCACCGCGCGTACGAGACCGAAGTCGGCGACCTTCACCCGGCCGTCGTCCCCTATCAGGACGTTCTCCGGCTTCATGTCGCGGTGGACGAAGCCCGCGCGGTGCGCGGCGCCGAGCGCGGCCAGGATCGGTTCGAGGATGTCCAGCGCGGCCCGCGGCTGGAGCGCACCGCGCTCGCGCAGGACGTCGCGCAGGGTGCACCCGGCGACGTACTCCATCGCCAGATAGACGTACGCGCCCTGGGCGCCCTGGTCGAAGACGGCCACCACATTGGGGTGGGCCAGCCGCGCGACGGACTTGGCCTCGCGGATGAAGCGCTCGACGAACGCGGCGTCGGTCGCCAGGGCGGGGTGCATGACCTTGAGGGCGAGCACCCGGTCGAGCCGGGTGTCCATGGCCCGGTAGACCGTGGCCATACCGCCGACGGCGATGAGTGCATCGATGCGATAGCGGCCGTCGAGCAGCTGCCCGACAAGGGGGTCCTGGAGGGTCGTGTCCACGGGGCGAGTCTACGAGCTGCCACGGACACCGCGGATGGGCCCGGCACCCGGGGGACGGTTCCGGTGCCGAGCCGTGACAAGGGCATGCACGCGTGGTGACGGGAGAACCGCCGCCGGGGCGCGGATCCCGGCGGGCGGGGACCCGGATCTCAGAACGCGGGGCGCTCCGGATCGAGCACCGCGCGGCCCTCCACCGGCGAGGACGCCTCGGCGAAATGGCGGCGCGGGATGCGTCCCGCCCGGTACGCCAGGCGCCCGCCGTCCACCGCGTGCCGCATCGCCGCGGCCATCAGCTCGGGCTCCTGCGCCCGGGTCACCGCCGAGGCGAGCATCACAGCGGCACAGCCCAGCTCCATCGCCAGCGCCGCGTCCGACGCGGTTCCGGCGCCCGCGTCCAGGATCACCGGGACCGCGGCCTGCTCGACGATCAGCTGGAAGTTGTGCGGGTTGCGGATGCCGAGCCCGGAGCCGATGGGGGAGCCCAGCGGCATGATCGCCGCGCACCCCACGTCCTGGAGCTTGCGGGCCAGGACCGGGTCGTCATTGGTGTACGGCAGCACGGTGAAGCCGTCGTCGACCAGGATCTCGGCGGCGTCCAGCAGCTCGATCGGGTCGGGCAGCAGGGTCCGCTCGTCGGCCACGACCTCCAGCTTGATCCAGTCGGTGCCCAGCGCCTCCCTGGCCAGCCGGGCGGTCAGCACGGCCTCGCCCGCGGTGAAGCAGCCCGCCGTGTTCGGCAGGACCTGGATCGAGAGGCGCTCCAGGACGGAGAGCACCGAACCCCGGACCGTCGGATCGAGGCGGCGCATCGCCACGGTGGTCAGCTCGGTGCCCGAGGCGATCAGGGAGCGTTCCAGCACGTCGAGGCTGGGAGCCCCGCCCGTCCCCATGATCAGCCGGGACGAGAACGTGGTGGCGCCGAGCGTGAAGAGATCGTCGGACATCTCAGCCTCCCTGGACCGCGGTGAGGACCTCGACGCGGTCGCCGTCGGCGAGCGTGGTGGCGGACCACCTGCCGCGTGGGACGACGGCCTCGTTGACCGCGGCGGCGACCCCGGACGGTGCGGCGGTCAGCTCCGCGACCAGGGTGTCCAGCGCGGTGCCTGCGGGGACGGTGCGGACGTCCCCGTTGACGGAGACCGAGACGGCGGCGGACGCGGCGGCATCCGGGCCGTCGTGGGAGGCGGCGGGGTCGGCTGCGGGCACGTGCGGTGTCATACGGGCTGCTCCTGCGGCGCGGGGGCGGTCTGTTCGGGGAAGGAGGCCGGTGCGGCCTCCGGGGACGCGGCGGCGGCGAAGCGGCCGGGCGCGAAGGGGCGGCCCAGCTCCGGCAGCTCGCCGGTGGTCAGCACATGGGCCATCACCTCACCGGTGACGGGGGTCAGCAGCACCCCGTTGCGGTGGTGCCCGGTGGCGAGGTGCAGGCCGGGCAGGGCCGTGGGCCCCAGCAGCGGCGCGTTGTCCGGCGAGGCGGGCCGCAGACCGGCCCGGGTCTCCGTCAGCGGCAGCTCCGTGATGCCGGGCATCAGCTCATGGGCGTCGCGCAGCAGCTCGTACACCCCGCCCGCGGTGACCGTGGTGTCCCAGCCGAGCTCCTCGGTGGTCGCGCCGACCACCAGCTCACCGTTGGCCCGCGGCACCAGATAGACCTGCGCGCCGCGCACGACGGCCCGCACCGTCCTGCTGAGGAAGGGGGCGTACGCGGAAGGCACGGTCAGCCGCAGCACCTGCCCCTTGACCGGGCGCACCGGCGGCACGACGGCCTCGGGGACACCCGCGAGCCGGCCGCTGAGGCTGCCGCCCGCGAGGACCACCTGGCCGGCGGTGAGCTCCGTGCCGTCCGCCAGCACCGCGCCCGTCGCACGGCCGCCCGCCACGGAGAGCCGCTCGACCCAGGCGCGGCGGAACACCACCCCCGCCCGGTCGCACGCGGTGACCAGCGCCGAGGCCAGCCGGCGGGGATCCACCTGATGGTCCCCGTCGACCCGCAGCCCGCCGCGCACACCCGGGGCGAGCATCGGCTCCAGACGGCGGCACTCACGGCCGGTGAGCCACTCGGACTCCAGCCCGGAGCGCTGTTGCAGCGCGTGCAGCTCCCGCAGGTGCGCCCGGTCGTCGGAGTCCAGCGCGACCGACAGGGTGCCGCAGGCGCGGAAGCCGGTCTCCTGCCCGCTCGCCTCCTCCAGCTCGGACACGAACGCCGGATAGCGCGCCGCGGAGGCCACGTTGAGACCGAGCAGCTTCTGCTCGCCGTAGTGGAGTTCGGTGACGGCCGCGAGCATCCCGGCCGCGACCTGGGCGGCCCCGCCACCCGGTTCGGGATCGGCGAGCGTGGTGCTCAGGCCGCGCTGGGCCGACCGCCAGGCGGTCACCAGACCGATGATGCCGCCTCCGACGACCAGGACGTCGGAACCGTCTGCGGAGATGCCCATGGGCGTCCAGCCCCTCCCTTCGCCGGCATGACCCGGATCAGGTTCGTACGGTCGGAGGCCGGTCAGCCTCCCTCTCAGCCCGGTGCGTCCGGGCTCCCGCGAGTGCCTTACGGTGGCCAGCCTAGACCCCACCCCGTGCAGGCAGTAAGGGAGCCGTACCCGTGGCCCGTTCGCTCGACGGACTCGTCCTCTCGCCGGTGGCCGACCAGGCCCCCGGCCAGGTCGGGACCCGCACCCGTTTCGCCTACCACGAGCGGGACGGCCGGATCTGGGCCGAGTACGCGGGCGGCGACGTCGTGCGGGGACACCTCGTGGGCACCCGGGAGGGCGACACCCTCGACTTCAGGTACGTCCAGCTCAAGCAGGACGGGACGACCTCGTCGGGCCACTGCGTCTCCACCGTCACCGACCTCCCGGACGGGCGGGTGCGCCTGGACGAGGCCTGGGAGTGGGAGTCCCAGGAGGGCAGCGGGACGAGCGTGGTGGAGGAGCTCGCGAGCTGATGGAACGTCAGGTGACTAGGGTGGACGGGTGAGTGAGCAGACACAGGACCGGGCGTCCGGACGGCAGCCGCACGGCGTCGTGATCGTGGGCGCCGGCATGGCCGGTGTGCAGACGGCCGTGGCCCTGCGCGAACAGGGCTTCACGGGCCCGGTCACCCTGATCGGCGCCGAACCCCACCAGCCGTACGACAGGCCGCCGCTCTCCAAGGCGGTCCTGCTCGGCACGGCGGAGAGCTCCGCCTTCGACGTCGACTTCGAGGCCCTGGACATCACCCTGCGCCTGGGCCTCGACGTGAGCGGCCTGCGCGCCGGGGAGCACGAGCTGGACACCCCGGAGGGCCCCGTCGCCTACGACGAGCTGGTCCTCGCCACCGGCGCCGAGCCCGTCGCGCTGCCCGGTTCCGAGGGCGTGCCCGGAGTCCATCTGCTGCGCACCCTGGACGACGCGGCGCGGCTGCGGCCCGTCCTGGAGCGGCAGCACGACGTGGTCGTCGTCGGAGCGGGCTGGATCGGCGCCGAGTTCGCGACCGCCGCCCGCGCGGCCGGCTGCGCGGTCACCGTCGTGGAGGCCGCCGGCCGCCCCCTCGCCGGCACGATGCCCGCCGAGGTCGCCGAGCCGATGGCCGCCTGGTACGCCGGGAGCGGAGCCGAACTCCTCACCGGCGCCCGGGTCGCCCGCGTCGCGGAGGGCGCCGTCCATCTGGCCGACGGGCGCGTGATCCCCGCCGGGGCCGTGGTCGTCGGCATCGGCGCCCGCCCCGCCACCGGGTGGCTGGCCGGCTCGGGCATCGCGCTCGGCCCGGACGGCTCGGTCACCGCGGACAGCTTCCTGCGCACCTCGCTGCCCGACGTCCACGCCGTCGGTGACTGCGCCTCCTTCCCGTCCGCCCGCTACGGGGAGCGGCTCCTGGTCCACCACTGGGACAACGCCCTGCAGGGGCCCCGGACGGTCGCGGCCGCCCTCGCGGACGGCACGGTCAGGACGTACGACCCGGTGCCCTACTTCTGGTCCGAGCAGTTCGGCCGCTTCGTGCAGTACGCCGGGCACCACGCGGGCGCCGACACGCTGGTGTGGCGGGGCGACCCGGCGGACCCGGCCTGGACGGTCTGCTGGCTGCGGCAGGGAGTCCTCGTCGCCGTGCTGGCGGTCAGCCGGCCCCGGGACCTGGCCCAGGGGCGCAAGCTCGTCGAGGCGGGGGCGCGGATCGACCCGGCGCGGGCCGCCGACTCCTCCGTACCGCTGAAATCGGCGGTGCTCCGGGGGTAGGCACGGCCTCGTACGGTCGGCCCGGGTACCGACTGTCGGTCCGGGATGGCACGCTTGTCCTTGTGACCGAGATTGACGCAAAGATCGATGCTCTCGTCCCCGCCTGGCTCCACCTTCCCGACATCGCGGAAATGCTCGATGTCGAGGTGACGCGCGTACGGCAGCTGGTCAAGGAGGGCCAGCTCATCGCCGTACGACGTGGTGAGAACCGGGCGCTCCAGGTGCCTGCCGCCTTCATCGACGGCAACAAGGTGGTCAAGGGCCTCGCCGGCACCCTGACGCTCCTGAGGGACGACGGCTACAACGACGAAGAGATGCTGGACTGGCTCTTCACCCCCGACCCGACCCTGCCCGGCACCCCCGCGCAGGCCCTGAGCGAGAATCGCGGTACGGAGGTGAAGCGCCGGGCCCAGGCGCTCGCCGTCTGACCGGACGACCGTGAGCGGGGTGCGGGCCGTGGCACACACGGCCCGCACCCCGCCGTCACCGGACTGCCGGCACGGCGGTCCACCGACGTACGGGCGCACGGTCGCCGCATCAGTGATCCAACGACGCACCGACGGGGGAATTCTTCATGTCCACGCCTCGCGAGCGGCTCTCCGGAGCCCGGCTCTACCTCTGCACGGACGCCCGCAAGCGGCAGGGCGACCTCCCCGAGTTCCTCGACGCCGTGCTGGCCGGCGGGGTGGACATCGTGCAGTTGCGGGACAAGGGCATGGAGGCGGCCGAGGAGCTCGACCACCTCGCCGTGTTCGCCGACGCCTGCAAGCGCCACGGCGCGCTCCTCGCCGTGAACGACCGGGCCGACGTCGCCCATGCCATCGGCTCCGACGTGCTGCACCTCGGGCAGGGCGATCTGCCCGTGCCCGCCGCCCGGGCCCTCCTGGGTGACGACGTGCTGATCGGCCGCTCCACCCATGCCGAGGCCGAGGTCGAGGCCGCCGTCGCCCAGGACGGCGTCGACTACTTCTGCACCGGCCCCTGCTGGCCCACCCCGACCAAGCCCGGCCGGTACGCCCCGGGCCTCGGCCTCGTGCGTCACGCCGCCTCGCTCGCCCCCGCGCGCCCCTGGTTCGCGATCGGCGGGATCGACGCGGGCAATCTGGACGAGGTGCTGGACGCCGGAGCCCGCCGCGTCGTCGTCGTGCGGGCGATCACCGAGGCGGCCGATCCGGGCGAGGCCGCCGCGTCGCTCGCGGGGCGGATCCGGGCCCGCGCGCTCTGAGCCGGGCCGGACCGGGGCCGCTCGGAAGGCCGCCGGAAAGGCCCCTGGAAAGGCTGCGGGAAAGCCCCCTCGGGAGGCCGCCGGGAAGGCGGTGCCGAAGGGATGTCCGAGGGGTGGACAAAACCTACCGCATTCCGGGCAATTCGCCCTCTCTGGTTGGGGTACCGCCGGGCCCTGGTTAACCTCCCCATATGGCCCTTGGCACACCTTCCACCAGGACAGATCACGCGCGCACCGTGCGTGAGCTGCTCGCGACCGGCGAGACGTCGTTCTCGTTCGAGTTCTGGGCGCCCAAGACCGAGAAGGGCGAACGGAACCTCTGGAACGCCCTGCGCCGGGTCGAGGCGGTGGGACCGAGCTTCGTCTCCGTGACGTACGGGGCGGGCGGTTCGACCCGCGCCGGGACGGTCCGGGCGACCCAGCAGATCGCGGCGGACTCCACCCTCACCCCGGTCGCGCACCTCACCGCCGTCGACCACTCCGTGGCCGAGCTGCGCAACATGGTCGGTCAGTACGCCGATGCCGGGATCCGCAACATCCTCGCGGTGCGCGGCGACCCGCCCGGCGACCCGATGGGCGAGTGGATCGAGCACCCGCAGGGCGTGCGGTACGCGGCGGACCTCGTCCGGCTGATCAAGGAGGCCGGTGACTTCTGCGTCGGCGTCGCGGCCTTTCCCGAAATGCATCCGCGATCCACCGACTGGGACACCGACATCGGTCATTTCGTGGACAAGTGCCGCGCCGGCGCCGACTACGCGATCACCCAGATGTTCTTCCAGCCGGAGAGTTATCTGCAGATGCGTGACCGTGTGGTCGCCGCGGGTTGCGACACCCCGGTCATTCCCGAGGTGATGCCCCTCACCAGCGTCAAACAGCTGGAGAGGTTCGCGCAGCTCAGCAACGCGTCCCTGCCTTCCGCCCTGAAAGAGCGCATCCTCGCCGCGAAGGACGACCCGGCCGCTGTACGCTCCATTGGCATCGAGTTCGCCACGGAGTTCTGCGCGAAACTGCTCTCCGAGGGTGTCCCGGGGCTGCACTTCATCACGCTCAACAACTCGACGGCGACACTCGAGATCTACGAGAATCTCGGACTGCACAAGCAGTCCTGACCGGCCGTACCCGCCACCAACCGGGGCGGTGGCCGTAGGAGGGGGCGGGCGTGGGCTGGACGGTCCTCTACATCGCATTCGGCATAGTGGCGCTGTGGCTGCTGGGTGAGGTCCTGCTGCAGTACAAGGCACGCCTGCGCTGGCGTCTGCTGGCCTTCGCCGGATTCCTCGGTGTGGTCCTGGGCGTTCTGATCCCCTCCGTGCTGGTGATCGCCCTCGGGGCGATCGCCTTCGCGACGGGCCAGACGTATGTGACGCTCTCCTTCCGGCGCGGCTTCTCGACGGGATGGGCCATAGGCGGCAGCCCCGGTGAGAGCCGCCGCAGGCGCGGGGCGGGCGGCCCGGTCAGCCGGAAGCCCACACTCGAGGTCTCCGGCGTGGAGTACGAGGGTGACCAGCAGCAGCCGGAGCCCGCCGCCCCCGCGGCGGTCTACGAACCGGAGCCGATGCCGGACGACACCGGGCAGTACGGCGTCTACACCGACCCCGCCCCGGCCGGCCGCGACGCGGGCCAGGACCAGCACGGCGAAGCCCAGCCCCAGTACGCCGGCTACGACCCGTACACCGGCTACGGCCAGACCCCCCAGGACCCCTACGCCGGCCAGGGCTACCCGGGCCAGGACGGCCAGGACACGTACCAGGACCAGGGCACCTACGCGGGCCAGTACGACTACGGCACGGACCAGCAGGGCTACGCCGCCTACTCCGACCCGTACATCGGCACGGACACCACCACGGGCACCGGGCAGTACACCGCGTACGACCACACCTACGGCGGCGGGTACGACCCCTCCTACGGCGGCGGGCAGCAGCCCGTGGACCCGTACAGCACGGGGCAGTACACCGACACCCCGCCGGGCGGCGTCTGGGTCCCGCAGCAGCGCGAGGGCGACCAGTACCCCCCGCTGCCGCCGGAGGCGCCCGTCCAGGCCCCGTACGGCAACAACGGGTACGACACCGGGCAGAACGAGCAGTACCGCTACTGACCGGCCGTCCGGCCGTCGGCATCCGGCGGCCGGCCACGGTGTGCGGGGCGTGGCCTCACCGCGAGCCGCACACCGGGGCGCGGGCTCACCGCGAGCCGCGGAAGCCGTCGCCCTCCACGACCAGTCCGGCGACCAGCGCCCCCGACATCCCGGCGTGGGCCGTCCCGCCGCCCGGATGCGACCAGCCGCCCGCCAGATACAGCCCCGGCAGCGGCGTGCGGTTCCCGGCGTGCAGATACGCGCCCCCGGCCCCGGCCAGGGCGGGAGCGGGCACCGAGCCGCCCTCCGCCCCGGTGTCGGCCGCGGTCTCGGCGGGCGTACGCACCTCGGCGTGGAGTATCCGTTCGCGGAGGCCGGGCATCGCCTCGGCGGCCCGCCCGATCACCACGTCCGCGAACCGCTCGCGCAGCGCCGCGTCCGTCCAGTCGACGGGGCCGTGCGGCGCAACCGTCGCCACCAGGGTCACCGCCTCGTGATCCTCGTCGGGACGGGTGGCCGGGTCGTCCGGGCGCAGCACCGTCACCGTCGGCCCCTCGGCCGTCCGGCCGCCGAACACCGCCTCCTGCTCCGCGGCGGCGTCCACCGCGTGCACCAGCGTGCGGTGGACGGCGCCGGCCTCCCGGGCGCCGCGCAGCGACAGCAGGACGAGGAAGCGGCCCGGCACCGGAGCGCCCTGCGCCCCGGCGGGCCGCTCCTGCTGGGCGGGCAGGAACCCGGGCGCCGGCTGTGCGCCCAGGACCACGTGATCCGCGTCCACGCTCCGGCCGTCCGCCAGCTCGATCCCGGCCGCACGCCCGTCCTTCTCGGAGACCCGGACCGCCTCGGCCCCGAAGACGAACTCCACCTTGCGGGCCAGGCACCGCTCGTACACCGCGTCGGCCAGCGCGCGCATGCCCCCGGCGACGTACCAGGTGCCGAAGGTCTCCTCCATGTACGGCAGGAGGGCCGCGGCGGCCGGGGCGCGGCGGGGATCGAGGCCGTACGACAGGGCGTAGCCGTCGAGCAGGGCCGCCAGGCGGGGGTCGGCCAGCTCCCAGGCGCCCACCTCCGCCACCGTCGTCGCCTGCCGGGCGGTGCGCAGCAGCCTGCGCCGGCGCACCGCCGGGTACGGATCGCGGCTCAGCGTCCCCGGGTCCTCGGGCAGCGGCTCCTCCAGGAGCGGCCTGCGGGACCGGTCCCAGGCCGTACCCGCCCGGTCCAGGAAGTCCCCCCACCGGGCCCCGGCCCCCTCACCGAGCGCCCGGTCCAGCGCGCGGACCACGCCCGCCCGTGAGGCGTTGGGCAGCGACACCTCGGTGCCGTCAGCGAAGAGATGGCGGCTCGCCGGGTCGACCTGGGTGAGCGTGACGCACTGCTCCAGGCTCTCCTTGCCGGTCTTCACGAACAGGTCGCGGTGGACCGCGGGCAGGTGGAGCAGCCCGGGGCCGGTGTCGAAGACGAAGCCGTCACGCGCATACCGACCGAGCGAGCCGCCGTACGTTTCCGACCGCTCGTACACCGTCACCCGGTGGCCGGCCACGGAGAGCCGGGCCGCCGCCGCCATCGCGCCGGTGCCGGCGCCGATCACCGCAATTCGTGCCATGTCAGTGACCTTAAGGGGTGCCACCGACACATCATCCGTGAGGCCACCGCCCGCCCGCTCCGGCCGGACGTGCCTCCGCGCGGCGCCGGGCCCTGCGGCGAAGGAACCGGCGGATCCGGGAGGCCAGGAAGACCACGACCAGCAGCCCGAGCAGCAACAGGGTCCCGGCGACGACCGCCGCGGCCACCGGGTTGAAGACCGCGAAGGTGATGACCCCGGCGACCCCCAGGTCCTCCAGGACGCTGACCCCGACGTTGCTGAAGGGTTCCGGCGAGGTGTTGACCGCCATCCTGGTCCCGGCCTTCACCAGGTGGCTCACCAGCGCCGTCGAACCACCGATCGCACCCGCCGCGAGCTCCGGCAGCGACCCGTCCCCACCGGCCAGCAGCGCCGCCACGACCGCGCCCGCCACGGGCCGGATCACCGTGTGCGCGGTGTCCCAGACCGAGTCCACGTACGGGATCTTGTCGGCCACCGCCTCGCACAGGAACAGCACTGCTGCGATCACGAGCACATCGGTGCGCTGGAGGGACTCGGGCACCTCGTCGGTGAGACCGGTCGCGCCGAAGAGGCCGAGGAGGAGGACCACCGCGTAGGCGTTGATCCCGCTCGCCCAGCCGCTCGTGAACACCAGGGGGAGTACGGACACGGACGCGATCGTAACCAGTCGGGTGACCCCTGGGTGGGGCCTTCCGCACACACCTGAGTATCTCTACCTAGTTCATGAGATGAGTAGGGATGCGGATGGGCCCCCACCTGCGCGGACGGCAGAGTGGGGACCACGGAAGGGGCGCGGCGCCCGGACCGCCGGCACGGGGCGGCGGAACGGGCGCCGCACCCCGGACACAACGGGGGCGCACGGCGCGGAGCTCCGGGACCACGGGGGACACGGGGTCACGGGGGAGGGCTTCGCGGCGGTACGGGACGCCGGTCCGGCGGAATTCGGGGGGATCGAATTCCACCGGACCGGCGTTTTTCCGTGCTCGTGCCCCGGGGCCGCGGTTCAGTGGCCGCTGACCCGCCCGTGCAGCAGCAGCGACAGCGCGGAGTGCACGTCGTCGATCGTCCGCTCGGGCTGGAACGCCTGCCAGTCGAGTGCCGCGACCAGGACCATCCCGACCAGGGCGGCCGCCGTCAGCTGGATGTCGATCTCCTCGCTGAGCTCGCCGGCCGCTACGCCTTCCCTGAGCACCCCCTCGACGACGGCCACCGCCTCCTGGCGCACCACCAGGAGGGTCGACTGCCAGGCGCGGTTGGTGCGCCAGAGCTCGGCGACGTACAGCTGGGTGAAGGCCGGGTAGCGGTCGATGAAGACCAGACCCGCCCTGATCATCGCGTCCAGCGCCTCCACACGGGTGCCGCCGCGCTCCTCCGTCGAGTCCGCGGCGGACCGCAGCGACTGGGTGAGCAGTCCTACGCCGTGCCGCAGCAGTTCCTCGAACAGCTCGATCTTGCTCTTGAAGTTGTAGTACACCGTGCCCTTGGCCACCCCGGCGCGGTCGGCGATCTCGTCCACCGTCGTCGCGGAGAACCCCTTCTCCGCGATGAGGGTCACCGCCGCCTCGTAGAGCTTCTGCCGGGTGACCTGGCGACGCGTGGTGCCACTGCTGTCCATGCCCCTGATTCTCACAGGTCCCGGCGCGGTCACAGACTCAGCTCCGGGTGCAGCCGGTCCAGGGTCCACACCTGCTTGCGGCGGGCGGAGAGCGCGGTCAGCGCCAGGGCCCCCGCCGTGAAGGCCACCAGCACCGCGCAGCCCTGCCAGACCGGGCCGAGTCCGCCGCCCGTGATCAGCCGGCGCAGCCCGTCCACCACGTACGTCATCGGCAGGTACGGGTGGATCGCCCCGAAGAACCCGGGGCTGGTCTGGACGGGGTAGGTGCCACCCGCCGAGGTCAGCTGGAGCATCAGCACCGCCAGGACGAGGATCCGGCCCGCCGCGCCGAAGCGGGCGTTGAGCCACTGCACGATGGCGGCGAAGCAGCAGGTCACCAGCGCCAGGAAGCCCATCGTCCCGGCGGCGTGCGTCATCCGGAGTCCGAGCTGCCAGTGCAGCACCGACATGAGGGCGGCGACCTGGAGCAGGCCCGTCGCGGCGACGGGCAGCCAGCCGGCGAACGCGATCCGCCAGGCGGGGGCCCCGGCCGCGAGCGCCCTCCGGTTGAGCGGCTGGATCAGCATGTACGCCACCATCGCGCCGACCCACAGCGAGAGCGGGATGAAGTACGGGGCGAAGCCGGTGCCGTAGTTGGGCGCCGCGTGCAGCGAGGAGGAGGCCAGCTTCACGGGATCGGCCATCACACCCGTACGGGCGTCGCGGTCCTTCTTGTCGTAGTCCGGGATCTTGCCGACCCCGTCGTTCAGCCCCTGGGCGAGCGTCGCGGAGCCGTCGCCGAGCCGGTAGAGACCGCTGTCCAGCGTCTTGGCGCCCGCCTTGAGCTTCTTGACACCGGCGTCCAGGTCCCCGGCCCCCGTCTTCGCGGTGCCGAGGCCGGTGTGGAGCGCGTCGGCGCCCTTGGCGACCTTGTGCGCGCCGGTGTTGAGCGCGTTGATCTTCTTCACGGCCGACGCGAGGTCCGTGTCCAGGTTCGGCGCCCGCTTCGCCAGGGCGTCGGCCTGCTTCTCCAGGCCGGTCAGCTGGGTGCGCAGCTCGGTGAGGTCGCCCTTCTGGTTCGTGACCAGGGCGTTCACGTCGTCGGAGACCTTGGCGACGTCCTCGGCCGCGGTCTTGGCGCGCTTCAGCTGCGGGCAGACCCCCGGGTCGGGGAGCGGCTGCTCCTCGCAGCGGAGGCGGTAGACCTCGGTCAGGTCGTCGGAGGCCTTGTGGGCGGCGGCCGAGGCGGTGGGCGCCGCCTCCACCAGCAGGTCGAGGTTGTCCCGTACGGCCTTCGAGGAGTCGGCGACCAGCCGGGCCGTGTCCCCGATGGCCTTGCCGTTGTCCTTCAGGAAGGGGCGTACGTCGGCGGCGACCGCGTTGACCTTGTCGGCGAGCAGCTGGGTGCCGCCTGCGACCTGCTTGGAGCCCGTCTCCAGGTCGCCCGCGCCCTTGTTCAGCTTGGTGACGCCCGTGGAGAGCGTGCCGCTGCCCGACTTGGCGGTCGTGAGGCCGTCCGCGAGGTCCTTGGAGCCCTTCTTCGCCTTCGTGAGGCCGCTCTCGAGGTCGTCGGCCCCCTTGGCCGCCTTCGCGGTCGCGTCGTGCAGGCCGGAGAAGTTGATGAAGATCCGGTCCAGGAAACCGCGCGAGGCCTTCGTGGACGCGGCGCTGCGGACCTCGGCGAAGACCGTCCTGGAGATCTGCCCGACGATGTAGTTGTTGGCGTCGTTCGTACGGACCTCGAGGGCGCCGGTCTCGGGGGAGTCCCCGCCGCTCGACGCGATCTGCTCGCTGAAGTCGGCGGGCATGGTCAGGGAGAGGTAGTACGTCCCGTCCTCGACGCCCCTCTCCGCCTCGGCGGAGCCGACCTCGTGCCAGTCGAAGACCTTCGAGTCGAGCAGCCGGCCGGCGATCTCGCCGCCGGCGTCGAGGCGTTCGCCCTCGGCGCTCGCGCCCTTGTCGTCGTTGACCAGCGCCACGGGGATGCGGTCGAGCCGCCCGTACGGGTCCCAGAAGGACCAGAGGTAGAGCGCTCCGTACAGCAGGGGCAGCAGGAGGAGCGCCACGAGTGCGGCGCGGGGCATCCGGCCCCTGCCGAACCGCCTCAGCTCAAGCGCGGCCAGTCTCGGCGATCGCATCGTCCGCTTCCTTCCCGGTCGTCGTGTCGTCGGGGGCGTCGGTCTCCGCCGTCGGGCGGGTGCGCACGGTGAGCGCGTCCTCGGGGGACTCGCTGCACACGGCCAGCACGGTGGTGCCGTCGGCCGCGAGGGTGCGCAGCAGCTCCCAGGCCAGGGCGCGGTCCGGTGCGGAGAGTTTGAGGTCGGTGTCGTCCACCGCGAGGAGCCGGGGACGGCCCATCAGGGCGAGGGCGACGGACAGGCGCAGGGCCTCCAGGCGCTCCAGGTCCCGTACGGAGGTCCGTTCGGCCTTGGGGAGTTCCGCGAGGTCGAGTCCCGCCGCCTCCAGGGCGGTGTCGATCGTCGCCCGCGCCGTGGCGGCGCGTTCGGCGCGGGGCCGCAGCAGGGCGCGCGGCGAACCGCCGAACCGGCGCCGCAGCAGCGCCCGTTCCCGCAGATGCTCGGCCACGGTGAAGGAGGGGTCCAGGTCGCTGACGCCGGGCACCGGGCCGAGGGCACTGAACGCGCGTACGGCGGCGAGCCGTCCGGGCAGGCGCTCGCCGCCGACCTCCGCGTGGCCCCGGGTGGAGCGCATCCGGCCGGTGAGCGCGAGCAGCAGACACGTACGGCCGGAGCCGGAGGGCCCCTCCACCGCTACGAGCGATCCGGGGTCGGCGCTGAACTCCACCCCCCGGAAGGCCCAGCCGCGCGGACCCTTCAGCCCGAAGTCCTCGGCGCTCAGCGACGCCCCGTGCGGGCTGTCCACGAACCCACCCCCAAGTTTTTGAACTGACCAGTCAGTGCAAAAAACTAGCCCGAACTCGCGCTCGAAGCAAAGTGCCTGGTCAGAGGTGGGATCTGAGGGATTGTCAGTGGGGGCCGTCACGATGGACACATACGGCCACGGAGCCGTCACACGACGACAGGAGGTTCGTCATGGCCAGCTCGTCCGCAGCAGCCGCCCCGCGGCGCCGCGCAGGCAGCCCTGCGCCCTCACTGACCGGTCCGGCAACCGACGTCCACCCCGTACTGCGCCGCACGACGGCGCCGCCCGCCGCTCTCGATCTGCTCGCCCAGGCCCACGCCGGACTGGACGAGGCCGCCGTCCTCGACGTGCCCAACGAGCGGTACGCCACCGCACACCTCGCCGCGCTGCGCACAGCGGCCGCCGTGCTCGCCGCCCGCGGGCGGCCCGAAACCGGCAGGCGCCGCAGGGAGCGGATCCGCAGCGCCTGGGAGGTCCTCCCGGACATCGCACCGGAACTCACCGAATGGAGCGCCCTGTTCGCCTCCGGGGCACCCCGCAGGGCCCGTGCGGAGGCGGGCATACCCGGCGCGGCCTCCAGCCGCGACGCGGACGACCTGCTGCGCGACGCGGCCATGTTCCTGCGTCTGGTCGAGCGGATGCTGGTCCTCCAGCCGGTCCTTCCGCAGCCCCGCGGGGACGGGCCCGGGCGGCAGCGGCCCGACGCGGGGTGACCGTGGGGACGGTGCGAGGCAATAGGGTGGAGAGCACCCGTACCACCTGCACCGTTCACGCTCCGCCGTCCGTGGCGGCACCGTGCCGAGGAGTCAACTGCCGTGTCGGACCAGCTGCGCCCCCGAGCCTCCCTCCGTACCGCTGTGGTCTGGGAGGTTCTCAGCGACGCTCTCGAGCGCCGGGTCAAGGCGACCGGCAGGGAGGCCCTGGACGTGCTGGACACCGGCGGCGGCACCGGCAATTTCGCCGTGCCCGTCGCCCGGCTCGGCCACCGGGTCACCGTCGTCGATCCCAGCCCGAACGCCCTGTTCGCGCTGGAGCGCCGTGCCGAGGAGGCCGGTGTCGCCGACCGCGTCCGAGGGGTCCAGGGAGACATCCTCGGCCTGTTCGAGGTGGCGGACCGCGAGGGCTACGACGCGGTCCTGTGCCACGGGGTCCTGGAGTACGTCGACGACCCCGCCGAGGGCGTCCGCAACGCCGTGGACGCGCTCCGCCCGTCCGGCGCGCTCAGCCTGCTCGGCGCCGGCCTGGGCGGCGCCGTCCTGGCCCGGGCGCTCGCGGGGCACTTCGCCGAGGCCCGGCAGGCGCTCACCGACCCCGCGGGGCGCTGGGGCGACGGCGACCCCGTGCCGCGCAGGTTCACCGCGGACCAGCTGACCGGACTGGTCGACGCCGCGGGCATCGAGGTCGGCGCGGTCCACGGTGTGCGGGTCTTCGCCGACCTCGTACCGGGCGTTCTCGTGGACACCGAACCGGGTGCGATGGAGGAGCTCCTCAGGCTGGAGGCGGCCGTCGCGGAACTGCCGGCCTTCCACTCGGTGGCGACCCAGCTGCACGTTCTGGGGGAGAAGCGCGCCTGAGGCGTGCGTGACACCACCGGAGTACGGCGCCGGAAGCGGCGGCGGCCCGGCTGATCAGCAACGCAGCTGCAGACGGAGTACTGCCTGGAACACCCGATCGGGCCGCGGGCCCCGTATGATCGGGTGACACCATCCGGCATGACGGATCGGAGGTCGGGGAATCTACGCCTCAGCAGCCGAGCCGAAATGGCGGTCCGGACTGGCTATGGCTAGAGGGCGGGTTTCACGGGGGCGAATCCCTGCCTATCCTGGAAGGGCCGCATACCGGTCGCCCCCGCGGCCGACGACGAGGAGGACTCCGTGCCGCTCTCGGAGCACGAGCAGCGAATGCTCGAGCAGATGGAGCGAGCGCTGTACGCCGAAGATCCCAAGTTCGCTACAGCGCTTGAGGGAAGCGGGCTGCGCAGGTACACCCGGCGACGGGTCTACCAGGCGGTAGCCGGTTTTCTGGTGGGTATCGCGCTCCTCATGGCCGGAATGGTTTTCCAGCAGACCTGGGTCAGTGTGGCGGGTTTCCTCGTCATGCTGGGCTGTGCCGTGCTGGCGGTCACCGGATGGCGCAAGGCGCCGAAGCCCGGTGAGCAGCAGCCGGCGGGGAGTGCGGGCGGGGGCGGAGGCGAACGCCGACATCCCAGGCAGCGCCGGTCGATGATGAACCGGATCGAACAGCGGTGGCAGCGCCGCCGCGACGAACAGGGCCAGTGAGCTTTCCGCTTCCCGGTCGGCGGTGGACAGCCCCAGCCACCGGCCCCGGACGCGGACCGCGCACACCGATGACTTGACGCTGGACCTCACGTGAGGGGCGGCCGCTTCACAGCGACCGCCCCTCACGCGCGTCTGCGTGCATGTACGCCCCGGCCCCGGTGGTGGGCCCCCGGCCCGGGGACCCGGCCAGGGGGCTGCCCCGGCCCAGGCTCCCCGATCAGGGCGTCAGCCCTGTTGTCGTGAGGGCCGCCGCAGCCGTGCCGCCCAGCGGTCCCGGCCCATGTGGTCCGACCATCGGCGGGCGAGCGCCGTCCGGCGTTCCGAGACGGCCCAGATCACCCGTACGGCCGAACGCGGCGCGAATGTCGCCCGCACCTCGTCCCAGCGGCCGGCCGAGTCCCGCAGCCCCGCCAGGACAGCCCGTACGTCCTCGGCCAGGGCGGAGGCCGTGCCCGGCTGCGGGGCGTACAGCACCTGCTCCACCGCCCCCGCGACCCGGTGGACCGCGGCGGCCGCCGCACCGTCGAGCCGGCCCAGCCGGACGATCCGCGCCGCCGCCTTGCGGGGGGTCAGCGACTCGTCCGGCGGAATGCCGTGGTCCCAGGCCGAATCGGTGATCTCCTCCCAGGCGGCCATCACCCGGGCCGCCGCGTCGGCGGCCGTACGCCCTCCCGAGGAGCCGAGCCGCCGGCCACGGGCCCGCGTCCGCCAGAGCATCGGCAGCAGCGGGAGCGTGAGCACCACCAGGGAGCCGAGCACCCACAGAGCCACCGTGCCCGCCGGGGTCCCGGGGTCGACGGAGTCCGTCGCACCGGGAGCCGTGGAGGCACCGCACTGACCCTGCCGGCGCTCCTGCGCCGGGCAGGACTCCGAGGTGGAGGGGGTGTCGGTCGGTGCCACGGAGGCACCGTCCGTCGGCAGCGCCGGGTCACTGGGGTCCTGCGAGGGAGTGTCCGGCAGGGTGTACGCCGGGGTGCTGCCCCGGGACGGTGTCGGCTCGAAGCGGGTCCAGCCCACACCCTCGAAGTACAGCTCGGGCCAGGCGTGCGCGTCCCGCAGCCCCACCGACACCGAACCGTCCGCCTGGACCGTGCCGGGCGTGAAGCCCACCGCGACCCGGGCCGGTATGCCCAGGGTCCTGGCCATCGCGGCCATCGTGAAGGAGAAGTGGACGCAGAAGCCCTCCTTCTCCTTCAGGAACCGCTCGATCGCCGCCGTGCCCGTACCCGACGTCACCGTCGTGTCGTAGCGGAAGCCGCCCTCCGAGGCGAACCAGTTCTGGAGCTTCACGGCCCGCTCGTAGTCGTTCGCGGCGCCCTCGGTCACCTGCTCGGCGGTCTTCCCGACGACATCGGGCAGCGATCCGGGCACCCGGGTGTACTCACGGGCCACGTCCGAACGCGGCTCCATCGCCCCGGCGAGCTGCCCGGCCGTCGGCTCCACCACCAGACTGCTGACCTCGTACCGCGCGCCGCGCGTCGTCTGCCCGTCGTCGCCGACGAGGGTGCGCCCCTCGGGCTCGAACCTCCAGCGGCCCTCGATGTCCACCTCGCTCGCCGGATAGGGGAGCGGCAGATACGTCTGCTGGTACGAGCGCGACGCCGAGATGTTCGTCCGGACCTCGGTGACGGAGACGTCCCTGCCCAGCCCGGTCGGCTGCGGCAGCCTCTCCGGGACGTCCCTCAGCCGGCGGGTCGACGGGCGCCACTCGCTGCCGTTGAACTGGTCCAGGGCCAGGATGCGCAGATAGAAGTCCTGTGGATTCCCCGAGTTGGTGCGGTACGACATCACCTCGCGGTTCTCCGGCTGGTTGAGATTGTTCTGCAGCGAGACCAGCGGGTTCACCGCGGAGATCGTGCCCCCGCCGCCACCCCTGCCCGACCCGCCTCCCGTGCCGGCCAGCAGCCCGCCGTCCAGGGCGGGCAGGGCCGCGGGCACCACCAGCGCGATGCCCAGCGCCAGCACTCCGATGCGCCGCCCCGTACGGACCGACGCGACCGTACGCCCCGACCCGTCCATACCGGCCGCCAGACCGCCCGACGTACGGGACACCCCGCCGAACACCCGGCCCCACCGGGACAGTCGGTCCCGGCCCTCGGCCAGCAGGAGAAGCAGATAGCCGCACGCCGCGAGCAGGAACCAGAGCCAGCCCGCCCCGCCGTCCGAGAGACCGGCCGCCACCGAGTACAGCGCGAGCAGCGGCAGACCGGCCGGCGCGGCGGCCCGGACGGTCACCGCGAGGACGTCCACGGTGAGCCCCACGAGGAGCACCCCGCCGATCAGCATCAGCCGGATGCCGTCCGTCGCCGGCGCGGGAATGGCGTACCTGTTGACGTCGTCGGCGCCCATGGTCAGCAGCTCGGCGAGCCGTTGGACCGCCTGGGGCCCGGGCACCACACCGAACACGGCGTACTCCCTGGCGAACGCCACGGTCAGCGTCAGCAGGGTGACGAGCAGCTGGAGGGAGACCGTGAGGACCCGCGCCAGGCGCATCCGGCGGGCGAGCACCCCCACACCGGCCTGGAGGGCCAGCAGGAACGCGGCCTGCAGGACCCACTTCGACGTCTCGACCAGGGGCAGCAAGGACGCCGCCGCCATCATCGTGGCCGCGAAGGCGCAGAGCGCCAGTCGGGTACGCCCGCTCATGACCATCCCCCGGAGAGCCCTGTCGTCGATCCGGCCGCGGAGGACTGCCCGCCGCCCTCCTGGCCCGCCTGCTGCCACAGCCGGGCGAGCTCCGTCCCGGGCGGCACCGCCACCGCCGTCCACCCTGCTTCCCGCAGCAGCCGCAGATGGTCGGAGACCGGCGCGGCGGGCACGGCCTCCGCACCGCGCGCCCAGTCCTCCCCGTCCAGCACGAACGCGACGGCACCCCGGCTGCGCTGCCGCATCCTGGCGGCCACGGCCGTCTGCTCGTCGTCGAGATCACCGAAGAACGCCACCAGCAGCCCCTCGTTCCCCCCGCGCAGCACGTCGTACGCGCGGGAGAGACCGCCGCCGTCGGAGTGGTCGACGACCGCGAGGGTGTCCATCATCAGACCCGCGGAGTCCGCGGAGTCCTCGGTCGCCCCGGCGAAACCGTCGGCGCTCTCACCCGGCACGACGCTTCCCTCGTCCGTGAGCAGCCGCACGGCGAAGCCGCGCTCCAGCATGTGCATCAGGGCGGACGCCGCCCCGGACACCGCCCATTCGAAGGCCGAGCCCGGCCCGGCGCCCCGGTAGGCGATCCGCCGGGTGTCCAGCAGCACCGTGCACCTGGCCCGTTGCGGCTGCTCCTCGCGCCGCACCATCAGCTCGCCGTAGCGCGCGGTGGACCGCCAGTGCACGCGGCGCAGGTCGTCGCCGTGGCGGTAGCCGCGCGGGATGATGTCGTCCTCGCCGGCCAGCGCCAGCGAGCGCTGTCTGCCGTCGCCGTACCCGGTGGCCGACCCGGCCAGCCGCAGCGGCGGCAGCGGCTCGGTACGCGGGACGACCACCAGGGTGTCGTAGGCGCTGAACGAGCGCGTCAGCTCGCACATCCCGAACGGATCGCTCAGCTGCAGCTGGAGCGGCCCCAGCGGATAGCGCCCGCGCAGGTCGGAGCGGACCCGGTAGGACACCTCACGCACGCCGCCCGGCTCCACCCGGTCCAGCACGAACCGGGGCCGGGGGCCCAGGACGTACGGCACACGGTCCTGCAGCATCAGCAGACCCGTGTGCAGCCGGGAGACGTTGTCCATGCGCAGATGGACGCGCGCCTCCGAGCCCGCGGGCACCCGCGACGGCGACAGCCGCCTGCTGCCCGCCACCCTGTAGCGGGTGCGGTGGAGCACGGTGACGCAGACCAGGGGCAGCACCGCCAGCAGCAGACCGACCCTGAGCAGGTCGCCCTGGCCCAGCACATAGGCGCAGACCGCCGCCGCCACACCGGCCGCCAGGAAGGACCGCCCCCGTGTCGTGAGCCCGCTCAGCGCCGCCCGCAGGCTGCCCTTGTCGTCGCTTTCGTCCACGGGGCCGGGAGCCCCGGCCGTCATCACAGGCGCCGGGCGCCGGGCTGACCGCCGTACACCGGGCTGCCGGGCCGGTGCTGGGGCTGCGCTGCGGCGGGCGTGCCGCCGCCCGACGTCGGCACCGGGGTGCGCTGCAGGATGTCCAGCACGACCTGCTCGGCCGTACGGCGGTTGAGCTGCGCCTGCGCCGTCGGCAGCAGCCGGTGGGCGAGCACCGGGACCGCGAGGGCCTGGACGTCGTCCGGCAGGGCGTAGTCCCGCCCGCTCAGCGCCGCCGACGCCTTGGCGGCGCGCAGCAGATGCAGGGTGGCGCGCGGCGAGGCGCCGAGTCTGAGGTCCGGGTGCTGACGGGTGGCGGCCACCAGCTGCACCGCGTACCGCCGGACGGCCTCGGCCACATGGACCGTGCGCACCGCGTCGATCAGCTTCACGATGTCGTGGGCGTGCGCCACCGGCTGCAGATCGTCCAGCGGGGAGGCCCCGCCGTGCACGTCGAGCATCTGGAGCTCGGCGTCGGCGCTCGGGTAACCGATCGACACCCGGGCCATGAAGCGGTCGCGCTGAGCCTCGGGGAGAGGGTAGGTGCCCTCCATCTCCACCGGGTTCTGGGTGGCCACGACCATGAAGGGGTCGGGCAGTTCGTAGGTCGTGCCGTCGATCGTGACCTGGCGCTCCTCCATCGACTCCAGCAGCGCCGACTGGGTCTTGGGGGAGGCGCGGTTGATCTCGTCGCCGATCACGATCTGGGCGAAGATCGCGCCCGGCTTGAACTCGAAGTCACGCCGCTGCTGATCGAAGATCGAGACCCCGGTGATGTCCGAGGGCAGCAGGTCCGGCGTGAACTGGATACGCCGCACCGAGCAGTCGATGGACCGCGCCAGCGCCTTGGCCAGCATCGTCTTGCCGACCCCGGGCACATCCTCGATCAGGAGGTGCCCCTCCGCGAGCAGCACGGTCAGCGAAAGCCGTACGACCTCAGGCTTGCCCTCGATCACACCCTCGACCGACCTGCGTACCCGCTCCGCTGTGGTGGTCAGATCTGTGAGGCTCGCTCGATCGTCATAGGTCGTCACCCGGCCCTCCTCGGCCCCTTGTGCACGGGCCGACGCACAAAGCTGCCCGGCCCGCCCCGAAATACGGACACTCTCCGGAGGACCCGGAGAGATGTCACACCCGCATTCTTGTTGCCGTTACCGCTTCGTGTCACTCGCCTGTGGATAAGTGGGGGCGATATGCCGGATGTGGCCCGTATGTCGATGGGGCGTCAGGAGGTGGGCAGGATCTCGCGCAGCGTTCCGGTGGTCACGTCGAAGACGAAACCGCGGATGTCGTCCGTGTGCAGGAGGAACGGCGAGGTGCGCACGCGCTGCATCGACTGGCGGACGTCCTGGTCGGCGTCCGTGTAGGCCTCGACCGACCAGACCGGACGCTGGCCGACCTCGCGCTCCAGTTCCTGCCGGAAGTCCTCGGTGATCGATTCCAGACCGCAGTTCGTGTGGTGGATGAGGACGATGCTGCGGGTGCCGAGCGCCCGCTGACTGATGGTGAGCGACCGGATCACGTCGTCGGTGACCACGCCGCCCGCGTTGCGGATGGTGTGGCAGTCACCGAGCTCCAGGCCGAGCGCGGCGTGCAGGTCGAGGCGGGCGTCCATGCAGGCGACCACGGCGACGTGCAGGACGGGCCGCGCGTCCATGCCCGGGTCGGTGAACGCCTCCGCGTAACGCGCGTTCAGTTCGACGAGACGGTCGGTGACCGTGCCCTCGGAACGGGTCGCGGGGGAGGAAGGCTGCGCAGAAGTCGACATGGGTACGACGTTAGCGTTCGCGACCGCTCCTGGCGTGTTGTGGAAGGGGACAAAGAACGTCAACGTGGCTTGTTGTGAGGTAACCCACAAGCCTCACGACCAGGCGTCCGACCGGGTGAGGTTCCCCTGCCGCCGCGGCGGTGCGACGCGCTGCGCGGTTCGTTGATCGGGAATGGATCGAATGGCAGGGTGGACTAAAGTGACGCGAAGTTACCGACACGCCAGCGCATTCCGCATATTTTTACATGTTTCGAGTTCCCCGTGATGTGCGGCGTACGTGCGGCCCGGCCCTCTCCCGCTCGACGGCCGGCCGACGCCTCCTTCCCCGGCGCCGGCCGACCTCCCCTTCCGGGCGGGCGGGGACCAGACCGCATGTACGGCCCCACGGGACAGAGCCTGAGAGGGCGCTTTGAGCCAGACCCGACACGTCCCGGTGATGCTCCAGCGATGCCTGGACCTGTTGGCCCCGGCTCTGGAGGCGACGGGACCGCGGCCCCCCGTCGTCGTCGACTGCACCCTCGGGCTCGGCGGGCACAGCGAAGCCCTGCTCGCGGCCTTCCCCGAGGCCCGGCTGGTCGCCCTGGACCGCGACAAGGAGGCGCTGAGGCTCTCCGGCGAGCGCCTCGCGCCGTACGGCGACCGCGCCACGCTGGTGCACGCCGTCTACGACGAACTCCCCGAGGTCCTCGACCGGCTGGGGATCCCCAAGGTCCAGGGAGTGCTCTTCGACCTCGGTGTCTCCTCCATGCAGCTGGACGAGGCGGACCGCGGCTTCGCGTACGCCCAGGACGCGCCGCTCGACATGCGCATGGACCAGACGACCGGTGTCAGCGCCGCCGAGGTGCTCAACACCTACCCGCCGGGCGAACTGGTGCGGATCCTGCGCGCGTACGGCGAGGAGAAGCAGGCCAAGCGCATCGTCTCGGCCGTCGTGCGCGAACGCGAGAAGGAACCCTTCAGCAACAGCGCCCGCCTCGTCGAGCTGATCCGTGACTCCCTGCCGCAGGCCGCCAAGCGCACCGGAGGCAATCCGGCCAAGCGCACCTTCCAGGCCCTGCGCATCGAGGTGAACGGCGAACTCACCGTCCTGGAGCGGGCGATCCCGGCGGCGGTCGGGGCCCTCGCCGTCGGCGGCCGGATCGCCGTCCTCTCGTACCACTCGCTGGAGGACCGACTCGTCAAGCAGGTCTTCGCGGGCGGCGCCGCCAACACCGCGCCGCCCGGACTGCCCGTCGTCCCCGAGCGCTACCAGCCCCGGCTGAAGCTGCTGACCCGCGGCGCCGAACTGCCCACCGAGGAAGAGGTCGCCGAGAACCGGCGGGCCGCCCCCGCCAGGCTCCGCGGCGCCCAGCGGATCCGCGAGGAGGAGCGATGAGCGCGCCCCGCCGGACCGTCGGGAAGCGGACGGGGACGGTGGCTCCGCGGTGACCGGGACGGCCGAGCAGATGAAGGGGCGGGCCGGCCGGCTCGCCCGGCTGATGCCGTCGGGGCCGAGCACCGCGGCCCGTACCCCCTTCGTCCTGCTGGTCGTGCTGCTGCTCGCGGGTGGCCTGATCTCGCTCCTCCTGCTGAACTCGGCGCTCAATGAAGGATCGTTCAGGCTGAGCAAGCTGAAGCGGGAGACCACCGAGCTCACCGACGAGCAGCAGGCCCTCCAGCGGGACGTCGACAAGTACTCCGAACCCGACGCGCTGGAGCGCCGGGCCAGGGAGCTCGGCATGGTCCCCGGCGGCAGCCCCGCCTTCCTGGACGCGGACGGCACCGTCCGAGGAGTGCCCGAGCGGGCCACCTCGCAGCCCGCCCCCGCCGCCCCGCCCGAAGCCGGGGCGAGCGCGGCCGGGTCCGCGTCCCCCTCCGGTTCCGTGCCGCCGTCCTCCGCCACTCCGTCGACGGCCCCCGCCGTTCCGGCCCCGACCACCCCGACCCCGACGAGCTCCGGCAGGTGACGCAGTGCCGTCCAAGGAACCGCCGCGCCGCCGAGTACCCGGCCCCGCGCGCTCCCGCAACGCGGCCGGCGGCTCGGGACGCCCCCGGCCCACCGCCCGCCCCGACGCCCGGCGTCCGGGACGTCCGGTGGCCAGGAAGCGACGAGGCGGCTCCTCCCGGTCCATCCGGCTGGGCAGCCCGCGCCCCCGGCTGCGCCTGATCAGCCTCTGCCTGACCCTCGTCATGCTGGCGTTCGTCATCCGGCTCCTCCAGGTGCAGGCGGTCGACGCGAGCACGTACGCCGCCAAGGCCGAGAAGAACCGCTACCTGGAGTACACGATCGCCGCCGAACGCGGCGAGATCACCGACCGCAGCGGCATCGCCCTCGCCACCAGCGTCGACGCGCACGACATCACGGCCGACCCGAAGCTGTTCACCCCCGAGGACAGCAAGGCCCCGGACGCGCCGCAGCAGGCGGCGGCCCTGCTCGCCCCGATCCTCGGCAAGGACGAGGCGGAGCTGGCGAAGAAGCTCTCCACCCCCAAGAGCCGCTACACCGTGCTGGCACGGCGGCAGACCCCGCAGGTCTGGAAGCAGATCAAGGACCTCAAGTCCGTCTTCGCCGAGAAGGCGGCCGAGGACAAGGCGAAGGGCGGACCCGGGGCCGACGTGCTGGCCGGGGTCCTCCAGGAGCCCACCACCAAGCGCGTGTACCCCAACGGCGACCTCGCCGCCGGGATACTGGGATTCGTCAACGCCGAGGGCAAGGGCGGCGGCGGTCTGGAAGCACAGCTGAACAAGGAGCTCCAGGGCGAGGACGGCAAGATCCGCTACGCCCAGGCGGGCGGCCGCCCCGTGCCGACCGCCGGCTCCACGGAGATCCCGGCCGTCGCCGGCACCGACGTCGAGCTGACGATCGACCGCGACATCCAGTGGGCGGCCCAGCGCGCCATCGCCGACCAGGTCGAGAAGTCCAAGGCCGACCGCGGCTACGTCATCGTCCAGAACACGCGGACCGGCGAGGTGCTCGCCATGGCCAACGCCCCCGGCTACGACCCGAACGACCTCGCGCAGAGCAATGCGGCGGCCCTGGGCAACGCGGCCCTGCAGGACGTGTACGAGCCCGGCTCCACCAGCAAGGTCATGTCCATGGCCGCGGTGCTGGAGGAGGGCGCGGCCACGCCCGACACGCACGTCACCGTCCCCAACCGGCTGCACCGGGGCGACCGGCTCTTCCGGGACGACATCGACCACCCCACCTGGTACCTCACGCTCAACGGCGTACTCGCCAAGTCGAGCAACATCGGCACCATCCTGGCCACCGGGCAGCTGGGGAAGACCCAGGCCGAGGCCAACGAGGTCCTCCACTCCTACCTGCGTAAATTCGGCATCGGCAGCACCACGGGGCTCGACTACCCGGGCGAGTCGCCCGGCCTCCTCGCCAAGCCCCAGGACTGGTCGACCTCGCAGCAGTACACGATCCCCTTCGGCCAGGGACTCTCGCTCAACGCCATGCAGGCCGCGTCGGTCTACTCGACCATCGCCAACGGCGGCGTCAGGATCGAACCGAGCCTCGTCCGCGGCACCAAGGGCGCCGACAACCGCTACACCGCCTCCGAGGCCCCCGAACGCACCCGGGTGGTCAGCGAGAAGACCGCCAGGACCCTGGCGAAGATGCTGGAGTCCGTGGTCGACGACCGGGAAGGCACCGGGACCAAGGCCCACATCCAGGGCTACCGCGTCGCGGGCAAGACGGGCACGGCCAACCGGGTCGATCCCGTACGCGGCGTCTACAAGGGCTACACCGCGTCCTTCGCGGGGTTCGCCCCCGCGGACGATCCGCAGGTCACCGTCTACTGCGCCATCCAGAACCCCACCAAGGGCAGCTACTTCGGCGGCCAGATCTGCGGGCCCATCTACAAGAAGGTCATGGAGTTCGCCCTGAAGACCCTCCAGACCCCTCCCTCCGGCAGCGATCCAGCCCGGCTGCCGGTGTCCTTCAAGCCCGGCGAGTAACTCGGGGGAACCCTCAGTGACGACCATCACCCCTGATCCCGGGAACCGGAACGAGAAGTACCGCAACCCCGGCCCCTCACTTCGCGAGAGGCCGGGTCCGCCCGGTACGCTCACCGCCGTGCCCCACGCTGATCAGTGCCAAACCACTCAGAAGGACGCGCCTGTGACCTATCCGGGAGCGCCCCGACCGGACCGGATCCGGCCGACGTCCATCGGCGAGCTGGCTGCCCGGCTCGGTGCCGGACCGCAGGATTCCGGTGAGGTCACCGGCATCACCCACGACTCCCGGGCCGTACGCCCCGGGGACGTGTACGCGGCTCTGCCCGGCGCCCGCTTCCACGGCGCCGACTTCTCCGCCCAGGCCGAGGGCCTCGGCGCGGCCGCGATCCTCACCGACCCGGCGGGCGCCGAGCGCGCCGCCGCCACCGGCCTGCCGGTCCTCGTCACCGACGACCCACGCGGCCGGATGGGCGACATCGCGGCCGAGATCTACGGACGGCCGGGCGTCGGCCTCCTCCAGATCGGCATCACCGGGACGTCCGGCAAGACCACCACGGCGTACCTCGTCGAGGGCGGCCTGCGCGGCGCCGGACGCAGCACCGGGCTGATCGGCACCGTCGAGATGCGGATCGGCGACGAACGCATCAAGTCCGAGCGCACCACCCCCGAAGCCACCGACCTCCAGGCCCTGTTCGCCGTCATGCGCGAACGCGGGGTGGAGGCCGTCGCCATGGAGGTCTCCAGCCACGCCCTGGTGCTCGGCCGGGTCGACGGCTGCGTCTTCGACGTCGCCGTCTTCAACAACCTCAGCCCGGAGCACATGGAGTTCCACTCCGGGATGGAGGACTACTTCCAGGCCAAGGCGCAGCTGTTCACCCCGCAGCGCAGCAAGCTCGGGGTCCTCAACTTCGACGACGAGTACGGCCGCAGGCTGGTGAGCGAGGCGTCCGTCCCGGTCGTCACCTTCTCCGCCGAGGGCCACCCGGACGCCGACTGGCGGGCCGAGGACGTGGAGGTCGGTCCCCGGGACAGCACCTTCACCGTGATCGGCCCCAAGGGCGAGCGCGTCACCGCCAGGGCCCCGCTGCCCGGCCCGTTCAACGTCGCCAACACCCTCGCCGCGATCGTCACCCTGGCCGTCGCCGGCATCGACCCGCAGATCGCCGCCGACGGCATCGCGGACGTCCCGGGCGTGCCCGGCCGGCTGGAACGCGTCGACGCCGGACAGCCGTATCTCGCGGTCGTCGACTACGCGCACAAGACCGACGCCGTCGAATCCGTCCTGCGCTCCCTGCGGAAGGTCGCCGAGGGCCGGGTGCACATCGTGCTCGGCTGCGGCGGCGACCGCGACACGACGAAGCGCGGCCCGATGGGCGCCGCCGCGGCACGGCTCGCCGACACCGCCGTACTGACCTCCGACAACCCCCGCTCCGAGGACCCCCTCGCGATCCTCGCCGCGATGCTCTCCGGCGCGGCCGAGGTCCCCGTCCACGAGCGCGGCGACGTGCTCGTCGAGGCCGACCGGGCCGCGGCCATCGCCGCCGCGGTCGCCCGGGCCGAGCCCGGTGACACCGTGCTGGTGGCCGGAAAGGGACACGAGCAGGGCCAGGACATCCACGGAGTGGTACGTCCCTTCGACGACCGGAAGGTCCTGCGCGAGGCCATCGAGCGCTCCCTGGGACGCACGAACCCCGCGCAGGCCCCCGAGGACCGCGTACACACCCATGAGAACAACAGTCAGGGATGACCAAGTGATCGCCCTTTCCCTCGCCGAGATCGCCGGAATCGTCGGCGGGCAGCCGCACGACGTACCGGACCCGTCCGCCGTCGTCACCGGGCCCGTCGTCATCGACTCCCGGGAGGTGCGGCAGGGCTCCCTGTTCGCCGCGTTCGCGGGCGAGCGTGTCGACGGCCACGACTACGCGCGGCTCGCCGTCGAGGCCGGCGCGGTGGCCGTGCTCGCCGTCCGTCCCGTCGGCGTGCCCGCGATCGTGGTCGACGACGTCGTGGCCGCGCTCGGCGCCCTCGCCCGCGCCGCCGTGGAACGCCTCGGCACCACCGTCGTCGCCCTGACCGGTTCGGCGGGCAAGACATCCACGAAGGACCTGATCGCCCAGATCCTGGAACGCAAGGCGCCCACGGTATGGACACCCGGCTCCCTCAACAACGAGATCGGGCTGCCGCTCACCGCACTCCGCGCCACGGCGGAAACCCGCCATCTCGTGCTGGAGATGGGTGCGCGCGGAATCGGCCACATCCGCTACCTCGCCGACCTGACGCCTCCTCGGGTCGGCCTGGTCCTCAACGTGGGCAGCGCCCACCTCGGGGAGTTCGGCAGCCGCGAGGCCATCGCCCAGGCCAAGGGCGAGCTCGTCGAGGGCCTGCCCGAGGACGGCGCGGCGATCCTCAACGCCGACGACCCGCTCGTGCGGGCCATGGCGTCCCGCACAAAAGCCCGGGTGCTCCTCTTCGGGGAGGCCCCGGATGCGGACGTACGGGGAGAGAACGTGCGGCTCACCGACGACGGCCGCCCCGCTTTCGAGCTCCACACACCCACCGGGTGCAGCGACGTGACCTTGCGCCTGTACGGTGAGCACCACGTGTCGAACGCGCTCGCCGCGGCCGCCGTCGCCCATGAGTTGGGCATGTCCGTGACCGAGATCGCCGATGCGCTCTCCGGGGCGGGCACCCTCTCCCGCTGGCGCATGGAGGTCACCGAGCGTCCGGACGGTGTGACGGTCGTCAATGACGCCTACAACGCGAACCCCGAATCCATGAAGGCCGCACTCCGTGCGCTGGCCGCCATGGGCAAGGCCCGACGGGCAGACGGGGGGCGCACGTGGGCGGTGCTCGGTCAGATGGCCGAGCTCGGTGACGCGTCGCTCGCCGAGCACGACGCGGTCGGACGGCTCGCCGTCCGGCTCAACGTCAGCAAGCTCGTCGCTGTCGGAGGAAGAGAAGCCTCCTGGCTGCAACTGGGCGCATATAACGAGGGTTCGTGGGGTGAGGAGTCGGTGCACGTGTCCGACGCACAGGCGGCCGTCGACCTGTTGCGCAGTGAACTGCGCCCGGGAGACGTCGTGCTGGTGAAGGCGTCCCGGTCGGTCGGCCTGGAGAAGGTCGCCCTGGCACTGCTGGAGACGACCGAGGGCGAGGTCGCCGTCCGATGAGGCAGATCCTCTTCGCGGGGGCCATAGGGCTCTTCCTGACCCTGGTCGGTACCCCGCTGCTGATCAAACTTCTGGCCCGCAAGGGCTACGGGCAGTTCATCCGGGACGACGGCCCGCGTACCCACGGCAGCAAGAAGGGCACTCCCACCATGGGTGGGATCGCCTTCATCCTGGCGACGATCATCGCGTACATCCTGGCGAAGGTGATCACCGGCGAGGACATGCGCTTCTCCGGCGTCCTCGTCCTGTTCCTGATGGCCGGGATGGGCCTCGTCGGCTTCCTCGACGACTACATCAAGATCGTCAAGCAGCGCTCCCTCGGGCTGCGCGCCAAGGCGAAGATGGCCGGCCAGCTGATCGTCGGCATCGCCTTCGCGGTGCTCTCGCTCCAGTTCGCCGACATCCACGGCAACACCCCCGCCTCCACCAGGCTCTCGTTCGTCGAGGACTTCGGCTGGTCGATCGGCCCGGTGCTGTTCTGCGTCTGGGCGCTGTTCATGATCCTCGCCATGTCCAACGGCGTGAACCTGACGGACGGTCTGGACGGCCTGGCCACCGGTGCGTCGGTGATGGTCTTCGGCGCCTACACCTTCATCGGGCTCTGGCAGTTCCAGGAGTCCTGCGCCAACGCGGAGACGCTGACCAACCCCAGCGCCTGCTTCGAGGTACGCGATCCGCTCGACCTCGCGGTCGTCGCCTCCGCCCTCATGGGCGCCTGCTTCGGCTTCCTGTGGTGGAACACCTCGCCCGCGAAGATCTTCATGGGCGACACCGGTTCGCTCGCCCTCGGCGGCGCGCTCGCGGGTCTCGCGATCTGCTCGCGCACCGAGTTCCTGATGGCCATCCTCGGCGGCCTCTTCGTGATGATCACCATGTCCGTGGTCATCCAGGTCGGCTCGTTCAAGATGACCGGCAAGCGCGTCTTCCGCATGGCGCCCCTCCAGCACCACTTCGAACTCAAGGGGTGGTCCGAGGTCCTTGTGGTGGTCCGGTTCTGGATCATCCAGGGCATGTGCGTGATCGTCGGACTCGGCCTCTTCTACGCGGGATGGGCAGCCAAGAAGTGAGCAACGTGGACTGGCAGGGCAAGCACGTCACGGTCGCCGGACTCGGCGTCAGCGGGATCCCCGCCGCCCGTGCCCTGCACGGGCGGGGAGCGCTGGTCACCGTCGTCAACGACGGCGACGACGAGCGCTCCCGCGCCCAGGCCGCCGAGTTGGAGGCGCTCGGGATCACCGTGCGCCTCGGCGACGGCGACACCCTGCCCGAGTCCACCGAGCTCGTCGTCACGGCCCCCGGCTGGAAGCCGGGCAAGCCGCTGTTCCTGGCGGCCGCCGAGGCGGGCGTCCCCGTCTGGGGCGACGTCGAACTCGCCTGGCGGCTGCGGGGACAGGACGGCCGGGAACCCGCACCCTGGCTCGCGGTCACCGGCACCAACGGCAAGACCACGACCGTGCGCATGCTCGCCTCGATCCTCGAGGCCGCCGGCCTGCGCACGGCCGCCGTGGGGAACATCGGGGTGTCCCTGCTGGACGCGGTGCTCGGCGACGAGACGTACGACGTACTCGCCGTCGAGCTCTCCAGCTACCAGCTGCACTGGGCGCCCTCGCTGCGCGCCCACTCCGGGGCCGTGCTCAACCTGGCCCCCGACCACCTCGACTGGCACGGCTCCATGGCCGGTTACGCCGCAGACAAGGGCCGGATCTACGAGGGCAACCGCGTCGCCTGCGTCTACAACGCGCAGGACACGGCGACGGAGGACCTCGTGCGCGAGGCCGACGTCGAGGAGGGCTGCCGGGCCATCGGCTTCACCCTCGGCACCCCGGGCCCCTCGCAGCTCGGGGTGGTCGACGGCATCCTCGTCGACCGGGCGTTCGTCCCCGACCGGCAGAAGCAGGCCCAGGAGCTCGCCGAGGTCTCCGACGTCAACCCGCCGGCCCCGCACAACATCGCCAACGCCCTGGCCGCGGCGGCGCTGGCCCGCGCCTTCGGCGTACCCCCGAAGGCCGTGCGCGACGGGCTGCGGGCCTTCCGCCCCGACGCCCACCGCATCGAACACGTCGCCGATGTCTCCGGCGTCACGTACATCGACGACTCCAAGGCCACCAACACCCACGCCGCCGAGGCATCCCTCGCCTCCTACGACCCGATCGTCTGGATCGCCGGCGGCCTCGCCAAGGGCGCCACCTTCGACGAGCTGGTGACCGGGGCGGCGAAGCGGCTGAAGGGCGTCGTGCTGATGGGCGCCGACCGGGCCCTGATCCGCGAAGCCCTGGCGCGACACGCCCCCGAGGTACCGGTGGTGGACCTCGACCGGACCGACACTGGGGCGATGTCCGCGGCGGTCCGCGAAGCGGCACGGCTGGCCGGGCCGGGAGACACCGTCCTGCTGGCCCCGGCCTGTGCCTCGATGGACATGTTCGTCAACTACAACAAGCGGGGCGAGGCGTTCGCGGACGCGGTCCGCGAACTCGCCGGCGAGAGCGCCTGACGGGCCCGGCCCCCGCGTCGTACCGTCCCTGAGGACCGGACGGCCCGGGAACCGGCGGTCAGCAGCACGGCCGCGGGCCAGGGCCCCGGCGACAGCCCCGGGCACGAGCAGTGGAGGGGACAGCGACAATGCCGGCCGACGAGAGCTCAGCCGCCCGCGTGGCCGGCCGTTCACGGGCCACCGCCGCGATCCGCCGGGCGCTCACCCCGCCCCTGCCCATCGGACCCGTGCCCGCGGGCTCCGGGCCCCTCGCGGGGCTCGCGCTGCGCAGCAGGCCCGCCACCGGGCCCCGCAGGGCCCCCGCGCCACGCGGCCGAGGCCCCTCCGGAGCCGGCGGCGGCGTGCAGCCGGGGCCGCGCCGGGGCGCCGGGGTGCGCAGGACCTACGAGCGCGTACGGCGGGCCTGGGACCGCCCTCTGACGGCGTACTACCTGATCCTCGGATCGAGCCTGCTCATCACCGTGCTCGGCCTCGTGATGGTCTACTCCGCCTCGATGATCAAGGCGCTGGAGCTGGCACGGCCCGGCACGTACTTCTTCCGCAAGCAGTTCATCGCCGCCGTGATCGGGGCCGGACTGATGCTGCTGGCCTCCCGGATGCCCGTCAAACTCCACCGGGCGCTGGCCTACCCGCTGCTCATGGGCACGGTCTTCCTGATGGTCCTGGTCCAGGTGCCGGGGATAGGGATGTCGGTCAACGGCAACCAGAACTGGATCTATCTCGGCGGCCCCTTCCAGCTCCAGCCCAGTGAGTTCGGCAAGCTCGCGCTCATCCTCTGGGGTGCCGACCTGCTCGCCCGCAAACAGGACAAGCGGCTGCTCGCGCAGTGGAAGCACATGCTCGTGCCGCTGGTGCCGGTCGCCTTCATGCTGCTCGGACTGATCATGCTCGGCGGCGACATGGGCACCGCGATCATCCTCACGGCGATCCTCTTCGGCCTGCTCTGGCTGGCAGGCGCCCCCACCAGGCTCTTCGCCGGGGTGCTCGCCTTCGCCGTGCTCATCGGGTTCCTGCTCATCAAGACCAGCCCCAACCGGATGTCCAGGCTCGGCTGCATCGGAGCGTCCGAACCGGGCCCCGGTGACTCCTGCTGGCAGGCGGTGCACGGAATCTACGCGCTCGCCTCCGGCGGATGGTTCGGTTCCGGGCTCGGCGCGAGTGTGGAAAAATGGGGTCAACTTCCGGAACCGCACACCGACTTCATCTTCGCCATCACCGGGGAGGAACTGGGCCTGGCGGGGACGCTGTCGGTGCTGGCCCTCTTCGCGGCTCTAGGCTATGCGGGTATCCGCGTGGCCGGACGCACGGAGGACCCCTTCGTGAGGTACGCAGCGGGAGGCGTGACCACCTGGATCACGGCGCAGGCCGTGATCAACATCGGTGCGGTGCTCGGCCTGTTGCCGATCGCCGGTGTCCCGTTGCCGCTGTTCTCCTACGGGGGGTCGGCCCTGCTGCCGACCATGTTCGCTGTCGGACTCCTGATCGCCTTCGCGCGAGAGGACCCTGCGGCGAGAGCGGCCCTGGCCATGCGGAGGCCCGGGGTCAGATGGAAGACGATGAGACGGCGCGTCATGAAGCGTCCGTCCGGAGAGCGGTGAATTTCGGTGCATGTCGTACTCGCCGGCGGGGGGACCGCCGGGCACATCGAGCCCGCGCTTGCCCTCGCAGACGCCCTGCGGAGGCAGGACCCGACCGTGGGAATCACTGCCCTCGGCACGGAGCGCGGACTCGAGACCAGGCTCGTACCCGAGCGGGGGTACGACCTGGCCCTGATCCCCGCCGTACCGCTGCCGCGCAAGCCCACACCCGAGCTGATCACCGTCCCGGGACGGCTGCGCGGCACCATCAAGGCCGCCGAGCAGATCCTGGAGCGCACCAAGGCGGACTGCGTGGTCGGCTTCGGCGGCTACGTCGCCCTGCCCGGCTATCTCGCGGCCAAGCGCGTCGGGGTGCCGATCGTCGTCCATGAGGCCAACGCCAGGCCCGGTCTGGCCAACAAGATCGGCTCCCGGTACGCCCACGGGGTCGCCGTCTCCACCCCGGACAGCAAGCTGCGCGGTGCCCGCTACATCGGCATCCCGCTGCGCCGGACCATCGCCACCCTCGACCGGGCCCGGGTCCGTCCGGAGGCGCGTGCGGCCTTCGGGCTGGACCCCAACCTGCCGACGCTGCTCGTCTCCGGCGGCTCGCAGGGCGCCCGCCACCTCAACGAGGTGGTCACACGCATCGCTCCGCTGCTCCAGCGGTCCGGGATCCAGATCCTCCATGTGGTCGGCCCGAAGAACGAATTGCCGCGTATCGACAACATGCCCGGGATGCCGCCCTACATCCCGGTACCGTACGTGGACCGGATGGACCTCGCGTACGCCGCGGCCGACATGATGCTCTGCCGCGCGGGCGCGATGACCGTCGCCGAACTCTCCGCCGTCGGGCTCCCCGCCGCCTACGTCCCGCTGCCGATCGGCAACGGCGAACAGCGGCTCAACGCCCAGCCGGTGGTCAACGCCGGTGGCGGTCTGCTGGTGGACGACGCGGCGCTCACCCCGGAATGGGTGCAGGGCAACGTCCTCCCGGTGCTCTCGGACCCGCACCGGCTGTACGAGATGTCCCGTGCCGCCGCGGAGTTCGGGCGAAGGGACGCCGACGACCTGCTCGTCGGCATGGTGTACGAGGCGATTGCCGCACGCCGCCAGGCGTGAGGCGGTGCGGACCCGGGGTGTGCGCCCCGGGTCCGGCGAAGGAGCGAGCGTGGCCGGACCGACGACCGCCCAGCGCGGCGAGGCGGAGCGGGCCGACACCCCGGCCCGGCCGCCGCACATCGGCCCCCAGGGGCCAGGACTGACGGGCCGTACGCGGCTGGTCCTGGCCGTTCTCGGCCTCGTCATGATCTCGGCGGCCACGGTCTGGGTGCTCTACGGCTCGTCCTGGCTGAGGCTGGAGCGGGTGACGACCAGCGGCACCGAGGTGCTGACCCGGAGCGAGGTGGAGGCCGCCGCGGCGGCGCCGGTCGGGTCGCCCCTGATCTCCGTGGACACCGATGCGATCGCCGACCGGTTGCGCCAGAAGTTGCCTCGTATCGACTCGGTGGATGTCGTACGGTCATGGCCGCACGGTGTCAGCCTTAAAGTGACCGAACGGAAACCGGTCCTGCTGGTCGAAAAGGGCGGAAAGTTCATCGAAGTGGACGCGAAAGGTGTCCGCTTCGCGACCGTGGACAAGGCGCCGGCCCATGTTCCGCTCCTGGAGTTGAAGCCCGACAGGTCGGCGAGCCTTCGCCGCTTCGGCGGTGACCGCCTGCTGCGGGAAGCCGTCCGTGTCGCGGGAGATCTTCCGGGGAAGGTGGCGGGGGAGACCGAGGTCGTGCGGGTCACCTCGTACGACTCCGCCGTGCTGGAACTGACCGGGGGACGAACGGTGATGTGGGGCAGTGGTGAGCAGGGGCCCGCGAAGGCGCGGGTGCTCACCGCTCTCATGAAGGCGTCTCCCAAAGCAGGACACTTCGACGTGAGCGCTCCCACCGCGCCTGCCGTGTCGAAGAGTTGACGCACGTTTCGCCTGGCCAACCCCCTGGTTGGTCAGCGCTACGGGTGATCACATAGGGTGAAAAGAAAAACGGGAGGTTCGGCGTGTTCGTTGAACGTGCGCCACTTGTCGACTTAGTGTCCTGTTCGGAAGAGTCCAAGAAGCAGACACACTGGTAACCCTAAACTTCAAGGTTAGGGTTTGGGTCGGCGTTCGGACCGACCCAATCGGCATCCGTCGTCGCGGCGGGACTACCGCGAAGCGACGACACGTAACTCGAGGCGAGAGGCCTTCGACGTGGCAGCACCGCAGAACTACCTCGCAGTCATCAAGGTCATCGGTGTCGGCGGCGGTGGTGTCAATGCCATCAACCGAATGATCGAGGTCGGTCTCAAGGGCGTCGAGTTCATCGCGATCAACACCGATGCGCAAGCACTGTTGATGAGCGACGCCGACGTCAAGCTCGACGTCGGCCGTGAACTCACCCGTGGCCTCGGCGCCGGGGCGAACCCGGCCGTCGGTCGTAAGGCGGCAGAGGACCACCGTGAGGAGATCGAGGAGGTCCTCAAGGGGGCCGACATGGTCTTCGTCACCGCCGGAGAAGGCGGCGGCACCGGCACCGGCGGCGCACCCGTCGTCGCCAACATCGCGCGCTCGCTGGGCGCCCTGACGATCGGTGTGGTCACCCGCCCGTTCACCTTCGAGGGCCGGCGACGCGCGAACCAGGCGGAGGACGGCATCGCCGAACTCCGCGAAGAGGTCGACACCCTCATCGTCATTCCCAACGACCGGCTGCTGTCCATCTCGGACCGCCAGGTCAGCGTGCTCGACGCGTTCAAGTCGGCCGACCAGGTGCTGCTCTCGGGTGTCCAGGGCATCACCGACCTCATCACGACCCCGGGTCTGATCAACCTCGACTTCGCCGACGTCAAGTCGGTCATGTCCGAGGCCGGATCGGCGCTCATGGGTATCGGCTCGGCCCGCGGCGACGACCGCGCGGTGGCCGCCGCGGAGATGGCGATCTCCTCGCCGCTCCTGGAGGCGTCCATCGACGGCGCCCGCGGTGTCCTGCTCTCGATCTCCGGCGGCAGCGACCTCGGTCTCTTCGAGATCAACGAGGCCGCCCAGCTGGTGAGCGAGGCGGCGCACCCCGAGGCGAACATCATCTTCGGCGCGGTCATCGACGACGCGCTGGGCGACGAGGTGCGGGTCACCGTCATCGCCGCCGGCTTCGACGGCGGCCAGCCGCCGGCCCGCCGGGAGAACGTCCTCGGATCGAGCGTCGGCAAGCGCGAGGAGTCGGCTCCGCCGGCCCGGGCCGCCGAACCGGCGCGCCAGAGCGGCGGACTGGGCTCCGTGCCCCCGCGCGAGGAGCCCCAGACGCCGGCCGAGCCGGCCCCGGTGGCGAACGAGACCTCGCTCCCGCCGGTCACCCCTCCGCACGTCCCGACGGCCCGTCCCTACCAGGACAACCAGGCCGAAGAGCTGGACGTACCGGATTTCTTGAAGTGATAGGTCCGCAGCACGCGGTGCGAGCCGCGGAGTCTTCGGCGGGCGGCGCCCATTTCGCCTTCACCGACAGGTGGGGCGGAGTGAGCGCCGTTCCGTACGAGGAGCTCAACCTCGGCGGCGCGGTCGGCGACGACCCCGCCGCCGTCCGTGCCAACCGTGCCCGCGCGGCCCGTTCGCTGGGTCTCGACCCGGCCCTGGTGGTCTGGATGAACCAGGTGCACGGGCGTGACGTCGCGGCGGTCGACGGCCCCTGGGGCGACACCCGGGACATTCCCGCGGTGGACGCGGTGGTGACGGCCCGGCGCGGGCTGCCGCTCGCGGTGCTCACCGCCGACTGCACACCCGTGCTCCTCGCCGATCCGGCGGCCGGTGTCGTCGCGGCCGCCCACGCGGGACGGCCCGGTCTGGTCGCGGGGGTCGTACCGGCCGCCGTCGAGGCCATGATCGCGCTCGGCGCGGAACCCTCCGGGATCACCGCGCACACCGGACCGGCCGTCTGCGGACGGTGCTACGAGGTTCCGGAGCAGATGCGCGCCGAGGTCGCCGCGGTCGTCCCGGCGTCGTGGTCGGAGACCTCCTGGGGAACCCCGGCGGTCGACGTCACGGCCGGGGTCCACGCCCAGCTCGCCGAGCTCGGCGTCACGGACCGGCAGAGCTCGCCGTTCTGCACGCTGGAATCCGGCGACCATTTCTCCTACCGTCGCGACCGCACCACAGGACGGCTCGCCGGATATGTCTGGTTGGACTGATAGGACATGACGGATCGCAGGGCTCAACTCGCGGCGAACCTGGCACAGGTGGAGGAACGTATTGCTTCCGCCTGCGCCTCGGCCGGCCGCAAGCGGGAGGAAGTGACCCTCATCGTGGTCACCAAGACCTACCCCGCGAGCGACGTGCGCATGCTGCACGAACTCGGTGTGCGCCAGGTCGCGGAGAATCGTGATCAGGACGCGTCGCCGAAAGCCGCCGCATGTGCGGATCTGTCGCTCACATGGCACTTTGTCGGACAGTTGCAGACCAACAAGGTCCGCTCCGTGGCCGGTTATGCCGATGTCGTGCAGTCGGTGGACCGGGTGAAGCTGGTCACCGCGCTCTCGGCGGCGGCGGTCCGGCGTGGGCGTGAGATCGGCTGTCTCATCCAGGTCGCCCTCGACGCGGAGAGCGGCGAACGCGGGGACCGGGGCGGGGTCGCGCCCGACGCGATCGAGGAGTTGGCCGCCTCCGTCGAGGCGGCCGAAGGGCTCAGACTCGACGGTCTGATGACCGTCGCCCCGCTCGCCGGCCCCTACGCGGGAAAGCAACGGGCCGCGTTCGACCGGCTGATGGAATTCTCATCACGCCTGCGCGGGAACCATCCTGCTGCGAACATGGTGTCTGCTGGGATGAGTGCGGATCTCGAGGACGCGATCGCGGCCGGAGCGACACATGTACGCGTCGGTACGGCGGTACTCGGAGTCCGACCCCGGCTCGGGTAACGTCGCGAAGCAAGTCGGACCACAGCAGAAAATATGGTCATTCCCGCTTCAGGCGGGCAGGCCGGAGTGGATCTCGGGCACTTGGTGACACGAATGCCGATCCACCACAGAGCGGAGGACTCGGAGCATGGCCGGCGCGATGCGCAAGATGGCGGTCTACCTCGGCCTCGTGGAGGACGATGGGTACGACGGTCCGGGGTTCGACCCCGACGACGAATTCGAACCCGAGCCGGAGCCCGAGCGGGACCGGCGGCGGCATCAGCCCGCGCACCCCGTGGAGCGGGAACGGGACGAACCGGTACGAGCGGTACAGCCACCCGCACCGCGGGAACCGGTTCAGCTCCCGGCGGAAAGCGGACGACCCGCCCGAATCGCCCCCGTGGCATCCATCACACCTGACCGCCCGAACCTGGAGAAGAACGCACCGGTGATCATGCCCAAGGTCGTGTCCGAGCGGGAGCCCTACCGGATCACCACGCTGCACCCCAGGACCTACAACGAGGCCCGTACCATCGGGGAACACTTCCGCGAAGGCACTCCGGTGATCATGAATCTCACGGAGATGGACGACACCGATGCGAAGCGACTTGTCGACTTTGCCGCGGGACTCGTCTTCGGTCTCCATGGCAGCATTGAGCGTGTGACGCAGAAGGTGTTCCTGTTGTCGCCTGCTAACGTCGATGTCACGGCGGAGGACAAGGCCCGCATCGCAGAGGGCGGGTTCTTCAACCAGAGCTGAGAACACCGGGAACAACCCGGCCGGGAGGCCGGGGCTACGAGAGCCAGGGGAGAGGGAAGCGCGGGACATGGGCATCGCACTGGATGTGGTCTATATCGCGCTGATGTGTTTCCTCATCGTGCTGATCTTCCGGCTGGTCATGGACTATGTCTTCCAGTTCGCACGTTCATGGCAGCCAGGCAAGGCGATGGTGGTCGTTCTCGAGGGCACTTACACTGTCACGGATCCACCGCTGAAGCTTCTGCGGCGGTTCATACCGCCGTTGCGTCTCGGGGGCGTGGCACTTGACCTGTCCTTCTTCGTTCTGATGATCATCGTCTACATTCTGCTCAATCTCGTGGGCAAGCTTGCGAGCAGCGTGTGAACGATACGGTCTTGCCGACTGCCGACGACTACGTAGAGGTGAAGAAGAGATGCCGCTGACCCCCGAGGACGTGCGGAACAAGCAGTTCACGACCGTCCGCCTCCGAGAAGGCTATGACGAGGACGAGGTCGATGCCTTCCTCGACGAGGTCGAGTCGGAACTGACCCGACTGCTCCGTGAGAACGAGGACCTGCGCGCCAAGCTGGCCGCCGCCACGCGTGCGGCCGCGCAGAACCAGCAGCAGCAGGGCATGCGTAAACCGCCGGAGCAGCAGGACCGGCCGGGGGCCCCGGTGCCCGCCGCCATATCTGGTCCGCCGGTACAGCAGCAGCAGCCCCCGCAGATGGGTCCCCCCCAGCTGCCCGGTGGAGCTCCTCAGCTGCCTGCCGGTCCCAGCGGCCATGGTCCTCAGGGCGGCCACGGTCCCGGTCCGCAGGGCCCGCACGGCCCCGGCCCGATGCAGGGCGGTCCCATGGGTGGCCCGATGGGCGGCCCCATGGGCGGTCACGCCCCGCAGCAGCAGCAGATGCAGCAGCAACAGCAGATGCAGCAGCAGATGCAGCAGCCCGGTCAGGGCCCCGGTGGCGACAGCGCCGCCCGTGTCCTCTCCCTTGCGCAGCAGACCGCCGACCAGGCGATCGCGGAGGCCCGTTCCGAGGCCAACAAGATCGTCGGCGAGGCGCGCAGCCGTGCCGAGGGCCTCGAGCGTGACGCCCGTGCCAAGGCGGACGCCCTGGAGCGGGACGCGCAGGAGAAGCACCGCGTGGCGATGGGCTCGCTGGAGTCGGCCCGCGCGACGCTGGAGCGCAAGGTCGAGGACCTGCGTGGCTTCGAGCGCGAGTACCGGACCCGTCTGAAGTCGTACCTGGAGAGCCAGCTGCGTCAGCTGGAGACCCAGGCCGACGACTCGCTGGCTCCGCCGCGGACGCCCGCCGCCGCCTCGCTGCCGCCGTCGCCTTCGCTGGCTCCGGCCGGTGCGGGTGCGATGGGGCACACCATGGGTGGCAACCACGGCGGTCACGGCAGCCAGCAGATGGGTGGCGGCAACCAGTCGATGGGCGGTGGCCCGTCGTACGGCGGCGGCCAGCAGCAGATGTCGCCCGCGATGACGCAGCCGATGGCACCGGTGCGGCCGCAGGCGCCGCAGCCGATGCAGCAGGCGCCGTCGCCGATGCGTGGGTTCCTGATCGACGAGGACGACAACTGAGCGGCCTGCGCGTGGTGAGCGCGTAGCCGTCGGCAGGCTGAGGGCCGGGCCCCGGGGATTTCCCCGGGGCCCGGCCCTTTGCCGTGGCCGGCGCGGGGTGGGGGCGGCGGCGGGGGGTGGGGGCCGCCGCTGCGCGGGGCTCTTCCCCTACCCGCCCCTTCCCGAACCGGGGCTCCGCCCCGGACCCCGCTCCTCAAACGCCGGAGGGGCTGGATGGTGGGGCCGAGGGAGGTGGGGCCGAGGGAGGTGGAGCCGAGAGGGGGTGGAGGAGCGGCGGGGTGGGGGACAGCGGGGTGGGGGACGGCGAAGGGCCCGGACCCGGCTCCTCAAGCGCCGGAGGGGCTGGATGGTGGGGTGGGGTACGGCGAAGGGCCCGGGCGGAAGGTTTCCGGCCGGGCCCTTCGGTGGCGGGTTACGCCTGGGTCTTGCGGAGGCGGAACGTGAGGGACAGGCCCTCGTCCTCGAACGGGGTGCCGTACGTGTCGTCCGCCTCGCCCTGGGCGTAGTCCAGGGCCAGGACCTCGTCCGCGATCAGGGTCGCGTGCGCGGTCAGGGCCTCGGTCGTCCCGGGGGACGTGGAGGTCCAGCGGACCGCGATCCGGTCCGCCACGTCCAGGCCGCTGTTCTTGCGGGCCTCCTGGATGAGGCGGATCGCGTCACGCGCCAGCCCGGCGGCGCGCAGCTCCGGGGTGATCTCCAGGTCCAGAGCGACCGTCGCGCCCGAGTCGGACGCCACCGACCAGCCCTCGCGGGGGGTCTCCGTGATGATGACCTCGTCGGGGGCGAGGGTGATCTGCTCGCCGTCGACCTCCACCGTCGCCGTGCCCTCGCGCAGTGCCAGGCTCAGCGCCGCGGCGTCGGCGTTCGCGACGGCCTTGGCGACCGCCTGGACGCCCTTGCCGAACCGCTTGCCCAGCGCGCGGAAGTTCGCCTTGGCCGTGGTGTCGACCAGCGAGCCGCCGACCTCCGAGAGCGAGGCCAGGGAGGAGACGTTCAGCTCCTCCGTGATCTGGGCGCGCAGCTCCGGCGTGAGCGACTCGAAGCCCGAGGCCGCGACCAGGGCCCGCGACAGGGGCTGCCGGGTCTTGACCCCCGACTCGGCGCGTGTGGCCCGGCCGAGCTCCACCAGGCGGCGCACCAGCGCCATCTGCGAGGAGAGCACCGGGTCGATCGACGCCGGGTCCGCCTTCGGCCAGTCGGACAGGTGCACCGACTCCGGGGCGTCCGGGGCGACGGGGACGACCAGGTCCTGCCAGACCCGCTCCGTGATGAACGGCGTCAGCGGGGCCATCAGCCGGGTCACGGTCTCCACGACCTCGTGCAGCGTGCGCAGCGCGGCCTTGTCGCCCTGCCAGAAGCGGCGGCGCGAGCGGCGGACGTACCAGTTGGACAGGTCGTCGACGAACGCCGAGAGCAGCTTGCCGGCGCGCTGGGTGTCGTAACCCTCCAGCGCCTTGGTGACCTCGTCCACCAGGGTGCCGAGCTCGCTCAGCAGCCAGCGGTCCAGGACCGTGCGGTCGGCGGGGGCCGGGTCGGCCGCGGACGGCGCCCAGCCCGACGTACGGGCGTACAGGGCCTGGAAGGCCACCGTGTTCCAGTACGTGAGGAGCGTCTTGCGGACGACCTCCTGGATCGTGCCGTGGCCCACCCGGCGCGCGGCCCACGGGGAGCCGCCGGCCGCCATGAACCAGCGGACCGCGTCGGCGCCGTGCTGGTCCATCAGCGGGATCGGCTGGAGGATGTTGCCCAGGTGCTTGGACATCTTGCGGCCGTCCTCGGCGAGGATGTGGCCCAGGCAGACCACGTTCTCGTAGGACGACTTGTCGAACACCAGGGTGCCGATCGCCATCAGCGTGTAGAACCACCCGCGCGTCTGGTCGATGGCCTCCGAGATGAACTGCGCCGGGTAGCGGCTCTCGAAGACCTCCTTGTTCTTGTACGGGTAACCCCACTGCGCGAACGGCATCGAACCCGAGTCGTACCAGGCGTCGATGACCTCGGGGACGCGGTACGCCTCCAGCTGGCAGTTCTCGTGCGAGCAGGTGAAGGTGATCTCGTCGATGAACGGGCGGTGCGGGTCGAGCGACGACTGGTCGGTGCCCGTGAGCTCCGTGAGCTCCGCGCGGGAGCCCACGCAGGTGAGGTGGTCGTCCTCGCAGCGCCAGATCGGCAGCGGGGTGCCCCAGTAGCGGTTACGGGACAGCGCCCAGTCGACGTTGTTGTTCAGCCAGTCGCCGAAACGGCCGTTCTTGACCGAGTCCGGGAACCAGTTGGTCTTCTCGTTCTCCTGGAGCAGCCGGTCCTTGACCGCCGTCGTGCGGATGTACCAGGACGGCTGCGCGTAGTACAGCAGGGCCGTGTGGCAGCGCCAGCAGTGCGGGTAGCTGTGCTCGTACGGGACGTGGCGGAAGAGCTTGCCGCGCGCGTCCAGGTCCTCGGTGAGCGCCTCGTCGGCCTTCTTGAAGAAGACGCCGCCGACCAGCGGGAGGTCCTCCTCGAAGGTGCCGTCGGGGCGGACCGGGTTCACCACCGGGAGGCCGTACGCACGGCAGACGAGGAGGTCGTCGGCGCCGAACGCGGGGGACTGGTGGACCAGACCCGTGCCGTCCTCGGTCGTGACGTACTCGGCGTTGACGACGAAGTGCGCCTCGCTCGGGAACTCCACGAGCTGGAAGGGGCGTTCGTACGTCCAGCGCTCCATCTCACGGCCGGTGAAGGACTCGCCGGTGAGCTCCCAGCCCTCGCCGAGCGCCTTCTCGACCAGCGGGCGAGCGACGACCAGCTTCTCCGTTCCGTCGGTGGCGACGACGTACTCGACGTCGGGGTGCGCGGCGACCGCCGTGTTGGACACCAGGGTCCAGGGGGTCGTCGTCCACACGAGGAGGGCCGCCTCGCCGGCCAGCGGGCCGGAGGTGAGCGGGAACCGTACGAAGACCGAGGGGTCGACGACCGTCTCGTACCCCTGGGCGAGCTCGTGGTCCGAGAGGCCGGTGCCGCAGCGCGGGCACCAGGGGGCGACGCGGTGGTCCTGGACCAGCAGGTCCTTCTCGAAGATCTGCTTCAGCGACCACCACACGGAGTCGACGTACTCCGGGTCCATCGTGCGGTAGGCGTCGTCCAGGTCGACCCAGTACCCCATGCGGGTCGTGAGCTCGCTGAACGCGTCGGTGTGGCGGGTGACGGACTCGCGGCACTTCGCGTTGAACTCGGCGATGCCGTAGGCCTCGATGTCCTTCTTGCCGTTGAAGCCCAGCTCCTTCTCCACCGCGAGCTCGACCGGCAGGCCGTGACAGTCCCAGCCGGCCTTGCGGCCGACGTGGTAGCCCTGCATGGTGCGGAAGCGCGGGAAGACGTCCTTGAAGACGCGGGCCTCGATGTGGTGCGCCCCGGGCATGCCGTTGGCGGTCGGCGGGCCCTCGTAGAAGACCCACTCGGGGCGGCCCTCGGACTGTTCGAGGCTCTTGGCGAAGACCTTGCTGTCGCGCCAGAAGTCGAGCACGGCGTGCTCGAGGGCGGGCAGGTCGACCTGGGCGGGTACCTGGCGGTACTGCGGCGATGTCATGTGCGGGCTTCCTCCGGCGGACGTCTTCCACTTCCGTCGGAGGGACGAGAGCCGCATCAGCTCCCGCGGTACCACCCTCCTTGGCCCCGGGCGCACGCCCGCGGCCCCCTCATTGGGGTGCGATGCCGGTTCTACTTGCCTCGCGGCGTTCTTCCGGCGGCTCCGGGGTGATCTTCACGGCGCGCTCGCCCCCGGGCTCCCACCGTCCCCGGGTCGCTCCTGGCTGCGTACGACGCTACTCGTCCCATCGATGCCTCTCGCTGCGGCCAGTGTACGGGCCCGTACGGGCGACGGCCGACCGGTTTACGCGCGGGGCGGGGCTTGACCCGAATGGCCACCCGGGGCGCACGGAGTCCCGGCGGAGCGCGCGGGGCGGATTACCGCGCGGGGAGCTGGGCACAACCGTTGCAGGCGCGCCGCTGCCCGGCCGGGGGAGGGGCGAACCGGCGGCGTGCCCCGTTGCCGCGGGGCTGGGGTCGATTTATCGTCCCAGCACGATTCGCGTGCAAGATCACAATATGTGAAGGGGCCGCGGCCATGGTGGCGAGGAAGACCCCGGACGAGCAGGCCGGTCAGGACCCGGCGCACCACGAGCCGGCGAAGAAGGCCACGGCCAGGAAGAGCGCGGCCAAGAAGAGCACGGCCAAGAAGAGCGCAGCCAAGAAGGCGTCGAAGAAGGCCACGGGGGCGGCCCAGGCCGCCGAGCAGACAGGAGCCCACACGGTGGTAGCCAAGAAGAGCGCGGCCCGGACCACGGCTGTAGGAGAGGGCACCGCGACCGCGGTCCCCCCGGCCAGGGCCGGCGCGGCGACGGCGCCCGGCGACCTGGCGGTCAGGCCTGGGGAGGACCCCTGGACCCCGGAGGAGGTCGACGCGGCGCGGACCGAGCTGACCGGTGAGGTCCTGAGGCTGCGTACGGAGCTGGAGGCGTCGGGCGCGGCGCTGGCCGGCCTGATGCGCGACTCCGGGGACGGGGCGGGCGACGACGACGCCGACACCGGTACGAAGAACATCACCAGGGAGCACGAGCTGTCCCTGGCGGCCCACGCCCAGGAGACCCTGGACCAGACCGAGCGGGCCCTCGCCCGGCTCGACGCGGGGACGTACGGGCTCTGCGAGGTCTGCGGCAAGCCGATCGGCAAGGCGCGGATGCAGGCCTTCCCCCGGGCCACGCTCTGCGTGGAGGACAAGCAGAAGCAGGAGCGGCGCGGATAGAGGCCGGGCCGGGGGCGCCCCACCCGCTCCGGGCGGGCCAGGGGTGCCGGGCCGGGCGGGACGGTGCCGGACCGGGGCGGATCGGGCCGGACCGGTTCGTTCCGGTCGGGTCCTGCCTGACCAGGCCCGATCCGGCCGGGACCCCGGCGGCCGTGGACGGCGGAAAGGCGGGTCCTGGGGCCCCCGGCCCCCCGGGTGTGTCGTACCCTCGTCCTCAGTCAGGCACCTAGGTCGAGGGACTCTCACGTGGCAGAGGCGGAGCGCATCATCGGTACGCCGGATATCCCCGATGCCGAGGGGGCCGACGGGGCCGAGCCCCAGCAGCCCGCCGAGGGCGCGTCCCCGGCCGGGAGCGACGGGCCGGACACCGGGCGGGGCAGGAAGAAGGTCCTGATCCTCCTCGGCGTGGCCGTGCTGGCCTATCTCCTGGACCTGATCAGCAAGATGATCGTGGTCGCGAAGCTGGAGCACCAGGAGCCCATCGAGATCTTCGGCGACTGGCTGAAGTTCGACGCGATCCGGAACGCGGGTGCCGCCTTCGGGATCGGCGAGGCGTTCACCGTGATCTTCACGGCCATCGCGGCCGCCGTGATCATCGTGATCATCCGGCTGGCACGCAAGCTCTACAGCCTGCCCTGGGCCATCGCCCTCGGGCTGCTGCTCGGCGGGGCGCTCGGCAACCTCACCGACCGCATCTTCCGGGCCCCCGGGGTCTTCAAGGGCGCCGTGGTCGACTTCATCGCCCCCGCGCACTTCGCCGTCTTCAACCTCGCCGACTCCGCGATCGTCTGCGGCGGGATCCTCATCGTGATCCTTTCCTTCAAGGGCCTGGACCCCGACGGCACCGTGCACAAGGACTAGTGGGCGCAAGGCATACTCGACTGGTGAGTACGTATCCCGAGGTCCGCACCCTGCCCGTACCCGACGGCCTGGAGGGCGAGCGCGTCGACGCCGCCATCTCCCGGATGTTCGGTTTCTCCCGCACCAAGGCCGCCGAGCTGGCCGCCGCCGGGAAGGTCCAGGTGGACGGTGCGGTGGCCGGGAAGTCCGAGCGGGTGCACGGCGGGGCCTGGCTGGAAGTGGAGATGCCGCAGGCCCCGGCCCCGGTCCAGGTCGTCGCCGAGCCCGTCGAGGGCATGGAGATCGTCCATGACGACGACGACATCGTCGTCATCATGAAGCCGGTGGGCGTCGCCGCCCACCCCAGCCCCGGCTGGACCGGCACCACCGTCATCGGCGGGCTCGCCGCGGCCGGCTACCGCATCTCGACGTCGGGCGCTGCCGAGCGCCAGGGCATCGTGCACCGGCTGGACGTCGGCACCTCCGGCCTGATGGTCGTGGCCAAGTCCGAGCGGGCCTACACCCTGCTCAAGGCACAGTTCCGCGACCGGGTCGTCGAGAAGAAGTACCACGCGCTGGTGCAGGGCCACCCCGACCCGATGAGCGGCACCATCGACGCCCCCATCGGCCGCCACCCGCAGCACGACTACAAGTGGGCCGTCACCGCCGAGGGCAAGCCGTCGGTGACGCACTACGACCTGATCGAGGCCTACCGCGCCGCCAGCCTGCTCGACATCAAGCTGGAGACCGGGCGCACCCATCAGATCCGGGTGCACATGTCCGCGCACCGCCACCCCTGCGTCGGTGACCTGACCTACGGCGCCGACCCCACACTGGCCAAGCGCCTCGGCCTGACCCGGCAGTGGCTGCACGCGGTCAGGCTCGGCTTCGAGCACCCGGCCGACGGCAGCTGGGTCGAGTTCGAGAGCGGCTACCCCGACGACCTGCGCCACGCCCTCGACACGATCGCCGCGGAGAGCCAGTGACCGCCGGAGCCACCCCGTACCGCACCCGCAGGGCCCTCGGTGAGAGCGATCTCGCCGCCTGCTTCCAGGTCCGCAAGGACGTCTTCGTCGGCGAGCAGCAGGTCCCCGAGGAGATCGAGTACGACGCCCACGACGCCACCGCCGTGCACGTCATCGCCGTGGCCGCGGACGGCTCGGCGCTCGGCACGGGACGGCTGCTGCACGGTGAGGCGGCGGTGGACCGTACCGGCGGGGACCCGGCCGTCGGATCGCTCGGCCGGCTCGCCGTGACCCGCGAGGCCCGGGGCCTCGGCGTCGGCGCCGCACTGGTGCGGGCCATCGAGGAGGAGGCCCGCACGCTGGGCCTGACCGCCGTGGACCTGCACGCCCAGACGCACGCCCTCGGCTTCTACGAGCGGCTCGGCTACACGGCGTACGGCCCCGAGTTCCCGGACGCCGGGATCCCGCACCGGTCCATGCGCCGGGTGCTCTGACCGCACCTCCGAAGGGGGGTTGCCGCAGGTCCGCGGGGCACACATGGCACGCTGGGGGCTCATCGGCTGATCAACGGGCCCGGGCCCGGCGCGCTGCGGAAGGCACAACGTGGACCAGATGGCACTCCTGCTCCTGCTCCTGCTCGGAGCGGTGGTCACGGTGCCGCTCGGGGAGCGCCTGCGTCTCCCGGCACCGATCCTGATGACGCTCGCCGGGATCGTCATGGCCTTCGCCAGCTTCGTCCCCGACGTCGACATCCCTCCGGAGTTCATCCTCCCGGCCGTCCTGCCCCCGCTGCTGTACGCCTCCGTGCAGCGCACCTCCTGGCGGCAGTTCGCGGCCAACCGGCGGCCGATCTTCCTGCTGGCCGTCGCCCTCGTCTTCGTCACGACGGCGGCCGTCGCCACGGTCGCCAACGCGCTGGTGCCCGGTCTGCCCATCGCAGCGGCCGTGGCCCTGGGCGCGCTCGTCGCCCCGCCCGACCCGGTCGCGGCGACCGCCGTCGCCGGCTCGGTCGGGCTGCCGCGCAGGCTCGTGTCGGTCCTGGAGGGCGAGGGGCTGTTCAACGACGTCACCGCGATCGTGCTCTACCACGTGGCGATCGCCGCCGCCGTGAGCGGCACCTTCTCGCTGCCCGCCGCTTTCGGGCTGCTCGTCCTGTCCGCCGTGGTCGCCGTGGTGGTCGGCCTGGTGCTCGGCTGGCTCACCATCAAACTGATGGGATACCTGGGCGACGCCACCCTCCAGGTCGGCCTGACGCTGCTCGTGCCGTTCGTCAGCTACGTCCTGGCCGAGGAGCTGATGGGCTCGGGCGTGCTCTCCGTCCTGACCACCGCGCTCTTCCTCGCCGAGCACACCGCCGACGCCGACGACGTCCTCGGCCGGCTCACCGGACGGTCCTTCTGGGAGATCGTCGACACCCTCGTCACCGGTGTCGCCTTCGGCCTGATCGGCCTCGAACTCCACAACGTCTTCGGCACCGCCGACGGACGCGAACTGACCCTGCTCGGCTGGGGGCTCGGCGTCGCGGCGGTCGTCGTCGGCGTACGCCTCGTGTGGCTGCTGCCCGCCAGCTGGCTGGCCAAGCGGTTGCACACCCGCCGTGACGTGAGCGAGGAGATCCCCACCAGCGTGCGGGAGACCGTCGTCATGTGGTGGGCCGGGATGCGCGGGGTGGCCTCCGTCGCGCTGGCGCTCGCGATCCCGCTGGAGACGGACGACGGCAAGCCGTTCCCCGGCCGGGACGAGATCGTCTTCATCGCCTTCGTCGTCATCATGGTCACCCTCGTCCTCCAGGGCCTCACCCTGCCGTGGCTGGTGCGCAAGCTCGGCGTCCGGGCGGACACCGACGCGGAACAGGCACTGGAGCGAGAACTCGCGATCCGCGCGGCCAGGGCCGCCAAGGCCCGCCTCAAGGAGGTCCAGAACACCGAGGAGCTCCCCGAGGAGGTGCTGGAGCGGCTCCAGCGCGCGGCGTACGACATCGGGGCGAGGATCAGCCCCGACATGGTCGACGAGGACCGTCGCGACGCCTACGCGCAGCGGGCCGAGCGGTTCAAGGAGGTCGGCCGGATCCAGCGCGAGATGATGTCGGCCGCCCGCCACGCGGTGCTCGACGCCCGCAGCGAGCCGGGCTCGGACCCCGAGGTGGTGGACCGGGTGCTGCGCTTCCTGGACGTGCACAGCCTGCGCTGACCGGCCGGCTCACGGCCGCGGCGGCGGGTCAGCCGCGCCCGGTGCGGGGAGCCTTGTCCGGGGTCGGCACACGGCCGTTGGCCGGGGTCCCGCCGGTGTCCGCGCCCGTCAGCTCCCGCCAGTGGTCGCCCGGCGGCAGCGCCGCGGGCGAGGTCACGACCCGGGGCAGCGCGTACGGATGGTGGTCGCGGAGCCAGCCGATCATCTGCTCCCGCACCGCGCAGCGCACCGTCCAGATGTCGTCGGCGTCCTTCGCGGTGACCACCGCCCGCACCTCCATCGTGGTCGGGGAGGTGTCCGTGACGGCCAGGGACCAGTCGCGGCCGTCCCAGGCGGCGCACTCGCCGAGTATGTCGCGCAGCTTGTCGCGCATCGCGGCGACCGGGGCCGAGTGGTCGAGCTGGAAGAAGACGGTGCCGGACATCTGCACGCCGCCGCGCGACCAGTTCTCGAACGGGTTGCTCGTGAAGTAGGACACGGGCATCGTGAACCGCCGCTCGTCCCAGGTGCGCACGGTGAGGAAGGTCAGGGTGATCTCCTCCACCGTGCCCCACTCCCCGTCCACGACCACGGTGTCGCCGAGCCGCACCATGTCGCCGAAGGCGATCTGGAAGCCGGCGAAGAGGTTGCCGAGGGTCGACTGGGCCGCGACACCGGCGACGATGCCGAGCACACCGGCCGACGCCAGCATCGACGTGCCGACGGTCTGCATCGCGGGGAAGGTGAGCAGCATCGCGGCGACCGCGACGGTCGCCACCACCGCGGTGACCACCCGCTGGATCAGCGTGACCTGGGTCCGGACCCGTCGGACCCGGGCGGGATCACGCGTGGAGGTCGCGTAACGGGCGTACGAGGACTGGACGATCGTGGCGGCCACGCGGATCACCAGCCAGGCCGACGCGGCGATCAGCACGAGGGTCAGGACCTGGCCGATCGCGGCCCGGTGGTCCCGCACCACGTCGAGCCGGAGCTGGCCGAAGCTCGCCCTCAGCAGGGCCGTGCAGAGCACCACCTGGAGAGGCGGACGGCAGAGCCGCAGCAGGCCCCAGAGGGGCGTCTCGTGATGGCGGCTGTCGGCGCGGCGCAGCAGCAGATCGACCAGCCATCCCACCAGCAGGGTGATCACCAGCGACCCGCCCAGCACGAGCAGCGGTCGCAGTACGTTCTCCATTCCGTCGTCCTCCAAGAGTCGGGGCGGGCCTGGCACCATGGAGCGCATGAACATCATGCTTTTCCACTCGACCTACGGTCTGAGGCCGGCCGTGCACGCGTCTGCCGAGCGGCTGCGCGCAGCCGGGCACGAGGTGCGCGTGCCCGATCTCTTCGAGGGGCACACCTTCGAAACGGTCGAGGAAGGAATGGCCTTCAAGGACCAGGTGGGCAAGGACGAGCTGCTCAAGCGCGCCGTACTGGCCGCCGCGCCCTACTCCGACCAGGGTCTCGTGTACGCGGGATTCTCCTTCGGCGCCTCCGTGGCGCAGACCCTCGCGCTCGGCGACGCGAAGGCCCGCGGGCTGCTGCTCCTCCACGGCACGTCGGACATCGCCGAGAACGCCTCGGTGGACGAGCTGCCCGTGCAGCTGCACGTCGCCGACCCCGACGCGTTCGAGTCGCCGGACTGGCTGAACAGCTGGTACCTCCAGATGCAGCGCACCGGGGCCGACGTCGAGATCTACCGCTATCCCGGGGCCGGGCACCTGTACACCGACCCCGAGCTGCCCGACTTCGACCAGGAGGCCGCCGAGCTGACCTGGAAGGTCGCGCTCGGCTTCCTCGCCACGCTGTAGCCGGCCGGGCAGGGCGGCGCACCCCGGTGCCCCGCCCTGCCCGGACCCTGGCCCTGGCCGGTCAGCGCACCGGCGCGTTCACCCGCTCGATCTTCTGGGTGCCGCTGAGCGTGCGGTAGGAGCGGACCCAGGACGACGTCGCGTCCTTGTCGGTCTTGTCGGAGACCGCGTAGTAGTCCATCTGCGAGCGCTCGGCCGTCACATCGAGGACGCCGTAGCCGTGCGAGTCCAGATCGACCCACTTCACATGGCGGTTGGCCGTCCGCACCGCGGCCGCCGCGACGAGCGACACGGTCTGCGGGGCCACCCGCAGGATGTCGTCCAGGTTGTCCGAGGTCACCGACGTCACCACGAACTCGGTCGCCGCGGAGGCGGACAGCGGGTACGTCGCCGCCTTCACCGGCACGTCGTTGGCCCACGCCATGTGGATGTCGCCGGTGAGGAAGACCGTGTCGGAGATGCCGCCGTCCCGCAGATGGGAGATCAGCTCCTTGCGGTCGTCCGTGTAGCCGTCCCACTGGTCGACGTTGACGGCGAGCCCTTCCGCGGGCAGCCCCAGCAGCTCCGCCAGCGGGGCCAGGAGATGGGCCGGCAGCGCCCCGAAGGCGACCGGCGAGATCATCACCGAGGTGCCGACCAGCTTCCACCGGGCGTCGGACGCCGTCAGACCGGCCTTCAGCCAGTCCAGCTGGGCCCGGCCCGTGATCGTACGCTCCGGGTCGTCGACCGCGCCGTTGCCGATCGAGGCCTGCTCGGAACGGAAGCTGCGCAGGTCGAGCAGGTGCAGCTCGGCGAGGCGGCCGAAGCTCAGACGCCGGTAGACGGTGCCCTCGGTCGAGGCGCGGACCGGCATCCACTCGAAGTACGCCTGCTTCGCGGCGGCGACCCGGGCGGTCCACGCGCCCTCGGTGCCGGGGGTGTGGTTCTCGGCGCCCCCGGACCAGGCGTCGTTGGCGAACTCGTGGTCGTCCCAGATCGCGATCACCGGATGGGTGGCGTGCAGGGTCCGGAGGTCGGTGTCCGTCTTGTACGTGCCGTGCCGCAGGCGGTAGTCGGCGAGCGTGGTGATCTCGTGGAGCGGGGCGTGGGGGCGTACGACGGTGTCCTGGGTCGGATAACTGCCCGACGCGTACTCGTAGATGTAGTCGCCCAGGTGCAGCACGGCGTCCAGGTCGGTGCGGTCCGCGAGGTGGCGGTAGGGGGAGAACCAGCCCGCCTCCCAGTTGGCGCAGGACACCACGCCGAACCGGATCCCCGGGACGGCGGCGCCGGCGGCGGGCGCCGTGCGGGTGCGGCCGACGGGGGAGACGACGCCCTGCCCGCCCTCGGTACCGCCGGGCGGGGCGGAGAAGCGGAACCAGTACGTCGTGGCGGGGCGCAGCCCGCGGACGTCGGCCTTGACCGTGTGGTCGGAGGCGGCCCGTGCGACGGCCGTGCCCCGGGCCGCGACCCGGGAGAAGGCCTTGTCCTCGGAGATCTCCCAGATCACCGGGGTGTCGCCGCCGATGCCCGATCCGGGCAGGGCGTCGGGGGTCGGGGTGACGCGGGTCCACAGGAGGATGCCGTCGGGCAGGGGGTCGCCCGAGGCGACGCCGTGCAGGAAGGCGGGGCCGTCGGCGGCGTGGGCGCCGGCGGCGGTGGCGGTGAGCACGGAGCCGGCGACCGCGGTGGCGGCGGCGGCCTTGACGACCGTGCGGCGGCTGGGTGTCGCGGAGAGGTGTCGTCTGGTCACGGACCATCACCCTACTGGCGGGTAGAGCGAACAGGCGGGCGAACAAAGGAAGTTCGCCCGCCTGTTGGCCGGATGTCGCCAGGAGTTACGTCCGCCGTCCCCGCCGGGCCGCCGGATCTCCCGTCACGGGCAGGCCCGTGGGGACGGGTCAGCCCTTCAGCGCCTTGGTGACCGCCGTGTTGAAGTCGGCCACGGTCATGGGGGCGTTGTCGCTGCCCTCGGCGGTGAGCGTCTTGCCGTCCATCTTGAGCGTCGGCGTGCCCTTGACACCGCTCTTGTCGAACGCCTTGGACATCTTGATCGCCCAGGCGTCGTACGTGCCGTCCTCGACGTCCTTCTGGAACGCCTTGTTGCCCTTGAGGGCGTCCACGGAGTCCGCGACCTCGATCAGGTAGCTGTCCTTGGCGAACTTGTCGTTCGTCTCCTCGGGGTGGTACTTCGCGGAGTACAGAGCGGTCTTGTACTCCAGGAAGGCCTCGGGGCTCACGTTCAGCGCCGCGCCCAGCGCGCTCAGGGCGTTCTTCGAGCCCTCGCCGCTGTCCGAGTTGTCGATGAAGGTCGCACCGACGTACTTGATCTTGTACTTGCCCGCGTCGACGTCCTTGGCCACGGTCTCGCCGACCGTCTGCTCGAACGTGGCGCAGATCGGGCAGCGCGAGTCCTCGTACAGCTCCAGGGTCTTCTTGGCGCTCGACTCGCCGATCACGACGGTCGTGCCGTCGTCGCCCGAGGTGTTCTTCGGGGCGGTGACGTTCTTCGCGTCGGCCGCCGCCTCCCAGGCGGACGGCTTGTTCAGCTGCATCACGCCGTAGCTGACCGCGCCGGCGACGGCGAGCACGGCCACGACGGAGACGCCGACGACGACCTGCTTGCGGACCTTGTCCTTCTTGGCCTGGCGCTCGCGCTCCGCGCGCAGCCGCTCGCGGGCGGCGGACTTGTTGGCCTGGCTGTTGCGCTTGCTCATGGGGGTGCTCCGTAAGGGGGTTCGAAAGGGGACTTTCCGCGGCTCTCAGGCAGAGGTGAAGGCCGGGAGCGGCGGGCCCCTCCGTCCCACGGAGTGCACCAGGAAGCGGACCGGTGCGAGCGGGTGCGGGCGGCCGGCGGCCCGGGCGGGCCGGGCGCGCCGCCGCGCCGTGCCCACCACGGCGACCGCGGTGAGCAGCGGCCGGAAGGCCACGGCCGCCGCCGCGCGCAGCAGTCCCGCGAGCGCCGACTCGCCGCGCCGCAGCCAGGCGGCGGCCAGCAGGCCCACCGCCACGTGCGCGGCCAGCAGCAGCCAGGGGACCGCGGGCCCCGGCGAGGCCAGCAGGGCGGCGGCGTGACCGTCCTGGCCCGTCACCCCGGCCAGCGGGGTGCCGACCGACGCCACACCGGAGAGCCCGTCGGCGCCGCTCGCGGCCTCACCGCCGCAGAGCACGTCGACGCCCACGGAGCGCAGCGGACCCGCGATCGGGCCGCCCGCCGCCCCGTAACAGAGGTGCTGGCCGGTGGTGAACACCGTGTCGGCGGCCAGCTCCAGCGGGACCAGCAGCCCGGCGATCGCACCGAAGCCGCGCTCCCGGCCGGCCAGCGCGAACGCCACGGCGAAGACGGCCCCCGCCAGCAGCGCCACGACCGTCAGCGGCAGCGGAACCCGGGAGAGCAGCACATGGGACGCGGAGGAGAGCGTGACGACGAGCGCGGTGAACAGCGCCGCGCGTACCGCTCTGATCCTGGTCCCTGATACGTCCATCGCCGGAGAGTGTGTCATGCGTTCCTGTAAGCGAGCCCTAAGGACCGCCGCGGGAGGCCCGGGGCCCGGGTCTCCCGCGCGCGGGTCCTACAGGCCCGGGATACGGCCGTTGCGGAAGAGGTCGACGAAGATCTGGTGGTCGGCGCGGGCCCGGGCGCCGTAGCCGTGCGCGAAGTCCACCAGCAGCTCCGCGAAGCCGTCCTCGTCGGCCGCGATGGCCGCGTCGATCGCCCGCTCCGTGGAGAACGGCACCAGCGAGTGCCCGCTCTCGTCGTCCGCCGCCGCGTGCATCGTCGCCGTGGCCCGTCCGAGATCGGCGACCACCGCCGCGATCTCCTCCGGCTCGTCGATGTCGGACCAGTCCAGATCGACCGCGTACGGGGAGACCTCGGCGACCAGCTGCCCTGAGCCGTCGAGCTCCGTCCAGCCGAGCCACGGGTCGGCGTGCGCCTGGAGCGCGCGCTGCGAGATCACCGTGCGGTGGCCCTCGTGCTGGAAGTAGTCCCGCACGGCCGCGTCCGTGATGTGCCGGGAGACGGCCGGGGTCTGCGCCTGCTTGACGTAGATCACCACGTCGTTCTCCAGGGCGTCGCTGTTGCCCTCCAGGAGGATGTTGTACGAGGGCAGGCCCGCCGACCCGATGCCGATGCCCCGGCGGCCCACGACGTCCTTCACCCGGTACGAGTCGGGCCGGGCGAGGCTCGACTCCGGCAGCGTCTCCAGATAGCCGTCGAACGCGGCCAGCACCTTGTAGCGCGTCGCCGCGTCCAGGTCGATCGCGCCGCCGTCGGCGGTGAAGCGGCGCTCGAAGTCCCGGATCTCCGTCATCGAGTCCAGCAGCCCGAACCGGGTCAGCGCCCGGGCGTCGCGCAGCGCGCCGAGCAGCGGGCCGTCGGCGGTGTCCAGAGTGAAGGGGGGCACCTCGTCGTTCTTGGCGCCCGTCGCCAGGGCGTGGATCCGCTCCCGGTAGGCGGCGGCGTAGGTCCGGACGAGCTCGGTGATCTGGTCGTCGCCCAGCGCCTTCGCGTAGCCGATCAGGGCGACGGAGGCGGCGAAGCGCTTGAGGTCCCAGGTGAACGGGCCCACGTACGCCTCGTCGAAGTCGTTGACGTTGAACACGAGCCGGCCGTTGGCGTCCATGTACGTGCCGAAGTTCTCGGCGTGCAGATCGCCGTGGATCCACACCCGGCTGGTGCGCTCGTCCAGATAGGCGCCGGAGTGCTGCTCACGGTCCAGGTCGGCGTAGAAGAGGCCGGCGGAGCCCCGGTAGAACGCGAACGCCGAGCCCGCCATCTTGCGGAACTTGACCCGGAAGGCGGCGGGGTCGGCGGCCAGGAGCTGCCCGAACGCGGTGTCGAAAACGGCGAGGATCTGCTCCCCGCGCTCTTCTGCGCCGGTCTGCGTGTCCGACATCGCTGGGTGCCTCCTGGTACATGGCGTTCATGACAAAAGGGACGGGCGTCCCCGCTCTTCCAACGCGCGACCGTACCCCGGAGTGCCCGCCGCTCGTCACCGCGGAGACGTAGACTTCCACGCTGTCGACCCCAGCCGTCATCCCGAGTTTCCCCGGAGGCACAGCGCCGTGACCAAGCCGCCCTTCACGCACCTGCACGTCCACACCCAGTACTCGCTGCTGGACGGTGCCGCGCGGCTCAAGGACATGTTCGAGGCGGCGAACACGATGGGCATGTCGCACATCGCCATGACCGACCACGGCAACCTCCACGGCGCCTACGACTTCTTCCACTCGGCCCAGAAGGCCGGGGTGACGCCGATCATCGGGATCGAGGCCTACGTCGCCCCCGAGTCGCGCAAGCACAAGCGCAAGATCCAGTGGGGCCAGCCCCACCAGAAGCGGGACGACGTCTCGGGTTCCGGTGGTTACACCCACAAGACGATCTGGGCGGCGAACAGCACCGGCCTGCACAACCTCTTCAAGCTCTCCTCGGACGCGTACGCCGAGGGCTGGCTGCAGAAGTGGCCCCGTATGGACAAGGAGACCATCTCCCAGTGGTCCGAGGGCCTGATCGCCTCCACCGGGTGCCCCTCCGGCGAGGTGCAGACCCGGCTGCGGCTCGGCCAGTTCGACGAGGCGGTCCAGGCGGCCTCCGACTACAAGGACATCTTCGGCGAGGGCAGGTACTTCCTGGAGCTGATGGACCACGGCATCGAGATCGAGCGCCGGGTCCGTGACGGTCTCCTGGAGATCGGCAAGAAGCTCGGCATCCCGCCGCTCGTGACGAACGACTCGCACTACACGTACGCGCACGAGGCGACGGCGCACGACGCGCTGCTCTGCATCCAGACCGGCAAGAACCTCTCCGACCCGGACCGCTTCCGCTTCGACGGCACCGGCTACTACCTCAAGACCACCGACGAGATGTACGCCGTCGACTCCTCGGACGCCTGGCAGGAGGGCTGCGCCAACACCCTCCTGGTCGCGCAGCAGATCGACACCACCGGCATGTTCGAGAAGCGCGACCTGATGCCGAAGTTCGACATCCCGGAGGGCTTCACCGAGGTCACCTGGTTCCAGGAGGAGGTCCGGGTCGGCATGGGGCGCCGCTACCCGGGAGGCGTCCCCGAGGACCGGCAGAAGCAGGCCGAGTACGAGATGGACATCATCATCCAGATGGGGTTCCCGGGGTACTTCCTCGTCGTCGCCGACTTCATCATGTGGGCCAAGAACAACGGCATCGCCGTGGGCCCCGGCCGTGGCTCCGCCGCCGGTTCGATCGTCGCGTACGCCATGGGCATCACCGACCTCGACCCGATCACCCACGGGCTGATCTTCGAGCGCTTCCTCAACCCCGAGCGCGTCTCCATGCCCGATGTCGACATCGACTTCGACGAGCGCAGGCGCGTCGAGGTGATCCGGTACGTGACCGAGAAGTACGGCGCCGACAAGGTCGCCATGATCGGCACCTACGGCAAGATCAAGGCCAAGAACGCCATCAAGGACTCCGCGCGCGTCCTCGGCTACCCGTACGCGATGGGCGACCGCCTCACCAAGGCCATGCCCGCCGACGTCCTCGGCAAGGGCATCGACCTCAGCGGCATCACCGACCCCAAGCACCCGCGCTACAGCGAGGCGGGCGAGATCCGGGGGATGTACGAGAACGAGCCGGACGTCCAGAAGGTCATCGACACCGCCAAGGGCGTCGAGGGCCTCGTCCGGCAGATGGGCGTCCACGCCGCCGGCGTGATCATGTCCAGCGAGCCCATCGTCGACCACGCCCCGGTCTGGGTGCGGCACACCGACGGCGTCACCATCACGCAGTGGGACTACCCGCAGTGCGAGTCGCTCGGCCTGCTGAAGATGGACTTCCTCGGCCTGCGCAACCTGACGATCATGGACGACGCCATCAAGATGGTGAAGGCCAACAAGGGCATCGACCTGGAGATGCTCTCCCTGCCGCTGGACGACCCCAAGACGTACGAACTGCTCTGCCGCGGTGACACGCTCGGGGTGTTCCAGTTCGACGGCGGCCCCATGCGGTCGCTGCTGCGCCAGATGCAGCCCGACAACTTCGAGGACATCTCCGCCGTCTCGGCCCTCTACCGGCCGGGCCCGATGGGAATGAACTCGCACACGAACTACGCCGAGCGCAAGAACGGCCGCCAGGAGATCACCCCGATCCACCCGGAGCTGGAGGAGCCGCTCAAGGAGGTCCTCGGCCTCACCTACGGCCTCATCGTGTACCAGGAGCAGGTGCAGAAGGCCGCCCAGATCGTCGCCGGCTACTCGCTCGGCGAGGCCGACATCCTGCGCCGCGTGATGGGCAAGAAGAAGGCCGACGAGCTGGCGAAGAACTTCGTCCTCTTCGAGGCCGGCGCCAAGAAGAACGGCTTCTCCGACGCGGCCATCAAGGCGCTCTGGGACGTCCTGGTGCCGTTCGCCGGATACGCGTTCAACAAGGCGCACTCCTCGGCGTACGGCCTGGTCACCTACTGGACCGCCTACCTCAAGGCGAACTACCCCGCCGAGTACATGGCGGCCCTGCTGACCTCCGTCAAGGACGACAAGGACAAGTCGGCGGTCTACCTCAACGAGTGCCGGCGCATGGGCATCAAGGTCCTCCCGCCGAACGTCAACGAGTCCGAGCCGAACTTCGCCGCCCAGGGTGACGACGTGATCCTCTTCGGGCTCACCGCCGTCCGCAACGTCGGGCAGAACGTGGTGGACTCGATCATCAGGTGCCGCAAGGCGAAGGGGAAGTACTCCACGTTCCCCGACTTCCTCGACAAGGTCGAGGCGGTCGTCTGCAACAAGCGCACCGTCGAATCGCTCATCAAGGCCGGCGCCTTCGACGAGATGGGGCACACCCGCAAGGGGCTCGTGGCGCACCACGAGCCGATGATCGACAACGTGGTGCAGGTCAAGCGCAAGGAGGCCGAGGGACAGTTCGACCTGTTCGGCGGCGGCGAGACGGACAGCGACGAACCGGGCTTCGGCCTCGACGTGGAGTTCTCCGACATCGAGTGGGAGAAGTCCTACCTCCTCGCGCAGGAGCGCGAGATGCTCGGCCTGTACGTCTCCGACCACCCGCTGTTCGGCCTGGAGCACGTCCTGTCCGACAAGTCGGACGCGGCGATCTCGCAGCTCACCGGCGGTGAGCACTCCGACGGCGCGATCGTCACCGTGGGCGGCATCATCTCCGGCCTCCAGCGCAAGATGACCAAGCAGGGCAACGCCTGGGCCATCGCGACCGTGGAGGACCTCGCCGGCTCCATCGAGTGCATGTTCTTCCCCGCGACCTATCAGCTGGTCTCCACCCAGCTCGTCGAGGACACCGTCGTCTTCGTCAAGGGACGCCTCGACAAGCGCGAGGACGTGCCGCGCCTGGTCGCCATGGAGATGCAGGTCCCCGACATCTCCAACGCGGGGACCAACGCGCCCGTCGTCCTGACCATCCCCACGGTCCGGGTCACCCCGCCCATGGTCAGCCGGCTCGGCGAGGTCCTCAGCAACCACCGGGGCGACACCGAGGTGCGGATCAGGCTCCAGGGCCCGCGCAAGACCACCGTCCTCCGGCTCGACCGGCACCGCGTCAAGCCGGACCCCGCGCTCTTCGGCGACCTGAAGGTGCTGCTCGGCCCGTCCTGCCTGGCCGGCTGACGACCGCACCCGAACCCGCGAGAGGGGCGCCCCGCCATGCGGCGGGGCGCCCCTCTCGGCCTGTCGGCCCGGTGGGCCGTCAGTTGTGGCCGAAGCGCTTCTGGTGCTTGCGCGCGACGTCGGCCGGGCTGCCCTGCGCCTGCGAAAGGGGCTGGGTCTGCGACTCGTACGACGTCGACTTGGAGTCCTCGGCGCCGCGCTCGGCGGCGGACGCGCGGTCGTGCTGGCTGCCCTGCTTGCGGTTCTTGTTCTTCGCCATCGTGATGCCTCCTGAGAGAGATCTGGGGGGTCCAGAACCGCTGTCAGACTCACATAGCACCGGAAAGGCCGCATGTTGGATCATTACCGAGCGTAGTAGGGGAGGTATCATGCGCCGCTTCCCGATCCGCCACGCCGATGATCGAGTTCCGGACCTTAACCCCCCTGCCGTCGGGCAGACTCGAAGGAAACCCTGAGTAAGCGAACCCCGGGCCGGCGGACCCACCCCCACGTCAGGGCCCGCCGATCCGCTCCCGAGTTGGAAGAGGGTGGAACGCGTGGACCGTTGCGTCGTCCTGGTGGACGCCGGCTACTTGCTGGGCGCAGCCGCGAGTCTGCTGGCCGGAGAGCCCGCCCGTTCCCGCATCACCGTCGACCACGCGGCCCTGATCCAGGGCCTGCGCGAGCGCGCGGAGGCCGATACGGAACAGCCCCTGCTGCGCATCTACTGGTTCGACGGCGCGCCCGACCGCGTGCCGCAGCCCGAGCACCGCAGGCTGCGGGTCATGCCCCGGGTGACCGTTCGGCTGGGCGCGCTCACCCGCAGTGACGGCCGCTGGGCGCAGAAGGGTGTCGACGCGGCCATGCACGCCGAGCTGACCGAGCTGGCCAGGAACCGCGCCTGCTCCGACGTGGTGCTCGTGACCGGTGACGGCGATCTGCTGCCCGGGCTCATGTCCGCCAAGGAGCACGGCGTCGCCGTCCACCTCTGGGCCGTGCAGGCCGCCGACGGTGACTACAACCAGTCCGAGGACCTCGTCGCCGAGGCCGACGAGCGCCGGGTGCTCGACCGGGCCTGGATCACCAAGGCCGTACGGGCCAAGGAGACGGGCGGCGTGTGCGCGCCCCCGCCCGTCCCGCGCCCCGAGATCGCCGCGATCCTCTCCGCGCCGCTGCCCGAGGCCGCCCTCGCCGCCTCCGCCGAGCGCGCCTCGGAGGCCCAGGCCGCCGCCCGCAACGGCGCCGGCACCGGCACGGGCGCCGCGGAGCCGCAGGCCGCCCCGCACCCCCAGCCCGCTCCCGGTCACAAGGGCGTCCCCACCCCCAAGGACCTGGCGAGCCTGCGCGCCCCCGGAGCCCAGAGCGCCCCGCACACCCCGCAGCCGCCCGCCCCCAACGCGACCCTGCGCTGGTCGTCCGACAAGGGCTGGGTCGAGCGCGGGGGGCCGCTCGGCGAACCGGCGGAGACCGCGTCCCTGCCGACCCTGGCCCAGCTCACCAGCGCGGAACAGCGCTGGGCGGACCGGGAGGAGGACATCACCACCGTCGGCGGTGACCCCTTCGAGGTCGGCCAGGTCTTCGCCCGGCGCTGGATGGAGAGGCTGCCGGAGACCGTCCACCTGCAGAAGCTGTCCACGATGTACCCCCGCATCCCGCACCGCATCGACGGCGAACTGCTGAGATACGCGGCCCGCTTCGGGCTGCTCGCCCACAAGGACGACCAGATCGACGAGCACGACCGCTATGCCATCCGCGCGGGGTTCTGGCGCGAGATCGACGTACGGGCCGCCGCGGAGCACGCTCCCGCGGGGGAGTGAGCGGGGCGGCACTGCCCGGCCCCGGACGCAATACGGGGCATCCGACCCCGTAGGCTCATCCCTCGTGAGTACGGGCACAGCACAGGCTACGGGCGCAGCGCAGGGCACGGGCACGGCAGAGGTGCGGACCGTGTGCGCGGTGCGTGATCTGGTCAAGACCTACCCGGCCGTCCGCGGCCGGCGCGGCCGGGCCGCCACCCCCGAGGTGCGCGCCACCGACGGGGTCCGCCTCGATGTCCGGCGCGGCGAGATCTTCGGACTGCTCGGGCCCAACGGCGCGGGCAAGTCCACGCTGGTGCGCCAGCTCACCGGGCTGATGCGCCCCGACTCCGGGAGCGTCGAGGTGCTGGGGCACGACCTCGTGCGCCACCCCGAGCGGGCCTCGCGCCTCATCGGCTACCTGGGCCAGGAGTCCACCGCCCTCGACGAGCTGACCGTGTCGCTCGCCGCGGAGACCACCGGGCGGCTGCGGGGCCTGCCCGTACGGGAGGCGCGGGCCGCCCGCGACGAGGTGCTGGAGGAGCTCGGGCTCACCGGCCTCGCCGGACGCCCGCTGAAGAAGCTGTCCGGCGGCCAGCGGCGGCTCGCCTGCTTCGCCGCGACCCTGGTCGGCGAGCGTCCGGTCCTGGTGCTGGACGAGCCGACGACCGGCATGGACCCCGTCGCCCGCCGCTCCGTATGGGCCGCCGTCGACCGGCGCCGGGCCGAGCACGGGGCGACGGTGCTGCTCGTCACCCACAACGTCATCGAGGCGGAGACGGTCCTGGACCGGGTCGCCGTCATGGAGCGCGGCAAGGTCATCGCCTGCGACACCCCGGCCGGGCTCAAGGAGCAGGTGGCCGGAGAGGTGCGGGTCGAGCTGGTCTGGCGCGAGCGCGCCCCGCTGGACGTCCCGGAGGTGGCCGCGCTCCGCGAGTCGGCGCAGGAGTCGGGGCGCAAGTGGGTGCTGCGGCTCGGCCCCGACGAGGCGCGGGCCGCGGTGGCCGCGGTGACCGGCGGGGAGGCGTTCTCCTCGCTCGACGACTTCACGCTGGCCACCCCCAGCCTGGAGGACGTCTATCTGGCGCTCGGCGGGGACGCCGCCAGGGCCTCCGAGGGACTGGTGAAGGCGTGAGCAGGACGGTGGACGTGTCGCGGTACGGGTCGGATTCGGACGGGAGCACTCCCAGGTGACCAGCATCGTTCCCACGGAGCCCGCGAAAGTGGCCGTGCCGAAGGTGAGGACCTCCGCCGTGCGCGCAGACCGCCCCGTCCGTACCGCTCCCGCGGACCTCGCGCCACGGGCCAGGCTGCTTCCGTCGCTGGCCGCCGTGTACCGGGCACAGCTCTCACGGGCCCGGGTGGCGCGGATCCCGCTGCTGTTCGTCGCGACCTTCCAGTCCATCGGCATCATGGTGCTGATGCGGGGCGTCGTCGACGGCGGTACGGAGGCGCGGGCCGTCGTCGCCGGGTCCAGCGTGCTGGTCGTGGCCTTCGTCGCGCTCAATCTGCTCGCCCAGTACTTCGGCCAGCTCCGGGCCGGCGGCGGGCTCGACCACTACGCGACGCTGCCGGTGCCGCCCGCCGCGGTGGTGCTGGGGGCGGCGGGCGCGTACGCCTCGTTCACCGTGCCGGGCACGATCGTCACCGCGGTGACCGGCAGCGCGCTCTTCGGGCTCCCGATGACGCACCTGTGGGTGCTCGTCGCCGTCATCCCGCTCTCCGGCGCCGCGCTCTCCGGTCTCGGCGCCGCGCTCGGCCTGCTCGCGCCCCGGCAGGAGGTGGCGACGCTGCTCGGGCAGCTGGGCATGTCGGCGGCGCTGCTGCTGGGCGTGCTCCCGGCCGAGCGGCTGCCGGGGCCGGTCGGGTGGGCACGGGACCTGCTCCCTTCGACGTACGGTGTCGAGGCGCTCGCCCGGTCCTTCGACGCGCACCCCGACTGGGCGGTCGTCGCCCTCGACCTCGCGGTGTGCGCGGCGGTCGGTGTGCTCTCGCTGGCCGTGGCCGCCTGGGCGTACCGGCGTGCGGCGGTCCGGTGAGGCGGCGCACGGGCCGGCCTGGCACGATGGCAGCGTGACCGCACCGTTGACGCCGCCGCACCAGCCCCAGCCGAACGACCCGTGGCAGGCCCCGCCCTCCGGGTCCCATCTCGCGCACGCCGAGCAGCCGGGCCCGGACGAGCGGAGCGCGGAGCTGCGCCAGGCCGCGCTGATCGCCGCGGTGCTGACCGTCGCGGGAATCGGCCTCGGGCTGCTCTGGCTGTGGCTGGCACCGCGGGTGCCGCTCGTCTCCGACGACTCCGCCGTGTTCCTCAAGAACAGCGAGGGCGAGCAGGCCATCGGGGCCGACGGCACGTTCGTGCTGCTGGGCCTCGCCTTCGGTCTCGTCTCGGCGGCCGTCGTCTTCCTCCTCCGCCGGCGCGGGGGCATCCCGCTGGTGGTGGGGCTCGCCCTGGGCGGGCTGCTGGGCTCCCTGCTGGCGTGGGGGACCGGCACATGGCTCGGGCCGACGTCCGACGTGGTGGCCCATGCCAAGGAGGTCGGCAAGGGAGTCACCTTCGACGCACCGCTGGAGCTGCACGCCGTGGGAGCGGCGATCCTTGCCTGGCCCATCGCGGCGATGATCGTCCACCTGGGCCTGACGGCGCTCTTCGGGCCGAGGGACCCCGAGCCGGAGTGGCCGGGCTCCTACGGGACCCCGCAGACGGAGTCCGGGCCGGGCAACGCCTTCGGCCCGGCGCCGGCGGAGCCCGGGGCCGAGGGCGGCCGGCCGGAGCGTCCGTAGCGGACCGGTCCTGTCCGGTGCCTCCTGCTCACATCCGGTCGTTTCCGCGCCGGGGTCGAGGGCAGGCGAGTGGGTGAACGCCTACGAAAGGACCGACATGAGTGCCGGAGAGAAGTCCAAGGCCAAGACCGAGCAGATCGTCGGGAAGGCCGTACGCAAGGTGGCCCACGCGGTCGGCGACGACACCACCGCGGCCAAGGGAGCGGCACTGGAGGCCAGGGGCAAGGGCCGGGGCACCAAGGAGAAGTCGAAGGACGCCTTCAAGCACTGAGGGCGCCTTCCGCCCCGGGCTTCAGCGGGGCGCGCCGGCGGCGCACCGTACACAGGTCGTCGCCGCCGGGCGCACCTCCAGACGGCCCGGTGGGATCGGCTCACCGCACCCCTCGCAGCGGCCGTAGTCGCCTCGCTCCAGACGCTCCAGGGCCCGGTCCACCTCCTCCAGGTGGTCCCGCGCCTGAGCCAGCAGCGAGGCGACATGGGCCCGCTCGAAGGCGGTGCTGGATCCCTCGGGGTCGTGTTCGTCGTCGACCGCCACCAGCGCGTTCGCCTCGACGATCCCCTCGAAGTCACTGTGCAACGCCGCGATACGGGCATCCGTGTCGCGGCGTTCCGCTGCCAGCAGCTCCCGGACCACCTCGTGGGAAGGGACATCGTTCACGCAGGCGAGAACGGTCGCACCCCGGGTCCGCATTCCGCGGACCACCGGACCGGGTCTACGCCCGGCCGATCGGGGCCAGCGTGGCCTCGGTCAGGGCGGCCAGGTCCCCGGCGGAGAGCTCGACCTCCAGGCCGCGGCGGCCCGCCGAGACACAGATCGTGGGATGGGACCCGGCCGACGCGTCCAGCACCGTACGCAGACGCCTGCGCTGGCCCAGGGGAGAGATGCCGCCCCGCACATAGCCCGTGCTGCGCTCCGCCGCGGCCGGGTCCGCCATGGCCGCCCGCTTGCCGCCCACCGCCGAGGCCAGCGCCTTGAGGTCCAGGGATCCCGCGACGGGGACGACGGCGACGACCAGCTCGCCGTCGACATCGGCGACCAGCGTCTTGAACACCCGGTCGGCCGGGACCCCCAGGGCCTCGGCCGCCTCCTCGCCGTACGACGGGGAGGCGGGGTCGTGGTCGTACGAGTGGACCGTGAACGCGGTGCCGGCCGCGGTCAGGGCGACCGTGGCCGGGGTCCCGCCGGGCTGCTGCTTCCTGGACTTCTTCGCCACCGGGCAGGTCCTCGGGTCAGTTGGGGTACGTGGGGTCGCGGGTCAGATCGGTCGCCGGCAGCGACGGCAGGTGCCGGATGACGGCGGTCTCCTTGCGCAGGAGCGCCAGCTCCTCGCGCAGCCGGGTCGCGGTGTCCGGTGCCTGGAGCAGCCGCTGCTTCGACGGGACGTCCAGCACGGCGGCCGCGGCCACCAGGTACGAGACGACGGAGGGGTCGTCGGGCAGGTCCGCGCCGGTCGTCAGGGAACGCTCGCTCGCCCCGGCCAGCCGCTTCTGGTAGCTGCGGAAGGCCCGCAGGACGCCGTCCGCGAGCGCCCCCGCCTCGTCCGTGGGGGAGCCCTCGCCCTCGGCCGCCCCCGGGTCCTCCGGCAGTTCCTCGACCTCGGCCGTCAGGAACGGGCCGCTCGCGTCCACGGAGAGCAGCCGCACCCGGGTGGTGCCGGTCGCCAGGACCTCGTAGCTGCCGTCGGCGCGCTCACGGATCTTCGCCGCGTCCGCGACGCAGCCGACCCGGTGGAAGGTCTGGATGGGATCGGGACCGAAACCGTCGGCGGGCGCCCGCTCCACGGGGGGCGCCGCGGCGACCGTGTCCGGCATCCCGGTGGCCGTGGGGGCGGTCTCGCGGCCGTCGCGGATCGCGACCACCACGAAGCGGCGCGGTTCGTCCTCGTCGATCACGAGCAGCTCGCGCATCATGGCGCGATAACGCTCCTCGAAGACGTTGAGGGGCAGCACGAGGCCGGGGAACAGCACCGCGTTCAGCGGGAAGAGAGGCAGGCGAGCGGTGGTCACAGCCGCCAAGCCTAATGGCCACGGCGCCCGCTGTGTTCCGGCCGCCCGTACAGGGGCGTGGAAGAGGCCACCCTGAGCCGGACATCCGCCCGGGCGTCGAGGAATCCCCCGAGCGCCTCCCCGGTCACGGAGGCCCACGGGAAGGACGTGGCGTACGCCCCGATCAGCCGGAACTGCTCCAGCGCCTCGGCCGCCCGGCCCCGCGCCACCAGGACGTAGGCGAGGAGGTTACGGACCTCCGCCGGCCAGGGGTCGCCGGGAGGGAAACCCGCCGAGAACCTGATCGCGAGGTCGGCGGCCGCGTCGACCCGGTCCGCCTGCACGGAGTTCGCCCGCGCGGCGGCCTCCTCGTCCCGCAGCAGGGCGAAGGCGGCCCGTACGGGGAGCGCCTGCACCAGGGAGTCCCCGGCGGCGTCCTGCGCGGCCTGCTCGGCGAAGTCGAAGCACTCGCGGTGGGAGCCGTACCACTCCGCCGAGAGGTACCGCAGCGCGGAGACATGGCTGCCGTAGTGGTGCGGGGAGCGGCGCACGGCCTGCTCCCAGAGCGACTCGAAGACCGTGTGCGTGGCATGCGTGCCCCGGGCGTGGTCGAGGGCGAGCCGCCACGGCACCGGGTCGCGGGGATCGGCCTCGGCCGCCGCCGTGATCAGCGGGCCCACCTCGCGCAGCAGCTCGGCGTGGGCGGGGGACTCCCAGGCGCGGCGCACCGCCAGCGCGGCCTTGACGAGCAGGGCGTCCGGATCGCGCGGGGAGGCGGCCAGCCACCCGGTGAGCCATCCGTCGCGACCGTGCGCGAAGGCCACCAGCCGGGCCAGGGTGCGGTCGCGGGTCTCCCAGTCGGCGGCGTCCCGGGTGGTGGCGAGGAGCTTGGCGGCGGGTTCGTGGTCGCCGAGGGCCGCCGCCACCAGCGCGGGCGAGAGCCGCTCGTCGGGGGCGTCGAGCATCACCGCGTCGTCCGACGGCAGCCCGGCGGACAGGCCGGGGCCGTACCGGAACGTACGCGCGGAGGTCAGCAGAGCGCGAAGGAAAGCCATGGTGCAGACCATTGAAAAGCCCTGGTGGGAACGGCGCCAGAGGGCCGCTGTGAAGCTTCTGTAGCGAGTGGGAGGGTTGCCCTGGACAAGGTCAAGAAAGGGCAAAGGAAGCGCCCTCGGCTGGCTTGATCCCGGCCTTTCCGCTTCCGATGACCGCCCGTCCTGCCGAGCCTCGACCGGCCTTTCGACCGCCGCCCCGCCAGGGATCCCGCCCGACGGGGCGCCGTCCTCCGGTCAGCCCCGCCGCAGCAGCCTGGACGCGCCGGCGGCCACCGTGGTGGCCAGTATCCACCCCAGCAGCACGAGAGCCGCCGCGGCCCACTGCCAGCCGCCCTCCAGCAGCCAGTAGCCGTCCTGCCCGAGATCGATCACCGGCACCAGCAGATCCAGCGCGTAGAGCGCGGGATTCCACTGCGGATGCTCGCCCCCCTTGATCGACTCCGGGCGGTACTGCGAGAAGGCCACCGCCCCCGCCGCCCACAGCACGGTCATCCACACCAGGGCCCTGCCCGGCCGGTAGCCGTAGGCCACGGTCCAGTCCTGGAGGTAGCCCCAGATCCGCCCCGCGGGCGGCAGCGTCTCGCGCCTGCGCCGCTGCTTGGCCAGCAGCACCTCTCGGGCGTCCGCGTCCTCCCCGCAGCTGCGGAGCACCGCCGCCAGACGCTCGTACGGCTCGGGGACGTACTCCGGGGTCGCGGCCAGCACCCACTCCAGGCGGCGGGAGAGCGGGAAATGGCCGTACGGGACGAGGTTCTCGTAGACGAAGCCGCCCATCGCCAGGCCGCCCGGACCCGGCCAGCTGGTCGACACGTCGATCAGGGTGACCACCTTCGCGCCGTTCAGCACGACCCGGCCCTCCCGGGGGCGCTCCGCGTTGAAGCGCAGCTCGGGCGTGACGATCCTGCGCAGCGACAGCTCCTCGCGGTCGGCCAGCACGAAGCGGGCCTTGTGCAGGTCCACCGCGTCCCCGAACCGCCCGTCGTCGAGGCGCACCGCGCCCCGGCACTCGAAGACCTGCGCGCGCGTCCCGCGCGCGGGACCGCCGCCGCGGGCGATGCCGTACGGGGGAGTGGTGCCCTGGTTCCCCGTGTCGATGCTCACCCAGGCCTCAGTCATGTACAGCGTGCGCTCCACGCTCAGCTGCGGGGCGTTCAGCGCCCGCCGCCCGTCCGTGGCGCGCAGCCGGCTGCCGCGCAGGCTCAGCGAACCGCCGACCTTCGCCCCGCGCAGGCTCAGCTCGCCGCGGGTCTCGATCATCTCGGCCTGCAGGTCCTGCGCCACCGACATCCCGTCGCCCACGAAGGCGCGCCCGCGCCGGTCGGGGCCGATGGCGATCTGGTTGATCAGCAGGTCCGTGCCGATCTGGGCGTCGGTCAGCCGGATACCGCGCTCGACCCGGCAGCGCGGCAGGTGCAGGTCGCCCTCCGTGTGCAGCCGGGCGGCGTCCAGCCTCGGCACCGCGCACCCCACCATCCGCAGGGTGGTGAAGTGGCACTCGGGCACGACGACCTCCTGCTCGAAGCGGCAGCCCGTGAGCTCGACGTACGGGGAGACCCGGCCGCCCGCCAGGTCCAGCTTCCCGGTGATCCGCACGCCCCGGAGCTTCAGCGCGGCCACCCGGCCCGGGCGCGCGGGCGGACCGTCCAGGAGCAGCCGGGCCACCGTGCGCGCGCCGACACTGCGCTCCGGGCCCCAGGGATGCGGGGCGAACGGATCGTCGCGCACCGGATCGTGCGAGCGCAGATCGTAGGTCGTACCGTTCCGGAAGGACTGCCACATGCCCAGCTCTGCGGCGCTCAGCCCGTCGGGGATCTCGCCGTCCTGCGGTGCCGTCACTGCATCACCTCCGCACGCGCGGATCACCCCGCGCCCCGTACCCTCGTTCTTCCCTCTGTGTGACCGTGTGAAAGCTAACGGTCAGCAGTGACAGCCGGGACATGTATCAGCCAGTGATACGGGCGACCGGACGGCTGAACCGGTCTGAGAGAATTGCGGTGTGATCTCTCGAATCGATCTGCGCGGTACCGCCCTCCCCGAGGGCGGCGCCCTGCGCGACCTGCTGCCCCGTGCCGAGTTCGACGTGGAAGCCGCCCTGGAGACGGTGCGGCCCATCTGCGAGGACGTACGCCATCGTGGCTCGGCGGCAGTGATCGAGTGGGGGGAGAAGTTCGACGGCGTGCGTCTGGACTCGGTCCGGGTCCCGGCCGGCGCGATCACCGAGGCGCTGGAGCAGCTCGACCCCGCCGTGCGCGCGGCCCTGGAGGAGTCGATCCGCCGCGCCCGCCTCGTCCACCGCGAGCAGCGCCGCACCACGCACACCACCCAGGTCGTCCCCGGCGGGACGGTCACCGAGAAGTGGGTGCCCGTCGAGCGCGTCGGGCTGTACGTGCCGGGCGGGCGTGCGGTCTACCCGTCCTCCGTCGTGATGAACGTCGTCCCCGCCCAGGAGGCGGGCGTCGAGGGCCTCGCCGTGTCCTCCCCGCCGCAGAAGGAGTTCGGCGGACTGCCGCACCCCACGATCCTCGCCGCCTGCGCCCTGCTCGGCGTGGACGAGGTGTACGCCGCCGGCGGCGCCCAGGCCGTCGCGATGTTCGCGTACGGCACCGAGGACTGCCCGCCCGTGAACCTCGTCACCGGCCCCGGCAACATCTACGTCGCCGCCGCCAAGCGCCTCCTCAAGGGCCGTATCGGCATCGACGCCGAGGCCGGCCCCACCGAGATCGCGATCCTCGCCGACGCGAGCGCCGACCCGGTGCACGTCGCCGCCGACCTGATCAGCCAGGCCGAGCACGACCCGATGGCCGCCGCCGTCCTCGTCACCGACTCCGAGGAGCTGGCCGCCGCCACCGAGGCCGAGCTGGCACCCCAGGTCGCCGCGACCAAGCACGTCACGGACCGGATCGAGCCCGCGCTCTCCGGCCGCCAGTCCGCGATCGTCCTGGTCTCCTCGATCGAGGACGGCCTCAAGGTCGTCGACGCCTACGCCGCCGAGCACCTGGAGATCCAGACGGAGAACGCCGCCGCCGTCGCCGACCGGGTCCGCAACGCCGGAGCGGTCTTCGTCGGCCCCTGGTCGCCCGTCTCCCTCGGCGACTACTGCGCCGGCTCCAACCACGTCCTGCCCACCGGCGGCTGCGCCTGCCACTCCTCGGGCCTGTCCGTGCAGTCCTTCCTGCGCGGCATCCACATCGTCGACTACACCCGCGACGCCCTCGCCGAGGTCACCCACCACGTCGTGACCCTCGCCGAGGCGGAGGACCTCCCCGCCCACGGCGCCGCCCTCAAGGCCAGGTTCGGCTGGAAGGTTCCGCAGCAGTGAGCAACGTGAACAACGCCTGGGACGCCCTCCCGATCCGCGACGAGCTGCGCGGCCAGTCACCGTACGGGGCGCCCCAGCTCGACGTACCCGTCCGGCTGAACACCAACGAGAATCCCTACCCGCTGCCCGACGCGCTCGTCGACCGCATCGCCGAGCGCGTCCGCGAGGCCGCCCGCGACCTCAACCGCTACCCCGACCGGGACGCCGTGGAGCTCCGCACCGAGCTCGCCCGCTACCTCACCCGCACCGCGGGACACGAGGTCGCCGCGGCCAACGTCTGGGCGGCCAACGGCTCCAACGAGGTCCTCCAGCAGCTGCTCCAGACCTTCGGAGGGCCCGGGCGCACCGCGATCGGCTTCGAGCCCTCGTACTCGATGCACGCCCTCATCGCCCGAGGCACCGGCACCGGATGGATCTCCGGACCGCGCAACGAGGACTTCACCATCGACGTGGAGGCCGCGAAGAAGGCCATCGCCGAGCACCGGCCCGAGGTCGTCTTCATCACCTCGCCCAACAACCCCACCGGCACCGCCGTGGACGCGGACACCGTCGTCGCCCTGTACGACGCGGCCCAGGCCGCCCGGCCCTCGATGGTCGTCGTCGACGAGGCGTACGGCGAGTTCAGCCACCACCCCTCGCTGCTCCCGCTGATCGAGGGCCGCCCGCACCTGGTGCTCTCGCGCACCATGTCCAAGGCGTTCGGCGCCGCGGGCCTGCGCCTCGGCTACCTCGCGGCGGCCCCCGCCGTCGTCGACGCGGTCCAGCTGGTGCGGCTGCCGTACCACCTCTCCTCGATCACGCAGGCCACGGCGCTCGCCGCCCTGGAGCACACCGATACGCTGCTCGGGTACGTCGCGCAGCTCAAGAGCGAGCGGGACCGGCTGGTCGACGGGCTGCGGGAGCTCGGCTTCGCCGTCACCGACTCGGACGCCAACTTCGTCCAGTTCGGCCGCTTCGCCGACAGCCGCACCGCCTGGCAGCAGATCCTCGACCGGGGCGTCCTGGTGCGGGACAACGGCGTACCGGGGTGGCTGCGGGTCTCCGCGGGCACCCCGGCAGAGAACGACGCGTTCCTCGATGCGGTGCGCGAACTGAAGAAGGAGCACGACGCATGAGCCGCGTAGGCAGGGTGGAACGGACCACCAAGGAGACCTCCGTACTCGTCGAGATCAACCTCGACGGCACGGGCAAGGTCGATGTCGCGACCGGGGTCGGCTTCTACGACCACATGCTCGACCAGCTCGGCCGCCACGGGCTCTTCGACCTCACGGTCAAGACCGAGGGCGACCTGCACATCGACTCGCACCACACCATCGAGGACACCGCCCTCGCGCTCGGCGCCGCCTTCAAGCAGGCGCTCGGCGACAAGGTCGGCATCTACCGCTTCGGCAACTGCACCGTCCCGCTGGACGAGTCGCTCGCCCAGGTCACCGTCGACCTCTCCGGCCGCCCCTACCTGGTGCACACCGAGCCGGAGAAGATGGCGCCGATGATCGGCGAGTACGACACGACGATGACCCGGCACATCCTGGAGTCCTTCGTCGCCCAGGCGCAGATCGCCCTCCACGTCCACGTCCCGTACGGCCGCAACGCCCACCACATCGTGGAGTGCCAGTTCAAGGCGCTGGCCCGCGCCCTGCGGTACGCCAGTGAGCACGACCCGCGCGCGGCCGGCATCCTTCCGTCCACGAAGGGCGCCCTGTGACCGGCCTCAACACCGTTCTGATCATCGTCGGCCTCTTCCTGGCCGGCGGTGTCTACTCCTTCTGGAAGCAGGGCATGCCCAAGGGCGTCGTCGTGCTCCTCGGGATCGGGTCCGTGATGTGCCTGGTGGCGGGCATCATGCGGATCCAGGGACTCTGGGACTGAGGAATCTGTGAGCGACAAGAAGAAGATCGTCGTCTTCGACTACGGCTTCGGCAACGTCCGTTCGGCCGAGCGGGCCCTCGCCCACGTCGGCGGGGACGTCGAGATCACCCGCGACTTCGACACCGCGATGAACGCCGACGGGCTGCTCGTCCCCGGCGTCGGCGCCTTCTCGGCCTGCATGGCCGGGCTGAAGGAGGCCCGCGGCGACTGGATCGTCGGCCGCCGGCTCTCCGGCGGCCGCCCCGTCATGGGCATCTGCGTCGGGATGCAGATCCTGTTCGAGCGCGGCATCGAGCACGGCGTCGAGACGGAGGGCCTCGACGAGTGGCCCGGCACCGTCGGACCGCTGGAGGCCGACGTCGTGCCCCACATGGGCTGGAACACCGTAGAGGCACCCGAGGGGTCCCAGCTCTTCGCGGGCCTGGACGCCGACGCCCGCTACTACTTCGTGCACTCCTACGCGGCGCACGACTGGTCCCTCGAAGTGACCAACGCCAAGATCCGTGCCCCCAAGGTCACCTGGGCCACGCACGGAGAGCGGTTCGTGGCCGCCGTCGAGAACGGCGCGCTGTGGGCCACCCAGTTCCACCCCGAGAAGTCCGGCGATGCCGGCGCCCAGCTGCTGACCAACTGGATCGAGACGCTGTAATGCCGAAGCTTGAACTGCTCCCCGCCGTAGACGTCCGCGACGGCCAGGCCGTCCGCCTCGTGCACGGCGAATCCGGCTCCGAGACCTCCTACGGCTCGCCCCTGGAGGCGGCCCTCGCCTGGCAGAGCTCCGGCGCCGAGTGGCTGCACCTCGTCGACCTGGACGCCGCGTTCGGCACCGGCGACAACCGCGCGCTGATCGCCGAGGTCGCCGGCGCCATGGACATCAAGGTCGAGCTCTCCGGCGGCATCCGCGACGACGCCTCCCTGGAGGCCGCCCTCGCCACCGGCTGCCGCCGCGTCAACCTCGGCACCGCCGCCCTGGAGACCCCCGAGTGGGTCGCCAAGGTCATCGCCGAGCACGGCGACAAGATCGCCGTCGGCCTCGACGTCCGCGGCACGACGCTGCGCGGCCGCGGCTGGACCCGCGACGGCGGCGACCTCTACGAGACGCTCGCCCGCCTCGACTCCGAGGGCTGCGCCCGCTACGTCGTCACCGACATCGCCAAGGACGGCACGCTGCAGGGCCCCAACCTGGCCCTCCTGCGGGACGTCTGCGCCGCCACCGACAAGCCCGTCGTCGCCTCCGGCGGTGTCTCTTCGCTCGCCGACCTCCGCGCGATCTCCCTGCTCGTCCCGGAAGGCGTCGAGGGAGCCATCGTCGGCAAGGCGCTGTACGCGAAGGCGTTCACCCTGGAAGAGGCCCTCAAGGCGGTCGCCGGATGACGGACTCCGTACGCCGCGTCTCCTCGGGCGGCCCCTGGGAGGAGAAGGTCGGCTACTCCCGCGCCGTCCAGCTCCCGAACGGACTCGTCCTGGTCTCGGGCTGCACGTCCGTGGTCAACGGCGAGATCTCCGCCGGCGGCCCGTACGAGCAGGCCGTCGCCTCCTTCCAGCTCGCCTTCGACGCCCTGAAGCAGACCGGGCTCGGCCGTGAGGACGTCGTCCGCACCCGGATGTACCTCACCCACGCCCGGGACGTGGAGGAGGTCGGCCGCGCCCACAAGGAGCTTTTCGACGACGTGCGGCCCGCCGCCTCGATGATCATCGTGGCCGGTCTCATCGACCCGAGCCTCGTCGTCGAGGTCGAGGTCGAGGCCTACCGGGCAGGTGCGCGATGACCCTCGCGGTACGCGTCATCCCCTGCCTCGACGTGGACGACGGCCGGGTCGTCAAGGGCGTCAACTTCCAGAACCTGCGCGACGCGGGCGACCCCGTCGAGATGGCCAAGCTGTACGACGCCGAGGGCGCCGACGAGCTGACCTTCCTCGACATCACCGCGTCCAGCGGCGACCGGGAGACGACGTACGACGTGGTGCGCCGCACCGCCGAGCAGGTCTTCATCCCGCTCACCGTCGGCGGCGGGGTCCGCACCCCCGACGACGTGGACAAGCTGCTGCGCGCCGGGGCCGACAAGGTCGGCGTCAACACCGCCGCCATCGCCCGCCCCGACCTCATCCGTGAGATCGCCGAGCGCTTCGGGCGCCAGGTCCTGGTGCTCTCCGTCGACGCCCGCCGCACCCCCGAGGGCACCTTCGAGGTGACCACCCACGGCGGCCGCAGGGGCACCGGCATCGACGCCGTCGAGTGGGCGCACCGGGCGGCCGAGCTCGGCGCGGGCGAGATCCTGCTCAACTCGATGGACGCCGACGGCACGAAGGACGGCTACGACACCGAGATGATCGAGGCGGTACGGGCCCACGTCACCGTCCCCGTCATCGCCTCCGGTGGCGCGGGCCGGCTGGAGGACTTCGCACCGGCCGTCGGCGCCGGAGCCGACGCGGTCCTCGCCGCGTCCGTCTTCCACTTCGGTGACCTGCGGATCTCCGAGGTCAAGGGCGCCCTGCGCGAGGCCGGGCACCCCGTCCGCTGATCCCGGCCGGGGAGGCGCCGGTCGAGAAGACCGGCGATCTCGCCGATGTCCGCCCGGAGGGCGCGCCGCCAGAGTGGCGCCGTCAACGAAATGACGGCGCCACCCACGCGGTGCTCCCCCGAAGGCCCCGGACGACGGGCCCCGGCTGCCGCGGTGGGGTGCGCCTCGACCGAGAGGATCCCCCCTCGTGCAGCAGCACCTCCCCTCCGGCGACATCTCCCCGCGCCGCCACCGGACGTCGAAGAGCCGCGCCCGCACGGTCAAGCTGGCGGTCGCCGCCGCGGCCGCCACCGCCGGTCTGGTCACGGCGCTGATGCCGGGCGCGCAGGCCGCCGACAACCCGTACGAGCGCGGACCGGCGCCGAGCAACGCGAGCATCGAGGCGAGCCGCGGCTCGTACGCCACCTCACAGACGACCGTCTCCTCGCTGAGCGTCAGCGGCTTCGGCGGCGGGACGATCTACTACCCGACGTCCGCGGCCGACGGCACGTTCGGCGCGGTCGTCATCGCGCCCGGTTTCACCGCCTACCAGTCCAGCATCGCCTGGCTGGGGCCGCGCCTGGCCTCGCAGGGCTTCGTGGTGTTCACCATCGACACCAACACCACGGCGGACCAGCCGGCCAGCCGCGGCGACCAGTTGCTCGCCGCGCTCGACTACCTCACGGGGAAGAGCTCGGTCCGCACCCGGATCGACTCCTCCCGGCTCGGCGTCATGGGCCACTCCATGGGCGGCGGCGGCACGCTGGAGGCCGCTAAGGACCGTCCGTCGCTGCGGGCGGCGATCCCGCTGACCGGCTGGAACACGGACAAGACCTGGCCCGAGGTGAAGACGCCGACCCTGGTGATCGGGGCGGACGGCGACACGGTCGCGCCCGTGGCCACCCACTCGGAGCCGTTCTACACCTCGCTGCCGAGCTCGCTGGACAAGGCGTACCTGGAGCTGCGGGGGGCCACCCACTTCACCCCGAACAGCTCGAACACGACGATCGCGAAGTACAGCATCTCGTGGCTGAAGCGCTTCATCGACAAGGACACCCGCTACGAGCAGTTCCTCTGCCCGCTGCCGTCGACGAGCCTGACGATCGCCGAGTACCGGGGCAACTGCCCGCACACCTCCTGACGACGGGGAGCCGGGGCCGGGCCGCGCGTACCGCGGTCCGGCCCCTCCGTCCGTCCGGCCCCTCCGTCCGTCCGGCCCCTCCGTCCGTCCGGGGGGTCAGTCCCGCGCGAGGAAGTCCGCGACGGCGCCCGCGAATCCGGGGTCGCGGACCGCCGTCAGATGGTCCCCCGGCAGCACGGCCAGCTCCGCCCCCGCGATCGCCGAGGCCAGCACCTCGGGCCGGGTCGCGAGGGGGTCGTCCGCGCCGGCGAGCACCAGCGTCGGGACCGTGATCCGGTCCAGCGGCAGCGCGTCCCGGTGCACCGCCCGGATCTGCGCGGCCAGCGCCAGCCGGTCGCCACCCGCCGTGTCGGCCAGCACCCGGAAGGCCCGGGTCCGTTCGGGCGCGTCCGCCGCGTCGTCGGCCGTCAGAGCCGCCGAGACCAGCTCGGGGGGTATCACCCGGGTGTCCAGACCGCCCACCTCCACCGCGCCCGCCCCGATCCCTCCGGCCACCAGACGACTGACGCGGGTGTCCGCCGCCGCGGCCAGGACCGCCACCACCGCGCCCATGGAATACCCCACGAGATGCACGCGGTCCGCGCCGATCCGGTCGAGGAGCAGGCGGACGTCACGGGCCATCAGCGACTCGCCGTAGTACGTGTCGTCGTGCGGCCCGTCCGACTCGCCGTGGCCCCGCGCGTCCAGGGCGTACACCCGGCGGCCCCGCGCCACGAGCGCCTCGACGACGCCGGGGCCCTCCCAGTTCAGCCGGGCGTGCGCGGCGAAGCCGTGCAGCAGCACCACCGGAGGCAGGGCGCCGTCCGGGTCCCGCGACCAGGACCAGCAGCGCAGGGTCAAACCGTCGTGTGTACGCAATTCATCAGTCATGCACCGACGTTACGGGCGGCCGCCGTACGGCGGGCCGGGTCTGTGCCCCCGCACAGCACCGGCGCCGTTCCGTTGGGAGCCCGCACCGCTCGGGCCCGCCCGGGAACCGGGAGCGGACGCGAGCCTTCCGACGCTGTTTACGCGGAAGTAACGTGCAGGCGTGACCTCATCGACGACCGTGCACAGTCCGCTCCGGCTGTACGGCCGCAGCGGTGAACTGGCTATCCTGGAAACCCTGTTGGAGCGACTGCGGGCAGGGGGCGGCGGAGCGCTCGTGCTGACCTCGCCGCCCGGCCTCGGCCGCACCGCCCTGCTGCGGCGGACCGCCGCCCACTACCTCGGACGGCACGGCGGACCCGTCCTGTACGCCGCCGCGGCCCCCGCCGAACAGCGGCTGCCCTACAGCGGGCTGCACGCCCTGCTCTGTTCCGCCCCCGGACCGCTGCCCGTCGCGCCCGACACGGTCCTGGGCTCCGGCATCACCCCGGGCGCGCTGCTCGGACTGCTGCGGGGGCTTGGGGCCGAACGGCCCCTGCTGGTCTGCGTGGACGACGCGCACGCCTGGGACCCCGACTCCCGCGCGGCCCTCGGCTTCGCCGCCCGCAGACTGGGTGCGGGCAGCCGTGTCGCCGTGGTGCTCGGCGCCGCCGACGAGACCGCCTTCGCCGGACTGCCCGCGCTGCGCCTCGGGCCGCTCGACGACGACGCGGCGGCCGCGCTCCTGGACCGGCTCACCGACGGCACGGCCGAGGTCGACCCCGTCGTACGCGGCGAACTCCTGCGCGAGGCCGCGGGCAACCCCCGCCTGCTGGCGGGACTGGCCGGCCGGCTCACGCCCGGCCAGCTGGCCGGGCGCACCGCGCTGCCCTACCCGCTCCCCGGCGCCGAGAGCGTCCTCGACGCCCACGCCGAGCACCTCGACGGGCTGTCGCCCGACACCCGCACCCTGCTCCTGCTGGCCGCCGCCGCGGAGGAGCACGAACCGGACGGGGCCGGCGCCGACGCGGCCCTGCTGCTGCGGGCGGGTGCCCGGGCCGGACTGTCCCCGGCCCACCTCGACCGGGTCCTCCTCGCACCCGCCGGCACCGCAGGCGCCCTCCAACGGGCGGGCAGCCGCGTGCACTTCAGCCATCCGCTGCTGCGCCGCGCGGTCCTGCACCGGGCGCCCCCGGCCCGCCGCCGCGCCGTGCACGAACTGCTCGCCGCGCTCCTCACCGGACCCGGTCAGGCCCCGCCGGCCGCGCTCGTCCAGCGGGCCTGCGCCGCCCCCGGGCCGGACGCCGCCCTCGCCGCACAGCTGGAGAGGGCCGCCGCCGCCCCGCGCCCGCACGGCGAACGCTCGGCCGCGCTGGCCCGGGCCGCCGCGCTCTCCACGGACGAGACCCTGCGCGCCGCACGGTTCACCGCCGCCGCCGAGCAGGCCCGGCTGGCCGGCGACACCGGCCGGGCCCGCGCCATGCTCGCCCGCGTCGGTCCCCACCCCGCCGGCGGCGCCGCCCCGTACGTACGCGGCATGCTCGCCCTGCGCGACGAACCGGTCGCCGACGCCCGCGAGGCGCTCCTGGCCGCGGCGGAGCTCCTCGCCCCGCACGACCCGCGCCGCACCCTGGACGCCCTGTTCGGCGCCGCGGAGGCGGCGTGGGCCATGGGGGACGCCATCGCGTACCTGGACGCCATGAACCGCGTCCCCGTCGCCGCGGCCGACCGGTCCATGGCGCAGTACCGCGCCGGGATGTGCGCCGTGCTCGCCGGGCACCCCGACCGGGGCCACGCCCTCCTGCGGTGCTGCCTGGACTCCGCCGACCGTGCCGAGGACGCCGGGGAACTCCTGCGGGCCGGGGCCTCGGCCCTGGTGCTGGGCGAGGTGGACGCGGCCTGCCGGGCCGGGGCCCGCGCCCTCGCCGTCGTACGCGTCAGGGGCCCCGAAGCCCTGCTGCCGCACGCCCTGGAGCAGCTCGCCTACGCCGAACTGCGCGCCGGGCAGCACGCCAGGGCGCGGGCCCACGCGCTGGAGGGGCTGCACGCGGCCCGCCGTACCGGGCAGCGGAACTCCGCCACCCATCTGCACGCCGTGCTCGCGCTCGCCGCCTCGGTGGAGGGCCCCGCCGAGGCGTGCGCCGCCCACGCCGACGCGGCACTGGCAGGGGCGGGTCCGCACGGCCTGGCCCAGGCGGCCATGCTCGCGACCTGGGCGGTCGCCCGCGCCGATCTGGCGGCCGGACGGCCGGGCGAGGCGGCGGCCAGGCTGGGCCCGCTGGTCAGACCCGGGCCAGGGACGGGCCACTTCGCCACCCGGATGCTCGCCGTGCCCTGCTACGTCGAGGCGATGGCGCTCTCCGGCCGGGCGGACGAGGCGGCCGGTGAACTGGACGCCGCCGTCGATGAGTTCGCCCTGTGGACCGCGCGGACGACCGACCCCCAGGTCCCCGCCCAGCTGGCCCGCTGCCGCGCCCTGCTGGCACCGCCCGAGGAGGCCGCCGCCCGGTACGAGGAGGCGCTGGCCCATCACGACCGCGCGGGCGGCGACTTCGAGCGGGCGCGCACCCGGCTGCTCCAGGGCCAGCTGCTGCGCCGTCTGCGCCGTACCCGCGAGGCACGCGGGCCGCTGCGTGACGCGCTGGTCGCCTTCGAACGGTGCTCCGCCCGCGTCTGGGCGGACCGGGCCGGCGGCGAACTGCGGGCCGCCGGGGAGTCGGTGGACGTGCCGGACCGGAGCGGCCCGGGGCCGCTGGCCGGGCTGACTCCGCAGCAGCAGCGGATCGCGCGCTGCGTGGCGGAGGGCGCCACCAACCGTGAGGTGGCGGTGCGGCTCTCGGTGAGCCCGCGGACCGTCGACCACCACCTCCGCAACGTCTTCGCCGCGCTCGGGGTCCGCTCCAGGATCGAGCTCGCACGGCTGCTGGACGGCGGGCGCGGGCCGGGGTTGCAGGACCGTGATGAGAAGAACCGCGCAGACCCCTAGGTACCGACCGGGCGGTATGCCATTCTGCGGTCGTCAGGATCGATGGTGTGCGCCGGCCCGGCTGCGGGCCGGGCGTGCACCGGGGCCGGCCCGTCCGCGGCCGGCCGATTCCCGGTGGAGGCCGCCATGCCACAGGTCGTACGTTCACGGATCAGGGCGCCGCACGGACCGCCGTCCGCGACGCCGCTGCCGAACCGGGCCCGCTCCCTGGCCGACCGTGAGGCCGTGGCCGTGCTCCACCGGGCGGCCCGGGTGCTGCTGGAGGCGCTGCCGGAACTCACGGACCGGCTGGTCGAGGCGCTGCGCGAGCAGGAGCCCGCCTACCGCGCCGCGATGGAGACCGAGCCCGCCGAGATCTGGCAGGAGGTCCACCGCTCGCTGCGGCACAACGTCGCCTCCCTCATCCAGCCCCGCGAGTTCCGGGAGGCCGCCCACCGCACCTCGCGGTGGATCGGCGAGACCAGGGCCGAGCAGGGCGTACCGCTCGACGCGGTCATGCACGCCTTCCGGATGGGCGGGGCGATGGTCTGGCAGGACCTGGTCGACGACACGGCCCGGCGCCACCCCGAGGACACCCGGCTGCTCGTCCATGTCGCCGCGGACGTCTGGAACTTCGTCGACGAGCACTGCGCCGTGGTGGCCGAGGCGTACCGGCAGGCCGAGCGGCGGCTCTCCTGGCGCCGCGAGAACCAGCAGCGCCTGATGACGGCCGCCCTGCTGGACGGCACCGCCCGGATCGCGGACCTGCCGGACGCCGCCGCGATGCTGGACCTTCCGGTGCGGGGCCGGTACGCCGTGCTCGCGGTCGCCGGTGCCCGCCGGGCCCCGCACGGCACCGGCCGGCCGCCGCTGACCCTGCCCGAGGGGACACCCGCCCTCTGGCACCGGGCGGGCGAGGTGGAGCTGGCGATCCTGCCGCTGGGGGCGGTCCCGGTGGAGGCCGAGCCGGATCCCTCGGGCGACGGCGACACCAGGCCCGCGCCCGTCCCGGCAGCCGACGGCGAACTCGCCGCGCTCGCCGACGGCCTGACGGTGCCTCCGGGTGCCCGGGCCGGCATCAGCTCCGTGGTCGACGGGCTCGCCCGTGTCGGTGACGCGCGGCGCCTCGCCGAGACGGCGCTGCGCGCCTGCCCGGCGTCCGGGGGCACCGTCCTGCTCGACGAGCACCTGCCCGCGGCGCTCGTCGTGTCCTCGCCCGGGCTCGGAACCGCGCTCGCCGACCGGGTCCTCGGTCCGCTCGACCGGCTCGACCCGGCGGACCGCGACGTGCTCATCGAGACGCTGACCGCGTGGCTCGACTCGGACGGCTCGGCGCAGCGGGCCGGCGCGAGGCTGTACTGCCACCGCAACACCGTGCTGAACCGGCTGCGGCGGTTCGAGCAGCTGACGGGGCGCTGTCTGACGCGGCCGTCGGACGCGGTGGAGGTGTCACTGGCGCTCGCGGCCCGGCGGCTGCTGGCCGGCTGAGCCGCCCCGACCGCCGTACGGGGAAAGGGGATCCGACCTTCCGGGGAGGACGTGCGGAGAGGTGAAGTTAGGGTAACCTAACTTCACCTCCCGGCGGTCCGAGGGCCGTGGAGGGCCGACCACACGAGAGGCGGACCGCGCATGTCCCCGACGGACGGAACCGCCCGCCATGTCCAGGGGGACGCGGAGTGGGTGACCACACGCGACGGGCGCACCCTGCACGCCATGGTCCTCCCGGGGCCCGGTGCCGGGGACGGAGCCCCCACCGTCGTCTTCGAGGCGGGAGCGGCGGCCACCCGCTCCTCCTGGGCGCTGGTGCAGCCCGCCGTGGGCGGCTGGGCGCGGGCCGTCGTCTACGACCGTGCCCAGCCCGCCGTGGGCGGCTGGGCGCGGGCCGTCGTCTACGACCGTGCCGGACTCGGCCGCAGCCCCGCCGACCCCGGCTCCCGGACGCTGCACCGCATGGCGGACGACCTGGAGGACCTGCTCGACCACTTCGGGCCCGGACCGTTCGTCCTCGTCGGGCACAGCGCGGGCGGGCCGCTCGTACGCCTCACCGCCTCCAGGTGCCGCGACCGGATCCGCGGCCTGGTCCTCGTCGACCCCACCGACGAGGGCGCCGACCTGCTGTTCCGCGCCCCCTTCCGCCGGGCGGAGCGCGTCGTCATCGCGGTCAACCTGCTACTGGCCCGCCTCGGACTGCTCGGCCGCCTGTACCGCTCGGTCGCCGCGCCACTGCCCGAGGACGCGCGCCACGACATGGCGCGCGACGGATTCACCGTCGGCCTCGTGCGGACTCACCGCGCCCAGGCCCGCACGTATCTCGACGAACTCGCCGCCTTCCGCACCACCCCGCCCGACCTGACCGGCGTCCCCGTCACCGTCATCTCCGGCGGCCTGACGGGGAACGGCATGAACCGGGCGGTACGCCGGGCCGCCAACGAGGCGCACGCCCGCTCGGCCGCCGCGGCGTCCCCCGGCAGGCACGTGATCGCCACCCGCTCCGGCCACTACGTCCCCGTCACCGAACCGGACGTGATCGCCGAGGAGATCGGACGGCTCGCCGTCGGACGCCCGGCCGCCGAGGACGAACCCGCCCCCTGACGGAGGGCTCCCGGCGGCGGCCCCTGTGCCGGCGCACAGTCCCGCGCCGGGCGGGCTGTACCGGTGCCGCGTCCCGCCCCGGCCCCCTGTGCCGCCTCCGCCCCGGCTGATGCCATGGCGCGCATGTCCCCAACTGCCCCTCTCGGAGCCGTACCGGCGGAGCGAACCCGGTGAACGGCGTGATCGACGCCCGGTCCCTCGCCGTGGTCATCTTCCTCGGCTTCGTCGCCGTGTCCCTGCTGCTGTGCGGCCTCGCCGCGGCCGACCAGGACGATCCGGAGCACTTCTACGCCGGCGGCGCCACCCTCGGCCCCGCCGCCGCCGGGCTGGCCATCGCCGGGGACTACGTCTCCGCCGCCACCCTGCTCTCCACCACCGGGTCCGTCGCGCTCGCCGGGTTCGACGGCCTGCTCTTCGCCCTGGCCACCGTCGCCTCACTGGTCCTGGTCATGCGGCTCTTCGCCGAACGGCTGCGCCGCCGGGGCGTGTTCACCATGGGGGACTTCCTCGCGGACCGGCTCGGCGACGGGTCCGTGCGCCGGGCGCTCGGCGTGGCCACCCTCGTCGTACTGGCCCCTCTGCTCCTCGTGCAGCTCACCACCGCCGGCCGTGTCATGACCGCCATGTTCGGGCTGCCCGACGGCGCCCTCACCGGCTGCACCGTCGCCAGCGGCGCGCTGATGGTCTGCTACTCGGCGTTCGGCGGGATGCGTGGCACCGGCTACATCCAGATCCTCAAGGTGGCCGTCGTCCTCGGCGCGGTCACCCTGCTCGCGGGGCTCGTCCTGGCGCGCTTCGACTGGTCCCCGTTCGCCCTCTTCGACGCCGCGCGGGCGGGCAGCGGTGCCGGCGGCGACTACGCGCGCCCCGGGCTCCAGTTCGGCCACGGGATCACGGGCGGGCTCGACCTGATCGGCTTCCAGGCCACCCTCGTGCTCGGCGCCGCCTGCATGCCGCACATCATGATGCGGCTCCACCCCCTCCGTGACGCCTGGACCGCCCGCCGGGCCGGAGTCTGGGCCGTGGGCCCCGTCGCCCTGCTGTGCGCCGGCATCGTCGTCGTCGGCCTCGGCGCCTCCGCCCTCGTGGGGCGTGACCTGCTGTACGCCGCCGACCCGGCCGGCGGCACCTCCCTGCTGATGGTGACCAGCGCCCTCGACCCGGCTGCGGCCGGCCCACGGGACAGCCCCCTGTTCGCGCTCGTGGCCTGCGCCGCGTTCGCCACGACCCTGGCCGCGGTCGCCGGGATCACCCTGGCCGCCGCCTCCTCCGTGGCCCGCGACTTCGCCGTGACGTCGGGCGCGCAGGGCGAGGGCAGGGCCTCGGCCAGGGAGATCCGGCGTGCCCGCTGGTCCGTCGCCGGCATCGGGGCGCTCGCCGTGCTCCTGTCGGCGTACACCCACGACCGCAACCCGCAGGTGCTGCTCTCCCTGTCGTTCGCGGCCGCCGCCTCGATCCTGCCGCCCGTCCTGCTCCACGCCCTGTTCCGGCCGCGCTTCGGCGCACGGGGGGTGCGGTGGACCGTCTACGGGACGCTCCCGCTGATCGGGGTCCTGATGGTCCTGTCACCGGCGTTCTCCGGCACGCCCGTCGCGCTCTTCCCGGAGTGGGACTTCGCGGTCTTCCCGCTCCAGACCCCGGGCCTGGTCACCATCCCGGCGGGCTTCCTCCTCGGGCTGCTGGGACAGGGCCCGGACCCGGACGCCGCACCGGGCGACGGCCACCGGACCCGCCGACGCCCCGCACGCGCCCGCGGCTGAGCGGCCCCGTCGGCCGGGCTACAGGCCGAGCTCGGCCGTGTGCAGCCGGGCCAGCGCGTCCTTGTCGCCCTCCAGCTCCACCCGCGCCGCGTCCTGCCGCCCCGCGGCGAACAGCAGCAGCTCACCCGGCTCCCCGGTGACCGTCACCACCGGGGTGCCCTTGTGGGCCACCGCCGTCTGGCCGTCCGGGCGCCGCAGCACCAGACCCACCGGGGCCCGGCGGCCCAGCATCCGCGCCGTCTTCTCGGTGCGCGCCCACAGCACGTCGGCGAACACCGGATCCAGGTCCCGCTGCGACCAGTCGGGCTGGGCCCGGCGCACGTCCTCCGCGTGGATGTAGAACTCGACGGTGTTGGCCGCCTCGTCCAGCTGCTTCAGCCCGAAGGGCGACATCCGGGGCGGACCCGTACGGATGAGCTGGATCAGCTCCTCGTACGGCTTGGCGGCGAACTCGGCCTGGACCCGCTCCAGCCGGTTCTTCAGGGCGCCCACCAGAATCCCGCCCGCGGCGTCCGCGCGGCGTTCCCGCACCACGACATGGGCGGCCAGGTCACGGGTCTTCCAGCCGTTGCACAGGGTCTGGGCTTCGGGGCCCGCCGCTTCCAACAGGTCGGCGAGCAGAAGACGTTCACGCTTCGCATGGGTCGACATGCCCGCCAGCGTACGGCCGCCGCCCCTGGTCCGCCCAGTGGACGCACGGCCGGACGGCCCCCTCCGGCGCGGCACAATGGGGCCCATGACCAGCACGCCCGGCTCCCCGCCCGCCAGCAATCTCGACCCGGCCGTCGCCGCCCGCCTCAAGCGCGGCCCCGACGGGCTGTTCCCGGCCATCGCCCAGCAGCACGACACGGGCGAGGTGCTCATGCTCGGCTGGATGGACGACGAGGCGCTGCACCGCACCCTCACCACGGGCCGCTGCACCTACTGGTCCCGCAGCCGCCAGGAGTACTGGGTCAAGGGGGACACCTCCGGTCACACCCAGCAGGTGATGTCGGTCGCGCTGGACTGCGACGCCGACACCGTCCTGGTGAAGGTCGACCAGACGGGTGCCGCCTGCCACACCGGCGCGCGCACCTGCTTCGACAAGGACGTCCTCCCGCTCACCGCGCCCCGATAAGGTCAGCCGCCATGGATCTCGACACGTTCCGCAAGCTCGCCGTCGACCGCCGTGTCATCCCCGTCAGCCGCCGGCTCCTCGCGGACGGCGACACCCCGGTCGGGCTCTACCGCAAGCTCGCCGCCGAACGCCCCGGCACCTTCCTCCTGGAATCCGCGGAGAACGGCCGCACCTGGTCCCGCTACTCCTTCATCGGGGTACGCAGCGCCGCCACCCTGACCTCCCGCGACGGCGAGGCCCACTGGCTCGGCACCCCGCCCGTCGGCGTCCCCGTCGACGGCGACCCGCTGCACGCGCTCCGGGCCACCGTCGAGACCCTGCACACCCCGCGCGACCTGGTCGGCGACGGCGACGACGGCTTGCCGCCGTTCACCGGCGGCATGGTCGGCTACCTCGGCTACGACGTCGTACGCCGGCTGGAGCGGATCACCGAGCACGGTGTGGACGACCTCGAACTCCCCGAGCTCACGATGCTGCTCACCTCGGACCTCGCCGTGCTCGACCACCAGGACGGCACCGTCCTGCTGATCGCCAACGCGATCAACCACAACGACCTGGACACCGGCGTCGACGAGGCGTACGGGGACGCGGTCGCCCGCCTGGACGCCATGGAGCGCGACCTCTCCCGGCCCGTGGAGAACGCCCCCGCCGCCCTGCCGCCCTCCGAGCTCCCGCCGTACACCGCGCTCTGGGGCGGCCAGGCGTTCATGGACGCCGTCGAGGACGTCAAGGAGCGCATCAGGGCCGGCGAGGCCTTCCAGGTCGTCCCCTCCCAGCGCTTCGAGACGCCCTGCACGGCGAGCGCCCTGGACGTCTACCGGGTGCTGCGCGCCACCAACCCGTCGCCGTACATGTACCTCTTCCGCTTCGACGGCTTCGACGTCGTCGGCTCCAGCCCGGAGGCGCTCGTCAAGGTCGAGGACGGCCGGGCGATGGTCCACCCCATCGCCGGGACCAGGCACCGCGGCGCCACCCCGCAGGAGGACCAGGCGCTCGCCGACGAGCTCCTCGCCGACCCCAAGGAACGCGCCGAGCACCTGATGCTCGTCGACCTGGGCCGCAACGACCTGGGGCGGGTCTGCGAGCCGGGCAGCGTCGAGGTGGTCGACTTCATGTCCGTCGAGCGGTACTCGCACGTGATGCACATCGTCTCCACCGTCACCGGCCGCGTCGCCGAGGGCCGCACCGCCTTCGACGTCCTCACCGCCTGCTTCCCCGCGGGCACCCTCTCCGGCGCCCCCAAGCCGCGCGCCCTGCAGATCATCGAGGAGCTCGAACCCAGCCGCCGCGGACTGTACGGCGGCTGCGTCGGCTACCTCGACTTCGCCGGGGACTCCGACACCGCCATCGCCATCCGGACCGCCCTGCTGCGCGACGGCACCGCGTACGTCCAGGCCGGCGCGGGCATCGTCGCGGACTCCGACCCGGTCGCGGAGGACACGGAGTGCCGGAACAAGGCCGCCGCGGTCCTGCGCGCCGTGCATACGGCGAACCGCCTCCCGTCCGCCGGAGCCGGTAAGGGATAGTGGAGTACGTGAGTGCCGTCCCCGTACCCCAGCCCCGTGCCCGCGCCGCCTCCGCGTCCGACAGCGCCGGAAGCCGCCGAAGCCTGGCCGCCGGTCTGCTCCTCGGGGCGGCCGGCGCCACCGTCGTCCTCCTCGCCTCCGGGCAGACCTGGGCCGAGGGCAAGGCGTCGGTCGGCGGCGGCACGCTTCCGCTCACCGCCGACGGCCAGGACGTCACCGGCCTCCCGGCGGCCCTGGCGGTCGTCGGCCTGGCCGCCCTCGTCGCCGTCTTCGCGGTCCGAGGCGGCGGCCGCCTGATCGTCGCCGCGCTGCTGGCCCTCAGCGGCCTCGGCGCGGGCCTCAGCGCCTACACCGGCGCTTCGGACAGTGCGGCCCTGGACGAGCGGGCCGCTCAGACCACGGGCAACACCGCGGCCACCGTCGGCGCCCTCAGCCACACCGCCTGGCCCTACGTCACCGCGGCCGGCGGACTGCTCATCCTGCTCGCCGGACTGCTCGCCCTGCGCTACGGCAGCCGCTGGCCCGCCATGTCGGGACGGTACGAGCGCGACGGCACCCCCCGCCCCCGCAAGGCCCCCCGCACCGCCCCGGACCCCGAACGGCCCGAGGAACTGTGGAAGGCCCTCGACCGCGGCGAGGACCCGACGCGCGAGGCATGACCCCCAGCCTCACGTCCCCCGGCGCGTACGGGACAATGGCGGTGAGCTTTCCCAGCGATACCTTCAGCGCAACACCAACTAGGAGCAACTCATGGCGGGCAGCAGCCACGGACACACCCCGGCCGCCTGGACCGGTGTCATCATCTCCTTCATCGGCTTCTGCATCGCGGGCCTCTTCATGGTCGCGGCGAACACGCTCGGCTTCTGGGCCGGTATCGGCGTCACCATCCTCGGCGGTGTCGTCGGTCTCGTGATGAAGATGGCCGGCCTCGGCATGCCGAAGGAGTCCGCCGAGATGGCGGCCGCCAGGGCCCGCGCCTCCCAGGCTCAGATCACGGCCTGAACAGGCACCCGGGGGCCCCGGCAGGTGCCGGGGCCCGGGACACGACGCGAGGCGCGGCCCGGACCGGGCTGCGCCTCTCCTCATGAGCGGGGACAATCGGCGCGTGGACGCCTCAGCCTCTCCCGCAGCCGCCGCCCCGGACCCCGTACCCGCCCCTCCGGGCCCGGCCCCCGCACCCCCGCCCGGTCCCGGTCTGCCGGCCCCCGCCCCGCGCCCGCTCCTCCGCCGGCTGGCCACGCCCGTCGGTGTCATGGCCGCCGTCGTCGGAGCCTTCGGTTACGTCGCCACGGTCGACCCCAACGAACCGGGCCACTACCCGGTCTGCCCCATGCTCCGGTTCACCGGGGTGTTCTGCCCCGGCTGCGGAGGGCTGCGCAGCGCCCACGCCTTCGCCCACGGAGACCTGGCCACGGCCCTCGGGGCCAACGCCCTGGCCGTCGTCGGCTACGCCGTCTTCGCGGCGGTCTGGCTGCTCTGGACGGTCCGCGCGAGCCGGGGCCGCCCGATGCGGATCGCGATCGCGCCCGGCTACTGGTGGGGCGTCGGCGCGGTGCTGCTGGTCTTCTCCGTGGTCAGGAACCTCCCCTTCGGTTCGGCGCTGGCTCCGTGAATGACCAGGTAGTGGGACGTCAGGGCGGCGGATGCGGGCCCTGAGCCATCCTGCGGATACCATCGAGATGGCTGATCCTGTACCCATCACCGCTTCGGAAGGGGGCCGCTCGCGTGAGTGTGCTCGACGAGATCATTGACGGCGTCCGCGCCGACCTCGCGGAGCGGCAGGCGCGTGTCAGCCTCGACGAGCTCAAGGAACGCGCCGCGCGCGCTCCCCAGGCCAAGGACGGAGTCGCCGCCCTGCGCGGCGAGGGTGTGACCGTCATCTGCGAGGTCAAGCGCTCCAGCCCCTCCAAGGGGGCCCTGGCCGCCATCGCCGACCCGGCCGCGCTCGCCGCGGACTACGAGGCCGGCGGGGCGTCCGTCATCTCGGTCCTCACCGAGGAGCGCCGCTTCGGCGGTTCGCTCGCCGACCTGGAGGCGGTCCGCGCCAAGGTCGACATCCCGGTCCTGCGCAAGGACTTCATCGTCACCTCCTACCAGCTCTGGGAGGCACGGGCCTACGGCGCCGACCTCGCTCTGCTGATCGTGGCCGCACTCGACCAGGAGGCCCTCGTCTCCCTCATCGAGCGCGCCGAGTCGATCGGCCTGACGCCGCTCGTCGAGGCCCACGACGAGGAGGAGGCGGAGCGCGCCGTGGACGCCGGGGCGAAGATCATCGGTGTCAACGCGCGCAACCTCAAGGACCTCAAGGTCGACCGCTCCACCTTCGAGCGCGTCGCCCCCGAGATCCCGGACCACATCGTCAAGGTCGCCGAGTCCGGCGTCCGCGGCCCGCACGACCTCATCGCCTACGCCAACGCCGGCGCCGACGCGGTGCTGGTGGGCGAGTCCCTGGTCACCGGCCGCGCCCCCCGGGCAGCCGTCGCCGACCTGGTCGCCGCCGGCGCCCACCCGGCGCTCCGGCACGGACGGGGCTGACCCCGCCCGTGACCGCCGACCGTCCCGCCGCCCGCATCCGGCCGGGCCTGCGCCCCGCCGGGGCGCAGGCCCGGGACCCGCACGCGCCGCTGGCGCGCGGCTGCCGCCCCCGCGGCTGCCGCGCTCCCGCCCGCCGTGTGCACGGCCGGCGCGTGCGGTACGTCATCGGTGACGAGCCGGGACAGGTCAACGGCATGCGATGGCGCACGGGGTCCGCGCCGTAGCGAGCCCCGGCCGCCGGTCCCCGCCGTACAGGGGGACCCGTACGCCTCACCGCACCGACCGTCCACCGGTCGGCGTGGCGCTCCGCTCATGGCGCATACGGTGACATCACCCGTTGCGATTCGAGGAGCACGTCGCATGTCGTCCGACTTCTTCATCCCGGACCCCGAGGGTCTGATCCCCAGCGCCGAGGGCTATTTCGGCGCGTTCGGTGGCAAGTTCATCCCGGAGGCGCTCGTCGCCGCCGTGGACGAGGTCGCCGTCGAGTACGACAAGGCCAAGGCCGACCCGGCCTTCGCCGCCGAGCTCAACGCGCTCATGGTCGACTACACCGGCCGTCCCAGCGCGCTGACCGAGGTCGCGCGCTTCGCCGAGCACGCCGGGGGCGCCCGCGTCTTCCTCAAGCGCGAGGACCTCAACCACACCGGCTCGCACAAGATCAACAACGTGCTCGGCCAGGCCCTGCTCACCAAGCGCATGGGCAAGACCCGCGTCATCGCGGAGACCGGAGCGGGCCAGCACGGTGTCGCCACCGCCACCGCCTGCGCGCTCTTCGGGCTCGAGTGCACCATCTACATGGGCGAGATCGACACCGAGCGGCAGGCGCTGAACGTGGCGCGGATGCGGATGCTCGGCGCCGAGGTCGTCGCGGTGAAGTCCGGCTCCCGGACCCTCAAGGACGCCATCAACGAGGCGTTCCGCGACTGGGTCGCCAACGTGGACCGCACCCACTACCTCTTCGGCACGGTCGCCGGGCCGCACCCCTTCCCGGCGATGGTCCGCGACTTCCACCGGGTGATCGGTGTGGAGGCCCGCCGCCAGATCCTGGAGCGCACCGGCCGGCTGCCGGACGCCGCGGTCGCCTGCGTCGGCGGCGGCTCCAACGCCATCGGCCTCTTCCACGCCTTCATCGGCGACGAGGACGTCCGGCTGGTCGGCTGCGAGCCCGCGGGGCACGGAGTGGAGACCGGCGAGCACGCGGCCACCCTGACCGCGGGCGAGCCCGGGATCCTGCACGGCTCACGCAGCTACGTCCTCCAGGACGAGGAGGGCCAGATCACCGAGCCCTACTCGATCTCGGCCGGACTCGACTACCCGGGCATCGGCCCGGAGCACGCCTACCTCAAGGACGTCGGCCGGGGCGAGTACCGCGCCGTCACCGACGACGCCGCCATGCAGGCGCTGCGCCTCCTCTCCCGCACCGAGGGGATCATCCCGGCCATCGAGAGCGCGCACGCGCTGGCCGGGGCCCTGGAGGTCGGACGGGAGCTCGGCGAGGACGGGCTGATCCTGATCAACCTGTCCGGCCGCGGCGACAAGGACATGGACACCGCAGCGCGGTACTTCGGGCTGTACGACGCCGACGCGGTCGTCGAGGCCGATGTCGCCGACGGAGAGGAAGAGGTCACCAAGTGAGCGGCAACCGAGAGCTTCTCGAATCGACGCTGGCACGGACGGCCTCCGAGGACCGCGCGGCGCTCATCGCCTACCTTCCCGGCGGCTTCCCGACCGTGGACGGCGGGATCGCGGCCGTCAAGGCGGCCGTCGCGGGCGGCGCCGACGTCATCGAGGTGGGCCTCCCGCACAGCGACCCGGTGCTCGACGGACCGGTCATCCAGACCGCCGACGACATCGCGCTGCGCGGCGGGGTGAAGATCGCCGACATCATGCGCACGGTCCGCGAGGCGCACGAGGCGACGGGCGCCCCGATCCTCGTCATGACGTACTGGAACCCCATCGACCGGTACGGCGTGGAGCGCTTCACCGCCGAGCTCGCAGAGGCGGGCGGCGCCGGGTGCATCCTGCCCGACCTGCCGGTCCAGGAGTCCGGCCTGTGGCGGGAGCACGCCGACAAGCACGGTCTGGCCACCGTCTTCGTCGTCGCCCCGAGCAGCAGGGACGAGCGCCTCGCCACCATCACGGCGGCAGGCTCCGGGTTCGTGTACGCCTCCTCGCTGATGGGCGTCACCGGCACCCGCGAATCGGTCGGCGAGCAGGCCCAGGACCTGGTGCGGCGCACCCGGGCCACCACGGACCTGCCCGTCTGCGTGGGCATCGGCGTGTCCACGGCCGACCACGGCCGGCAGGTCGCGGGCTTCGCCGACGGGGTGATCGTCGGCTCGGCCTTCGTCAAGCGGATGCTGGACGCCCCGGACGAGGCCGCCGGTCTCGCCGCCGTCCAGGCGCTGGCGGGCGAACTGGCCGAAGGCGTTCGAAAGCGCTGACAGCCGGGGTCATCCGTACGGGTGGACCTGGGACCGGGGAGGCGCTGACGTGCCTCCCCGGTTCGTTTGCGCCATGTGAGCGAGAAGAACCAAGACCGCAGAAGAGCCGCGCGTGACCGGCTCGTCCAGCAGCGTGAGCAGGACCGGGCCCGGGACCGGCGCCGCCGCACGCTGATCGTCTCGACCGCCGTGGTGGGGGTGCTGGCGCTGGCGGCCGTGATCGGGGTGATCGCCGCCAACGCCGGCAAGAACGACAAGGACAGCGAGGCCGGGCCCGCCGTCACCCCGTCCGGAGCCCAGGGCAAGGACGGACTCGCCCTCCAGGTCGGGGCCGACGACGCGCCGTCCACGCTCACGATCTGGGAGGACTTCCGCTGCCCGGTCTGCGCCCAGTTCGAGAACGCCTTCCGTGACACGTTCACCGAGCTCACCGACAGCGGTCAGCTCAAGGTGGAGTACCACCTGGCGACGATCATCGACGGCAACCTCGGCGGCAGCGGCTCGCTGCGCGCCGCCAACGCGGCCGCCTGCGCCCAGGACGTCGGCAAGTTCGCCCCGTACCACGACGTCCTCTACCGCAACCAGCCCGCGGAGACCGACGACGCCTTCGGGAAGAACGGCAAGCTGATCGAGCTGGCCGGAAAGGTGGACGGGCTGGACACGCCCGCCTTCCGCAGCTGCGTGGAGGACGGCACGCACGACAGCTGGGTGGAGAAGTCCAACAAGGCGTTCGGCGAGGGCGGCTTCCAGGGCACGCCCACCGCGCTGCTCAACGGCGAGTCGATCTTCCCGAAGAAGGGGGACGAGCAGATCTCCGCGGCCAACATCAAGAAGTGGGTCGCCGAGGCGAACAAGGGCAAGAAGCCGGCCACCGCCGGCGCCACCCCCTGAGGCCCGGCCCAGGGCGCTCCGGCGGGTACTCCGCCGGGGCCCCGTTACCCAGAAGTTGCCGGACGGCTTGCCGTACGTCCCGTCGGGCAGGGTAGCGTCGACCCCGTCATGAACCTTGCCTTCATTCCCAGCCCGTCGACCGGCGTGATCGAGCTCGGCCCGATCCCGCTCCGCGGCTACGCGTTCTGCATCATCATCGGTGTCTTCGTCGCCGTCTGGCTCGGCAACAAGCGCTGGGTCGCCAGGGGCGGCAAAGCCGGCACCGTCGCCGACATCGCCGTCTGGGCCGTGCCCTTCGGCCTGGTCGGCGGCAGGCTCTACCACGTCATCACCGACTACCAGCTGTACTTCAGCGACGGTCAGGACTGGGTGGACGCCTTCAAGATCTGGGAGGGCGGCCTCGGCATCTGGGGCGCGATCGCCCTCGGCGCCGTGGGCGCCTGGATCGGCTGCCGCCGCCGTGGGATCCCGCTGCCCGCCTGGGCGGACGCGCTGGCTCCCGGCATCGCCATCGCCCAGGCCATCGGCCGCTGGGGCAACTGGTTCAACCAGGAGCTGTACGGCAGGCCGACCGATGTGCCCTGGGCCCTGAAGATCAGCGAGGGCACGAACAGGGTCGCGGGCACCTACCACCCGACGTTCCTGTACGAGTCCCTGTGGTGCGTCGGTGTCGCGCTCCTGGTCATCTGGGCGGACCGCCGCTTCAAGCTCGGACACGGCCGGGCCTTCGCGCTCTACGTCGCCGCGTACTGCGCGGGCCGCGGATGGATCGAGTACATGCGCGTCGACGAGGCGCACCACGTGCTGGGCCTCCGGCTCAACGTGTGGACCGCGATCATCGTGTTCGTGCTCGCCGTGACGTACATCGTGATCTCGTCGAAGGTGCGCCCCGGCCGCGAGGAGGTCGTCGAGCCCGCCGCGGTGGGCCTGTCCAAGGACGACGACCAGGCCGCGGACAAGGCGGACAAGACCGCCGAGCAGGTCGCCGAGAAGAACGCCGGGGACAAGGCCGACGGCGACTCCGGGGAGGCCGCCCCCGCCGCCCCCGAGGCGCAGGCGCCGGACGAGGACGGGGCCCCGCAGAAGGCCGACCGGAGCTGACGCTCCCCGCCCCGCGTACACGGCGAAGGGGCCGCCGGACCGTCACGGTCCGGCGGCCCCTTCGCCGTGTACGGGGCTCAGCGGCGCGAGCGGGCCAGCGAGAGCGTGCGCTCCGCGCTCGCCACCACCGCCGCGTCGACGAACCTCCCGTCCGGCAGCGCCTGCGCGCCCGCCTCCGCCCGGGACGCCTCCAGGATCTGCTCCGCCGACTCGACCTCCCGTGCCGTGGGCCGGAACGCCCGCTCGATCACCGGCAGCTGCCGGGGATGGATCGCCGCCCGGCCCAGCAGCCCGAGATCCCTGCCGTGCGCACAGGACGCCCGCAGCCCGGACAGGTCCCGGACGTCGGGGTACACCGACATCACCGGCGGGTCCAGCCCGGCCGCCCGGGCGGCGATCACCACACGGCTGCGCGCCCAGTCGAGACCGGAGTCGTCCCGCACCCCCAGATCCGCCCGGAGGTCCGCCTCGCCCAGGGCGACCCCCCGTACGGCGTGGTGCGCCCCGGCGATCGAGTACGCGTGCTCGATCGCCAGCGCCGACTCCAGCAGCGGATACAGCGGCACCCCCGGCGCCAGCGCCTCGACATGGTGCACGGACGCCGCATGGGTGATCTTGGGCAGCCGCATCCCGGACAGCCCCGGCAGTCCCGCCAGCGCCCTCACGTCGTCCTCACCGTGGACCCTGACATGGACCGGCACCGCCATCGGGTCCGCCGTGACGGGGTCCGAGAGCAGCTCCGTCGTCGCCGACCTGGCGTACTCCTTGCGGTCCGGTGCGACCGCGTCCTCCAGGTCGACGATCACCACGTCCGCGCCCGCCCCGAGCGCCTTACGGACCACCTCGGGCCGGTCCCCGGGGACGTACAGCCAGGTCAGGGCGGTCGCCGGGCCGTTCACAGCGCCCCCTCGTCGCGCAGCGCCGCGACCGTGGGGGCGGAGAGGCCGAGTTCCGCCAGGATCTCGTCCGTGTCGGCACCGTGGGGCCGGCCCGCCCAGCGGATCGCCCCGGGTGTCTCCGAGAGCCGGAACAGCACGTTCTGCATGCGCAGCGTCCCCAGCTCGGGGTCCTCGACCTCGGCGATCGTGCCCAGTGCCCGGTACTGGGGGTCCTCCATCACGTCCCGTACGTCCTGGATCGGCGCGATCGCCGCCTCGGCCTTCTCGAAGGCGTCGACCACCTCCTCCCGGGTGCGCCGGGCGATCCAGTGGCCCACCGCCTCGTCGAGCTCGTCGGCGTGCTCGGCGCGGGTGCTCCCGGCGGAGAACCACGGTTCCTCGGTGAGTTCAGGGCGCCCCACCAGCCGCATCACCCGTTCCGCGACCGACTGGGCGGAGGCCGAGACGGCGACCCAGTGGCCGTCGGCGGTGCGGTAGGTGTTGCGCGGGGCGTTGTTGCGGGAGCGGTTACCGGTCCGCGGCTGGACGTAGCCGAGCTGGTCGTACCAGAGCGGCTGCGGCCCCAGCACGGTCAGGATCGGCTCGATGATCGCCATGTCGACGACCTGTCCGCCCCCGGTGCGGTCGCGGCCGGCCAGGGCCGTCATCACCGCGTACGCCGTGGCGAGCGCCGCGATCGAGTCGGCGAGCCCGAACGGCGGCAGGGTCGGCGGCCCGTCCGGCTCGCCGGTGACGGCGGCGAACCCGCTCATCGCCTCGGCGAGCGTCCCGAAGCCGGGCCGGTGCGCGTACGGGCCCTTCTGCCCGAACCCCGTGACCCTGGCCAGCACCAGCCGGGGGTTGACCGCGTGCAGCTCCTCCCAGCCGAGCCCCCAGCGCTCCAGGGTCCCTGGCCGGAAGTTCTCGACGATGACGTCGGTGTCCGCGGCCAGCCGCAGCAGGACGTCCCGGCCGCCCGGCGCGGACAGGTCGAGGGTCAGCGTGCGCTTGTTGCGGCCGAGCAGCTTCCACCACAGGCCGATCCCGTCCTTCGAGGGGCCGTGGCCGCGCGAGGGATCGGGCTTCCTGGGGTGCTCGACCTTGATGACCTCGGCCCCGAAGTCCCCGAGCATGGTGGCCGCGAGCGGCCCGGCGAAGAGGGTGGCGAGGTCCAGGACCCGCAGTCCGGCGAGAGGAGCGGTCGGTGTACTCATGCGGCATCGATCTCGCTGCGGTGGGGCATGGACGTCGAGGCGCCGGGTCTCTGCACACAGAGCGCCGCGGCCGAGGAGGCCCAGGCCAGCGCCGCCGGCACCGACCGGCCCTCGCCGAGTGCCACGGCGAGCGTGCCGACGAAGGTGTCCCCGGCGCCGGTCGTGTCGACGGCGGTGACCTCGGGGGCGGGGAAGAGGACCGGTTCACCGCCCCGGGCCGCGTACAGGCAGCCCTTCCGGCCGAGCGTGATCACCACCTCGGGGACCTGCCGCAGCAGGATCTGGGCCGCTCCGTGCGGATCCACGCACCCCGTCAGCGCGGCGGCCTCGTGCTCGTTGGGGACCAGCAGGTCGATGTCGTCCAGAAGACCGGCCGGCAGCGGCTGCACGGGGGAGGGGGTGAGGATCGTCCGTACGCCCCTGGCCTTCGCGGTCCGCGCTCCCTCCACCACGACGGGGAGCGGCAGTTCCAGCTGGAGCAGCAGCAGGCCCGCCGCCGCGACGGCGGCGCTGCCGCCCGGACCGAGCGCGGTCACGGTGCCGTTCGCGCCGGGGATCACCACGATCGCGTTGGACCCCTCGTCGTCGACGACGATGTGCGCGGTGCCGCTGGGCCCCGCGACCGTGTGCAGCAGTTCGGTGTCCACGCCCGCGTGCTCCAGATTCGTACGGAGCGAGGAGCCGTACTCGTCGGTCCCGACCGCGCCGATCATCACCACGTGCCCTCCGGCGCGGGCCGCGGCGACGGCCTGGTTGGCCCCCTTGCCGCCGGGGACGGTCCGGAACTCCCATCCGGTGACGGTCTCCCCGCGCCCGGGTGCCCGGGCGACGTAGGCGACCAGGTCCATGTTGGTGCTGCCGAGCACCACGATCGCCGTCATGGCCGGCGTACCTCCTGACAGGTCAGTTCCGCGAGGGTGTCGAAGCCGATGGATCCGAGGCCGGACACGGAAGTGGCGAGGCGGTTCTTGAGCGGGGCGGTCCACCGGTCGGGCAGCGCGTCGGGCCGCCCCGCGAGCAGGCCGGCGAGCGAGCCGGCCGTCGCGCCGTTCGAGTCGGTGTCCCAGCCGCCGGACACCGCGCAGCAGATGGAGCGGCCGAAGTCCCCGTCCGCGTGGGTGAGGGCGGCGGCGAGCAGCGCCGCGTTGGGCAGGACGTGCACCCAGTGGTGGGTGGATCCGTACGCCGCGTGGAGCCGGTCCACGACCGTGTCGAAGTCCTCCCCGGCGCGGGCCGTCGCGATGCCGAGGCGCACCGCCTGCGCGTACCGGGACCGCGGCGGCACCACCCGCAGCCCCGCCGCCAGACAGCCGTGCACGTCCGTCCCGCCGCCGGCGGCCTCGGCGAGGGCGGCGGCGGTGAACATCGCGCCGTACACCCCGTTGGCCGTGTGGGTGAGGACCGCGTCCCGGTGCGCCTGTTCGGCGGCGGCGCCCGGGTCGCCGGGGTGGGTCCAGCCGTGCACGTCGGCCCGGATCTGGGCCCCGATCCACTCCCGGAACGGGTTGCGGTGCCGTGCGGTCTCCGGCGGCTCGATCCCGTCGAGGAGATTGCGGTACGCGACCCGCTCGGCGGTGAAGACACGGCCCGCCGGGAGCTCGTCGAGCCAGAGCCGGGCGAGGTCGGACGTGCTGAAGCCGGGGCCGTGCCGCTGGAGCAACAGCACGGTCAGCAAGGGGTAGTTGAGGTCGTCGTCCTCGGGCATCCCGTCGATGTTCTCGGCGAGGGAGGTGGGAGCCGAGCGGCGGTTCCACGGGTGGGCGGCGGCCAGGCCGGCCGGGAGCCCCCGGGCGGTGAACCAGGTGGTGAGCGGCCAGTTCCCGGTGGCGCGGGCCAGGGCGCGGATGCCGGCCAGCGGCAGCTTCTCCACCGGTTTGCCCAGCAGGCAGCCGGCCGCCCGCCCCAGCCAGGCCGCGTGCAGGGGGCCGGCCCCGAAGGACAGCGGGCGGGCGCGCGGGGCGGGCCAGCGGGGGCAGGCGGCCCGGATCGAGGCCAGGTCCGTCGGCTCGTCGCCGGCCAGGGGGCTCTCCCGCTCGGCGAGTTCGTCCAGCAACCGCTCGGCCAGCGCGCGCAGCCGGCGCGGCGCGGGGCCCTCCGAAGCCCCCGCGCGCTCCGGGGCGGGGGCGCCGCCCGCCGCGTACCAGCGCTGTGCGATCGACGCGATGGACTCGGCGTCCCGGCCGTCCTGTGCGGCCTGGCGCAGCTCGTGGCCCACCAGGTCCTCGGGCTGGACCCAGGTCAGGCGTACGGTCACCGTCCGTCGCCCGCCAGCACGGCGAACGCCGCCTCGTGCGCGCGGCGCCGCGCCGTGTCCCGTACGAAGATCTCGCGGGCCACCTCCGCGAGGGCCCGTGCCGGGGCGTGCAGGTCGAGGCGGCTGGCCTCGGCGACCGTCTTCACCCAGGCATCGGGGATCGCCTGCTCGCCGTGGAGGGCGCCCGCGAGCGCGCCGCTCATCGTGGCGATCGAGTCGCAGTCGCGGCCGTAGTTGACCGAGCCGAGCACGGTGCGCCGGTAGTCGCCCCCGCCGACGAGCAGCATGCCGAGCGCGACCGGCAGTTCCTCGATGGAGTGCAGCCGGGAGGGCCGCCGGGCGCCGAGCGAGGGCTCCCGGTAGTGCGGGCCCACCGTGTCGAACGGGGCCACGGCCGCCCGCAGCGGCACCAGCGCGGACTCGAAGTCCGTGTGCCGGGAAGCCACTTCGCACACCGACTCGATCGCCGACCGGGTGCCGTCCTTGGCCAGGGCCAGCGCCGTCTCCACCACGGAGGCGGGCGTGGCGCCCGGTGCGCACGCGGCGGCGACGCAGGCGGCCAGCACCCCGGCCGCCTCACGGCCGTACGACGACTGGTGGGCGCCCGCGACGTCCAGGGCCTCGGCGTACGCCGCCTCCGGATGGGCCGCGTTCACCAGGCCCACCGGCGCCATGTACATCGCCGCCCCGCAGTTGACGATGTTCCCCGAGCCCGCCTCGCGGGGGTCGGCGTGCCCGTAGTGCAGCCGTGTGACGATCCACTTCTCGGCGAGGAAGATCCGCTGCAGGGGCAGCGCCTCGGCCTCCAGCTCCGGGATCCAGCGGGGCCGCGACATCAGGTCCGGCACGAGGTGGTCGGCGACGGCGTACGCGTCCAGGTGGCCGCGCACCGCCTCGTACACCCGGACCAGCGCGTGGGTCATCAGGGTGTCGTCGGTGACGTGCCCGTCGCCCTTGTGGTACGGGGCGATGGGGCGGGCGGTGCGCCAGTCGTCGCCGTACCAGGGGCCGACGATCCCGGTCACCCGGCCGCCGTGGCGCTCGGCGATCTGCTCGGGGGTCCAGCCCTCGACGGGACCGCCGAGCGCGTCCCCCACGGCCGCGCCGACGAGGGCTCCGGAGACGCGTTCATCCAGGGTGAGCGTCGTGGTGGTCGTGCCGGCCACGGGCGGTGCGGATGTTTTGTGTGCCATGCCGGAATTGTCCACCCGGGGCGGCCGGTTCCGTGGCTGCGAGCCGCCCGGCGAGTTCGATGAGGTCCGTACCGGCGAACAGGGGCAGCGCGCACCCGGCCAGCGTCCGGCAGGCCTCCCGCCAGCCCTCGGGCACGGTCGCCGTCCCGCCCAGCGCCCCGGTCAGTGCCCCCGCCAGCGCGGGCGCCGAGTCGGCGACCCGGGAGAGGCAGGCCGCGGCGGGGACGGCCTGGGTGAACTCGCCCCGGGCGGCGGTCGTCAGGGCGAGGGCGACCGGTACGGTCTCGGCGGCGGCGATCCCGTAGCTGTAGACGTGGTCCACGATCTGGTGCTCCAGCACGGGGACGAGCGCGAAGGCTCCCGCCGCCTCGTCGGCGAACTCCCGGGCCAGCCGCACGGCGTGGACCGCGTTGCGCGCGATCTCGGTGCCGTCGGGCAGCTGGTCGAGCGCCGCGTTCACCACCGTGTCGACGTCCGACCCGGCGAGGGCCTCGGCCACCGCCGCGGCGAGGGCCCGCGCGCCGTGCACCCCGTCACCGTCCTGGGTGTACCGGGCGTCGAACTCGGCGAGCCCGGCCGCCGCCGCCGGGTCACCCGGGTGGACGACGGCGAGCACGGCGGCCCGCACACACGCCGCGTCGTCGAAGTAGTGCGGGTTGTCGTGCCCGGTGGCGGGCGGGCGCAGCCCGGCGGCCAGATTGCCGAGCCCCGCCCGTACGGAGATCCGCGCCCGCAGCGGAAGGACGGCCGACTCGACCTCGGGAGCCCGGGCGCTCGCGGCGGCCACCTTCGCCGCCAGCGCGTTCCACGACCGGTCGATCGCGTCGCGCATCCGGTGGCCGGGGGAGAGGTCGGGCGCGTGGTCGGCCGCGGCGGCCAGCACGGTCCGGGCGGCGAACGCGGCCCACTCGGCGTCGTCGGAGGGGCCGAGCCGCAGCGGTTCCGGCGGCTGGTTGAGGGCGATGGGCACGGGAAGCGTCGTCGTCGCGTTCTGCTCGGCGAAGGTGTCCAGCTCCCGGGTGAGCCGCCGCGTCCACTCCGGCATCCGCGCCGCCCGGTGCCGCGCCGCGGGCCAGCCGGCGGCGTCACCGGCGGCCAGCCCGAGCAGCAGCCCCTCGATCCTGGCCCGCCTGCCCGGCACGCCACGGCCCCCGCCGTCGGCCGCCGGCTCCGAGGTGATCCGGATGGACAGGTGCGGGGCGGAATCCGCCGGCGCGGTGGGCCCGCCCCGCGCGGGGCGGCGGTCGGCGCTCACCGGGCGTCCTGCCGGACACCGGAGGCAGCGGCGGCCGGAGGCCCCGGCGGGTCCTCGCCCTCGTCCGGGGTCAGCAGCTCCGCGATGTCCAGCACGTGATAGCCCCGCATCGACGGCAGGCAGCTGCCCCGCACCGGGCCGATCGCCGCCGCCCAGTCCCGGGGGATCGCCGACGCCCCGTGCAGCGCACCGGCCAGCGCCCCCGCCACGGCGGCCGTGGTGTCGGCGTCCCGGCCCATGTTCACGGCCGTCAGCACCGCCGTACGGAAGTCCCCGCGCGCCGCGGTGAGCGCCCCGAAGGCAAGCCCCACCGCCTCCGGTGCCAGGTCCGTCCATGGATAGCCGCCGATCACCACCGCGGACCGCACCGCCCGCTCGGTGGCCAGCCGGTCCGGGTACGAGCGCTGCGCGGCCGTGACCGCGCGGCGCAGCGAGCGGGCCGTCCAGGAGTCCATCGGCACGACCGAGAGCGCGGCGGCGATCACCGAGGCGAGCCCCGCACCCACCATCGCGGCCGCCACCCCCGCCGCGACCGCCTGGCCGCCGTAGATGCCCTCCCCGTCATGGCTGACCCGCCCGTCCACCGCCACCAGACGGGCGGCCTCGTCCGGGCGCCCCGCCGCGAACACCCCGAACGGCGCCGCCCGCATCGCGAGACCGTCGCTCCAGGCGTGCCGGTGCTGCGCCGAGATCGGGGCGGCCAGACCGCGCCGCAGATTCTCCAGCGTCCCGCGCTCACTGAACCCGGCACCCCGGAACGGGCCCTCGTCCAGATCGGCGATCCAGTGGTGCCAGGCCCGTTCGACATGCGAGACGGTCAGCGCCGAACCGTGCCTGGCCAGCAGCAGCCCGGAGAAGATCGCGTACTCGGTGTCGTCGGTCCCCGCCGGATCGTCACTGACGAAGCCCTCGATACGGCCCCAGCGGCGGCGGATCTCCGAAGGACGCAGATTCTCCGCCGGCGCCCCGAGCGCGTCCCCCACCGCGAGCCCCAGCAGCGCCCCCCGTGCCCGGTCACCCGTGTCCGCCGCCGCGCCTTCCGCCATGAGCTCCATCGTGCCGACCCTTCGCTCCCGCCCGGAACAACCGGATATGAGAGGTTTCCCCGATCGGGGAGAAGAGAGGCTTCATTTCGTACAAATCGGCCGCCCGAGTGACGTCCCCGAGGCGGGTAAGTTCGGCCTTCCTTGCTGGCGGGAGGCCATTCTCGTGCGTACTTTCGACGGTGTGGAGCGGAGGAGGATTCGGGGCCGCTCCCGGAAAAGGGGAGAGCTGTGTCCATCATCGAGACCGACGCCGTACTGCACGAGGCCCACCGCGACAACCACACCCACCGTGACGTCAACGGCGGCTGGCTGCGCCCCGCGGTGTTCGGCGCCATGGACGGTCTCGTCTCCAACCTCGCCCTGATGACGGGCGTGGCCGGAGGGGCGGTCTCCCAGCAGACCATCGTCATCACCGGCCTGGCCGGGCTCGCCGCCGGAGCGTTCTCGATGGCAGCGGGGGAGTACACCTCGGTCGCCTCGCAGCGTGAACTCGTCGAGGCCGAGCTCGCCGTCGAGCGGCGTGAGCTGCGCAAACACCCCAAGGACGAGATGCGTGAGCTCGCCGCGCTCTACGAGTCCCGCGGGGTCGAGCCCCTGCTCGCCCAGGAGGTCGCGCGTCAGCTGTCCAGGGACCCGGAGCAGGCCCTGGAGATACACGCCCGCGAGGAACTGGGCATCGACCCGGGCGACCTGCCCTCGCCCCTCGTCGCCGCCCTGTCCTCCTTCGGCGCCTTCGCGCTGGGCGCCCTGCTGCCCGTACTGCCCTACCTGCTCGGCGCCACCGACCTGTGGCCCGCCGTGCTGCTCGCCCTGGCCGGCCTCTTCGGGTGCGGCGCGGTGGTGGCCCGGGTGACGGCGCGGACCTGGTGGTTCAGCGGGCTGCGGCAGCTGGTCCTCGGCGGGGCCGCGGCGGCCGTCACCTACGGCCTCGGCACCCTGTTCGGCGTGGCGGCCGGCGGCTGACCTGCGCGGTACGGCGAAGGTCACAGGCCCGGTGTGACGTACGTCGTGGCGCGGGCCTCTGGGCGGATGGGCGGGGCGGCCTTAAAATGAGACGCTATGCAGCGCTACACATAAGTAGCCATTACCCGGCGGTTTCAATTCTGTGACTGCTGGGAAAGAGCCGTAGACACCGCAGGCAACGTCGCCTGCTCTCTGCGGTCTCCCGGACGGTGAACCGCCGATCGTCCGCTCAGGACCCCCGCCACCACGGCTCCGTGGTGTCCGCATGTTGGAACAGTCTTTCCGCTTTTTGAGAAGCGTTCCATCATGTAACCTGCACGAAATTTCGCAGAGGGCCAGCGTCGTCCCTCGGCACAGCACATGCCACGACGACGACGGGAGAGCCGATGCGTTCCGACGCCTGGTCGCCCATGGACGGTCGCCCTGTCCAGCAGGGGATGTACGACCCCCGTAACGAGCACGACGCCTGTGGTGTCGGGTTCGTGGCCACTCTGACCGGTGTGGCCAGCCATGAGCTGGTCGAGCAGGCGCTGACCGTACTGCGCAACCTCGAACACCGCGGCGCCACAGGATCCGAGCCCGACTCGGGTGACGGCGCCGGCATTCTCCTCCAGGTCCCGGACGCCTTCCTCCGCGAAGAGGCCGGGTTCGAGCTCCCCGAGGCCGGCTCCTACGCCGTCGGCATCGCCTTCCTGCCCGCGGACGACTCCACCGTCGCGGTGAAGCAGATCGAGAAGATCGCCGCAGAGGAGGGCCTCGACGTCCTCGGCTGGCGTCAGGTCCCCGTCACGCCGGACATCCTCGGCAACGGCGCCCGCGCCGTCATGCCCGAGTTCCGCCAGCTGATCGTCGCCGACGGCAGCAGCACCGGCATCGTCCTGGACCGCAAGGCATTCGTCCTGCGCAAGCGCGCCGAGCGTGAGGCCGGGGTGTACTTCCCCTCGCTCTCCGCACGCACGATCGTCTACAAGGGCATGCTCACCACCGGCCAGCTGGAGCCGTTCTTCCCCGACCTCTCCGACCGCCGCTTCGCCACCGCGGTCGCGCTGGTCCACTCCCGCTTCTCCACCAACACCTTCCCGAGCTGGCCGCTCGCCCACCCGTACCGCTTCGTCGCGCACAACGGCGAGATCAACACGGTCAAGGGCAACCGCAACTGGATGAAGGCCCGCGAGTCCCAGCTCGCCTCCAGCCTCTTCGGCGAGGCGCAGCTCGACCGGATCTTCCCCGTCTGCACCCCCGACGCCTCCGACTCCGCCTCCTTCGACGAGGTCCTGGAGCTGCTCCACCTCGGCGGCCGCTCGCTGCCGCACTCGGTGCTGATGATGGTCCCCGAGGCATGGGAGAACCACGCCTCCATGGACCCGGCCCGCCGCGCCTTCTACCAGTACCACTCCACGATGATGGAGCCCTGGGACGGCCCGGCCTGCGTCACCTTCACCGACGGCACCCAGGTCGGCGCGGTCCTCGACCGCAACGGCCTGCGCCCCGGCCGCTACTGGGTCACCGACGACGGCCTCGTCGTCCTCTCCTCCGAGGTCGGCGTCCTCGACATCGACCCGGCCAAGGTCGTCCGCAAGGGCCGCCTCCAGCCCGGCCGGATGTTCCTCGTCGACACCGCCGAGCACCGCATCATCGAGGACGACGAGATCAAGGCGGCCCTGGCCGCCGAGAACCCGTACGAGGAGTGGCTGGAAACCGGCGAGATCGAGCTCGAGGACCTCCCCGAGCGCGAGCACATCGTCCACACCCACGCCTCGGTCACCCGCCGCCAGCAGACCTTCGGCTACACCGAGGAAGAGCTCCGCGTCCTCCTCGCCCCGATGGCCCGCACCGCCGGCGAACCCCTCGGCTCCATGGGCACCGACTCGCCGATCGCCGCGCTCTCCGAGCGCCCCCGGCTGCTCTTCGACTACTTCACCCAGCTCTTCGCGCAGGTCACCAACCCGCCGCTGGACGCCATCCGCGAGGAGCTCGTCACCTCGCTGCGCTCCACCCTCGGCCCCGCCGGCAACATCCTGGAGCCGACCGCCGCCGCGTGCCGCAGCGTCACGCTGCCCTTCCCGGTGATCGACAACGACGAGCTGGCCAAGCTCATACACATCAACGCCGACGGCGACATGCCGGGCATGAAGGCCGCGACCCTGTCCGGTCTCTACCGCGTCAGCGGCGGCGGCGACGCCCTCGCGGCCCGGATCGAGGAGATCACCGCCGAGGTCGACGCCGCCATGGAGGACGGTGCCCGCCTCATCGTCCTGTCCGACCGGCACTCCGACGCCGAGCACGCGCCGATCCCGTCGCTGCTGCTCACCTCGGCCGTCCACCACCACCTCATCCGCACCAAGCAGCGCACCCAGGTGGGCCTGCTGGTCGAGGCCGGTGACGTCCGCGAGGTCCACCACGTCGCCCTGCTCATCGGGTACGGCGCCGCCGCGGTCAACCCGTACCTCGCGATGGAGTCCGTCGAGGACCTCGTCCGCGCCGGCACGTTCATCGAGGGCATCGAGCCCGAGCTGGCCATCCGCAACCTGATCTACGCCCTCGGCAAGGGCGTCCTGAAGGTCATGTCCAAGATGGGCATCTCGACCGTCGCCTCCTACCGCGGCGCCCAGGTCTTCGAGGCCGTCGGCCTGGACGAGGCCTTCGTCGCCCAGTACTTCAACGGCACCGCCACCAAGATCGGCGGCGCCGGCCTGGACGTCGTCGCCAAGGAGGTCGCCGCCCGGCACACCAAGGCGTACCCGGCCTCCGGCATCTCCGCCTCGCACCGCGCGCTGGAGATCGGCGGCGAGTACCAGTGGCGCCGCGAGGGCGAGCCGCACCTGTTCGACCCGGAGACGGTCTTCCGCCTCCAGCACGCCACCCGCAACCGCCGGTACGACATCTTCAAGAAGTACACCGGGCGGGTCAACGAGCAGTCCGAGCGCCTCATGACGCTCCGCGGCCTGTTCGGCTTCAAGAGCGGCCGCGAGCCGATCTCCATCGACGAGGTCGAGTCCGCCGCGGAGATCGTCAAGCGCTTCTCCACCGGCGCCATGTCGTACGGCTCCATCTCCCAGGAGGCGCACGAGACCCTCGCCATCGCCATGAACCAGCTGGGCGGCAAGTCCAACACCGGTGAGGGCGGCGAGGACTCCGAGCGCCTCTACGACCCGGCACGCCGCTCGTCCATCAAGCAGGTCGCCTCCGGCCGCTTCGGTGTCACCAGCGAGTACCTGGTCAACGCGGACGACATCCAGATCAAGATGGCGCAGGGCGCCAAGCCCGGCGAGGGCGGCCAGCTGCCCGGCCACAAGGTCTACCCGTGGGTCGCCAAGACCCGGCACTCCACCCCGGGTGTCGGCCTGATCTCGCCCCCGCCGCACCACGACATCTACTCCATCGAGGACCTGGCTCAGCTGATCCACGACCTCAAGAACGCCAACCCGGCGGCCCGCGTCCACGTGAAGCTGGTCTCCGAGGTCGGCGTCGGAACGGTCGCCGCGGGTGTCTCCAAGGCCCACGCGGACGTCGTCCTCATCTCCGGCCACGACGGCGGCACCGGCGCATCGCCGCTCACCTCGCTCAAGCACGCGGGCGGTCCCTGGGAGCTCGGCCTCGCCGAGACCCAGCAGACCCTGCTGCTCAACGGTCTGCGCGACCGCATCGTCGTCCAGACCGACGGCCAGCTCAAGACCGGCCGCGACGTCGTCATCGCCGCGCTGCTCGGCGCCGAGGAGTTCGGTTTCGCGACCGCGCCGCTCGTCGTCTCGGGCTGCGTCATGATGCGCGTCTGCCACCTCGACACCTGCCCGGTCGGCATCGCCACCCAGAACCCCGTCCTGCGCGACCGGTTCTCCGGCAAGGCCGAGTACATCGTCAACTTCTTCGAGTTCATCGCCGAGGAGGTCCGCGAGATCCTCGCCGAGCTCGGCTTCCGCACCATCGAGGAGGCCGTCGGCCACGCCGAACTCCTCGACACCGAGCGGGCCGTCACGCACTGGAAGGCCCAGGGACTCGACCTCGAACCCCTCTTCCACGTGCCCGAGCTCCCCGAGGGCGCGGTCCGCCACCGGATCGCCGAGCAGGACCACGGTCTGGCCAAGGCCCTCGACAACGAGCTGATCAAGCTCGCCGCCGACGCCCTCGGCGCCGACAGCGCCGAGGCCGCCCAGCCGGTCCGGGCCCAGATCGCCATCCGTAACATCAACCGCACCGTCGGTACGATGCTCGGCCACGAGGTCACCAAGAAGTTCGGCGGTGCGGGCCTGCCCGACGACACCATCGACATCACCTTCACCGGCTCCGCCGGCCAGTCCTTCGGCGCGTTCGTACCGCGCGGTGTGACGCTGCGCCTGGAGGGCGACGCCAACGACTACGTCGGCAAGGGCCTCTCCGGCGGCCGTGTCATCGTCCGCCCGGACCGCGGCGCCGACCACCTCGCCGAGTACTCCACCATCGCCGGCAACACCATCGGCTACGGCGCGACCGGCGGCGAGCTGTTCCTCCGCGGCCGTACCGGCGAGCGCTTCTGCGTCCGCAACTCCGGTGCCACGGTCGTCTCGGAGGGCGTGGGTGACCACGGCTGCGAGTACATGACCGGCGGTCACGCGGTCGTCCTCGGTGAGACGGGACGCAACTTCGCCGCGGGCATGTCCGGCGGTATCGCGTACGTCATCGACCTCGACCTCGACAACGTCAACACCGGCAACGTCGGCGCCGTCGAGCTCCTCGACGACACCGACAGGCAGTGGCTGCACGACGTCGTGCGGCGCCACCAGGAGGAGACCGGCTCCACGGTCGCCCAGAAGCTGCTGGCCGACTGGGATTCCGCGGTCACCCGCTTCAGCAAGATCATCCCGTCCACCTACAAGGCAGTGCTCGCCGCCAAGGACGCCGCTGAGCTCGCCGGTCTCTCCGAGCAGGAGACCACCGAGAAGATGATGGAGGCGGCGACCAATGGCTGACCCCAAGGGCTTCCTGACCACCGGACGCGAGGTCGCCGAGACCCGCCCCGTCGGCGAGCGTGTCAAGGACTGGAACGAGGTCTACGTTCCGGGATCGCTGCTGCCGATCATCAGCAAGCAGGCCGGCCGCTGCATGGACTGCGGCATCCCGTTCTGCCACAACGGCTGTCCCCTCGGAAACCTCATCCCCGAGTGGAACGACTACGCCTACCGCGAGGACTGGTCGGCGGCGTCCGAGCGCCTGCACGCCACGAACAACTTCCCGGAGTTCACGGGCCGCCTGTGCCCCGCCCCGTGCGAGTCGGCGTGTGTCCTCGGCATCAACCAGCCGGCCGTCACCATCAAGAACGTCGAAGTCTCCATCATCGACAAGGCGTGGGACAGCGGCGACGTCACCCCGCAGCCGCCCGAGCGCCTCTCCGGCAAGACCGTCGCCGTCATCGGCTCGGGCCCGGCGGGACTCGCCGCCGCCCAGCAGCTGACGCGGGCCGGCCACACCGTCGCCGTCTTCGAGCGCGCGGACCGCATCGGAGGACTCCTCCGCTACGGCATCCCCGAGTTCAAGATGGAGAAGTCGCACATCAACCGCCGCATCGAGCAGATGCGCGCGGAAGGCACCAAGTTCCGCACGGAGGTGGAGATCGGCAAGGACATCGACGCCGCCAAGCTCCGCCGCCGCTACGACGCGGTCGTCATCGCCGCCGGTGCCACCGTCTCCCGCGACCTGCCCGTCCCGGGCCGCGACCTGAACGGCGTGCACTTCGCGATGGAGTACCTCCCGCTCGCCAACAAGGTGCAGGAGGGCGACCTCACGGTCTCCCCGATCACCGCCGAGGGCAAGCACGTCGTCGTGATCGGCGGCGGCGACACCGGTGCCGACTGCGTCGGTACCGCCCACCGCCAGGGCGCGGCCTCCGTCACCCAGCTGGAGATCATGCCGCAGCCGGGCGCGGAGCGTAACGCCAACCAGCCCTGGCCGACCTTCCCCATGCTCTACAAGGTCACCTCCGCGCACGAGGAGGGCGGCGAGCGGATCTACTCCGTCTCCACCACCCACTTCGAGGGCGACGAGGACGGCAACGTCCAGTCCCTGCACCTCATCGAGGTGGAGTTCAAGGACGGCAAGCTGGAGCAGAAGGCCGGCACGGAGCGGGTCATCCCCGCCCAGCTCGTCACCCTGGCCATGGGCTTCACCGGTACGGACCAGGCCAACGGCCTCGTCCAGCAGTTCGGCCTCGACCTCGACGAGCGCGGCAACATCGCGCGCGACGACGACTACGCGACCAACGTCGACGGCGTCTACGTCGCCGGTGACGCGGGCCGCGGCCAGTCCCTCATCGTGTGGGCCATCGCCGAGGGCCGCTCCGCGGCACGCGGTGTGGACCGCTTCCTGACCGGGACCAGTGCCCTGCACGCCCCGATCCGCCCGACGGACCGTTCCCTGATGGTCTGACCGCGGCACACGGACGTCCCGTACAACGGCGTACGGAACTGAACGCGGCGCCCGCCCCCGTCCCCGACCGGACAAGGGCGGGCGCCGCGGCGCGTCCGGGCCCCGGGCGGCCTCAGCTCACCAGCGCCAGCGCGCACACCGCGGCCGACGTGCCCGTCACCGACAGGACCAGCCCCGTCGCGACGAACCGGCCCAGGGCGATCCGCGTGCCGTGGAAGCGGCACCGCTCGAACCACAGCAGCGTCGCCAGCGACGCCCACGGGGTGACCAGCGGCCCCACGTTGACGCCGATCAGCAACGCCAGCAGCTGCTCGTGGTTCCCCGCCGGGACGACCGCCTCGCCCGCCAGATAGGCCGGCAGATTGTTCAGTACGTTCGACAGTCCCGCCCCGACCCCCGCCGACCGCAGCATCCCCAGGAAACCGTTGTCGGAGCCCAGCGCGGACTCCAGCAGCCCGTGCAGGCCGTGCGCGTCGATCGTCTGCACCACCAGGAACATCCCCGGGACCAGCACCAGCAGCCGCCACGGCACCAGCGACAGCCGCAGCTCCTCCCGGCGCCGTACGGCGAACGCCACCACGACCACCGCCATCGCCGTCAGCGACGCCGCCCACAGCGGAACGTCCGCCAGCAGGATCGCCAGCAGGAAACCGCCGCAGGCCACCGCGCAGATCCGCAGCAGGACGGGGTCCCGGGCCACCGGGGCGCCCGGCGGGGTGTACCGGTCCGCGCCGCGCCGGCCGCGCCGCCAGTAGAAGACCCACAGCCAGAGCGAGGTCATGGCGATCGCCGCGAGCTGGGGCAGCCACATCACCGCGGCGAGACCGGACGACGAGAGCGCCACCCGCTCCGCCGCCAGCAGGTTCGTCAGATTGGAGACCGGCAGCAGCAGACTCGCGGTGTTGGCCAGCCACACCGTCGTCATCGCCAGCGGCACCGCCGCGATGCCCACCCGGGTGGCGAGCGCCAGCATGACCGGGGTGAGCAGCACCGCCGTGGTGTCCAGGTTCAGCGTGATCGTGGTGAGCGACGCGAACGCCACGCACAGCCCGAACAGCAGCGGATAGCGCCCCCGCCCCGCCCGCGCCACCCAGGCCGCCACCATGTCGAAGACCTGCGCCCGGCCCGTCAGCTCGGCCAGCACGATCACGGTGCCCAGGAACACCACCAGCGGCCCGACCCGCCGCATCTCCGCCGCGGCGGGGTCCTCGGGCAGCAGCCCGGTCACCACCGCGAGCAGCCCCAGGACCAGCAGACCGCCCGCGAGCCAGTCCAGCGGGTGGAGCCGCCGCACCCACCCGCCGGGGCCCTCACCCGGCCCGTCGCCCCCGGTGTCCCCGGATCCCGAACGCCCCTCGGACGTCTCTCTCACCATGGGACGATGATCTCAGAAAGCGGACTCCGGCCGGGGACCGGCGAGTTGCCCTCAGGCCGCGCCGGTCAGCGCGGCCGTCCGTACGGCGACCACCGCCGCCAGCAGCACGACCAGGACCGCCCCGCCGGCCAGCTGCGCCGCGGACGTCCGCAGTCTCGCCGGGGCGTAGGCGAGCCCGTACGTCACCAGGCCGCCGGTCAGCAGCCCGCCGAGGTGGCCCTCCCACGAGGTGAACACGGCCGAGATCACCATCCAGAGCAGGAACCCCGCCATGAAGCGGTTGACCGGCCCCATGTCCCGGCCCAGACGGCGGTTGATGACGTAGAAGGACGCCGCCAGACCGAAGACGGCCCCCGACGCGCCGACCGCCGGCGTCTCCGGCGAGACCAGGTACACCAGCACCGAGCCGCCCACCGCGGACAGCAGGTACAGCGCCAGATACCGCGGCCGGCCGAGCTGGCCCTCCACGACCCTGCCGAGATTCCACAGCGCCAGCATGTTGAAGACCAGGTGCATCACGCCGAACGACGCGTCGGGCGGGAGGTGCAGGAAGGCGCCCGTCAGCAGCCGGTACCACTCCCCGTCCGCCACGCCCGTCAGTTCGTAACCGGGGGAGGTCCAGCCCTCGTACACGTACAGCGCGCCGTCCGGCCCGACCAGCGCCGCCCCGAGCATCCCGAACCGGTCCACCGTCCCGGACCGGACGACCTCGACGGCGTACGCGACGACGTTCAGCGCCATCAGCACATACGTCACGACCGGCGTCGCGGCGCTCGGCACCGCCCCGCCGAACAACGAGCGGGCCTGCCGGACCGAGCGCTGCCCCTCCTGTACGCACTCCACGCAGTGGTGGCCCACGGACGCCTCACGCATGCAGTCGGGGCAGATGTACCGGTCGCAGCGCGTGCAGCGCACATACGTCTCGTGCGACGGGTGGCGGTAACACGTGGTGGCGGCGGCCTCCATGGCCGGCTCCTTCATTCGTGGACGGGACGCGTGGACAAGGTCAGGAGCGCCGCCGGGGCGGCGGCGCTCAAGATAGCGAACGCGGGTGAGGCGCGGCACACCTGGGTGCCCGGGGCCGCCGTTCCGGTGACGCGCCACGAATCACGACAGAAGGTGTCCTGCTTACCGGGTTCCATGGCACCCATGACAGCGACCGTGACACCCAGCTCGTGGCAGGACTTCCGCACGGCGGAACCGGCCTTCGCCGACACCGTGCGGAAGCGCTTCCGGCAGTACAAGCACCACGTCCTGGCGACCCTCCGCGCGGACGGCTCGCCCCGGGTCACCGGCCTGGAGGCGGAGTTCCGCATGGACGCCCTCTGGCTGGGCATGATGCCGGGCTCCCGCAAGGCCCTGGACCTGCGGCGCGATCCGCGCTTCGCCCTCCAGGCCAACCCGGGGCCGGACGCGGAGATGGCCGACGGGGACATCCGGGTCTCCGGCCGGGCGGTGGAGATCACCGACGCCGCCGTGCTGGCCCGCTTCGTCGACGAGGTCACCCCGCCGGAACCCTTCCTCCTCTTCCGCGCCGACCTCACGGAGGTGGTCCGCACGGGCATCGACGGCGACGACCTCGTCGTCCAGGCCTGGCGCCCCGGCCGGCGGCTGCGCACCCTGCGCAGGCGCACCGACGACAGCCCCGTCCGCGAGGTGTGACACCGGGCCGTACACCCGGCCGGCGTAGTCCCGCCACCGGATCCCGCCGGCGGGCGGCCGGCGGCCCGGACACGCGCCGGTACGGCTTTCGGGTGAACCGTCCCGGCGGCGGGGGCGCCCGGCCCCTTGCCGGGCCGCTCCCCGGCGGACACGCCGACGCGCCGGGACGGAGTGATCCGCCGCCCGCCGACAGAACGTGCTACGGTTGCCGAGTTGCAGTTTTGGTACCCATGAACTTTATGTGCGCCTGACGGGAACTTTCCTCAGGCGCTTTATTGTTTTCCGGCTTTCTCCGGATGGGGCTCAATGCGGCGACTTGGAATCCGTAAAGTGCGGATTTCCGGCACTGCACCTCTTTTAGGAGAATGACATGGCTACTGGAACCGTGAAGTGGTTCAACTCGGAAAAGGGCTTCGGCTTCATCGAGCAGGACGGCGGCGGCGCCGACGTCTTCGCCCACTACTCCAACATCGCCACCCAGGGCTTCCGTGAGCTCCAGGAGGGCCAGAAGGTCTCCTTCGACGTCACGCAGGGCCAGAAGGGCCCGCAGGCGGAGAACATCGTCCCGGCCTAATTGCCGGACGCGTACCTCGCAGCCGGGGCCCGCACCGTGAAGGTGCGGGCCCCGGTTTGTGCTGTTTCCGACTCATCCTTTCCCGGTCCGCTTCCGCAACCGGGACATCTGCTCTGTGCTGCATCCTGGGGCGCACATCAAGCAGTCCACAGCAGTCGGCAGTAATCCCAGGAATCCCCCAGGAGGGCAATTCCGTATGACCCGCTCCGAACGCCAGGACCGACCCACCCGCAACCGCCCGATAAAGGGCCGCGGCGCCGACCGGCCGCAGGCGAACACCCGAGGATCCGGCAAGGCACCGGCCCGCCGCAGGACCGCGCCCGCCCAGGGCGGCGAGTTCGCCCTGCCGGAGACCCTGACCCCCGCACTGCCCGCCGTCGACGCCTTCGCCGACCTGGACATGCCCGCCGCGCTGCTGAAGACCCTCGCCGCACAGGGTGTGACCGAACCCTTCCCCATCCAGGGCGCCACCCTGCCGAACTCGCTCGCCGGCCGGGACATCCTCGGCCGCGGCCGCACCGGCTCCGGCAAGACCCTGGCCTTCGGCCTCGCGCTGCTCGCCCGCACCGCCGGGCGCCGCGCCGAGCCGCACGCCCCGCTGGCCCTCGTGCTCGTCCCCACCCGTGAGCTCGCCCAGCAGGTCACCGACGCGCTGACCCCGTACGCGACCTCCGTGAACCTGCGCGTCGCCACCGTCGTCGGCGGCATGTCGATCAGCAGGCAGTCCGGCGCCCTGCGCCGGGGCGCCGAGGTGCTCGTCGCCACGCCCGGCCGGCTCAAGGACCTCATCGAGCGCGGCGACTGCCGGCTCGACCAGGTCGCGATCACCGTCCTCGACGAGGCCGACCAGATGGCCGACATGGGCTTCATGCCGCAGGTCGTCGCGCTGCTCAAGCAGGTCGAGGCGGACGGGCAGCGGATGCTGTTCTCCGCGACCCTCGACAAGAACATCGACCGCCTCGTCAAGATGTTCCTCACCGACCCGGTCGTGCACTCCGTCGACCCGTCCGCCGGTGCGGTCACCACGATGGAGCACCACGTGCTCCACGTCCTGGACGAGACGGACAAGAAGGCCGTCGCCACGAAGATCGCCGCCCGCGAGGGGCGAGTGATCATGTTCGTCGACACCAAGCGTGCCGCCGACCGCTTCGCCAAGCGGCTCCTCGCCAGCGGTGTGCGGGCCGCGGCCCTGCACGGCGGCCGGTCCCAGCCGCAGCGCAACCGGACCCTGGACCAGTTCAAGAACGGCCAGGTCACCGCGCTCGTCGCGACGAACGTGGCGGCTCGCGGCATCCACATCGACGACCTCGACCTGGTCGTCAACGTGGACCCGCCGACCGACCACAAGGACTACCTGCACCGCGGCGGTCGCACCGCGCGCGCCGGGGAGTCCGGCAGCGTCGTCACCCTCGTGCTCCCCGAGGAGAAGCGCGAGATGACCCGGCTGATGCAGGACGCGGGCATCGCGCCGCGCACCACCCGCATCAAGTCCACCGACGAGGAGCTCGGCACGATCACGGGAGCCCGTGAGCCGTCCGGGATCGCGATCGTCATCGAGGTGCCGCAGCCGACGCAGCCCAAGCCGCGTACGCGCGGAACCGGCTCGGGCGCGGGTTCGGCGGCGGGCGGGTCCTTCCGCTCGGGCAGCCGGGGCCGTGGCCGGCGCGGCGGCGCGGGCGCGGCGTCGGGCGCCGCACAGGGCGGCGCCGGTGGTGCGGCCCGCGGTGGTGCGGGCGGCGGCACGCGGGGCGGCTCCGGCGGCGGCGCGGCGCGTGGCGGCGCCGGGGGCGCGGGTGGCTCCGGCCGCGGCGCCGGGGCCGGCCGGTCCGGCGGCACGGGACGCGGCAGCGCTCCCGGCCGTGGCCGCCGGGCGGCGTAACCAGCACACGAGCACGAGGGGCGGTGACCGCACAGCCGGTCACCGCCCCTCGTGGGTCGGAGCCCGGTTCCCGGGTTCCGGTGCCGGCCCCCGCTCAGCCCGCCGGCTCCGCCTCGTATCCGTCGAGCGCCCTGGCCGCGGCGTCGGCGAGCTCCGGGCCGGCGGTCCGGGCCAGCTCCCGCAGCAGCGGCACCGCGCGGGCGGCGAACGGCCTGCCGCCCGCGCCGAATCCGAGCCGCGCCAGCGCGTCCACGCCGAACCTCCGGCGCAGCGGGTCCTCGCTCGCCGTCCACGATTCCGCCGCCCGGAACGTCTCCTCGTCGCCGCGCAGCCACAGCGCCCCGACCGCCACCTGCCAGTTGTCCAGCGCGGGATCCCCGTCCCGCAGCGCGCGGACGGCCAGTTCCTCGAACGGGGCCCGCAGTCCCAGCTCGTTCTCCAGGAGCGTCGCGATCGCCCCGTGCCCCGTCTGCAGGTCCTGGGACGCGAACGGCTCGCCGCCCCGCAGCAGTTCGACCGTGACGGTCACCCCGCCGTCCACCCGTGCGCGGCGCACCGCGCTCTCGTGGCCCTCGTCCCCGTACGCGCGTCGCAGCGCGTCACGCAGCTCCCGCTCCACGTCCAGCGTGAGCATCCGCCGGGCCTCGTCCAGCGCGGGGGACAGGTCCCGGGCACCGTGCCGCAGCAGCGCCCGTACGGTCCGCACCGATCCCCGCCGGGCCGCGACCACCAGGGGCACCTCGCCCTGCGGTCCGGGCAGGTCCGGGTCGGCGCCGCGCGCCAGCAGAATCTCCGCGACCTCCGCATGGCCGAGACCCGCCGCCCAGCGCAGCGCGGTGAACCCGAAGTCCTCGCTCAGATCCGGTTCGGCCCCGGCGGACAGGAGCGCCCCGACGACCTCGGCGTGGCCACCGCACGCCGCCCCGCACAACGGCAGATCACCCGCCTCCGGGCCGCTCGCCCGGTTCGGGTCCGCGCCCGCGGCCAGGAGCAGCCGCACGGCGCCGGGCAGGTCCTGCACGGACGCCAGGTACAGCGCGGTCGTCCCCTCCTCGTCGCACGACTCGGCGGACGCGCCCGCGCGGAGGGCCCGTACGACGGCGTCCTCATCGTCGTACAACGCCTCGAAGAGGCCGCTCGCACCCCCAACCGGACCATTCGTCATACACCGACCCTACGGCCACCCCGGTCCGTGCCCGTTCCTCAGGTGTCGCACTCCAGGACGGTCCTGCACAGACCGCACCGGGCGCGGGTCCGGCCCCTGACCGGGACACGGACGCGCTGCTGGCAGGTGGGGCAGGCGAAGGAGACGCGCAGCCCGTCCGCACCGGCCTCGAAGGCGTACGGGAGGGACGGGTCCAGGGCGGCGCCCGGACGTGCCGCGGCCTCCCGGCGGTCCTTGGCGTAACGGCGCCTGCCCGCCCACCCCGCGGCCGTCAGCGGCGGTCGTTGCAGGTCCCGCAGCGCCTCCGCCCGCCCCTTGGTGTACGCCGTGTACGCCTGGGGGCTGGTGAACCACACCGAGGGGTCCTCGTCGAAAGCCAGCGCCCGCTTGGCCAGTACGTACCCGAACTCCTCGGGCGTGAGATAGCCGAGCTTCTGGCTGGAGACCGCGTCCTGGCGGAAGGCGTCCAGCAGCAGCCAGCCCGCGCCGAGATAGGCGGTCACCGTGTCCGTGAGGATCTCGTTGTCACGGGTGCCGGGCAGCTCCAGGCCGAGCCGGTGCAGCAGCACATGAGTGATCTCGTGCGCCAACGCGGCCCCGATGTCCCTGCGGTGCGTCCGGAAGCGGTCGTTGAGCTCGATGAAGTACTCGGGCCCGGCGGTGAGTTCGACGCTCGCGGCGTGTTCCATCCGCCGGAAGCCGACGACGATACGGGCCTGCGGCAGCCGCAGGTGCTGCACCAGCGCGCCGGCCACCCGCTGGGCGCCCAGGTACAGGTCGTCCATGTCGGAGAAGGCGGCGTCGGCCGGGGCGAGGCTCGTGCCGTAGGCGCGCACACCGTCGGGGGAGACCCGCCGGTAGAGCGCGGTGATCGCCGACCGGACGGCGTCCAGGTGCGGGAAACCGTGGACGACCGGACCGCCGCCGCTACTTCCGTCGCTCACGACCGAACCCCCATCAATGGCGCTCAACGGACCTTCACTCTAGGGCCTGGCTTCCCCGGGGCCGGGCCGCCTGAATCCGGCCATGAGACGTCAGGTGATCTTGGCCGGAAACCCTGCCTTGTGACAGCGGTGATCGCTTCCCGATAATCGGATCGTTCTTGTCGGGAGCATGCCGAGAATTATCCGGTCCGTGCCCCTGACCAGGACACGCACGCCCGCACGCCTGCACCCCCCACCGCCACCCCCCACACGAAAGCAGGCACTTCCGTGAAGCAGCTTCTGCGCACCCTCAAGAGATGTTCCGTCATAGCCGCGGTGGCCCTCGCCACCCTCAGCCTCCAGCCGTCGAACGCCTCCGCAGCCCCCGCGCCCGTCGTCGGAGGCACCCGCGCCGCCCAGGGTGAATTCCCCTTCATGGTGCGGCTCTCCATGGGCTGCGGCGGCGCCCTCTACAGCTCGACCGTCGTGCTCACCGCAGCCCACTGCGTCGACGGCTCCGGCAACAACACCTCCATCACGGCCACCGCCGGCTCCGTCGACCTCCAGTCGTCCTCCGCCGTCAAGGTCCGCTCCACCAAGGTCCTCCAGGCACCCGGCTACAACGGCGTCGGCAAGGACTGGGCACTGATCAAGCTCGCCCAGCCCATCAACCAGCCCACGCTGAAGATCGCCACCACCACCGCCTACGACTCCGGCACCTTCACCATCGCCGGCTGGGGCGCCGCGACCGAGGGCGGCGGCCAGCAGCGCTACCTGCTCAAGGCCACCGTCCCCTTCGTCTCGGACGCCACCTGCCAGCAGGCCTACGGCAGCGACCTCGTGCCCAGCCAGGAGATCTGCGCCGGCTACGTCAGCACCGGCGGCACCGACACCTGCCAGGGCGACTCCGGCGGCCCCATGTTCCGCAAGGACAACGCCGGAGCCTGGATCCAGGTCGGCATCGTCAGCTGGGGCGAGGGCTGCGCACGGGCCGGCTACCCCGGCGTCTACACCCAGGTCTCGACGTTCGCCGCCGACATCGCCTCGGCCGCGGCGACCCTCTGACCCGTCCCCTCCCGTGACACCCCACCCGGGGGCGCCCGTCCCGACGGGCGCCCCCGGGCCCGGTTCCTCCCCCGCCGTCCCTCACCCCGCCGCCGGTGCGTCTAAGCTCGCTGACCATGACCACGAGCAACACCGACGAGTACGTCACCGCCGAACTGAACCGGCTGCGCGAGAGCATCGACAACATCGATGCCGCAGTCGTCCACATGCTCGCCGAGCGCTTCAAGGCCACCCAGCAGGTCGGCCACCTCAAGGCCGCACACCACCTGCCGCCCGCCGACCCCGCCCGCGAGGCCCGCCAGATCGCCCGGCTGCGGCAACTCGCCGAGAGCGCCCGGCTGGACCCCGCCTTCGCCGAGAAGCTGCTGAACTTCATCGTGGCCGAGGTCATCCGCCACCACGAGCGCATCGCCGAGGAATCCGCCGGCTCCGACGCCTGACCCCTCCGCCGGCCGGTCCCCGCCACCCGGCCCCCGGCCGGCCGGACCGGTGGGCGCCCGGCCGCCCGCCGTCAGCCCTGCGAGAACCCCTCTGCACAGCCCCGGATCCGTACGGCAGCATGGGCGCCATGTCCGTACTGACGCGCAACGAAGCGCAGACCCGCGCCAAGCTCCTCGACGTACACCGGTACACGGTCGACCTCGACCTCACCACGGGCGAGGAGACCTTCGACTCCCGGACCGCCATCCGCTTCACCGCCCACGCGGCCGGAGACACCTTCGTCGAGATCAAGCCGGAGACCCTGCGCTCACTCAGCCTCGACGGACAAGCCCTCGACCCCGGGCGCCTCGACGAGAACCGCTACCCCCTGGACGGCCTCACCGCCGGCCCCCACGAACTCACCGTCGACGCCACCATGCGCTACTCCCGCACCGGCGAAGGCATGCACCGCTTCACCGACCCCGCCGACGGCGAGACCTACGTCTACACCCAGCTCTTCATGGAGGACGTCCAGCGCGTCTTCGCCGCCTTCGACCAGCCCGACCTCAAGTCGGTGTTCGACCTCACCGTCACCGCACCCACCGGCTGGACCGTCCTCGGCAACGGCATCGCCACCCAGGCCACCGAAGGCCGCTGGTCCATCGCCCCCACCCCGCCCGTCTCCACCTATCTCGTCGCCGTCGCCGCGGGACCCTGGCACTCGGTCACCACCCACCACGCGGGCCTGCCCTTCGGCATCCACTGCCGCCGCTCCCTCGCCCCCCACCTCGACGCCGACGCCGAGGAGATCCTCGACATCACCCGCGCCTGCTTCGACCGCTACCACGAGAAGTTCGACGAGCCCTACCCCTTCGACTCCTACGACCAGGCCTTCGTCCCCGAATTCAACGCCGGCGCCATGGAGAACCCCGGACTCGTCACCTTCCGCGACGAGTTCGTCTACCGCTCCGCCGTCACCGACACCGAACGCCAGACCCGCGCCATGGTCATCGCCCACGAGATGGCCCACATGTGGTTCGGCGACCTCGTCACCCTCACCTGGTGGGACGACATCTGGCTCAACGAGTCCTTCGCCGAGTACATGGGCTACCAGACCCTCACCGAAGCGACTCGGTTCACCAACACCTGGACCGACTTCGGGGTAGCCCGCAAGGGCTGGGGCTACGACGCCGACCAGCGCCCCACCACCCACCCCGTCGCACCCGACCCCCACGCCGTCCCCGACACCGCCTCCGCCCTCCTCAACTTCGACGGCATCTCCTACGCCAAGGGCGCCTCCGCACTCCGCCAACTCGTCGCCTGGCTCGGCGAGAAGGACTTCCTCGCGGGCATCAACACCCACTTCGCCCGCCACAAGTTCGCCAACGCCACCCTCGCCGACTTCATCGACAACCTCGCCACCGCCACCGACCGCGACGTCCACGCCTGGGCCGCGTCCTGGCTCCGCACCACCGGCATCGACACCCTCACCGCCCACGTCGAGAACACCGGCAACAGCTGGAACCTCACCGTCGACCACGCCGGCACCCGCCCCCACCGCATCACCGTCGGCACCTACGACCACAGCCTCGACACCCGGACCGGCACCGACCAGCTCACCCTCCGCGACCGCTTCGAACTCGACATCCCCCAGGACGGCACCCCCGCCACCCGGCCCGGCACCCGCCCCGACCTCGTCGTCCTCAACGACAACGACCTCACCTACGCCAAGATCCGCCTCGACCCCGACTCCTGGAACACCGCCCTCACCCACCTCTCCGGCATCCCCGACGCCCTCACCCGCGCCGTCGTCTGGAACACCGCCCGCGACATGGTCCGAGACGGCACCCTCCACCCCACCGTCCACCTCACCGCCGCCCGCACCCACCTCCCGTACGAGACCGACCTCGCCCTCGTCCACGGCGTCCTCGGCTTCGCCTCCACCCACATCGCCGACCGCTACCTCGCACCCGAGGACCGGCCGACCGCCCTCGCCACCCTCACCGCCCTCTGCCGCGACCTCCTCCGCCGCACCGAAGGACTCACCGCCAAGGACTGGGAACAGGGCCCCCGCACCATCACACCCGGCAGCCCCGACCCCGGCCTCCGCCTCACCGCCGTACGCCACTTCATCGACGCGGCCACCCAGCCCGACGCCATCCAGGACTGGCTCCACGAAGGCACCGTCCCCGGCGGACCCGAGCTCGACCCCGAACTCCGCTGGCGCATCCTCACCCGCCTCGCCGTCCTCGGCGCCACCGACGAGACCGCGATCGCCCGCGAGCTCGACAAGGACCCCAGCGCCACCGGACAGGAAGGCGCCGCCCGCTGCCGGGCCGCCCTCCCCACCGCCGAAGCCAAAGCAGCCGCCTGGCAGGCGATGTTCGCCGACGACACCCTGTCCAACTACCTCTTCACCGCCACCGCCCAAGGCTTCTGGCAGCCCGAACAGAGCGCGCTGCTGCACCCCTACATCGCCCGCTACTACCCGGACGCCATCGCACTCGCCGCCCGCCGCGGCCCCGCCATCGCCGAAGCAGCCGGACGCCACGCCTTCCCCGCCCACGCCGTCGACCCCGAGAGCATCCACCTCGGCGACCAGGCCCTCGCCAACCCCGCGCTGACCCCCGCCCTGCGCCGCAAACTCACCGACCAGCTCGACGACCTGCGCCGCGCCCTCGCCGTACGCGACGCCCACTGACTCGTACGCACCCCGACCGCCACCGTGCCCGGCCCCCTCACCGAAGGAGCCGGGCACAGACGTACGAACAACGAACGCTTATACCAGTCCCGCAGGCCCCAACACCCCCATACCGAACCGCAGTACCCCTTTCGGGTTGAGATCGTTGGGCTCTTCGGCCGCACTCTCGGCAATCCGCACAAGCTGACCCCACCGCCCCCGCGCACCCGAAGGACCACACCACCCATGCCCACCCCGCCCCTCGCCGGAGGCACCGCAGGCCCCGCCCACCTGCGCCCCCTCATCGACACCGTCCTCGCCGCGCTCCACGACGGCGCCACCCGCCGAGGCGGCCCCCTCCCCGCCGGCGGCCCCGACACCGTCACCGAAAGGCTCCACGCCACCACCGGCCCCCTCATCCCCGACCACGGCACCGGCGCCCACCACGCCCTCCGCGCCCTCGTCACCGCGCTCACCGAAGGCGCCGCCGACCCCGCGCACCCGCACTGCGCCGCCCACCTCCACACCCCACCCCTCGCCCTCGCCGCAGCAGCCGACCTCGCCGCCTCCGCCCTCAACCCCTCCATGGACTCCTGGGACCAGGCCCCCGCGGCCTCGGCCCTCGAAGCGGCCCTCACCACCGCGCTCGCCGCCGAGATCTACCCCCAGACCCCCGACCCCGACGCCCTCGTCACCACCGGCGGCACCGAGGCCAACCAACTGGCCCTCCTCCTCGCCCGCGAACGCCACGGCCCCGTGCAGACCATCTGCGCCGCCAACGCCCACCACAGCATCACCCGCGCCGCCTGGCTCCTCGGCCTCCCACGGCCCGTCGTCATCCCCGCCCCCACCGGCGTCATGGACCTCACCGCACTCCACCACGCCCTCACCCACCACCACGGCCCCCTCCTCGTCGCCGCCACCGCGGGCACCACCGACACCGGCCAGATCGACCCCCTCACCGACATCGCCGACCTCACCACCACCCACGGCGCCGACCTCCACATCGACGCCGCCTACGGCGGGCCCCTCCTCTTCAGCCCCACCCACCGCCACGCCCTCCGCAGCCTCCACCGCGCCCAGAGCGTCACCCTCGACCTGCACAAACTCGGCTGGCAACCCGCGTCGGCCGGCATCCTCGCCGTCCCCCACCAGCACGACCTCACCCCCCTCCACCACCACGCCCCCTACCTCAACGCCGACGACGACACCGAAGCCGGCCTCCCCGACCTCCTCGGCCGCTCCCTGCGCACCACCCGCCGCCCCGACGCCCTCAAGATCGCCGTCACCCTCCAGGCACTCGGCCGCGACGGACTCGCCGACCTCGTCGACCGCACCATCACCGCAGCCCACCGACTCGCCGACCTCATCGAGGAAGACCCCGCACTCGACCTGTACGGCCGCCCCACCATCAGCACCGTTCTCTTCCGCCCCACCCGCACCGACGACACCACCGTCGCCACCATCCGCCGCACCCTCCTCGACCAGGGACACGCCGTACTCGGCCGCGCCAGGACCGACGACGGCCTCTGGCTCAAAGCCACCCTCCTCAACCCCCACACCACCCCCGACGACCTCCGGCAGCTCCTCACCCTCGTCACCCGGGCACACACCGCCCACCCCCACGCCACCAAGGAAGGCAGCACCCCCCGATGACCGACCGGACCACCCCCGACGGCGACCGGCCCCACGACCTCATCGGCATCGGCCTCGGCCCCTTCAACCTCTCCCTCGCCGCCCTCGCCCACGGCATCCCCACCACCCCCGGCACCGCCCCGCTCACCACCGCCTTCTACGAACAGCGCCCCGCCTTCCACTGGCACCCCGGCCTCCTCATCGAAGGCGCCACCCTCCAAGTCCCCTTCCTCGCCGACCTCACGACCCTCGCCGATCCCACCAGCCCCTGGACCTTCCTCAACTACCTCCGCACCCGCGACCGCCTCTACCCCTTCTACTTCGCCGAGCAATTCCACATCCACCGCGCCGAATACGACGCCTACTGCCGCTGGGTCAGCGAGCAACTCCCCACCACCCACTTCAACCACCAGGTCGACGCCGTCCGCTGGAACAGCGACCACGCCCACTTCGAAGTCGACTACACCCGGCTCGACCCGGACGGCGAAGCCCACGCACTCGGCCGTGCCCACACCCGCCACATCGCCCTCGGCGTCGGCACCGCCCCGCACATCCCCGAACCCCTCCGCCCCCTCGCGGAAGCCCCCGGCCTCCCCGTCATCCACTCCGCCGACTACCTCCACCACCGCGAAGAGCTCCTCCGCGCCGACCACATCACCGTCATCGGATCCGGCCAGTCAGGGGCGGAGATCTTCCTCGACCTCCTCCGCGCCCGCCCCCACGGCATCGAGAGGATCCACTGGCTCGCCCGCACCCAGGCCTTCGCCCCCATGGAGTACTCGAAGCTCGGCCTCGAACACTTCACCCCCGACTACACCCACTACTTCCACGCACTCCCCGAACACGTACGCGACACCCTCGTCCCCCAGCAGTGGCAGCTCCACAAGGGCATCGACACCGACACCATCGCCGCCATCCACGACGAGCTCTACCGGCGCACCCTCCACGGAGGCTGGCCCGACGCCACCCTCACCCCCGGCGTCAGCGTCCGCACCGCCGGGCGCCTCTCCGGCAGCGGCACCCGCATCGAGCTCCACCTCGAACACGCCCAGCAAGCCACCCGGAGCCGTCTCACCACCGACGCCGTCGTCCTCGCCACCGGCTACCGCGAACGCCCCCTCGACACCCTCCTCACCGGCATCGACCCCCACATCCGCCGTGACACCCAGGGACGCCCCCGCATCCACACCGACTTCCGCCTCGACCTCGACCCCGCCCTCACCGGCAACATCTACGTACAGAACGCCGAACGCCACACCCACGGAGTCGGCGCCCCCGACCTCGGCCTCGCCGCCTGGCGCAGCGCCACCATCCTCAACAACCTCACCGGCACCAACCCCTACCCCCTGCCACCACGCACCGCCTTCACCACCTTCGGCCTCACCCCCCACGGCGCCCCCACCGTCCCCGGACAGGGCGACCCCCGCACCCCCCTCGGACGGTCCCGCTGACCCGACCGCCCGGAGCCGAACTCGCCCGCTCCGCTGCCAGGATGGGCCCATGAGCAACGGGACGAGCGAACCGCCGGACGACCTGCTGGACGACCCGGCACGGCTCCTGGCCACCGAACGCACAGCGGTCCGGGCACACCTCGGGAACACGGCCCCCGGACACCACCCGGGCCGCGACGTGTTCCAGCAGGCCGAGGCGATATTCGGCGGCGCGGAGGTGAGCCGCGCCGAATTCGCGGCATGGCTGCACTTCGCCGCCACCATGCTCGGACACGAGACCTACGCCCGCCGGATCGCCGCCGCCGAACCCGGCATGCCCTGGCGGACCGTATGGGCCTGGTGGCGCCCGGTGGGCCGGTACACCGCCCACCCCAACCTCACCCACCGCAAAGCCCTGGGTCTGCAGACACACAACGGCCGCCGGCTCCTGAGAGTCGAAGCGGCCTGGGAGAACACCTGGCTCGACCTCGAAACAGGGGAAAAGGCACCGGCCCCACCGCAGGAGGACTGCCGCCCCCTCCCCACCCCACCCGACGGGACACCCCGCCTGGACGACCTGGAGCTGTACGCACCCGAGAGCTGGACCCACGCCACCCCGCTCGTGGCCCCCGACGGCCGCACGCGCTACCTCGTCGCCGACACCTGCGGCCTGGCCCTCCTGGAAGCCGACCCGGACGTACTCCGCGCCTGGCCACGCGACTTCCTCGACCACGACTCCGCGGAGCACGGCACCCCCGGGGAGCTACCGGCCCACCCCGCACCCACCGGCCCGCTCACCGCCCGGCGCGTCGACGAGGCCTTCGCCCCCGTCGACGTCCTCCGCATCCCCGGACCCGAACTGCCCGCCACCCTCGAACACCCCGCCGGCCGCCGCCACCTGCGGGACATCGGACTGCCGGCCCGGTGGGCCTGCGGCTGGGCGACCTTCACGCCCTGCCGCGCCGAGGACATGACCCCCCAGGACGCGGCCACCACAGCCGGAGTGGCCCTCCCGGACGGCACCGAAGCGGCCGACCTCCTGGCCCTGGGCACGAGCCGCCTCGGCGACCTCCATCTGCACCGGCGCGACGGCAGCGTCCACCTCGTCCACGCCGCCGAGTGCGTCCGGCTCTCCCCGGACCTCGACCACTTCACCCGCGTCCTCGAAGGCGTACGCCGCTACATGGACGCCTGCTGGCACCCACGCCCGGACGAGGACCCGAAGAACGACTTCCTCGCCGAGATGGACGCACTCGCACCGGGCACGGTCGACTCCCGCAGCCCCAGCGGAACCCTGTGGCAGCACTTCATGGCCGGCATCACAGACCTGGACGAAGACGGATTCTGACCGCCGCCCGCACGAGGACGGGCCGCCCGCACGAAGGCGGGCCGCCCTCCCGAGGACGCGGGGAGAACGGCCCACCACACACCACCAGGTGAAAACCCGGTCAGAACACCGGCACGCCGTCCCGCGTCAGACGCCAGTCCACCGACGCGAACTCCGCCGGGTCCACCGACCCCTTCGCCTGCACCCACCCGATGATCGTGTTCCGGATCTCGTCCGAATTCGCCCACAACTGCTTGGCGCCCGGAACATGCGGGAAGTTACCGCCACCACTGGCCCGGTAGTTGTTCACCGCGAACACGAACTGCGCCGCCGGATCCACCGGCGCACCCTCGAACGACAGACCCACGATCCGCGAGCCCGCCGGCTTCGCGATATCGATGTCGTACGTCACGCCCGACACCACGTCGTAGTTGTAATCCGGAATGTTCTCCGCATTCGTCAGCTTCGACGTGTCCACCGGCCCGCCCGCGGCCGTCTGCACGTAGTACCGCGCCGAGAACTCCAGGTAGTCCTTCAGCTGGGCGCCCGTCAGAAGCCGCGCCTCCAGCGTGTTCTCGAACGGATACAGCCCCGCCGCGTCCTTGATCGTCACCTCACCCGCGGGGATCGACGCCGTACGCGAGAAGCACGCCGCCTGCGACAGCACCGGCAGCTCCGCGTACTCGCCGCCCGCCAGCGCCTCCTTCACCGTCTCCGCCTGCACCAGATTGATCAGGTCGATGACCGGCTCGTCCTTCCAGGGCGCCTCCGCCGTCGTCATCGCCGCCACCGAGGTGCCGATCACCTGATTGACGTACGCCACCACCTTCGTGTGCTCGTCCCCGAGCAACGACGTGATCCGCGGGTCCTCCGCCACCGTGTTCGAGTTCAGCACCGAGGCACCGACCTTCTCGACCACCCAACGGCCCTTCTCCCACACCAGATCGAAGTCGAACAGCGTCAGCCGCTGCCCCCACTTCAACGGCTCCGAGAGGACTACCTTCTTCCCCGTCTCCTTGTTCGTCACGAAGTACTCGGGAATCTCCGAGTGCGCGTGACCCACCAGGATCGCGTCGATCCCCGGCACCTGCTCGGCCACCAGCCCCGCCGCGTTCTCGATGTACGGCAACTGGTCCCCGTACGACGACGTACCCGACGAACCCGAATGCGCCGAGACGATCACCACGTCCGCACCCATCGAACGAAGCTTCGGCACCCACTTCGCCGCCTGCTCCTCGAGGCCCGGGAACACCATCTTCCCGCCGACATTCGCCTTGTCCCAGATCGCGATACCCGGATTCGTCAGCCCCAGCACCGCAACCCGCACATCACGGCCGTGCGGCGTACGCACCCGCTTGATCACATACGGAGCGAACGCCGGCCGCAACGTCTTGGCGTCCAGCGCATTCGCGCCCAGCAGCGGGAAATCACACTGCTCCTCGAACTTCCGCAACACCGGAATGCCGTAGTTGAACTCGTGATTCCCGAGCGCGGCCGCGTCATATCCGATCTTGTTCATCGCCTGCGCCATCGGATGCACCGGACCGCGCTTCGCCGTGATCGGATCGATCTTCGCGTAGTAGTACGACAACTGGGTGCCCTGGATCGTGTCACCCGCATCGATCAGCAGCGTGTTCCGGCGGCCCCGGTCCTCACGGATTTGGTTCACCAGCGTCGAGATCTTCGCCAGGCCGACGTCGTTGTGCGCCGAGTCGTCGAACTCCTTGTCCGTGAAGTAGTCCCAGTTGAAGACGTTGCCGTGCAGGTCCGTCGTCCCCATCACCGTGAACGAGTACCGCTTCGACGGACGCCCGTGACCGTGCCCCTTCGACTCCGAGGCCGCCGCGGACCCCGCGCCGACGACCCCTCCCGCCAGCGCCACACCCGCACCGGCGACAGCCGAACGGCCCAGAAACGTCCTACGGTTCAACGGCATCCTTGACTCCTCGTTCGAGCGAACAACGCGCGTAGATTCTGGCCCAGCCACCCCCGCCCGCAACACCCCCAACAGGTTTCGATCTGGTGACCAGCGGCTTCGCCCCCAGCCGCACCGGCCACCGGCCGGCCACCGACCGCCCCGCCGGGACGCCCGCACGCACGCTCATCGGAGCGGCCCGCCGCACAATTCAACACTTGTCAATAACCTTTTACCGAAAGGCTGTTGGACAGTCATGCAGGGACAATTACCTACCCGCAGGTAAGGTCTAGGCTCGAACCATGCGCCGAGCAAAAATCGTTTGTACCCTGGGACCCGCAACCGACACATACGAGCAGATCAAGGCACTCGTCGAAGCGGGAATGGACATCGCCCGCCTCAACCTCAGCCACGGCACCTACGCCGAACACGAAGAGCGCTACCGCCATGTGCGCAAGGCGTCCGAGGAAACCGGCCGCAGCGTAGGAATCCTCGCCGACCTTCAAGGCCCGAAGATCCGCCTCGGTCGCTTCGCCGAAGGCCCCGTACTCCTTGAACGCGGCGACGACTTCACCATCACCGTCGAACCCATGGAAGGTGACCGCACCACCTGCGGAACCACCTACGACGGCCTCGCCTCCGACGTCACCGCCGGCGAGCGCATCCTCATCGACGACGGCCGCGTCACCCTCGAGGTCACCGGGGTGGACGGGCCCCGCGTCCGCACCACCGTCATCGAAGGCGGCATGGTCTCCGACCACAAGGGACTCAACCTCCCGGGCGTCGCCGTCTCCGTCCCCGCCCTCTCCGAGAAGGACATCGACGACCTCCGCTGGGCCCTGCGCACCGGCGCCGACGTCATCGCCCTCTCCTTCGTGCGCACCGGACGCGACATCGACGACGTCCACCGCGTCATGGACGAGGAGGGGCGCCGCCTCCCCGTCATCGCCAAGGTCGAGAAGCCCCAGGCCGTCGACAACATCGACGACATCGTCGCCGCCTTCGACGGCATCATGGTCGCCCGCGGCGACCTCGGCGTCGAAATGCCCCTGGAGCAGGTCCCGATCGTCCAGAAGCGCGCCGTCAAGCTCGCCAAGCGCAACGCCAAGCCGGTCATCGTCGCCACCCAGATGCTCGACTCGATGATCGACAACTCCCGCCCGACCCGCGCCGAAGCATCCGACGTCGCCAACGCCGTCATCGACGGCACGGACGCCGTGATGCTCTCCGGCGAGACCAGCGTCGGCAAGTACCCCGTCGAGACCGTCCGCACCATGGCCCGCATCGTCGAGGCGGCCGAGGAGGACATCCTGGCCAAGGGCCTCCCGCCCCTCACCGACCGCAACAAGCCCCGCACCCAGGGCGGCGCGGTCGCCCGCGCGGCAGCCGAGATGGGCGACTTCCTCGGCGCGAAGTTCCTGGTGGCCTTCACCCAGAGCGGCGACACGGTCAAGCGCCTCTCCCGCTACCGCTCCCCGATCCCGCTCCTCGCCTTCACCCCGGACACGGCCACCCGCGCGCAGCTGAACCTGACGTGGGGCGTGGAGACGTTCCTGGGCCCGCACGTGGACTCGACGGACGCGATGGTGGCCCAGGTGGACGAGGAGCTGCTGCGGATCGGCCGCTGCAAGAAGGGCGACATCGTGGTCATCACGGCCGGGTCCCCGCCGGGGGTCGCGGGCTCGACGAACCTGGTGCGAGTGCACCACATCGGCGAGGACGACAGCCCGAAGTGACGGTCGTCAGTACTTCGGCCCGACGTGAGCGTCCATGAGGGCGACGGACGCCCGTCGGGCTACTATCACTCGACCTTGGAATCTAAGGAAAGTACCCCGAGTCGGACTCGAACCGACACTGTATGGGTTTTGAATCCATTGTCTCTAACCAATTGGACTACCGGGGCGCGATGAATCGAAGGTTTACTTCGACCCGCCGATGATCCAGCTTATCGTAGCTAGGTAGGCTCTTGGGAGCAGCACCCCTGTCTTGACCAAGGAGCCCCGTGACCACCCCCGAGTCGCCCCAGCCCGTAGACGCCGTCGACGACGACAAGTCGCACGTCCCGCCGCTGACGACCCGCGTCGTCATCGCCGAGGACGAGGCGCTCATCCGCCTCGACCTCAAAGAGATGCTGGAGGAAGAGGGCTACTCGGTCGTCGGCGAGGCCGGGGACGGGCAGCAGGCCGTCGAGCTGGCGCGGGAGCACCGGCCGGACCTCGTGATCCTCGATGTGAAGATGCCGGTCCTCGACGGGATCTCCGCCGCCGAGAAGATCACCGAGGAGTCCATCGCCCCGGTCCTGATGCTGACGGCGTTCTCGCAGCGGGATCTGGTCGAGCGGGCCCGGGACGCCGGTGCGATGGCGTACCTCGTGAAGCCGTTCAGCAAGAGCGACGTGGTGCCGGCCATCGAGATGGCCGTGTCCCGGTTCGCGGAGCTGAAGGCGCTGGAGAGCGAGATCGCGGACCTCTCGCAGCGGCTGGAGACCCGGAAGCTGGTGGACCGGGCGAAGAGCATCCTGCAGACGGACTACGGGCTCTCCGAGCCGGCGGCGTTCCGCTGGATCCAGAAGACGTCGATGGACCGCCGGATGTCGATGCAGCAGCTGGCCGAGGCGCTGATCGAGGACGCCGAGGAGAAGAAGAAGTCGGCCGAGTAGTCCCGTACGCGCGTATGGAGAAGGGCCCGCCCCCGGAGCGTTCCGGGGGCGGGCCCTTCCCGTGTGCGGAGCGGGTGCTCAGTCCTCGCCGAGGTAGGCCTTGCGGACCGACTCGTCGTGGAGCAGGTCGGCGCCGGTGCCGGAGAGGACGACCTTGCCGACCTCCATGACGTGGCCCTGGTCCGCGAGGGAGAGGGCGGCCTGGGCGTTCTGCTCGACGAGCAGGATCGTGGTGCCCGCCGCCTTGAGCTCGACGATGGTCTCCATGATCTTCTGCATCATGATCGGCGAGAGTCCCATGGAGGGCTCGTCCAGCATGAGCAGCTTGGGCTGGGACATGAGCGCGCGCCCCATGGCGAGCATCTGCTGCTCGCCTCCGGAGAGGGTTCCGGCGGCCTGCTTCCGGCGTTCCCCGAGGATGGGGAAGAGGTCGTAGGCGCGCTGGACGTCCTTCTCGATGCCTGCCTTGTCGTTGCGGAGGTAGGCGCCGAGGAGGAGGTTCTCGGCGATCGTCAGCCGGGGGAAGATGTGGCGTCCCTCGGGGGAGTGGGCGATGCCCAGGGAGACGATCTTGTGTGCCGGGATGCCGGTCAGCGGCTTGCCCTCGAAGAGGATGCGGCCGCCGGCCGGCTTGAGGAGGCCGGAGAGGGTGCGCAGGGTGGTGGTCTTGCCCGCGCCGTTGGTGCCGATGAGGGTGACGACCTGGCCGGCTTCGACGGTGAAGGAGATCCCCTTGACGGCTTCGATCTTGCCGTAGGCGACGCGGAGGTCTTCGACCTCGAGCAGTGCGGTCATCGGGTGTCCTCCTCCTCGGTGGTGGTGGCGGTGGTGGGTTCGGTCCTGCCGGCGCCCGTGCCCGCTGCCGCCGTGGCTTCGGCGGCCTCGACCTCGGCGGCTTCCTCGGCGCCGGGGGCGCCTTCGAAGGGGGTGCCGAGGTAGGCGGCGACGACGCGTTCGTCGCCCTGGACGACGGGGGCGGTGCCCTCGATGAGTTTCTCGCCCTGGACGAGGACGGCGACGCGGTCGCAGAGGTTGAAGATGAACCGCATGTCGTGCTCGATGACGAGGATCGCGATGCCCTGGTCCCGGATCGCGAAGATGAGCTCTTCGGTGACGCGGGTTTCCTGGGGGTTCATGCCGGCGGTGGGCTCGTCCAGGAGGAGGAGGCCGGGGTCGCTGGCGAGGGCGCGGGCGATCTCCAGCTTGCGCTGGTCCCCGTAGGGGAGGTTGCGCGCGAGGTGGTCGGCCTTGTCGGCGAGGCCGATGAACTCGAGGAGTTCCATGCAGCGTTCGCGGCTGGCGTTCTCCGCCTTCTTGTAGCCGGGGAGGCGCAGGAGGGCGGACCAGAGGCCTTCCTTGGTCCTGGTGTGGCGTCCGACGAGGACGTTCTCCAGGACGGTCATGTTGGCGAAGAGCCGGATGTTCTGGAAGGTACGGGCGATGCCTGCCTGGGTGACGAGGTGGGGCTTGGGCGGCAGGACGGTGCCCTTGTAGCTGACCTTGCCCTCGGTGGGGACGTACAGGCCGGTGAGGCAGTTGAAGAAGGTGGTCTTGCCGGCGCCGTTGGGTCCGATGAGTCCGACGATCTCGCCCGCGTTGACGGTGAGGTCGACACCTCGTACGGCGGTGAGGCCGCCGAAGCGCATGGTGACGCCGCTGGCGTCGAGGACGGTGGTGCCGGTGGGTGCGTCTGTCTTGGTCATGGTGGTCACGCCCCCGCCTTCGTGGTGCCGGCGGCTGTGTCGGTGAGTGGTGTGTCCGGTGGTACGTCGAGTTGGCCGGTCTCGTGGAACTCCAGCTGCTTCCGGCGGTCGGCGACGAGCCCTTCGGGACGGAAGCGCATCAGGAGGATGAGCGCGAGTCCGAAGAGGAAGAGCTGGTAGTCCTGCATGAACTGCAGCTTGGCCGGGATCAGGTAGAGCAGTGCGGCGCCGACGAGGGGGCCGCTGAGGGTTCCCATGCCGCCGAGGACGACGGCGGCGAGGAGGAACACGGAGTTCGGGGGTACGGACCCGGCGAACTGGTACTGCTCGGGGGTGACCGTGTAGGAGACGTGCGCCTGCACGGTTCCGGCGAGGCCGGCGAGGGTGGCGCCGAGGGCGAAGGCGAGCAGCTTGAGCCGGAAGGCGTTGATGCCCATGGCGGTGGCCGCGGTCTCGTCCTCGCGGATGGCGACCCAGGCGCGTCCGATGCGGGATTCCCCGGAGCGTCGGAAGACGAGGACGACGACGGCGGTGAAGAGGAGCATCAGCAGGTAGTAGTTGGCGGACCTGCCGAGGGTGAAGCCGCCGAGGTCGTGGCTGAGTCCGAAGTCGAAGCCGAGGAGCTTGAGGTCGGGGATGCTGGGGATGCCCTGGGAGCCGTTGGTCAGGTCGGGGCCGCTGACGCCGTTGAGGGCGTTGACGGTGAGGCGGAAGATCTCTCCGAACCCGAGGGTGACGATGGCGAGGTAGTCGCCGCGGAGGCGGAGCGTCGGGGCGCCGATGACGACGCCGAAGACGAGGGAGACCGCGGCTCCGGTGAGGACGGCGGCCCAGAAGGGGAACTGGACGCCGACGGGGGACAGCGGGCTGCCGGAGACGAGTGCCGCGGCGTAGGCGCCGACGCCGAGGAAGGCGACGTAGCCGAGGTCGAGGAGGCCGGCGAGGCCGACGACGACGTTGAGGCCGAGTGCGACGGTCGCGAAGATGAGGATGTTGGCGCCGATGAGGGCGTATTCCTCGTTCTGCTGGGTGAAGGGGAAGCAGAAGGCGGCGACGAGTGCGGCGCACAGGGTGACGTTGCGGTGCTTGGAGGTCAGCGCGGTGACGCGGGCGACGAGTCCGGCCCGGGTGAGTGCGGTGAATCCGAAGCCGACGGCGATGACGTAGCCGATGAAGAGTTCGGCGTACTCGGTGTCGATGCCGTAGGTGAAGACGTAGAGCGCGACGCCGAAGGCCCCGGCGATGATGAGGATCTCGGCCCAGGCGGGCAGTGCCTTGGCGCGGGCGGGTGCCGGTGCGCGGAGGCTGCCGAGGAATCGGTTGAGTGCGCTCGGGGTGGTGGTGTCGTCGAGGGGCTGGTCGTTGGGGAGGCCGAGGGCGGCGACGGTGGCGACGAGTGCGCCGACGAGGCTGACCCAGGCTCCCGGTTCGAGTTCGACCAGTCCGAGGAGGTTGTCGTTGCCGTCCTTGGTGACGATGACGGCGACGACGGTGTAGGCGGTGGTGAGCAGGGTCCCGATGGCGAGGAGCCGGGTGGGACTGTTGGTGCCGCCGGGGGTGAGCCAGCGCAGGCCCTTGATCCCGTACCCGGAGAGGGCGAACAGGAGGGTGAGTGCCGCGCTGATGAGGGTGAGGACCTGGAGTCCGCCGGGGTATCCGGTGACGGTGAGGTCGCCGGGGAAGGTGTCGGTGTAGGTCCAGGCGAGGAAGGTGCCGATGAGGGCGAGCGCGGCGCCGGCGGTGGTGGCGGCGCGGGCTGCCGCGGTGGGCAGGGGGAGCAGGGCGGTGTTGGTGGTCATGGATATCACGCCCTGTCCGCGACGCGTTCGCCCAGCAGGCCTTGCGGGCGTATGAGGAGGACGAGGATGAGGAGCACGAAGGCCCACACGTCCTTCCAGGCGCCGCCGCCGAAGAGCTCCATGCCGGGTACGTCGCTCATGTAACCGGTGGCGAGTGCTTCGGCGACGCCGAGGACGACTCCGCCGAGCATGGCGCCGTAGATGTTGCCGATGCCGCCGAGGACGGCCGCCGTGAAGGCCTTGAGGCCCATGATGAAGCCCATGCGGAAGCCGATCTGGCCGTTCTTGAGCCCGTAGGCGACGGCGGCGACGGCGGCGAACGCGGCACCGATGGCGAAGGCCATGACGATGATGCGGTCGGTGTTGATGCCCATGAGCTTGGCGGTGTCGGGGTCCTGGGAGGTCGCCTGCATGCCGCGGCCTGCGCGTGTCTTGGAGACGAAGAGGCCGAGCGCGAGCATGCAGATGGGTGCGGCGATGAGGACGAAGAGGTCACCGCGCTGGATGTGGGCGCCGAAGATGTCGATCGCTTCGCCCTTGAACTGGGGGAAGGAGCGGTCCTTGGTGGCGTCGGGGTACCACATCCATACGGCCTGCTGGAGTGCGAGGGAGAGGCCGATGGCGGTGATGAGGGGGGCGAGGCGTGGTGCCGTGCGCAGTGGCCGGTAGGCGAAGCGTTCGGCGGCGACGCTGATGGCGACGGAGCAGATGACTCCGCCGGCGATCATGAGGGGTATCGCGGCGAGGAGGGAGAATCCGGACGGAAGCCCGAGGTAGACCGTGAGGGCTCCGAAGCCCCCGATCATGAAGATCTCGCCGTGTGCGAAGTTGATGAGCTGGATGATTCCGTAGACCATCGTGTAACCGATCGCGATGAGACCGTACATCGCGCCGAGGATGAGTCCATTGGCCAGCTGTTGCGGCAGTTCGTGCACCGCCGGGCCTCCGTGGAGTGGTTCGGATATGGCACCGCGCGGGAGCGCTCGTAGCGCTCCCGCGCGGTCTTGTGTGAGTGCGCTGTGACCGTGGGGTCCGTGGTGGACCTAGGGCCTCTCGTTTGGACGAAAGACCTACTTGACGGCCTCGCTGAGCTTGGAGGCCCACTTGCCGCTGGTGACCTGGTAGGCGGTCATCATGGTGTTGGTGGTGTCGCCGTACTCGTCGAAGGAGACGGGGCCGGTGACACCGTCGAACTTGACCTGGGCCATGGCGTCGAGGACCTTGGCGCGCGCGTCGTCGGGGAGCTTGCCGTCGTTGTCGGCGACGACGGCCTTGACGGCCTCGATGATGGACCAGGTGGCGTCGTAGGTGCCGCCGCCGTAGGCCTCGTAGGCGTCCTTGTATCCGGCCGTCTTGTAGTCGGCGATGAACTTCTTCGCCGAGTCGAGCTCCTCGACGGGCTTGCCGACGGAGGTCGCGATGTCGCCTTCGGCCTTCTTGTTGAGGCTGATGAAGTCGGCGCTGTACATGCCGTCGCCGCCCATGAGCGGGATCTGGACGCTGTCCTTGAGCTGCTGGCTCAGGGGGGCGCCGGCGGGGTACTCACCGCCGTAGTAGACGGCCTTGGCGCCGGAGCGCTTGACCTTGGTGACGACGGAGTTGAAGTCGCGGTCGTCGGGGTTGATGTGGTCGGTTCCGACGATCTTGCCACCGAGCTCGGTGAAGGTCGTCTTGAAGGAGGCGGCGAGGCCGGCGCCGTAGGGCTTCTGGTCGTCGATCAGGTACACCTCCTTGACCTTGGCGTTGTCGAAGAGGTACTTCGCGGCGAAGGCGCCCTGGATCGCGTCCGTGGTGGCGGTGCGGAAGTAGGTCTTGAACGGGCGCTTCTTGTCGCCGGTCTTCCAGTTGTTGCCCTGGGTCAGCTCGGTGCCGGTGTTGGCGGGGGAGACCTGGGTGAGGGTGGCGTCGTTGAGCGGCTTCTGCATCGACTGGGAGACGCCGGAGTTCAGGGGGCCGACGACGCCGAGGAGGTCCTTGTTGCCGATGAACTTCTGGGCGTTCTGCTGGCCGACGGAGGGCTGGGCCTGGTCGTCGAGCGCCTGGAGCTCGAAGGTGATGCCGGGGACGGTCTTGTCCTTGTTGGCGGTCTTGACGGCGAGGTCGGCGGAGTTCTTGATGCCGAGGCCGAGGGCGGAGAGGTCGCCGGTCAGGGGTGCGTCGACACCGATGACGACGGTCTGGGTGTCGCCGCCGCCGCTGCTCTTGGAGTCGTCGTCGCGCGATCCGCAGGCGGTGAGCGTGAGTGCGCCTGTGGTGAGCACTGTGGTGAGTATGAGCAAAGAACGGTGTCGCACGAAAGGTCCTTTCCCTGGCGCGGCCTCCTCTGCTGAGGTGCCGTGACGATCGCCGGGCCGTACTGGTCGATACAGGGCCGTGCAGCAGACGCGCCCGGCGGCGCGGTGACTGGCCGTGACTCTAAGGGCAGGTGAGGGGGTGCGGGATGGGTCCGGTGATGATGTGACTGTCTTGTTATGCCGTGGGGAAGGCTTGTTGGCCGCAGTGTGGAGGTGTACGGCATTTGCCCGGGCGGCGGAGTGACCGCATGGTGAGAACCCGCAGCTCTGCTAAGGGGCTTGGGGTGATCTTGGTGCTGTCGCCCGAATCGGGGCGGAAGGGGCGCGGCGGAGTGCCGGCGGGTGGCGCGGGGGCGGGGTGCGCGACGTTTTTCGTGTATTGCACACATGTTACGCAGTGTTACATCTGTGGGATGTGTGTGAGGCGCTCCGGGGGTGTGCGGCCCTTGAAGTGGGTCATGGAACGGGCTTGGCGGTCAAGGGTGTTGACCCTGCGTGTTCGTCAACTTCCGGCCATGGGCCCGGATATGGCTCTGCCCGGTCCGGAATGCGGTGCGCGTTCCGGACCGGGCAGGGGCGTGTCGGGGCGGGCGGTCAGCCCGCGGCGGGTCCAGGGGTGTCGCGGAGGAGGCAGGTGAGGCGGGCGGTGCAGACGCGCTTGTCGTGCTCGTCGGTGATGACGATCTCGTACGTGGCGGTCGAGCGGCCGCGGTGCACGGGGGTGGCGACGCCGGTGACGAGGCCGCTGCGGACGCCGCGGTGGTGGGTGCAGTTCAGGTCGACGCCGACGGCGAGCTTGGCGGCGCCGCCGTGGAGCATGGAGCCGATGGAGCCGAGGGTCTCGGCGAGGACGGCGGAGGCGCCGCCGTGGAGCAGTCCGTAGGGCTGGGTGTTGCCCTCGACGGGCATGGTGCCCACGACGCGGTCGGCGGAGGCCTCGACGATGGTGACGCCCATGCGCTCGCCGAGGTGGCCGGCGGAGAAGAGTGCGGGGAGGTCGACGCCGAGTGCCGCGTACTCGTCGATGATCTCCTGGGGGAACGTGGGGGTGGTGTGCTCGCCCATGGGGTCCGGCTCCGATCGTGTGCGTTCGTCCGTTGCTGTGTGCACTGTTCTTATCAGACGGCTGAGCGTGCGCTTAGCGGGTGTGCGGGTGCTCAGGCCTGCTCGAAGCGGACGACGACGGACTTGCTGGCCGGGGTGTTGCTGGTGTCCGCGGTGGAGTCGAGGGGGACGAGCACGTTGGTCTCCGGGTAGTACGCGGCGGCGCAGCCCCGGGCGGTGGGGTAGTGCACGACGCGGAAGCCGGGGGCGCGGCGCTCGACGCCGTCCTTCCACTCGCTGACCAGGTCCGTGTAGGAGCCGTCGGCGAGGCCGAGGGCGTGGGCGTCGTCGGGGTTGACCATGACGATGCGGCGACCGCCCTTGATGCCGCGGTAGCGGTCGTCGAGGCCGTAGATCGTGGTGTTGTACTGGTCGTGCGAGCGCAGGGTCTGGAGCAGCAGCCGGCCCTCGGGAAGCTCCGGGTACTCGACGGGGGCGGCGGTGAAGTTCGCCTTGCCCGTGGTGGTGGGGAAGCGGCGCTCGTCGCGCGGGGCGTGGGGGAGGGTGAAGCCGCCGGGCCGGGACACGCGGGCGTTGAAGTCCTCGAAGCCGGGGACGACGCGGGCGATGCGGTCGCGGATGGTGCCGTAGTCCTTCTCGAAGTCCTCCCAGGGGGTGGTGGAGGAGGGGCCGAGGACGGCGCGGGCCAGGCGCGCGACGATCGCGGGCTCGGAGAGCAGGTGGGGGCTCGCGGGGGCGAGGTTGCCGCGCGAGGCGTGGACCATGCCCATGGAGTCCTCGACGGTGACGAACTGCTTCCCGCCCGCCTGGACGTCCTTGTCGGTACGGCCGAGGGTGGGCAGGATCAGGGCGCGGGTGCCCGTGACGGCGTGCGAGCGGTTGAGCTTGGTGGAGACGTGGACGGTGAGCCGGGCCCGGCGCATCGCGGCTTCGGTGACGGCGGTGTCGGGGGTGGCGCCGACGAAGTTGCCGCCCATGGCGAAGAAGACCTTGGCGTCGCCGTCGCGGAGTGCCTGGATGGCGCGTACGACGTCGTAGCCGTGATGCCGGGGCGAGGTGATGCCGAATTCCTGGTCGAGGGCGTCGAGGAAGGCGGGGGCCGGGCGTTCGAAGATGCCCATGGTGCGGTCGCCCTGGACGTTGGAGTGGCCGCGCACGGGGCAGACGCCGGCGCCGGGCCTGCCGATGTTGCCGCGCAGCAGGAGGAGGTTGACCACCTCCCGGATGGTGGGCACGGAGTGCTTGTGCTGGGTGAGGCCCATGGCCCAGCAGACGATGGTGCGCTCCGAGGCCAGGATCATGGCGAGCGCCTGCTCGATGGCTTCGCGGTCCAGGCCGGTGGCCGTGAGGGTGTCGTCCCAGTCGGCGTCGCGGGCGGCCTGGGCGAACGCCTCGTAGCCGTGGGTGTGTTCGGCGACGAACGCGGTGTCGACGGCGCCGGCCTCGATGATCATTTTGTTCAGCAGGCGGAAGAGCGCCTGGTCGCCGCCGATGCGGATCTGGAGGAAGAGGTCGGTGAGGGCGGCGCCCTTGAGCATGCCGAGGGGGGTCTGGGGGTTCTTGAACCGCTCCAGTCCGGCCTCGGGCAGCGGGTTCACCGAGATGATCTTCGCTCCGGCGGACTTGGCCTGTTCGAGGGCCGAGAGCATCCGGGGGTGGTTGGTGCCCGGGTTCTGGCCGGCGACGATGATCAGGTCCGCCTGGTGCAGGTCCTCGAGGCTGACGCTGCCCTTGCCGATCCCGATGGTCTCGGTGAGCGCGGAGCCGGACGACTCGTGGCACATGTTGGAGCAGTCCGGCAGGTTGTTCGTGCCGAACTCGCGGGCGAAGAGCTGGAGGAGGAACGCCGCCTCGTTGCTGGTGCGGCCCGAGGTGTAGAAGAGCGCCTCGTCGGGGGAGGAGAGCGCGGTCAGCTCCTCGGCGATGATCTCGAAGGCGCGCTCCCAGGACACGGCCTCGTACCGGTCGGCGCCCTCGGGCAGGTACACGGGTTGCGTGATGCGTCCCTGCTGGCCGAGCCAGTACCCGCTGCGGGTGCCCAGATCGGCGACGGGGTGGGCGGCGAAGAAGTCGGGGGTGACGCGGCGCAGGGTCGCCTCCTCGGCGACGGCCTTGGCGCCGTTCTCGCAGAACTCGGCGGTGTGGCGCTTGTCGCCCTCCGGCCAGGCGCAGCCGGGGCAGTCGAAGCCGTTCTTCTGATTGACCTTGAGGAGGGTCTGCGCGGTGCGCCGTACGCCCATCTGCTGCTGGGCGATGCGCAGGGTGTGGGCGACGGCGGGCAGCCCGGCTGCGGCGTGCTGGACCGGGTCGATCTGCGGCGCGTCCTGGACCGGGTCTCCGGTCGGGGGCTTCGTGGCCATGGTGCTCCCCTTCGAGCCTTCGGCCGCCTCCGGCGCGGCGCGGGCGCGGGTGCCGCGTCCGTGCGTGCCGTGGCGTCCTGTCACGTCTTCTTACGCCTTCACAGTCCTTCGATCCTGTCATGCACGCGTGCGGGGCTGTCCCGCGGGAAGCGGAGGAGGCCGGAAGACCGGTCCGGCGGCCGTGGTGAAGGCGGGCCGAGGCGATCCGGAGCGGTGGCCGGTCCGGATTGTCAGTGGTCCGTGGCAGGATCGGGGGCGTGGCTGAGACGGCATCGAAGAAGACGGCAGACAACCGACCGCGCCTGCTCCTGATGGACGGGCACTCCCTGGCGTACCGGGCGTTCTTCGCCCTGCCCGCGGAGAATTTCACGACGGCGACGGGGCAGCCGACGAATGCCGTGTACGGCTTCATGTCGATGCTGGCGAACACGCTGCGCGACGAGGCGCCCACCCATTTCGCGGTGGCGTTCGACGTGTCCCGCAAGACGTGGCGCGCCCAGGAGTTCCCCGAGTACAAGGCGAACCGCTCCAAGACCCCCGACGAGTTCAAGGGGCAGGTCGAGCTGATCGGCGAGCTGCTGGACGCGATGCACGCCGACAGGTTCGCGGTGGACGGCTTCGAGGCCGACGACGTCATCGCGACGCTGGCCACGCAGGCCGAGGCGGCGGGCTTCGAGGTGCTGATCGTCACGGGCGACCGGGACTCGTTCCAGCTGATCACGGACAACGTGACGGTGCTCTACCCGACGAAGGGCGTCTCGGAGCTGACGCGCTTCACCCCGGAGAAGGTCCAGGAGAAGTACGGCCTCACCCCGGGGCAGTATCCGGACTTCGCGGCGCTGCGCGGTGACCCGTCGGACAACCTTCCGGGTATCCCCGGTGTGGGGGAGAAGACGGCGGCGAAGTGGATCAACCAGTTCGGGTCGTTCGCGGAGCTGGTGGAGCGGGCCGAGGAGGTCAAGGGCAAGGCCGGCCAGAATTTCCGCGACCACCTGGACGCGGTCAAGATGAACCGCGTGCTGACCGAGATGGTCCGCGACGTGGAGCTGCCGAAGACCCCGGCCGAGCTGGAGCGCGCTCCGTACGACCGCACGGCGGTCACCGGCGTGCTGGACATCCTGGAGATCCGTAACCCGAGCCTGCGCGAGCGGCTCCTCGCCGTCGACCCCGGGGCGGAGGACGCCGGTCCGCCGGAGCCCCTCGCCGGGATCGAGCTGGACGGTGCGGTGCTGGGGGCGGGCGAGGTCGCCCCGTGGCTGGAGGCGCACGGCGGGCAGCCCCTCGGTGTGATGACCGTCGACACCTGGTCGCTGGGTTCGGGCACGGTCACGGAGCTCGCGCTCGCCGCCGCCGACGGGGCCGCCGCCTGGCTGGACCCGGCCGAGCTCGACGAGGCCGACGACCGCGTCCTCGCCGAGTGGCTCGCCGACCCGGCGCGGCCCAAGGTCCTGCACAACGCCAAGAACGCCTTGCGGGTCTTCCCCGAGCAGGGCTGGCGGCTGGACGGCATCACCATGGACACCGCGCTCGCCGCCTATCTCGTCAAGCCGGGCCGCCGCTCGTTCGCCCTGGACGCGCTGGCCGTGGAGTACCTCGGGCGTGAGCTGGCCCCGGCGCCCGCGTCCGACGGGCAGCTGGCCTTCGGCGCGGACGACCGCGCGGAGGCCGACGCGCTGATGGCGCAGGCCCGCGCGGTGCTGGACCTCGGGGACGCGTTCACGACGCGGCTGAAGGAGGTCGGCGCCACCGAGCTGCTGTACGACATGGAGCTGCCGACGTCGATCATGCTGGCCCGCCTGGAGCGGCACGGCATCGCCGCGGACCGGGCGCACCTGGAGTCCATGGAGCAGCAGTTCGCCGGTGCCGTGCAGCAGGCGGTGAAGGAGGCGCACGCCGCGGTGGGCCGCGAGTTCAACCTCGGCTCGCCCAAGCAGCTCCAGGAAGTCCTCTTCGGCGAGCTGGCCCTGCCGAAGACCAAGAAGACCAAGACGGGTTACACGACGGACGCGGACGCGCTGGCCTGGCTGGCCGCGCAGACCGAGCACGAGCTGCCGGTCATCATGCTGCGCCACCGCGAGCAGGCGAAGCTCCGGGTCACGGTCGAGGGCCTGATCAAGACGATCGGTGCGGACGGCCGGATCCACACCACGTTCAACCAGACGGTCGCGGCGACCGGACGGCTCTCCTCGACCGACCCCAACCTGCAGAACATCCCCGTGCGTACGGACGAGGGGCGGGCCATCCGCCGGGGCTTCGTCGTCGGCGAGGGCTTCGAGACGCTGATGACGGCCGACTACAGCCAGATCGAGCTGCGGGTCATGGCCCATCTCTCCGAGGACGCCGGTCTGATCGAGGCGTTCACCTCCGGGGAGGACCTGCACACGACGGTCGCCTCGCAGGTCTTCGGCGTCGAGAAGTCGGCGGTCGACGCGGAGATGCGCCGCAAGATCAAGGCCATGTCGTACGGGCTGGCCTACGGGCTCTCCGCGTTCGGCCTCTCCCAGCAGCTGAACATCGAGGCCGGTGAGGCGCGCGGGCTGATGGACACCTACTTCCTGCGGTTCGGCGGGGTGCGCGACTATCTGCACCGGGTCGTCGAGGAGGCCAGGGCCACCGGGTACACCGAGACGATCCTCGGCCGCCGCCGCTACCTCCCCGACCTGAACAGCGACAACCGCCAGCGCCGCGAGGCCGCCGAGCGGATGGCGCTGAACGCCCCGATCCAGGGGACGGCCGCCGACATCGTGAAGGTCGCGATGCTGCACGTGGACCGGGCGTTGACGGAGGCGAAGCTGACCTCGCGGATGCTGCTCCAGGTCCACGACGAAATCGTGCTGGAGATCGCGAAGGGCGAGCGCGAGCAGGTCGAGGAGATCCTGCGCCGCGAGATGTCCACGGCGGTCGAGCTCCGTGCGCCGCTGGACGTCTCCGTCGGTGTCGGCAAGGACTGGGAGACGGCCGCGCACTAGCTGTTCTGTCTACGAGACCTCGGCGGTCCCGGAGGTCTCAGCCGGCGTCCTGGCCGGCCGGGCTGTTCCGCGCGGTGTCCGCGCGGGGCGCGTCCGGCGGCCGGGGCGTGGAGGGCGGCCTGCGCAGGAGCCGCACCCACACCCCGTACAGCACCAGGCCGGCCGCCAGGCCCGCCCCGGCGCCGAAGCACGCGGTCGGGATGATGTCGAGAGGCGTGTCGACGTGCCCGGACGAGGCGTACCAGCGGGCACACCGGTGGACGACGCCCAGCAGGACGCAGAGCGCGAGGAGCGCCCCGGCCCCCCTGCGTTCGGCCCGGCTCAGCACCGGCACGGACGCCGGGGCGGGAGCGGGCCCGGTGCCCCGCAGGCCCGTGTACGTGAACCACACCAGGACCACCAGCGCCACGGCCGAGCTGCCGTACTGGACGATCTGGAACACCGGATGCCCCCCGACGCTCCGGTCGAGACCCGGCACCAGCTCGGTGCCCCAGCGGTCGTGATGCGTGAAGGCGTCCCACACGACATGGGTCGCCGAGCCGATGACGGCGGAGACGACGAACCACACCGCCTCGGGAAGCACCGGACGGCCGGGCTCCCGGCGCCGCCCCCGCACGAAGGCGTGCACGCGCCCCCGCACCGCCCCGGGCAGCAACGCGACGAGGGGCTCGCGCACCATCAGCCACAGTGCCACCAGGGCCCCGGTGAAGAGGACATCCACGGTGAACACTCCCCATACGCCGTGTGTCACCTCGCCGAACTCCATCGCCCCCGGCACGACCGTGTCGGCGTAGTAGGTGAGGTCGGGCGCGAACGATCCGGCGACCAGCGCGGAGGCGAGAAGAGGCCCACGGCCCGTGCCGGACCTGCGGATTCCCGGGAGAACGGCTGCGGCGTGGCTGAGCGTGAACGGCATGGCGGCAAGTATGCGTGAGCCCGTGTCACCCGCCCGTACCGTCCTGGTGACTTGACGGCGGGGAAGCTGAGAAACCGGTAAGAACCGGTCAGGGACCGGTGTTCGGGCGGCGGGAGTTGTCGTAGGGTCGCCTGAGTTCTCGCGCGGGGAGCGCGGACAGCCGTCGACGGGGAGGGACCGACACGTATGGCAGCACAATTCGGCCGCAGACTGCGCAGGGGAGCCACCACCACCGCGGTGGCCGCCGCCGCCGTGGCGGCCCTCTCCGCCTCCCAGGCCCCCGCGGCACCCCACCCCGACAGCGCCTCGGACGACCGCACGGCGGCCGGTGCGACGGAGCCGGGTGACAGCGCGGCCACGGGCAACTCGCCGTACCACACGGACCTTCCGCCGCTGGACACGCCCAACAAGCCCGGTACGTCCGTGAATCTGCCGGTGACCGGCAGCGCGGAAGCGGGCATACCCGCCTCGGTCCTGGCCGCGTACAAGAAGGCCGAGCAGGGCCTCGCGAGCACCGACGCGGCGTGCCGTCTGCCGTGGCAGCTCCTCGCCGCGATCGGCAAGGTCGAGTCCGGCCAGGCCCGCGGCGGCAAGGTCGACGCGAACGGCACCACCCTGTCCCCGATCCTCGGCCCGGCACTCAACGGCCAGGGCTTCGCGTTGATCAAGGACACCGACGGCGGTGCGTACGACGGGGACTCGACCCACGACCGCGCGGTCGGCCCCATGCAGTTCATCCCCTCCACCTGGGCCACCTGGGGCACCGACGGCAACGGCGACGGACGCAAGGACCCCAACAACATCTACGACGCGGCCCTGTCCGCCGGACGCTACCTCTGCGCGGGGACCCGCGACCTGTCGCTCGCCACGGACCTCGACAAGGCGGTGCTGAGCTACAACCACTCGACGGAGTACCTCCGCACGGTCCGCTCCTGGTTCGAGTACTACAAGCGCGGCACCCACGAGGTCCCGGACGGCACGGGCGTCCTCCCGGCGACGGACACGGGCACCGGGAGCGGCACGTCCTCCCCGTCGCCCACCCCGTCCGTGACCACGCCGCCGGCCACCTCGAAGCCGTCCACCCCGTCCACCCCGCCCGCCACCACCCCGCCGGCCACGACACCGCCGACGACCGAGCCGACCAAGCCGCCGACCACACCTCCGACGACGCCGCCCACCACCCCGGACCCGGCCGAGACCTTCGGCGGCCTCGAGAACGCGGGCACCGGCACCCTCACCGCCACGGCCGGCGAGGCGTTCACCGAGCGCGTCAAGGTCCGCGCCGAGAACAAGCTGGGGGCGCCGCTCGCCGGGGCCTCGGTCACCTTCGCCGTCGTCGGCGGCACGGACGCCCGCTTCACCGGCGGGAAGAGCACCGTCACCCTGACCACCGGAGCCGACGGCACCGTCACCGCCCCCGTCCTGACGGCCGGCGAGAAGACCGGCGCCTTCAAGGTGACGGCCGTCGCCGGCACCACCGAACCGCGCGTCCTCTCCTTCGCCGCGAGCGTCACCGCCCGCGTCGCGGACACCGTCGCCCGCACCGACGACAAGGCCCTGACGGCCGCCCCCGGCACCGAGTTCGCCGACCGGGTCGGGATCAGGACGACGTACAAGGGCACGGGGGTGGCGGACACCGCCGTCACCGCGACGATGATCACCGACGCGGAGAAGCCCGCCGAGAACGACAAGGGCCCGTACTTCAAGGACGCGGACGGCGAACCGGTCCGCACCCTGGAGCTGAAGACTGGCGCCGACGGGCTCCTGGAGCTCCCGAAGATCTACGCCGACGACACGGCCGGCACCTACACGCTGCGGCTCACCACCGCGAGCGGCGCCACGCTGACCGTCGAGCTGAAGGTCGAGGCACCCGCCGCCTGACCCGTACGGAACCGGCTGCCCGCACCGCGGTCCTCGTGACCCCGGTGCGGGCGGCCGGGCCCGTCACCGCACGTCCTGGTCCCGGCGCAGCCGCGCCGAGGTGAAGCGGGTCGCCTCCATCGTCGTGGGGTCCTCGGGCCACGGGTGCTTCGGATACCGCCCGCGCAGCTCCGCCCGCACGCCCTTGTAGCCCTCCCGCCAGAACGACGCCAGATCCGCCGTCACCGCCGCCGGGCGCCCGGCCGGCGACAGCAGGTGGACCAGTACGGGCACCCCCGCCACCCGGGGTGTCTCGCCCATCCCGAAGAGCTCCTGGAGCTTCACCGCGAGCACGGGCTGCTCGCCGCCGTAGTCGACCCGGATCCTGGATCCGCTCGGCACCTCGACGCGCTCCGGGGCGAGCTCGTCGAGCCGGGCCGCGTCGCCCGTCGCCCACGGCAGCAGCCGCCGCACCGCCTGGCCGGCATCGATCCGCGCCAGGTCCGAGCGGCGGCCCGCCCGGGAGAGCTCGGGTTCCAGCCACTCGTCGGCGCGGTCCAGCAGCGCGCCGTCCGACACGTCCGGCCACGGCGCGCCCAGCACCCGGTGCAGGAACGCCAGCCGCAGCCGCAGCTGCTCGCTGTCCCGGGTCCACCGCAGCAGCCCCGGCCCCTCGCGGCGCAGTCCCTCCAGCAGCGCCGCGCGCACCAGCTCCGGGGCCGGCCGGCGCAGTGCGCGCACCGACAGGTCGACGGCCCCGAGGCGTTCCACGGAGCGGGCGATCACGTCGCCGTCCGCCCACCGGACCTCCTCGCCGGAGAACCGCAGGTGCCCGGCGGCCAGCCGTGCCGTGCCCTCGTCCACGACCGCCGCCAGCCGCACCCGGGCGGACGCGGCGTGCGCCGGCCGGTCGGCGACCGCGACAGCGAGCCACGGCGCGCTGCGCAGCCGTGAGCCGTCCGCCAGCTCGGCGCCGGTGCCCGACACCATGAGGAACGCCCCCTCGCCCCTGCCCCGCGCCACCCGCTCCGGGAACGCGAGCGCCGCGACCAGCCCCACGGCGGCGTCCTCGGATCCGCCACCCGCGCCCTCCTCGCGCCCCAGGGACCGGGAGAGCCGCCGCACCTCCTGCCGCCAGCGCGCCGCGTAACCGTCCGCGCCGCGCCGTGCGGTACGCAGCGCGTGCGCCAGATCGTCGCCGTACTCCCGCGGCGGCTCCTCGCTCAGCAGCGCCACCACCTCCGCGGCGCGGCGCCCGCCCACCTCCTCCGCACCGTCCAGCAGGGCACGGGCCAGGCGGGGGTGCAGGCCCAGCCGGGACATCCGTACGCCCCGGTCCGTCGCGCGCCCCGCCGCGTCGACCGCGCCGACGGCCGTCAGCACCTCCCGGGCCGCACCCATCGCGCCCTCCGGCGGCGGATCCAGGAGCGCGAGCCCGGAGGCGTCCGGTTCGCCCCAGCACGCCGCCTGCAGCGCGAACGCCGCGAGGTCGGCCACCTTGATCTCGGGCGAGGGGAACGCCGCGAGACGCCCGTCCTCGGCCTGCTCCCAGCAGCGGTACACCGCACCGGGGGCCTCGCGCCCCGCACGGCCCGCGCGCTGGCGCCCGGCGGCCCGGGAGGCCCGCACGGTCGTCAGGGCGGCAAGACCGCGCGCATGGTCGGTACGCGGCTCCCTGGCGAGCCCCGAATCCACGACGACCCGCACCCCCGGCACCGTCAGCGACGACTCCGCCACGGACGTCGCCAGCACCACCCGGCGCCCGCCCGGGGATCCGGCCAGCACCGCGTCCTGGACGGCCGCCGGGGCGCGCCCGTGCACCTGGAGCACCTCCGCGTCCACCCCGGAGAGCTGCCCGGCCACCCGGGCGATCTCGCCGACCCCGGGCAGGAAGCACAGGACGTCACCGTCCCGCTCGGCGAGCGCCCGGCGCACCACCGAGGCGACATGCGTCAGCAGGGCCGGGTCGACGCGCATCCCGTGCGGCGGCCGGACGGGACGGGCGGGCGGCGCCCACACCACCTCGACCGGGTGGGACACCCCCTGCGCCTCGACCACCGGAGCATCGCCCAGCAGCCGCGCCCAGCCCGCGGCGTCCGTGGTCGCCGACGCCGCCACCAACCGCAGATCGGGCCTGATCGTCGCCCGTACGTCGAGGAGGAACGCCGCGGCGGTGTCCGCGTCCAGATGACGCTCGTGGCACTCGTCGATGATCACCACGTCGGCCCCGGCCAGCTCCTGGTCGCGCTGGAGCCGCTGGAGCAGCACCCCGGTGGTCACGACCTCCACCACCGTGTCCGGCCCCACCGCACGCTCCCCGCGCACCGTGAACCCGACCCGGCCGCCGGGCCGTTCGCCGAGCAGCCAGGCCATCCGCCGCGCCGCGGCCCGGGCCGCGATCCGGCGCGGCTCGGCGACCAGCACCCGGCGCACCGCGCCGCCGCCGGCCAGCCCGGCGAGCACCAGCGGCACGAGGGTCGTCTTGCCGGTCCCGGGCGGCGCGCAGAGCACCGCGGCCCCCCGCTCGGCGAGCGCCCGCTCCAGGGCGGGCAGCGCGGTGCGTACGGGCAACTGGTCCAGGGCGTCGGTACGGATCACGCCCCCAGTCTCGTACGGCCGGCGCCCCCGCCCCGCACCAGCCGGTGGTTCAGTCCCGCTCGCAGACGAAGATCGCCGTCCCGGGGATCAGGTTGCCGCGCAGCGGGGACCAGCCGCCCCACTCCTGGTCGTTCCAGGCGGGCCACTCCGGCTCCACGAGGTCGACCAGCCGGAAACCGCCCGCCACGACGTCCCGCACCCGGTCGCCCAGCGTCCTGTGGTGCTCCACGTACACCGCGTCGCCGGTCTCGTCCTGCTCCACGTACGGCACGCGGTCGAAGTAGGAGGCGGAGACGGAGAGGCCCTCGGGGCCCGGTTCGTCGGGGAACGCCCAGCGGATCGGGTGCGTCACCGAGAAGACCCAGCGGCCGCCGGGCCGCAGCACCCGGTGCACCTCGCGGAACACCTGGACGGGGTCGGCGACGAAGGGGACCGCGCCGTAGGCGGAACAGGCCAGGTCGAAGGAGCCGTCGCGGAAGGGGAGCCGTCCGGCGTCCGCCTCCACGAGGGGGACACCGCCGCCGATCCGCAGGGCGTGCTGGAGCTGGCGGTGGGAGAGGTCCAGGGCCACCGGGCGTGCGCCCCGGGAGGCGAGCCACCGCGAGCACTGGGCGGCGCCCGCACCGATCTCCAGGACGTCCAGACCCTTCAGGTCCGCCGCCGGGCCCAGCAGGGCGGCCTCGGCCTCGTCCAGTCCCTCCGGGCCCCAGACGAAGCGGTCGTCCCCGAGGAACGCTCCGTGGTCGCTCTGGTACTCGTCGGCGTTCCGGTCCCACCAGCCGCGGCTCGCCCGGCTGCTCTCGGCCTCACCGGCTTCCCGCCGGATCGCATCGGGTTCGGACTCGTAGGTCTCTTGGCTCATCGTGCCCGTCGTTGTAGTTTGCCTTCACCCGCCTCGCGCGGGTGCCTCCTCGGGCCGTACGGGTGAGTACGTCCGTGTGCGCGCGACACACCGCTGGGACCGATGTGGCCTCGGCGAACGTGAGTTGTGCCGGGATTGGGGTGTTGTGCCCCGGGTGTGCGTCTTCGCGCATTGACCCTGTCCGGCTGCCCCCGTATGCTACAAGTTGCGTCGCGAGCCTGCGCGCTTCAGACCTAGCAGGCCGCGCTCGCGTCTGTTGCATGTCCCCTCGGTTGTCGAGGCGCCTCCGGTCGACGGATCGGCGCTTTCCAGGCTGTCCGGCTTCTGCAGAGGCGATACGGGCTTTCGGCGTAGCAGTACCTACGACTCACTGTCCGTACCGGAGCCCTTTCCCACATGACGAGCAGCACCGAGACCACCGCCACCACTCCGCAGGTTGCGGTCAACGACATCGGCGACGCGGACGCGTTCCTCGCGGCGATCGACGAGACGATCAAGTACTTCAACGACGGCGACATCGTTGACGGTGTCATCGTCAAGGTTGACCGGGACGAGGTTCTCCTCGACATCGGTTACAAGACCGAAGGTGTCATCCCGAGCCGCGAGCTCTCGATCAAGCACGACGTCGACCCGAACGAGGTCGTCAAGGTCGGCGACGAGATCGAGGCCCTGGTTCTCCAGAAGGAGGACAAGGAAGGCCGCCTGATCCTCTCGAAGAAGCGCGCTCAGTACGAGCGTGCCTGGGGCACCATCGAGAAGATCAAGGAAGAAGACGGCATCGTCACCGGTACCGTCATCGAGGTCGTCAAGGGTGGTCTCATCCTCGACATCGGCCTCCGTGGCTTCCTCCCGGCGTCGCTCGTCGAGATGCGTCGTGTCCGCGACCTCCAGCCCTACGTGGGCAAGGAGCTCGAGGCCAAGATCATCGAGCTGGACAAGAACCGCAACAACGTGGTCCTGTCCCGCCGCGCCTGGCTCGAGCAGACGCAGTCCGAGGTTCGCCAGACGTTCCTCACGACCCTGCAGAAGGGTCAGGTCCGCTCCGGCGTCGTCTCCTCGATCGTCAACTTCGGTGCCTTCGTGGACCTGGGTGGCGTCGACGGTCTCGTGCACGTCTCCGAGCTGTCCTGGAAGCACATCGACCACCCCTCCGAGGTTGTCGAGGTCGGCCAGGAAGTCACCGTCGAGGTCCTCGACGTCGACATGGACCGCGAGCGCGTCTCGCTGTCGCTCAAGGCGACGCAGGAAGACCCGTGGCAGCAGTTCGCCCGTACGCACCAGATCGGGCAGGTCGTTCCCGGTAAGGTCACCAAGCTCGTTCCGTTCGGTGCGTTCGTCCGCGTCGACGAGGGCATCGAGGGTCTGGTCCACATCTCCGAGCTGGCCGAGCGCCACGTCGAGATCCCGGAGCAGGTCGTCCAGGTCAACGACGAGATCTTCGTCAAGGTCATCGACATCGACCTCGAGCGCCGTCGCATCAGCCTCTCGCTGAAGCAGGCCAACGAGGCCTTCGGTGGCGACCCGGCCTCGGTCGAGTTCGACCCGACCCTGTACGGCATGGCCGCGTCGTACGACGACCAGGGCAACTACATCTACCCCGAGGGCTTCGACCCCGAGACCAACGACTGGCTCGAGGGCTTCGAGGCGCAGCGCGAGGTCTGGGAGACGCAGTACGCCGAGGCGCAGCAGCGCTTCGAGCAGCACCAGGCCCAGGTCATCAAGTCCCGCGAGGCCGACGAGGCTGCCGCTGCCGAGGGTGCTGCCGCCCCGGCCGGCGCTGCCCCGGCTGCCTCCGGCGGCAGCGGTGGCGGTTCGTACTCCTCGGAGTCCGCGGACAACTCCGGCGCCCTGGCGTCGGACGAGGCCCTGGCTGCCCTGCGCGAGAAGCTGGCCGGCGGCCAGAGCTGACGCTCCGACCCCAGCCGCTCCTCGGCCGTAGAGCCGCAGAGCTGTAGGTGAGGCCCGTCCCCTTCGGGGGGCGGGCCTCACGCATGTCCGGGCCTCACGCATGTCCGGGCCTCACGCATGTCCGGGCCGGGGAGCAGCGCGTGCGGCAGGCGCGGGTGGCTGACGTCCCGTCACACCTGCTCGGCCCTCGCACCGCTCAACAGGGCTGCCCGGCCTGGGTACTTCGTGGGGGACCGCCTCGGCCGGCCGGGTCCGCGCGTCACCGCGAGGGAAAGGGGCGACGGCGGGAATGCTGTGGCCTGGCGGGGTGTTCTTGTGCAGGAACACGAGGAGGAGCGGTAACCGTGCCTGAACCGCAGAGTTTGTACGAATGGGAGCCCAAGGGCCTGGCCGTCGTCGACATGGCGCTCGCCCAGGAGTCGGCCGGCCTGGTCATGCTCTACCACTTCGACGGATACATCGACGCGGGCGAGACCGGCGAGCAGATCGTCGACGGCCTGCTCGAGACGCTGCCCCACCAGACCGTGGCCCGCTTCGACCACGACCGGCTCGTCGACTACCGGGCGCGCCGCCCGCTGCTGACCTTCAGGCGTGACCGGTACACGGCGTTCGAGGCGCCCACCCTGGAGGTGAAGGTCGTCCAGGACGCCACGGGCGCCCCCTTCCTGCTCCTCTCCGGGCCGGAGCCCGACGTCGAGTGGGAGCGGTTCGCCGCCGCCGTGGAACAGATCGTGGAGCGGCTCGGTGTCCGCCTCTCGGTCAGCTTCCACGGCATCCCCATGGGCGTCCCGCACACCCGCCCCGTCGGCCTCACGCCGCACGGCAACCGCACCGACCTGACGCCCGGGCACCGCAGCCCCTTCGACGAGGCGCAGGTGCCGGGCTCCGTCGAGGCGCTCGTGGAGTACCGGCTGATGGAGGCGGGGCACGACGCGCTCGGCGTCGCCGCCCATGTGCCGCACTACGTCGCGAGGTCCGCCTACCCGGACGCCGCGCTCACCGCCCTGGAGGCGGTCACCGCCGCGACCGGACTGGTCCTGCCGAGCGTGGCGCACACGCTGCGCACGGAGGCGCACCGCACCCAGACCGAGATCGACCGGCAGGTCGGCCAGGGCGACGAGGAGCTCGTCTCGCTCGTCGAGGGGCTGGAGCACCAGTACGACGCGGTCGCGGGGTCCGAGACCCGGGGCAACCTCGTCGCGGAGCCCGCGGACCTGCCCTCGGCGGACGAGATCGGCCGCGAGTTCGAACGTTTCCTCGCGGAGCGTGAAGGCGATTCCTGAGAGGCCTCCGGCCGCACTCCGGGCCGGAGGCTAGGCTCGGCCCATGCTGAAAGTGGGCCTGACCGGCGGGATCGGCGCCGGCAAGAGTGAAGTGTCACGACTGCTCGCGCGCTTCGGCGCCGTACTCATCGACGCCGACCGGATCGCCCGCGAGGTCGTCGAGCCCGGCACCCCGGGGCTCACGGCCGTCGTCGAGGCCTTCGGGCCGGGGATCCTGCGCCCCGACGGCGCCCTGGACCGGTCGGCGCTCGGCTCGATCGTCTTCGCCGACCCCGCGCGCCTGGCCACGCTCAACGCCATCGTCCACCCGCTCGTCGGGGCCCGTTCCGCCGAGCTGGAGCGGGCCGCCGGGGCCGGCGCGGTCGTCGTCCACGACGTCCCGCTGCTCACGGAGAACGGCCTCGCCCCGCTCTACGACCTGGTCGTCGTCGTCGACGCCCAGCCGGGCACCCAGCTGGACCGGCTCGTACGGCTGCGCGGGATGACGGAGTCCGACGCCCGGGCCCGCATGGCGGCGCAGGCCACGCGAGAGGAACGGCTGGCCGTCGCCGATCTCGTCATCGACAACGACGGTCCGCTGGAGGACCTGGAACCCCAGGTCCGCACGGTCTGGTCGCGGCTCACCGCACGGGCCGCCACCGGCTGACCCGGCGTGCGGGCGGAATACGCGCACCCGGCCCCATGTTGAACAGCGGCAGGCGAGGGGAAGGATACGGTCGTGCCCGAGAAGAACCCGGAGACGCATGTCATCGACTTCCGCGCGGCGGAGCAGCTGCTCGCCGCACGGGATCCGCGCGGTGCGGTCAAGCTGCTCGACTCGGTGATAGGCGCCCACCCGGAGAACACGGCGGCCCGGCTGCTGCGGGCCAGGGCCTTCTTCGCCGCCGCCCAACTGCGCCCGGCCGAGCTTGAGTTCGAGTTGGTCCTGGAGCGCGAGCCGGACAACGCCTTCGCGCACTTCGCTCTGGCCCGGACCTTCCAGCGTGCCGGCCGGGACGAGCAGGCCACCCGCCACTTCCGGCTGGCCGCCGCGCTCGACCCGAATCCGGAGTATCTGCGGGCCGCCCGCTTCGAGGACCGTTCCTGACACCGCCCGCGGCGCGGGGGCCGGCTCCGGCCGTCCCCGCGCCACCGCGGGACTCAGCGGCCGTACCGTCTCCGGCCGCGCCGGCCGGGTTCGTACGGGGGGACGTCCCGGCCCGGCTGGAAGCGAGGGCCCTGCCGCATGCGGCGGACCACGACGCACAGGTCGGTGACCGTGATCACCAGCAGGACGGCACAGGCCGTGGCCCAGCCGGCCCGTCCGGTCAGCAGGGACGCCACCATGCCGGCCACGGCCCAGACCGTGCCCCACAGACTCAGCCAGAACCGCATCCGCAGCGGACTGCGTGCGGTGGACGGCTCATTTCCGGTACGCATCATCGGCATCGCCTCGTCTCCAGCATGACTCCGCGACCCGGCGTACGGAAGCCGGCCGGTGCCCGCCGGCGGCGGTGCCGGGGAACGCCGCCCGGCGTCCGTACGTTCCGGCGGGTATGAGCGGACAACTGGTACGTGAGGGACACACGGGGACGGGGCCAGGCGCCATCACACCGGACGGCTGCGCGGTCGAGCTGTACACGCGCCTGTCCGTCGGCAGCGAACCCGAGGTCATCGCCTCGGCGGTGCGGCCGGGGGCGAGCGTGCTCGAACTGGGCTGCGGGGCGGGCCGGGTGACGCACCCCCTGGTCGCGCTGGGCTTCGACGTGACCGCGGTCGACGAGTCGGAGCAGATGCTGGAGCGCGTCCGTGGCGCGCGCACGGTCCGGAGCCCCATCGAGACGCTGGACCTCGGCCAGGAGCGGTTCGACGCCGTGGTGCTCGGGTCGTTCCTGGTGCACACGAGCGATCACCGGGTCAGGGAGGGGCTGCTCGGGACCTGCCGCAGGTATGTGAAGGACGAGGGCGTCGTGCTCATCCAGCGGGAGGGCGCCGGCTACCACTCCGATCTCCCCCGGGAGAGGGAGGACGCGGCCGCGGGGTGCGTGATCCGGATCCTCTCGGCCGAGCCCGTCGGTGACGGGGTGAACGAGGTGCGCGCGGAGTACGTCTTCGAGGACGCCCGGTGGACCCAGACCTTCCGGTCGCGGGAGCTGTCCGTGGAGCGGTTCGAGGCGTACCTGGGGGAGGCCGGGCTCGCCGTCGGCCGCTATCTCACGCCGGACGGCATCTGGGTGCTGGCCCGCCCGGAGCCGCCCCGGCCACTCAGTGGATGAAGCGGTAGCTGCGCCAGGGGAGGGCGCGGGCCGCGTTGGCGTCGGAGAACGTGGTCGCCACATAGGCGGTCGAGCGACCGGTGCAGTCGCGGGTCGTGTAGAGCTCCATGTCGATCAGGGTCCGGTTGTCGACCTTGCCCGAGCCGGCGGGGTCCATCGTGTGGCAGCCCTTCACCGAGGGGCTGTGCACGGTGACGACCTCGTCCTTCTCGGTGGTGTACGACACCGGCCCCACCGCCGTGCGCCCCAGGCCGGAACAGCCCGTGACGGCCACGGTGAGCAGGGCCGCACCGACGGCGATGCGGATGCGTCGGCGGAGAACGGTGGGGGGCGCGGTCACGGACATGGGCGGGTCCTCGTCTGCTCGTCCGGCTCATCGGTACGTCACAGAGACGTGCTGGCGCTGGCCACCCTGCCCGGTCCGCCGGATGCCGGCATCCGGTGCGCGGCCGGCCGGGGCCACCGGCACCCGCACGGAGGTTCGAGAATGTACGTATCGGGCATATCGTGTTAATAGGGCGTGATGAGTGGGTGCGGTGACGCACCCCGGAGGCAGGGGGCCGTGATGGTCCAGGAGCTGTTGATCGCATTGGTGGCGGTGCTCTCGTGCGGCCTGGTGTACGCCATGGCCGCGGCCCGGGTGGTCAAGCAGTACGAACGGGGGGTGGTGCTCCGGCTCGGACGGCTCCATGACGCGGTGCGCCCCCCTGGGTTCACCATGATCGTCCCGGGCATCGACCGGCTCCGTAAGGTGAACATGCAGATCGTGACGATGCCCGTGCCGGCCCAGGACGGGATCACGCGCGACAACGTCACGGTGCGGGTGGACGCCGTCATCTACTTCAAGGTGGTGGACCCGGCGAGCGCGGTGATCCAGGTGGAGGACTACCGGTTCGCGGTCTCGCAGATGGCGCAGACCTCCCTCCGGTCGATCATCGGCAAGAGCGACCTCGACGATCTGCTGTCCGACCGCGAGAAGCTGAACCAGGGCCTGGAACTGATGATCGACAGCCCCGCAGTGGGCTGGGGCGTGCAGATCGACCGGGTCGAGATCAAGGACGTCTCGCTGCCCGAGACGATGAAGCGGTCCATGGCCCGGCAGGCCGAGGCCGACCGTGAGCGGCGCGCCAGGGTCATCAACGCCGACGCGGAGCTGCAGGCCTCGAAGAAGCTCGCCCAGGCGGCCCAGCAGATGTCGACCCAGCCGGCGGCGCTGCAGCTGAGGCTGCTGCAGACGGTGGTCGCGGTGGCCGCCGAGAAGAACTCCACGCTGGTCCTGCCCTTCCCGGTCGAACTGCTCCGCTTCCTGGAGCGCGCGCAGCAGGGGCAGCCGCCGGAGAGCGGGCCCGACGGGCAGCGGGCCCCGGAGCAGCGGCCTCCGGAGCCGGACACCGTGGATCCGGGTGTCGTGGATCCGGCCGTGGCGACCCCGTCGGAGGACGCCGTGGATCCGTCGGCCGTGGATCCCACGGTCGCCCTGCAGACCTTCACGGACCGGCCGCTCCCGGACGCCCCTCTCACGGACGGGGTTCCGGAGCCGGACGGGGTGCCGGAGTCCGAACCCGAGGTGCTCCCGGAGCCCGAACCGCGGCAGCCGTCCGAACACCCCCGCAGGGGCCGCTTCACACGCCACCACTGAGCCGCCGCCACTGAGCCGCCCGCACCCCTTCCACCTGTGGAGACGTGGAGACACGGCCGGGGCGGGCGCTGTCATACCTCCCGCCTAGACTCGCCAGGACAGCAGAAGGCGCGGGCCGGCGGCCCCGCCGGCCGAGGCAGGAGGGGCGGTGGACATGGAGCGGCAGACGCAGGACGTCGCCGTCGACCGGCTGCTCCGGTGCGCCGCGGTCTTCCTGCCCGCAGCCCTGCCCCGGGAGGGCCGGATCGCCTTCTGGGACCCCGAGGGAGGCGCCGGTGCCGCCCTGCCCGACGCGGTCCCCGACGGTCCCGCGTACACCGCCACCGAGCTCACGGTCGTCGGCCGGGACGGCGCGGACGGCGCCCGCACCCGCACCGTTCCCGCCCTGGCGCTCGCCGTCGGGGACGCGGTGCCGCTGCTCGCGCGCGCCCGGCACCGCGCCGCGGCGCACCCCGCCACCCGTGCGTGGGGCGCGGCCGCTCTGCACGCGCTGACCCTCGTGGCGCGCGGCAGGCTCCTGCCGGGCCTGACGGCCGACGACCACGACGCGTGGCGGGCCGGACCCCGCGACGCGGAGGACATCGCCCACCTGAGGGCCGTCGCCGCCTCCATGCCGCCCGAGGGGCACGCCGTCCCGCTGGACGGCACCCCGCTGCGCGTCCCCGAACCCCGCGCCCTGCTCGGTGCCTTCCTCGACGCCGTCGCCGACACCCTGCCCCGCACACCCGCCGCCGCCCACGCCATGGGAGCGCCGTTCGCCGCCCGCGAAGGACAGCACCTGCCCGACGCCCGGGCCTGGGCCGTCGAGGTGGCCGCCGGACTCGACGCGGGCGTGCGGGTCTCGCTCCGGCTCGACCTCTCCGCGTACGACCTCTTCGACTCCTCCGGCGCCGACGGGGAGGACGACACGTCCGCCGCCCCGGCCGCCGCGCGCCATGCCGCCGCCGCCATCACCCAGGTGCACAGCCTGGCCGACCCGACGTACGTCACCGACGCGGCGACCCTGTGGAGCGGCGGCGCGGGTGAACCGTTCGGGCCGAGGGCACGGATCGACGCCGTGCTCGCCCTGCGCCGCGCCGCCCGCGTCTGGCCCCCGCTGGAGCGCCTGCTGGACCAGCCCGTCCCCGACGTCCTCGCCGTCACCGAGGACGAGCTGTACGAGCTGATCGGCGAGGCCGGAGCGCGGCTCGCGGCGGCGGGGGTGGCGCTCCACTGGCCCCGCGAGCTGGCCCGCTCGCTCACCGCGACGGCCGTCGTCCGCCCGGCGCCCGGTTCGGCCACCGACGGCACGTCGTTCTTCGACGCGGAGCAGCTCTTCACGTTCGACTGGCAGCTCTCCCTGGGCGACGACCGGCTCACCGAGGCGGAGATGGACACCCTGGCCGAGGCGCACCGGCCGGTGGTGCGGCTCCGGGACCAGTGGGTCGTCGTGGATCCCGCGCTCGTCCGCAAGGCGCGCAAGCGGGAGCTCGGACTGCTGGACCCGGTGGACGCGCTCGCCGTCGCCCTCACGGGCAGCGCCGAGGTCGACGGCGAGCAGGTCGAGGCCGTGCCGGCCGGTGCCCTCGCCGCGCTCCGGGCGCGTGTCCTGGACGAGGACGCCACCCTCCCGGCGCCGCCCGGCCTCGACGCCACCCTCCGCGACTACCAGCTCCGGGGCCTGGCCTGGCTGGACCGGATGACCGCGCTGGGCCTCGGCGGCTGTCTCGCCGACGACATGGGCCTCGGCAAGACGATCACCGTCATCGCGCTCCATCTGCACCGCGACCGGGCCGCCCCCACCCTGGTGGTCTGCCCCGCCTCCCTCCTGGGCAACTGGCACCGCGAGATCAACCGCTTCGCACCCGGCGTCCCCGTGCGGCGCTTCCACGGCACCGACCGCGACCTCGGCGGTTCCGACGGCGGCTTCGTCCTCACGACGTACGGCACGATGCGCTCCAGCGCCGATCAGCTCGCCGCGCACACCTGGGGACTGGTCGTCGCCGACGAGGCACAGCACGTGAAGAATCCGCACTCCTCGACGGCCAGGGCCCTGCGCACCATCCCCGCGCCCGCCCGCGTCGCCCTGACCGGCACCCCCGTCGAGAACAACCTCTCCGAGCTGTGGGCGCTGCTCGACTGGACGACGCCCGGTCTGCTCGGCCCGCTCAAGGCCTTCCGCGCCCGCCACGCCAGGATCGTCGAGAACACCGGCACCGCCGCCGGACTGGGCAACGAGGAGGCCGTCGAGCGGCTCTCCCGGCTGGTCCGCCCCTTCCTGCTGCGCCGCAAGAAGTCCGACCCCGGCATCGCGCCCGAGCTGCCGCCCAAGACCGAGACCGACCACCCGGTCTTCCTCACCCGGGAACAGGCCACGCTCTACGAGGCGGCCGTCCGCGAGACGATGGCGTTCATCGAGCAGTCGGAGGGCATCGCCCGGCGCGGCCTGATCATGAAGCTGCTGGGCTCGCTCAAGCAGATCTGCAACCACCCCGCGCAGTATCTGAAGGAGGAGCCGACCCGGCTCGCGGGACGCTCCGGAAAGCTCGCCCTCCTCGACGAGCTCCTCGACACGATCCTGTCCGAGGACGGCTCCGTCCTGATCTTCACCCAGTACGTGTCGATGGCCCGGCTCCTCGCCGCCCACCTCGCCTCCCGCGCCATCCCCTCCCAGCTGCTGCACGGCGGCACCCCGGTCCCCGAGCGCGAGCGGATGGTGGACGGCTTCCAGTCCGGCGAGGTCCCCGTCTTCCTGCTCTCCCTCAAGGCGGCGGGCACCGGTCTGAACCTCACCCGGGCCGCCCACGTCATCCACTACGACCGGTGGTGGAACCCGGCGGTCGAGGAGCAGGCCACCGACCGCGCGTACCGCATCGGCCAGACCCAGCCCGTGCAGGTGCACCGGCTGATCGCCGAGGGCACCGTCGAGGACCGGATCAGTGAGCTGCTGCGGTCCAAGCGGGCCCTCGCCGACGCGGTGCTCGGCTCCGGAGAGGCCGCACTGACCGAGCTCAGCGACCGCGACCTCGCCGACCTCGTCTCGCTCCGGAGGACGTCATGAGCCCCGGTGGGAGCCCCGCGGCCCGCCCCGGCCCCGACGATCTGCGGCGCACCTTCGAAGCGGTGCCCGCCCGCGCCTCCGACGCCGGGGAGCCCTTCGCGGACAGCTGGTGGGGCCGGGCCTGGGTGGACGCCCTGGAGTCCCTGTCGATGGACGAGGGCCGCCTCGCCCGCGGCCGTACGTACGCCGACGGCGGCCATGTCGCCGCCGTCACCGTCACGCCCGGCCGGGTCATCGCCTACGTCCACGGCAGCCGTCCCCGCCCCTACCGCGCGGAGCTGCGTCTGCGTACGTTCTCGGCGTCCGACTGGGACACCTTCCTGGACGCCGTCGCGGCCCGGCCGGGGCATCTGTCCGCGCTCCTCGACAAGGAGATGCCGCACTCCCTGGTCGACACGGCGGGGGAGACCGGCATCCGGCTGCTGCCCGCCGCCGGTGATCTGGACCCGGACTGCTCCTGCCCGGACCTGGGCCGGCCCTGCAAGCATGTCGCGGCGCTCTGCTTCCAGACGGCCCGGCTGCTGGACAGCGACCCGTTCGTGCTCCTGCTGATGCGCGGCCGGGGTGAGCGTGAGCTCCTCGACGAGCTGGGCCGCCGTAACGCCGAGCACTCCGCGCGCGAGCGCCCCGAGACCCCCGCCATGCCCTCGGTCGCGGCCCGCGACGCGCTGGCCGACCGATTCCTGCCGCCGCTGCCCGCCCCGCTGCCCGTGCCGCCGTACCCGGGTGAGCCGCCGTCCTTCCCGGAGCTGCCCGGCGCCCGTGACCCGCTCGGCCTCGACCACCTCGCCACGGACGCGGCGACCCGCGCCCACACGATGCTCACCACCGGCCAGGACCCGCTCGCCGGGCTCAGCACCTGGCAGGACGCCGTCAGGATCGCCGCGTCCCGCCCCACCGCCGGGCTCACCGCCACCACCCGGGCGCTCTACCGCGAGCTGGCCTACGCCACCGGCCGCAGCACGACGGACCTGGCCCGGGCCGTCGCCGCCTGGCGGCAGGGCGGCGCGGAGGGACTGGAGGTCCTGGAGACACCCTGGGACCCGCCGGCCGGCCCGTTCGACCGGGCGCGGCCCGCCCTCGCCGCGGCCGACCACCCGCGCTTCCAGCCCTGGCGCAACCACCTGACCAACGCCGCGGGCACCCTCCAGCTCCGCTTCGGCCACGACAGCCGCTGGTACGGCTACGAGTCCGACCCCGGCGAGGACGACTGGTGGCCCCGGGCCACGCCGGACCCCGATCCGGTCGCCGCCCTCACCGCCCTGCGCGGCTGAGGCCCGCCCCCGTACCGCCCGCCCCGCACGCCGGCCCCGAGGCCGTCAGCCCCGCAGGACCATCAGCAGGACGACGATCAGGACCGCGCACAGCGGGAGCACCACCCAGCGGGCCTTCCGGACGGACTCGTTCTCCTGGTCGCTCCGTCCACGGGTGGCGTCATGGGAGTCCGCCAGGTGCTCCCAGGCCATGTCGTCGAGCCGCCGCGTGGTCAGCAGGGACGGGGACCAGCCGCAGTGCGCGCAGACGAGGAAGTCGCGGTACGGGTCGTACCGGAAGTCCCGCTCGACATTGACCGTGAACACCTGGTCCCCGGGGCCGATGGCGGTGAAGTGGCGTATGGCCGCACCCATGTCGACTGCTCCCCTGCTCGTGTCCGTCCGTGACGCCGGCCCGTGGACCCGGCTGCGGAACAGTAGCGAACACGGTGGGGACGGCGTCGGCCCGGCCTAAGGTGGGGTGACACGCGACCGCGATGTCGTGTCACTCACCGACGGGGGCGGGCATGGCCGGAAGAGTGGTGTCAGGAGCGGTGACCTGGGGGCTGTTCGCCGCCTGGGCGGTGCACGACGCGGAGGAACTGGCCTCCATGGCCCGGTGGACCGCAACGGCCCGGCCCCGTCTCCAGGAGCGCTTCCCGCAGGTGCCCGCCGCAGTGTGGCGGCGGATGGATCTCTCGCAGCGCGAGGTGAACACCGCCATCGGCCTCATGGCGGGCGTGGTCGCCGCGGCTTCGGCGGCCGGTGCGCGCTCGGGGGGCCGCAGCCCCTTCTTCGGGACCGTCCTGTTCGGATTCGGGCTGCACGGAGCGGTCCACCTGGCACAGTCCGCCGCCTACCGCGGCTACACCCCGGGTGTCGTCACCGCCCCGCTGGTCGTCATTCCGTACTCGGTCTGGGCCGTGCGGCGGCTGGCAGCGGCCGGCATCCCCGTCGGGGGAGGGCGGTCGGCTGCCGCCGGACTGGCGTTGTTCCCGGTCGTCGCGGTCGGGGTGCAGGGTCTTGCCCGGCTGCTGAACAGGCGCTGAGCGGCCCACGGGTGGAGCCGCGCGCCCATCCGTGGGACGACCTGAACCCGGCCGGGCTCACTCGGTGAGCGGCCGCACGCCGGGCATCGGGGTGCCGGGGAGCGAGACCCCGCGGCCCGCGAAGAACCGCTCGAAGACCGGCAGCGGAAGGTCGGCCGTGCGCGTCGAGGCGGTGGCGCCCGAGGGGTTGTGGAAGTGGACACCGGTCCCGTCCGCCGTACGGGAGGTCAGCAGCACCAGATGGCCACCGCGCCCCGGAGCCGGCCGCTCCGGGTGCCGGATCCCGTAGTGCACGGAGGCCATCACCCGCCGGCCCCCGTCCAGCAGATCCAGGATCCCGGCGGGGGAGAGGTGCCGGTGGACGACCGCGTCGAGGCCGTGGACCTCGGACGCGTACCGGGCGAACGGAGCGTAGACCAGGCCCTTGATCACCCCGTCGCCGTCCTCCGTGTACGCGTCGTACGTCAACGCCCCGTCCCGCAGCGCGAACAGGGCCGGCGCCCCGGGGCCGAGCGCCATCCGCAGACAGGCCATCCCGCACAGATGGCCCGCCCAGCGCGCGTACTCGGCGGGCGACGCCGCGCCCGAGTCCGCCCAGCGGGGGTCCCCGGCCGGGTCGAGCCCGCCCTCCACGATCGCCTCCACGAGACCGGCCGAGGCGAACTGCGTGTGCACGAGCGTACGGCAGGTCCCACAGGTCACTGGCGGTATCCGTTCAGGAAGCGGCCGATACGGCTGATCGCCGCGTCCAGGTCGTCGGCGTGCGGGAGGGTGAGGATGCGGAAGTGGTCCGGGCGCGGCCAGTTGAAGCCGGTTCCCTGCACCACCTGGATCTTCTCCCGCAGCAGGAGGTCCAGGACGAACCGCTCGTCGTCGACGATGCGGTGGACCTTCGGGTCGATGCGCGGGAAGGCGTACAGCGCCCCCTTCGGCTTCACGCAGGACACCCCGGGGATCTCGTTGAGCCGCTCCCAGGCCCGGTCACGCTGCTCGTGGAGCCGGCCGCCCGGGGCGACGAGCTCCCGGATGGACTGCCGGCCGCCGAGCGCCGCCTGGATCGCGTACTGCGCGGGGGCGTTGGGGCACAGCCGCATCGAGGCGAGCATGGTGAGCCCCTCCAGATAGCTGCGGGCGTGCTGCTGAGGGCCCGACACCACCATCCAGCCCGAGCGGAACCCGGCGACACGGTACGTCTTGGAGAGCCCGCTGAAGGTGAGGCAGACCAGATCGGGAGCGAGCACCGCCACGCTGTGGTGCTCGGCGCCGTCGTACAGGATCTGGTCGTAGATCTCGTCGGCGAACACCATCAGCCCGTGCCGGCGCGCCAGATCGAGCATGCCGTCGAGGACTTCGCGGGAGTAGACGGCGCCCGTCGGGTTGTTCGGGTTGATGATCACCATGGCCCGGGTGCGGTCGGTGATCTTCGAGGCCATGTCGGCGAGGTCGGGGTTCCAGTCCGCCCCCTCGTCGCAGGTGTAGTGCACCGCCTTCCCTCCGGCGAGGGTGGTCACGGCGGTCCACAGCGGATAGTCGGGGCTCGGGATCAGGATCTCGTCGCCGTCCTCCAGGAGCCCCTGGACGGCCATGGAGATCAGCTCGGACACCCCGTTGCCGAGGAAGACGTCGTCCACGTCGACATCGGTCAGCCCCATCGCCTGATAGCGCTGCGCGACGGCGCGGCGCGCGGACAGGATGCCCCGCGAGTCGGTGTAGCCGTGCGCCTGGGGCAGCATCCGGATCATGTCCTGGACGATCTCCTCCGGCGCCTCGAAGCCGAAGAGCGCCGGATTGCCCGTGTTGAGGCGGAGCACGCTGTGGCCCGCCTCCTCCAGGGCGTTGGCCTGCTCGATGACCGGCCCCCGGATCTCGTAACAGACCTCGTTGAGCTTGCTGGACTGCCGGAACTCCATGCGGTGCCTCCCCGACGAATTGCGATACTTGGTTTTACCAAGCTCGGGCTTGGAAAGTCCAACAACATGTCTAGACTGCGTCGCATGCCACGTCAGCAGCAGCCCGCACGTCCCGCCCGCCGCCGGAGCTACGACCAGTTCTGCGCCACCGCCCGTGCCCTCGACTCCGTCGGCGACCGGTGGACCCTGCTGATCGTCCGTGAACTGCTGGCCGGGCCGCGCCGCTACACCGATCTGCACGCCGATCTGCCCGGGGTCAGCACGGACGTGCTGGCGTCCCGGCTGAAGGACATGGAGCAGGGCGGCCTCGCGGTGCGCCGCCGGCTGCCGCCCCCCGCCGCCGCCGCGGTCTACGAGCTGACCGAGCACGGCCGCGGACTGCTCCCGGTGCTCACCGCGCTCGCCGCGTGGGGGGCGCCGGCACTCGGTGAGCGCCGTCCCACGGACGCGGTCAGGGCCCACTGGTTCGCCCTGCCGCTGCTGCGGGCCCTGGACGGTCTCACCGTGGGCGGAGTCGTCGAAGTCAGGCTGCCGGAGGGGGAGTTCCACCTCCGCACCGGTGAGGAGGCGGCGGGCGGCGAGGCGTACGGCTACGGCCCCGCCGACCGCCCGGACGCCTGTCTCGTCCTGGACGCGGACACCGCCCTGGCGCTCGGACGCGGTGAGAGCACCCTCGCGGAGGCCGTCGGGGAGGGCAGGGCTGAGGTGCTCGGCGAAGGCGCGCTCGCCGACGGACTCCGTGGGTGGCAAAGCCCGCGACCCGCCCCCGTGCCGCTCGACTCGCCGGTAGCGTAGGAGCGTTCACCCGGGCGGATGCTGAGGAGTCCTTCATGAGGTTCGGCGGCGTGATCGACGCGAGAGACGGGGACGGCGGAACGGGCGGAACGGCCGTGAGGGGGCGGAGCGCGCTGCGCAAGGCCCTGCTCGTGGGGGTCTGTGTGGCCGCGCTGGGCCTCGTCCCGGCGGCGGCCGTCGCCACACCGGGCAGCGGAGTCAGCGGCACCGTCGTCGCCGAGGGCACCTCCCAGGGCAAGCTCAAGGTGAAGACGCCCCGGGGCCGTACGGACGTCACCTTCCGGGAGATCACCGTGGCGCCCGGCGGGTCCACCGGCTGGCACACCCACCGGGGCCAGCTGATCGCGGTGGTCAAGTCGGGGACGCTCACCCGGACCCTCGACGACTGCTCGGTCGAGGTGACACCCGCCGGGACGTCCTTCATCGAACCCTCCGGGGCCGACCACCGTCACATCGGACGCAACCTCGGTACGGAACCCGTCGTGCTGTGGGTGACGTATCTGCTCCCCGAGGGCAGTGAGCTCTCCGACGACGCCGAAGCGGCGCACTGCCCGGCGCCGAAGTAGCCGGGGGAGCGGTCAGTTGGCGGGCGTCTCGCCGTACGCGCCGAAGCCCGCCACGACCAGCCCGTCCCGGAAGGTCAGCACCTCGTACACCCGGCCGCCGATCTGGTTGCGGTAGTCGATGACCAGCGCGTCGACGCTCGCCCTGACGTCCATCACCTCGAACTTCAGGTCCGGGATCCGCTCCAGCCCCTGCGCCCAGTACGCCCGCAGGGCGGCCTTGCCGTGCACGGCGCCGGCGGGGTCGTCCGTCAGCCGGGCGATCATGGGCGAGCTGAAGGTCACGTCGTCGTGGTAGTGCGCGAGGATGCGGTCGAGGTCATGGGAGTTCCAGTCGTCCTGCCACCGGGCAGCGAACCGACGGGCGAAGGGGAGATCCATACGGAGCATCATGCGCCAGCGCCCCGGCGCACGGGAACGGTTTTCCGCGTTCCCCGCTCCCGGCGCCGACCGCCCGCGGGCCCCGGGGGCGCGCCGCTCCCGGACCGGCCGCGGGGTGATGATGGACGCGTGCGATTCGAACCGATCACCTGGGAACGGCTGGCCGAAGCCCTGGCCGGGCGCGCCGAAGGAAAGACACCGGACGACGGCGGGCCCTGGCTCAGGATCGGCGTCGACGGTGCGCCCGCAGCCCGCCCCGGAGACCTCGCCGCGCACCTCGCCGAGGCACTGCGGGCACGCGGGCGCCCGGTGCTCACCGTCTCAACGGGCGGTTTCCTGCGCCCGGCCAGCCTCCGCTACGAGTACGGCAAGGAGGACCCGGACTCGTACGCCGACAGCTGGTTCGACACCGGGGCGCTGTGGCGGGAGGTGTTCCGTCCGCTGGAACCCGGCGGCAGCGGCCGGATCCTGCCCGACCTCTGGAACCCCGAGACGGACCGGGCGACCCGCAGCCCCTACCAGGTGCTTCCCGAGGGCGGGGTGCTCGTCCTGCACGGTCCGCTGCTCCTGGGGCAGTGGTTCCCGTTCGACCTCGCCGTACATCTGAGCCTCTCGCCCGGGGCGCTGCGACGGCGCACCGAGGAGAGCGAGCGGTGGACGCTCCCCGCCTTCGCACGCTACGACGACGAGGTCGCCCCGGCCGGCCGGGCCGACGCGGTCGTACGCGCCGACGACCCGCACCACCCCGCCTGGACGGGGCTCGGCTGACCGGACCCGGCGGGTGACGGCGCCGCACGCTCCGCCGCGCCGTCGTGGGCGCGGCCCCGCTCCCGGAACACGCCCCAGGGCGTGTGTTGAAAGTCCCGCCTGCCCGGCCTCCGGGCGGACGGCGCTACTTTCAACACACGCCCTAGAACAGCGGCTGCGGAAGTATCCCCTCCAGGGCCAGCAGCCGCCGTTTCGTCTCCAGCCCGCCGCCGAAGCCGCCGAGCCCCCCGCCGCTCTCCACCACCCGGTGGCACGGAACCACCACCGGAAGCGGGTTGGAGCCCATGGCCGCCCCCACGGCCTGGGCCGCCCCTGGCTGGCCGACCCGGCGCGCGAGGTCCCCGTAACCCACGACCGTCCCGTAGGGCACGCCGGAGGCCAGCTCGCGGAGCACCTCGCGGTGGAAGCCGGACGTCAGCGACCAGTCCAGGTCGAGCGAGAAGTCCCGCAGCCCTCCGGCGAAATAGGCGGCGAGCTGACGCACCGGCTCGGCCAGCAGCGCGGAGTCCGGAGCCTGGACGGGCTCCGCGCCCAGCCGGGACCGCAGCTGTCCCAGCACCTTGTCCCGGACCGCCGGGCGCGCGTGGAAGACCACGGTCACCAGGCCCGTCCGGGTCGCGGCCAGCAGGAGCGGGCCGATGTCGCTCGGCACGACGGACCACTCCACGACCTGCTCGCTGCTCTCCATGGGCCCACCGTACGGCCGGCCACTGACAACGCCGTTCCGTCAGCCGCTCAGCGGGTGGCGTCCCGGACGGTGTCGGGGTTGTTGGAGATGATGCCGTCCACGCCGAAACCGGCCACCTCCGCCGCCTTCGCCGCGTCGTTCACCGTCCAGGTGTTCACCCGGAGCGGCTTGCCGTGGGCGCCCTTCAGCTTCTGCACCTCGGCGACGTAGTCGGCGCCGATCGTCGTGTACGACGGATTGATCTGGTCGGTGAACGCCGCGTACGACGGCAGCTCGGACACCGCGGGGGTGCCCAGGAAGCCCGTGACGACGTCCGGGCGCTGCGCGTGGACAGTTTTCACACTCTCTGCACCGAAGCTCTGGACGATCAGCCTGCGCTTGACGTGAGCGCGGTCGAGCCAGCCCTGCGCGCGCAGGACGCGCAGCGTCTCCTTCTCGATGCCCGGGTAGATCTCCGGGCTCTTGATCTCCAGGAGCAGATTCTGCCGGTTGCGCTCGATACGGTGCAGGTACTGGGCGAGCGTCGGCACCCGGGCGCCCGCGAAGCCGGGGCCGAACCAGCTGCCCGCGTCCAGCTTCGCGATCTCCGCCGCCGTGAAGTCCTTGACGGCCCAGGGCGCGCGGTCCGGGTAGACCTCCTCGGCGTCCGTGGTCCTGTTCAGGGTGGTGTCGTGCACGACGACCAGCACACCGTCCTTGGTGAGCTGTACGTCGTTCTCCACCCAGTCGATACCGAGATCATCCGCCGCGTCCACGGCGGCCAGCGTGTTCTCCGGGGCGTAGGCGGAAGCGCCCCGGTGGGCGTAGACGACCGGGGCGTCCTGGCCGCCCGAGGCCTGGGCCTGGGCGGCGGGCAGCAGGACGCAGGCGCCGAGCAGGGCGGCGACGGTGCCGGATGCGGTTGCTGTGCGTACGGACATGCGTACTCCTCGCGTCGGGATGCGGACAGGCAGAGACTCGCATCCGATGCCCAACGGAGGGGAGGAGGATCATGGCCATGTTGTGAACGGAACGGTGGGTGCCGGATCCGCGGAGGGCCCAGAGGGGGATAAAATGCCGCTCTTATGTTTGCTTGCCGGGCCTTGCCCTTTAGGGTCACCCCCGAACCCGGGCACACCGCGAAGGGCGTACCAGCATGCAGGGCACAGTTGACGGTTTCACCTACGGCCTCGTGACCCCCGTCACGGCATTCCTCATGGCATGCCTCGGCGCGGCGCTCGGTCTGCGGTGCACCACGCGCTCCCTGCGCACCCGGGGCCCCTCCAGAGCCGGCTGGCTGGCACTGGGCGCGACCTCCATCGGCTCCGGCATCTGGACGATGCACTTCATCGCGATGCTGGGCTTCACCGTCCGGGAGGCGCCGATGAGCTACGACAGGCCCCTCACCTTCGCCAGCCTCGGCGTGGCGGTCGTGATGGTCGGGGTCGGGATATTCCTCGTCGGCTACCGGGGCGCCACCCGGATGGCGCTGGTCACCGGCGGGACGATCACCGGCCTCGGGGTCGCCTCCATGCACTACCTGGGCATGGCCGGAATGAACTTCGACGGACTGTTCGAGTACGACATCCTCACCGTCTCGCTGTCCGTCCTCATCGCCGTGGTGGCCGCCACGGCCGCTCTGTGGGCGGCCGTCTCCATCCACGGCTTCCTCCCCAGCCTCGGCGCGAGCGTCGTCATGGGCGTGGCCGTCAGCGGGATGCACTACACCGGGATGGCCGCGCTCCAGGTGCACCTGCACCCCGACGCCACTCCCCAGGCCGGCGAGGCCCCCACCTCGCTGCTCCTGCCGATGATGATCGGCCCGGGCTGCTTCCTGCTGCTCGCCACGGTGATCGTGATGATCGACCCGCTGGTGGTGACGGGCACCCCCCAGGGCGGAGGCCGGCAGCCCGGACACCTCTCCCGGCGCGGTGGCCCGATGGCCTCGATCCCCGCCCAGCGCAGCCCCGCACAGCCCTACGAGACCGCCTCGCGCAGGGCGTACCGGCAGCCGCGGGGCCGCTGATCCCCGGCCGTTGTCAGTGGGGGGTCGTACGGTGGTTGCATGCGGCCAGTCTCGAAGATCGAACGTTCGGTGGCGCCTTTCGAGGTCGTCAGTCCCTACCAGCCCAGCGGTGACCAGCCGACGGCCATCGCCGAGCTGGACCGCCGTGTCCGCGCGGGTGAGAAGGACGTCGTCCTGCTCGGCGCGACCGGCACGGGCAAGTCGGCCACGACCGCCTGGATGATCGAGAAGCTGCAGCGCCCCACCCTGGTGATGGCGCCGAACAAGACGCTGGCGGCCCAGCTGGCCAACGAGTTCCGCGAGCTCCTCCCGAACAACGCCGTGGAGTACTTCGTCTCGTACTACGACTACTACCAGCCCGAGGCGTACGTCCCTCAGTCGGACACCTACATCGAGAAGGACTCCTCGATCAACGAGGAGGTCGAGCGCCTCCGGCACTCCGCGACGAACTCGCTGCTCACCCGGCGCGACGTCGTCGTGGTCGCCTCGGTCTCCTGCATCTACGGCCTGGGCACCCCCCAGGAGTACGTGGACCGGATGGTCCAGCTCAAGGTCGGCGACGAGGTCGACCGCGACCAGCTGCTGCGCCGTTTCGTCGAGATCCAGTACACCCGCAACGACCTCGCGTTCACCCGCGGCACCTTCCGCGTCCGCGGCGACACCATCGAGATCTTCCCGGTGTACGAGGAGCTCGCCGTCCGCATCGAGATGTTCGGCGACGAGATCGAGGCGCTCTCGACCCTCCACCCGCTGACCGGCGAGGTCATCAGCGAGGACGCCGCGCTCCACGTCTTCCCCGCCAGCCACTACGTGGCGGGTCCCGAGCGCATGGAGAAGGCCGTCACCGGCATCGAGCAGGAGCTGGAGCAGCGCCTCGCCGAGCTGGAGAAGCAGGGCAAGATGCTGGAGGCCCAGCGGCTGCGCATGCGCACCACGTACGACATCGAGATGCTGCGGCAGATCGGCACCTGCTCCGGCGTCGAGAACTACTCCATGCACTTCGACGGACGCTCTCCCGGCACCGCCCCCAACACCCTCCTGGACTACTTCCCCGAGGACTTCCTCCTCGTCCTGGACGAGTCGCACGTCACCGTGCCGCAGATCGGCGCGATGTACGAGGGCGACGCCTCCCGTAAGCGGACCCTCGTCGACCACGGCTTCCGGCTGCCCTCCGCCCTGGACAACCGCCCCCTGAAGTGGGAGGAGTTCCTCGGCCGGATCAACCAGACGGTCTACCTCTCCGCCACCCCCGGGAAGTACGAGATGTCCCGCGGCGACGGTTACGTCGAGCAGATCATCCGGCCCACCGGGCTCGTCGACCCGGAGGTCGTCGTCAAGCCGACCGAGGGCCAGATCGACGACCTGGTCCACGAGATCCGCAAGCGGACCGAGCAGGACGAGCGCGTCCTGGTCACCACCCTCACCAAGAAGATGTCCGAGGACCTCACGGACTACTTCCTGGAGCTGGGCATCCAGGTCCGCTACCTCCACAGCGACGTCGACACGCTGCGCCGCATCGAGCTGCTGCGCGAGCTGCGCTCCGGCGAGTACGACGTCCTGGTCGGCATCAACCTCCTGCGTGAGGGCCTCGACCTGCCCGAGGTGTCGCTCGTGGCCATCCTCGACGCGGACAAGCAGGGCTTCCTGCGCTCCGGCACCTCGCTGATCCAGACCATCGGACGTGCCGCCCGTAACGTCTCGGGACAGGTCCATATGTACGCCGACAAGGTCACCCCGGCGATGGCGCAGGCCATCGACGAGACCAACCGCCGCCGCGAGAAGCAGATCGCGTACAACACCGAGCGGGGCGTAGACCCGCAGCCGCTCCGCAAGAAGATCAACGACATCGTCGCCTCCATCGCCCGCGAGGAGGTCGACACCGAGCAGCTGCTCGGCACCGGCTACCGCCAGGCCAAGGACACCAAGGCCCCCGTCCCCTCGCTGGGTGGCAAGGCCGCCGCGGGGGGCAAGGCGAAGAAGGACGGCGCGGTGGTCACCGACCGGCCCGCCGCGGAGCTCGCGGGGATCATCGAGGAGATGACGGACCGCATGCGGGCCGCCGCCGCCGACCTGCAGTTCGAGGTCGCCGCCCGGCTGCGTGACGAGGTGGGGGAGCTGAAGAAGGAGCTGCGGCAGATGAGGGAGGCGGGCCTGGCCTGACCTCCTGGGGCGCGCGGTGTTCCCCCGGGGGCCCGCAGTGTTGCAGGACCGACACAAAAACGGCCCATGGCTCCTTTCCGCCTCGGGGGACTGCGTAGGGTGCGGGGAAACCGCACACCGAAGGTGGCGGGGCAAGCGGAGAGGGGACAGCGCGTGACGGTCAACATGACCAAGGGCCAGGCCATCAGCCTGCAGAAGAGCGACGGGGGGACCCTGACCGCGGTACGGATGGGGCTCGGCTGGCAGGCGGCCCCGCGCCGCGGGCTGTTCGGCTCGCGCACCCGGGAGATCGACCTGGACGCCTCGGCGGTGCTCTTCGCCGACAAGCAGCCCGTGGACGTCGTGTTCTTCCGTCACCTCGTCAGCGACGACGGTTCGGTCAAGCACACCGGCGACAACCTGGTCGGCGGTGCCGGCTCCGGCGGCGACGACGAGGCGATCCTCGTCGACCTGCAGCGGGTCCCGGTCCACATCGACCAGATCGTCTTCACGGTGAACTCGTTCACCGGCCAGACGTTCCAGGAGGTGCAGAACGCCTTCTGTCGCATCGTCGACGAGACCAACGGCCAGGAGCTCGCCCGCTACACGCTGGACGGCGGCGGCCAGTACACGGCGCAGATCATGGCCAAGGTGCACCGCGTGGGCGGCGGATGGCAGATGACCGCCCTGGGCAACCCGGCCAACGGCCGTACGTTCCAGGACCTGATGCCGGCGATCCTGCCGCACCTGTAGGCGCGGCAGCGGGCGGCACGCCGGCCCACAGATCCGTACGAGCAGCTCCCGGAGGCACCCGCCGCCGGGAGCTGCGCCCATGGCAGGGCACCACACCGAACGTCGAGGGGACAGGGCGATGACGGCCGAGCTGGTCCGGGGGCAGAACCACACGTTGCCCCAGACCCGTCTGGAGATCAGGGTGTCGGCGGGCTCGCCCGTCGTGGCCGGGGCCACGCTCGGGGACGAGCGGGGCCTGGTCCGCGGCGCCGAGTGGATAGCCCACCCCGCGTCGCACCGGGTGCCCGGCCTTGAGGTGTCCCGGCAGGCCGCGGCCGACCACCGGCTGGCCGTGGACCTGGACGCCCTGCCCGACTCGGTGCACCGCGTCACCGTGCTCCTCGCGCTGCCCCTGGGCCCCGGGCAGCCGGCCAGATTCGGCGCGGTGGCCGCCCCCTTCGTGGCCGTGACCGGACTCGACGGCACGGAGATCGCCACGTTCACCCTCACCGGTCTGGACACCGAGTCCGCCGTGTCCGCCCTGGAGCTCTACCGCCGCCAGGGCGTCTGGAAGGTCCGGGCCGTCGGCCAGGGGTACGCGGCGGGGCTCGCCGGGATGCTCGCCGACCAGGGGGTGGCGGAGGCGGCGGAGGTCGCCGCCTCCATCCAGGAGGCCGTCGCCTCCGGGCTCGCCCGCTCCGTGACGCCGCCGCCCCGCACTCCCGACGGTGAGCGGGTGCGTCATCCCGCGGGCCCGCCGGCCTCCGGGGACGCACGGCCGCCCGCCCCGTCGGATCCCGCCCCCGCGCGCACGGAGGCCCCCGGCGGCCCCGTCAACTACGCGCACCCGCGGCGCCAGACGTCCGCACCGCCGCCCCCGCCCCCGACGGCCCCGCCCGCCGCCCCCGGACAGCCCGCGCAACCCGTCGCGGGTGACGCCACCGGCTGGTCCATGGACGAACGCCTCTACAACCAGATCTGGGGCATGTTCGAGGACCTCGCCCGCGCCGTCGCCGCCTACCGGAGCGCGGTCGACTTCGCCGAGTCCCGGATGGACCAGGAGCTCGACCGGGCCCTCTCCGACCCGCGCAGCCGCATCGGCGGAGCGGGCGACCGGGCCCGCGAGGAGGCCCGGGCCAAGCACGACGAGCTCACCGGCCGGGCACGCGAGGCGCTCGAACGCGACCTCGCCCAGCTCGCCGCCGAGTCCGCCGTGGTCGAGCCGGCCCTGCCCGCCGCGTACGCGGGCTGGGGCAACCCCGTCTGGCACGGCTACCGCGTCCCGATGGAGATCCCGATGGCCCTGCGCATCGGCGACCTCCACCTCCCCGAGGGCATCGGCCTGCGCATCCCCCTGCTGGTGCGGCTCCCCCTGGAGCGCGGCATCTGGGTCGACAGCGGGCGTACGGCCTCCGAGGCGGCCGCCGCGACCCCCGGGGACCGGCTGCGCACCCTGGCCATGGAGACCGCGGTCGCCCTGGCCGCGCGGCTGCTCGCCGTGTACCCGGCGGACGAGTTCTCCGTGCACGTCATCGATCCGGCCGGCTCCGCCGCCGGTCCGCTCGCCCCCCTGGTCGAGGCCGGCGTCCTCGCCGGGCCCCCGGCGAGCGGGGCGGAAGGCGTCTCCTCGGTCCTCGCCCACCTCACCCGGCGCGTCGACCTGGTGCAGATGGCGATCAGGGCCGGTGCCTCCGACGCGCTGCCCCCGGATCTCGACACGGCGGAACAGCTGCTGATCGTCAACGACTTCCCGCACGGCTTCGACGACAGGGCCGTCACCCAGCTGCGCTATCTGGCCGACGAGGGCCCCTCGGTGGGCGTGCACCTGCTGATGGTGGCCGACCGCGAGGACACCCGCGACTACGGCCCGGTGCTGGACCCCCTGTGGCGGTCGCTGCTCCGGATCACCCCGGTGGCCGACGACCACCTCGCCGACCCCTGGGTGGGCCACGCGTGGACGTACGAGCCGCTGAGGGCGCCGCAGGGCAGCCGGGTGCTGGAGCAGGTGCTGGCACTGGTGGCCGAGGCGCGGCGCGCGGGCTACCGCTGAGGGGGATGACAGCGGGTCAATTACCTTCCACGTAGCCCCTGACCTGGCATTTTGAGTACACCTTGGCAGAGACTTTACTGTTTCTTGGTGATTCGGGTACTGTTCTTGGTGCGGAGGGGAGTACTCCCGATCGCGGCGTTCCCGTCAGTACGGACTGTGACCGGTCCCGGGGCGTCGGCCCGGCGCGCATCCCGCGCTCCCGGGTGGAAGAGACCTCCGGCAGCGACGACGCTGATCTATAGCCGTAGCGAACTGCCGGAGGCGCAGTGGACGTTTCATGGACCCTCTGGGCGCTGACCATTCTCGGTCTCGTCGCCCTCATCTCCGTCGACTTCTTCATCGGGCGCAAGCCGCACGACGTGTCGACCAAGGAAGCCGGAATCTGGACGATCGTCTGGATCGCCCTGGCCGTGCTCTTCGGACTCGGTCTGCTGGCCTTCGGCGAGAGCCAGGCCTCGGGCGAGTTCTTCGCCGGCTTCATCACCGAGAAGTCGCTCAGTGTCGACAACCTCTTCGTCTTCGTCCTGATCATGGCGAAGTTCTCGGTGCCCTCCCACCTCCAGCAGCGGGTGCTGCTCGTCGGTGTGCTCATCGCGCTGGTGCTGCGGGCGATCTTCATCGCCGCCGGTGCCGCCGTCATCGCCAACTTCTCGTGGATCTTCTACATCTTCGGCGCGTTCCTGATCTACACCGCCTGGAAGCTCATCCAGGAGGCGCGGGCCGACGAGGAGGAGGACGACTTCGAGGAGAACCGTCTCCTGAAGTCGATCGAGCACCGCTTCGGCGTCGCCGACCGGTACCACGGGACGAAGCTCTTCATCCGGAACAACGGCAAGCGCGTCCTGACCCCCCTGATGGTGGTCATGCTCGCCATCGGCACCACCGATGTGCTGTTCGCGCTGGACTCCATCCCGGCGATCTTCGGCCTGACCCAGGACCCGTACATCGTCTTCACCGCCAACGCCTTCGCCCTGATGGGCCTGCGTCAGCTGTACTTCCTCATCGGCGGTCTGCTGAAGAAGCTGGCCCACCTGAGCTACGGGCTCTCGGTGATCCTCGGGTTCATCGGCGTCAAGCTGGTGCTGCACGCCCTGCACGAGTCGGGGGTGCACGTCCCGGAGATCTCCATCCCGTTCTCCCTCACCTTCATCTGCGGGGTCCTGGTGATCACCACGATCACCAGCCTCATCGCCACCAGGAAGCAGGACGCGGCGGCGAAGGACACGGAGAAGGACGAGCAGAAGGACGACAGCGAGAACGTCGGCGCGGAGAAGTAGCGCCCGACGGACACACCGACGGCCGGGGCCCCACGAGGGGCACCCGGCCGTCCGGCGTTCAGCGGTTCACCAGCCGCGCTCGCGCCACTCCGGCAGCTGGGGGCGCTCGGCGCCGAGCGTGGTGTCGTGACCGTGGCCCGGGTAGACCCAGGTCTCGTCGGGCAGCTGGTCGAAGAGCTTGGTCTCCACGTCGTGGAGCAGGCTCGCGAACGCCTCGGGATCCTTGTGCGTGTTGCCGACCCCGCCCGGGAAGAGGCAGTCCCCGGTGAACAGGTGCGGGGCGCCGTGCGGATCGTCGTAGACGAGCGCGATGGAGCCCGGGGTGTGGCCGGTCAGATGGCGGGCGGTCAGCGTGACCTGGCCCACCCGGATCGTGCCGTTGTCCTCGACGAGGACGTCGGTCGGGACCGGGATGCCCTCGGCGTCGTACCGCCCGGCGTAGGTACGCGCGCCGGTGGCCGCCACCACCTCGGCCAGCGCCTGCCAGTGGTCGCCGTGCTGATGGGTGGTGACGACGGACGCGATGGAGTCGTCGCCGATCAGCCGCAGCAGGGTTCCGGCCTCGTCGGCCGCGTCGATCAGGAGCTGCTCGCCGGTGGCCCGGCAGCGCAGCAGATAGGCGTTGTTGTTCATCGGGCCGACGGCGACCTTGGAGATCATCAGATCCGTCAACTCGTGTACGTCCGCACGTCCGCCGACCTTGACCGCTCCGCTGTACGTCATGTGACGAAGCCTATAGCGGGGGCAGTGCGGGGAGACTGCCGCCTTCCACGGTGAGCCCGGTGCCGTCCCTGCGGCCGCAGAGCCAGCCGAGGATGTCGGTGGCCTCGCCCCGGACGGTCACCGGGGGGCCGTCGGCGCCTCCGCCCGTGGTCCACAGCCGGCCGTCCGGGGCGACCGCCGTCGTGGGGACGACGCCGGGGTGCCCGGCGAACCGTTCCGCCAGGAAGTCGTTCTCCCGGGTCACGAACTCCTCCGGCAGGTCCTCCAGCTCGTACCCCACCCCCAGGTCGACGTGGTGCAGCTCGACCTCGACCCAGCGGCGGAAGGGGATCCGGGAGGCCGAATCCGTCACACCGTTGCGCATCGTGACCGTGCGCGACCAGTCGGCCGGGGCCTCGGCCGCCGCGAGGAAGGCCGCACCGCTCGTGCGCAGGTCGGCGACCTGCTCGGGCAGGGGGCGGGGCGCGCCACGTTCGATGTCGGCGTCCCGGGTTTCGCTGTTCGCGTACATCGGGCGCCCTCGGAGAACATTTACGAGCGCGTCGGCGTTACGTGACAGGTGGGCAAGAACATGGCCCCGGGTCCAGCCCGGCAGCCGCGACGGCTCGGCAACGGCGCCGTCGTCCATCGTGCCCGTGGCACTGAGCAGCCGATCGGTCGCTTCACGTACAGCTTCCAGGTCGCGCGCATGATCAGTCATGAGCCGAGCGTAGACCTCACCACTCATTCGGGTGATGGAGTCTTCGGTCGACCGTAAATCGAATGCGCGTGCTATACGCTCGGAGTCGAAAGCTTCATACATCGCTGTGGCGCCCCCCATACCCTGGGACAGGGGCTCAGTTCCCCCATTTCTCTCCAGAAAGGTGCGGACCGGCGTGGCCGACCGTCTCATCGTCCGTGGCGCGCGCGAGCACAACCTGAAGAACGTCTCGCTCGATCTCCCCCGTGACTCCCTCATCGTCTTCACCGGGCTCTCCGGATCGGGCAAGTCGTCGCTCGCGTTCGACACGATCTTCGCCGAGGGCCAGCGGCGCTACGTGGAGTCCCTCTCCTCGTACGCCCGTCAGTTCCTCGGCCAGATGGACAAGCCGGACGTGGACTTCATCGAAGGCCTCTCGCCCGCCGTCTCCATCGACCAGAAGTCGACCTCGCGCAACCCGCGCTCGACGGTCGGCACCATCACCGAGGTCTACGACTACCTCCGGCTGCTCTTCGCCAGGATCGGCAAGCCGCACTGCCCCGAGTGCGGAAGGCCCATCGCGCGCCAGTCGCCGCAGGCCATCGTCGACAAGGTGCTCGGCCTGCCCGAGGGCAGCCGCTTCCAGGTGCTCTCGCCGCTGGTGCGCGAGCGCAAGGGCGAGTTCGTCGACCTCTTCGCCGACCTCCAGACCAAGGGCTACAGCAGGGCCCGCGTCGACGGCGAGACGATCCAGCTGTCCGAGCCGCCCACGCTGAAGAAGCAGGAGAAGCACACCATCGAGGTGGTCATCGACCGCCTCACGGTGAAGGACAGCGCCAAGCGCCGGCTGACCGACTCCGTGGAGACGGCGCTCGGCCTCTCCGGCGGCATGGTCGTGCTCGACTTCGTCGACCTCGAGGCGGACGACCCCGAGCGTGAGCGGATGTACTCCGAGCACCTCTACTGCCCGTACGACGACCTCTCCTTCGAGGAGCTGGAGCCCCGCTCCTTCTCCTTCAACTCGCCCTTCGGCGCCTGCCCCGACTGCACGGGCATCGGTACGCGCATGGAGGTCGACCCCGAGCTGATCGTCCCGGACGAGGACAAGTCCCTGGACGAGGGCGCGATCCACCCCTGGTCGCACGGCCACACCAAGGAGTACTTCGGGCGCCAGATCAACGCCCTGGCCGACGCCCTCGGATTCCGTACGGACATCCCCTGGGCCGGACTGCCGCAGCGCGCCAAGAAGGCGCTGCTCCACGGTCACAAGATCCAGACCGAGGTCCGCTACCGCAACAGGTACGGGCGCGAGCGCGCCTACACCACGCCCCGCTTCGAGGGCGCCGTCCAGTACGTCAAGCGGCGCCACTCCGAGGCCGAGAGCGACTCCAGCCGGGAGCGCTTCGAGGGATACATGCGCGAGGTGGCCTGCCCCACCTGTGAGGGCACCCGGCTCAAGCCGCTGGTCCTCGCGGTGACGGTGATGGAGAAGTCCATCGCCGAGGTCGCCGCGATGTCGATCAGCGAGTGCGCCGAGTTCCTCGGCCGCCTCAAGCTGAACGCCCGCGACAAGAAGATCGCCGAGCGGGTCCTCAAGGAGGTCAACGAGCGGCTGAGGTTCCTCGTCGACGTGGGCCTCGACTACCTCTCGCTGAACCGCGCCGCGGGCACCCTGTCCGGCGGCGAGGCCCAGCGCATCCGGCTCGCCACCCAGATCGGCTCCGGACTCGTCGGCGTGCTGTACGTCCTGGACGAGCCGTCCATCGGCCTGCACCAGCGCGACAACCACCGGCTGATCGAGACCCTGGTCCGGCTCCGGGACATGGGCAACACGCTCATCGTCGTCGAGCACGACGAGGACACCATCAAGGTCGCCGACTGGGTCGTCGACATCGGTCCCGGCGCCGGTGAGCACGGCGGCAAGGTCGTCCACTCCGGCTCGCTCAAGGAGCTGCTGGCCAACAAGGAGTCGATCACCGGCCAGTACCTCGCGGGGAAGCGGGCCATCGAGATGCCGGACATCCGGCGTCCCGTCGACCCGAAGCGCCGTCTCACGGTGCACGGCGCCCGCGAGAACAATCTCCAGGACATCGACGTCTCCTTCCCGCTCGGTGTGCTCACCGCGGTCACCGGCGTCTCCGGATCGGGGAAGTCGACCCTGGTCAACGACATCCTCTACACCCACCTGGCGCGCGAGCTCAACGGCGCCAAGTCGGTCCCCGGGCGGCACACCCGGGTCGACGGCGACGACCTCGTCGACAAGGTCGTGCACGTCGACCAGTCGCCGATCGGCCGTACGCCCCGCTCCAACCCGGCGACGTACACCGGGGTCTTCGACCACGTCCGCAGGCTCTTCGCCGAGACGATGGAGGCGAAGGTGCGCGGCTATCTGCCGGGCCGCTTCTCCTTCAACGTCAAGGGCGGCCGCTGCGAGAACTGCTCCGGCGACGGCACGATCAAGATCGAGATGAACTTCCTGCCCGATGTGTACGTCCCGTGCGAGGTCTGCCATGGTGCGCGCTACAACCGGGAGACCCTGGAGGTCCACTACAAGGGCAAGTCCATCGCCGAGGTGCTGGACATGCCGATCGAGGAGGGCCTGGAGTTCTTCGAGGCCGTCCCCACGATCGCCCGTCACCTCCGTACGCTCAACGAGGTCGGCCTCGGATACGTCCGGCTCGGCCAGTCCGCGCCGACGCTCTCCGGCGGTGAGGCGCAGCGCGTGAAGCTGGCGAGCGAGCTGCAGAAGCGGTCCACCGGCCGCACGGTCTACGTCCTGGACGAGCCGACGACCGGTCTGCACTTCGAGGACATCAGCAAGCTCATCTCGGTCCTCTCGGGCCTGGTCGACAAGGGCAACACGGTGATCGTCATCGAGCACAACCTCGATGTGATCAAGACCGCCGACTGGGTCGTCGACATGGGCCCCGAGGGCGGCAACGGCGGCGGTCTGGTGGTCGCCGAGGGCACCCCGGAGCACGTGGCCTCGGTGCCGGCCAGCCACACCGGGAAGTTCCTCCAGGAGATCCTGGGCGCGGACCGGATCGGTGAGGCCGCGGTCCCGGCGGCCCGCAAGGCGCGTAAGGCGCCCGCGAAGAAGGCCGTCGCGGCGAAGGCGGCCACGACCCGCAGGACGGCCACGGCCAGGACCGCGGGGAAGACGGCGGCCGAGCAGCGCCCCGCGGCGAAGAAGGCCACGCGCGCACGGAAGGCCTGACACCGGCCGGACGGGCCGGCCCCCTGCACGGGGGCCGGCCCGTTCCGCCTCTCCCCGTCCCCGGGGGCCGGTCGAGGGGCCGGCGTTCTCCACCGGTATCGTCGGGTCTGTCGCCCATGCCTTCAGGCGCGGCCCGTGCCCGGAGTCCCCGGCACCCGGTGCCCCGGACGGTGACGGCGGCTCTCTGTCCCCCCGACACGTGGAGACCGCATGCCCGGCCTGCCCGCCGCCCGCCGTACCGTACTGAAGGGCGCCGCTCTGGCCGGTGCCGCCGGGCTGGGAGCGGCAGCCTGTTCGACCGAGTCGAAGCTCGGCCACGCACAGACGCCCACGCCCACCGCACCCGTGGAGCTCGGCGCCGCCGAGGAGGTCCCGGTCGGCGGGGCGAAGCTCTACCGGGAGCAGCGGGTCGTCGTGAGCTGCCCGGCCGCCGGGCAGTACAAGGCCTTCAGCGCGCAGTGCACCCACGCCGGTTGCCTCCTGGACAAGGTCGAGGAGAACGAGGGCAACTGCCCCTGCCACGGCAGCCGCTTCGACGTGACCACGGGAAAGGTCGTCCAGGGCCCGGCCACCGTGCCGCTGCCCTCCGTCCCGGTGAAGGTCGAGGGCGGAAAGCTCGTCGCGGGCCCCGGGGCCTGACCGGAGGGCCGTTCCCGGTCCCAGGCGCCCTGCGGGACGGCCGGCCCCCGGTTCCGGGGGCCCGGAAATCCCGCTCTGTCACTGCCCGCAAGTAGGGTATGAGACATGGCAGACCCCTCCAGCTACCGCCCCAAGCCGGGACAGATCCCCGACTCCCCGGGGGTCTACAAGTTCCGCGACGAGCACCGCCGGGTGATCTACGTCGGCAAGGCGAAGAACCTGCGCCAGCGCCTGGCCAACTACTTCCAGGACCTGGCCGGTCTGCATCCGCGTACGCGCACGATGGTGACCACCGCCGCCTCCGTGGAGTGGACCGTGGTGTCCACCGAGGTCGAGGCGCTTCAGCTGGAGTACTCCTGGATCAAGGAGTTCGACCCCCGGTTCAACGTCAAGTACCGCGACGACAAGAGCTACCCCTACCTCGCGGTCACGCTCAACGAGGACTTCCCGCGCGTCCAGGTCATGCGCGGCGCCAAGAAGAAGGGCGTGCGCTACTTCGGTCCGTACGGGCACGCCTGGGCGATCCGCGAGACCGTCGACCTGATGCTCCGGGTCTTCCCCGTGCGCACCTGCTCCGCCGGCGTCTTCAAGAACGCCGAGCGCACCGGCCGCCCCTGCCTCCTCGGCTACATCGGCAAGTGCTCCGCCCCCTGCGTCGGGCGGGTCACCCCCGAGGAACACCGGGATCTGGCCGAGGACTTCTGCGACTTCATGGCAGGCCGCACCGGGACGTACATCCGCCGCCTGGAGAAGGACATGATGCAGGCGGCCGAGGAGATGGAGTACGAGCGGGCGGCCCGGCTGCGCGACGACGCGGAGGCGCTGAAGCGGGCCATGGAGAAGAGCGCCGTCGTGCTCGCCGACGCCACCGACGCCGACCTGATCGCCGTCGCCGAGGACGAGCTCGAAGCGGCGGTCCAGATCTTCCACGTCCGCGGCGGACGCGTGCGGGGCCAGCGCGGCTGGGTCACCGACAAGGTCGAGGCCGTCGACACCGCGGGCCTGGTGGAACACGCGCTCCAGCAGCTCTACGGCGAGGAGACGGGCGACTCCGTCCCCAAGGAGGTGCTGGTCCCGGCGCTTCCCGAGGACCCCGACGCCGTGTCCCAGTGGCTCGCGGACCGCAGGGGGTCCCAGGTCAGCCTGCGCATCCCGCAGCGGGGCGACAAGAAGGACCTCATGGGCACGGTCCAGCGCAACGCCCAGCAGGCGCTCGGGCTGCACAAGACCAAGCGCGCGTCCGACCTGACGACGCGCTCCCGCGCCCTGGAGGAGATCGCCGAGGCGCTCGGCCTCGACACCGCGCCGCTGCGCGTCGAGTGCTTCGACATCTCCCACCTCCAGGGTGACGACGTGGTCGCGTCGATGGTGGTCTTCGAGGACGGCCTCGCCCGCAAGAGCGAGTACCGCCGCTTCCAGATCAAGGGCTTCGAGGGCCAGGACGACGTCCGGTCGATGCACGAGGTCATCGGCCGCCGCTTCAAGCGCTACCTCCAGGAGAAGGAGCGGACGGGGGAGTGGGAGGACACCCCGGCACCCACGGGTCCCGTCCCGGCTCCCGACGGCCCTGACGCGGGCCCCGGCGCGACCGGTGCGACCGGCGAGCCCGGGGCGGGTGCGCCCGACGAGGCCCGTACGACCGGCGAGCCCGGGCCCGGTGCGACCGGCCGGCCCGGGGCGGTGGCGCCCGCCCCGCAGGACTCCGTTCCCGTCCGGGAGGAGCCCCGCGAGGACGACGGACGCCCCAAGCGCTTCGCCTACCCGCCCCAGCTCGTCGTCGTCGACGGGGGACAGCCCCAGGTGGCCGCCGCCAAGCGGGCCCTGGACGAGCTGGGCATCGACGACATCGCCGTCTGCGGTCTCGCGAAGCGCCTGGAAGAGGTCTGGGTGCCCGACGACGACGATCCGGTGGTCCTGCCCCGCTCCAGCGAGGGCCTCTATCTCCTCCAGCGCATCCGGGACGAGGCCCACCGCTTCGCCATCACCTACCAGCGGGCCAAGCGGGCCAAGCGCATCCGCAGCAGCCCTCTCGACGATGTCCCGGGCCTCGGTGAGACCCGCAAGCAGGCACTGATCAAGCACTTCGGCTCCGTCAAGAAGCTGAGGCAGGCGACAATCGACGAGATCTGCGAGGTCCCGGGGATAGGGCGCAGGACCGCGGAATCGGTGGCCGCCGCCTTCGCCGCGGCCGCCCCGGCCGCGCCCGCCGTGAACACCGCCACTGGAGAGATCATTGAAGAGGACGACGGGGGCAGCACGACATGACCGAGCACGCGCATGAACACCGGAACGAACGCGGTCGAGCAGACGGAGCAGCACACGTGAGTACGGGAAGCACCACGGAGAAGGCCGAGGCCGCGGCGCCCGCCATCCCCGAGCTGGTGATCATCTCCGGAATGTCGGGCGCCGGGCGCAGCACCGCCGCCAAGTGTCTGGAGGACCTCGGCTGGTTCGTCGTGGACAACCTGCCGCCCGCGCTGATCCCCACGATGGTGGAGCTCGGCGCCCGGTCCCAGGGCAACGTCGCCCGCATCGCCGTCGTCGTCGACGTACGGGGCCGCCGTTTCTTCGACAACCTCCGGGAGTCCCTGGCCGACCTGGAGGCGAAGAACGTCACCCGGCGGATCGTCTTCCTGGAGTCCTCCGACGACGCACTCGTACGCCGTTTCGAATCGGTCCGGCGTCCGCACCCGCTCCAGGGCGACGGCCGCATCGTCGACGGCATCGCGGCCGAGCGCGATCTGCTGCGTGAGCTGCGCGGCGACGCCGACCTGGTCATCGACACCTCCAGCCTCAACGTGCACGAGCTGCGGGCCAAGATGGACGCCCAGTTCGCCGGCGACGAGGAGCCGGAGCTGCGGGCGACGGTGATGTCGTTCGGCTTCAAGTACGGCCTGCCGGTCGACGCCGACCTCGTCGTCGACTGCCGCTTCCTGCCCAACCCGCACTGGGTCCCGGAGCTCCGCCCCTTCACCGGGCTCAACGAGGAGGTGTCCGACTACGTCTTCGACCAGCCGGGCGCCAAGGAGTTCCTCAACCAGTACACGGAGCTGCTCCAGCTCATCGCCGCCGGTTACCGCCGCGAGGGCAAGCGCTACGTGACCATCGCCGTGGGCTGTACTGGCGGCAAGCACCGTTCCGTGGCGATGTCGGAGAAGCTGGCCGCCCGGCTGGCGACCGAGGGGATCGAGACCGTCCTCGTCCACCGGGACATGGGGCGAGAGTGAGCAGTCGCCATCTGCGTCAGCGCCGGCTGAGCAGGGCCACGGCCGCGCTCTCCGGCCGTAAGCGGGGCGCGCAGCCCAAGGTCGTCGCCCTCGGCGGCGGCATGGGGCTGTCGGCCTCGCTCACGGCGCTGCGCCGGATCACCGGCGATCTCACGGCGGTGGTGACCGTCGCCGACGACGGCGGCTCCAGCGGCCGGCTCCGCGAGGAGCTCGGGGTCCTCCCGCCGGGCGACCTGCGCAAGGCGCTCGCCGCGCTCTGCGGCGACGACGAGTGGGGCCAGACCTGGGCCCAGGTCATCCAGCACCGCTTCGAGTCGAAGGGCGATCTGCACGAGCACGCCGTGGGCAATCTGCTCATCGTCGCCCTCTGGGAACAGCTGGGGGACCACGTCCAGGCCCTCGACCTGGTCGGCAAGCTGCTCGGGGCCCACGGCAGGGTGCTGCCGATGTCCGCCGTCCCCCTGGAGCTCCAGGCCCTCGTGCGGGGGCACGACCTGGAGTGCCCCGAGGACATCGTCACCGTGCGCGGGCAGGCGACGGTGGCGCTGACCCCCGGCGAGGTGCAGTCCGTCCACCTGGTGCCCGCCGACCCGCCGGCCGTCCCCGAGGCGGTGGCCGCGGTGCTCGACGCCGACTGGGTGGTGCTCGGCCCCGGGTCCTGGTTCTCCTCGGTGATCCCGCACCTTCTGGTGCCCGAACTGCTGGACGCACTGGTCACCACGAAGGCCCGCAAGGTCCTCTCGCTGAACCTCGCACCGCAGCCCGGTGAAACAGAAGGCTTCTCACCGCAGCGTCATTTGGAGGTTTTGGGACGACACGCCCCTAAACTCGCCATGGACGTGGTGCTGGCCGACGAGGCCGCCGTGCCCGACCGCGAGTCCCTCGCCGACGCCGCACAGCGGCTCGGAGCCGCGGTCGAGCTGGCCCCCGTGGCCTCACCCGACGGCGTTCCGATTCATGATCCGGAGCTGTTGGCCGCCGCGTACGACCGTATTTTTCGGATGCATGGAAGGATCGGCCCATGGCGATGACGCCAGCGGTGAAGGACGAAGTCTCTCGGCTTCCCGTGACCCGGACCTGCTGCAGAAAGGCGGAGGTCTCGGCGATTCTTCGGTTCGCGGGCGGGCTGCACCTGGTGAGCGGCCGGATCGTGATCGAGGCCGAGCTGGACACGGCCATGGCGGCTCGCCGGCTCAAGCGGGACATCCTCGAGATCTTCGGGCACAGCTCGGAGCTGATCGTGATGGCTCCCGGCGGCCTGCGCCGCGGCTCCCGCTACGTCGTACGGGTGGTGGCGGGCGGCGACCAGCTGGCGCGCCAGACCGGACTGGTGGACGGCCGCGGCCGTCCCATCCGCGGCCTGCCCCCGCAGGTGGTCTCGGGGGCCACCTGCGACGCGGAGGCGGCCTGGCGCGGCGCCTTCCTGGCTCACGGATCGCTCACCGAGCCCGGACGTTCCTCGTCGCTGGAGGTGACCTGCCCCGGCCCGGAGGCCGCGCTCGCCCTGGTCGGGGCCGCCCGCAGGCTCTCCATCGCGGCCAAGGCCCGGGAGGTGCGCGGCGTCGACCGTGTCGTCGTCCGGGACGGTGACGCCATCGGTGCCCTGCTGACCCGCCTCGGCGCCCATGAGTCGGTGCTGGCCTGGGAGGAGCGCCGGATGCGGCGCGAGGTGCGTGCCACGGCCAACCGGCTCGCCAACTTCGACGACGCCAACCTCCGCCGCTCCGCCCGTGCGGCGGTCGCCGCCGGCGCCCGGGTGGGGCGTGCGCTGGAGATCCTGGGCGAGGAGGTCCCGGAGCACCTCGCGGCGGCCGGACGGCTGCGCATGGAGCACAAGCAGGCATCCCTGGAGGAGCTGGGAGCGCTCGCCGACCCGCCGCTGACCAAGGACGCCGTCGCCGGCCGGATCAGGCGCCTGCTGGCCATGGCGGACAAGCGGGCCCAGGACCTCGGCATCCCCGGGACGGAGTCGACGCTCAGCGAGGAGCTCGCCGACGGCCTGGTGGGCTGAGAGCGGCAGGAGGCCCCGGCCGGAGGCACCGCCCCCGGCCGGGGCCTCGGTCATTCCGATAATTTCAGGAATGGATTCGGAGCGCCGCCCCGCACGAATGAGCGGCGATCTCCGCAGTTCCGGCTCCGGGCCCTCGAAAGTGTGTTGCCCGGCTGCGCGGCGGAACAGCACATTTATCGATTGAGTGCACCTCCGCACAATTGAGCGTGGCACTTACGGTTCGCCGCGTCCCTCTCCGGATGAATATGCCCCGGAGGCCATTCCCGGCGCCCGCGCGGTGCGGAATCCCGGTGGCTGAGCCCGCGTCAGCGACCGCTGCGGTGACTCCCGGTGATATCGCGCCGGAGGCGGTCGCCGGCCGCCGGGCCGCCGCAAGGGGCCCTGGTCGGGCGGGTGTTGACGCTTGGTGACGTGCGGCGGGCGAGGGGCGTCCCCCGCCGCCCTCCGTGACCGGAATCCCGTACTCCTACTCGGCGGTAAGAGGATCCCCTTTCGCACCACCCCTCTCGATGTCACTCCCGGGCCTTCGGAGAGGTAGGGTCGGAGGCGGTCGGGGACATCCCTATAAAACTCGCCGGCATCGAAACCGGCGTTCCTAACGAGGAGATCGGTTCGTGACGATCCGCGTAGGCATCAACGGCTTTGGCCGCATCGGTCGTAACTACTTCCGCGCGCTGCTGGAGCAGGGTGCGGACATCGAGATCGTGGCTGTCAACGACCTGGGTGACACCGCGACCACGGCTCACCTGCTGAAGTACGACACCATTCTGGGTCGTCTCAAGGCGGAGGTCAGCCACACCGCCGACACCATCACCGTCGACGGCCACACCATCAAGGTGCTCTCCGAGCGCAACCCGGCCGACATCCCGTGGGGCGAGCTGGGCGTCGACATCGTCGTCGAGTCGACCGGCATCTTCACCAAGAAGGCCGACGCCGCGAAGCACATCGCCGGTGGCGCCAAGAAGGTCCTCATCTCGGCTCCGGCCAAGGACGAGGACATCACCATCGTGATGGGCGTCAACCAGGACAAGTACGACGCGGCCAACCACCACGTCATCTCCAACGCCTCCTGCACCACCAACTGTGTGGCGCCGATGGCCAAGGTTCTCGACGAGAACTTCGGCATCGTCAAGGGCCTGATGACGACGGTCCACGCGTACACGAACGACCAGCGCATCCTGGACTTCCCGCACTCGGACCTGCGCCGCGCCCGCGCCGCCGCCGAGAACATCATCCCGACCACGACGGGCGCCGCCAAGGCGACCGCCCTGGTCCTCCCGCAGCTCAAGGGCAAGCTCGACGGCATCGCGATGCGCGTCCCGGTCCCGACCGGCTCCGCCACCGACCTCGTCGTGACCCTTCAGCGCGAGGTCACCAAGGACGAGGTCAACGCCGCGTTCAAGAAGGCGTCCGACGACGGCGACCTCAAGGGCTTCCTGACGTACACCGAGGACCCGATCGTGTCCTCCGACATCGTCGGCGACCCGTCGTCCTGCACCTTCGACTCCTCCCTGACCATGGTCCAGGAGGGCAACACGGTGAAGATCCTCGGCTGGTACGACAACGAGTGGGGTTACTCCAACCGCCTCGTCGACCTGACCGTCTTCGTCGGCGGCCAGCTCTGATCCTAGGATCGGCAGGCATCCAGGTGTGATGTGAGGGGCTCGGACGGCGCGACGCGGCGCCGTTCGAGCCCCCTCGCATGCTCATCCGTCCTTCCAAGGAGTATGGGAACAGAGATGAAGACGATCGACGAACTTCTCGCCGAAGGGGTCGCGGGCAAGCGGGTATTCGTCCGCGCCGACCTCAACGTGCCGCTGGACGGCACCACGATCACCGACGACGGGCGCATCCGCGCCGTCCGCCCGACGATCGCCGAGCTCGCCGCAGCCGGCGCGCGGGTCGTCGTCGCCTCGCACCTGGGCCGCCCCAAGGGCGCCCCGGACCCGGCCTTCTCGCTGGCCCCCGCCGCCGCGCGCCTCGGCGAGCTGCTCGGCACCGAGGTCGCCTTCGCGACCGACACCGTCGGCGAGTCCGCCCGCGCGACCGTCGCGGGTCTCGCCGACGGCCAGGTCGCCGTCATCGAGAACCTCCGCTTCAACCCCGGCGAGACGTCGAAGGACGACGCCGAGCGCGGCGCCTTCGCCGACCAGCTCGCCGAGCTCGCCGACGTGTACGTGGGCGACGGCTTCGGCGCCGTCCACCGCAAGCACGCCTCGGTCTTCGACCTCCCGGCCCGGCTGCCGCACGCGGCCGGCGGACTGATCGCCACCGAGGTCGGCGTCCTGAAGAAGCTCACCGAGGACGTCGCGCGCCCGTACGCCGTGGTCCTCGGCGGTGCCAAGGTCTCCGACAAGCTCGGCGTGATCGACCACCTGCTGGAGAAGGCCGACCGCATCCTGATCGGCGGCGGCATGGCGTACACCTTCCTCAAGGCCAAGGGCCACGAGGTCGGCATCTCGCTGCTCCAGGAGGACCAGGTCCCGGCCGTCCAGGGCTACCTCAAGCGGGCCGAGGAGCTCGGCGTGGAGTTCGTCCTCCCCGTCGACGTCCTCGTCGCCCACGAGTTCCCGGACCTGAAGACCAAGGCCCCGGCCCACCCCACCACGGTCGCCGCCGACGCCATCCCGGCCGACCAGGAGGGCCTGGACATCGGCCCGGAGACCCGCAAGCTGTACGCGGAGAAGCTCGCCGACGCGGCCACCGTCTTCTGGAACGGCCCGATGGGTGTCTTCGAGCACCCCGACTACGCCGAGGGCACCAAGGCGGTCGCCCAGGCCCTCGTCGACTCCGATGCCTTCAGCGTCGTCGGCGGCGGGGACTCCGCGGCCGCCGTGCGCATCCTCGGCTTCGACGAGAACGCATTCGGACACATCTCGACCGGTGGCGGCGCCAGCCTCGAATACCTCGAGGGCAAGACGCTTCCCGGACTCGCCGCACTGGAGGACTGACCCTCAATGACCACCCGCACTCCGCTCATGGCGGGCAACTGGAAGATGAACCTCAACCACCTCGAGGCCATCGCCCACGTCCAGAAGCTCGCCTTCGCCCTGGCCGACAAGGACTACGACGCGGTCGAGGTCGCCGTCCTGCCGCCCTTCACCGACCTGCGCTCCGTGCAGACGCTGGTCGACGGCGACAAGCTGAAGATCAAGTACGGCGCCCAGGACATCTCGGCGCAGGACTCCGGCGCGTACACCGGTGAGATCTCCGGTCCGATGCTCGCCAAGCTGAAGTGCACGTTCGTGGCCGTCGGCCACAGCGAGCGCCGCCAGTACCACGGCGAGAACGACGAGATCTGCAACGCCAAGGTGAAGGCCGCCTTCAAGCACGGCCTGACCCCGATCCTCTGCGTCGGCGAGGGCCTGGACGTCCGCAAGGCCGGTGACCAGGTCTCCTACACGCTGGCGCAGCTCGACGGCGCGCTGAAGGACATCCCGGCCGAGCAGGCCGAGTCCATCGTGATCGCGTACGAGCCGGTCTGGGCCATCGGGACCGGCGAGGTCGCCACCCCCGAGGACGCCCAGGAGGTATGCGGAGCGATCCGCGGGCGTCTCGCCGAGCTGTACTCGCAGGAGCTGGCCGACGCCGTCCGTATCCAGTACGGCGGCTCGGTGAAGTCCGGCAACGTCGCGGCCATCATGGCGCAGCCCGACGTGGACGGCGCCCTCATCGGCGGTGCCGCGCTCGACGCCGACGAGTTCGTCAAGATCGTTCGCTTCCGCGACCAGTGAGTATGCGGTAGCGCCGATCCGTCGTACCCTTGCGGGGGCCGAGGGGGGTATACCCCCGGGCCCCCGCTGTTCGTACATGCAGTCCTAGGAATTCCGGAAAGTAGGGACCAGCCGTGGTTTTGGCGTTCGAGATCGCCCTGATCGTCTTCAGCCTGCTGCTGATGCTGCTGGTGCTGATGCACAAGGGAAAGGGCGGCGGCCTTTCCGACATGTTCGGTGGTGGAATGCAGTCCTCCGTGGGCGGCTCCTCGGTCGCCGAGCGGAACCTCGACCGCATCACCGTCGTGGTCGGTCTGGCCTGGTTCGCGTGCATTGTCGTCCTTGCTCTGCTCATCAAGCTGGACAGCTGACCCGTCGTTCGCGATTCCCGGTGACGGTGTAACTCCTTTCACTGGACGCGCGTTGGGCCTTACGTAGACTGGGGCATCTTCGAGCACCATCACGCAGGGAGTTACGACCGTGGCAAGTGGCAACGCGATCCGGGGAAGCCGGGTCGGAGCGGGGCCGATGGGGGAGGCCGAGCGCGGCGAGTCCGCGCCACGCGCCCGCATCTCCTTCTGGTGCTCGAACGGGCACGAGACGCAGCCGAGCTTCGCCCATGACGCGCAGGTACCGGAGACCTGGGACTGCCCGCGCTGCGGCTTCCCGGCAGGACAGGACCGGGACAGCCCGCCGGCGCCGCCCCGCACCGAGCCGTACAAGACGCATCTGGCGTACGTGCGCGAGCGGCGCAGCGACGCGGACGGCGAGGCGATCCTCGCCGAGGCCCTGGCGAAACTCCGCGGCGAGATCTAGAAGTTGTCCACCGGCCGGTCACCCCTGGGTGACCGGCCGGAATTCGTATGTCCCCGGTAGCTCGCCTATGCCCGTCGCACCCTTCTGATCAATTAGGTTGGAGGGGCAGCGGGGAAGGTTGCAGGTACGAGAGAAGTGGGCGATTTCCGGGATGAACGCACAAAGCCGAACCAAGCTCAACCAGATGCCCGAGTGGACGGCTCTCGGTAAGCACCGTGAGGAGTTCGGGGGGACACATCTGCGGCAGCTGTTCGCGGACGCGCCGGACCGGGGGAAGCAGTACACCCTCCGCGTCGGCGACCTCCACATCGACTACTCCAAGCACCTGGTCACCGACGAGACGCTGCGCCTTCTGCGCGAGCTCGCCGCCGCCACGGACGTGGCCGGGCTGCGGGACGCGATGTTCCGCGGCGAGAAGATCAACACGACCGAGGACCGCGCCGTCCTGCACACCGCGCTCCGTGCCCCGCGGGGTGCCGTGGTCGAGGTCGACGGCGAGAACGTGGTGCCCGCCGTGCACGACGTCCTGGACCGGATGGCCACGTTCTCGGACCGGATCAGGGCCGGCGAGTGGACCGGCCACACCGGCAGGCCGATCAAGAACATCGTCAACATCGGTATCGGCGGTTCCGACCTCGGCCCCGCCATGGCGTACGAGGTGCTGCGCTCCTTCACGGACCGCTCGCTGGACGTCCGCTTCGTGTCGAACGTCGACGGCGCCGACCTCCACGAGGCGGTGCAGGGCCTCGACCCGGCCGAGACGCTCTTCATCGTCGCGTCCAAGACCTTCACGACGATCGAGACCATCACCAACGCCACCTCCGCCCGCGACTGGCTCCTCACCGAGCTGAAGGCCGGTCAGGACGCCGTCGCCAAGCACTTCGTGGCGCTGTCGACCAACGCGGAGAAGGTCGCGGACTTCGGCATCGACACGGCCAACATGTTCGAGTTCTGGGACTGGGTCGGAGGACGCTACTCCTTCGACTCGGCGATCGGCCTGTCACTGATGATCGCCGTCGGCCCCGACCGGTTCCGCGAGATGCTCGACGGCTTCCACCTCGTCGACGAGCACTTCCGCACCGCCCCCGCCGAGGAGAACGCCCCGCTGCTGCTGGGCCTGCTGGGCATCTGGTACGGCCAGTTCTTCGACGCCCAGTCCCACGCGGTGCTGCCCTACAGCCACTATCTGTCCAAGTTCACCGCGTACCTGCAGCAGCTGGACATGGAGTCCAACGGCAAGTCCGTGGACCGCGACGGGAACCCGGTGGAGTGGGAGACCGGGCCGGTCGTCTGGGGCACCCCCGGCACCAACGGGCAGCACGCCTACTACCAGTTGATCCACCAGGGTACGAAGATCATCCCGGCCGACTTCATCGGCTTCGCCGCACCGGTCCACGACCTGCTGCCCGGGCTGATCGCCCAGCACGACCTGCTGATGGCCAACTTCTTCGCCCAGACCCAGGCCCTCGCCTTCGGCAAGACGCCCGAGGAGGTCCGCGCGGAGGGCGTTCCCGAGGAGCTCGTGCCGCACAAGACGTTCCGCGGCAACCACCCGACGACCACGATCCTCGCGGACCGCCTCACCCCGTCGGTCCTCGGCCAGCTGATCGCCCTGTACGAGCACAAGGTGTTCGTCCAGGGCGCCGTCTGGAACATCGACTCCTTCGACCAGTGGGGCGTCGAGCTCGGCAAGGTCCTCGCCAAGAAGATCGAGCCGGTCCTCACCCAGGGCAAGGGCGGCGAACAGCTGGACAGTTCCACCGCCGCGCTCGTCTCGACGTACCGCGCGCTGCGGGGCCGCTGAGCGATGACCACGGGGGAGGGGACGGTACGGCTCAGGCCGCCGCGCAACCGGCCGGACCGCGGTGCCGTCGGCTGGTGGCGGGCCCAGTGGCTGCTGCTGACGGCGGCCCCGGTGGCGGTCCTGGGCATCCTCGGGGCGTTCATCGCCCCGGCCAGGTTCTGGCTGTGGACGCCCGCCGCCGTGCTGGCGGTCATCGGACTGTCCTGCGCCGTCCTCTTCCCCCTGTGGTGGTTCCGTACCCACCGCTGGGAGGTCACCGACGAGGCCGTCTACGTACGGACCGGGGTCTTCCTGCAGGAGTGGCGGATCGCGCCGATGTCCCGCATCCAGACCGTGGACACCGTGCGGGGCCCGCTGGAACACCTCTTCGGGCTGGCCACGGTCACCGTCACCACCGCCTCCGCCAAGGGCGCGGTGAAGATCGAGGGCCTCGCCCACGGGACGGCCGCCGACCTCGCCGAGCGGCTCACCCGGATCACCCAGGACACGCCCGGTGACGCCACATGAGCACCGCCGCCGACGAGACCGGCCCTCCGTGGCGGCGGATCCACCGCCGCACGGTCCTCGTCACCGCGCTCGTCACCGCGGGGGTGGCCCTGGGCGCCGCCCTCCCGGCCGTGGCGGGGCTCTCCGGGCGGCTCGGCTATCCGGCGGCCATCGGCTGGACCCTGGCCGGGGCCGCCCTGCTGATCGGCTGCGCCGCCGCCGGCGACTACGTGCGCTGGCGGCGCACCCGCTACCGCGTCGGCGGTGAGCGGGTCGAGCTGCACAGCGGTCTTCTGCTGGTCAAACGGCGCTCCCTGGCCCGCGAGCGGATCCGCAGCGTCGACCTGACCGCACACCCGCTGCTGCGCCTCCTCGGCCTGGTCACCGTCAGGATCGGCACCGGCGAACAGGGCTCCGAGTCCACCCTCGAACTGGACCCGGTCGCCCGCGCCGAGGGCGAACGGCTGCGCCGCCTCCTGCTGGAACGCGCCGCCACCGCACCGCCCGGCGTCCGCCACGACGGCGAACTGGCCGTCCTCGACCCCCGCTGGATCCGCTACGCCCCGTTCTCCTTCGGCGCCCCCGTGCTCGGCGGGGCGGCCGCCGGGGCCGTGATGCAGGTCAGCGACTGGGTCGGGGCCCAGGCCGAGGTCATCACATGGATCGGCGACCGCTTCCGGGACACCACGCTGCTCTGGATGATCGTCACCCTGGTCCTCGCCGCCCTGGTCGCGGGCGTCGTCGGGGCGCTCGGCCTCTGGGTCGAGATGTGGTGGAACTACCGCCTGGAGCGCGAACCCGGCGGCACCCTGCGGGTGAGGCGCGGGCTGTTCACCTCCCGGTCCATATCCGTCGAGGAGGCCCGGCTGCGCGGCGTCGACCTGGTCGAGCCGCTGGGCGTCCGGCTGGTCGGCGCGGCCCGTCTGGACGCCATCACCACCGGCCTCGCCAAGGACGAGGAGGCCAGGAACGCCGACCACAACACCCTGCTCCCGCCCGCGCCCCGGACCCGGGCCGTCACCGTCGCCGCCGGGGTGCTGCGCGAGCCGCTCTCCCCGACGGGCGCCCCGCTGACCGCCCACCCCCGCGCCGCCCGGGGCCGGCGGCTCCGCCGCGCCCTGATCGCCACCCTCGTACCGGTGCTGGTCCAGGTCGTGCTGGGGCTCCTGCTGACGCCCGTCCTGCTCCTGACCGCGCTCGCCTGCGCGGTGGTGTCCGTGCCCGTCGCGGTGCTGCTGGCCCTCGACGCGTACCGCTCCCTGGGGCACGCGCTCAGCGGCGACTACCTGGTGACCCGCTCCGGCACCTTCCGGCGGTCCACCGCGGCCCTCCAACGGTCCGGCGTGATCGGGTGGACCGTGCGGCAGTCCTGCTTCCAGCGCCGCGCCGGGCTGCTGAGCGTCACCGCCACGACGGCCGCGGGAGGGGGCGCCTACACCGCGCGCGACACCGATGCCTCCGGAGGGCCTCGCCTTCGCCGCGGAGGCCGTCCCGGGCCTGCTGGAGCCCTTCCTCGACCGGGCCTGAGACACGAGAGAGGCCTGGTTTCGCTCCGGGGGAGCGGAACCAGGCCTCTTCGGTACATGCCTACGCCGAAGCGGGCGGATACAGCGCGCGCGGCAGCCGGGAGGCGGCCGGGCCGTCCAGCAGCCACAGCGTGCGGCTGCGGCCGTACGCCCCCGCCGCCGGGGCCTGGATCTCCCCGGCCCCGGACAGCGCGATCTCCGCCGCCTCCGCCTTGTCCTCACCCGCGGCCAGCAGCCACACCTCGCGCGCCGCCCGGATGGCGGGCAGCGTGAGCGAGACACGGGTGGGCGGCGGCTTCGGGGCGCCGTGCACACCGACCACGGTGCGCTCGGTCTCCCGCACCGCCGGCAGCTCCGGGAAGAGCGACGCGACATGCGTGTCCGGACCGACGCCCAGCATCAGCACGTCGAACGTCGGGACGGGCCCGTGGTCCTCCGGGCCCGCCGCGGCGGCCAGCTCCGCCGCGTACCCCGCGGCGGCGGAGTCGGCGTCGTCGCCGTACGGCCCGTCGGACGCGGGCATCGCGTGGACCCGCGCGGGATCCAGCTCCACCTTGTCCAGCAGGGCCTCACGGGCCTGCGTGACATTGCGCTCCGGATCGCCCTCGGGCAGGAAGCGCTCGTCGCCCCACCACAGATCGAGCCGCGACCAGTCGATCGCGTCCCGGGCGGGCGAGCCGCCGAGCGCGGCCAGCAGGCCGTTGCCGTTGCGTCCGCCGGTGAGGACCACCGAGGCGGAACCGCGGGCGGCCTGGGCGTCCACGATCTTCGTGATCAGCCGGGCCGCCGCGGCCTGGGCCATCAGCTCCTTGTCGCGGTGCACGACGAGCTGCGGGGCACTCACTTCGACGCCGCCTTCTTGGCCGCCGCCTTCTTCGCGGCAGGCGCGGCCGAGCCGGCCGGCTCCGCCCGCTTCTGCCCCGCACCGACCGACGACGCCTCGGTGGGACCGCCGAGGCGCTCCACACCGAACTTCACCGTCGCCTCGTAGATGTTGTCCGGGTCCAGACGGCGCAGCTCCTCCGCGAGGAGCTCGGCGGTCTCCCGCCGCTTCAGCGCGACCGCGCGGTCCGGCTGCCCGGCCATGCAGAGCGTCGCCAGCGAGCCGTCGGGCCGGTCCAGGACGATCACGCCGTTCTTGGTCTCCAGCCGCACGGCCGTCAGACCGGGACCGCCGGAGAGCGTCCGCTCGACCGGGACGCCGAGCCGGTCCGCGAGCCACATCGCGAGCAGCTCGCAGCTCGGGTTGTCGGACTCGCCCTCGACCGTCGCCGAGACGACCTGCGCCGGCTGCTGGTCGAGCGCGGCCGCCAGCATCGAGCGCCACGGGGTGATGCGGGTCCAGGCCAGGTCCGTGTCGCCCGGCCGGTACGTCGCCGCACGCACCGACAGCTCGTCGAGCGGGTGCTCGGCGGAGTAGGTGTCGGTGATACGGCGCTGGGCGAGGGCGCCCAGCGGGTCCTTGGCCGGGTCCGCCGGAGCGTCCTCCGGCCACCACGCCACCACCGGGGCGTCCGGCAGCAGCAGCGGCAGGACCACGGACTGGGCGTGGTTGGCCAGTTCGCCGTGCAGACGCAGGACGACGGTCTCACCCGAGCCCGCGTCGGAGCCGACCCGGATCTCGGCGTCGAGCCGGGCGTCGCGGCGCGCACGCGGTGAACGGCTGACCCTCTTGATCACCACGATGATCCGCGAGGGGTGCTCGCGCGAGGAGTCGTTCGCCGCCTTGAGGGCGTCGTAGGCGTTCTCCTCGTCCGTGACGATGACCAGGGTGAGGACCATGCCGACGGCGGGGGAGCCGATGTCCCGGCGGGCCGAGATGAGGGCCTGGTTGATCTTGCTGGACGTGGTTTCCGTGAGATCGATCTTCATGGCCGGCGCCAGCTCCGTCCGTCGCGTGCGAGCATCTCGTCGGCCTCGGCCGGACCCCAGGTGCCGGCCGCGTACCGGGCGGGCTTGCCGTGCTTGTCCCAGTACTCCTCGATCGGGTCGAGGATGTTCCAGGAGAGCTCGACCTCCTGGTGGCGGGGGAAGAGGTTGGCGTCGCCGAGCAGGACATCGAGGATGAGCCGCTCGTACGCCTCCGGGCTGGACTCCGTGAAGGACTCGCCGTACGCGAAGTCCATCGTGACGTCCCGCACCTCCATGGAGGTGCCGGGCACCTTGGAGCCGAACCGGACCGTGACCCCCTCGTCCGGCTGCACCCGGATGACCAGGGCGTTGCCGCCGAGCTCCTCCGTCGCACCGGACTCGAAGGGCAGATACGGGGCGCGCTTGAAGACGACCGCGATCTCGGTGACCCGGCGGCCGAGGCGCTTGCCGGTACGGAGATAGAACGGAACGCCCGCCCAGCGGCGGTTGTTGATCGTCAGCTTGATCGCGGCGAAGGTGTCGGTCTTCGACTTGGGGTCGATGCCCTCCTCCTCGAGGTAGCCGGGCACCTCCTCCCCGCCCTGCCACGCGTGCGTGTACTGCCCGCGCACCGTGTGACTGCCCAGGTCCTCGGGCAGCTCCACCGCCGTGAGCACCTTCAGCTTCTCGGCGACCAGGGCCTTGGGGTGGAAGGAGCCGGGCTCCTCCATCGCCGTCAGCGCCAGCAGCTGGAGCAGGTGGTTCTGGATGACGTCGCGGGCCGCGCCGATGCCGTCGTAGTAACCGGCCCGGCCGCCGATGCCGATGTCCTCGGCCATCGTGATCTGGACGTGGTCGACGTACGACCTGTTCCAGATCGGCTCCCACATCGTGTTGGCGAAGCGCAGCGCCAGGATGTTCTGGACCGTCTCCTTGCCGAGGTAGTGGTCGATACGGAAGACCTCGTTCGGCGGGAAGACGTCGTGCACGAGCTGGTTCAGCTCCTGCGCGCTCTCCAGGTCGTGACCGAACGGCTTCTCGATGACGGCCCGTCGCCAGCTGCCCTCCTGCTGGTCGGCCAGCCCGTGCTTCTTGAGCTGCTGGACGACCTTGGGGAAGAACTTCGGCGGCACGGACAGGTAGAAGGCGAAGTTGCCGCCCGTCCCCTGCGCCTTGTCGAGCTCCTCGATCGTCGCCCTGAGGGTCTCGAAGGCGACGTCGTCGTCGAAGTTGCCCTGGACGAAGCGCATGCCCTGGCTGAGCTGCTGCCAGACCTCTTCGCGGAACGGGGTGCGGGAGTGCTCTTTCACGGCGTCGTGGACGACCTGGGCGAAGTCTTCGTCCTCCCAGTCGCGGCGCGCGAAACCGATGAGCGAGAAGCCCGGCGGCAGCAGGCCGCGATTGGCCAGGTCGTAGACGGCGGGCATCAGCTTTTTACGGGACAAATCGCCCGTGACGCCAAAGATCACCAGGCCCGACGGCCCCGCGATACGCGGGAGCCGTCGGTCCTGGGCGTCACGGAGCGGGTTGGCTCCGGGAACACCAGACAAGGTGGTCAGCCCTCCGAAGGAGCGAGGCGCTCGAGCTCGGCCTCGGTCGACTTGAGCAGGTCGTTCCAGGCGGCCTCGAACTTGTCGACGCCCTCGTCCTCCAGCAGCTGGACGACGTCGTCGTAGCTGACCCCGAGCTTCTTGACCGCGTCGAGGTCGGCACGTGCCTGGTCGTAGCCACCGGCGACGGTGTTGCCGGTGATGTCACCATGGTCGGCCACGGCCTCCAGGGTCGCCTCCGGCATGGTGTTCACCGTGTTGGGGGCGACGAGGTCGTCGACGTACAGGGTGTCCTTGAGGGACGGGTCCTTCACGCCGGTGGAGGCCCACAGCGGGCGCTGCTTGTTGGCGTGCGCCTTGTCGAGGGCGGCCCAGCGGTCACCCGCGAAGACCTCCTCGTACGCCTCGTAGGCCAGACGGGCGTTGGCGAGGGCGGACTTGCCCTTCGCGGCCTTCGCCTCGTCGGTGCCGATCGCGTCGAGGCGCTTGTCGATCTCGGTGTCCACACGGGACACGAAGAACGAGGCGACCGAGTGGATCTTGGAGAGGTCCAGGCCCGCGGCCTTCGCCTTCTCCAGGCCCGCCAGGTAGGCGTCCATGACCTCGCGGTAGCGCTCCAGCGAGAAGATCAGGGTCACGTTGACGCTGATGCCCCGCCCGATGGTCTCGGTGATCGCCGGCAGGCCGGCCTTGGTCGCCGGGATCTTGATGAGCGTGTTCGGCCGGTCCACCAGCCAGGCCAGCTGCTTGGCCTCGGCGACCGTGGCCGTCGTGTTGTGCGCCAGGCGCGGGTCGACCTCGATGGAGACCCGGCCGTCCTGGCCGTCCGTCGCGTCGAAGACCGGGCGCAGGATGTCGGCGGCGTCGCGGACGTCGGCCGTGGTGATCATCCGGATGGCTTCCTCGACCGTCACCTTGCGGGCGGCGAGGTCCGTGAGCTGCTGGTCGTAACCGTCGCCCTGGGAGATGGCCTTCTGGAAGATCGACGGGTTGGTCGTGACACCCACGACGTGGCTCTGGTCGATCAGCTCGGCCAGGTTGCCGGACGTGATCCGCTTGCGCGACAGGTCGTCCAGCCAGATCGCCACGCCCTCGTCGGAGAGGCGCTTGAGTGCGTCTGTCATGAGAATTACATCTCCTACTAGTCGTATAACCGCGTCAGCGCGCAGCGGAGGCGAGAGATTCCCGGGCGGCTTCCACCACGTGCGCGGCGGTGAAGCCGAACTCGCGGAAGAGGACCTTGGCGTCCGCCGAGGCACCGAAGTGCTCCAGCGAGACGATCCGGCCCGCGTCGCCCACATACCGGTACCAGGTGAGGCCGATACCCGCTTCGACGGCGACCCGCGCCTTCACGGACGGCGGGATCACGCTGTCCTTGTACGCCTGGTCCTGCTCCTCGAACCACTCGACACACGGCATCGAGACCACACGGGTCGGCACACCGGCCGCCTGGAGCTCGTCGCGGGCCTCGACGGCCAGCTGGACCTCGGAGCCGGTGGCGATCAGGACGGCCTGCGCGTCGCCGCCCTCGGCGTCGAACAGCACGTAACCGCCCTTGGCGGCGTTCTCGTTCGCCGCGTAGGTCGGCAGGCCCTGACGGGACAGCGCCAGACCGTGCGGGGCGCTCTTCCCGTAGTCCTTCTTGCCGCGCTTGAGGATCTCGCGCCAGGCGATGGCCGTCTCGTTGGCGTCCGCCGGGCGGACGACGTTCAGGCCGGGGATCGCGCGCAGCGAGGCGAGGTGCTCGACCGGCTGGTGCGTCGGGCCGTCCTCGCCGAGGCCGATCGAGTCGTGCGTCCACACGTACGTCACCGGAAGGTGCATCAGCGCGGAGAGGCGCACGGCGTTGCGCATGTAGTCGGAGAACACCAGGAAGGTGCCGCCGTAGATGCGGGTGTTGCCGTGCAGCGCGATGCCGTTCATGGCCGCGGCCATGGAGTGCTCGCGGATGCCGAAGTGGATCGTCCGGCCGTACGGGTCGGCCTCGGGCAGCGGGTTGCCGGCCGGGAGGAACGACGACGTCTTGTCGATCGTGGTGTTGTTCGAGCCCGCGAGGTCGGCGGAGCCGCCCCACAGCTCGGGGATGACACCGCCGAGCGCCTGGAGGACCTTGCCGGAGGCGGCACGCGTGGCGACCCCGTGGCCGGCCTCGAAGACCGGGATCTCGTCCTCCCAGCCCGCGGGCAGCTCGCCCGCGGCGATGCGGTCGAAGTCCGCGGCGCGCTCCGGGTCGGCGGTGCGCCAGGCGGCGAAGGACTTCTCCCACTCGGCCTTGGCCTCGCGGCCGCGGTCCAGTGCCTCACGGGTGTGCGCGATGACCTCGTCGGAGACCTCGAAGGTCTTCTCCGGGTCGAAGCCGAGCACCCGCTTGGTGGCCGCGATCTCGTCGTCGCCGAGCGCCGAGCCGTGCGCGGCCTCGGTGTTCTGGGCGTTCGGGGCGGGCCAGGCGATGATCGAGCGGGCCGCGATGAACGACGGGCGCTCCGTCTCGGCCTTGGCGGCCTGCAGCGCGCGGTACAGACCCTCGGGGTCCAGGTCGCCGCTGGGCAGCTGGTCCACGCGCTGGACGTGCCAGCCGTAGGACTCGTAGCGCTTCAGGGTGTCCTCGGAGACCGCGGTCTCCGTGTCGCCCTCGATCGAGATGTGGTTGTCGTCCCACAGCAGCACCAGGTTGCCGAGCTTCTGGTGGCCGGCCAGCGAGGACGCCTCGGCCGAGATGCCCTCCTGGAGGCAGCCGTCACCGGCGATGACCCAGATGGTGTGGTCGAACGGGGAGGTGCCGGGGGCCGCCTGCGGGTCGAAGAGACCGCGCTCGTAGCGGGCGGCCATCGCCATGCCCACGGCGTTGGCGACACCCTGGCCCAGCGGGCCGGTCGTCGTCTCGACACCCGTGGTGTGGCCGTACTCCGGGTGGCCCGGCGTCAGGGAGCCCCAGGTGCGGAACGCCTTGAGGTCGTCCAGCTCCAGGCCGTACCCGGCGAGGTAGAGCTGGATGTACAGCGTCAGGCTGGAGTGGCCCGCGGACAGCACGAACCGGTCGCGTCCGGCCCAGTCCGCGTCCGCCGGGTCGTGGCGCATCACCTTCTGGAAGAGGGTGTACGCCGCAGGAGCGAGGCTCATCGCCGTACCCGGGTGGCCGTTTCCGACTTTCTGTACGGCGTCCGCGGCGAGGACGCGGACGGTGTCCACGGCCCGCTGGTCCAATTCGGTCCACTGGAGGTCTGTGGTGGTCGGCTTGGTGCTCACCCTGAGTCAGGGCTCCTCTCCACTGTTGTAAACCGGTGACTGGTTACCGCACCGGGCATTGTCGAGCCTACCCCCGTCCCAAGGCCGTACTTCTGCCCTTTCCACAGTGCGGGCGACCTGCGGAGTTCGCCTCCCGTATGAGCGCCTCCGTTCACTTCTGCGCCACCCCAACACGACCCCACCCCCGCGAAGAGTGGCGTATGCCCAACGTCTACAGTGGTCTGGTTCGCGCAAGTCTTTACCGGGCTTTCACGCCCGGAGCTTGCTGGGATTTCTCTGTCAGGGGTGTGCGTGACGGCCGTCGAGTCCCGACCCGCAGGGGTCGCCTTGACTCCGAGCCCAGGGGGCCATCGCCCGTCCGGGGCCCGCATCAAGGCATTCGTGGCTCTTACCAAGCCGCGCATCATCGAGCTGCTGCTGATCACCACCGTTCCGGTGATGTTCCTCGCGGCCCGGGGAGTGCCCGATCTTTGGCTCGTGGTTACCACCACCATCGGCGGATATCTCTCCGCGGGCGGTGCCAATGCGCTCAACATGTATATCGACCGTGACATCGACGCGCTGATGGACCGTACGTCCCAGCGCCCGCTGGTCACGGGGATGGTGAGCCCCCGGGAGTGCCTCGCCTTCGGAATCGCCCTGGCGGTGATTTCCACGGTGTGGTTCGGGCTGCTCGTCAACTGGCTCTCCGCCGCGCTCTCGCTCGGCGCACTTCTGTTCTACGTCGTCGTCTACACGATGCTGCTGAAGCGCCGGACCTCGCAGAACATCGTCTGGGGCGGAATCGCCGGCTGCATGCCGGTGCTCATCGGGTGGTCCGCCGTGACCAATTCGATGAGCTGGGCCGCGGTCATCCTTTTCGCCGTGATCTTCTTCTGGACGCCGCCGCACTACTGGCCGCTGTCGATGAAGGTCAAGGAGGACTACGCCCGGGTCGGCGTCCCGATGCTCCCGGTCGTCGCCACCAACCGGGTGGTGGCCCGCCAGATCGTCGTCTACAGCTGGGTGATGGTCGGCGTCTCGCTGCTGCTCACCCCTCTGGGCTACACGGGCTGGTTCTACACGGCCGTGGCCCTGCTGACCGGAGGCTTCTGGCTCTGGGAGGCGCACGGCCTGCAGAACCGGGCGAAGTCCGGTGTGACGGGCGCCAAGCTCAAGGAGATGCGCCTGTTCCACTGGTCCATCACCTATGTCTCGCTCCTCTTCGTCGCCGTGGCCGTGGACCCCTTCCTGAGGTAGTCCCGCACGCACCGGAGCTCCGCCGACGGGCGGGGGACGTGGCCGATGCCACGCCCCCCGCCCGTCGCCAGTCGATCTACCCGTCGGTAGCATCCTGTCCATGGCAGAGACGGCAGAGCCCCAGACGCAGCAGACGGACGATAGGCACGCGGCCCGCGCGGAGCGCAGGGCCGCGAAGCTCGCCAAGCAGATCGGCGCCTTCGCCAAGGCCCACGGCGGCGCCGAGGGGCAGCTCGCCCACCTCGGTGAGATGGGCACCCGCATCGTGCTGGTCGGCGAGGACGGCGAGTGGGGCGACCTGGTGGCGCCCTCCCACACCGTGGCCGAGAGCGCCACGCGGAAGGCGGGGATCACGGTCCACGAGGACTTCGACGGCGAGTTCGCGGCCAAGGTCCGCACCGGCCCGTACGAGTGGTCCCGGATGGCGGGCATCCAGGTCGGCGGCCCGTCCAACCACAAGGCCTAGGGTCCGGGCTCCGATCGGGAGCCGTACGCACGGGCACGACGACGGCCCCCGTCCGCAGTGGACGGGGGCCGTCGTCGTGGTGCCGGGGGAGCGGCTTCCGCTCAGCGCGCGGCGGCGTGCTCCGGCAGCTCTCCGGCGGCCGCGGGGGCGGGAACGCCGGGGTCGGCCACCGGGCGCTCGCGCAGTGACAGCAGGAGGCGCACCACGGCGATCCACAGCAGGGCGGAGCCGAGCATATGGAGCCCGACCAGCAGCTCGGGCACGTCGTTGAAGTACTGCACGTATCCGATGACGCCCTGCGCCAGCAGCACGATCAGCAGGTCACGGGCGCGGGCCCGGGTGTCGAGGGGCGCGTCGACGACGCGCAGGGCGAACCACATCGCGACGGCCAGGGCGCAGACGACCCAGGCGGCGACGGCGTGGATGTGGGCGGCGGCGCTCCAGTCCCACGGCATGCGCGGTACGTCGCTGCTGTCGCCCGCGTGCTTGCCGGAGCCGGTCACGGTGGTGCCCAGCGCGATCAGCACGACCGTGGTGGCGACGATCGCCCAGGACAGCTGCCGCACCGGGCGCGGGGCGCGCGGACGCGGTGCGCCGTCGCCCTCGCCGATCCGCACCCAGGTGACGACGGTCACCGTGAGCAGGCAGTTGGCGAGCAGGAAGTGCCCGGCCACCGACCACGGGTTGAGGCCGGCCCAGACCGTGAGCCCGCCGATGACGGCGTTCCCCATCACCAGCCAGAACTGCGACCACGCCAGACGCGTGAGACCGCGCCGGCGGGGCTTCAGGGAGCGCACGGCGATGATCGCCCAGCCGACCGCGGCCGACAGGACGTAGGTGAGCATCCGGTTGCCGAACTCGATCGCGCCGTGCAGTCCCTGCTCGGGCGTCGCGAAGAGGCTGTCGTCGGTGCACTTGGGCCAGGTGTCGCAGCCCAGACCGGAACCGGTCAGCCGGACCGCGCCGCCGGTGATGATGATGAGCACGCTCATCATCACCGCGACGAGTGCGGCGCGCTTCGCCGTCCTCACCGACGGAGTCCAGCGCTTGGCGATGTAGGAGAGGGGGGTTTCCACGCGCACCATCGTAGGGAACGGCTTGTGCATGTTTTCACGAGGGGTGGGCATTCCGGATGGGCCGGACATCCGCCCGGCCCGGCCCCTCACTCCCAGCGGAAGAGACGGGCCGCCGCGCCCAGCCCCAGGACCGCCCAGACGGCCAGGACCGCCGCGTCGCCCCAGGGCATCGCCGCACCGTGCTGGAGGACGTCCCTGAGCCCGTCGGAGAGGGCCGAGATCGGCAGCAGGCCCAGCACGGAGCGCGCCGCGTCCGGGAACTTGTCCAGCGGCACGATGACGCCGCCGCCGACCAGCAGCAGGAGGAAGACCAGGTTGGCCGCGGCGAGCGTCGCCTCGGCCTTCAGCGTCCCCGCCATCAGCAGCCCCAGCCCGGAGAAGGCGACGGTGCCCAGCACCAGGAGCAGCAGCACGGCGAACGGGTTGCCCTCGGGCGACCAGCCCAGGGCGAAGGCGATCACCGTCAGCAGGACGATCTGGAGGACCTCCGTGACCAGCACCGAGAGGGTCTTCGCCGTCATCAGGCCCCAGCGGGGCAGAGGAGAGGCGCCCAGCCGCTTGAGCACCCCGTAGCGGCGCTCGAAGCCGGTCGCGATGGCCTGGCCCGTGAAGGCCGTCGACATCACCGCGAGGGCGAGGACGCCGGGCGCCAGGAAGTCGACCGGCTCACCCGTGCCGGTGTCGACGATGTCCACCGCGCTGAACAGCACCAGCAGCAGGGTCGGGATGACCACCGTGAGCAGCAGCTGCTCACCGTTGCGCAGGAGCATCCGTGTCTCCAGCACGGCCTGCGCGGCGATCATGCGGGGCAGCGGGGCGGCGCCGGGGCGCGGGGTGTACGTACCGGCGCTCATGCGCGCAGCTCCTTGCCGGTCAGTTCGAGGAAGACGTCCTCCAGGGTGTGCCGCTCCACCGCGATGCCGTCCGGCATCACGCCGTGCTGGGCGCACCAGGAGGTGACGGTCGCCAGCAGCTCCGGGTCGATCCGCCCGGTGATGCGGTAGGCGCCGGTGGTGAGCTCGGCCGCCTCGCTGCCGTCGGGCAGCGCCTTCAGCAGCGAACCGAGGTCCAGGCCGGGGCGGCCGGTGAAGCGCAGGGTGTTCTCGGCGCCGCCGCGGCAGAGCTGCTCGGGGCTGCCCTGCGCGATGACCCGTCCCGCGTCGATGACGGCGACGTCGTCGGCGAGCTCCTCGGCCTCGTCCATGAAGTGGGTGGTGAGGACGACGGACACCCCGTCGGCGCGCAGCTCCCTGATCAGGTCCCAGGTCGAACGGCGGGCCTGCGGGTCGAGGCCGGCCGTCGGCTCGTCCAGGAAGACCAGCTCGGGTCGGCCCACGACGGCCATCGCCAGGGCGAGGCGCTGCTGCTGGCCGCCGGAGAGCCGGCGGTAGGTGGTCCGGCCGCAGCTGCCGAGCCCGAGCCGTTCGACGAGCGCGCCGACGTCCAGCGGACGGGCGTGGAGCTTCGCCATGTGGCGCAGCATCTCCTCGGCCCGGGCGCCGGAGTAGACGCCGCCCGACTGGAGCATCACGCCGATGCGGGGGCGGAGCGACGCGGCGTCGGCGACCGGGTCGAGGCCGAGCACCCGTACGGTTCCGGCGTCCGGCCTGCGGTAGCCCTCACAGGTCTCGATCGTGGTGGTCTTGCCGGCGCCGTTGGGGCCGAGGACCGCGGTCACGGCGCCCGCCGCGACCTCCAGGTCGAGGCCGTCGACCGCGGCTTCGGTGCCGTACCGCTTGACAAGGCCTCTGACCTGTACGACGGGCTCGCTGCTCATGGCGGGCAAGTCTAGGCTGGCGGGTGAGGGGTCCGGCGCGCCGGGTTCCCCGCTCTTCCGCGCGCTCCTCCCGCCGCCCGGCCACCGCCCGGCCCGGAGGGCGCCCACCTGCGCCGGCCTGCCGTGATCGTTGTTTCCGCAGGTCAACTTAGGTTTGCCTAAGTGACGAAGGGCACCGCGCCCGGCCCTGAGGCGGGTTGTCACGCCCGAAGGAATTACGCAACAATGGCGTTGTGAAATACGCTGGCGAGGCTCCTCAGGAGGAACTCGCGACCGGTGAGCGCTCGACGCGCAACCGGGTCGCGCGCTCCATCCTGGACCACGGCCCCTCCACCGTCGCCGACCTGGCGAAGCGCGTCGGCCTCACCCAGGCCGCCGTGCGCCGTCACCTGGACGCACTCGTCTCCGACGACGTGGTCGAGGCCCGCGAACAGCGTGTCTACGGGGCGCGGACCCGTGGCCGTCCGGCCAAGGTGTTCGCCCTCACCGACTGCGGCCGGGACGCGTTCGACCAGTCCTACGACAAGCTCGCCGCCGACGCGCTGCGGTGGATCGCCGACACGGCGGGGGACGAGGCGCTCGTCGCCTTCGCCCGCGCCAGGATGGCCGCCCAGTCCGAGAAGTACCGCGCGGTGATCGAGGCCGCCGACCCCGAGGCACGCACCGAGGCCCTCGCCAGGGCCTTGTCCGCCGACGGGTACGCTGCTACGGCGCGCAGCGCGCCGGGCCGTCAGCAGGGCGAGCAGCTCTGCCAGCACCACTGCCCGGTCGCGCACGTAGCCGAACAGTTCCCGCAGCTGTGCGAGGCGGAGACGGAATTCTTCTCCAGCCTGCTCGGGACCCATGTGCAGCGTCTCGCCACCCTCGCCCACGGCGACGGGGTGTGCACGACGTTCGTTCCGCGCAGCAGCCCCACGGCACCACAGGCTTCACAGTCAGCACAGAACACCCATTCAGCATCTGCAAGTACGGCCGGGAGGAACCCCGCATGACGCTCCCTACGGAGACTGCCCACCCTGAGCTCGAGGGTCTGGGTACGTACGAATTCGGCTGGGCCGACTCCGACGCGGCAGGCGCGGCGGCGAAGCGCGGCCTGTCCGAAGCTGTCGTCCGCGACATCTCGGAGAAGAAGAACGAACCGGAGTGGATGCTGAAGCTCCGGCTCAAGGGCCTGAAGCTGTTCGACAAGAAGCCCATGCCGAACTGGGGCTCCGACCTGTCGGGCATCGACTTCGACAACATCAAGTACTTCGTGCGGTCCACGGAGAAGCAGGCGGAGTCCTGGGAGGACCTGCCCGAGGACATCAAGAACACGTACGACAAGCTCGGCATCCCGGAGGCGGAGAAGCAGCGCCTGGTCGCCGGTGTCGCCGCGCAGTACGAGTCCGAGGTGGTCTACCACCAGATCAACGAGGAGCTCGAGTCGCAGGGTGTCATCTTCATGGACACCGACACCGCGCTCAAGGAGCACCCGGAGCTCTTCAAGGAGTACTTCGGCACCGTCATCCCCGTCGGTGACAACAAGTTCGCCTCGCTGAACTCCGCCGTCTGGTCCGGTGGCTCCTTCATCTACGTGCCGAAGGGCGTGCACGTCGAGATCCCGCTCCAGGCCTACTTCCGTATCAACACGGAGAACATGGGCCAGTTCGAGCGGACGCTGATCATCGTCGACGAGGACGCCTACGTCCACTACGTCGAGGGCTGCACCGCGCCGATCTACTCCTCGGACTCGCTGCACTCCGCGGTCGTGGAGATCGTCGTGAAGAAGGGCGGCCGCTGCCGCTACACGACCATCCAGAACTGGTCGAACAACGTCTACAACCTGGTCACCAAGCGCGCCGTGGCGTACGAGGGCGCGACCATGGAGTGGGTCGACGGCAACATCGGCTCCAAGGTCACCATGAAGTACCCGGCCGTCTACCTGATGGGCGAGCACGCCAAGGGCGAGACCCTGTCCATCGCCTTCGCGGGCGAGGGCCAGCACCAGGACGCCGGCGCCAAGATGGTCCACATGGCACCGAACACCTCCTCCAACATCGTCTCCAAGTCGGTGGCGCGAGGCGGTGGCCGCACCTCCTACCGCGGTCTCATCGAGATCGGCGAGGGTGCGCCCGGCGCCAAGTCCAACGTGCTGTGCGACGCGCTGCTGGTGGACACCATCTCCCGCTCCGACACCTACCCGTACGTCGACGTCCGCGAGGACGACGTGTCGATGGGGCACGAGGCGACCGTCTCCAAGGTCTCCGAGGACCAGCTCTTCTACCTGATGAGCCGCGGCATGACCGAGTTCGAGGCCATGGCGATGATCGTGCGCGGCTTCGTCGAGCCGATCGCCAAGGAGCTCCCCATGGAGTACGCCCTGGAGCTCAACCGGCTGATCGAGCTGCAGATGGAGGGGTCGGTCGGCTAGCAGGCCCGCCGACCGCGTCCCGAAGAGTTCTTGACTGAGAAAGCGAGCACTACGACAGCCATGGCTGAGGCTCAGAATTCCCCGGTGGGCTCCACCACCGCCGGTTCCATCGCGGTGGCGGCCGAGTCCACCGTCGCCACGCGCATGAGCGCGCCCCCGTCCTTCGACGTCGCGGACTTCCCGGTCCCGCACGGCCGTGAGGAGGAGTGGCGGTTCACGCCGCTGGAGCGGCTGCGCGGCCTGCACGACGGCACCGCGGTCGCCACCGGTGACGGGGTCAAGGTCGTCGTCGAGGCGCCCTCCGGCGTCACGGTCGAGACCGTCGGCCGCGACGACGCCCGCATCGGCAGGGCGGGCACCCCGGTGGACCGTGTCGCCGCCCAGGCGTACTCGTCCTTCCAGCAGGCCTCGGTCGTCACGGTCGCCAAGGAGGCCGTGCTCAGCGAGCCGGTCCGGATCACGGTGCACGGCGAGGGCGGTGTGGCCTACGGGCACCAGGTCATCGAGCTGGGTGCCTTCGCCGAGGCCGTCGTCGTCATCGACCACACCGGTGACGCCCTGCTCGCGGCCAACGTCGACTACGTCCTGGGTGACGGCGCCAAGCTGACCGTCGTCTCCGTGCAGGACTGGGACGACACGGCCGTCCACGTCGGCCAGCACAACGCGCTGGTCGGCCGCGACGCCTCCTTCAAGTCGATCATCGTGACGTTCGGCGGGGACCTCGTCCGTCTCCACCCGCGCGTCGCGTACGCGGCCCCGGGCGGCGAGGCCGAGCTCTTCGGCCTGTACTTCACCGACAAGGGCCAGCACCAGGAGCACCGTCTCCTGGTCGACCACAACACCCCGCACTGCAAGTCCAACGCGGTGTACAAGGGCGCGCTCCAGGGCGACGACGCCCACGCCGTCTGGATCGGCGACGTGCTCATCCAGGCCGCGGCCGAGGGCACCGACACCTACGAGATGAACCGCAACCTGGTTCTGACCGACGGTGCCCGTGTCGACTCCGTACCGAACCTGGAGATCGAGACCGGCGAGATCGTCGGCGCCGGCCACGCCTCGGCGACCGGCCGCTTCGACGACGAGCAGCTGTTCTACCTGCAGTCCCGCGGTATCCCGGCCGAGGAGGCCCGCCGGCTCGTCGTGCGCGGCTTCTTCGCCGAGCTGGTCCAGCAGATCGGTCTGCCGGACGTCGAAGCCCGGCTCCTCGACAAGATCGAGGCCGAGCTGAAGGCGTCGGTCTGATGGCCTTCGTCAAAGCCTGTGCGCTGAGCGAGCTGGAGGACGACACCCCGAAGCGGGTGGAGCTCGACGGCACGCCGGTATCCGTCGTCCGTACCGAGGGGGAGGTGTTCGCGATCAACGACATCTGCTCGCACGCGAACGTCTCGCTCTCGGAGGGCGAGGTGGAGGACTGCTCGATCGAGTGCTGGCTGCACGGATCGAGCTTCGACCTCCGCACCGGCAAGCCGTCCGGTCTTCCCGCGACGCGCCCCGTCCCCGTATACCCCGTAAAGATCGAAGGGGACGATGTGCTCGTCTCCGTCACCCAGGAGTCCTGAGTCACCCATGGCAACGCTTGAAATCCGCGACCTGCACGTCTCCGTCGAGGCCGACAACGCCACGAAGGAGATCCTCAAGGGCGTCGACCTGACCGTGAAGCAGGGCGAGACCCACGCCATCATGGGCCCCAACGGGTCCGGCAAGTCCACCCTCGCGTACTCGCTCGCGGGTCACCCCAAGTACACGATCACGAGTGGCACGGTGACCCTGGACGGCGAGGACGTCCTGGAGATGTCCGTGGACGAGCGGGCCCGCGCCGGCCTGTTCCTCGCCATGCAGTACCCGGTCGAGATCCCCGGCGTCTCGGTCTCCAACTTCCTGCGCACCTCCGCCACCGCCGTCCGCGGTGAGGCCCCCAAGCTGCGGACGTGGGTGAAGGAGGTCAAGGAGACGATGGCCCAGCTCCAGATGGACCCGGCCTTCGCCGAGCGCAACGTCAACGAGGGCTTCTCCGGCGGTGAGAAGAAGCGCCACGAGATCCTCCAGCTGGAGCTCCTCAAGCCGAAGGTCGCGATCCTCGACGAGACCGACTCCGGCCTGGACGTCGACGCGCTGAAGACCGTCTCCGAGGGCGTCAACCGTGTGCGCGAGACCGGCGAGGTCGGCACCCTGCTGATCACGCACTACACGCGCATCCTGAAGTACATCAAGCCCGACTACGTGCACGTCTTCGCCAACGGCCGGATCGCCGCCTCCGGTGGTGCCGAGCTGGCCGACCAGCTGGAGAACGAGGGCTACGAGGCCTACACGAAGGGTGGCCCCGTGAGCGGAGCGAACTCAGGAGGTACGGTCGCGTGACTGACGCCCGACAGGGGCTCTCCGGCCTCCTCGACACCGAGGCGATCCGCAAGGACTTCCCGATCCTGGACCGCACGGTCCACGACGGCAAGAAGATCGTTTACCTGGACTCCGCGGCGACCTCGCAGAAGCCGCGCCAGGTCCTCGACGCGCTCAACGAGTACTACGAGCGGCACAACGCCAACGTCCACCGCGGCGTGTACACGATCGCCGAGGAGGCCACCGCGCTGTACGAAGGCGCTCGCGACAAGGTCGCGGCCTTCATCAACGCACCCAGCCGCAACGAGGTGATCTTCACCAAGAACGCCTCGGAGTCGCTGAACCTCGTCGCCAACATGCTCGGCTGGGCGGACGAGCCCTACCGGGTCGACAGCGACACCGAGATCGTCACCACGGAGATGGAGCACCACTCCAACATCGTGCCGTGGCAGCTGCTCTCGCAGCGCACCGGCGCGAAGCTGAAGTGGTTCGGCATCACGGACGACGGCCGTCTCGACCTGTCGAACATCGACGAGATCATCACGGAGAAGACGAAGATCGTCTCCCTCACGCTGGTCTCGAACATCATGGGCACGATCAACCCGGTGGAGAAGATCATCCGGCGTGCCCAGCAGGTCGGCGCGCTGGTCTGCATCGACGCCTCGCAGGCGGCCCCGCACATGGTGCTGGACGTGCAGGCGCTGCAGGCCGACTTCGTGGCCTTCACCGGCCACAAGATGGTCGGCCCGACGGGCATCGGTGTGCTGTGGGGACGGCAGGAGCTCCTCGAGGACCTGCCGCCGTTCCTCGGCGGCGGCGAGATGATCGAGACCGTGTCGATGCACTCCTCGACGTACGCCCCCGCGCCGCACAAGTTCGAGGCGGGCACGCCCCCGATCGCGCAGGCCGTCGGCCTCGGCGCGGCCGTGGACTACCTCTCCTCGATCGGCATGGAGAACATCCACCGCCATGAGCAGGCCATCACCCAGTACGCGGTGCGGCGGCTCCTGGAGGTCCCGGACCTCAGGATCATCGGTCCGGCGACGGCCGAGGACCGGGGTGCGACGATCTCCTTCACGCTCGGCGACATCCACCCCCACGACGTGGGCCAGGTGCTCGACGAGCAGGGCATCGCCGTCCGGGTCGGTCACCACTGCGCACGGCCCGTCTGCCTGCGGTACGGAATTCCTGCGACGACGCGAGCGTCGTTCTATCTGTACTCCACGCCCGCCGAGGTCGACGCACTGGTGGACGGGCTGGAGCACGTGCGGAACTTTTTCGGTTAGATGGCAGAGCGGCTGAGGGTTGACTGGTGAAGCTTGATTCCATGTACCAGGAAGTGATCCTGGACCACTACAAGCACCCCCACGGGCGTGGCCTGCGGGACGGCGATGCCGAGGTGCATCACGTCAACCCGACGTGCGGCGACGAGATCACGCTCCGGGTGAAGTACGACGGCGAGACGATCGCCGACGTCAGCTACGAGGGCCAGGGCTGCTCGATCAGCCAGGCCAGTGCCTCCGTGCTCAACGAGCTGCTCGTCGGCAAGGAACTCGGGGACGCGCAGAAGATCCAGGAGACCTTCCTGGAGCTGATGCAGTCCAAGGGCCAGCTGGAGCCGGACGACGCGATGGAGGAGGTGCTGGAGGACGCGGTCGCGTTCGCCGGTGTCTCCAAGTACCCGGCCCGGGTCAAGTGCGCGCTGCTGAGCTGGATGGCGTGGAAGGACGCGACGGCGCAGGCGCTGTCCGAAGGGAAGACGGCATGAGCGACAACGAGACTCTCACCACCAAGCCGGCCTCCGAGGAGGAGGTGCGCGAGGCGCTGTACGACGTGGTCGACCCCGAGCTGGGGATCGACGTCGTCAACCTGGGCCTGATCTACGGCATCCACATCGACGACGCCAACATCGCCACCCTCGACATGACCCTGACGTCCGCGGCGTGCCCGCTGACCGATGTCATCGAGGACCAGGCGAAGTCCGCGACGGACGGCATCGTCAACGAGCTCCGGATCAACTGGGTCTGGATGCCGCCGTGGGGCCCTGACAAGATCACCGACGACGGTCGCGAGCAGCTTCGCGCGCTCGGCTTCAACGTCTGAGCCACGACGTCAAGGACGGCCCCCGGCATCGCGCCGGGGGCCGTTCCTCGTTTCGGTCGCCGCCCGCCGGCCACCCGGGCGGCCGGGTCACCACTGCGGGGCGCCACCTCCGTACGGCGGGGGCATCGGGCCGCCCTGCGCGGGGACGCCGGCGGCCTCGGCCAGGGCCGGGCCCAGGTTCTCCGTCCGTATGCGCCGGTCGACGTAGAGCAGACCGGTCACCAGCTGGGGGAACGTCGTCGAGATGATCTGGCTCACGAGCTGTCCCAGCAGCGTCGCGACCAGGTATCCGCTCATCGCGACGATCACCGCCGTGGCGCTCGGGTCGTCCTCCAGCGACGCGGTCCCGATCATGCCGGGGAACAGGCCGAGCACCGAGAAGGGGATCTGGATGACATAGCCGGCGGCGCCCGCCATCAGGGCGGCCAGCAGGGTGATGCCGAAGATCCGCCACCAGTCGCCGCGCACCAGCTCGGCGGAGCGGCGCAGCGCGGCGACGGGCCCCCGGCCCTCGAAGACCACGGCCGCCGGTGCCAGGCAGACCTTTATCCAGATCCAGGCGGCCAGCGGTGCGGTCACCAGGGCGCCGACGATGCCCAGCGTGATGGCGGTGGCGGCGGCGCCACCGCTGTCCATGGTGAGGACGCTGATGATCACCCCGATGAAGGCGGCCATCACGAGGAGGACGGGCACGGTCGCGACGAGGGCGGTGAGGATCAGGGCGCCGATCACCGGGGCGACATGCGCCCACGCCTTGCGCCACACCGCCGAGAAGGCGACGGGCCGGCCCAGGACCGCCTCCTGCAGCACGGCCGGGACCGCCGCGTACATCAGACCGGACACGACGGCCATCGTGACGATGCCCAGCAGCGCGAGGACGCCGCCCGCGATCACGAGCGGAACGATGTCGGTGGACGAGGCGCTCTCGCCGTGGTCGAGGGAGACCACGTACTCCAGATGGCCGGAGACCGCGGAGTAGGCGATGGCCACCGCCGCCGCCATCAGCAGGGCGGCCCCGCCGTACAGCGCGGCGGCCAGGCCGAACAGCTGCTTCCCGTACCTGCCCATCGTCGAGAACGCCCCGCCCAGCACGTCCCCCAGCTTCAACGGGGCGAGGGGGATCACCCCCGGCTTCGGCGGCGGCACCCAGCCGCCCCATCCCGGAGGCCCTCCGTAGGGACTTCCGCCGTACGCCGCGCCCCCGTAGGCGCCCCCGCCCCACCCTGCGTCCTGCGCCACCACTGCTCCGTTGCTCGTATCGTCCGCTTGTCATCCGGTCCTACCGGTGCGGACACCGTAGCGTCCCGGGGTGCCGGCGAATCCCTTCCGGGCTGGTCACGATATGGGTGCGCGAAGGTGCGTACGCCCGTACGCAACGTTGTGTACGCTCGTACGTATGGGATACGGATTGCTGGCCGCGGCCATAGCGGCGGAGGTGGCCGGGACCACGGCCATGAAGTACAGCGAGGGGTTCACCCGGCTGTGGCCCTCGCTCATCACCGTCGTCGGCTACGTGCTGGCGTTCGCCCTGCTCGCCCAGACCCTCAAGACGCTCTCGATCGGCACCGCCTATGCGATCTGGGCGGGCACGGGCACCGCCGCCGTCGCCGCCATCGGCATCCTCTGGATGGGCGAGTCCGCGAGCCTCGCCAAGCTGGCCGGCATCGCCCTGGTCATCGCGGGGGTCGTCGTCCTCAATCTCGGAGGTGCCCACTGATGGTCCGGCGGTACGACCCCGATCGGCGCGAGCGCATCATCGACGCGGCCATCCGCGTCGTCGCGGACCGGGGGATCGGGGGGCTCAGTCACCGCACGGTGGCCGCCGAGGCCGACGTGCCGCTCGGCTCGACGACGTATCACTTCGCCTCGCTCGACGAGCTGCTGATCGCCGCGCTGCGCCGGTGCAACGAGAGTTTCGCCCGGACGGTGCGGGAGAGCCCGTACTTCTCCGACCCCGGGGTCCCGCTCGCCGACGAGCTGACGCGGCTGCTGGGGGAGTGGTTCGCGGCGGGGCGCGGGCCGCTGGCGCTGGAGTACGAGCTGTACCTCGCGGCCCTGCGCCGGCCCGCGCTGCGGCCGGTCGCCGCCGAGTGGGCCGACGCCCTGGCCCTGCTCATCGCCGACCGCACCGACCGGGCCACCGCGCGGGCGCTCACGGCCCTGCTGGACGGGATCAGTCTCCAGGTGCTGCTCACCGACGGTGACTTCGACCCGGAGTACACCAGGGAGATGCTGGCCAGGGTGGCGGACGGGGCCGGCCGCTGAGAGCAGGCGGGTGCGGCCGGGCGGTGCCCCGGCGGACGGCCGGTAGCTGTGGTGGCAAGGTCAGGCGGCGCCCCGGCGGACGGCGGCCAGCGCGGCCCGCACGCTCGCCTCGATGTCCGTGACGGGATACAGCGCCTCGACGACCGTGCGGTCCCGGTCCACCACCAGCGTCAGCCGCTTCAGCCGGCTGACCCCCGCCGCGCGGAACGTGGGCAGCCGCAGCGCGGCCGCCAGAGCCAGCCCCGCGTCGGAGAGCAGCGGGAAGCGCAGCCGCTCCTTGTCGGCGAACGCCTTCTGCTCGTCCGGGCGCTGGGTGGACACGCCGTGCACGGTCGCGCCCGCCGCCGTGAACTCCGCCAGCTGGTCGCGGTAGGTGCACGACTCCAGGGTGCAGCCCCGTGCCCCCGGGATCCCCGCCCATCCCGGCGGATAGGCGTCCTGGCGGGCGTACGCGCCGGGGAAGCAGTACAGGACGGTGTACGGGGTGCCGGCGACGGGATCGCGCAACAGGCCGTCGTGGTCCGGCAGTTCCAGCTCCGGCAGCCGGGTGCCCACCAGGGCGTGCACCCGCGCCGCCTCCCTGGAGTCCTCCGCGGTCGTCGCCATCGTCTCTCCTTCTCCCAGCACCCAGGCGTCGCCCCAGTCCTGAAGTGCGATCAGCACCGGCAGCAGGGCGCGTCCGCGCGGGGTGAGCCGGTATTCGTGGCGGACCGGGCGGTCCTGGTACGGGTGCCGGGCGAGCACCCCCGCCTCCGTCAGCAGGCGCAGCCGCTCGGTGAGCACCTTGCGCGACACCCCCAGCTCCTGCTGGAGCGCGTCGAAGCGGTGCACCCCGCGCGCGGTGTCGCGCACGATCAGCAGCGTCCACCAGTCGCCCACGACGTCGAGAGCCTGGGCGATCGCGCAGTCGGCGTCGGCCAGGCTGGTGCGCTGCGGCACGATGTCCGCCTCCCTACTCGGTTGACCTGCGGATACCAGGCTGCCATAGTCCGTTCCCAAAAGGAACTCACCCTGGGGGATCGGGATGGGCATGCTGCGTGGCGTACCGAGAACGGTGCGCCTCCTGGCGTTCGGCGCCTTCCTCAACGCCGTCGTCAGCTTCACCTTCGTCTATCTCTTCGTCTACCTCACCGGCCCGCGCGGCCTCTCCGTCGCCCAGGCCGGTGTGATCAGCGGTGTCGGCGGCCTCGGCCTGGTCGCGGGGAACTTCACCGGCGGCTGGTTCGGCGACCGCTACGGCCACCGGCGGGCGCTCCTGACCGGCGCCTGCGTGAGCGGAGCCGCGCTCGTCACCCTCCCCGTGCTGCCCCTGGCCGCCCTGTACGCGGTGCTGCCGCTCGCCCAGTACGCCTCGGGGGTCGTCCGCTCGGCCAACGCGGCCCTGGTCGCGGTGTCCGTCCCGGAGGGGGAGCGCCGCCAGAGCTTCGCCCTCACCCGGTTCGCCTCCAACGGCGGCTTCACCGTGGGGCCGCCGCTCGGCGCCGCGCTCGCCGCCGCGACCTCGTACGAGTGGCTCTTCCTGGCGGACGGCCTGGGCACCCTGCTCTTCGCCGGTTACGCGGCCGCGATCCTGCCCTCGCGCGGCACCGCGCACACCCGGCCCGCACCCGGTCCGGAAGCGCCGGGCCTCTGGCGGGAACTCCGGGCAAGACCGGCGGTGCTGGTCCTGCTCGCCGCGATCGTCTGCGTCGACCTCGTCTACCGGCAGCAGTACTCCACGCTGCCCGTCTTCCTCGCCGACCACGGCTACGGCACCCAGTTCTACGGGTGGCTGATCGCGGTCAACGGGGGCGTCATCCTCTGCCTCGAACTCCCCGCCGCGCACGCGCTGCGCCGGAGGGCCCCGCTGTCCGTCGTCGGCGCCGGGCTGATCCTCGTGGGGGTGGGGTACGCGGTGCTGATCCCCGGCGCGGGCGCCCTGTTCGCGGTCTCGATGATGGTGTCGCTGACCTTGGGCGAGATCCTCTACAAGACGACGGCCACCGCCTACGTCGCCGACCGGGCCCCGGCCCATGCGCAGGGCCGCTTCCAGAGCCTGTACGCGGGCGCCTCGATCAGCGGCCAGGTCCTCGCCCCGCCCCTGGGCGGCGCGCTGTACACCGCCGCACCGGCACTGCTCTGGCCCCTGTGCGCGGCTCTCGCGTGCGGTGCGGGCGTGGCCGTACTGGCCGCGCGCCGGCTGCGCGAGCCCGCCTCGGGGCCGTGGGTGACCGGCGGTCCGGGGAGCGCGCGCCCCGTCGCCCCGGGCGGACACGCTCCGGCACCTGAGACCGGTTCGCCCGCGAAGGGGTCCGCCGGTTAGGTTCTGTTCATGACCGACACGACTTCCCAGGGCTCCGCCCGCACCACCGGCGCCGTCGCCGCCGGCCTCGCCACCATCGCCGGTGACGGCACCGTCCTCGACACCTGGTTCCCCGCCCCCGAGCTCGCCGCCGAGCCCGGCCCGGCCGGGACGCAGCGACTCAGCCCCGAGGAGGCGGTGAACCGCCTCGGTGAGGGCGCCGCCAAGGCCATCGGTGTGGACGCGCGCCGTGGGGTGGAGATCGTCGCCGTGTCCACGGTCATCTCCTCGCTGGACGACAAGCCGCTCGACGCGCACGACACCTACCTGCGGCTGCACCTGCTCTCGCACCGTCTGGTGCAGCCCCACGGGCAGAACCTCGACGGCATCTTCGGCTTCCTCGCCAACGTCGCCTGGACCTCGCTGGGCCCGGTCGCCGTCGACGACCTGGAGAAGGTCCGGCTGAACGCCCGCGCGGAGGGCCTGCACCTCCAGGTCACCTCGGTGGACAAGTTCCCCCGGATGACGGACTACGTCGCGCCCAAGGGCGTACGCATCGCCGACGCCGACCGGGTGCGGCTCGGTGCGCACCTGGCCTCGGGCACGACCGTGATGCACGAGGGCTTCGTCAACTTCAACGCGGGCACCCTCGGCACCTCCATGGTCGAGGGCCGCATCTCCGCGGGCGTCGTCGTCGGCGACGGTTCCGACATCGGCGGCGGCGCGTCCACCATGGGCACCCTCTCCGGCGGCGGCAAGGAGCGCATCGTCATCGGGCAGCGCTGCCTGATCGGCGCCGAGGCCGGCATCGGGATCGCGCTCGGCGACGAGTGCGTCGTCGAGGCCGGGCTGTACGTCACGGCCGGCACCCGGGTCACGATGCCCGACGGCCAGGTCGTCAAGGCGCGCGAGCTCTCGGGCGCCTCGAACATCCTCTTCCGCCGCAACTCGGTGACCGGCGCCGTCGAGGCCCGCCCGAACAACGCCGTGTGGGACGGGCTCAACGACATCCTGCACAGCCACAACTAGGCAGTGACGGCGAGGAGTTCCTCGTAGACCCGGCGCAGCCCGTCGACCGCCTCGCGGCCGGCGGGCTGCAGCGGTTCGCGGACCGGGCCCGCGTCCAGCAGCGCCTTCGCCGTGACCGTGCCGGGCAGGCCGGAGGCCATCATCGCCTCGACCAGAGGGATCGTCAGCCCGTTGAGGCGGGCCGCCTCCTCGGTGTCGCCCGCGTCGAACGCGTCCAGCACGGCCCGCATGCGGCGCGGGGCCGCGTTGGCGACCGTACTGACGTAGCCGGCGCCGCCGAGCGCGTACAGCGGGAGGTTCAGCTCCTCGCACCCCGAGTAGTACGCCAGTGAGGTGCGCGCCATCACCTTGGCTGCCGCGAGCAGGTCGTACGAACAGTCCTTGACCGCCACGACGCGCGGGTGCTCCGCCAGACGCAGCAGGGTCGCGGGTTCGATCCGCGTGCCGGTGCGGCCCGGGATGTCGTACAGCATCAGCCCGATGCCGGTGGCCTCCGCGACCCGGAGGAAGTGCGCCTCCACGGCGGCCTGCGGGGGACGGCTGTAGTACGGGGTCACCACCAGCAGTCCGTCGGCGCCCGCGGCCTCCGCCTCCCGGGCGAGCCGGACCGTGTGCCGGGTGTCGGCACTGCCCACGCCCGCGACGAGCGGGACCGCGGATCCCACCGCCTCCCGGACGGCCCGCAGCAGCGCGGTCTTCTCCTGGTCCGTCGTCGTCGGTGACTCGCCGGTGGTGCCGCTGAGCACGAGACCGTCGCAGCCGTCCGCGACCAGACCGGCGGCATGGCGGCGGGCGGCGTCCAGATCCAGGTCACCGGAGGCGGTGAACGGCGTGATCATGGCGCAGAGGGTGCGGCCGAAGGGCCCGGCCGTGTGGGATGTCATCTCCGCAGTCTCGGCGCCCGGTGGACCCGGGTCCACTTAGTTCTGCTTGGGGTGTCGCGCAAGAGACGCTGAACTGTCGTGGGCCCCCTCTGGCATGATCGAACACAGAGACGACGGACCGTTCCAGGGGTGGGGTACACGGCATGCGCGTACGGAGAACGATCTCGGCAGCCGTACTCACGACGGTCACACTGACCCTGTCCGGCTGCGCCGGTTTCCTCGTCCCCGCAGGCGAGGGGGAGCCGGAGCCCACCCCGAGCCCCGCCGCCACGACGCGGCCGGACACCGCCGCGCCCGCACCGGACGCCGGTGCCGCGACGGACGGGCCCGCCCCGCTCGCACCCACCCCCGCGGCGTCGGCCTCCGGCTGCCCCGCCTCCGGGGTGGTCGTGGAGATGGGGCCCGTCCAGACGGCGATGTTCGCCCGCGCGGTCACCCTCACGCTCGTCAACTGCGGGAAGAAGCCCTACCGCGTCCACGGCTACCCCGCCGTCCGCGCGCTGGGCGAGGACGGGAAGCGCATCCCCGTCCCCGTGAACGCGGGCGGATCGATGTTCGGCGACGACGAGGGGCCGGAGGAGGTCGAGCTGAAGCCGGGCGCGAGCGTCACCTCGACGCTGGCGTGGGTCTCCACCCAGGAGGGCGGTGACCTCATCGAGGGCGACGCCCTGGAGATCGCCGCCGCCCCGGACACGGGGGCGCGGGTCTTCCCGCTGGAGGGCCACGACATCCGGCTGATGGACGAACTGAACACCACGGCCTGGCGGACGGCGAGGACCGGATGAAGAGCCTTGACCTCAAGCGCACTTGACGTATGAGGGTGGTGTCCGAGGGCGCACCAGGGGGTGCGCCAGGAGAGGACCACACCATGACCGCCGTACAGTTCCGCTCCCGCCCCGACCTGACCCGTGCCGACACGGGAGTGGTGAAGGTCAGCACGTGGAAGGCCGGCACCCCCGAGCGGCAGCGCCGGACGGTCGAGGCGATCCGTGCCGCGTGGGGGAGCCGCGACTGGCCGCATCCCGGACTGCTGTCGTACAGCGTCCTGGCCGGCGACGACGGGGGGAGCCTGCTCCACTACTCCCAGTGGGACGACGAGGCCACGTACCGGGAGTTCGCCCGCACGGGCCGTGACGAGCGCGTCGCCGAGATCGACGCGGCGGTGCCCGGCATCGAGCGGGTCGGACTGCGCGCGTTCGAGCTGTACCGCTCCGGGGTGCGGGACGGCGACGTCCGGGAGCCGGGCTGCGTCGTGACCGTCGACATCGAGTTCGACGGAGCCGACCCGGCCCGCCAACGGGACTGGGTGGACACGGTGTTCGAGGCGCTGGAGAGCGACCCGGCGCCCGCACCCGGCGGCCTCGCGGCGCATTTCCACACCAGCACGGACGGCACGCGGGTCCTCAACTACGCGGAGTGGGAGACCGCGCAGGCCCACATCGACGCCCTCGCCCGGTCCGGCGGCGGCGCCGGATCGCCGACGCCCCAGTGGCACAGGGTCCAGAACTACCCCGGACTGAAGGGCAGTACCGTACGCCGCTGGACACCCGCGCTCAGCATCGGGGCGGACCTCCGGTAGAACCGGGCGGCAAGGGACGAATTGCGTCTACGCTTGGGCACCGGCCGAGGTCCTGACATGACGGACCGGCCCCCGCACACAGCCCGCGCACGCCCCGAGGAGAACCCCCTGATGTCCGCAGAGCGCCCCTCCCTGCCGCCGGTGCGGCTGCACACCGAGGCCGAGCTGGCACGGGACGCGCTGGCCGCTCCGCTGCTCGCCCGCGCCGTCCGCCTCGCCCGCTGGGCGGGCCCCACGACCCGGGTCGGCGCCGGGGGCGAGCTCGTCGACGCCCAGCTTCCCGACGCCGCCCGGCATCTGGGGCTCGCCGACGACGAGGACGGTGCCGCGTACGCCAGCGAGGCGTGGCGCCTCGCCGTCGACACCGGGCTCGTCGACGTCGAGGACCCGCAGGACGGGGCGGAGTACGCGGACGGCGCGGCGGAGGGCACCGTCACCGCCGGTGAGAACCTGGGCCTGTTGACCTCCGGATCCCCGCAGGACGTCCTCGCGATCTGGCTCGACGGCCTGGAGGCCGTGCACGCGGACGCCACCGCCCCGGCCTTCGACGACTTCGCCGACCTCATCGGTGAGGACGGCAACGTCGACTTCGACGCCCTGGACTGGGACCCGGAGCAGGAGGCCGAGTTCCTCGACGGGGTGCTCGGCAACCTCTACCTGCTGACGCTCTCGGACGCCGGGCCGGGCGACGGACCCGTGCCGCTGCCCGCCCTCGCCGCGTCCGTGGTGGTGCCCGACGACATGGAGGAGCCCACCGACGACGTCCTGGAGCAGGTGTCCGAGGCCATGATGCGGCTGGACGACCAGTTCCGGGTCCTGGAACCCATCGGGATCGTCGAATACCGGCCGGTGGACGAGACGTTGCTGACCGAGGAGGGCGAGGAGGCGACCCCGCCCGCCGACGACGAGGACGTCACCCGCTACGGCATGGTGAAGCTGACCCCGCTCGGCCTCTACGGCATCCGGGAGCGGATGCTGGAGGCCGGCGTGGACGCGCCCGCCGTCGGTGACCTCGCCGACAAGGGGGCCGACGTCCTCCTCGACGGCATCGCGTACTACCCCGAGGAGGCCGCCCGCACCGAGGTCGGCCTGTGGCTCGGCAGGCGCGGCGCGGACGGGGCGGAGACCGCCGCGGCGGAACTCCTGGGCGCGGCGCGCGGCGCCGACCGGCGGGCACCGCTGCGCAGGCTGCACTGCCAGCAGGCCCTCGCCCTGGTCGGCCCGGAGGCCGAGCCCGCCGTACGAGCGGTGCTCGGCGACCCCGAGCTGGGCGGGCTGGCGCGGGTCTGGCTCGCGGAGCGCGGCGCGGCGGACGTGCCCGCGCCGCCGGAGTCGATGATCTTCTGGCTCGCCGTGGACACGATCGCCGCCCAACTGGACGCGGACGGCGAGGTGGAGGAGCTCCAGGAGCTGGTCGAGGGGCTCTCCGGCCAGCACAGCGGCTTCTTCGACGAGGCCTGGAGGGTGGACCACCCCGCCACCGCCGAGGTACTGGAGGCGATGGGCCGCCTGCACGGCGACCGGGGTGCCGCGAAGGCCGCCCGTAAGGCCGCCTACAAGGCGCGGTCGCGGCAGAAGGGCTGAGGCGGCGGCCGGGGAGCGCGCGGCCGGCCGCGGGGGAAGCGCCGCCGCGACCGCGCGCTCCCCGGCGGTTCGCGCTCCGGTGATGTTCCCGAATTTCGCCGTCCGTTCACCGGGCGGCCCAGCGGTCATGGTGCACGGCTGCGAGCATCCGGTTCCGAAGTGGACCGAACCGGAGGAACGATGCTCCCGAAGAGAACCTGTGCCGCACTGGCGGTCCTGGCCGTGACCGTCGGCACCCTGGCCGGCGCAGGTGTGGCGAACGCGGACCGGCCGCACGGCGGGGACCGCGGCCGGGACGCGATGGCGTTCGAACGCACCGCCACCTACCCCGTCTTCCAGAACCGCCCGGCCGGCGAGGACGCCTCCGCGCAGACCGTCGCCGAGATCTCCGCGACCAGCGAGGACGGCCGCACCCTCGTCTACACGGACGCCGCCGCCCGGCGGATCGGCTTCCTCGACATCAGCGACGCCGGCCGGCCCCGGGGGCTCGGCACGCTCTCCCTGGCCGCGCTCGGGGACGCCGAGGACGAACCGACCTCGGTGTCGGTCGTCGGCGCGTACGTACTGGTCGTCGTGAACACCAGCGCGAGCTACACCCGGCCGTCCGGCCGCCTCGACGTCATCTCGCTGCGCACCCGGCAGCGGGTGGCCAGCCACGACCTCGGCGGCCAGCCCGACTCGATCGCGGTCAGCAAGGACAAGCGGTACGCCGCCATCGCCATCGAGAACGAGCGCGACGAGGAGGCCACCCCGGCCGGCGGCGAGGAGGGCGACCTCCCGCAGGCGCCCGCCGGCTTCGTGCGGATCGTCGACCTCAAGGGCTCCTCGCCCGCCCGGTGGACCACCCGCGCCGTGCCGCTGACCGCGCCCGACGGCTCCGCGCTGCCCGCACTGGTGGCCGCCGGGATCACCGAGCCCACCGACCCCGAGCCGGAGTACGTCTCCGTCAACAGCCGTGGCCGGCTCGCCGTGACCCTCCAGGAGAACAACGGCGTCGTCGTGATCGACCTCGCGTCGGGGCGCCTCACCAAGGCGTTCACCGCCGGCACCGCCGACATCGAGGGCGTCGACACCGCCGACGACGGCGTCATCGACCAGACCGGGTCCCTCACCGGCGTACCGCGCGAACCGGACGCACTCGGCTGGATCGACGACCGCTATCTGGCCACCGCCGACGAGGGCGACTGGAAGGGCGGCACCCGTGGCTGGACCGTCTTCGACAGCCGTACCGGAAAAGTCGTCCGGGACGCCGGCAACAGCTTCGAGCACCTGGCGGCCCGCCACGGCCTGCTCGACGACAGCCGCTCGGGGAAGAAGGGCACCGAGCCCGAAGGGCTGGCGATCGGCACGTACGACGGGGTGCGCTACGCCTTCGTCGGCTCGGAGCGCTCCAACTTCGTCGCCGTCTACGACCTCGGCGACCCCACCCGGCCGGTCTTGCGGCAGGTCCTGCCGACCACCAACGGCCCCGAGGGCCTGCTGCCGATCCCGTCACGCGGACTGCTCGCCGTCTCCAGCGAGGAGGACGACGCCGAGGCCGGTGTACGCGCCTCGGTGAGCCTGTTCCGCCTGGGCCGGGGCACGCCCTCGTACCCCTCGCTGGTCTCGGCGTCCGACTCCTCGGGCACCGGCACCCCCATCGGGTGGGGTGCGCTCGGAGCCCTCTCGGCGGTGCCGGGCCGCCCGGACGAGCTGTACACCGTCACCGACGCCGCGTACGCCACCACCCGCATCCTCACGGTGGCCACGGACCGGAAGCCCGCCGTCATCACGCGCGAGCTGACCGTCAAGGACGCCGCGGGCAAGCCCGTCGGGTACGACGCCGAAGGCATCCACGCCCGGCCCCAGGGCGGATTCTGGCTGGCCGTCGAGGGCAGAACGGGGGCGGGCAACCAGCTGGTGCGCCTGGACCGCGACGGCGTCACCCGGCAGGTCGTCCCGCTGCCGTCCGAGGTCGCCGCGGGCCTCGGCTCACAGGGCTTCGAAGGCGTCACCGCCACCACGGGCGGCGACGGCCGCGAGATCGTCTGGGCGGCGCTCCAGCGCGAGGCCGGCACCGACCCGGCCGGTGTGGTCCGGCTCGGCCGGTACGACGTGCGGGCGGGCACCTGGAGCTGGTACGGCTACCGGCTGGGCACCACCACCACGCCCGGCGACTGGCTCGGCCTGTCCGAGATCACCGTCGTCGGTGACAGGCTCGCCGTCATCGAACGCGACAAGCTGAACGGCCCGGCGGCCAGGGTCAAGCGGATCTACACGGTGGACCTGCCCACGAGCGCCGCTCCGAAGGGTGCGCTCACCGTCCTGCCGAAGACCCTCGCCCATGACGTGCTGCCCGATCTGCGGGCCACGAAGGGCTGGACGCAGGAGAAGCTGGAAGGCCTCACGGTGGGCGGTGACGGCCATGTCTACGCCGTCACCGACAACGACGGGCTGGACGACTCCACGGGCGAGACGGTCTTCCTCGATCTCGGGACGACCCGCAAGGTCCTCGGCCGAGGCTGAGCCCGCCGGGGCGGGTGGGATCCACGGCGCGGCGCGCGGGAGGAAAAACGCCTCGCGCGCCGCGCGGTCGTCCTCCTAGAGTCAGGGGCCACGCACCTCCCGGTGCGAAGGCAGCGGCTACTTCCTTTCCGGAAACACGCCGCGGCCGACCTGATCTCGGGAGGCACGAGCGCCGGGGTGCCCGGTGCGCAGGCGACGGATACTTCTACGGATCCGACGGTTGCGGGTTCGAGTCCCGCCCGGCCACGGCCGGTAGCTCAATGGACAGAGCATCGGACAGCACCGTCGCCGACCCCTGATCTCGGGCACCCCTTCTTCGCTGTGTCTCCCTCCCATGAATTCGGGGGAATTCACATGGCACGCTTCAACACCCGCTCCACCCGGCCCCCCGTCACCTCGCCCGTGCGGTCGGCCGGGAAGACCGCGCGCAACCATCAGGGCGCCGTGGGGCACCTCCGCGACAGCCGCTCCGAGCTCTTCCTGCTCGCGGTCGCCAACTTCGTGACGCAGGAGACCCACCACGAGGACGCGGAGGCTCGTGACGCCCGGTTCGCGACGCTCGTGCGGACGCTCGCCGTCGAGGACCCGGAGTGGACGGCGGGCCTGCTGCGCTGGCTGCGCGGCGAGGGGCAGATGCGCACGGCGTCGGTGGTCGGCGCCGCCGAGTACGTGAAGGCGCGGCTCGACGCCGGCGCGGTGGACGGCCCGTCCAACCGGCAGGTCGTGGACTCCGTACTGCTGCGCGCGGACGAGCCCGGGGAGCTGCTCGGATACTGGACCTCGCGGTACGGCCGCGCGGTGCCCAAGCCGGTCAAGCGGGGCATCGCCGACGCCGTACGCCGGCTCTACGGCGGCCGGGCGCTGCTGAAGTACGACACCGCGTCCAAGGGCTACCGCTTCGGCGACGTCCTCAACCTGGTGCACGCCGCGCCCGACCCCGCCAAGCCGTGGCAGGGCGATCTGTTCCGGTACGCCCTGGACCGCAGGCACCACCCCGAGGACGCCGTGCCGCCCGGGTCGGACCGCACCCTGACCGCGCACGCGGAGCTGATGGCGGTGCCGGTCGCCGAGCGACGCGCGGTGATCACCGGACCCGGCGGCGCGGAGCGGCTCGCCGAGGCCGGCATGACCTGGGAAGCACTGGCCGGCTGGCTCCAGGGGCCGATGGACGCCGCGGCCTGGGAGGCCGTGATCCCGTCCATGGGCGCGATGGCGCTCCTGCGCAACCTGCGCAACTTCGACGAGGCCGGCGTCCGTGACGAGGTCGCCGCCGGGGTGGCGGCGCGGATCAGCGACCCGGAGGCCGTCGCCGCCTCGCGGCAGTTCCCCTTCCGCTACCTCGCCGCGTACCAGCACGCCCCGTCGCTGCGGTGGGCCTACCCGCTGGAACAGGCGCTCGGGCACTCGCTGGGCAACGTTCCCGCGCTGCCCGGCCGCACCCTGGTCCTCGTCGACCGCTCCGGCTCGATGGGGGCGCCGCTCTCGGACCGCTCCCAGCTGAACCGGGCCGACGCCGCGGCCGTCTTCGGCGCGGCGCTGGCGCTGCGGGCCGCCGACGCCGACCTGGTGGAGTTCGGTACGAGCAGCTCGGCGGTGCCGTACCGCAGGGGCGAGTCCGTGCTGAGGATCCTGGAGCGCTTCGGCGACCTGGGCGGCACCAACACCGTGCAGGCCGTGCGGCGGCACTACCGCGGGCACGACCGGGTGCTGATCGTCACCGACGAGCAGGCGTCGTTCACGTACTACGGCGACGCCACCGAGGGCGTCCCGCCGACCGTGCCCGTCTACACCTGGAACCTCGCCGGGTACCGGGTCGGGCACGCGCCGTCGGGAGGCGAGAACCGCCACACCTTCGGGGGTCTTTCCGACGCCGCGTTCCGCATGGTGCCCCTGCTGGAAGCGGGCAGGAGCGCCGACTGGCCCTGGAACCGCTGATTACGAATCCGGCACTACTGCCCGCTCCGGAGCGGTCGGGCATGGCGTCGGACGCTTACAGGGCGCATACTCGACCGTAATGAAACAGTCAGCCGGTTCCCGGCGTCACCTGCCTTCCAGTCCCTTCAACCGCCCGGCCCAGGCGGCCCCACCGGTCGAATGCTTCGATGTGGGCGACAGGGTGTCGCACGACCAGTTCGGACTCGGACGAGTCCTCGCTGTCGAGGGCGACAACGACGCAGTGCTCATCGACTTCTCGGGGCGACAGGGGAGGATCCTGAGCCCGTACTCCAAGCTGACCAAGCTCTGAGGGAGCGGACGAGCACGCACCGCGTCCGACCGGATACTCTCCGGAACCGGGGCACCTGAGGGGAGAACCCGCGGGTGCCCCGGAAGCCGTTCCCCGGGGCACCCGCTGCTGCGGGCCGGTGGCGCTACAGGGCCTTCGCGGCGGGCTTCACCATGCCGCGGACGGTCCGTGACTTCACGAACTCGCCCATCGCGGTCATCTCCCACTCGCCGGAGAACTGCTTGATCAGCTTGGCCATCATCACGCCGGTCTGCGGCTCCGCGCCCGTCAGGTCGAAGCGCACCAGCTCCTCGCCCGTGGCCGCGTCGATGAGCCGGCAGTAGGCCTTGGCGACCTCGGTGAACTTCTGCCCGGTGAACGAGTTGACCGTGAAGACCAGACCGGTCGCGTCGGCCGGGATCCGGCCGAGATCCACGACGATCACCTCGTCGTCGCCCGCGCCCTCGCCCGTGAGGTTGTCGCCGGAGTGCTTGATCGCGCCGTTGAGGATGGAGAGCTTGCCGAAGTAGCAGCTGTCCAGGTGATTGCGGTCGGGGCCGAAGGCGATCACCGAGGCGTCGAGGTCGATGTCCTTGCCGCGGAACGCGGGCTCCCAGCCGAGGCCCATCTTGACCTGCGAGAGCAGCGGCCTGCCGCCCTTGACCAGGGACACGGTCTGGTTCTTCTGGAGGCTGATCCGGCCCTTGTCGAGGTTGATCTTGCCGGAGCCGGCGGGCGGGGCCGGCGGCGCGGGCGGTGCCGCAGGGGCCGGAGGCGCGATCCGGGGGTCCACGGGAGCGGCCGCGGGCGGCGGGGGAGCGACGGGCGGCGCGACCGGGGCGGGCGCCGCCGCGGCGGGCTCCTCCACCGAGACGCCGAAGTCCGTGGCGATGCCGGCCAGCCCGTTCGCATAGCCCTGGCCGACGGCGCGGGCCTTCCAGGCGCCGTTGCGCAGATAGATCTCGATGACCACCAGCGCCGTCTCGCTGCCCAGCTGCGGCGGGGTGAAGGTGGCGAGCGCGCCGCCGTCGTCCGCGTTGCGCACGGTGGCGGTGGGCTCGACGCCCTGGAAGGTCTGGCCCGCGGCGTCGGGGCTCGCCGTGACCACGATCTTCTCGATGCCCGGGGGGACCGCCGTGGTGTCCACCACGATGGCGTCGGGCGCCGACCCGCCGCCCGAGCGGTAGGTCACGCCGGGGCCCGAGGGCTGGTTGTAGAAGATGAAGTCGTCGTCGGAGCGCACCTTGCCGTCGGCGGTGAGCAGCAGGCCCGAGACGTCGAGCCGCACCGGGGCGGCGACGTCCACCGCCACACGGGCGGCGGAGAGAGGGATGTTCGAGCCGGGGGTCATTGCGGTCATGCACGGGGTAACGAACGACCCGGCTTTGCCGTTCCCTTACCTTCGCGGACGTGATCCGTACGGCTCAGCGGCCGCCCCGGCCCCGGTTGCGGGGGTGTTCGCGGGCGGTGCGCTCGTTGCCGTGCCGGTACGCGCCGGTCCAGCGGGCCATGACGAGCTGGGCGTCGCCGGACTCCACCTCGGCGAGGAACTTCTCCGCCCGGCCGCCGCGCAGGGTGCCCGCGGCGCGGCCGTGGTGGGTGAGGGTGACGCTCGCGTCGCTGTGTCGCTCGTACGTGAATCCGGAAGGTTTCGGCATGGCCGTATGCTGCCCGGCCCCGGGGCCCCGCGTCGCCCGGTTTTCGGGCGGGGGCCCGGCAGCCTCCCGCCCGTCCCCGTTTTCTCAGTACGGCCAGATCGGCGGGTCCGTGACGAAGTGGCCGCCGAGGTGGGCGTGGTCGGGGTTGTGCGGGTCCAGCTCCCCCTGCTCGGCGACGAGCTTCTCGGCGTACTGCTCGGAGTCGTCCTGCGGTTCGTAGCCGAGGGAGCGGGCCGTCGTCAGGTCCCACCACAGCCTGGTGTTGTCGGAGGAGCCGTACACCACCGTGTGCCGTACGTCCTCGGCGGTGAGGGCCGCGTGGAAGAGGCGCGCCCCGTCGCCGGGGCTCATCCAGACGGACAGCATCCGCACCGAGGTCGGCTCCATGAAGCAGGAGCCGATCCGCACGGAGACCGTCTCCAGGCCGTGCTTGTCCCAGTAGAGCTGCGCGAGGTCCTCGCCGAAGGACTTCGACAGGCCGTAGAAGGTGTCGGGCCGGCGCGGGGTGTCGATCGGGATCAGCGGGTCGCCGGGGCTCGGCGGCCGGGTGTAGCCGATGGCGTGGTTGGACGAGGCGAACACGATGCGCCCGACGCCCTCCTCGCGCGCCGCCTCGTAGAGGTTGTAGGTGCCCTCGATGTTGGAGTGCAGGATCTTGTCGAACGACGCTTCGAGGGAGATGCCCGCGAGGTGGATGACCGCGTCCACGCCCCGCACCGCCTCCCGCAGTGCCGCCTTGTCGCCGAGGTCGGCGGTGACGGCGTCCGGTTCACCCTCGATGGGGGCGAGGTCGAGCAGCCGGAGGTCGTAGCCGTACGCGGGGAGCAGCCCCCGCATCAGGGTGCCGAGGCCGCCGGCGGCGCCGGTGAGAAGGACGGTGCGCGGAGCTGGCATACGGGGATCTCCTCGGTGCGGGCGCGGGGCGCGGGGCGCGGGCGCGGTGTGCGCGGACGGGGCGGTGCGGTGCTGCGGTGCGTGGGGGCGGTGCGGGGGGCGGACGTGCGGAGAGCGGGGTGCGGGTGGCGCGCGGACGTCATACGGCCACCCGGACCGTCCGGGGCGTCAACTCCATGGGCAGCATTCACATGCGTGGACACGCTAAGAAGTCGTGGTGGACCACGTCAAGTGGTGCACGGTGCCGGTCGGTTCGTCCCGGGGTCGGCTCCACGCGGCTTGACCGGCGCCGAGGGGCTGCTTTAGCGTGGCAGCGTTCAGAAATATGGACGCCGATCATAATTGTGCACGCCTGAATCTGCTCAGGGAGCGCCCGTGACCTCAGCCCCCCTTGCCGCCCGACTCACCGATGTCGCCGGGCCGCTCTTCTTCCCCGTCACCGCCTACGGGCCGGACGGCGCCGTCGACCTCGACGCCTTCCGCGCGCATGTGCGCAAGGGGGTGGACGCCGGTGCGGCAGCCGTCTTCGCCTGCTGCGGCACCGGCGAGTTCCACGCCCTGGCCCCGGAGGAGTTCCGGCTCGTCGTCCGGGCCGCGGTCGAGGAGACCGCGGGCCAGGTGCCCGTGGTCGCGGGCGCCGGCTACGGCACGGCGCTCGCGATCCAGTACGCGAAGCTCGCCGAGGAGGCGGGGGCGGACGGGCTCCTCGCCATGCCGCCCTACCTCGTCGTCGCCGGCCAGGAGGGCCTGCTGGCCCACTACGCCGCCCTCGCCGCCGCCACCTCCCTGGAGACGATCGTCTACCAGCGGGACAACGCGGTCTTCACCCCGGAGACCGTCGTCGCCCTGGCCGGCACCCCCGGGATCATCGGCCTCAAGGACGGCTACGGCGACCTCGACCTGATGCAGCGCATCGTCAGCGCCGTACGCACCGGTCTGCCCGGCCGGGACTTCCTGTACTTCAACGGCCTGCCCACCGCCGAGCTCACCGGGCTCGCCTACCGGGGCATCGGCGTCACGCTCTACTCCTCCGCCGTCTTCGCCTTCGCCCCCGACATCGCGCTGGCCTTCTACCGGGCGCTGGACTCCGGCGACGACGACCTGGCCGGCGCGCTGCTCGACCACTTCTACCGGCCGCTCGTCGAACTGCGGGCCAAGGGCCGCGGCTACGCGGTCTCGCTGGTGAAGGCGGCCGTCCGGCTGGAGGGCCTGGACGTCGGCCCGGTGCGCACCCCGCTCACCGAGCCGCCGGCCGAGCACGTCGAGGAGCTGGCCGCGATCATCGCGGACGGCCGCACCCTGCTGGAGAAGCACCGCGCGGGGGAGGCGAAGTGAAGGCCTCCGCGTTCCTGTACCCGTGGGACGTCGTGGGGGACCCGGACGCCCCGGCCCGGCTCGCCGGCCTCGGCGTCCAGCAGGTGACGCTCGCCGCCGCCTACCACTCCACCCGGGCGCTCACCCCGCGCCACCCCGGCCGCCGGATCGTGACGGCCGAGCACGCGGCGGTGCTCTACCCGCCGGACGCCGCACGCTGGGCGGGGCGCGAGCTGCGCCCCTACGTCCAGTCCTGGGTGGCGGGCGACGACCCGTACGCCGAGGCGGCCGAGGCCCTGGCGGGCGCCGGTCTCCAGGTGCACTCCTGGGTGGTCCTCGCGCACAACTCCCGCCTGGGGGCCGAGCACCCGGACACCTCCGTGGTCAACGCCTACGGCGACCGCTACCCCTGGGCGCCGTGCATCGCGCGGCCCGCCGTCCACGCGTATCTGGTGGACCTGGCGGCGGAGGCGGCCGTACGCCCGGGGACCGCGGGCACCGAGCTGGAGTCGTGCGGCTGGTACGGCTTCGCCCATCTGCACGCCCACGACAAGACCTCGGGCGTCGCCCTCGGGGACGCGGCGCAGTATCTGATGTCCCTCTGCTTCTGCGCCGACTGCCGGGCCGGCTACGCCTCCGTGGGGCTGGACCCCGAGGAGCTGCGGACCGCCGTACGCCGCGCCCTGGGGCCGGTCTGGGCCGGATCCGGCTCCGACGCGCAGGGCTGGGGCGGTGTGGAGAAGCTGCTCGGCGCCGGGCTCGCCGACGCCACCCTGCGGTGGCGCGTCCAGGTCGCCAGGGGCCTCCAGGAGGCCGCCGTCGCGGCCGTGCGGGCCGCCGCGCCGGATCCGGGCTTCCAGGTCCTGCTGCACGCCGACCCCGCCCCCTACCGGACCGGGGCCAACGCCGGGACGGACCCCGCCCACATCCTGTCCACGGCGGACGGCGTCGTGCTGCCCTGCACCGGCGGTGACTCCGCCCGCGAGGCCGTCCTCGGGCCGTTCGCGGGGCTCTCCGGGGTGCTGGCGGCCAACTTCAACGTGGTGAGCGGCATGGGCGGCAGCCCCGGCACGCTGGAACGGGACGCCGCGCACGCCGCCTCGCTCGGCGCGGACCAACTGCGCCTCTACCACGCGGGTCTGGCCTCGGGCCCCGACCTGAGTGCCGTCGCGAGCGCCCTCTCCGCCGTCCGAGGCGGCTGACCCGCGGCCTCTCCCGCCCCGTACACGCAGGTCCCCGGCACGGAGCCGGGGGCCTGTGCCGTGTCCGCACGGCGTACGGCGGGCCGCGCCGGCGGGGCCCCGCCGTGTCCCGGTCGCGCATCCACGGAACTTCTTTTGCCAGAAGCGTTGACGAAACATTCCCACCGCTCTAGCTTCATCGCGTCGTACTTCGTACGTCATATATGAGACGCGATACGCGAGATGTGAGAGCTCTTCACCCATGACCTTTGCGCCTGCCCCGATTCCGTCCAGGACCCAGTACGTGCTGGAGGCGATCAAGCACGCGATCCTCACCGCGCAGCTGCAACCGGGACAAGCGCTCGTGGAGACCGAACTCGCCGCGCAGTTCGGGGTGTCGAAGACGCCCGTACGCGAGGCGCTGAAGACGCTCGCCGGCACCGGCCTGGTGGTCATGAGCCAGTACAAGGGCGCCACCGTCCGGCTCGTCGACGCGACCATGGCCCGCGAGGTGTACGACGTACGCCTGCTCCTGGAGCCCGAGGCGCTGCGCCGCTCCATCACCCGCAAGGCCTCGCTGGAGGCGGCGCAGGAGGCCCTGGAACGGGCCGACTCGGCGATCGACAAGGCGGACAGGTCGCTCGCCAACCGGGACTTCCACCGGGCCCTCTACCTGCCCTGCGGGAACCCGCTGCTCGCCCGGATGCTCGACGAGATCCGTGACCAGGCCGCACTCGTGTCGACCGTGGCCTGGTCGGCGATCCCCTCCTGGGAGCGGGAGGCGGCCGAGCACCGCGAGATCCTGCGGCTCGCGCTCGCCGACGACGCGACCGCCGCCGCGGCGGCTCTGCACGACCACATCGCATCGTTCGTGCGCCGCGCCTTCCCCGACGACGAAGACGGGGGTGACACGGCGTGAACCACCAGCTGGACCCGGGAAGCTGTTGCCTTACCCCGGTCGGGGGCCGAGGGGCCTGGCACCTCCGTCTCCGGCGTTGTCGTCAGTCGACGACGCTCCGCGTCGCCTCCCTCCTCCGCCTTGGATCCGAAGGCACCAGCCCCCTCGGCCTGTTCCCAACCGGAGTAAGGCAACAGCTTCTGACACACCAGCACCTCGACGAAAGGCTGGTCCGCATGGACCTCTCCCCGCTGAAGGCGGCCCTCGCAGACGTTGTGGCGATCCCGGTGACCCCGTTCGCCGAGGACGGGAGCATCGACGTCCCGGCGCACCGCGCACTGCTGGGGCGGCTGCTCGACGGCGGTGTCCGCATCGTCACCCCGAACGGCAACACCGGTGAGTTCTACGCGCTCACCCCCGACGAGCGGCGCACCGTCACCGAGCTCACCATCGAGCAGGCGGGCGGCCGGGCCACCGTCCTGGTGGGCGTCGGCCACGACGTCCCCACCGCGGTGGCCGCCGCGGAGCACGCCAGGGACGCCGGCGCCGAGATGGTGATGGTGCACCAGCCCGTCCACCCCTATGTCTCGCAGGACGGCTGGGTCGACTACCACCGGGCCATCGCCGAGGCCGTCCCCGGGCTCGGGGTCGTCCCGTACGTCCGTAACCCGCTGCTCGCCGGTGAGCGCCTCGCCGAGCTCGCCGACAGCTGCCCCAACGTCATCGGCGTGAAGTACGCCGTCCCGGACGCCGCCCGTTTCGGCGCCTTCGCCCGGGACGCGGGCCTGGAGAGATTCGTCTGGGTCGCCGGCCTCGCCGAGCTCTACGCCCCCTCCTACTTCGCGACCGGCGCCACCGGCTTCACCTCCGGGCTCGTCAACGTCGCCCCCGGCGTCTCGCTCGCCATGCTGGAGGCGCTGCGGGCCGGCGACTACGTCGCCGCGATGAAGGTCTGGGAGCAGATCCGCCGCTTCGAGGACCTGCGCGCCGACCGGCAGTCCGCCAACAACGTGACGGTGGTCAAGGAGGCCCTGGCCTCGCTCGGGCTCTGCCGCCGCGACGTACGCGCACCGAGCCGGGCACTGCCCGAGGAGCAGCGCGCCGAGGTCGCGGGACTGGTCGCCGGGTGGTCCATATGACCGGCACCGGCACGGGCCGCCGCCTCGCCCCCGAGGAGCTGCGCAGCCACCAGTGGTACGGCACGGACGGGCTCCGCTCCTTCAGCCACCGCGCCCGCACCCGGCAGCTCGGCTACCTCCCCGAGGAGCACCTGGGCAAGCCGGTCATCGCGATCCTCAACACCTGGTCCGACATCAACCCCTGCCACGTCCATCTGCGCGACCGTGCGCAGGCGGTCAAGCGGGGCGTCTGGCAGGCGGGCGGCTTCCCGCTCGAATTCCCGGTCTCCACGCTCTCGGAGACCTTCCAGAAGCCGACCCCGATGCTCTACCGCAACATGCTGGCCATGGAGACGGAGGAGCTGCTGCGCTCCTACCCCGTCGACGGCGCCGTGCTGCTGGGCGGCTGCGACAAGTCGACGCCCGCGCTGCTGATGGGCGCCGCATCCGTGGACCTGCCGGCCGTCTTCGTGCCCGCCGGGCCGATGCTGCCGGGCCACTGGCGCAACGAGGTCCTGGGCTCCGGCACGGACATGTGGAAGTACTGGGACGACAAGCGGGCCGGCCTCATCGGCGACTGCGAGATGGCCGAGCTGGAGAACGGGCTCGCCCGCTCGCCGGGCCACTGCATGACGATGGGCACCGCCTCGACCCTGACGGCCGCCGCCGAGGCCCTCGGCGTCACGGTGCCGGGCGCCTCCTCCATCCCGGCCGTCGACTCCGGTCACGACCGGATGGCCGCGCGGTCCGGGATCCGGATCGTCGAACTGGTGTGGCAGCAGCTGACGTTGTCGCGGATCCTCACGGCGGACGCCTACGAGGACGCCGTCGCCACCGTCCTCGCGCTCGGCGGCTCCACCAACGCCGTCATCCACCTGATCGCGATGGCCGGCCGCTCCGGGGTCAAGCTCACGCTGGACGACTTCGACCGCGTCGCCCGCACCGTGCCCGTCCTCGCCAACCTCCGCCCCGGCGGGAAGTACCTGATGGAGGACTTCCACTTCGCCGGAGGTCTGCCGGGATTCCTGGCCCGGCTCACCGACGTACTCCACCTGGACCGGCCCACCGTCGCGCACTCCACGATGCGCGAACAGCTCGACGGGGCGCTCGTCCACAACTCCGAGGTCATCCGGGAACGGGACGACCCGCTGGCCGAGGAGGGCGGGGTCGCCGTCCTGCGCGGCAACCTCTGCCCCGACGGCGCCGTCATCAAGCACATCGCCGCCGAACCGCACCTCCTGCGCCACACCGGGCCCGCGGTCGTCTTCGACGACTACAAGGAGATGCAGCGCACCATCAACGACCCGGCCCTGGCCCTCACCCCGGACCATGTGCTGGTGCTCCGCAACGCCGGCCCCAAGGGCGGCCCCGGGATGCCCGAGTACGGCATGCTCCCGATCCCGGACTACCTCCTGAAGCAGGGCGTACGCGACATGGTGCGGCTCTCCGACGCCCGGATGAGCGGCACCAGTTACGGAGCCTGCGTCCTGCACATCGCACCCGAGTCCTTCGTCGGCGGGCCGCTCGCCCTGGTCCGCACCGGCGACCTGATCACCCTCGACGTCGAGGCGCGGCTGCTCCACCTCGACGTGTCCGAGGACGAGCTGGAGCTGCGCAGGTCCGAGTGGACCGAGCCGCCCGCCCGCTACGGGCGCGGATACGGCGCGCTCTACCAGGACCAGATCACCCAGGCCGACACCGGATGCGACTTCGCGTTCCTGGCCCGGCAGGGAGAAGTGCCCGACCCGTACGCGGGCTGACCCCGGGCGAAGAGAATTTCGCGCGCCGCCCCGTCCGGAATACCGAACGGCATGCGGTAAGCGCTTGCACCATGCACCGACAGCACGGCACATCCAGCACTTCCCAGAGATCGGAGACGCGTCATGGCCCAATCCGCAGCCGTGGCCACACCGCCCCCCAAGGGGAAGGCGTCCAGGCGCCGCTCGGCCACCCCCCGCCGACTGCCGTATCTGTTGATCGCGCCGGCCGGCCTGCTGATGCTGGGCTTCATCGCCTATCCGGTGGTCAGCGTCTTCTACTACAGCCTGCAGAACTACAACGTCACCAAGCCGTGGCGGAACGGCTTCGCCGGCTTCGACAACTTCACCCGGATCTTCACCGAGGACGAGCAGTTCTGGCCGACGCTCGGCTTCAGCGCCCAGTGGGTCTTCACCCAGGTGACCCTCCAGCTCGCGCTCGGCCTCGCGCTCGCCCTGATCGTCAACCAGACGTTCATCGGCCGCGGCATATCCCGCGCCATGGTCTTCTCGCCCTGGGCCGTCTCCGGGGTGCTGACCAGCACCATCTGGATCCTGCTCTACAACTCCTCGACCGGCTTCAGCCGCTACCTCGCGGACGCCGGGATCGGTGAGTACGGCACCTCGGTCCTCTCCGACACCGGGACCGTCTTCTGGGCGGCCACCGTCTCCGAACTCTGGCGCGGAGTCCCCTTCTTCGCGATCCTCATCCTCGCCGACCTCCAGTCCGTCTCCAAGGAGCTGTACGAGGCGGCGTCCGTGGACGGGGCCGGCCGGCTGCGGCAGTTCTTCCACATCACGCTCCCGCACCTGCGCGACGCGATCATCCTGGCCACCCTGCTGCGCGGGGTCTGGGAGTTCAACAACGTCGACCTGCTCTACACCCTCACCGGTGGCGGACCGGCGGGCGAGACCACCACCCTCCCGCTCTACGTCGCCAACACAGGCATCGAGGGCCACGACTTCGGATACGCCTCCGCGCTCACCACCGTCGCCTTCGTGATCCTCCTCTTCTGCTCGATCGTCTATCTGCGCCTGAGCAAGTTCGGAGGCGACAACAAGTGACCGCCGCACTCGTCGAGAAGAAGGACGCCCGCACGCCGGGACCGTCCGGGGGCGACGACCTCCCGCCGCCCTCCTCACCCCGCCGCCCCAAGCGCGAGCGCGCCTTCGACGACGTACCGCGCTGGCAGATCTACGTGCCGCTCGGCGTCTACCTGCTCTTCACGCTCATCCCGTTCTACTGGATGCTCCTCTTCGCCGTACGGCCCGCCGGCTCCACCTCGCTGGTGCCCTGGCCGATGACGGGGGACCACTTCTCCAAGGTCTGGAACGAGCGCAGCTTCGCCCTCTTCTTCCAGAACAGCATGATCGTCGGCGTCGCGACGCTGATCGCCACGACCCTGGTCGCGCTGGCCGGCGGCTACGCCCTGGCCCGGTTCGACTTCAAGATCAAGGGCGCCTTCATGCTGGCGCTGCTCTGCTCGCAGTTCATCCCGGGCGCCCTGATGCTCGTACCGCTCTTCGAGATCTTCAAGAACCTCCAGATGATCAACTCCCTGGGGAGCGTCGTCATCGCGGAGACCGTCTTCCAGCTCCCCCTGTCGATCATCCTGATCAGCGGGTTCATCAAGAACGTGCCGGTCTCCCTCGAAGAGGCCGCCTGGGTGGACGGCTGCTCGCGCTTCAAGGCCTTCTGCGCCGTCGTCCTGCCGCTGCTGCGACCGGGGCTGATCGCGGTCGGCTCCTTCGCCTTCGTCCACAGCTGGAACCACTTCCTGTTCGCCCTGATGTTCCTCAGCGAACAGGACAAGCAGACGATCCCCGTCGGCCTCAACACCCTGATCGGCGCCGACAGCGTCGACCTCGGGGCGCTGGCCGCGGGCGGTGTCATCGCCGCCGTGCCCGTGGTGATCGTCTTCGCCTTCATCCAGAAGTGGCTCATCACCGGCTTCAGCGCCGGCGCCGTGAAGGGATGACGACATGAACCGGACGCCCGCGACCACCCCCGTGCCCGTCGTCCTGGCCGGAGCCCGCGGCCACGGCCGCTGGCACCTCGCCAACATCCGCCGCCTCCAGCACCAGGGCCTGGTGAGACTGGCCGGGGTCTGCGAGCTGAACCCGCTGACCGACGCCGAACTCGACCTGTTCGCCCGGGAGATGCCCGAGCAGTCCGCCGACTTCGGGGCCCTGCTGGACTCCACCGGCGCGCGTGCCGCCGTCATCTGCACCCCCATCCCGACCCACACCGCGCTGGCCCTGACCGCGGCGGCCCGCGGGGTCCACCTCCTCCTGGAGAAGCCGCCCGCGGCGACCTACGAGGACTACGCCCGCATGGCCGACGGGGTACGGAAGGCGGGCGTGGCCTGCCAGATCGGCTTCCAGTCCTTCGGCTCGCACGCCGTGCCGGCCGTCAGGGAGCTCGTACGCTCCGGAGCTGTCGGCACCGTCCGGGGCGTCGGCGCCGCCGGCGCCTGGGTCCGCGACGACGCCTACTTCCGGCGGGCGCCGTGGGCCGGGCGCCGCAGGATGGGCGGGACCGACGTCGTCGACGGGGTGCTCACCAACCCGCTGGCGCACGCCGTCGCCACCGCCCTCGAACTCGCCGACGCCGGAACGGCCGAGGACGTGGTGTCCATCGAGACCGAGCTCTTCCGGGCCCACGACATCGAGTCCGACGACACCAGCTGCGTCCGGATCACCACCACCGGCGGGCTGCCGGTGACCGTCGCCGTCACCCTCTGCGCGGAGGAGGCCGGCGAACCGTACGTGATCGTCCACGGCGACCGGGGCCGCGTCACCTTCTGGTACAAGCAGGACCGGGTCCTCGTCCAGCGCGCCGGACACGGCCCCGAGGAGACCGTCCACGGGCGGACCGACCTCCTGGAGAACCTCGTCGCCCATCTGGAGGACGGCACCGCGCTCCTCGTACCGCCGGAGCGCACCGGCGCGTTCATGCGGGTCCTCGAAGCGGTACGCACCGCCCCCGAGCCCACCGCGCTGCCCGCCACCGCCTGGCACACCCGGCCCGCCGACCGGGGCGACGGCGTACGGCGCATCGTGCGCGGCATCGACGGGACCGTCGCCGCCGCGGCCGACACCCTCACCCTCTTCTCCGAACTCGGCGCCTCCTGGGCGCGCCCCAGTGAGGTGAGCACCCGATGACCACCGCGCTCCTGAGCTGCGCCGGACGCCCCGTCGGCCGCTACAGCTACCGGCCGGGGACGGACGGCCGCCCCTATCTGCACCCCGTCACCACGCTCGCCGGCACCCCCGTCACCGAGGAGCGCCCGGCCGACCACGTCCACCACCTCGGCGCCTCCGTCGCGGTGCCCGACGTGGCCGGACACAACTTCTGGGGCGGGCGCACCTTCGTCCGGGGGCAGGGCCCCACCGCGCTCGACAACCACGGCACACAGCGCCACCTCGGCTGGAAGCTCCGCGACCCGGACGGCTTCGTGGAGGAGCTCAGCTGGGAGGCCGACGGCACCGAGCTGCTGCGCGAGCACCGCACGGTCGCCGTCGGCGAGATCTCCGGCACCGCCTGGGCGCTGGACTTCTCCTTCTCCCTCACCAACCGGGGCGGCACGGACCTCTCCATCGGCAGCCCCGCCACCAACGGCCGCCCCGGCGCCGGATACGGCGGCTTCTTCTGGCGCGCCCCCAAGGAGCCCGCCCCGCCCGCCGTGTTCAGCGGAACCCTCGACGGCGAGGAAGCGGTCCACGGGAAGGCCGCCGACTGGCTGGCCCTCGCCGGGGACGGCTGGACGCTCGTCTTCGCCGGGGCGACCGAGGAGACGCGGCGCGACCCCTGGTTCGTACGGACCACCGAGTACCCCGGGGTCGGCTCCTCCCTCGCCGCGGACCGCCGGCTCCCCGTCGCCGCCGGGGCCACCGTCGTCCGCCGTGTCGTCACCGTCGTCGCCGACGGCCGGCTCGACCGGGACGCCGCCGCCGCCCACGTCCGCAAGGCGGTCACCGGATGACGGCGCCCTGGACGGCCGACCTCGGGGACGGCACCTACCGCAACCCCGTCCTGAACGCCGACTGGTCCGACCCGGACGTGATCAGCGTCGGGGAGGACCACTACCTCACCGCGTCCAGCTTCGGCCGCGTCCCCGGACTGCCCCTGCTGCACTCCCGCGACCTCGTCAACTGGTCGCTCATCGGCCACGCCCTCGACCGGCTGGAACCGGACGCCGACTTCGCCGTGCCCCGGCACGACTGCGGGGTGTGGGCGCCCTCGCTGCGCCACCACGCCGGACGCTTCTGGATCTTCTGGGGCGACCCCGACCACGGCATCCAGCAGATCAACGCCGAGGACATCCGCGGCCCCTGGAGCGCGCCGCACCTCGTCAAGGCCGGCAAGGGCCTGATCGACGCGTGCCCCCTGTGGGACGAGGAGACCGGCGAGGCGTACCTCGTGCACGCCTGGGCGAAGTCCCGCTCCGGGATCAAGAACCGGCTCACCGGCCACCGGATGAGCCCCGACGGACGCGAACTGCTCGACGAGGGCACGACGCTCGTCGACGCCGACACGATCCCCGGCTGGTTCACGCTGGAGGGCCCCAAGCTCTACCGGCACGACGGATACTTCTGGATCCTCGCCCCGGCCGGGGGAGTGGAGACCGGCTGGCAGGGAGCCTTCCGCTCCCGGACGTTCGAGGGCCCGTACGAGGAGCGGGTCGTCCTCGCGCAGGGCGGCACCGACGTCAACGGCCCGCACCAGGGCGGCTGGGTCCGGACCGCAGCCGGCGAGGACTGGTTCCTGCACTTCCAGGCCCGCGGGGCGTACGGCCGTGTGGTGCACCTCCAGCCGATGCGCTGGGAGGACGGCTGGCCGGTCATCGGCGACGAGGGCGAACCCGTCCTCGCGCACCGCAGCCCCGAGGCCCCGGAGCGGACCGTGGGGGCGCCGGCCTCCGGCGACGACTTCCCCGGCGGCCGGTACGGCCGGCAGTGGCAGTGGACCGCCAACCCGCGCCCCGGCTGGACGGTCGGGCACGGCGGCGACGGGCTGCGCCTCAGCTGCGTACGGACCGCGTACGCCCACGACCTGCGGGCCCTGCCCAACGTCCTGACGCAGCGGCTGCCCGCCGAGGAGTTCACCGTCGAGACCGGCATCACCCTGGACTCCACCGAGCCCGGGGCCAAGGCCGGGCTCGCCGTGCTCGGGGACGCCTTCTCGTGGATCGGCCTGGAGGCCGGGCCCGACGGGACGTCCAGGCTCGTGCACCGGTACGCCGAGACCGTCGCCGAGCACGAGCGGGACGCCGCGCACCCGCGCCCCGCACCCGCCGCCGGCGTACGCGTCCGTATCGAGGTCACCCGGGGCGCCCGCTGCCGCTTCCTCGCCGACACCGGCGACGGGTCCGGCTTCCAGCCGTCCGGCCAGGTCTTCGCGGCCACCCCGTGGCGCTGGGTGGGAGCGCTCCTGGGCCTCTTCGCGACCGCGCCGGCCGGGACGGGACCGTCGGGAACAGCCGGCTTCACCGCGTTCCGCACCACCGGACGGCCTCGCGCCGTCTGACCCGCACCGCACACCACCGACCGCCCCCCACGCACGCGTACAGATTCCGAGAATTCCCGAGAGAGAAGAGCTGACATGAACATCTCGAAGACGCTCCGCGGGCGTGCCGCGACCGCGGTCTCCCTCACGGCGGTCCTGGCCCTGGGCGCCACCGCCTGCGGTGACGACGGAAGCAGCTCGGGCACGGAGGGCAGCGGGAAGGGCGAGATCACCTTCTGGGACAACAACGGTGGTCCGCGCACCGCCATCTGGACCGAGATCATCAAGGACTTCGAGAAGAAGAACCCGGACATCAAGGTCAAGTACGTCCCGATCCCGATCGCCGACGTCCAGTCCAAGTACGACACGGCCATCGCGGGCGGCGGCCTCCCCGACGTCGGCGGTGTCGGCACCGCGTACCTGGCCAACATCGTGTCCCAGGAGGCCCTGGAGCCGATCAGCGACCGGCTGGAGAAGTCGCCGCTGAAGGGCAAGCTGGTCGACAACATGGTCGAGAGCGTCAGATCCGCGGCGGGCCGGGGCGACGACATGTACACCGTGCCGACCTCCGCGAACAACGGCGCCCTCTGGTACCGCACCGACCTGTTCGAGGCGGCGAAGCTCGACGCGCCCACCACCTGGCCCAAGTTCTACGAGGCCGCCGACAAGCTCACCGACGCCAAGAACAACAAGTTCGGCTACACCATCCGCGGCGGCGCCGGCTCCATCGCGCAGGCCCTGGACGCGATCTACGGCCAGACCGGGATCACCGACTTCTGGGACGGCGACAAGACCACCCTGAACGACCCGAAGAACGTCGCCGCGCTGGAGAAGTACGCCGCCCTCTTCAAGAAGACGACACCCGCCGCCGACGTCAACAACGACTTCACCAAGATGGTCGCCCAGTGGGACACCGGCACCATCGGGATGCTCAGCCACAACCTCGGCTCCTACCAGGACCACCTGAAGGCACTGGGCGAGGAGAAGTTCGCCGGCATACCCGCCCCCATCGGGGAGGGCGGCACACGCGTCCAGGTCTCCAACCCCGTCGACGGACTCGGCCTCTTCCGGACCAGCAAGAACAAGAACGCCGCCTGGAAGTTCATCGAGTTCGCCGCCTCGCACGAGTCGAACAGCAAGTGGAACGAGTCCGCGGGCGCCATCCCGGCCAACACCGAGGCGGCCAAGGACCCCTGGATCAACGAGACCGAGCCGACCGCGCTCGCCGCGAAGGCCCTCACCGACGGCTCCACCAAGATCGTCGACCTGCCGTACTACCTGCCCGACTGGAACAACATCAGCAAGGCCGACAACGAGCCCGAGTTCCAGAAGCTGCTCCTCGGCAAGACCACGGCCAAGGCCTTCCTCGACAAGATGGCCGACGAGCTGAACACCGCCCAGAAGGAGTGGAAGGACCTGGGCAACGGCTGACCGGCCGTCCCGTCACGGCCGGCACCCCGATGACCGGGGGACCGGCGGCGGTCCGGGTCGCACCCCGCCGCCGGTCCCTCTTCTCCACGCACCACCTCACGCGTGTCCTCCGAGAGAGGCAGTCATCCCGTGTCACTCAACCGCAGACAGACGGCAGCCGCGCTCCTCGCGCTGCCCCTCGCCCTCATCGCCACGCCCGCGCTCGCGCACGGCGGTGGCGGAGGCAGGCCCCGGCCCCGCACGCTCCACATCGCGGGCGACTCCACCGCGGCCCAGAAGTACGCCGACGCCGCACCCGAGACCGGCTGGGGCATGGCCCTCCCCTTCTTCCTCGGCCGTCAGCTCGCCGTCGCCAACCACGCGGTGAACGGCAGGAGTTCCAAGAGCTTCATCGACGAGGGCCGGCTCACCGCCCTCCTGGACGGCGTCCGCCCCGGCGACCTCGTCCTCATCCAGTTCGGGCACAACGACGAGAAGACCGAGGACCCCGCCCGGGGCACCGACCCGTACACCACCTACCAGGAATATCTGCGCCAGTACGTCAAGGGCGCCCGCGCCCGCCGCGCCGAGCCCGTGCTGATCACCCCGGTCGAGCGCCGCCGCTTCGCCGAGGACGGCACCGCGAAGCCCACCCACGGGGAGTACCCCGCCGCGATGCGCGCCCTGGCGTCCGAGGAGGGCGTGACCCTGCTCGACCTCCAGGCGCTCTCCCTCGCCCGCTGGCAGGAACTCGGCCCCGACGGCACGAAGGCGTACTTCAACTGGCTGGAGCCGGGCGAGTCGCCCAACTACCCCGACGGCGTACAGGACAACACCCACTTCCGGCCCGACGGCGCCGTCGAGGTGGCCCGCACGACCGCCCGCGCCCTGCTGGACCGGCGCGTACTCGCACCGCGCGATCTGCGCCGCCTCGGCGAGCCCGTGCCCGGGGCGTGGATCACCTGGCCGCAGGCCTGATCGGCGCCCCACGGCTCTCTCCTCAGCTCAACCCCTTTCCCCGTACGACAGTTAAGGATTCGCCATGCCCGCACGCATGAGACACGTCCGCGCCATCGCCGTGGTGATGGGCTGCGCCTCGCTCGCCCTCGCCGTGAGCCTCCCCGCCCAGGCCTCCACCGACCGCACCAAGGGGGCCGAGCGCACCGTGCTCGCCCCGGGCGACGGCTGGGCCGCCGCCGAGGGATCCACCACGGGAGGCGCGAAGGCCACCCCCGACCACGTCTACACGGTCACCAACCGGGCCGAGCTCATCGCCGCGTTCGAGGACGCCGGTGACGCGCCGAAGATCGTCAGGATCGCCGGAACCGTCCACGGCAACTCCGACGCGGCCGGCACCCCGATCGGCTGCGAGGCGTACCAGCAGGACGGCTACACCCTGGAGAAGTACCTCGCCGCCTACGACCCCGAGGTCTGGGGCAGGGACGAGGTGCCCTCCGGCCCGCTGGAGGACGCCCGTGTCGCGTCCGCCAAGCGGCAGGCCGCGGCGGTCAACGTGAACGTCCCGTCCAACACCACGCTCATCGGCGTCGGCAAGGACGCCACCGTCATCGGCGCCAGCCTCCAGGTGAAGAACGTCTCCAACGTCATCATCCGCAACCTCACCTTCGAGGACACCTACGACTGCTTCCCCCAGTGGGACCCGACCGACGGCGACACCGGCCACTGGAACTCCGAGTACGACAACCTCGTCGTGTACGGCTCCCGCCACGTCTGGGTCGACCACAACACCTTCAGCGACGGCGACCGGCCCGACGCCGACCAGCCCCGCTACTTCGACGAGCTGTTCCAGCAGCACGACGGGCTCTTCGACATCGTCCGCGGCGCCGACCTGGTCACCGTGTCCTGGAACGTCCTCAAGGACCACGACAAGACGATGCTCATCGGCAACAGCGACGGCGCCGGTGCCGACGACCGGGGCAAGCTCCGTGTGACCCTGCACCACAACCTCTTCAAGGACGTCAACGAGCGCGCGCCCCGCGTCCGCTTCGGCCAGGTCGACTCGTACAACAACCACTTCGTCGCCACCGCGGGCGCCGCCTACGGCTACACGTACGGCATCGGGGCCGAGTCCCGGCTGGTCGCCGAGCACAACGCGTTCACCGTCACCAAGGGCTTCGACAAGGCGACCATCCTCAAGAAGTGGTCCGAGTCCTCCCTCACGGCCGGCGACAACTACGTCAACGGCCGGAAGACCGACCTGATCGCCGTGCACAACGCGGGCGTGCCCGCCGAGCAGCTCACCGAGGGCGCCGGCTGGACCCCGGAGCTGCGCACCAGGGTCGACCACCCGCTGGTCGTCCCGCTGCTCGTCGGCCTGGGCGCCGGCGCGGACCGGCCCACGCTCCGCTGACCCACCCGGCAACCCGAGAACCGGCCGGAGCGGCACCGCACGCCCCCCACCACCCCGGGGAGCGCCGCTCCGGCCCCATCCCGTGAAGGAGTACCGCCATGACCGGCAGACGCAGTGTCCTGACCCTGTTCGCGGGTGCGGGCGCCGCCCTCGCCCTCGGCGCACCCGACGCCCTGGCCGGGCCCGCGCACCGACGCCCCTTCGGACGGTACGGTTCGCCGTCCCGGCGGCTCGACGCCCGGACGCTGTACGTCGACCCGCACGGCAGGGGCGACCACACCGACGTACAGTCCGCCGTCGACGCCGCGTCCGGCACGGGCCACACCCTGGTGCTCGCCCCCGGCACCTACCGCTCCACGGTCCGCGTCGACGCCGCCCGCGAGGAGCTCACGCTGATCGGTGCGAGCGGTGACCCCCGTGACACCGTCCTCGTGTACGACAACGCCGCCGGCACGCCCAAGCCCGACGGGTCCGGCACCTACGGCACGAGCGGATCGGCGACCGTCACCGTCCAGGCGGCCGGCTTCACCGCCCGCGACGTGACCTTCGCCAACGACTGGCTGCGGTCCGACAACCCCGACTACACCGGCACCCAGGCCGTGGCCATCAAGGTGCAGGGCGACCGCTCGGCCTTCCACGGCTGCCGCTTCCTCGGCCACCAGGACACCCTGTACGCCGACTCCCTCGCCCTCACCGCCTTCGCCCGCCAGTACTACCGCGACTGCTACGTCGAGGGCGACGTCGACTTCGTCTTCGGCCGCGCCACCGCCGTCTACGACCACTGCCACTTCCGCACCCTGACCCGGACCGACCTGGCCTCGGCGCCGTACGGCTTCGTGTTCGCCCCCAGCACCGCCGGGGCCAACTCACGCGGCTTCCTGGTCGTGCGCTCCCGGATCACCGGCACCGCCCCCGACGGGTACTACAAGCTGGCGCGCCCCTGGGTGCCGTCCTCCGACCTCACCGCGCGTCCCATGCTGACCGTCCGCGACAGCCACCTCGGCGCGGGCATCGACGCGGTCACCCCGTACGACACGATGTCCTCGGGCTTCCCCTGGCAGGACCAGCGCTTCGCCGAGTACCTCAACACCGGGCCGGGCGCGCGCGTCACCGTCCCCGCGAACCGTCCGCAGCTGACGGCCTCCGAGGCCCGCGCGCACACCGCGGCCGGATACCTGGGCGACTGGCGTCCGTACGCCTCGGCCGGCCGGTGAGCACCTGACCGGTTCCTTCCGCTCCGGCTCCGACACGGCCCCGCTGCAACCGGGCCACCGCTCCATGGCGTTCTATGTAGGGGGCACGTTTACCTACCCCACAGCCCCCGCAGAACGACAACTGCACGACAAAGAACCGCAGATACGGAGCGTTTCTCCTTGACTGCCACATTTCTGACCAAGCGCACAGCAGCGGCCGCCCTCGCCGGTGGCACGCTGCTCGCACTCTCCCCACTGGTCGCCCAGGCCGCGGCGGTACCCACCCCGCCCGAACCGAGCGTCGCCGCCCTGGGCGCCGTGCTCGTGGACGGCGACAGCGGCGAGACCCTCTACGGCAAGGAGGCGGACACCGCCCGCCCCATCGCCAGCACCGCGAAGATCATGGCCGCCTCCGTGGTCCTCGACACCACGGGCGTCGACCTGGACCGCCAGGTGCCCGTCCAGCAGGAGTACCGCGACTACGTCACCGAGCACGGCTCCAGCACCGCGGACCTCCAGACCGGCGACAAGCTCACCGTCCGTCAGCTGCTCTACGCGTCCCTGCTCCCCTCCGGGGCCGACGCCGCGTTCGCCCTCGCCGACACCTTCGGCACCGGCGCGACCAGCGCCGAGCGGACCGCCTCCTTCATCGCGAAGATGAACGCGGAGGCCGACGAACTCGGGCTCGTCAACACCGAGTTCGACTCCTTCGACGGTGCGGGGTCCGACGTCAGCACCCCGGGCGAGCTGGCGGTACTGGCCCGCCACGCCATGGAGAACGAGACCTTCCGCACGGTAGTCAAGGCCAAGGAGTACAAGGGCGACGCGCCCGCCGCCAACGGCCGCGTCCGCACGTACACCTGGACCAACACGAACCAGCTGCTCGGGTCGTACGAGGGCGTCACCGGTATCAAGACCGGTACGACCACCCCGGCCGGCGACTGCCTGGTGTTCTCCGCCACCCGTGGCGACAGGACCCTCGTCGGCACCGTCCTGAACAGCACGGACCGGTACGGCGACGCGGCGAAGATCCTGGACCACGGGTTCGGTTCGAGCACCGCCGGGACCATGGAGCTCCGTACGCTGCCCAAGGGCGCGCAGCGCGACTGATCCGGCCGGCACAGGCATGACGCGGGGGCGCGGACACCACGGTGTCCGCGCCCCCGACGCGTGCGCTCCGGGCCGGGAGACCGGGAGACCGGCCCGTCAGGTCCGGTGCCGGGGGCGGTCCGCCGCCTTCTTCGCGACCTTCTTCACGGCGGACGGCTTCTTCGCCGTGGCCTTCCTGGCCGTGCTCTTCCCGGCCGTCGTCTTCCCGGCCGTCGTCCTTCCGGCCTTCCGCTTCTCCGTGGCCGCGGTCCCGGCCTCCGGCTTTCTGCTGCGGCTCGCCTTCTTCGCGGGGGCCGCGTGCTCCGGAGCCCGGCGCCGGCGGCGGGCGGCCGGGCGATGGGATTCCTCCTCCGCCCGCTCGTCCTCGTCCGCCGCCTCCGCCTGCTCGTCCTGCCCCTGCTCGCCGTCGAGCTCACCCTTGATGACGTCCCCGGCCCCGCCGGCCGCGTCCGCGGCGCTGCCGCCCACGTCCTCGACCGCCGAGCCCGCCCTCTCGCCGACGCCCTCGACCGCCGCGCCCGCCCTCTCGCCGACGCCCTCGACCGCCGTGCCCGTGCTCTCGCCGACGGACTCGACCGCGGTCCCCGCACCCCGGCCGACGTCGCTCACCGCCGCGCCGGCGCCCCGGCCCAGCTCTCCCGCCGCCCGGCCGGTGCCGGCCCCGACCTCCTCGGCCGCCGCACCCACCCCGCGGGTCAGCTGTTCGAGGATCTGGGGGTTGTGGTCCACCGTGGCCAGCAGCCGGGTGACGATGGCGGCGATGTGGTGGAGCCGCACCTTGAGCTGTGCCTGGACGTCCACACCCTCGATGTCCAGCTCGACCCGCCCGAGGCGCACGTCGGCCCCGACGTTCAGCTTGAGGAGGTCCAGCACCTCAGCCTGCAGCGAGACATGGGCCTCCAGGTCGTCGACCTCCAGGTCCAGCTTGTCCACATGCAGGGCCGGAACGTCCAGGAAGACATCCGACGGCCCCGCGTCGGGACCGCCCTCGCCCTCCGGGACAGCGATCCCGGTCTCCGGATCCCGGTCCTCGCGGCCGGTGCTGTCGGAGCTGGCCATGACGCGCGCCCATCCTCGTAGGTTCCCCGAGCGGAATCCTCACGTCCCAGTGTCGGCCGGGCCAAACCGTGACGCAATCGCCGGTGCGGCGCCCCGCAGGACAGCGCTGTCCGCCCCCGCGGGCCCGGTGCGACGGGCGGGGACGGACAGCTTCGGGCGGGACCCTCGGGTCTTTCGTTTGGATCAGGCCGGATCAGGGAGCGGGGTCTGGTGCGTGCAGCTGCAAGGCGGAGGAGGGAGTCAACGCGGAGCGTTGCCGACTGACGACAACGCCGCTGGGGGTCCCCCCTGCTCGAGCGAAGTCGAGAGCTTGGGGGAGTGCGTGCCAGGCCCCGCGAGCCCGGCATGATCCAAACGAGAGGCCCTAGTCGTAGCTGAGGTCCGACGCGGAGTACTGGCAGTACGTACCGTCCGGGCCGCTGCCGGTCTCCTTCGGCTCGGCGCCGGTGTTGTTGCCCGTGTAGCGGACGCACGGCTTGATCTTCTTGCTGCTGTCCCCGTGGATCCGCACCGAACGCAGTGCGGCGGTGTCCCCGTAGTTGGTGTTGATGCCCACCAGGGCCTTGCCGGGCGCCGTGATGTCGACGTCGTTCACGGTGATCTCGCGCTTGTACTGCTTGGAGCAGTTGCCGCACGAGCGGACGAGCTTGCCGAAGTCGGATACCTGGAACTTCGTGACGACCAGCTTGCCCGCGCCGTTGAACTGGAAGACCTTGTCGGAGGCCTTCCGGGCGCCGCCGCCGGACACCGTGTAGACGGAGCCGGTCGACGTGCCCTTGAAGGACGCGGCGTCCTCGCCGACGTCCTCCCACCAGACGTTCTGGATGGTGCAGCTGCCGGAGCAGTGGACGCCGTCGGCGGCGGGCGAGCCCAGGATGACGTTCTTGAGCGTCGCTCCGTCGGCCAGCTTGAAGATCGGGTCCTGGCCCTCGTCCTGGCCGTCCCCGCCGAGGTCGCCGCTCCCGTAGAAGCGCTTCAGCGAGCCGTCGTACGTCCCCGAGACCTCGATGGTCTTCGAGACGGCCTGGCTGCCGGTGGCACTCGGCCAGGCCGGTACCGCCGCCGTCGCCGCGCCGGCGGGCTGCAGCATCGTGTTGGTGGCCAGCGCGGCGCCGGTGAGGCCGAGGGCCGCGGTCAGCGCGGCGGCCATACGGCGCTTGCCGCTCCTGCGCCGGTGGGTGTGCGCTCGTTCACTCATCTTCGTCGGTCCCGTTTCCTTAGGGGGTGGGGGAGTGTGTCGCGCTCATGGGTCGCCGCCGCCCCCGAAAGGGTTGCCGGGTCTCCCGCCCGATTTCCCACCGGTCCGGATCCGGACGCGTGGATCAGTGCGTGTCCGTGAAGTCGCCGCCCACCGAGACCGTGACGTCCGCCGCCCGCGCCCGCGCCGTGTAGTCGTCCCGCCCGGTGTCGCGGGTGCCCTCCGCGTGGTTGTACTGCCCCGCGAAGCTGTGCGTCCCGACGGGCACGCTCCGCCCCGGCTTCAGGGTCCAGAGGTAGACGAGGAAGCCCTGCTCCTCGCGCGCCGAGACCACGAAGTCCTCCTCCGGGAGCGAGCGCCAGGAACCGGTGGTGTTCACCCCGCCGTTCAGCGCGATCCGCAGCTCGACCGTGAGCGTGGACAGCGGCCGGTCCGTCTTCACCGTCACCTCGCTCTGCGCCCAGTACCTGTTGCTGTTCGGGTCGAGCGAACCGTCCGACCACAGCGGGCCGTTCCCCGCGGGCAGTGCGGCGCCCCGGGCCGGGGACGTCGCGGGGGCGGGCGAAGCGGGCCCGGCGGCCACCTGCCCTCCGTCCGCCGGTCCCTCCGGGCCCGCCGAGGTGACGGCGAACGCTCCGGCCGTCAGCACCCCGCACACCGCCACCGTCGCGCCGGCGACCCGCAGCCACGGCATCGGCGTACGCGGGGCGCGCGCGGGACGGGACGGCGGCTCCTGCGCCATGCCGCGCTCGATCCGGGCCAGCATCCTTGCCCGGTCGGGGCGGTGCGAAGCGGCGGCGGTGCACAGCCGCTCCCGCAGCTCCTCGTCCATCAGTACCTTCCTCCGGTGCGCTGCCCGGCGGCCGCCACCTGTACCTGTGCCGCCGTGGTCCCGGGTCCGAGCAGCCGCTGGAGTTCCGCCACACCGCGCGAGGTCTGGCTCTTCACCGTACCCACCGAGACGCCGAGCACCAGAGCGGTGTCGCGTTCCGACAGGTCGAAGGCGTGCCTCAGCACCACGCACGCACGCTTACGGAACGGCAGCCTGCGCAGGGCCCCTTGGACGTCCACCACGGCCGACACGTCGGGCCCGTCCGCCGCGTAGCCGTCCCCGGCCCCGCGCGGAGCCCAGAACAGGGCGATCCTCCGCCGCTCACGCACCGCGCTGCGGATCCGCGTACGGGCCAGATTGGCGACGACGCCCCTCGCGTACGCCGCCGGGTGGTCCGCCCCCCGGACCCGGTCCCAGCGGTGCCAGAGCGCCATGAGCGCGTCGGCGGCCAGGTCGTCCGCCGCGTCGGCCTCACCCGTCAGCAGATGGGCGAGCCGGGCGAGTTCGGCGTAGTGCGCCTCGAAGAACGCATGGAACTCGGCGGCAGCAGCATCATCCACGACTGTGCCCACGGGTACCTCTCCTCTGCACGGGATCCCTGCGACGCTCCGACGACTGTGTACGTTCCCAATGCCGGTTCGCACTCCGGTTCGCACTCCGTTCGCGGGGCGAGAGCGTACCCATGCCCGTTCCGGAAGCGCTTCGACGCGTGTGTGCCTCCCAGTAAGGCGTAACACGGCGAAAACCTGAAGCCCCCCGTCCTCTTCTTCTCCGCCGGCACCCGCCGGGGAGTGACGCGGCGCATGTCCCTGTGTACGTTCTCCACGCGCGTCCACGTGCCGCAGGACGTAACGCGGAGAAAACCTGAAGTCCCCCCGAGCCGTGAACAATTCGGCTGACCATCGCGTGTTCCGTAACAACGAGGAGGAGTGCCATGCCGGACAGGCCTGATCCCACCGCGCCCGTGCGCGGGACCGAGGACGCCACGGTCCCCGCGCCCACGGTGTCCCCGGAGGCCGCTGCCCCGGCGGCCGGGCGCGGGGGCGCGGTCGACCGCTACTTCTCCATCAGCGCCCGCGGCTCCGACTTCGGACGTGAGATACGCGGCGGGTTCGCCACCTTCTTCACGATGGCCTACATCCTGGTGCTCAACCCGATCATCCTCGGCTCGGCCGAGGACAAGTTCGGCAACCACCTCTCCGGGCCCCAACTCGTCACCGCCACCGCCCTGGTGGCCGCCGTGATGACCATCGTGATGGGGCTCGGCGGCAATCTGCCGCTCGCCCTCGCCGCGGGGCTCGGCCTCAACGCCGTCGCGGCCTTCCAGCTCGCGCCGCTGATGAGCTGGCCCGACGCGATGGGCCTCATCGTCATCGAGGGCCTGCTGATCTGCGTCCTGGTGGTCACCGGGCTCCGCGAGGCGATCATGCACGCGATCCCCGCGGCCCTCAAGCAGGCCATCAGCGTGGGCATCGGGCTCTTCATCGCGTTCATCGGCTTCGTGGACGCCGGCTTCGTCTCCCGCATCCCCGGCGACACCGGCTCCGTCCCCGTCCAGCTCGGCGCCACCGGACACCTCTCCGGCTGGCCGGTCCTGGTCTTCTGCCTCGGCGTGCTGCTCACCGTCGCGCTGCTCGCCCGGAAGGCGAAGGGCGCCATCCTCATCAGCATCGTCGTGACGACCGTGGTGGCGGTGATCATCAACGAGATCGCCGACATCGCTCCCGCCGCCTGGGGCCTGACCGTGCCCGCGGTCCCCGACGACCTGGTGGCGGCACCGGACTTCGGGCTGCTCGGCTCCTTCAGCCTCTTCGGGGCGTTCCAGCAGGTCGGTGTGGTCACCATCGTGCTGCTGGTCTTCACCCTGCTGCTGAGCGACTTCTTCGACACCATGGGCACCGTCGTCGGCGTCTCCACGGAGGCCGGACTCCTCGACGAGCACGGCAAGGTGCCGGGACTCGGCCGGGTCCTGCTCATCGACGGCGCGGCGGCCGTCGCGGGCGGCGCGGCCTCCGCGTCCTCCGCCACGTCCTACGTGGAGTCCACGGCGGGCGTCGGCGAGGGCGCCCGTACGGGCTTCGCCTCACTCGTCACCGGCGCCCTCTTCGCCGTGGCGCTGTTCCTCACCCCGCTCGCCACGATCGTCCCCTCCCAGGCCGCGGCGCCGGCCCTGGTGGCGGTCGGCTTCATGCTGATGGCGCAGGTGCGGCACATCGACTGGGAGAGGTACGACATCGCCATCCCGGCGTTCCTCACGATCGCCGTGATGCCGTTCACCTACTCGATCACCAACGGCATCGGCGCCGGCTTCATCGCCTACGTCGTCATCCGTACCGTCCTCGGCAAGGCGCGGGAGATCAGCTGGCTGCTGTGGGCCACCGCCGCCCTGTTCGCGGTGTACTTCGCCATCGACCCGATCGAGCAGCTGCTCGGCGTGAAGTAGGCGATCCGCCCCGCCGCCACCGCCCGGCCGGCTGCCACCGCCCGGCGCGGCGGTGGCGGCACCGGGGCTCATCCCTTCAGGGCGGCCTTCATCATCTTCTGCGCGATCGGCGCGGCCAAGCCGTTGCCGCTGACCTCGGAGCGCGCCGCACCGGAGTCCTCGACGACCACCGCGACCGCGACCTGCTTGCCGCTGGAGGAGTCCTTCGCGTACGAGGTGAACCAGGCGTACGGGGTGTTGCTGTTGTCCACGCCGTTCTGCGCGGTGCCCGTCTTGCCGCCCACCTCGGCGCCGTCGATCTTCGCGTTGCTGCCGGTGCCCTTCTCCACGACGGTGACCATCGCACTGCGCAGCTGCTCGGCCGTCGACTCCTTCACGACCCGCTCGGTGTCGCCGTCCGGGTACTCCTGGAGCGTGGAGCCGTCGGCGTCCGTCACCTTCGCGACCATGTGCGGCGAGGCCAGCTCACCGCCGTTGGAGAGGGCCGCCGAGACCATGGCCATCTGCATCGGGGTCGCCGTCACCTCGAACTGGCCGATGCCGGTCAGCGCCGTCTGCGCCTTGTCCATGCCCGTGGGATAGACGCTCTGCGACGCCCGCACCGGCACGTCGAGCTCCTCGGTGTCGAAGCCGAAGGCGTCCGCCATCGCCTTCAGCTTGTCCTGGCCGAGATCGGCCGCGACCTTCGCGAAGACGTTGTTGCAGGAGTACTGGAGGGCGGTGCGCAGCGTGGCGTCCTCGCAGGGCGCCGAGGGGTTCTCGTTCGACAGGGGGGTGCTCGTGTTCGGCAGGGTGTACGGGTCGGGGCTGTCCGTGGGCTCGTCGACCGAGTCGTACAGGCCGTTCTCCAGCGCCGCCGACGCCACCACCAGCTTGAACGTCGAACCGGGCGGGAGCGGCTGCCGCAGGGCCCGGTTGACCAGCGGCTTGGTCTTGTCGTCGAGCAGCTTCTGCCAGGCGTCGCCGTCCCCCGTCCCGCTGATGTCCGAGGGATCGTACGAGGGGGAGGAGACCATCCCCAGGATCCGTCCCGTCTCCGGGTCCATGGCGACCGCCGCGCCCCGGTCGTCCCCCAGCGCCTCGTAGGCCGCCTTCTGCACGTCCGGGTCGATGGTCGTCAGCACGTCGCCCGGGGCCGTCTGCTTGCCGGTGATCAGGTCGCCGGGGCTCTTGAGCCGGTCGTCGGTGCCGTCGAGGACATCGCTGTAGATGCCCTCCAGCTGGGTGGCTCCGTACGCCTGAGAGCTGTAGCCGGTGACCGCCGCGTACAGCTCGCCCTGGGTGTAGGTGCGTTTGTAGCGGAGGTCGTCGCCGTCCGTCTCCTTCGAACCGGTGACCGGGGAGCCGGCCACGATGATGTCGCCGAGCGGCTGCGCGTACTGCGCGATCGTGTTCCGCCGGTTGTGGTCGTCGTCTGCGAGCGCCCGGGCCTCGTACGCCTGCACCCATGTCGCCCGCACCAGCAGGGCGAGCACCATGAGCAGACAGAAGACCGAAGCGCGCCTGATCGTCTTGTTCATCCCGCTGGAGGGACGAACGGGGGCGCCGGAGTCGTTCCCGTTCGTGTTCCTTCTCACCGGTTTCTCACCTGCGCCGTCCGGGACGGCGCCCGGGGCTCAGAGCCTGCGGGTCGCCAGGGTGAGCCGGTCGCGGGCGTCGAACAGGGCGTCCTTGACCATCTGCTCGTGCGCCGGGGTGAGCCGGGCGACGGGCACCGAGCAGCTGATCGCGTCGCGCGCCGGGGTGCGGTACGGGATCGCCACGCCGAAGCAGCGCAGCCCCAGGGTGTTCTCCTCGCGGTCCACCGCGTAACCCTGCTCGCGGATGAGGTGGAGCTCCTCGATCAGCTTCTCGCGGTCGGTGAGGGTGTGCTCCGTCAGCGCCGGCAGCGTCTCGGGCAGCATCTTGCGGACCTGCTCGTCGCTGTGGGTCGCCAGCAGCGCCTTGCCGAGGGAGGTGGAGTGCGCGGGCAGCCGGCGGCCGACCCGGGTGAAGGGGCGCAGGTAGTGCTGGGACTGGCGGGTGGCGAGGTACACCACGTTCGTCCCGTCGAGCCGGGCCAGGTGGATGGTCTCCGTGGTGTCGTCGGAGAGGCGGTCCAGGGTGGGGCGGGCGGCCGCGACGACCTCGTCGCCGTCGATGTACGAGGTGCCGACGAGCAGGGCGCGCACGCCGATCCCGTACCGGGTGCCCGTGGCGTCGGTCTCCACCCAGCCGAGCTCCACCAGCGTGCGCAGCAGCATGTAGAGGCTGGACTTGGGGTAGCCGACGGCCTCCTGCACGGCGGCCAGCGAGTGCATGCCGGGGCGCCCCGCGAAGTACTCGAGGAGTTCCACCGTCCGTACCGCGGACTTGACCTGCGCCCCACCCGACTCGCCTACCGACATGCCTGATGCCCCTTCCAGCCTTCTTGTACGACCCTGCGACTTTTCTTGCCAACACCGAACGCCCGGAAATAGAGTTCCCGTGTATTCACGATCAGGAACGCTGTTCAGAATACCGAACAACTTCTCCTGTGTGGCAGTGGACCGGAAGGAAACACGGTGGCAGCAGCACCAGTCTGGAGCGTCGACCCCCGGACGGGGAACCCGCGTGAGCAGGTTGCGGTGGAGGCTACAGCGGAGGAGGTCGACGCCGCGGTCCGGGCGGCGCACGCCGCCCGTGGAGCGCTGGCCGACCGCACCGTGCGCGCCGCCTTCCTCCGCACCGCGGCCGACCTCCTCGCCGAGGCCCAGGAACACGTCATCGAGGCGGCCGACGCGGAGACCGCGCTCGGCCCCGCCCGGCTGACCGGCGAACTCGCCCGCACGGCCGCCCAGTTGCGGGCCTTCGCGGAGGTCGTCGACGAGGGCGCCTTCCTCGACATCCACATCGACCACGAGGACGGCAGCCGCACCCCGCCCTGGCCGGACCTGCGCCGCTACAAGATCCCGCTCGGGGTCGTCGCCGTCTACGCGGCCAGCAACTTCCCGCTCGCCTTCTCCGTCCCCGGCGGCGACACCGCGAGCGCCCTCGCCGCGGGCTGCCCGGTCGTCGTCAAGGCGCACCCGGACCACCCCGCGACCTCGGAGCTCTGCGCCTCGCTCCTGCGCAGGGCCGCGGCGCAGCACGGCCTGCCCGAGGACGTCCTGACGGTGCTCCACGGCTTCGAGGCGGGTGTCGAGCTGGTGAAGCACCCGCTCGTCTCAGCCGCCGGCTTCACCGGCTCGATCCGCGGCGGCCGTGCCCTGTTCGACGCGGCGGCCGCCCGGCCCGCGCCGATCCCCTTCCACGGTGAGCTCGGCTCGCTCAACCCCGTCGTCGTCACCGAGGCCGCCGCCGCCGAGCGCGCCGAGCAGATCGGCGCCGGGCTCGGTGGCTCGATGACCATGGGCGCGGGACAGTTCTGCACCAAGCCCGGCTTCGTGTTCGCCCCGTCCGGCGAGGCGGGCGACCAGCTGCTGAAGTCGCTGACCGAGACGGTGAGCGGCACGGGCTCCGGGGTCATGCTCGACCACCGGATGCGCGACGCCTTCGTCCAGGGGGTGGCCGAGCGGGCCGCGCTCCCGGACGTCGAGGCCCCCGTCACCCCGGGCGCCGGCGGCGAGCACACCGTCTCCGCGGGCTTCCTCACCGTGCCGGCGCGACGGCTGGCCCAGGAGGGCCCGCACGACGCGCTCCTGGAGGAGTGCTTCGGCCCCGTCACCGTCGTCGCGCGCTACGACTCCGCGGACGAGATCACCGCCGTGCTCTCCCGCCTGCCCGGGAACCTCACCGCCACCCTCCAGATCGCCACGGAGGAGGCCGACGGCAGCGCCGCCGGACTGCTGGCCCAGCTCACCCCGGTCGCCGGACGCGTCCTGGTCAACGGCTGGCCGACCGGTGTCGCCGTCGCCCCCGCCCAGCACCACGGCGGCCCCTACCCGGCCACCACCTCCACCTCCACCTCCGTCGGCGCCACCGCGATCGAGCGCTGGCTGCGCCCGGTCAGCTACCAGTCGACGCCCGAGGCGCTGCTGCCGCCGGAGCTCCGCGAGGACAACCCGCAGAACCTTCCGCGCCGGGTCGACGGGCGCCGCGCATGACGGCCGTACAGCTCCCGGAGCTGCCCTTCGCCCTGGAGCCGGTGGGTCCCGAGGGCGGATGGGCGTACGAGGAAGGCGTCCTGACCGGATCGGCGGGGGCGAAGCAGGACCGCTTCGTCCCGCCCGGCGGCGACGGCCTGGAGCCCGCGTCCGACGCGCCCCGGCTGCTGGGCCCCGCCCCGGAGGGCGACTTCCAGCTGATCGCCCGGGTGAGCGTCGGCTTCGCCGCCGCCTTCGACGCGGGGGTGCTCTACCTCCACGTGGGGGAGCGGGAGTGGGCCAAGCTCTGCCTGGAGCTCTCGCCCGAACGCCCCACGATCTGCACCGTGGTCACCCGGGGCCACTCCGACGACGTGAACTCCGCCGTGGTGGAGGGCGACAGCAGCTGGCTGCGGCTGAGCCGTATCGGCAGCTCCTTCGCCTTCCACGCCTCGCCGGACGGGGAGCGGTGGACCTTCGTCCGGCTGTTCACCCTCGGCACGGAGGAGCAGCGGGCCGCCGCCCGTATCGGCTTCCTCGCCCAGTCGCCCACCGGTGACGGCTGCGCGGTGACGTTCGACCGGATCGCCTTCCGGCCCACCGCCCCCGGCGATCTTCGCGACGGCAGCTGACCACCCCGTACCCCCGCGAAGGGCCCGGATCCGAGAGGATTCCGGGCCCTTCGTCCATGCGGCCCCGGTCTGCCGCGTGCCGCCTGATGTTCACCTGTACGTCACCCTGGATCCTCCTGCAATCAACCCGTGTTTCTCACGGCTTCCTCATGCGGCCTTGATTGCGTGTCCGTGCCGGCCCGGTCCGGCACGTAGACGCAAGGAGGCGCATGGTGTCGCGACCCGACATGGCCGCACCCCGTGGGTCCCGGGACGGCGACGCCCCGGCCCACGAGGGTGACCAGCCGCTGCACGTGGCGAGCAGACTGCACGCGTTCAACCGGTTCGAGCTGAAGTACCTCGTCCCCGTCGAGCAGGCCGTCGAGATCCGGGAGGAGCTCGGCGAGCGGATGGACCGCGACCTGAACAGCCCGGTGGGCGGTTACGGGGTCTGGAGCCTGTACTACGACAGCCCCGAGCTGCGGTTCTACTGGGAGAAGATCGAAGGGCTCAAGTTCCGGCGCAAGCTGCGGATCCGGCACTACGGCGATCTCGACGGTGTCACCGACGGGTCCCCGGTGTGCGTGGAGATCAAGCAGCGGGTGAACCGGGTGACGCAGAAGCGGCGCATCACCCTCCCGTACGCCACCGCCCGAAGGCTGTGCGACGCGCGGGAGATGGTGGAGCACTCGCCGAAGGAGAGCCCCTTCATCCAGGAGGTGCTCGACCTCGTCATCCGGCTGAACCTCCGGCCGACGGCGATCACCGGGTACCAGCGCGAGGCCCTGGTCGGCCGCGCGTCCGACACGGGACTGCGGGTCACCTTCGACCGCCGGATCCGGGGCCGTGACCGCGACTTCCACTTCGGGACCGCCACCCCGGAGAACCGGTTCACCATTCCGCCGCACATGACGGTGATGGAGATCAAGGTCAACGAGCGCACCCCGCACTGGATCACGGACCTGGCCGCGCGCCGGAACCTGAACCTGGTGCGGGTCAGCAAGTACGTGCAGTCCATCGAAGCGTTCGGCCTGGCACCCAGGTCGGTCTTCCACCTCGACGAGGCGGACTGTCCGCCTCCCACCCCCCACACCCGACTGCCGCTGGGGCAGCCGGCGGCGCCGTACGCGAAAGCAGGAGCACATTGACTCCTCCCCCGGAGGAGGGGGATTCCTGGCTCAGGCTGCCTCCGGGGGCATCGCTCCCGGAGGTCTTACGCCCTCAGCACCAGTCGGGTTGAGACCAGCCCGAACGAGCATCACGCGTGCGGAGTTCTTGTCCCTGGGGGACGAGACCCCGCAGGCGGTGCATGTGTAGGTACGTTCCGAAAGAGGCAGTGCGTGCTTGGTTCTCGCTCCGCACGATGCGCAGTCCATGGTGGTGTGCGCGGGGTGCACAAGGCGGATGTCCCGCCCGTGCTTGCGGCCCATCTCGATCAGAGCCGTCTTGGTGGCGCCGATCGCCGCGTCGGCGGCCTTGCGTGCCATGGTGGTCTTGGCGAGGAACCTCGGACGGAAGTCCTCCACGGCGATCACGTCATGGTCGCGGACAGCGCGCTTGGCCCACTTGCGGGCCGTGTCCTGCCGCTGCCGCGCCACCTTCTTGTAGAGCTTCGCGGCCTGGTGCCGGGCTTCTTGGTAACTCCTCGATGCTGCCTTGCCTTTGGCGGGTTTCCGGCGAGCCATCATCCGCTGATGGTGGGCGAGGCGCTGGGCGGCCTTCCTGCCGTGCTCGGCGTGAGGGAGGTCGTGCGCGTCGGACGTGGTGGTGGCGGTCTCCTTGACGCCCCAGTCCACGCCGAGCACGGCGCCGGTCTCGGGGAGCGGCTGGACCTCGGTCGCGACGACGAACGACGCGTACCAGTGCCCCAGGCTGTCCTGGTACACCCGCACACTGGACGGTGCGGCCGGGAGGTCGCGGGACCAGACAACCGTCAGGACGATGCCGCCCGCCAGGTGCAGACGCCCATCCTTCAGGCGGAAGCCCCGGGTGGTGTAGTTCAGCGTCAGGAGCGCCTCGCGCTTGCGCTTGACGCGGGGCATCCCCGCGCGCTGCCGCACCGGCAGCCTCGCCTTGATGTCCTTGAGGGCCTTGGCGCGGCACTTCCCGAAGTCGCGGACGGTCTGCTGCTGGGGCACCGACGAGCCCTCACGCAGCCATCCCATGGTGGTCCGGTCCTCCGTCAGCATCTTGTCGAGCTGCGCCGGACCGCACGTCGCCCTCCCGGCAACATCCCGGTTCGCGGCGTGGACCTTGCGGGACATGGCCACGCACTCGTTCCACACCCACCGGCAGCGCGCCCACTCGGCCTCAAGGCCGGTGCGGGCGGTCGACGACACGCGCACGCGGTAGGTGTACCGGGCATGCCCGGCATCCTCCGAGCGCCCTTGTGGTGTCGTCATGGCGTCATTTTGGCATGGAAAACGAGAAGCGGATCTTTATCCGCCTGCCAACGATCCTGCATGCACGACTTGTTGAGGAAGCGCGCGCCGACCGGCGATCCCTCGACTCCGAAATCGTCCACCTGCTTGAGGCCGCCTTCGGCCCGGCGGGTGAAGACGACCAATCGCCCGGACGGCGATAGGCCCATCCCATGCCCCGCTACGCGGGAGCTTCGATCCCTCCCCGGCCCGAGGGCCTGGGGGCATCCTCGAAGGAACACAGTGAACTTCGATCTGCAGGAACTCAGCGGGACGTTCAGCGTCGCCGACGTGGTCGCCGCCATGGCGCTGTCGTTCATCCTGAGCACGGTGATCGGTTACACCTACCGGTACACGCACCGCAACGTCTCGTACAGCCAGTCCTACGTCCAGACGCTGGTCATCGTCGGCATGATCGTCGCCCTGATCATGCTGGTGGTCGGCTCGAACCTGGCACGGGCGTTCTCCCTGGTCGGCGCGTTGTCCGTCGTCCGCTTCAGGAACGCCGTGAAGGAGACGAGGGACGTCGGCTTCATCTTCCTGGCGATGGCCATCGGCATGGCCTGCGGCGCCCGCTTCTACACGCTGGCCGCCGTCGGCGCCGTCGTGATCTGCGTCGTGATCCTCGTGATGTTCAAGTTCAACTGGTTCGCCCTGAACGTCCAGCGCCAGGTCGTCAAGGTCCAGGTCCCCGCCGGCGAGGACTACACGCCCGCCATCCGTGACGTCCTGATCAAGTACACCAGCGAGTTCGAGCTGGTCAGCACGGAGACGATCCGCGGCGGAGCCCTCAACGAGGTGTTCTACACCGTGCGGATGAAGAAGGGCACGGAGCCCGGCGACCTCGTCACGGCCCTCCAGGAACGCACCTCCGGGCAGCGGGTGACGGTGCTGACCGGTTACGACACGACCGACCTGTGATGAGCGGCGGTACGACGCCGGTCCGCCGGCGGCGGCTGAAGGACCGCCTCCCGGTGCGGCTGCGGCACCACTGGAAGCCGGCCGGGGCACTGTGCGTGGGCCTGGCCGTCATGGTGTACGCCTTCGGGGACGCCCGTATCTCGCCGTACGTCACCTCCTCGTCCCGCGTCGAGGCCGACACGATCACCGAGAACGTCAAGGGCACGGTCGGCCTCTACGACACCACGGTCACGCACGCGATCCAGCTGCAGTACAAGCAGACCGACTTCAAGAAGATGATCAAGGAGTTCGAGGACGACGGCACCAAGGACTCCATCAAGGCGGACCTCACCATCGACGGGGTCTTCCTCCAGGACGTGGGGATCCGCCTGAAGGGCAACTCCACGCTGCAGTCCCTGCGCGGCGACAAGGGCGGTGCCGGTGGCGGCCGGATGCCCGGCGGAGCCGGGCAGGGCGCCCCGCAGCAGCAACAGGGCGGCGGGGGCCAGGACCGCGGCCAGGCCGCGAACGGCGGCGGTCCTGGCGCCGGGGCCCCGGGCGGCACGGCCGCCGGCGGCACGGGCACCACCGGCGGGAACGCCACCGGGGGTGCGGGTGCCACCGGAGGCAACGCCACCGGGGGCGCGGACGCCACCGGGGGTGCGGGTGCCACCGGCGGGAACGCCGCCGGTGGCACGGACGCCACCGGCGGGGCCGCGGCCGGCGGTGCCGACGCGGGGGCCGGCAGGGGCGGTATGGGGGGCGGGATGACCCAGTACGACCTCTCCGCCGACAAGCCGGAGGAGCTCCCCCTGCTCATCGAGATCGACGAGTACGTCGAGGGTCGCGCCTACCAGGGCGAGCGGGAGATCTCGCTGCGCCCCGGAGCCGACGAGCAGGTGCCGTTGAACGAGGCCCTGGCGCTGTCACTGACGGACGAGAGCGGCGAGACGGCCGAGCGGTACGGCTTCACCACGGTGTCCGTCAACAACGGTCCCGAGGTCACCAGGCTCATGGTGGAGAACCCCGACACCGAGTACGCCGAGGCCATCGACGGCGACGGAGTGCTGTACAAGGCGCGGGCGGGCGGAAGTTTCGCCTACCAGGGCGATGACCCCTCCGACTACGAGACGTCGTTCCGACAGCTGAACAAGGTCGGGAGCCAGGACCTCGAACCCGTCATGAAGTTCATCAAGTGGGTGGACGAGGCGTCGGACGAGGAGTTCGCCGCAGACCTCGACAAGCACGTCGACGTCGAGTCGTTCGCCAAGTACGTCGCCACGCAGAACCTGCTGATGAACTTCGACGACATGGCGGGGCCCGGCAAGAACTACCTGCTCCGGTACGACCTGGACACCAAGAAGTTCTCCGTCCTCGGATGGGACTACAACCTCACCTTCAGCGGGGACGCCGAGGCGGGACCCGACGACGAGATGAGCATGGGCGGCGGCCGCCCCGGCGGCGCGGGCGGCGAGGAGACCGGCCAGGACACCGGCGGCCAGGCAACGGAAGGCCGGCAGGGCGGGGCACCCCAGGGCATGCCCGAACTGCCGGAAGGCATGGAGCTGCCCGAAGGCATGGAACTGCCGGAAGGCGGGATGCCCGGCGGCGGAGAAGGCGGCGGCCCCGGCGGCGCGGGTGGCCCTGGTGGCTCCATGGGGGGCCACGCGCTCAAGGAGCGCTTCCTGGAGCTGGACGCGTTCGACGGCGTCTACAAGAAGGCGTACAGCGAGCTGTACGAGACGTACTTCGGATCGGGTAAGGCGGCCGAGGCACTGGACGGCATCTCCGCCCAGGCCGAGAAGGCCGGTGTCGACGCGGCCGATCTGAAGAAGGCCGTGGACACGCTGCGCACGACCGTCACCTCCCGCACCGAGGCACTCGCGAAGAACAAGGAGGTCACCGGCAGCTGACCACCGGCGCCCCGGGCACGGATCCCCCCGGATCCGGCCCGGGGCACCGGCACACCCGCGTCACCGCAGGTCGTCCCGTGCGCCCCGTACCGTGGACACCGCGCCCGCACCACCCGCACCACCCGAGGTGAACCCAGCCGTGATGGCCCCATCCGCCCGGCACACCGTTCTGGTCGTCGAGGACGACCCGAGCATCCGCACCCTGCTCACCTCCGCCCTGCACGCCGCCGGTTACGCGGTCGTCTCGGCGGGGACCGGGCAGGACGCCCTGTCCGGTACGGAGCGCAGCGGCCCGGACCTGATCGTGCTGGACGTGATGCTCCCCGACACCGACGGCTTCACGGTGACGCGTGAGCTGCGCGCCCGGGGCATCTACACCCCGGTCCTCTTCCTCACCGCGCGCACCGAGGTCGAGGACCGCATCATCGGCCTCAGCTCGGGGGGCGACGACTACGTCACCAAGCCCTTCCACGTCCAGGAGATCCTGCTGCGGATCCGCGCCATCCTCCGCCGCAGCGCCGGACCGCACGCATCACCGCCGCCCGCCGAGCGCCCGCCCCTGCGCTACGCCGACCTCACCCTCGACGAGGAGGCGCACGAGGTGCACCGCGGCGGCCAGCGGGTGCCGCTGTCCCCGACGGAGTTCCGGCTGCTGGCCTGTCTCATGGCACAGCCCGAGAAGGTGCTGGAGAAACAGCAGATCCTGCAGAAGGTCTGGCACTACGACTTCGCCGGCGACACCCGCATCGTGGACACCTACATCAAGAACCTGCGCCGCAAGATCGACCGCGCCGAACCGCCGCTCATCCACACCGTGCGGGGCGTCGGCTACTGCCTGCGCCTGCCACGGGACCACACCCGGTGAGAGGGGTACCGAGGCGCCTGCGCCCCCGCTCCCTGCGCACCCGGCTGGTGCTGATCGCCACGGTCCTCGCCACCGCGGCGGTCCTGGTGAGCCAGGCCACCGGGCTGACCCTCATGCGCTCCTGGCTCATCGGGCAGGTCGACGACCGGCTCACCGACTTCCGCCCGCCCTCGCCCGTCTACCGGGACATCGCCGACGGCACCGTACCCAGCCGCCGGCCACCCCCGCACGAGGCCCTGCCCTCCGACTTCCGCGTCTACTTCTACGACGCCGAGGGCCGCCTGCTGCCCGACTCGCTCGGCAGCGGACACGGCGAACCCCGCCTGGCCGGGACCATCACCGCGCGCGATCCCGTGGACGGACACCCCGCCACGGTGCCCGCCCGGGACGGCGACGGCAGCTGGCGCGTGGTCGCCGACTCCGGGCCCGGAGGGATGCGGGCCGTCGTCGCCCTGCCCCTGGACACCGTGCGGGACGCGACGTCCCGGCTGCTCTGGTTCAGCCTCGCCATCGGTGCGGTCGCCGCGACCGGGGTGATGCTGCTGGGCGGTGCCGCCGTACGCCTCGGCCTGCGGCCGCTGACCCGCGTCGAGCACACCGCGCGCAGCATCACCAGCGGCGAGCTCGAACAGAACGTCGCCGACACCAGTCCCGACACCGAGGTCGGCCGTCTCGGCATCGCCTTCAACACCATGCTCGACCAGCTCCGCGCGGCCCTGCACCGCAAGGACAGGACCGAGCGCCGGCTGCGCCGCTTCATGGCGGACGCCGGACACGAACTGCGCACCCCCCTGACCTCCCTCCAGGGCTTCGCCGAACTCCTGCTGGACGACCCGGACATGTCCCCGTCCCGCCGGCGCGAGGCCCATGAGCTCATCGCGCAGAACGCCGACCGGATGAGCCGCCTGGTCGACAGCCTCTTCCTGCTGGCCAAGCTCGGCGACGCCCCCACCACCGAGCACGGACCCGTCGACCTGCTGTCGCTGGCCGCCGACGGGATCGCCGCCTCGGCCGTACGGCACCCCGGCCGGCGCATCTCCCTCGCCCCGCTCGGGGTGGGCGAACTCGACGTGGTGGAGGGCTCCGGCGACCCGCATCAGCTCGCCCAGGTGCTCGCCAACCTCCTGGACAACGCCTGCGCCCACACCCCGCCCGGCACCCGGCTCCAGGTGCGCGTCGGGAGCCTGCGCGCCGGCCCCCGCACCGGAGGCACCGACCGCCCCGGCCGTACGAGCACCAACCCGCCCCTGCGCCCGGGCACCCCGGCCCACGCCGTCGAGGTCGTCGACGACGGCCCCGGCCTGACGCCCGAGGAGGCACGGCAGGTCTTCGACCGCTTCTACCGGGCGCCATCGGCCTCCGGCACCCCCCGGACCGGCGGCTCCGGCCTCGGCCTCGCCATCGCCTCGACGATCGCCGAGGCCCACGGCGGCCGCCTGGAACTCGACACCGGACCCGGCGAGGGCTGCACCTTCCGGCTGCTGCTCCCGGCCGCAAACTCCTGAACACGCCCACACGCCCGGCCCTTAGGGGATGGCGCAGGGTCTTGCCGGATTCACGGCGGAGCGCACGCGGGCGATCCTCAAGAGGCAGGAGAGACGCCGGACGACGTGAGGGGCGCTGTGGTGGACAGGCGTGGGGGAGGCCGGGCGCATGGCGCCTGGAGTGTGGCGCTGGCCCTGGTGGTCGGCCTCACCGGTGCGGGGGTGGCGAACGGCGCCCCTCCGGGCCGGGCGGCCGACGGTGCGGCGGAGGGCTCGGGATCGGCCGACGGTGCGGCGGAGGGCTCGCGCTCGGCCGACGGTGCGGCAGTGGGCTCGCGCATCGCATGGAAGCCGTGCGAGCGCGATGCCTCGGCGGAGTGCGGCGCGCTGTCGGTGCCGGTGGACTGGGACCGGCCGGACGGGGCGCGGTTCGACCTCCAGCTCGCCCGGCGCAGGGCCACGGGCCCCGGCGCCCGGGTCGGCTCCATGGTGTTCGGGCCCGGCGGCCCCGGAGACTCGGGCGTGGACCGGATCGTCGGGGAGGGCGCCATGGACCGCTTCAGCGACACCCTTCGCAGCCGGTTCGACATCGTCAGTTTCGATCCGCGCGGTGTGGGGCTCAGCAACTCGGTCCGCTGCTCGCAGGAGCTCCTGGACAGGCGTCCGCCGCCGGTCATCAGGAGCCGGGCCGACTTCGACGCCACGGCGGCGTACAACCGTGAACTGCGCGCGGACTGCCGGAAGAACACCGCGAACGGGCTCTTCGACCACGTCGACACGCTCAGCGCGGTGAAGGACCTCGACGCCGTCCGGGCGGCGCTCGGCGAGAAGTCCCTCACCTTCCACGGCAGTTCGTACGGCACGCTGCTCGGCGAGCAGTACGCCGAGCGGTACCCGGAGCGGGTCCGTGCCCTGGTGCTGGAGGCCGTGGTGGACCACAGCCTCGGCCTGCGCGGCTTCCTGACCACGCAGGCCGCCGCGTTGCAGGACTCCTTCGACGAGTTCGTGGCGTGGTGCGGACGGACCCCGGGCTGCGCCCTGCACGGCTCGGACGTGCGGGCGCGCTGGACCGGGCTGCTGGACCGCGCCGAGCGGGGGGAGCTGTCGGACGACGGCGCGCCGCTCACCCCGTTCGACCTGAACGTCATGGTGATGAAGCGGCTGTACGGCCCGGAGTGGGCGGCGCTGGCGGAGTACCTGCGCGGGCTGGACGAGGGCGAGCCGGACGTGGCACGGGCCACAGGAGCGACGCGTGACGGGTCCGCGCCCGTGCTGGGGACGAACCCGTTCGAAGTGTTCTGCCAGGACTGGGCTCTGCCGGTCGACGGCTACGAGGAGTACGCCCGTGAGCTGCGCCACGTCGCCGGGGTCGCCCCGGACATGAGGTACCCCCGCGCCCTGATGTCCGTGTCCGCCTGCCTCGGCGCACCCGGGCCGGACAACCCCCAGCACCGGCTGAAGGTCCGGGGCAGCGCCCCCCTCCTGCTCACCAACGCGGTCCACGACCCGGCGTCCGGCTACAACTGGGCCACACGTGTGGCCCGGCAACTCGGCCGGAGCGCGGTCCTGCACACCTACGAGGGCTGGGGCCACGGCACGTACAGCAGCAGTCCCTGCGTACGGGACACGGTCGACGCCTACCTGGTCTCGCTGACGGTGCCGCCCCGCGGTGCGAGCTGCCCGGCCGTCGAGCCGGCCGGGTGAGGACCGCCCGGTGCGCGGTGGCCCCGCCGGGGAATCAGCCGGACCCCAGCCGCGTTGAACGGGCGGCGGAGGCTCCCTCCGCGATCGGTCACAGCAGAGCTGGAGAACAGAAGAGTCATGCGCGTCGAGATATGGAGCGACATCGCCTGCCCGTGGTGCTACGTCGGGAAGGCCCGCTTCGAGAAGGGGCTGGCCGGCTTCGCCCACCGTGACGAGGTCGAGGTGGTCCACCGTTCCTTCGAGCTCGACCCCGGGCGGGCCAAGGGCGACACCGAGCTGGTGATCGACATGCTGGCCCAGAAGTACGGGCGCAGCCCCGAGGAGGCGCGGGCCATGGAGGGCAACGTCGCCGCGAACGCGCAGGCCGAGGGGCTCGGCTACCGCACCGAGGGCCGTGACCACGGCAACACCTTCGACATCCACCGGCTGCTCCACCTCGCCAAGGCCCGCGGGCGCCAGGACGAGCTGCTGACGCTGGTCTACCGGGCCAATTTCGCCGAGGAGCGCTCGGTCTTCGACGACGCGGTGCTGGCCGACCTGGCCGTCGAGGCGGGCCTCGACGCCGACGAGGCGCGTGCGGTGCTGGCCGACCCCGAGGCGTACGCCGACGACGTGCGGGCCGATGAGCGCGAGGCGGCCGAGCTGGGTGCCAACGCCGTGCCGTTCTTCGTGCTCGACCGGCGCTACGGCATCTCCGGCGGCCAGCCCGCGGAGGTCTTCGTCCAGGCGCTGGAGCAGGCGTGGAAGGACCGCGTGGTCCCCGGTCTCACCCAGGTCGGCGGGGACGCCGCGGCCTGCGACGCGGACGGGGCCTGCGAAGTGCCCCAGGCCGACCCGTCCGACCAGCGCGTATAAGGAGTTCTTTGGCGCGCCGCTCAAACTTACGTCGTTGACGTGAGGTTGAGCGGCCGTCAGGCTGTCCCGCATGGAGACTTCTGCGATCGACCGGGTCAGGGCCACCGAATTCGCATCCGGGACCACCTATCTCAACACCTCCAGCTGCGGGCTGCTGCCCCGGCGCACGGTCGACGTCGTCAAGGCGCTGGCCGAGGACAACGCCGTGGGGCGGCAGCCGGGCGGCGGCAGCCATGAGCGGGTGGAGGCGGCCAGGAGCGGCTTCGCCCGTCTCGCCGGCGTGGGCTCCGACCGGGTCGCCGTCGGCGGATCGGTCGCCGCGCACGTGGGCCTCGTCGCGGCATCGCTGTCACCCGGGGCGGAAGTGCTGGCCCCCGAAGGGGAGTTCAGCTCCGTCGTCAGCCCGTTCGCCGTCCGGGGCGATCTGAAGATGCGGTACGTGCCGCTGGACGAGCTGGCCGGCGCCGTCCGTCCCGGCACCGCCGTCGTCGCCTTCTCGGCCGCCCAGTCCTCCAACGGCCGGGTCGCCGACCTGGACGCCGTGCGTGCGGCCGCCGCCGAGCACGGGGCCCGGACGATGCTCGACGCCAGTCAGTCGGCGGGGTGGCTGCCGCTCGACGCGGGGGCGTACGACTACACGGTCACCGGAGGCTTCAAGTTCCTGCTGTGCCCCCGTGGCACGTCCTTCCTGACCGTCACCGAGGAGGCCCAGGAGACCCTGCCGGCCCTCTATCCGGGCTGGGTCGCGGCCGAGGACCGCTGGGACAGCGTCTACGGGCCGGTCGAGCGGCTCGCGGCCGCCGCCCGGCGGTTCGACGAACCCGTGGCCTTCCTCGCCTACCACGGGGCCGAGCAGTCCCTGGAGCTGCTGGCCGAGGTCGGGGTGGACGCCGTGCACGCCCACACCACCGCACTCGCCGCCCGCCTCCGGGAGGGGCTGACGTCGCTCGGGCACGCACCGGTGCCCGGCACCTCCGCGATCGTCGCCGTGCCCGGACTCGGCGGCCGGGAGCCCGAGCTGGCCGCGGCCGGGGTGACGGTCTCCGCCCGCGCGGGGAACCTGCGGGCGGCCTTCCACCTCTACAACACCGACGCCGACGTCGACCGCGCCCTGGAGGTGCTGGCCGGCTGACCTACCGCGCGGGGCACTCGCCGGCTTCCGCGCAGAGGTTCTCCTCCACCTTGGCGAGCAGCCGGGCCAGCTCCGCACGCTCGGCGGGATCCAGCCCCGCCAGGGTGTGCTCCTCCAGGCCCGACCAGGCGCCCCGCACCTCGGCGTGCAGGGCGCAGCTCTCCTCCGTCGCCTCGACCAGGACCGCCCGCCGGTCGTCCGGGTCGGGGCGGCGGCGTACGTGCCCGGCCTGTTCGAGGCGCTGGAGCATCTTGGTGACGGTGGACGGGTCGAGGTCCACGGCCTTGATCAGCTCGGCCTGCCGGACCGCTCCGGTGTCCCACAGGTGCATCATCAGGAACTCCTGCCCCGGGTAGAGCCCGAGCCCCTTGAGCAGCCGGCCGGCCGTGATCCTGTGCAGCCTCGCCACCCGGGAGACGGCATGGCTGACCGGGCCGTCGAGGGCGGCGCTGGGCAGCGCCCCGGGGCAGGCGGGGTCGGCGGAGGTGGCGCTTTCGGCCTTCATCGGGACTCCTCGGTGCGGTGCCGCGACCCGGTCCGGTGCCGGGCTTCGTGACGTCCTCATGAACTTTAGCTTGGTCGGCCAATTAATAGGTTACAGTGGCGAGGCGCTCATTACTTGGCCGACCAATCTAAATGCCTCGGAGGCTTCCATGACCACCGTGTTCGATCCCGTAGATCTCTCCGGTACGCAGCTCTCCAACCGCATCGCCCTCGCGCCGATGACCCGCAGCCGGGCCGGCGAGGGCGGCACGGCCACCGGCCTCACCGTCGACTACTACACCCAGCGCGCCTCGGCCGGGCTCCTCATCACCGAAGGCATCCAGCCCTCCGTGGTGGGCCAGGGATACCCCTCCACCCCCGGGCTGCACAGCGCCGAGCAGGTCGCGTCCTGGCGGGAGGTCACCGACTCCGTCCACGCGGCGGGCGGCCGGATCTTCGCCCAGATCATGCACGCGGGCCGGATCGGCCACCCCGTCCTGCTGCCGGACGGACTGGTCCCGGTGGCGCCGTCCCCGGTCGCGGCACCCGGCCAGGTCTACACCCACGTGGGACCCAAGGACTTCGTGGAGCCGCACGAGCTCACCGACGAGGAGATCCGCGCGACCATCGGCGACTTCGTCACGGCCTCCCGCAACGCGATCGACGCCGGCTTCGACGGCGTCGAGCTGCACGGCGCCAACGGCTACCTGATCCAGCAGTTCCTGGCCCCCAACACCAACCTGCGCACCGACGCCTGGGGCGGCTCGGACACGGCCCGCATCCGCTTCGCCGTCGAGGTGGTCAAGGCCGTCGTCGCAGAGATCGGCGCCGAGCGGACCGCGATCCGCGTCTCGCCCGGGAACCCCTACAACGGCATCGAGGAGCCCGAGCCGGACGCCGTCTACACCGCGCTCGTCGCGGAGCTCGAGCCGCTCGGTCTCGCCTACCTGCACGTGCTGGAGCAGGCGGACGGCCGTGAACTGACGCTCGCGCTGCGCAAGCAGTTCACCGGGACCCTCGTCATCAACGTGTTCTCCGAAGGGCCGACGGGCCCCGAGCACCACACGGTCATCGACGACGGGATCGCCGACATCATCTCGTACGGCGCCCTGTTCCTCGCCAACCCGGACCTGCCGGCCCGCCTCAAGGCCGGCGGCCCCTTCAACACCCCGGACCCGAAGACCTTCTTCGGCGGCGGCGCGGAGGGCTACACCGACTACCCGGCCCTGGACGCCGTCTGACACGGACCGCGCGTCCGGACGCCCGACGCCGGGGACCCGATGCCGTGCGGGTCCCCGTGGCAGACTTCCGGCGTGAGTGACGACACGATGCACGGCATACGGATCAGGCCGGGCGGCCCGGCCGACGCACCGGCCATCCTGGACATGCTCGACTCCGCCGTGGCCTGGATGAACGCCCGCGGCAACACCGAACAGTGGGGCACCGTCCCGTATTCGCGGACGCCCGAAGGCCCGGCCCGGGTCGAGGGGTACACCACGGTGAACTCGCCGTACGTCGCGGAGCTGGACGGTGTGCCCGCCGGTGCGCTGGTGCTCGACACCGGCCCCAACCCGCGGATGCCGATCCCGGCGGCGGGGGAACCGGAGCTGTACGTACGCCTGCTGGTCTCCGACCGGCGGCACGCGGGACTCGGCATCGGGTCGGCTCTGCTGGCCCACGCCGTGCGGGAGACCCGGCGGGCCGGGGTGGACCTGCTGCGGGTCGACTGCTGGGCGGGCGGCGGGGGCGAACTCGTCGCGTACTACGAGCGCAACGGCTTCGTCCCCACGGAGCGCTTCCGGTCCGGGACCTGGCCGGGGCAGGTGCTGGCCCTGCGGATCGGCTGAGGCGCCCCCTCCGAAAAGCCCCTGCGCCGACCCCCTGCGCCGACTCCTTGCTCCGACCCCCTGCGCCGACTCCCTACGCCGAGTCCCTGCGCACCAGTTCGGTGGGGAGGATGACCGCCGCCGGGTCCTCCCCGCCGATCTGCGCCAGCAGCACCCGTACCATCTCGGCGCTGATCCGGTCCCACGGCTGGCGGACCGTCGTCAGCTCCGGGCGCGCCGCGAGCGCGGCGGGGGAGTCGTCGAAGCCGCCGACCGCGATGTCCTGCGGCACCCGCCGGCCCGCCCGCTCCAGCGCGCTCAGCACGCCCTGGGCCATCAGGTCCGACGCCACGAACACCGCGTCCACCTCGGGCGCCCGCTCCAGCAGCAGCGCGGCCGCCGCCTCACCGCCCGCCCGGCTGTAGTCGCCCGGCACGATCAGGGCCTCGTCCACCGGCAGCCCGCACTCGGCGAGCGTCTCCCGGTATCCGGCCAGCCGGTCCACCCCGCCCGGGGTGTCCAGCGGACCGGTGACCGTGGCGATCCGGCGGCGCCCCGACCCGTACAGGTAACGCACCATGTCCCGGGCGCCGTGCCGGTCGTCCGCCGCCACGTAGCTGACCCGCGACCCCTGCCCGAGCGGCTTGCCGCAGGCCACCAGCGGCACCCCGGCCTCGTGCAGCTGGGCGGCGACCGGGTCACCGGAGTGGCTGGAGACCAGCAGCACCCCGTCCACATGCCCGGCGATGTAGCGCATGTTGCGGCGGCGCTCCGCCTCCGTGCCCGCGATCATCAGCAGCAGCGGGATGTCGTGGGCGGCGAGCGCGGTGGTGCAGCCCCGCAGCAGCACATTGAAGTTCGGGTCCTCGAAGAAGCGCTCCTGGGGCTCGGTCAGCAGGAAGGCCACCGAGTCGGAGCGCCCGGTGATCAGGGACCTGGCGTGCCGGTTCACGGTGTAGCCGGTGCGCCGGATGGCGGACTGGACCGCGTCGAGCGCGGCCGGGCTGACGTTGTGACCGCCGTTGAGGACCCGGGAGACGGTGCCCCGCGAGACACCGGCCTCCCGGGCGACGTCGTGGATCGTCGGCGGCCGGGGACGGCCCGTGCCGTTCTGTTCTGTGCGGCTCATGGTGCTGATCTTTCATGAAGAGGAGCCCTGTTGAGGAGCTGTCAGGGCTTTGCGGCGCGCGGTCAGGACTTTACGGCGCCCGAGAGCAGGTCGAGGCTCCAGAACCGCTGGATCACCAGGAACAGGGCGATCAGCGGGATGATCGCCAGCAGTGCGCCGGTGATGACCAGGGTGTAGAGCGCCGGGGTGTTCGAACCCTGCTGGAGCAGTGTGTAGAGCCCCAGGGTCACCGGGAACTTCTCGTCGTCGCCGAGCATGATGTAGGGGAGCAGGAAGTTGTTCCAGACCGCGACGAACTGGAACAGGAACACGGTCACCAGCCCCGGCAGCATCATCGGCAGCGCGATGGTCCGGAAGATCCGCCACTCGCCGCCGCCGTCCATCCGCCCCGCCTCGATCACATCGGCCGGCACGGCCGCCGCCGCGTAGATCCGGGCGAGGTAGACGCCGTACGGGGAGAGGATCAGCGGCAGCAGCACCGACAGGTACGAGTCGGTCATGTCGGCCTCGGCCAGCAGCAGGTACTGCGGCACGGCCAGGATCACCGGAGGCATCAGCACCCCGGCGAGCAGGATGTTGAAGACGGTCTCCTTGCCGCGGAAGCGGTACACGGCCAGCGCGTACCCCGAGACCGCGGACACCGCCGTGGAGAGCAGCGCGCCCGCCCCGGCGTAGAAGGCCGAGTTGGCCATCCACTTCCAGTACACCCCGTCGCGGTACTCCGTGAGCTCGGCGACGTTGTCCGCGAAGCCGGTGCCGGGCAGGAAGGTGAAGGTGGAGAAGAGCTCGCTGCCCGACTTCGTCGAGGCGACCAGCACCCAGGCGACGGGCAGCAGGCAGTACACCGCGCCGAGCAGCAGTGCGGCCGTGGGGACGAGGGGGAGGCGCCGGCGGCCGGGGGCGGCCGGGGACGGGGTGCTCATCGGGACTCTCCCTGCTTCGTACGGGAGTTGGCCGCCCTGAGGAAGCCGAAGGACAGGGCGAGGGTGGCGAGGGCGATGATGACCGCCTGGGCCGCCGCCGCGTGGATGTCGTTGTTGACGAAGGCGTCCTGGTAGACCTTCATCAGCGGACTCCAGGTGGTGGAGAGCGAGTTGGTGAGCGGCTTCAGCGTGGTGGGCTCGCTGAACACCTGGAGCGTCGCGATGATCGAGAAGAAGAAGGTCAGGATCAGCGAGGGCGCCACCATCGGGATCTTGATCCGCAGCGCGATCTGCAGCTGCGAGCAGCCGTCGAGCCGTGCGGCCTCGAAGATCTCGGCGGGGATCGCCCGCAGCGACGTGTAGATCACGATCATGTTGAAGCCGGTGCCGCCCCACACCGCGATGTTGGCCAGCGAGAGGTACAGCGGGCCGCCGTCCAGCAGATCGGGCCGCGGCAGTCCCATCGCGTCGAGGACGTACAGGAACGGGCTGACCTCGGGCAGATAGAGGAAGCCCCACATCAGCGCGGCGATGACGCCCGGGATCGCGTACGGCAGGAAGATCGCCAGCCTGCTGAAGCCGCGCGCCCGGAGGCCGTCGGTGTCCAGCAGCAGGGCGAAGAGCAGGGCGAGGCCGAGCATCACCGGGACGACGATCGCGCCGTAGCCGAGGATGCGCAGTGCTCCGTGCAGCAGCTCGGAGTCGGAGAGCGCGTCGGTGTAGTTGACCAGGCCGGCCCAGATCTCCTCGCGGGCGCCCTTGCCGAGGCCGAGGCCCTTGACCTCGGTCCTGCGGAAGCTGAGGTGGACGGCGTAGCCGATGGGCAGGGCGAAGAAGAGCAGGAAGAGGACGGTGGCGGGGATCAGGAAGACGTACGGGGCGCTCTTGACCCCGTACGCCCTCCTGCGGGGTGTGCGTGTCACTCCGAGACTCCGAAGCCCTGCTTCTTCAGGTCCGCGACGGTGGCGTCCTGCATGGCGGTCAGGGCGGGGCCGAAGTCCGACTTGTTCTTGGCGGCCTCGGCGAAGTTGTCCTTGAAGGCGCTGTACGCGACGTTGACGTTCGGGCCCCAGGCGGCCGGGGCGGTGCCCTTCGCGATCTTGGCGGCCTCGGTGTAGAAGGCGGGCTGGTCGGAGAAGTACTCCGGCGCCTTCGCGAGCGCGCCACCGGTCTGGGCGGCGGTCGCGGCCGGGTAGATGCCGCTCTCCTCGACCAGCGCGGCCAGGGCCGCCGGGTCGGTGTTCAGCCACTTCGCGAAGGTCGCTGCGGCCTTCTTGTTCTTCGAGTCGTTGGTGACCGCCGTGGACGAGCCGCCCCAGCTGCCCGTGACGTTCTCGCCGGCCTTCCACTGGGGGAGCGGGGCCATGGCCCACTTGCCCTTCGTCTCGGGAGCGGCGGTGGTCAGGGTGCCCGGTGCCCAGACGGCGCTGACCCAGGCGATCTGCTTGCCGGTGTTGAGCGCCTTGTTCCAGGCCGGGGTGTACATCGGCTGGTTGTCGATGGCGCCCTCCTTCACCAGGCCGCCCCAGAAGTCGGCGACCTTCCGCGTGGCCGGGTCGTCGATGGCGACCTTCCACTTGTCGCCGCCCGTCGTCCACCACTGCGCGCCGGCCTGCTGGGCGAGGCCCGCGAAGAGGCCCGAGTCGTTGGAGGAGAAGGTGGTGAGGTCCTTGTCCGGCGCCTTCTTCTTCAGCGCGCGGGCGGTGTCGGCGAACTCGTCCCAGGTGGTGGGCACGGTCAGGCCGTACTGCTCGAAGAGGTCCTGGCGGTAGTAGAACATCAGCGGGCCGGAGTCCTGCGGCAGCGCGTACAGGGCGTCCGAGCCGAGCGTCGCCTGCTGCCAGATCCCGTCGGCGAACTCGCCCTCGGCGTCGCCCGCCTCCTCGGATATGTCCGCGAGGACGTCGTTGGAGACCAGTGTGGGGAGCGCCTGGTACTCGGCCTGGACCAGGTCGGGGGCCTTGTGGGCCTTCGCCGCCGTGATGATCTTGGTGACCAGGTCGTCGCCGGAGGCCTGCTTCTTCACCGTGACGGTGATGCCGGCCTCCTTGCCCGGCCCCTTGTTCCAGATGTCCGCGACCTTGTCCAGGCCGGGCGCCCACGCCCAGTAGGTCAGCGAGGCGGGCCCGGAGGCGGCCGGCTCGTCGCCGCCGTCGTCCGAGCCGCACCCCGAGAGCAGGGCGGTGGCGGCGAGGGCTGCGGCGGTGGACACCGCGACGGTGCGGTATTTCATGGTTTCTCCCCTGACGAGACGAACAGAGCCTCGGCGGACCGGCCGGTGCGGCGCTGTGAGCGTTCACAGTAGAGAAACGAAACCGACACTTGTCAATGGTTGTTGCTGTGCGGTTATGTTGGCCCTGCGCCGCCGAGAGTGTGTGTGCACGTTCCCAGAAGTTGTCCGAAAGAGCCAGGAGCCGTCCATGCCGCACTCAGAATCCGCGCCGTACCCGGCGGGCCTGCACAAGCTGGCCTTCGGCGGCGACTACAACCCCGAGCAGTGGCCCGAAGAGGTCTGGCACGAGGACGTACGCCTGATGCGGGAGGCCGGTGTGACCATGGTCAGCGTCGGGATCTTCTCCTGGGCGCTGCTCGAACCCGAGCCGGGCGTCCACGACTTCGGCTGGCTCGACCGGCTTCTCGACCTGCTGCACGTCAACGGGATCCGCGCCGACCTCGGCACCCCCACGGTCGCCCCGCCGGCCTGGTTCTACCGCGCCCACCCCGAAGCCCTGCCGGTCACCCGGGACGGCGCCCGGCTCGCCTTCGGATCGCGCGGCGCCATCTGTCACAGCTCGCCCGCCTACCGCGCGGCGGCCGCCGGCATCACCGAACAGCTCGCCCGCCGCTACGCGCACCACCCGGCCCTCGGGATGTGGCACGTCCACAACGAGTACGGCGTCCCCGTCAGCGCCTGCTACTGCGACACCTGCGGCGCGCACTTCCGGCGCTGGCTCACCGCCCGCCACGGCTCCGTCGACGCGGTCAACGCGGCCTGGGGCACCGCCTTCTGGGGCCAGCGCTACCGCACCCTCGACGACATCGACCCGCCCCGCACCACCCCGACCGTCGGCAACCCCGCCCAGCAGCTGGACTACGCCCGCTTCGCCGACGCCACCATGCGGGAGAACTTCACCGCCGAGCGCGACATCCTGCACCGGCTCGCCCCCGGCATCCCCGTCACCACCAACTTCATGACCGCCCTCAGCCAGTGCGAGTCCGTCGACTACTGGGCCTGGGGCCGCGAGGTCGACCTCGTCACCAACGACCACTACCTGATCACCGACGGCCGCCGCACCCACGTCAACCTCGCCATGGCCGCCGACCTCACCCGCTCCGTCGCGGGCGGCGCGCCCTGGCTCCTGCTCGAACACTCCACCAGCGGCGTCAACTGGCAGCCGCGCAACCCCGCCAAGCGCCCCGGCGAGATGGCCCGCAACAGCCTCGCCCACGTCGCCCGCGGATCGGAGGGAGCCATGTTCTTCCAGTGGCGGCAGTCCCGGCGCGGCGCCGAGAAGTTCCACTCCGCGATGGTCCCGCACGCCGGCACCGACTCACGGATCTGGCGCGAGGTCAGCGCGCTCGGCGCCGGACTCGGCCTGCTGGAGGGCGTCCGCTCCACCCGGACCGTCGCCGACGTCGCGATGCTCTGGGACTGGGAGTCCTGGTGGGCCCAGCGCCTGGAGTGGCGCCCGAGCGAGGACCACGACGCCCGCGAGCGCGCCGACACCTTCTACGCCTCGCTCTACGACCGGCACCTCACCGTGGACTTCGCCCACCCGGACGCGGACCTCTCCGCCTACCCGCTGGTCGTGGTCCCCGCCCTCTACCTCACCACCGAGGCGAGCGGCCGCAACCTCCGCCGGTACGTCGAGAACGGCGGCACCCTCGTCGTCTCGTACTTCTCCGGCATCGTCGACGCCGACGACGCGGTGCACCCCGGCCCCTACCCGGGCGCCCTCCGCGACGTACTGGGCCTGACCGTCGAGGAGTTCTCCCCGCTCGGTGCGGGCGGCACCGTCCGGCTGGTCACCCCCGAGGGCGCCCCCGAAGGCCCGGAGCTGACCGGCGACGTCTGGTCGGACGTGGTGATCCCGCGCGGCGCCGAGACCGTCTGGTCGTACGCCGACGGCGTCCCGGCCGGCCGGCCCGCCGTCACCCGCAACCGGCTCGGCGAGGGCACCGCCTGGTACCTCTCCACCCGGCTCTCCGGCGCCGGCCTGGCCGCCGTCCTCGACCGCGCCGCCGCCGACGCCGGAATCGAGCCGCGCACCCACCTCCCGTACGACGTCGAGGTCGTCCGTCGCACGGGCGACACCGGCGGCTACCTCTTCGTGATCAACCACTCCGACACCGACGCCGATGTGGCGCTGGACGCCCCCGGCACCGAACTCCTCACCGGCGAGCCCGCCGTGGACAAGCTCGCCGTTCCGGCGGGGGCGGTCCGCGTCGTACGGCTCGACGGCTGAGGCGCCCACCCGTCAGGGCCTCTCGTTCGGATCAGGCCGGGCTCGCGGGGCCCGGCATCCAAACGAAGGACCCTGCCCCGCGCAACTGTCGAAGGGACATCGACGATGTACGGAACGACGCACACCCGAGCGAGAGCGGCCGGGGCGGTGGCCGCGCTGTCCGGCCTCGTGTTCGCCGCGCTCCCCGCCCAGGCCGCCCACGCGGCCACCGCCCCCGTCAACACCGGCTTCGAGTCGGGTGCCACCGGCTGGTCGACGTACTCGGCCGGAGGCCAGGACGCCGCCTCCTTCACCGAGGCCGGCGGCCACGGTGGCAGCACCCGGCTCAGCCACTGGTCGGCCTCGGCCTACAAGGTCGAGACCTACCAGTACCTGAGCGGCCTCACCGACGGCACGTACACCCTGAGTGCCTGGGTCCGCTCCGGCGGCGGCCAGAACGCCGCCTACCTCGCCCTGCGCAACTGCGGCTCCGCCGAGCAGCGCACCGACCTGCCGCCCACCGCGAACGGCGAGTGGGTCCGGCTCGTCACCTCCGTCAAGGTGACCGGCGGAGCGTGCACGATCAGCCTCAACTCCGACGCCCACGCGGGGGAGTGGGCCAACTTCGACGACATCACCTTCACCCCCGGGTCCACCGGGCTGAGCATCAGGGGCGGTGACCTCTCCACCCTCCCGAAGAACGAGGCGTACGGCGCCACGTACAGGAACGCGAGCGGCACCACCGGGGACGCCATGAGCATCCTCAAGGGCTCCGGGATGAACTACGTACGCCTCAAGGTGTGGGTGAACCCGGCCGACGGCTACAACGACAAGGCCCATGTCCTCGCGATGGCCGAGCGTGCCAAGGCCCTCGGCATGAAGACGCTGATCGACTTCCACTACTCCGACGCCTGGGCCGACCCCGGCAAGCAGAACAAGCCCGCCGCCTGGGCGGGCCACGACTACAGCCGGCTCCGTACGGACGTCTACACCCACACGTACGACGTGCTGAACGCGCTGAAGGCCCAGGGCACCACCGCCGACATGGTGCAGATCGGCAACGAGATCAACGGCGGGATGCTCTGGCCGGAGGGATCGACGAGCAACTGGTCCCAGCTCGCCGGGCTCCTCACCTCCGGGGCGAACGCCGCGAAGGCGGTCTCCTCCACGACGAAGGTGGCCCTGCACCTCGCCGAGGGCGGCGACAACGCGGGCACCCGCTGGTGGTTCGACAACGCGGTGGCGCAGAAGGTGCCCTTCGACGTCATCGCCCTCTCGTACTACGCCTACTGGCACGGCTCACTGGCCGAGCTCCAGACCAACCTGGACGACGCCGCGTCCCGCTACGGCAAGCCGGTCATGGTCGCGGAGACGGCGTACGCCCATACGCTCGCGAACGACGACGGCCTGGAGAACAACGTGGCCACCGCGAGCCAGCTGGTCACCGGCTACCCGGCGACCCCGGCCGGCCAGGCGGCGAACCTCCGCGACGTCATGAACGTCGTGGAGGCCGTCCCGAACGGCCGGGGCCTGGGCGCCGTCTACTGGGAACCCGCCTGGACCGCCGTCACCGGCAGCGGCTGGGACCCGGCCGACCCGGCGTCGGGCAACGCCTGGGAGAACCAGGCGGTGTTCGACTACGACGGCAGGCTGCTGCCGGCGGCCGGCTGGTTCTCGCACCGGTAGACGGGGAGCCGGCGTCCGGCTGCTCACCCCTCCAGGGGCGCGCCGTGCCACCTCCAGGAGGTGACACGGTCGCGGCCGGGCAGGTCCGCGCGGCCGGTGCACCACAGCAGGACGGTCCACCGGTCCTCGTCGTCCGGGGCGTCGGGGAACAGCCGGGCCAGCACCCGGTCGCAGAGGTCCCGGGGCGGGGCCCAGGGGAACGACAGCGTGCCGGCGACGTCCCAGGCGTGGACGAGGGTCTCCACGATGCCCATCGCGGCGAAGCCCTCCGGGTCGGAGACACCGTGCGAGTGGTAGGAGCGGACCTCGGGGGAGGCCGTCCGCACCATGGCCGTCAGGAGGGCGCCGCTCGCCTCCAGCGTCTGGAGCAGCCCCGCGTTACCGGCCTCCGGGTCCGCGAAGACGCTGCTCCCGGGGCCGCCCTCACGCTCCGGTGCGCAGCGGTAGGGGACCTCGGTCTCCAGCGAGGGCCTGCGCGGGCCGAGCTGGACGGCGTACGCGAAGAGGTCGTCGCTCAGATGCTCCAGGGTCTCCCAGCAGTCCCACGCCAACGACCCCGCGGGGACACGCCAGTCGTCCACCGGGGACGCCGCGAGGGCGTCGACCGCGAGCCGTACCGCCAGCGTCACGTCGTCGGCGGTGACCGGCAGGCGGGTGCCGGTCAGCGCCGCGCGTTCGGCGGCCCCGCACTCCACGCAGAACTCGTTGCCCTCCGGATCGGCCAGGGTCGCCCAGCCCCGGCCGTTCGGCTTGCGGTGGTCGGCGACCAGCGTGGCGCCCAGGGCGAGCAGCCGCTCGACCTCCTCGTCGCGGGTCCGGCGCTCGGGGCGGATGTCCAGATGGATCCGGTTCTTGCCGCTCTTGGGTTCCGGCACCGTGACGAAGAGCAGTGCGGCGCCCGGTGCCTCCACGAGGGCCTCGGGATCGCCGGGCGCGTCGTCGTCGGAGAGCGGCGATCCGAGCACCTCGGCCCAGAACAGGGCGAGTTCGTAGGCGTCGGCGCAGTCGATGGTGATGTGCTGTACGAGCGAAGTCATGGGCGCCACTGTCTCCGCTGATCCCGCCGGGGTCCAGCGAGTTGTACGCCGCGGCGGTCCCTACGGGCGGTCCACGGCGGCCCGCACCAGGGACCGCGCCAGCTCGATGGTGCCCGGGAGGGTGTCGAGCGGGAGCGGCTGCGTGGCGAGGGCGCCCTCGTGCAGCACGAGGAGCCGGGTGGCCAGGGTGCCGGGGGCCGAGCAGCCCGCCGCGGTGGAGAGGTCCTCGAACAGGTCCAGCAGCCAGCGCTTCTGGTTCGCGGCGACGACGTACGCGGGATGGGAGGCGTCCGGGAGCTCGGCCAGGGCGTTGATGAACGCGCAGCCGCGGGCGTTGGTCCCGCTCCAGACCCGCAGCGCGTCGAGAGGGGCGGTCACGGCGTCGACCGGGTCGTCGCAGGCGTCGACGGTGGCGCGGACGAGGGACCGCCAGCGCTGGTCACGCCCGGTGAGGTAGGCCGCCACGAGCCGGTCCTTCGAGCCGAACTGGTTGTACAGGGTCCGCTTGGTCACCCCCGAGTGCTCGGCGATCAGATCCACGCCGATCGCCGTGATCCCGCGGTCGTAGAACAGCTCCTCGGCGGCCGCGACGATGCGACGGCCGGCCGGCGTCAGGGGGCGGGTGTCCTGCATCAACGTTCCTTCACCGATCGGTGTACCGTGGGGTGTGTTCACAGATCAGTATACCCAGCGGAGGTCGAACGATGAACGTGCCGAAGACCATGCGCGCCGTACGGATCGCGGAGCACGGAGGGCCGGAGGTCCTCCGGCCGGCCGAGGTCGCCGTGCCCGGGCCCCGGGCCGGAGAAGTGCTGGTCGGGATCGCGGCGGTGGCGCTGAACAACACCGACCTGTGGACCCGTGAGGGCGCCTACGGCCGGCCGGGAGACCCGGAGGCGCTGTCCGGCTGGCGGGGCCCGCTCGACTTCCCGCGCATCCAGGGCGCCGACGTGGCGGGCAGGGTCGTGGCCGTCGGCCCCGGCGTGGAGGAGGGCCTCGTCGGCCGCCGAGTGGTCGTCGACCCGGCGATCTACGACACCGAGGGACCCGACGCGAACCCGGTGGGACTGATGGGGAGCGAACGCGACGGCGGCTACGCGGAGTACGTGACCGCCGCCGCGGAGCGGGTGCACGACGTGACGGACTCCCCGCTCACCTACGACCAGCTCGCGACGCTTCCGACCGCCTACGGCACCGCGCTGGGCATGATCGAGCGGGGCAGGCTGCGGGAGGGCGAGACCGCCCTGGTCTCGGGGGCGTCCGGGGGAGTGGGCCTCGCGCTGATCCAGATCGCCCGGGCCCGCGGTGCGAGGGTCCTCGCCATCAGCAGCGGATCCAAGATCGACGCGGTGCGTGAGGCGGGTGCCCACGAGGTCCTCGACCGCGCGCGGGACGTCGCCGAGCAGATCCGCGCCGTCGCCCCGGAGGGCGTGGACGTCGCCCTCGACGTCGTCGCCGGGGACCTGGTGGGCGCGGTGCTGCCGCTGCTGCGCGAGGGCGGCCGGTGGGTCGTCGCCGGTGCGCTCGGCGGGTACGACGTGGCCTTCGACGTACGCCGGCTCTATCTGCACAACGCGCAGGTGATCGGCTCCGCGATGCACACGCCCACGCACTTCGCCCTTCTCATGGACCTGGCCCGCGAGGGCACGGTCCGGCCCGTCGTCGCCGCGACGTACCCCCTGGAACAGGCCGCCCGGGCGCAGGAGGCGCTCGCCCGCAGGGGACACGTGGGCAAGATCGTCATGCACCCCTGAGGAGCGGCGACGGGAAGGCGCCCGCGACGCCGACAGGGGCGGGACGCATGACGCGTCCCGCCCCTGTCGGCTGCCGTACGCCGCTACTTCACCGGAGTGAAGTCACGCGCCCCGATGAACTCGGGCCGGCGGATCGGAGCCGCGAAGGGCTCCTGCGCCGTGTTCTCCACGCTGTTGAAGACGATGAAGACGTTGCTGCGCGCGTACGGGGTGATGTTGTCCCCCGAGCCGTGCATGCAGTTGCAGTCGAACCAGGTCGCCGAACCGGCGGCGCCCGTGAAGAGCTTGATGCCGTGACGGTCGGCCATCTTCGTCAGCGCCTCGTCGGACGGGGTGCCGGCGTCCTGCATCTGCAGGGACTTCTTGTAGTTATCCTTCGGCGTCTCGCCCGCACACCCGAGGAACGACTTGTGCGAACCGGGCATGATCATCAGCCCGCCGTTGGTGTCGAAGTTCTCGGTCAGCGCGATCGAGACCGACACGGTCCGCATGTTCGGCAGACCGTCCTCGGCGTGCCAGGTCTCGAAGTCCGAGTGCCAGTAGAACCCCGAGGCGCCGAAGCCCGGCTTGACGTTGATCCTGGACTGGTGGACGTACACGTCGGAGCCGAGGATCTGGCGGGCACGGCCCACCACACGCTCGTCGCTGACCAGGTTCGCGAAGACCTGGCTGAGCTTGTGGACCTCGAAGACGGACCGCACGCTCTGCGACTGCGGTTCGATGATCGAGCGCTCGTCGGCCCGGACCTGCGGGTCGGCGACCAGCCGGTCCAGCTCGGCCCGGTAGACGTCGACCTCCTCCGGAGTGATGAGCTGGTCGACGGTGAGGAAGCCGTTCTCCTCGAAACCCTGGAGATCCTTGGCGGTGACCGGCCCGGGCGCGCCCGGCGCGGACCAGATGACCGGGTCCTGGCGGGGAGTGGTCATCTCGGCGGCGCCGCGCGAGGGGTACAGGTCGGCGCGTACATCGGTGGTCATGGTTCAGCCCTCCTCTGTCAGCAGCGGGTATACACCGTTCTCGTCATGGTCCTCCCGCCCGGTGACGGGGGGATTGAAGACGCACACGCAGCGGAAGTCCGTCTTCGGCCTCAGCGTGTGGTGCTCGTGCCCGTTCAGCAGGTACATCGTCCCGGGGGAGATCCAGTGCTTCTCGCCGGTCTCGTCGTTGGTGAGCTCGGCCTCGCCCTCGGTGCACAGAACGGCCTCGATGTGGTTCGCGTACCACATCGACGTCTCCGTGCCCGCGTACAGCACGGTCTCGTGGAGAGAGAAGCCCACCTTCTCCTTGGCGAGCACGATGCGCTTGCTCTCCCAGGTACCTGAAGCGGACTTGATGTGCCGGTCGGTGTTCTCGATGTCACTGAAAGATCGGACGATCACGGTGGGGTGGTGCCTTTCTCTTCTGTCCTGCTCTGTGGTGCCTGCGCGGGGGGCGTACCCCGCTCAGGCGGTCTCTCGGACGGATCGGGCCAGCGTGCGCAGGCCCTCCTCCAGCTCATCGGGGGTCACGGTCAGCGGCGGGAGCAGCTTCACGACCTCGGACTGCGGGCCGGAGGTCTCCAGCAGCAGGCCCAGCTCGAAGGCGCGCTTGCAGACGGCGGACGCGCGCTCGGGGTCGGTGAACTCCAGGCCCCAGACCAGGCCGCGGCCGCGGAACTGCGCGGTGTCGTCCTCGCCGCAGATCGCCAGCAGGGTCTGTTCCACCTGCTCGCCGCGGGCCAGGGTCTGCTTCTCCATCTGGCCGTCGGCCCAGTAGGCGTCGAGCGTGGCCGCCGCGGTGACGAACGCCGGGTTGTTGCCGCGGAAGGTGCCGTTGTGCTCGCCCGGCTCCCAGACGTCCAGCTCGCCCTTGAAGAGGCAGAGCGACATCGGCAGGCCGTAGCCGCTGATGGACTTCGACAGCGTCACGATGTCCGGGACGATGCCGGCCTCCTCGAAGGAGAAGAAGCCGCCGGTCCGGCCGCAGCCCATCTGGATGTCGTCGACGATCAGGAGCATGTCCTGGCGGTGGCAGAGGTCCTGGAGGGCGCGCAGCCACTCGGCGCGGGCGACGTTGATGCCGCCCTCGCCCTGCACGGTCTCCACGATCACGGCGGCGGGCTTGTTCAGCCCGGAACCCTGGTCCTCCAGAAGGCGCTCGAACCAGAGGAAGTCGGGCACCTGGCCGTCGAAGTAGTTGTCGAACGGCATCGGGGTGCCGTGCACGAGCGGGATGCCGGCACCGGCGCGCTTGAAGGCGTTGCCGGTCACGGCGAGCGAACCGAGCGACATGCCGTGGAAGGCGTTGGTGAACGAGACGACGGACTCGCGGCCCTTGACCTTGCGGGCGAGCTTCAGCGCCGACTCGACGGCGTTGGTGCCCGTCGGGCCGGGGAACATCACCTTGTAGGGCAGGTCACGCGGGCGCAGGATCACGTTCTCGAAGGTCTCGAGGAACGCTCGTTTGGCCGTCGTGGCCATGTCCAGGCCGTGGGTGATGCCGTCGCGCTCGATGTAGTCGATGAGCGCGCGTTTCAGCACCGGGTTGTTGTGCCCGTAGTTGAGGGATCCGGCACCGGCGAAGAAGTCGAGGTACGAGTGGCCGTCCTCGTCGGTCAGGCGGGCGCCCTGCGCACGGTCGAAGACCGCGGGCCAACTGCGGCAGTAGCTCCGTACTTCCGACTCCAGGGCTTCGAAGACGCTCAGGGCGGGCGGGGTGATGGTCACAGCTGATCTCCTGCTCGAGGGGGGTGTGACGGGCGGCGGGTCAGGCATGCCCGGGAAAGCCGCGCCGGGCGGGGCGCGGAGGGGCGCTGGGAGGCCCTAGAACGGGCCGATGCGGTAGAGGACCTCCGGCAGGTGCGTCCCCTCGGGGAACAGCGCCCCGTCGAAGAGCACCTCGTGCTCCAGCGGCGCGTCGTGCCGCTGCGCGAAGGATGTGAACAGCCGGTCGGAGGCCGCGTTGTCCGGGGTGATCGTCGTCTCGACCGAGGCCAGGCCCTGGTCGGATGCCACACGGGCGGTCAGCGCGTCCAGCAGCGTGGCCGCCAGTCCCTTGCCACGGTGGGCCCGGTCGACGGCCACCTGCCAGACGACGAGCGTCTCGGGGCGGTCGGGGCGGATGTATCCGGTCACGAAGGCGATGGGGTCGCCGCTCTCGTCGCGGGCGACCACGGAGGTCGCCGCGAAGTCACGGCACCACAGCAGGTAGCTGTACGAGGAGTTGAGGTCCAGGACCTCGGAGTCGCGGGCAATGCGCCAGATCGCGGCTCCGTCCTCCACTCGCGGGGTGTCGATTCTGAGGAATTCGCTTCGGGCACTTGCAAAATCTGCTGGTGCGGCGGTCATGCGAATTGAATTTACCCAGCAAAAATCAAAATTGCATCGCCGCAGGGGGTTGGGTCAGAGGGCCCGTTGTGTTATCACGCGGGCGCGGATCCGCCCCGATCGGGAGGCGTTTTCGCCGGTCTTGTCTGGAATTTAACGCCCAAAGCGGACTCGATGTGGAGTCGGTCACATCGTTGTAACTCGCCTGACATCCGTCCGGATCGACTGGGCCGATCGAGTGAAAACTGTGGCGTTTAGCCTCTGGGAACGGGGGAAGAAGAATGTGGGGAGCTGCTCCCGATAAAGCAGCTCCCCTTTTCTTGTCCGCGTCCGATAAACCGGCCGCTGTAGTTCAGAATTAATTTAGTTGTTCGGCCAGGTTTTCGAGACGGCTTCGCGGGCAGCATCGAGGTCGGTCTCCCGGCCCGCGTCCCCCAGCACGGTGCCCAGGGCGGCCAGCGAGGCCAGGACCGCGTCCCGCGTCGCGTCCGCGCCGTAGTGGTTGACCCGGATCATCTCCTTGGACAGCGCCCCGCCACCCGCGATCAGCGGCAGCGAGGGGTCGGCCGCGAGCGCCCGGCCGACCAGCTCCGCCGCGTCGAGATCCGCCGGCACGCGCAGGGTCGTGGCGACCGGTGCCGCGTCACGGGCGTCGTGGACGTACGGCTCCAGGCCGCCGCCGAGCGCCGAGGCGCCCGCCCGGGTCGCCGCGGCGGCCGAGGCGTGCCGTGCCATGACCGCGTCCAGGCCGTCCGCCTCGATCCGGTCCAGGCACGCGTCGAGCGCCAACATCTCCAGCTGGGCGGGCGCGTGCGGCAACGCCCTGCGGCCCCCGTCGATCCAGCGGGCCTTCCAGTCCAGCAGCGAGAGGTACGAGCGACGCGGGGCCCGCGGATTGGCGGCCATCCGCTCCCACGCCCGCGCGCTCACCGACACGGCGGACACCCCGGCCGGGCCGCCCATGGCCTTCTGGGCGCCGATGACGCACAGGTCCACGCCCCATGCGTCCACCAGCAGCGGCTCCGCGCCCACCGACGCGACGGCGTCCACCATGAAGAGCGCGCCGTGCTCCCGGACCACCTCGCCGATCTCGCCGACCGGGTTGGTGTTGCCGGTCGCCGCCTCCGCGTGCACGAGTGACACGAAGTCGATCTCCGGGTGCTCGGCCAGCGCCCGCCCGACCTGCTCGGCGGTGACCGCGGTGTGGAACGGCACCGCGAGGTCCACGACCTCGGCGCCGCAGTCGCGCAGCCAGTCGCCGAAGGTCTGGCCGTACGGCCCGGTCACGACGTTCAGCGCGGTCGATCCGGGCCGGGCGCCGCCCCGGATGCACCCTTCGAGGGGCAGCAGCGCCTCGCCCTGCATGATGACGACGTCCTGCTCGGTGGCGAGGAGGCCGGCCACCCGCCGCTCGATCGCTGCGAAACGCGCGGCGGTGAGCGGGGCGAGGTCGAGGAATGGATGTGTCACGGTGCTGCTCTCTTCGGGTCGGGCGGTGCGCTGTCGGCGCCTGCGCGTCGAGGGTACCCAGCGCCCTGCCGGCCCCCTGCGGCCTCCTCGTACAGTGCTGTCCATGAGCGATCACGAGGCGGCGCCGGTGCTGCGGATCAAGGGGCGGGTGCTCGTAGGGCCCGACGAGGTGAGGGACGGCCTCTGGGCGGTCGGCGGGCGGATCACCTACGAGCGGCCGCCGGGCGCGGACGACGCCGTGACGCTCACCGGCTGGGTGCTGCCCGGCCTGGTCGACGCGCACTGCCATGTGGGGCTCGACCACCAGGGACCCGTCGACGCGGCCACCAGCGAGAAGCAGGCCCTCACCGACCGTGAGGCCGGCACGCTGCTCATCCGGGACGCCGGATCACCCTCCGACACCCGGTGGACGGACGCGCGCGACGACCTGCCGAAGATCATCAGGGCGGGGCGTCACATCGCCAGGACGCGCCGTTACATCCGCAACTTCGCCCATGAGATCGAGCCCGGCGACCTGGTCGCCTACGTCGCCCGGGAGGCCCGGCGCGGCGACGGCTGGGTGAAGCTGGTCGGCGACTGGATCGACCGGGACGCCGGCGACCTGACCGCCTGCTGGCCGCGCGGCGAGGTCGAGGCCGCGATCGCCGAGGCCCACCGGCTCGGCGCCCGGGTCACCGCCCACTGCTTCGCCGAGGACGCGCTGCGCGACCTGGTGGAGGCCGGGATCGACTGCATCGAGCACGCGACGGGGCTCACCGAGGACACCATCCCCCTCTTCGCGGAGCGCGGGGTGGCGATCGTCCCCACCCTGGTCAACATCGCCACCTTCCCCGGCCTCGCGGCGGCGGGCGAGGCCAAGTTCCCGCGCTGGTCCGCCCATATGCGGCGGCTCCACGAGACCCGGTACGAGACCGTGCGCGCGGCGTACGACGCCGGGATCCCGGTCTTCACCGGCACCGACGCCGGCGGTTCGCTGGCCCACGGCCTGATCGCCGACGAGGTGGCCGAGCTGGTGAAGGCCGGCATCCCGCCCCTCGACGCGCTCTCCGCCACGGCCTGGGGCGCCCGGCGGTGGCTCGGCCGGCCGGTGCTGGAGGAGGGCGCCCCGGCGGACCTGGTGATGTACGACGAGGACCCGAGGGCGGACGTACGGGTGCTGGCGTCCCCGCGCACGGTGGTGCTCAACGGCCAGGTCATGGGCTGACCGCCGGGCGCCCCGCTCCGGGGCGCCGTGTTGACCGGCGGTGACCCCGGGCGCCGTGTCTCGTTGAATCACCTCGGTGCTCCGCCGGGGACATCCGGCGATCATGCCCCGACGTCAGTGAAACGGGTGGTTCCGAGGAACTCCTGTGCCGATGGATTCGAATGTGCACGCGGAAACCCCTCTTTGGAGTGAACTGGCGGAAGGTGTCTGTCAGTTCACCCTCTGTGCGTAAAGATTCACGGAGTCGAGGCCGCCGGTGCCCGCGATGTCCCCCATTGGACGGTTCCGGCGGCTCCATGTCTCTTGTGGGGGTTCCACCATCTTGAACAGCAACACCTTCCGTTCGGCTGCCCTGGCGATCGCCGCCGCTCCCGTCGCGCTGCTCGTCGCCGTCCCCGCGCACGCAGCCACCGCGACGACTCCGGCCACTCCGGCCGGCGGCCACGGAAAGGCGAGCGCGGTCGTGCTCCGCGCCGGGCTCGACGTCTCGCTCCTGAACAAGTCCGTCCAGGTGCCGCTCAAGGCCACGCTCAACGAGGTGCACGCCCCGGCGAGCGCGGAGAAGACCGCGCTCACCGTGGAGCTCGACGGCGTCGACAAGGGCCGTCCCGTGCACGTGCTCAAGGCCGACGTCGCGACGGCGAACGCCACCGTGGACGCCCACCGGGCGGAGGGCTACAGCAACCTCGCCAAGGCGCGGGTGCACGTGCCGGGCCTGCCGCTGCTCTCGCTGATCGAGGTCGAGAAGGTCACCTCCAAGGCGGTGTGCGAGGCGGGTCACAAGCCGGTCGCCGAGTCGAACGTGCTCGGGCACGTGACCGTGCTCGGCAAGAAGATCCGGCTCACCTCGGGCGGCACGACGGAGGTCCAGGTGCCGGGTGTCGGTGAGGTGACGCTCGACCTCTCGAAGACCTCGACGACCACGCGCACGGCGGCCGCGACGGCCCTCCAGCTGCGGGTGTCCGTGAATCCGCTGAAGCTGAACGTCGCCGAGGTGGAGGGCGAGGTCACGCTGGCCGAGGCGACGTGCGAGACGCCCAGGGGCGGCGGCTCGGGCAACGGGGGCTCCGGTGACGGCGGCTCGGAGAACGGCGGTTCCGGTGACGGCGGTTCGGACGACGGCAGCACCTCCGGCAACGACGGGTCGACGGGCGGCGACGGCGGCTCGGACGACAACGGCTCCGGCTCCGGCGACAACGGGTCGGGGGACACCGGCTCCGGGGACACCGGCGGCAAGGAGAAGCCCGTCGACGTGAAGCCCCAGACCGGCTCCGACCCGGTCCAGGCGTCGAACCCCGGCACCGGCGACCTCGCCGAGACCGGATCCAGCTCCTCCACCCCGTACCTCGCGGGTGGGGCCGCCGTCCTGCTGGCGGTGGGCGCGGGCGCCACGGTCGTCGCCCGCAGGCGGGGCGCCAAGGGCTGATCACCGTCCGGAGGGGAGCGGTGCCCGCACGGCGGAACACCGCTCCCGTACCCGGGGAGCCGTCAGCCGACGGCTCTCCGGGGCAGTCCCTGCAGGGCCAGGTCGAGTGCCTGGAGGAACCGGTTGGTCGTCACCCGGTCCCGCACCGCGAGCCGCAGCCACTCGCTGCCCAGCCCGGGGAACGTGTCCCCGCGCCGCGCCGCGAAGCCCCGTGAGCGCAGCAGGTGCCGCACCTCGTCCGCCCGCTCCAGCCGCAGCAGTACGAACGGCCCGGCGGCCGGCTCCACGACCTCCACCTCGCTGAACTCCGCCAGCCCGGCCAGCAGATGGGCCCGGTCCACCGCGATCCGGTCCGCGGCGTCCGCCGCCTCGACCAGCGCACGCGGCTCCATGCACGCCTCGGCCGCGGCCAGCGCCGGGGAGGACACCGGCCACAGCGGCTGAGCCTCCTGGAGCAGCCCGATCGTCTCCGGCTCGGCCAGCACGTAGCCGATCCGCAGCCCCGCCAGCCCCCAGGTCTTCGTCAGGCTCCGCAGCACCACGAGACCGGGCACGTCCGTACGCCCGCACAGCGCCTCGCGCTCACCCGGCACGGCGTCCATGAACGCCTCGTCGACCACCAGCGTCCGCCCGGGCCGCGCCAACCGCTCCAGCACCCCCGCCGGATGCAGCACGGACGTCGGGTTGGTCGGGTTGCCGACCACCACCAGGTCCGCGTCCTCGGGCACCGCCGCCGGATCCAGCCGGAAGCCGTCCTCCGGGCGCAGCAGCACCCGGCCGACCTCGTGCCCCGCCGCGCGCAGGGCCGCCTCCGGTTCCGTGAACTGCGGATGGATGACGACCGGCCGCCGGGCGGGCAGGGCCCGGGCGATCAGGACGAACGCCTCGGCAGCGCCCGCCGTGAGCAGAACCCTTTCCTCGGGCAGTCCGTGCCGCCCGGCGACCGCCGTGCGGGCCGGCCGCCCGTCCGGATAGGCGGCCAGCGACCCCAGCGACGCGGCTATCCGCTGCCGCAGCCAGTCCGGGGGTGTGCCGGTCCGTACGTTGACGGCGAGGTCGGTCAGGTCCAGGCCGCGTACTTCCGCGTCGCCGTGGTGCCGCAGATCGGGCCCGGCGCTCTCGATGTGCTTCGTGGGGGGCAGCATGGCAGTAATGGTGAACGGCTCGGCGCCATTCGTCGATGCCGAAGTTCCGGCCGGTGCCCTCCGGCGCGCCACCGCACAGGTCACCGACGCCGACTTCCGCTTGGGAACGAGCAGTTCACCGGCGTCCGCGAGCGCCGCGGCCTCCGCCACCGACCCGGTCCCCACCGCCGCGCGCGGCGCGGCCGACGGGCTGGGCACCGGGACCTCCGCCAGCTCCCCGGCCGTGTACGACCGCACGGGCACCCCCAGGTGCGTCGCGGCGCCGACGATCCCCGGCTCGTCCGCCCTGGTGTCGAGCGTGGCCAGCTCGACCACGTCACCGGCCGTGGGCCCGGCCTCGTCGAGGGCCTCCCGGATCAGCTCCAGCACCTCCTCGGCCCGGACGCCGCGACGGGCACCGACACCGACGACCAGCGCGGCTCGGGTCATGACGGGGGATCCTTCCGGGGAGGGGCGGACGAGCGGACGGGCGGGCGGGGCGGGGCGACACGGTAAGGGCGGCCTGAGGTGCGCGAGGCGGGTTCAATCCGCTAGCAAGGGCCCATGGCGGTATTCGTCGCGCTCGGCGCGTTCCTGATGACCCTGGCGGGCGGCTGGGTCGCGCAGCGCGTCAGCGACCGCCGGCACCTCGTGCTCGGCTTCGCGGGCGGACTGATGCTGGGTGTCGTCGGCCTCGACCTGCTGCCGGAGGCGGTGGAGGCCGCGGGCGGCACCGTCTTCGGCGTACCGGCGGCCCTGCTGCTGTTCGTGGGAGGCTTCCTGACGGCCCATCTCGTCGAGCGCTCGCTGGCCGTACGCCAGGCGGCACACGGGGCGGGCGAGGAACGGGTGCCGCAGGTCGGGCTGACGGCGGCGGCCGCGATGGTGGGGCACAGCCTGATGGACGGCGTGGCGCTCGGGGCCGCCTTCCAGATCGGCGGCGGGATGGGGGCCGCCGTCGCGCTCGCCGTCATCACCCATGACTTCGCCGACGGATTCAACACGTACACGATCACGAGCCTCTACGGGAACGCCCGCCGCAAGGCGCTCCTGATGCTGTACGCCGACGCCCTCGCCCCGATCGTGGGGGCGGCCACCACACTGCTGTTCACCCTTCCGGAGGAACTGCTCGGCTGCTATCTCGGATTCTTCGGCGGGGCGCTGCTCTATCTCGCCGCGGCCGAGATCCTCCCCGAGGCGCACCACGACCACCCGGCCCGCTCCACGCTGCTGTGCACGGTCGCCGGGGTGGGCTTCATCTGGCTGGTGGTCGGCCTCGGGGAATGACCTCGCCCCCGGCAGGGCTCTCATGCCCGGCACCGCTCCACGAAGCGCCGGGCCACCCCCGGCTCCGCCGCCCAGTGCGTGTGCAGATAGCTCGCGTGCACACCTCCCTGCACGAAGCCCTCCACCCGCCGCTCCGGCTGGAGCAGACCCCAGGCGGGCGTCGCGCCGGCACCGGGCTCCAGCACCGTCCGGTGGAACTCGTGCCCGCGCAGCCGGGTGCCCGCCGCCGCCAGCACGCTGTCGGCGACCGCGACCGCCTGCCGGTAGCCGAGCGTCAGCCGCTCCGACATCCGGGCCGAGGCGTCCAGCACCCCGCACATGGGCCGCCCGTCCAGCTCACGGGCCAGGTAGAGCAGCCCCGCGCACTCCGCCGCCACCGGGGCGCCCGACAGGGCCAGTTCGGTCACCGCCCGGCGCAGCGGCTCGTTCGCCGACAGCTCCGGCCCGTAGACCTCGGGGAAGCCGCCGCCGATGACCAGCCCCGCCGTGCCCGACGGCAGCTTCTCGTCGTGCAGCGGATCGAAGACCGCCACCTCCGCGCCCGCCGCCGTCAGCAGCTCCGCGTGCTCCGCGTAGGCGAAGGTGAACGCCGCTCCGCCCGCCACGGCCACCACCGGCCGGCTCCCCTCCTGGGCGTACGCCTCCGGCTCCCACGCCTCGTCGGGGAGCGCGGGCGCCGAACGGGCCAGCGCCAGCAGGGCGTCCAGGTCGCAGCCCTCCCGCACCCGCTCACCCATCGCCCGTACGGCGTCGAGGGCGTCGGCCTGCCGCTCGGCGACGGGGACGAGCCCCAGATGGCGCGAGGGGGTCGCCACCTGCGGTGCCCTGCGCAGCACCCCGAGCACCGGCAGCCCGGACTCGTCGAGCGCCTCCCGCAGCAGCGCCTCGTGGCGGTCGGAGGCCACCTTGTTCAGGATCACCCCGCCGATCCGCACCTCCGGGTCCCAGGAGGCGAAGCCGTGCACGAGGGCCGCGACCGAACGCGACTGCGAGGACGCGTCCACCACCAGCACCACGGGAGCCCGCAGCAGCTTGGACACCTGGGCCGTCGAGGCGAGTTCGCCCTGCCCCGACGCCCCGTCGTACAGCCCCATCACGCCTTCGACGACGGCCAGGTCGCAGCCGCCCGCGCCGTGCGTGAACAGCGGGGCGATCAGCTCGGGCCCGCACATGTACGCGTCGAGGTTGCGCCCCGGCCGGCCGGTGGCCAGCGCGTGGTAGCCGGGGTCGATGTAGTCGGGCCCCACCTTGTGCGGGGACACCGCGAGACCGCGCCCCGCGAAGGCCGCCATCAGGCCCGTGGCGACCGTCGTCTTGCCGCTGCCCGAGGCGGGCGCCGCGACGACCAGACGAGGAACACTCACCACTCGATGCCTCTCTGGCCCTTCTGGCCCGCGTCCATCGGGTGCTTGACCTTCGACATGTCGGTCACCAGGTCGGCGGCGTCGATGAGCTTCTGCGGGGCGTTCCGGCCGGTGATCACCACGTGCTGCGTGCCCGGACGGTTCCGCATCACCTCGACGACCTCGTCGGTGTCGATCCAGCCCCAGTGCATCGGGTAGGCGAACTCGTCGAGCACGTACAGCTTGTACGTCTCGGCGGCGAGGTCACGCTTGACCTGCTCCCACCCCTCGCGGGCCTTCTCCTCGTTGTCGAGCTGGTTATCCCTCTGGACCCACGACCAGCCCTCGCCCATCTTGTGCCAGTCGACGCTGCCGCCCTCGCCGCTCGCGCCCAGCACCTTCAGCGCGTTCTCCTCGCCGACCTTCCACTTCGCCGACTTCACGAACTGGAACACCCCGATCGGCCAGCCCTGGTTCCAGGCGCGCAGCGCCAGCCCGAAGGCCGCGGTCGACTTGCCCTTCCCGATGCCCGTGTGGACGAACAGCAGCGGGCGGTTGCGCCGCTGACGTGTCGTCAGTCCGTCGTCCGGTACCGATACCGGCTGTCCCTGGGGCATCAAGCGGCCCTTCCCGTAGCAGTGATGTCCTTGACCAGCCCGGCGATCGAGTCGGCGCGCAGCTCGTCGAGCGTGACCGCGCTGCCTCCCAGATCCCGGGCGAGCTGTGCGGCGAGCCCGAGGCGTACGAACCCCGACTCGCAGTCCACGACGACGGACGCCGTGCCCTCGGAGGCGTGCAGCCGCCCGGCCCGCGCCGCCAGCGCCACCGGGTCCACGCCGCCGGTCGCCCGGCCGTCCGTCACCACGACGAGGAGCGCCCGCCGCGACGGGTCACGCAGCCGCTCCACCCGCAGCACGTCATGCGCCTTGAGCAGCCCGGCGGCCAGCGGGGTGCGCCCGCCGGTCGGCAGCGTCTCCAGCCGTGCGGCGGCCGCGTCCACCGACGAGGTGGGCGGCAGCGCCACCTCGGCCTCCTTGCCCCGGAAGGTGACCAGACCGACCTTGTCCCGGCGCTGGTAGGCGTCCAGCAGCAGCGACATCACCGCGCCCTTGACGGCGCTCATCCGCTGCCGGGCCGCCATCGACCCGGAGGCGTCCACGACGAACAGCACCAGATTGCCCTCGCGGCCCTCCCGCGTCGCCTGCCGCAGATCGTCACGCCGTACGACCAGGCCCCGCCCCGAACGGCCGCGTGCCCGCTGGTGCGGCGCCGCCGCCTGCACGGTCGCCGCCAGGTGCAGCTTCGTCAGCGCGCCCTCGGGCCGCCGCGAGCCGGTGGTCCGGCCGTGCTCGGTGCGCGCCCTGGACCGCCGCCCCGCCGCGCCCTCACCGAGACCGGGCACACTGAGCATCTTCGTACGGAACGGCTCGCCGGCCCGCACGGGCTGCTGCTCACCGCCGCCCGGCGCGGGCGCGTCGCCGGCTCCGGTCTCCTCCGGGCCCTTCTCCGGGCCCGGCGCGTCGACGCCGCCGTCGTCGGGGCCTCCCGTGTCCGTGCCGTCGTCGTCGTTCCCCGGGCCGCCGCCCTGCGGGGGCACCCCGCCGCCCGGGCCGTCGGGGTCCGGATCGTCGTCGCCCCCGTCGTCCGCCGCGTCCGCGGCTTCGTCGAGGGCCTCGTCCAGCTTGTCCTCGTCCAGCCCGGGCGCGTCGAACGGGTTGCGGCGGCGCCGGTGGGGGAGCGCCAGGAGCGCCGCCTGCCGCACGTCCTCCTCGGCGACCTCCTCGCGCCCCGCCCACGCCGCCAGCGCCGTCGCGGTGCGCGCCATGACGATGTCCGCGCGCATCCCGTCGACCTCGAACGCCGCGCAGGTGGCCGCGATCTGCCGCAACACGCCGTCGCCGAGCACCACACGGGGGAGGAGGGCGCGCGCGGCGACGATCCGCTCGCGCAGCGCCGCCTCCTCGTCCGCCCACCGCGCGGCGAAGCCGGCCGGGTCGTCGTCGTAGGCGAGCCTGCGCCGTACGACCTCGACGCGCAGGTCCGTCTCGCGCGAGGCGGCCACCTCGACGGTCAGCCCGAAGCGGTCCAGCAACTGGGGGCGCAATTCGCCCTCCTCGGGATTCATGGTCCCGACCAGCAGGAAGCGTGCCGCGTGCCGTACGGAGACGCCCTCCCGCTCCACGTACGAGGCACCCATGGCCGCCGCGTCGAGCAGCAGGTCCACCAGGTGGTCGTGGAGGAGGTTGACCTCGTCGACGTAGAGGATCCCTCGATGCGCGTCGGCGAGGAGCCCCGGCTCGAAGGCCTTCACGCCCTCCGAGAGCGCCCGTTCGATGTCGAGGGCGCCGACCAGCCGGTCCTCCGACGCGCCGACGGGAAGCTCCACGGTCCGCGCGGGACGCGACACGCCCGTACCCGCCTCGTGGGGGCCGTCAGGACACGCCGGATCGGGAGCGGCCGGGGCGCACGAGAAGCGGCACCCCGCCACGACCTCGACCTCCGGCATGAGCGCCGCGAGCGCCCGTACGGCGGTGGACTTGGCGGTGCCCTTCTCGCCGCGGACCAGTACCCCGCCGACGGCGGGACTCACCGCGTTGAGCAGGAGCCCGAGCCGCAGGTCGTCCTGCCCCACGATGGCGGTGAAGGGATACGGCGTACTCACAGGGCCTCCTCGTTCGCAGAAACATCGGCAGTACCGGGCAACACATCAGGTCTGTCCGGGGCGGCGCCCCGGTCACGGGAAGGGGCGGGCCGGGGAGAAGGCGCCTCCGGCGCGGGCGGCGCTCCCGGCGGGACGAACGGCAGCCCCGACGGCGCACCGCTCTCGATCAGCCGCCACAGCGCGTCCGTGTCCGCGTGTTCCTCGATCAGATCCCCCAGCCGGTCGAGCTGTTCCTCCCGCAGCGCCCCGAAGCTGGTGTCCGGCGCCGGGACGAACCGCCGCCCCGCCGCCCGCGCGACCTCGCCCAGGAACGCCCGCCGGAACGCGTCGCTCTCCAGCGACCCGTGCCAGTGCGTGCCCCAGACCGCCCCCACCCGGCACCCGTCGAGGAACGGCTCCCCGCCACCCACCTCGGCGACCCCGTGATGGATCTCGTACCCCTCCACCGGCTGCCCGAGCGCCGATCCGACGGGCCGCCCCAGGACCTTCTCCAGGCCGAAGCGCACCCGCACCGGCAGCAGTCCGAGTCCCCCGACGACCCCGGCCCGCGACTCCACGTCGTCCTCGATACGCTCGCCCAGCACCTGGAACCCGCCGCAGATCCCCAGCACCGGGCGCCCCTCGGCGGCCCGCCGCCGCAGCGCGTCGGCGAGTCCCCGCTCGCGCAGCCACGCCAGCGCCTTCACGGTGCCCCGCGTCCCCGGCACGATCACCAGGTCCGCGTCGACGAGCTCCTCCGCCCGGTCCACGAACCGCACGACGACACCCGGCTCGGCCGCCAGCGCGTCCACATCGGTGAAGTTCGACATCAGCGGCACCGCGCACACCGCGACCCGCAGCACGTCCTCGCCGTGCGGCGGCGCCACCACCGACTCCCGTACGGCGCCGCGCATCGACACGCGCAGCCCGTCCTCCTCGTCGATGCCCAGCCCGTGGGCGTACGGCAGCACCCCGTACGTCCGCCGCCCCGTGAGCCCCAGCAGCATGTCGAGACCGGGCTCCAGCAGCGACACGTCACCGCGGAACTTGTTGACCAGGTATCCGGCGACCAGCGACTGGTCCTCCGGGCTCAGCAGCGCCGTCGTGCCGAAGAACGAGGCGAACACCCCGCCCCGGTCGATGTCGCCGACCACCAGCACGGGGAAGCGCGCGGCCCGCGCGATGCCCATGTTCACGATGTCGGTCCGCCGCAGATTGATCTCGGCGGGGCTGCCCGCCCCCTCGCAGATCACCGCGTCGTACGTGGACCGCAGCTGCTCCAGACAGTCCGTGACCGTGCCCAGCAGGGCCTCCTGGCGCCCTCCGTGGTAGCCGCGCGCACTCATCTCGCCGACCGGCTTCCCCATCAGGACGACCTGGCTGGAGCGGTCACCGCCCGGCTTGAGCAGCACCGGGTTCATCAGCGCCGAGGGCTCCACCCGGGCGGCCTGCGCCTGCATCGCCTGGGCGCGCCCGATCTCCGCGCCCTCCCGGGTGACGAACGAGTTCAGCGACATGTTCTGCGCCTTGAACGGCGCGACCTTCACCCCCCGGCGCACCAGCCACCGGCAGATCCCCGCCGTGACGACGCTCTTGCCCGCGTCCGAGGTGGTCCCCGCGACCAGCAGCCCGCCGCTCATGCCGTTCTCCGTCCCCTGGCCAGCCGCCCCACCGCGCAGACGGCGAGGGCCAGCACACTCACCCGGCGCGACAGCCGCACCGCACGTTCGATGTCCGTCACCCGCACGTCCCGGCCCGCCTCGCCGTTGAGCACGGGCCGGTGCTCGACCCGCCCGCCGTACGCGAGGGTGCCGCCGAGCCGTACGCCGAGCGCTCCCGCGAACGAGGCCTCCACCGGGCCCGCGTTGGGGCTCGGATGCCGGCCCGCGTCGGCCCGCCAGGCCCGGACGGCCGCGCGGGGGCGCCCCCCGGCGGCAACGGCCAGCAGGGCGGTGAGCCGGGCGCCCGGCCAGCCGGCGACGTCGTCGAGCCGGGCCGACGCCCAGCCGTAGCGCCGGTGGCGGGGCGACTTGTGCCCGACCATGGCGTCCAGGGTGTTGACGGCCCGGAAGCCGACCAGCCCCGGCACCCCGCCGAGCGCACCCCACACCAGGGCGCCCACGACGGCGTCGGAGGTGTTCTCGGCGACGGACTCCACCACGGCGCGGGCGATCTGCCGCGCGTCCAGCGACTGCGGGTCACGGCCGCACAGATGCGGCAGGCGTTCCCGGGCCAGCTCCACGTCCCCGGCGGCCAGCGCCCCGCCGATGGCGCGGGCCTCGCGGCCCAGCGAGGTGCCGCCGACGACGGACCAGGTGGCGGCGGCGGTCAGCGCCACGGCGGCGGCGGGACGGTTCCGTACGGCACGGGCCGCCAGCGCGGCGGCGGCCGTGGCGCCCCCCGCGCAGACGAGGGTGTGCAGGGCACCCCGGCCGCGGTGGTCGCGCCACAGCCGGCTCTCGACGGCCGCCGCCGCGCGCCCGAAGGCGGCGACGGGGTGCCCGCGCCGGGGATCACCCAGCAGCAGGTCGCCGATCAGGCCGGCGGCGGCGCCGTACGCGAAGATGCGGTCGGCTCGCACGGGTCAGCCGGCCGTCGTGCCTCGAAGGGGCTCGGTGACAGGTGGTGCGGCGACCGACGCGGGGCAGCCCGGCATGGCGTATGTCCTCACTCAGGGTCCGCGCCCTGGTTCGACGTGACCGGCGACGAGAGTCTCCTGGCTCCCGGATCCGCAGTTCCTCCGGCCTTCCAGTCCGCGGTGGCGGACCGTGACTTCCGTGTGGAGGCTGCTCCCCGGTGACAGTGGCGGGACCGCGCCGGATTCGCACCGGCTTCCTCTCCTGTCGCCGTAAATGGCTCCGGCAGTCCACCACGCCCCGCGAACGCCCGTCAACCTGCCGTTGACCTGCGGGCCTTCAGTGTGCTGAGACGCACACCGGCCGGACACACACGGGGTGTGTCCGGCCGGTGAGGGTGCCCGAGGGGCGTCAGGCGACGATCAGATAGATCCCGTACGCGACCGCCGCCGCGCACAGCGCGAAGCAGGCGTACGCGCCGGTGCGCGCGAGGGCGGTGGAACCGCCGCCCCGCGCCGACGGCGTCTGCTTGGCGAGGCCGGTGACACCAAGGGTGAAGAGGCCGACCAGCGCGACGGTCACCACGAGGCTGACGCCGAAGACGGAGGCGAGAGCTGCCCAGTCGATTTTCATGCGGACGCTTCCTTACACCGTGGCCGGGTCGGCCGGGGTTCCGGCCGGCTGGGCCGGGGCCGAGATGGTGGTCTTGAGCTCAGGTACGACGGCACCGGCGGGCGGCGGGCTGACCGCCGAGATCGCGGTGGTGACGACACCCGCGGGCTCGGTGCCCGCGTTCACGTTGGTGTGGTCGACCGGCTTGCGGCGCGACAGCAGCCAGATGGCGCCCGAGCCCGCGACGAGCAGGACGGCGACCACGCCGACGCCCCAGGGGCCCTGCTTGGTCAGGAACTCGGCGCCCGCGCCCACCAGCCCGGCGGCCGGGAGGGTCAGGCCCCAGGCGACGAACATCCGGGTGGCGGTGGACCAGCGGACCACGCCCCCCTTGCGTCCGAGGCCCGCGCCCATGACGGCGCCGGAGCAGGACTGGGTGGTGGAGAGCGAGAAGCCGAGGTGCGAGGAGGCCAGGATGACCGTGGCCGCGCTGGTCTGGGCCGCGAAGCCCTGCGGCGGACGCAGGTCGGTGAGGCCGCTGCCCATGGTGCGGATGATGCGCCAGCCGCCGAGGTAGGTGCCCATCGCGATCGCGATACCGGCGGAGGCGATGACCCAGACCGGAGGGTTGGACCCGGGGGAGAGGACTCCGCCGGTGACCAGGGCCAGGGTGATGATGCCCATGGTCTTCTGCGCGTCGTTGGTGCCGTGGGCGAGCGAGACGAGCCCGGCCGAGGCGATCTGGCCGGCGCGGTAGCCCTTGGCGGTCGACTTCAGCTGCGCCTCGTCGGTGATCTTCCGGTTGAGGCGGTACGTCAGCTTCGTGGCCAGGAGGGCGGCGACACCGGCGACGACCGGCGCGGCGATGGCCGGCAGCAGGACCTTGGTGACGACGGTGCCGCCGTTGATCGAGGACCAGCCGGCCGACATGACCGCGGCGCCGATGAGGCCGCCGAACAGTGCGTGGGAGGAACTGGAGGGGAGGCCGACCAGCCAGGTCAGCAGATTCCACAGGATCGCGCCGACGAGCGCGGCGAAGATGACCTCGGTTCTGAGGCCGTTCTCATTGATGATCCCGCCGGAGATCGTCTTGGCGACCTCCACCGACAGGAACGCGCCGACGAGGTTGAGAACGGCGGACATGGCCACCGCTGTCTTGGGCTTGAGTGCGCCGGTCGAGATGGTGGTGGCCATCGCGTTGGCGGTGTCGTGGAAACCGTTCGTGAAATCGAACACGAGAGCTGTCACGATCACGATCGCAAGCAGCAGCGTGATGTGTTCCATTTACCCAGGCAATCGTTCGACGTCATTGGCACGGGGAACGTAAGCAACCAGGGTGAACGGAAGATGAACTGGGCAGGGCGGCACGGTGACCCCAACCGCGTACGAGGGTTCCGCTTGTGTGCGGGATGCGTGGCCCGGGCGCCCGCGCACCCGGGCCGGGCCCCGGAACACCCCTCACCCCGTGCCCGCCGCGTCCCTCCGAGGAGACATGGGTCACCCGGCCCGCCGGCCCCCGACCCTAGGATCCCCGCATGAGTGACGTGCGTACGGACGCGATCGAACAGGCATGGGACGGTGTCGTCGCGACCCTCCGGCGGACCGCCGCGGAGGGCCTGGTCGTCGGCACCTCGGGCAACGTCTCGGCCCGGGTCGGCGGGATCGTCCTGGTCACCCCCAGCGGCGTGCCCTACGACCGGCTCGGCCCCGGGGACGCCGTCGGCGTCGACCTCGAAGGCCGCCAGATCCTCGGCGACCTGGTCCCCACCAGCGAACTCCCGCTCCACCTGGCCGTCTACCGGGGCAGCGACGCGGGGGCCGTCGTCCACACCCACGCCGTGCACGCGACGGCCGTCTCCACCCTCGTCGACGAGGTGCCGCTCGTCCACTACGCCGCCGCCCTGCTCGGCGGCCCCGTCCGCACCGCCGGCTACGCCCGCTACGGGACCCGGGAACTCGCCGACGGCATGCTGGCCGCTCTGCGCGACCGCACGGGGTGCCTGCTGAGGAACCACGGCACCGTCACCTACGGGGACACCCTCGACCAGGCCTACGACCGCACCGCCCAGCTCGAATGGATGTGCAGGCTCTGGCTCACCGCGAGCTCCGTACCCGGCCTCCGGCCGAGCCTCCTCACCCAGGCCCAGCTCGACGACGTGCGGGAGGCGCTGAAGGGGTACGGCCAGCCCGGCTGAGCCGCGCCGCCGCACCGTACGGCCGCCGCCCACTGGCATCCGGAGCCTTCGCCCAGGACACTGGAGCCGTGCGCCCGGCAACAGCGGCGGCAGTGGCCGCCACATCGATCCTCGGCGTCGGCGCGGCAGCGGTCGCCGCCGGCCGCTACGCCAGCGACGCCGCCCTCGGGGCGCCCTCGCCACGGCCCTTCCCGGCGGACCGCCGCCTCACCGTGCACGCCACCGCGGCCGGGCAGATCACTCTGACCCGCTCCTTCTCCGCGCTGCGCCCCGGCACGTACGGGCTGGCCGGCCGGGGTGTGCACGCGGTGGTCGGACCGGTGATCGAGCAGCTCCCCGGCCACTCCGTCATCTCGCCCGACACCGTCGTACGCCGGCTCGAACGCGTGACCCTCGGAAGCCTGAAACCGGGCACCCGGGTCCGCCTCACCCCCGAGCTCCACCGCGGCGACCCGCTGGCCGCCCTCGGACTCGCGTACAAGGAGGTCGAGGTCCCCGGCGAACTCGGCGCCCTGCCGGCCTGGTTCGTGCCCGCCGCCCGCGAGACCTGGGTGATCACGGTGCACGGCCTCGGCACCACCAGGGACCACCCCATGAACGTGATGGGGTTCCTGAACGCCCAGCAGTTCCCCGTGCTCGACCTGGCCTACCGCGGCGACCCGGACGCCCCGCGCTCCCCGGACGGCCTCTCCCACCTCGGCGAGTCCGAATGGCGCGACCTCGACGCCGCCATCCGCTACGCCGTGCGCTACGGCGCGGAGAACGTCATCCTGTACGGCTGGTCCTCCGGCGCCTCGATGGCCCTGCACGCCGCCGTCAACTCCGCCCTCCGCGACCGCATCAGCGGCCTCGTCCTCGACTCCCCGGTCCTGGACTGGAGGGCCACGCTGCGCGCCCTCGCCTCGGCCCGTGGCGTCCCCTCCGCGCTGCTGCCCCTCGCCGTCCGGGCCGCCCAGGGACAGACCGGGCTGCACGGCGCCCCGCTGCTGGACACCTCGGTGCCCACCGCCCTGCACGTCCCCACGCTCGTCGTCCACGGCCCCGACGACACCCTGGCCCCCTGGAGGCAGTCCCAGGAGCTCGCCGCCCGCCGCCCCGACCTGGTGACACTGCACCCCGTACCGCTGGCTCCGCATGCGGCGATGTGGAACGCCGACCCGGCCGGTTACGAAGAGGCGCTGAGGCGCTTCCTCACGCCCCTGATGTGAGCTGATGGTCCGGAACCGCCCGGTTGGTGACCCGTCCCGGAAGCCCCCCGAACCCCGGTGACACGGCTTCCGTTTGGGCTTTCGGCCCGTCAGAGGCAAGACTGCTCCTCGTGACGTCCCGTACCCCGCGCGACTCCAGGCTGCGACTTGTCCGCCCGCGACCCCAGGCGACCGCCCGCAAGGCCGTGACGACCCGGCGCACCAGGCCGGCCCCACGCCCACCCGAGGGCACACCGCCCCCGGCGGAACTGGCACGCCAGGCCAGGGCCGTGCTGGCCGACGCCGTACGGATCGCCCACTGGGCCGCGGACGACACCCGCGCCGGCTCCGCCCCGCTCGCCGCCCAGGCCCTGGAGCGGGCCGCCGCCGCCCTCGAACTCTCCCCGGCCCAGGTCCGCACCGGCTGGGACCGGGCCAGGCTGGCCGGACTCATCGAGCTGCACGGGGAAACCGCCCGCCCCGGCTGGCGGCTGAGGGCCTGGGACCGCGACGACTCCGCCGTGCTCCGCGGCTGGGTGGCGCTCTTCGACGCCTGGTCGCTGGTCCACGCCTCGCCCGAGGGCATCGAGGCCACCGCCGTGGCCGAAGCCGTCGAGGCCGTGCCCCAGGTGCTCTCCCTCCTCCAGCTCTCGGCCGGCGCCGTCACCGTGCCCGCGCTCCTCGACCTGCTGGGCCAGCGGGTCGCCGAGCTCCACGAGGAGCGGTGCGAGGTGCCGTACGGGCCGCAGCAGGAACCCGTGCCCGCCGGCGAAGGGTCCGCCGAGCTGAACGCGCTGCTGCTCGACTGGGCCCTGGAAGGCCTTGCCTCGGTCGGCGCCCTCACCCTCGGCGCCGGTCACGCCACCCTCACCCCCCTCGGCAACTGGGCGGTCTGGGTCAAGCTGGAGCAGATCTGCGTCGCCGCGCAGAGCCCGGCCGGCAACATCGAGCAGTCCGCGGCCGACATGCTGCTCGGCTGCGCACGGCTCACCCCCGGGCCGGCCCGCGCCGAATACCGGGCCTGGCTCGCCGCGCGGCCCGTCGGCAGCGCCGTCGCCGAACTGCTGGCCGTCGCCCGCGGCGAGGACGCCCTGCTGCGCGGCCTGGCCTTCGAGGCGCTGCGCGTCGTCGGCGCCCCCGCCGAGCCCGTCGTACGCTCCGTCGTCACCGAGGCGCCGCTGCGCCCCTACGCACTGCTCTGGCTCGCCGAGTACGAGGGGACCGACCCGGACGACGCCCAGGACGTCCTCAGCCGGGAGGAGGCCACCTGGCTCTGGGTCGACACGGCCGCGGCCGTCGCCGACCACGGCGAGACCGGGCTCCTGGTCCGCCATCTCGACTCCGCCGTCCAGGGCACGGTCCCCGCGCTCCTGGAGGAGGTACGGGCCGTCGGGCACCCCAGAACCGTCCAGGTGCTGGTCGCCCTCGCCGCCGCGCACCCCGACCCGGCCCTCGCCAAAGCCGTCCGCCGTGCCGCCTTCCAGGTGCACACCGGCGGGGTGTGACCGCGCGGCGCGCACGGCCCCGGGGGCGGGGCCGGCCCGTGGATCAGGCGGCCCCCGGGGCGTACGTCCCGAAGCTCCAGACGTTGCCCTCCGCGTCCCGGGCCATGTAGTCCCGGGAGCCGTAGCTCTGGTCCGTGGGCGGCATCAGGATCTCCACCCCGTGCTCCACGGCCCGCGCGTGGTGGGCGTCCACGTCGTCGACCACCACGTACACCCCGGCGGGCCCGGCGCCGGCCATCGCTTCGGCGAAGACACCCCCGCGGCCCTTGGAACCGAGCATCACCCGGCCGTTGCCGCAGGACAGCTCGGCGTGGAGCACGCTGCCGTCCTCGCCCTCGTACACCGCCTCCTCGGTGAACCCCAGGGCCCGGGTCAGCACTCCGATCGCGGCCTTCGCGTCGTCGTACAGAAGCGTCGGGAAGATCGTGGGAACCCCGGCCGTGCCTGCCATCAAGCTCACCTCTCCAGCTCTTGGACGTGATCGCGATGTGATCTCCGTCTCAGTCTTCCACCGGCCACTGACAACGTCAGCCGGGCGTTCCGGCGGGCCGGGCCCCCGCCGCGCGATCCCGTGGTGAACCACGGCACAACTCCCGCCCCCGTACGCGACGTACCGCGGTGACGGGCCGGGAGCGTGCGGGAAAGCAGGTGGACACCGCCAGTAGACTGGGTCCATGGCAATTCTCCTTGTGCATTAGGCGGCGTCGAGTCGTGAGCCCGCTGTCCCTCCGCCGTCCATACCGCCCTGGAGTATTTCCGTGATCACCGCCTCCGGCATCGAGCTGCGCGCCGGCGCCCGCATCCTCATCGAGTCCGCCTCCTTCCGTATCGCCAAGGGCGACCGCATCGGCCTGGTCGGCCGCAACGGCGCGGGCAAGACCACCCTCACCAAGTGCCTCGCGGGTGAGGGGACGCCGGCCGGCGGCACCATCACCAACAGCGGCGAGGTCGGCTACCTCCCGCAGGACCCGCGCACCGGCGACCTCGACGTCCTGGCCCGCGACCGCATCCTCTCGGCCCGCGGGCTCGACGAGATCCTGCGCAGGATGCGGGAGAACGAGGAGCGGATGGCGAACGGCAAGGGCGCCACCCGCGAGAAGGCGATGAAGAAGTACGAGCGCCTGGAGACGGAGTTCCTCACCAAGGGCGGGTACGCCGCCGAGGCCGAGGCCGCCACCATCGCCGCCGCGCTCAGCCTGCCCGACCGGGTGCTCGGCCAGCCCCTGCACACCCTCTCCGGCGGTCAGCGCCGCCGTGTCGAGCTCGCCCGCATCCTGTTCTCCGACGCCGACACCCTGCTGCTCGACGAGCCCACCAACCACCTCGACGCGGACTCGATCGTCTGGCTGCGCGACTACCTCAAGACCTACCGCGGCGGCTTCATCGTGATCTCCCACGACGTCGAGCTCGTCGAGACCGTCGTCAACAAGGTCTTCTACCTCGACGCCAACCGCGCGCAGATCGACATCTACAACATGGGCTGGAAGCTCTACCAGCAGCAGCGCGAGGCCGACGAGAAGCGCCGCAAGCGCGAGCGCCAGAACGCCGAGAAGAAGGCCGCGTCCCTGAACTCCCAGGCCGACAAGATGCGCGCCAAGGCGACCAAGACCGTCGCCGCGCAGAACATGGCCAAGCGGGCCGAGCGCCTGCTCTCGGGGCTGGAGGCGGTGCGGGTCTCCGACAAGGTGGCCAAGCTGCGCTTCCCCGAGCCGTCCCCGTGCGGCAAGACCCCGCTGATGGCCGAGGGGCTCTCCAAGTCCTACGGATCGCTGGAGATCTTCACCGACGTCGACCTCGCGATCGACAAGGGCTCGCGGGTCGTCATCCTCGGCCTCAACGGCGCCGGCAAGACCACGCTGCTGCGGCTCCTCGGCGGCGCCGAGAAGCCCGACACCGGTCAGATCATCGAGGGCCACGGCCTCAAGCTCGGCTACTACGCCCAGGAGCACGAGACCCTGGACCCCGAGCGCACCGTCCTGGAGAACATGCGCTCCGCGGCGCCCGACCTCGACCTCGTCGAGGTCCGCAAGACCCTCGGTTCCTTCCTCTTCTCCGGTGACGACGTGGACAAGCCCGCCGGGGTGCTCTCCGGTGGTGAGAAGACCCGGCTCGCCCTGGCGACGCTCGTCGTCTCCTCCGCCAACGTGCTGCTGCTCGACGAGCCGACGAACAACCTCGACCCGGCCAGCCGCGAGGAGATCCTCGGGGCCCTGCGCACCTACAAGGGCGCCGTCGTCCTGGTCACCCACGACGAGGGAGCCGTTGAGGCGCTCCAGCCGGAGCGGATCATCCTGCTGCCCGACGGGGTCGAGGACCTCTGGGGCGCGGACTATCGCGACCTGGTCGCCCTCGCCTGATCCCGCGGGGCTCCCAGGGCCCCGGATCCGGTGCGGAGCCCGGTGATCCAACGCGTCTGGATCATTCGGCCCATCGGTGATCCATCATCTGGGTGAGCGGGTCTCGTACCCCGGCGCGGCGCCCGGCAGATAGCTGCCGGGCGCACTCATTTCCGGCCACTCCACCCCGTACGGCCCTGACCTGGCCGTTTTTCCCGGAGCCCGTCCCGCAGGGCCCCGAAGCCCCTAGGAATGCCCGATTCCGATTGCGTCCGGCCGCTTCCGGACGCGGAATCCTGTCGTACGGACCTTGCCGAATGGGTGGCCAGGAAGCCCAGGAGGGGTGATCATGAGAGTCCAGAGCGCACTTCCTTGAGGAGGCACGGGTGGCCGAGACTCTGAAGAAGGGCAGCCGGGTGACCGGCGCCGCGCGCGACAAGCTCGCGGCAGACCTGAAGAAGAAGTACGACTCCGGTGCGAGCATCCGGGCGCTGGCCGAGGAAACGGGCCGCTCCTACGGATTCGTCCACCGGATGCTCAGCGAGTCCGGAGTCACGCTGCGGGGACGCGGCGGAGCGACTCGAGGCAAGAAGGCCGCTTCGGCCTGACGGCGGGCGGCGGTCAGGAGCCGGTCACGGCCGGCTCCCGGGCTCACCGGAACACCGGGTGGCCACCCGGTCGATCGTAGGGTCGTCCGGGTGGTTACTGTTCAGTTCAGTTACTTGCCAGTAAGTGCTGACTGCACCCGATCCGGAGGCGCTCCATGACCTCGCTCGACTCTGTGCTCGACAAGGACGGCGTACGGCTCACCGTCGATGACGCGGTTGCCACGGTGACGCTCACCAACCCGGCCAAGCGCAACGCTCAGTCTCCCGCTCTGTGGCGGGCGTTGACAGAGGCCGGACGGTCGCTCCCCGGCAGCGTGCGGGTCGTCGTGCTGCGCGGCGAGGGCAAGTCCTTCTCCGCCGGCCTCGACCGGCAGGCGTTCGCACCCGAGGGATTCGACGGCGAGCCGTCCTTCCTGGACATGGCGCGAGGCCCGGAGGCCGAGCTCGACGCGACCATCGCCGAGTACCAGGAGGCGTTCACCTGGTGGCGCCGCAACGACATCGTGTCGATCGCGGCCGTCCAGGGGCACGCGATCGGTGCCGGCTTCCAGCTCGCCCTCGCCTGCGATCTGCGGATCGTCGCCGAGGACGTGCAGTTCGCCATGCGCGAGACCAGCCTCGGTCTCGTCCCCGACCTCACGGGCACCCACCCCCTGGTGAACCTCGTGGGGTACGCCCGCGCGCTCGAGATCTGCGCCACCGGCCGCTTCGTGCACGCCGAGGAGGCCGAGCGCACCGGGCTCGCCAACCTCGTCGTCCCCGCCGACCAGCTCGACGCGGCAGGGCTCGACCTGGCGGCGGCCCTGCTCGCCGCCCCGCGCGACGCGGTCGTCGAGACCAAGGCGCTGCTCAGCGGCGCCCTCTCGCGTACGTACGAGGAGCAGCGCACCGCCGAGCGGGCCGCTCAGGGCCGCCGGCTGCGCGACCTCGCAGGCCTCGCCGACTGAGCCGCGCCTCCACCCCACGCGGCCCCTCGCCGACCGCGAGGGGCCGCGTCAGTTCCGGTCGACGACGGCTGTGACCAGCACGGCGACCGTCGGCCGCCCTTCCACGGCCTCGGCCACCGCGCCGCGCACCGCCTGTGCCACGTCCAGCGCCCGGTGGTCCCCGGCCGTCGCGAGCTCCACCCGCACATGCCCTTCCGCGTGCTGCACGGCGCTGCCCAGCACCCGGGTCAGCGCGACGACCCCGGGGACGGAGGCCGCCGCGGTCCCGGCCGGATCGGCCGAGCCGGCGGGGTCCGCCGCGAGCACGTCGGCGGGTCGTTCCGGGCCGGGGCGGGGCTCCTCCTCCAGCAGCTCCGTCACCCGCAGGTCCACCTCGTCGACCAGTAGTCCGAGCCGCTGGGCCGCCGCCGTCAGCAGGGCGGCGCGCAGGGCGTCCGCTGTCGTGTGCAGCGGCCGCCGCGCCGTCGTGGAGAAGCCGGCCTCGATCCGCAGCGGTCCGGGCCGCAGCGCGCTGGGAGGCATGGGGACCACGGGATCAGGGGCGTCGTCCTCGTCGGCCGGGGCGATCCTGAGCTTCCCCAGCGCGGCCCCCGTCCCCGCCGTCGCGTCGCGCAGGACCGTCGACGCCGCTCGTTCCGCGATCCAGGAACCGTCGGCGGGGCCGCCCAGAGGGAGCAATCGGCCCAGGCCGAGCCGTTGGCGTACCGCGGACGTCCATCCCTCGGCCCGGTGCGGGCTGTCAGCCGTTGTCATTGCTCCACCCTGCCCCATCCACGGCGCGGGACGGGGCAAGCGCACTTACTGTGGGCCACGGAAGTTCAACCCGCCCCGAAGGGAAGAGCGGCGATGACCGAGAGCCCACAGCGGAACCGGCCCGACAGCCCCGGCAGTGCGACCGGCGGGGACGACGGCAGGCAGAGCCAGTTCAGCAAGCGCGGCGGGGGAGCCCCCGCGACGCGCGGCCGTACCACCATCGCCGACGGCGTGGTCGAGAAGATCGCCGGAATGGCCGCACGGGACGTCGTCGGTGTCCACGCGATGGGCAGCGGCATCTCCCGGACGTTCGGCGCCGTACGCGACCGCGTCCCCGGCGGCAACAAGTCCGTGTCCCGCGGCGTCAAGGCCGAGGTCGGCGAGTCGCAGGCCGCCCTCGACCTGGAGATCGTCGTGGACTACGGCGTGGCGATCTCCGAGGTGGCCCGCGACGTCCGCGAGAACGTCATCGCGGCGGTCGAGCGGATGACCGGCCTGGAGGTCGTCGAGGTCAACATCGCCGTGAGCGATGTCAAGCTGCCCGACGAGGACGACGACGAGGACGAGTCCGAGTCACGCGTCCAGTAGACCTCCCCCGCGAGGCAGTTGAGGAGCACACGATGAGCATGGCTGTGGTCGGCCTGGTGGCCGGCATGGCGCTCGGTTTCGCCGGATACTTCGGCGGGTTCGGGGCCTTTCTGCTGGTGGCCGCCCTGGGTGCGGTCGGCTTCGTCGCCGGCCGCTTCCTGGACGGCGACCTTGAACCCGGCGACTTCTTCCGGAGTCGCGAGCGCGGCGACCGGCGACGGTGACGGGGGTGACAGGGCCGGTCGGCGCCGCCGAGCGCGGGCAGACCCGGATCGCCGACCGGGTCGTGGCGAAGATCGCCGCGCAGGCGGCGAAGGAGGCCGTCGACGAACGGCCCGAGAACGGCGACGCGCCGCGGGCCACCGTCACCGTGCACCGCGACACCGCCCGGGTGCGGGTCACCCTCGACCTCGCCTACCCCTGCGACATCGGCCGCCAGTGCGGTGCGGTGCGTCGCCGCGTCGGTGAGCGGGTAAGAGCCCTGGCGGGCATGGAAGTGCCCGAAGTGGCGGTGCAGGTCGAACGGCTGCACCGGTCGGGAGCGGGCAACGCACCGGAGGGGAGCACCCGATGACCGAGCCCCAGGAGCCGGAGAACAGCACGCGGCGCCTGCCCACCGTCGAGTCGGCGCCGCCCGGCGGCGTGCTGGAGATGGACCAGTCCGCGTCGGGCTCCTCCTACGAACCCGCCCCCGCACCGGAACAGCCGGGCGGCAGGGCGGGCCGGTTCTGGTCCGGGCGCCGGATCCCCGCAGCCGTGGTCGCCCTCATCGTGCTCGGGGCTTCCGGGCTCCTGCTCTACGACGTCGCCGCGGTACGGGCCGACCACCCGGCCATGCAGTGGCGGCGCTCCGCCGCCGACGACCTGGCGAGCCGTCACCTCGACGACGTATGGGTCCTCGCGGCGTCGGCGCTGGCGGCCGCACTGGGCCTCTGGCTGCTCCTCCTGGCGCTCACCCCCGGACTGCGCGCCCTGCTCCCCATGAGCCGCCGGCACGCCGGTGTACGGGCCGGGCTCGACCGGACCGCCGCCGCCCTCGTCCTGCGGGACCGGGCCGTGGAGGTGTCCGGTGTGCAGTCCGTCCGGGTGAAGTTGAGCCGGCGCAAGGCGACCGTGCGCGCCCTCTCGCACTTCCGTGAACTCGACGACGTCCGGGCCGATCTGGACACCGTGCTGTCCCAGGCCGTCGGCGAGCTGGGCCTGGCCCGGCCGCCCGGCCTCTCCGTACACGTGCGCCGGCCGGCGAAGAAGGGGTGACCCCGTGATCAAGACCGTCAACCGGGTCCTGCTCGGCCTGGCAGGGCTGATCCTCGTCGTCGTGGGAGGTTCCGTCCTCGCGACCGGCCTCGGTGCGTCCGTACCCTCCTGGTGGCCCTTCGACGGCAAGGACGACGTGCTGTTGAGCAAGGCCGACCGCACCAGGTGGCGCGACGAGGGCTGGTGGTGGCCGACCGTCATCGCCGTCCTCGCCGTCCTGGTGGTCCTCGCGCTGTGGTGGCTCCTGGCCCAGCTGCGCCGAGGGCGCCTCGCCGAGGTGCTGGTCGACAGCGGCGACGGCGAGGGAGCGCTGCTGCGCGGCAAGGCCCTGGAGGGCGCGCTCGGCGAGGAGGCGGGGGCCCTGGACGGGGTCTCCGACGCCAAGGCCACGCTGACCGGCCGGCGTACGGCGCCGCGGGCCAGGCTCCGGCTGCTGATGGAACCGCACGCCACCCCCGGGCTGGTGCTGCGCGGCGTCTCCGAGGGGGCGGTGGCCCACGCGCGGACCTCGGCCGGGCTGGACGAGCTGCCCGCCGAGGTCCGTCTGAAGGCCGTCAAGCACCGTGCCGAGCGCGTGAACTGACGGGCCGCCCCTCCGGCCGCAGGGACCTGGACCGCCGTTCCGGTGTCAGAAGCCGTGCCGGGCGCCGCCGTCGACCGGCACCATGATGCCCGTCAGATAGGAGGCGGCCGGGGAGAGCAGGAAGGCCGCGGTCCTCCCGAACTCCTCCGGGGTGCCGTAGCGGCGCAGCGGGATGCGCGCCTCGTTGGCCGTACGGGCGGCCTCCGCGTCGCCGGACAGGGCGTCCAGCTCGCGCACCCGGTCCGTGTCGATCCGGGCCGGCAGCACCCCGACGACGCGGATGCCGCGCGGGCCCAGCTCGTCGGCGAGGGACTTGGCGAAGCCGGCGAGCCCGGGGCGCAGCCCGTTGGAGATGGTCAGTCCGGGGATCGGCTCGTGCACGGAACCGGACAGGACGAAGCCGATGACACCGCCGTCGCCGAGCGTCTCCGCCGCCGTACGGGCGAGGCGTACGGCGCCGAGGAAGACCGACTCGAAGGCCGACTGCCACTGGTCGTCCGTGTTGTCGGCGACGAAGCCCGGGGCCGGGCCGCCGACGCTGATGAGGATGCCGTCCAGCCGGCCGAAGCGTTCCTTCGCGGTGTCCACCAGCCGCCGGGCGGCCAGCGGGTCGGCGTTGTCCGAGCCGATCCCGACCGCGTCGGGGCCCAGCTCCGCCGCGGCCTCGGCGGCCGTCTTCTCGTCACGCCCCGAGACGATCACCTTCGCGCCGTCGGCGGCGAGGGCGCGCGCGGTGGCGTTGCCCAGCCCGCGGGTGGCCCCGGTGACGATGTACACACGGTCCTTCAGTCCAAGATCCATGGCCCTATCCTGCCAAGTCCTCACCGGCGAGGTCGACCGCGCTGTTCACCAGACCGATGTGGCTGAACGCCTGCGGGTAGTTCCCGAGCTGGCGCCCGGCCGCCGGGTCGTACTCCTCGGCCAGCAGGCCCACGTCGTTGCGCAGCTCCAGCAGCCGTTCGAAGAGCTCCTCCGCCTCCTCCCTGCGGCCCGTCCGGGTCAGGGCGTCGACCAGCCAGAACGAACAGGCGATGAAGGCACCCTCGTCACCCGGGAGACCGTCGACCGACCCGCCCTCGGTGCTGTAGCGGCGGATCAGGCCGTCGCGGGCGAGCTCCCGGCGCACCGCGTCGACGGTCCCGGTCACCCGGGGGTCGTCGGGCGGCAGGAAGCCGGTGCGCACGATGAGCAGCGTCGAGGCGTCCAGCTCCTGGGAGCCGTAGTACTGGGTGAAGGTGTTGCGCACGGGGTCGTAGCCCTTGTCGCAGACCTCCGCGTGCACGGCGTCCCGCATCGCCCGCCACCGGTCGGCGTCGCCCGGCAGATCCGGGTTCTCCTCCAGAGTGCGCACCGCGCGGTCGGCCGCGACCCAGGCCATCAGCTTGGAGTGCACGAAGTGGCGGCGCTGCCCGCGCACCTCCCACAGGCCCTCGTCCGTCTCACGCCAGGTGGACTCCAGGAAGCCGAGCAGGCTCAGCTGGAGGTTCCAGGCGTGCGGCTTGTCGTGGAGCCCGGCGTCCCGGGCAAGCCGGAGCGAGTCGATGACCTCGCCGTACACGTCGAGCTGCTGCTGCCGCACCGCCGCGTTGCCCGTCCGGACCGGCAGGGAGTTCTCGTACCCCCGCAGCCACGGCAGCTCCGCCTCGGGAAGTCTGCGCTCGCCGGCGAGCCCGTACATGATCTGGAGGTCGGCGGGGTCGCCGGCCACGGCCCGCAGCAGCCAGTCGCGCCAGGCGGCCGCCTCCTCCATGTAGCCGACCGAGATCATGGCGGCCAGGGTGAGGGTGGAGTCCCGCAGCCAGCAGTAGCGGTAGTCCCAGTTCCGTACGCCCCCGATCTCCTCCGGGAGCGAGGTCGTCAGGGCCGCCACGATCCCGCCGGTGGGGGCGTAGGTGAGCGCCTTCAGGGTGATCAGGGAGCGGAGCACCGCCTTCCGGTGCTTGCCGTGGTACGTGCAGCGGGCCGCCCACTTCGCCCAGTCGGTGAGGGTGTGCTTCAGCGACTTGTGAGGGTCGATCAGCTTGGGGCGGGGGGAGTGCGAGGGGTGCCAGGTGAGGACGAACGCCACGCTCTCGCCCTCGGAGACCGTGAAGGAGGAACAGGTGCTGAACTGCTGGCCCCAGGTCTTCACCGCCGGCTCGCTGCGCAGCCAGACGGAGTCGGGGCCCGCCACGGCCACCCGGTGGCCGTGCGAGCGGCGCATCCACGGGACCACGGAGCCGAAGTCGAACCGCAGCCGCAGGACCGAGCTCATGTCGACGCTGCCGCTGACGCCCTCGACGATCCGCATGACGTCGGGGGCCTTGTCCCGCTGCGGCATGAAGTCGATGACCTTGACGGTCCCGGTCCTGGTCTCCCAGAAGGTCTCCAGGACCAGGGAGTCCTCCACATAGGCCCGCCGGGTGCAGGTGTCCGTGCTGTCCGTGCCCTGGGGGGCGATGCGCCAGTGGCCGTTGTCCTCGTCGCCGAGCAGGGCCGCGAAACAGGCACCCGAGTCGAAGCGGGGCAGACAGAGCCAGTCGACAGAACCGTTCCTGCCGACCAGAGCGGCGGTCTGGAGATCGCCGATGATGGCGTAGTCCTCGATGCGTGGGGTCACGCTCTGCCGTCTTCCCGAACCTGCGCCCCGTTAAGCAGCCGAAGCCGTACGAACAGAGTGGCGCCGGCCGGGCCTACGCGGTCGCCGGCTCCGGCTGCGCCGCCGTGTCCCCGTCCTGGTCCGAGGCGGCCTCCTCACGGTCGCGCTTCTCACGACGTACGAGAATCACCCAGCCGACGGGGACCCCCGCGGCGAAGAGCCACCACTGGACGGCGTACGCCATGTGCGGGCCGATGGAGCTGTCGTCGGGCGCGGCGATCGTCTCGGGGCTGCCGTCGGCCGGTTCGGGGGCGGTCAGCTCGACGTACCCGCCGAGGACCGGGCGGCCGAGCAGCTGCGACTGCTGGGAGCTGTTGATCAGCATCACCTGACGGTCGGGCAGCCCTTCGAGGTCCTTGATCCCGCTGGCGCTCGTCGTCTCGTCCGCCTTGAGCCGTCCCGTGACGGTGACCTCGCCGCGCGGCGGGGCGGGGACCTCGGGGAAGGCCTGCTGGTCCTCCGCGGCCGGGACCCAGCCGCGGTTCACCAGGACGGTGCCGCCGCCCTTGAGGTTCAGCGGGGTGAGGACCAGTACGCCGATGCGCTCGTCCTGCGAGGTGCGGCGGCGCACGACGACCTCGTGCTCGGTGTCGAACGTCCCGGTGGCCTTCACGGCCCGCCAGTAGTCGGAGCGCGGGACGGTGTGCCCGGGAGAGGTGAGCCGGGTGACGGAGACCGGCGCCGCTTCGAGGTTCCGGGTGATCAGCGCGTTCTGCTCGACCCGGTGTTCATGCCGGTGCAGCTGCCAGAAACCCAGCTCCACCATCGTGGGAATCATGGCGAGGACGAGGAGGGTGAGGATCACCCACTGCCGGGTCAACAGGAAGCGGTACACCCCATGACCGTACAGCCGGGGTCATGGGGTGCGGCACGGAGGGGTCCCCGTGCGGACGGGCGGGCCCGTCATACTTTGTCCACGATGCCCGCCCTTCCTTCGGCGCGGGCGCAGTGGCCGCCGCAGTACCAGTGGCCGTCGACCTCGACGCCCTGGCCGATGACCTGGACCCGGCAGTGCTCACAGATGGGCGCCATGCGGTGAATGGCGCAGGAGAAGCAGTCGAAGACATGCACAGCGCCCTGTGCGTGCACCTCGAAGGACATCCCGTAGTCGTTTCCGCAAACCTCACAACGTGCCATGCGCCACAGGGTGGGACGCCGGGCGGCGGCGGGCGAGCCGGTGCGGGGCGAGTCGTCCCCGGTTCACTCCGATGACGGTGACGGCTTCGGCACGGCGACCGTCGTGGCCGGTGCCACGTCCCTCAGCAGATGGGTGAAGGCGCTCTCCTCCAGGATCGGGGTGCCGAAGGACTTCGCCTTCACCGTCTTGGACGTCGCGGAGTCCGGGTCGTTGGTGACGAGGAGGCTCGTCAGCCGCGACACGCTGGTCGCCACGTGCAGGCCGGCCTCCACGGCGCGGTCCTCCAGGAGCTCCCGGTCGATGGACGTGTCACCGGAGAACGCCACCCGCATGCCCTGCATGAGCGGTTTGTCCGACTCGTACCGCCCGGGATTGGGATACGGGCACGCGGGCCGCTTACGCGAGGGACGCCAGCTGCCCTGGTTCGCCGAGGGCCGGTAGCCGGCGCGCGGGGTGACCGGCGAGTCGTACCACTCCGTCAGCGGGCGGCACTCCAGCAGCGGCAGCCGCACCCCGCCCCTGGCCGCCGCGTGCAGGCTCGGCCGGAACGCCTCGGCCAGCACCCGCGCGTCGTCCAGCGCGTGGTGGGCGCGCTGCTGCACCACGCCGAAGTGCGCGGCCAGCGACTCCAGCTTGTGGTTGGGCAGCGGGAGCCGGAGCTCCTTGGCGAGCGCGATGGTGCACAGCCGCTGTTCCACGGGCGCGGTCACCGCCGCCCGTGCGTACTCCCGGGCGATCATCGACCAGTCGAACGCGGCGTTGTGGGCGACGAGCACCCGCCCGGCGAGCCGCTCGGACAGCTCCGCCGCGACCTCCGGGAAGAGCGGCGCGCCCTCCAGGACCTCGCTGGTCAGTCCGTGGATCCAGACGGGGCCGGGGTCCCGCTCGGGGTTCACCAGCGTGTACCAGTGGTCCTCGACGGTGCCTCTCGCGTCCAGGCGGTACACGGCAGCGGACACTATCCGGTCGTCGCGGGCGAGTCCGGTGGTCTCCACGTCGACGACCGCGTACCCCTGGGGATACGCGGCCGGCCACGGCGCTGCGGTCTGACGGTCGTCGAGCATGGTCACAGAGAATACGGGCCGGGACCGACAGCGGCCCATCCGGGCGGGCCGCCCGCCGAACCCGGAGACCCCGCCGAGCAGTTGGACCGGCCCTCCGCATCCGCGGGTCGCGGATGCGCCCGGGGAGCGCGCGGTGAGACGCTCCCCGGGTGACGGACCCACAGGCGCAGACACACGACGAACCCCACCGGGGCGGTCTCGGCACCCGGCTCAACTGGCTCCGGGCGGCGGTGCTCGGCGCCAACGACGGGGTGGTCTCCACCGCGGGCCTCGTGGTCGGCGTGGCCGGCGCCACCGGGGACCGCTCCACCCTGCTGACGGCCGGCCTGGCCGGGCTGCTCGCGGGATCCATGTCGATGGCGGCGGGCGAGTACGTGTCGGTGTCCACCCAGCGCGATTCGGAGAAGGCCGCGCTGGCGACCGAGAAGCGGGAGCTGGAGGAGACCCCGGAGGCCGAGCTCGCCGAGCTGACCGGGCTGCTGGAGGAGAAGGGGCTGAGCCATCGCCTCGCCAGGGAGGCCGCCGTCCAGCTCACCCGGCGCGACGCGCTGCGCGCCCACGCGGAGGTCGAGCTCGGGATCGACCCGGACGAGCTGACCAACCCCTGGCACGCGGCGGGGGCGAGCTTCCTCGCCTTCACGGTGGGAGCGCTGCTGCCGCTCCTGGCGATCGTGCTGCCGCCCTCCTCGGCGCGGCTGCCCGTCACCGTGCTCTCCGTACTCGCGGCGCTGGCCCTCACCGGCTGGTGGAGCGCCAGGCTCGGCGCGGCCGCGGCCCGCCCGGCGGTGCTGCGGAACATGGCCGGGGGAGCGGTGGCCATGGCGGTGACGTACGGGGCGGGGGCGCTGCTGGGGGCGGCGGGGGTCTGACGGCCGGGCGGAGCGGCCGACTCCCGTACCGGAAGCGTGTGTTCCCGATGCCTCCGGGCCGGGGCGGCGGGTGGCCGGGACGCCCTCCTTTGGCGGAACCCGCCAAATCCTGATGACGCCACGTCTCACATACTTGTCGGTAACAACATCTATGCCCGGCCCCTCGCACGCCTCTACGGTGCTCGCATGGAGCCGAACCTGCCCGATGTCGTGCTGTGGTCGATCCCGGCCTTCGTCCTGCTCACCGTCCTCGAAATGGTGGCCTACCGGCTTCACCCGGACGAGGACGCCGCCGGGTACGACGCCAAGGACGCCGCCACCAGCGTCACCATGGGACTCGGCAGCCTGGTCTTCGACCTGCTGTGGAAGATACCCATCGTCGCGATCTACGCGGCCGTCTACGAACTGACCCCGCTGCGCGTCCCCGTCCTGTGGTGGACGGTCCCGCTGATGCTGCTCGCCCAGGACTTCTTCTACTACTGGTCCCACCGCGGCCACCACGTCATCCGGGTCCTCTGGGCCTGCCACGTGGTCCACCACTCCAGCCGGAAGTTCAACCTCACGACGGCGCTGCGGCAGCCCTGGACCTCGCTGACCGTCTGGCCGTTCTACGTCCCCCTCATCGCCTGCGGGGTCCACCCGGCCGCACTCGCCTTCTGCTCCTCGGCGAACCTCGTCTACCAGTTCTGGGTGCACACCGAACGGATCGGCAAGCTGCCCCGGCCCTTCGAGTTCGTCCTCAACACCCCCTCCCACCACCGGGTCCACCACGCCTCCCAGGGCGGATACCTCGACCGCAACTTCGGCGGGATCCTGATCCTCTGGGACCGGCTCTTCGGCTCCTTCACCGCCGAGACCGAGCGGCCCGTCTTCGGGCTCACCAAGAACATCGACACCCACAACCCCTTCCGCGTCGCCACCCACGAGTACGCCGCCATCGCCCGCGACGTACGGGCGGCCACCAGCTGGGGCGAGCGGGCCGGGCGGATCTTCCGCGGACCCGGCTGGCAGCCCTCGCGCCCCGGGGGCGCCGCCGCGACCGCGCCCGTGCCGCCGCGCGCCGCCACCGAGCGCACCGGATGACGTCCCGGGCGGGTGCGCCCCGGCTCGTGCGCCCGCTGCTCGTCGCCTTCCTCACCGTGGCCGTCGTGGACCTGGCCGGACTCCTGGCCGGGCTCCAGACCGCCCACCTCGTCGCCAAGCCGCTGCTGATGCCCCTGCTCGCCGCCACCGCGGCGGCACGCGGCGGCCCCCGGCTGCTGATCGCCGCCCTGCTGTTCGGCTGGGGCGGGGACGTCCTGCTGATGCCGGACTCGGACGCCGCCTTCCTCGCCGGGATGGCCTGCTTCGCCGCGGGCCACGTCTGCTACCTCCTGCTCTTCGGCCGCGCCCGGCTCCGGCCGGCCGCCGGACTCCTGTACGCTGCCGCCCTCGTGGCCTTCCTCGTGTACCTGTGGCCCGGCCTCCCCGCCGAGCTGACGATCCCGCTGACCGGGTACAGCCTGCTGCTCGCCGCCATGGCCTGGCGGTCCGGCGCCCTCGGGCGGTACGCCGCGCTCGGCGGCGCGCTCTTCCTGCTCTCCGACGCGCTCATCGCCACCGGCATCGCCGACCGCCCGCAGCCCCCCGCCCACGATTTCTGGATCATGCTGACCTATCTGGCCGCGCAGTACCTGCTCACCCGGGGGGCGCTCGACGGGACAGCGGATTCCACCGGCGCCGCCCCTGGGGCGTACCGTGAGGGCGGTATCAGAATCTGAGACGAGCGAGGACCCCCACGCATGCGCGCCACCGTGATCCATGCCCCCCACGACATCCGTGTGGAGGAGGTGCCCGACGCCACGCTCCAGCAGCCCACCGACGTGGTCCTGAGGGTCCTGCGGGCCTGCGTCTGCGGCAGTGACCTGTGGGCCTACCGCGGCGAATCGGCCCGGCAGCCGGGCCAGCGCATCGGCCACGAGTTCCTCGGCGTCGTCGAGGAGGCGGGCCCCGGCGTCAAGGGCTTCGCCGTCGGCGACCTCGTCGTCGCCCCCTTCGTCTGGTCCGACGGCACCTGCACGTACTGCGCGGAAGGGCTCACCACCTCCTGCCCCCAGGGCGGCTTCTGGGGATCGGTCGGCTCCGACGGCGGTCAGGGCGAGGCCGTCAGGGTCCCGTTCGCCGACGGCACCCTCGTCAGGCTCCCGGCGGCGGCCGCGTCCGACGACCGGCTGCTCACCGCGCTCCTCGCCCTCTCCGACGTCCTGGGCACCGGGCACCACGCGGCGCTGGGCGCGGGCGTGAAGCCCGGCAGCACCGTCGCCGTCGTCGGTGACGGCGCGGTCGGCCTCTGCGGCGTCATGGCGGCCAAGCGGCTCGGCGCCGAACGGATCATCGCCCTGGGCCGGCACCCGGCCCGCACCGACATCGCCCGTACCTTCGGCGCCACCGACGTCGTCGCCGAGCGCGGCGAGGCGGCGCTCGCCGCCGTACGGGAGCTGACCCGCGGGGAGGGCACCCACGGGGTGATCGAGGCGGTCGGGACCGAGCAGTCGATGCGCACGGCCCTCGGCATCGTCCGCGACGGCGGCTCCATCGGTTACGTCGGCGTCCCGCACGGCAGCGGCACCGGCATCGACCTCGACGACATGTTCGACCGGAACATCGCGCTGCGGGGCGGCGTCGCCCCCGTGCGTACGTACATCCCGGAGCTGCTCCCCGACGTGCTGGACGGCACCATCGACCCGTCGCCGGTCTTCGACCTGTCGGTCGGGCTGGACGGGGTACCGGGCGGCTACAAGGCGATGGACGAGCGCACGGCGCTCAAGGTCCTCATCACGCCGTAGGCGTACGGAGCACGAGGAGGGGCCGGGGACAGCGCGTCCCCGGCCCCTCCGTCATGCCTGGATGGTCACCTACCAGCGGACCGCGTCCAGCGCGTCCACGACACCGGCTCCGTAGAAGCCGTTGTAGTGCTTGCCGCCCTGGCAGACCGCGTCGACGGTGCCGTCACCGTCGATGTCGTACGGCGCGCCGCACGCGGTGGCGTCGGCCTGGAGGGTCAGCAGCGCCTTCACCACGGCCGCCGAGGCGTGCGGGTGGGTCGACTTGATCAGGGCCGCGACTCCCGCGACGTGCGGGGACGCCATCGACGTACCGGCCTTGTAGCCGAATCCGCCGCCGGGCAGCGTGGACAGGATCAGACCGTTGTCCGCCGGGGCGTCGGGAGCCTGGTAGCGCGTCGAGTCACCGCCGGGGGCGGCCACGTCGATGACCCCGAGACCATAGTTCGAGTAGGACGACTTGAGGTTCTTCGCACCGGTCGCGGAGACCGTCACGACACCCGGGAGCATGGTCGGGATGTCGGGGCAGGCGCTCGGGTCGACCGTGCGGGTGACCGTCGTCGAGTCGTTGGGGCTCGTGGTGTCCTCGATGGCGTCAAGAGCCAGGTCGTGGTCCGAGTTGCCGGCCGCGGCGACGTTGACGACGCCCTTGCCCTCCGCGTAGCGGGTGGCGCGGGTGACGGCCTCGACCAGGGCGCCCTGGTCGGGGTCGTTCTTGCAGTTGAACAGCCACGGGTCGGTGTAGTAGCTGCTGTTCGTCACGTCGACGCCGTGCTCGGCGGCCCAGACGAAGCCGCAGACGACGGCCTCGGTGTAGAAGAAGCCGGCCGGCGTGGACACCTTGATGCCGGAGACCTTCACGCCGGGCGCGACGCCGGTGACGCCGGTGCCGTTCTTCGCCGCGGCTATGGTGCCGGCGACGTGCGTGCCGTGGTCGCTCTCACCGGCGGCGGGCCGCCAGGCGCCGTCCGTGGTATCTGGGGCGCCGGACACACAGTTCACCGAGGCCTTGCGGTCGAAGTTCGGGGCCAGATCCGGGTGCGTGTCGTCCACACCGGTGTCGATGACGCCGACGGTGACCTTGCTGCTGCCGAGCGACTTCTTGTGCGCCTTGTCCGCCTTGATGGCCGGCAGGTCCCACTGCAGGGGCTCCAGCGGGTCCTGGCCCGCCACCGCGTCCTTCGACGCCGCCCGCGCCTCGGCGGCGGTGAGGGGCTGCTCGACCCCGATGTCCTTCGTCGCCTGCGGGACGATCGGGCTGGTGCGGGTGGCGCCCGCCGACTGCACGCCCTTGGCCTTGCGGATCGTCGCGCCGAAGTCCGGGTTCTGCGAGTGGACGACGACGACGCCTATCTTGTCGTACGACTTGACGACCGTGCCGCCTGCCGCGGATATCGCCTTGCGTACCTGCTCGACGGTGCCGTGACCCGTCCGTGTGTTCACGACGTACGACAGCTCGGGGCCGTCCGCGGGAACCGACGCCGCCGGCTTCTCCTGAGGTACCGCGGCCGCGGTCCCCGTCGGGAGGAAGCCGAGCGAGGCCGTGAGCGCGAGTCCGACGGGCAGCGTGAGTACGCGGGTCCGTCTGGATGCCAGATGAGCCATGGGTTCTCCACATCATCCGTGCCGGTGGGGCCGGACACCCCTGTGTCCGGTCCCGTACATGACCAGTGAAGTTATCGCTGATCTTCCCGGTGCATCAACGAATACGGGCAAGTGAGTTCGAGGTGTGACCTGTGGGAGTCGCGTCCACGGGAGCCGGCGGGAGAAGACCGAACCTGCGGTGAACCGCTTCGCCGCGCCCTCCGTGCCGTTGCACAGGGAGTCGTGCGTCGAGCCCCGCACCCCCCACAACGCAGAGGACTCCCCTTGAAATCCACCGTTCCCACCACCGCACCCGCGTCGCGAGGAGAATCCGTGGCCACCGAAGCACCGCCGCCCCAGAGCCCTGAGGACGGCAGCCCCGTCCAGCCCACGACCGAGGCGTTCGTCGAGGCGCAGAACAGCCCGGAGTTCACCGAACTGCGCCGCTCCCACCGCTCCTTCGCGTTTCCGCTGACCATCGGCTTCATCGCCTGGTACCTGCTGTACGTACTGCTGTCCAGCTATGCCGACGACTTCATGAGCAAGATCGTCTTTGCGAACTTCAACGTGGCCTTCGTCTTCGGCCTCGCCCAGTTCGCCACCACGTTCCTCATCGCCTGGTTCTACTCGCGCCACGCCACGAACAAGCTCGACCCGCAGGCGGCGGCCATCAAGTCCCGTCTGGAGGCCGACGCATGAGCGCCGCGCACACCTCGCACGCCGTGATCCAGCTCGCCGCCTCGACGTCGTCGACGAGCGAGCACCGGCCGCTGATCATCACCCTCTTCGCCGTCTTCGTCGCCGCGACCCTGGGCATCACCGTCTGGGCCGGCCGGCAGACCAAGAGCGCGTCCGACTTCTACGCGGGCGGGCGGCAGTTCACCGCCTTCCAGAACGGCCTCGCCGTCTCCGGCGACTACATGTCGGCGGCGTCCTTCCTCGGCATCGCCGGTGCCATCGCGCTCTTCGGCTACGACGGCTTCCTCTACTCCATCGGCTTCCTCGTCGCCTGGCTCGTCGCCCTGCTGCTGGTCGCCGAACCGCTGCGCAACTCGGGCCGCTACACCATGGGCGACGTCCTCGCCTACCGGATGCGCCAGCGGCCGGTGCGCACCGCCGCGGGTGTCTCCACCATCGTCGTGTCGATCTTCTACCTGCTGGCCCAGATGGCGGGCGCCGGGGTCCTCGTCGCCCTGCTGCTCGGCATCACCAGCGACGCGGGCAAGATCCTCATCGTGGCGCTGGTCGGCGTGCTCATGATCCTCTACGTCACCATCGGCGGCATGAAGGGCACCACCTGGGTGCAGATGGTCAAGGCCGTGCTGCTCATCGCGGGCGCCCTGCTGATGACCCTGATGGTGCTGTGGAAGTTCGACTTCAACGTCTCCGACCTGCTCGGCACCGCCGCGGAGAAGAGCGGCCACGGCTCGGCGTTCCTGGAGCCCGGCCTCAAGTACGGCGCCACCGACGTGTCGAAGCTGGACTTCATCTCGCTCGGCATCGCGCTCGTGCTGGGCACCGCAGGACTCCCGCACATCCTGATCCGCTTCTACACGGTCCCGACCGCCAAGGCCGCCCGTAAGTCCGTGAACTGGGCCATCGGCATCATCGGCGCCTTCTACCTGATGACGATCGCCCTCGGCTTCGGCGCCGCGGCACTCATCGGACCCGAGGAGATCAAGGCGAAGAACCCCGCGGGCAACGCGGCGGCACCCCAGCTGGCCGAATACCTCGGCGGACTCGGCACCACCGGTGGCGCCGTCATGCTCGCCGTCATCTCCGCCGTCGCCTTCGCGACGATCCTCGCCGTCGTCGCGGGCCTCACCCTGGCCTCGTCGTCCTCCTTCGCGCACGACATCTACGCCAACGTCATCCGCAAGGGGAAGGCCACCGAGAAGGAGGAGATGAGCGCCGCCCGCTGGGCCACCGTCGCGATCGGCGTCATCTCCATCGGCCTCGGCGCCATGGCCCGCGACCTGAACGTGGCCGGCCTCGTGGCCCTGGCCTTCGCCGTCGCCGCGTCCGCCAACCTGCCGACCATCCTCTACAGCCTCTTCTGGAAGCGCTTCACCACCCAGGGCGCCCTCTGGTCGATCTACGGCGGTCTCGCCTCGTCCGTCCTCCTCGTGCTGTTCTCCCCGGTCGTCTCCGGGAAGGCCAGCTCGATGTTCCCGGACGTGGACTTCGCCTGGTTCCCCCTGGAGAACCCCGGCCTGATCTCCATCCCGCTGGGCTTCCTGCTCGGCTGGGTCGGCTCGGTCCTCTCCAAGGAGGAGCCGGACAAGGGCAAGTACGCCGAACTCGAGGTCAAGTCCCTCACCGGCACCGGAGCCCACTGACGGCCCCCGCCCGCGCGCCCGGCGGGGCCCCGTCGTAGATCTCTACGACGGGGCCCCGCCGCACCTCGTGGCAACCGCGCCCCCTCGATGTCAGGGGCCTCGCGTAGTCTCGGAAGTACCGGAACCGCAAACCGCCGACATCACCGGGGGAGGAGGCCCACAGTGCTCATCGACACCTACGGCCGGGTCGCCACCGACCTGCGTGTCTCGCTGACCGACAAGTGCAATCTCCGCTGCACCTACTGCATGCCCGAAGAGGGCCTGCAGTGGCTCTCCAAGACGGAGCTGCTCAGCGACGACGAGATCGTCCGGCTCATCGGGATCGCCGTCACCGAGCTCGGCATCACCGAGGTCCGCTTCACCGGCGGCGAACCGCTGCTCCGCCCCGGGCTGGTCTCCATCGTCGAGCGGTGCGCCGCCCTGGAGCGCCGCCCCAGGATGTCCCTCACCACCAACGGCATCGGGCTCAAGCGCACGGCGGCCGCACTGAAGGCGGCGGGCCTCGACCGGGTCAACGTATCCCTGGACACCCTGCGGCCCGACGTCTTCAAGACGCTCACCCGCCGCGACCGGCACCAGGACGTCCTGGACGGGCTCCAGGCGGCCCGCGAGGCGGGACTCACCCCCGTCAAGGTCAACTCCGTCCTCATGCCCGGGCTCAACGAGGACGAGGCCCCCGACCTGCTCGCCTGGGCCGTGGACAACGCCTACGAGCTCCGCTTCATCGAGCAGATGCCGCTCGACGCGCAGCACGGCTGGAAGCGCGACGGCATGATCACCGCCGGGGACATCCTCGCCTCGCTGCGCACCCGCTTCACGCTCACCGCCGAGGGCGACGACGAGCGCGGATCCGCCCCCGCCGAGCGCTGGACCGTGGACGGCGGCCCGCACCGCGTCGGCGTCATCGCCTCCGTGACCAGGCCCTTCTGCGGGGCCTGCGACCGCACCCGGCTCACCGCCGACGGACAGGTCCGCACCTGCCTCTTCGCCCGCGAGGAGACGGACCTGCGCGGGGCCCTGCGCTCCGACGCGCCGGACGAGGAGATCGCCAGGATCTGGAAGCTCGCCATGTGGGGCAAGAAGGCCGGTTCCGGTCTCGACGACCCCACCTTCCTGCAGCCCGACCGCCCGATGTCAGCGATCGGCGGCTGAGGACTCCCACTCCTCGAGCGTGACGACGTCCTTGAGGAAGCCGCGCACATCGAGGAACGAGGAGAGGTGCTCACGGTGCTCGTCGCAGGCCAGCCACGTCTTGCGGCGCTCCGGGGTGTGCAGCTTCGGGTTGTTCCAGGCCAGCACCCATACGGCGTCGGCGCGGCAGCCCTTGGCGGAGCAGACCGGTGCGCCGTCGGCGCTCTCGGCTGAGGTATCGGGGAAGTTCACGACCTCAACCCTAAGCGCTCGGGGGCAGCACCCCCGCGGCGCATCCCCGCCGGAGAATGGCGACGCCGAGCAGCCACGGGGGGAGCTGCCCGGCGTCGGTCCGTCGCTCCGACGGGGGATGCGGAGCGCTCCCGAATTATGCCATGGGGGCCGGGGTCAGGTGCACCGGAACGTCATGATTCATCTGAGCTCTTCTTGAGCTTCGGCGGTCCTCCGGCTCAGCCCGCGGGGTGCGGATCGCCCGGGCGGCCGGCCTGGCCGGGCTCCGTCACGGGCTCCGGACCGGCTTCCGCGGACCCCGCCACCGTGGCCGTGCCGAGAGCGGGCCGCACCGGTGCGGGCACGAACGTCGTGGGGAGCGAAGGGGCGTTCTCGCGACCGGCGTTGGCGATGACCACCGCGACATAGGGGAGCAGGACGCCCAGGGCGAGCGCCACCACGGCCACATGCCGCTCCACGTTCCACAGGGTCGCCGCCAGTACCACGGAGACCGTGCGCACGGACATCGAGATGATGTACCGCCGCTGTCTGCCGCGCACGTCGTCGGCGAGACCCTGCCGGGCACCCGTGATCCGGAAGACCTCCGTGCCGCTCTGCTTCCGCATCACGAGACCCTGCCGGGCACCCGTGATCCGGAAGACCTCCGTGCCGCTCTGCTTCCGCATCGTGATTCCACCACCAGATCTCTGTGCCGGACTTCCCCGGACGGCGCGGCTCCTACGGTACGCCCGGCGTCCGTCACCCACGAGACCGGGGCGAGCCCGGTGCGGCGGATCCCCGGGCACGGGCCCACGTACGGCCCTGTCCGGCATGCGGCGTACGTCCTACGGGCCGAGACTGGGCGGACATGCGCACTTCTGCGCCGCACGAGGAGGCGATATGAGCTGGTTGTGGGCAATCATCGTAGGTCTGGTGCTGGGTGTGCTCGCCCGGGCGATCCTCCCGGGGAAGCAGAACATCCCCCTCTGGCTGACGGTGGTGTTCGGCATCCTCGGCAGCATCCTCGGCAACGCCGTGGCGACCTGGATCGGGGTCAACGACACCAAGGGCATCGACTGGATCCGCCATGTGCTGCAGTTGATCGGAGCCGTGGCCGTGGTCGGTGTCGGGGACATGCTCTGGCAGTCCATCAGGGGCAACCGGGGCAAGCGGGAGAGAACCTGATCCCGGGCGGCGCAGCACCGCGGCCGGCCACGCGTCATGCGTGACCGGCCGCGGTGCTGTGTCCGCCCGTGTCAGCCGGCGACGACCTCGACGGCGGCGAGGTTCTTCTTGCCGCGGCGCAGGACCAGCCAGCGTCCGTGCAGCAGCTCCTCCGGCGCCGGGGCGCTCTCGCCGTCGGTGACCTTCGCGTTGTTCACGTAGGCCCCGCCCTCCTTGACCGTGCGGCGGGCGGCCGACTTGCTGGCGGAGAGCCCGACCTCGACCAGCAGGTCCACCACGGGGCCCAGCTCGGTGACCCGGGCGTGCGGCACCTCGGACAGGGCGGCGCTCAGCGTCGCCTCGTCCAGCTCGCCGAGCTCGCCCTGGCCGAACAGCGCCTTCGACGCCGCGATCACGGCGGCGCACTGCTCGCCGCCGTGCACCAGCGTCGTCAGCTCCTCGGCCAGCGACCGCTGGGCCGAACGCGCCTGCGGACGCTCCTCGGTGAGCTTCTCCAGCTCGTCGAGCTCCTCGCGGCTCCTGAAGCTGAGGATGCGCATGTACGTCGAGATGTCCCGGTCGTCCACATTCAGCCAGAACTGGTAGAACGCGTACGGCGTCGTCATCTCCGGGTCGAGCCAGACGGCGCCGCCCTCGGACTTGCCGAACTTGGTGCCGTCGGCCTTCACCATCAGCGGCGTCGCCAGCGCGTGGACCTGGGCGCCCGGCTCCAGGCGGTGGATCAGGTCGATCCCCGCCGTGAGGTTGCCCCACTGGTCGCTGCCGCCCTGCTGGAGGGTGCAGCCGTGGCGCCGGTACAGCTCCAGGAAGTCCATGCCCTGGAGGAGCTGGTAGCTGAACTCCGTGTAGCTGATGCCCTCCTGCGACTCCAGCCGGCGGGCCACCGAGTCCTTGGTGAGCATCTTGTTGACCCGGAAGTGCTTGCCGATGTCCCGGAGGAACTCGATCGCGGACAGCCCCGCGGTCCAGTCCAGGTTGTTCACCATGGTCGCGGCGTTCGGGCCCTCGAAGGTGAGGAAGGGCTCGATCTGCCCGCGCAGCCGCTGGACCCACGCGGCGATGGTCTCCGGGTCGTTCAGCGTGCGCTCCGCGGTCGGGCGCGGGTCACCGATCTGACCGGTCGCCCCGCCGACCAGGGCGAGCGGCTTCAGCCCGGCGAGCTGGAGCCGGCGCATGGTGAGCACCTGCACCAGATGGCCGACGTGCAGGCTCGCCGCGGTCGGGTCGAAGCCGCAATAGAACGTGACCGGGCCGTCCGCGAGAGCCTTGCGCAATGCGTCCTCGTCGGTGGACTGGGCGAACAGCCCGCGCCACTTCAGCTCGTCGACGATGTCCGTCACGGTCGTTTCTCTCCTCGCGGTGTTCGATGGGTTGTCCGGTCAGTCTATGGGGGTCATACGCCCCGGCTGACCGAGCTCATGTGGAAATCGGGGATCCGCAGCGCGGGCATCGCGGCCCTGGTGAAGTAGTCGCCCCACTCGCGCGGCAGCGTCTTCTCCGTACGTCCGGCCTCCGACGCCCGGGACAGCAGCCCGACCGGCGACTCGTTGAACCGGAAGTTGTTCACCTCGCCGAGGACCTCGCCGTCCTCCACCAGATAGACCCCGTCCCGGGTCAGCCCGGTCAGCAGCAGTGTGGCCGGATCCACCTCCCGGATGTACCAGAGGCAGGTCAGCAGCAGGGCCCGGCCCGTCGTCGCGGCGACCATCTCCTCCAGCGACCGCTCGCCGCCGCCGTCCAGGACCAGGTTGTCCATCGAGGGGGCCACCGGCAGACCCGTCAGTCCCGCGGAGTGCCGGGTCGTGGTCAGCCGCTCCAGCCTGCCGTCCTTGATCCAGTCGGTCGGGGCCAGCGGCAGCCCGTTGTCGAAGACCGAGGAATCGTCCCCCGAGGAGTGCGCGATCACGAACGGGGCCGACTCCAGCCCCGGGGCGTGCGGATCGCTGCGCAGGGTCAGCGGCAGCCCGGAGAGGGTCTCGCCGATCCTCGTACCGCCGCCCGGCCGGGAGAAGACCGTCCGGCCCTCAGCGGCGTCCCGGGCGCCCGCCGACCAGTACTGGTAGATCAGCAGGTCGGCCACCGCCGTCGGCGGCAGCAGCGTCTCGTAGCGCCCGGCCGGCAGCTCGATCCTGCGCTCGGCCCAGCCGAGGCGCTGCGCCAGCTCCGCGTCCAGGGCCGCCGGGTCGACGTCCTTGAAGTCCCGGGTCGCCCGGCCCGCCCAGGCGGAACGGGTCCGGTCGGGGGACTTGGCGTTCAGCTCCAGCGTCCCGTTCGGCTGGTCGTGGCGCAGCCGCAGCCCCGCCGACGTACCGAGGTACGTCGAGCTCAGCTGGTGGTGGGCGAAGCCGTACAGCTCACGGCCGCCCGAGCGGGCCCGGGCGAAGGCGTCGCCGAGCGCCGGGGCGAAGTCGGCGAAGACGTCGGAGCCGGTCTCGGCCGGCGGCTCCGTGAAGTCGGCGGAGGCCGGGATCCCGGAGACCAGCGGCTGCGCGTCCTCGGCGGGGCCCGCGCCGCGCGCCGCGGCCTCGGCGGCCCGCACCAGCGGTTCCAGGTCGTCCGCGGTGACCGCCGAACGGGAGACGACCCCGGAGGCCGTGCCCTCGGCGCCGTCCACCGTCGCGATCACGGTCAGGGTCCGCCCGCGCGTCACCCCGTTGGTGGTGAGCGCGTTGCCGGCCCAGCGCAGGTTGGCGGAGGAGCTCTCGTCCGCGATGACCACGCAGCCGTCGGCGGTGGACAGCTCCAGGGCGCGCTCGACGATCTCGTACGGCTTGCTGACGCGGCTCATCGTCCGGCCTCCTGCGTCGTGTTGAGACTGTGCTCTCCCGGGGGACGACCCCCGGACCCCCGGCCGGTTCCGTGGTTGCCGCTCATCGTCCGGCCTCCTGCGTCGTGTTGAGACTGTGCTCTCCCGGGGGACGACCCCCGGACCCCCCGGCCGGTTCCGTGGTTGCCGCTCATCGTCCGGCCTCCTGCGTCGTGTTGAGGATGTTCACGCCTCGGAAGAGGGCGGAGGGGCAGCCGTGCGAGACGGCCGCGACCTGGCCCGGCTGGGCCTTGCCGCAGTTGAACGCGCCGCCCAGCACATAGGTCTGCGGGCCGCCGACCTTCTCCATCGAGCCCCAGAAGTCCGTCGTCGTCGCCTGGTACGCCACGTCCCGGAGCTGGCCCGCCAGCTTGCCGTTCTCGATCCGGAAGAACCGCTGTCCGGTGAACTGGAAGTTGTAGCGCTGCATGTCGATGGACCACGACCGGTCGCCGACCACGTAGATCCCGCGCTCCACCCCGCCGATCAGGTCCTCCGTGGAGAGCCCGCCCGGATCCGGCCGCAGCGACACGTTCGCCATGCGCTGCACGGGGACGTGCTCCGGGGAGTCGGCGTACGCGCAGCCGTTGGACCGGCCCAGGCCCGTCAGCTTCGCGATGCGCCGGTCCGTCTGGTAGCCGACGAGGGTGCCGTCCTTGACCAGGTCCCAGGACTGCGCCTCGACGCCCTCGTCGTCGTAACCGACCGTCGCGAGCCCGTGCTCGGCGGTGCGGTCACCGGTCACGTTCATCACGGGGGAGCCGTACGCCAGCTTCCCCAGCTGGTCGAAGGTCGCGAACGACGTCCCCGCGTACGCCGCCTCGTAGCCCAGCGCCCGGTCCAGCTCGGTGGCGTGGCCGATCGACTCGTGGATGGTCAGCCAGAGGTTGGACGGGTCGACCACCAGGTCGTACGTCCCCGCCTCGACGCTCGGCGCCCGCATCTTCTCGGCCAGCAGCCCCGGGATGCGCTCCAGTTCGGCGTCCCAGTCCCAGCCGGTGCCCGTGAGGTACTCCCAGCCCCGGCCCACCGGCGGGGCGATCGTCCGCATCGAGTCGAACTCGCCGGTCGTGCCGTCCACGGCCACCGCGGTCAGCTGCGGATGCACCCGCACCCGCTGCTGCGTGGTGACGGTGCCGGCGGTGTCCGCGTAGAACTTGTTCTCGTGGACGGTCATCAGCGAGGCGTCCACGTGCGCCACCCCGTCGGCCGCCAGCAGCCGCGCGCTCCACTCGGCGAGCAGCCCGGCCTTCTCCTCGTCCGGCACGGAGAACGGGTCGACGTCGTACGCCGACACCCAGGTCCGCTCGCCGTGCACCGGCTCGTCCGCCAGTTCCACGCGCTCGTCCGAACCGGCCGCCGCGATCACCTTCGCGGACAGTTTGGCCATGGCGACGGCCTGCGAGGCGACCTTGGCCGCCGCGTCCATCGTCAGGTCCACCCCGGACGCGAACCCCCAGGCCCCGCCGTGCACGACCCGGACCGCGTACCCGGTGTCGGTGGTGTCGGACGTCCCGGACGGCCGGGCGTCCCGCAGCCGCCAGGAGGCGCCGCGCACCCGCTCGAACCGGAAGTCCGCGTGTACGGCGCCGAGCGCGCGGGCGCGGGCGAGGGCCGCGTCGGCGAGGGCACGCAGCGGCAGGGCCAGGAACGACTGATCTACCTCGTGGGCCACGCGGGCCTCCCCTTCTCCACCTCTGAAAACGTCTTCGCAGTGAATCATGGGGTCTCGCGGCGTCCCCGTGCCCCTGTTTTACGTTGCCGTGTCCCGGCCGGAGCGTTCTGTAGGGATCCAACAGTCGCGGCCCGGCGGCGCTGTCGGAGGCCGATTCCTTGGTCGAGGCCTGGTAACGATAGGTTTTCGATGTACCAGACCGCCAAGGAAAGGGTGATCCGTTGAGCCGCTCGGTTCTCGTCACCGGAGGAAACCGGGGCATCGGCCTCGCCATCGCCCGCGCCTTCGCCGACAACGGCGACAAGGTCGCCGTCACCTACCGCTCGGGGGAGCCGCCGCAGGAGCTCACCGAGGCGGGCGTCCTCGCGGTCCGGTGCGACATCACCGACACCGAGCAGGTGGAGCAGGCCTACAAGGAGATCGAGGAGAAGCACGGTCCCGTGGAGGTGCTGGTCGCCAACGCCGGTATCACCAAGGACCAGTTGCTGATGCGGATGACCGAGGACGACTTCACGTCCGTGGTCGACACCAACCTCACCGGCACCTTCCGCGTCGTCAAGCGCGCCAACCGCGCGATGCTGCGCGCCAAGAAGGGCCGCGTCGTCCTGATCTCCTCGGTCGTCGGCCTCCTGGGCTCGGCGGGACAGGCCAACTACGCCGCGTCCAAGGCGGGCCTGGTCGGCTTCGCCCGGTCGCTGGCCCGTGAGCTGGGCTCGCGGAACATCACGTTCAACGTCGTCGCGCCCGGGTTCGTCGACACCGACATGACCCAGGTGCTCACCGACGAGCAGCGCAAGGGCATCGTGTCGCAGGTGCCGCTCGGCCGCTACGCGCAGCCCGCCGAGATCGCCGCCGCGGTGCGCTTCCTCGCGTCCGACGACGCGTCGTACATCACTGGAGCCGTCATTCCCGTTGACGGCGGATTGGGCATGGGTCACTGATCACCATGAGCGGAATTCTCGACGGCAAGCGCATCCTCATCACGGGTGTGCTGATGGAGTCGTCCATCGCTTTCCACACCGCCAAGGTGGCCCAGGAGCAGGGCGCCGAGGTCATCCTGACGGCCTTTCCCCGGCCGACGCTGACCGAGCGGATCGCCAGGAAGCTGCCCAAGCCCGTCAAGGTCCTCGAACTCGACGTGACCGACGCCGAGCACCTGGAGCGGCTCGCGGGCCTGGTCAAGGACGAGCTAGGCTCGCTGGACGGCGTCGTGCACTCCATCGGCTTCGCGCCGCAGGACGCGCTCGGCGGCAACTTCCTGAACACCCCGTTCGAGTCGGTCGCCACCGCGATGCACGTCTCGGCGTTCTCGCTGAAGTCGCTCGCCATGGCCTGCAAGCCCCTGATGAACGATGGCGGCTCGATCGTCGGCCTCACCTTCGACGCGCAGTTCGCCTGGCCGCAGTACGACTGGATGGGCCCGGCCAAGGCCGCGCTGGAGGCCACCTCCCGCTACCTCGCCCGTGACCTGGGCAAGGACAGCATCCGCTGCAACCTGATCTCGGCCGGACCGCTCGGTTCCATGGCCGCCAAGTCCATCCCGGGCTTCGGCGAGCTCGCGGACGTCTGGAACCACCGCTCCCCGCTGGAGTGGGACATGGCCGACCCCGAGCCGGCCGGCCGGGGCGTCGTGGCGCTGCTCTCCGACTTCTTCCCGAAGACGACGGGCGAGATCATCCACGTCGACGGTGGCGTGCACATGATGGGCGCCTGACGCCCACCGCCCGACCCGCACCAGGCACACCGACGGCCGCGTACTCCCGGCGAGGGGGAACGCGGCCGTCGCGCGTGTCCGGCGGCCCTCCCGCCGCTCAAGTCGAAAAGATGGCCGTCCCACCGCAGAATGTGGTGGAACCGGACTTCTGGTCAGGCTGTGGGGAGGAGATCGTCGTGCGCTCCACACGTCACCGAACCTGGGCCCTGCTCGCGGCGGCGGCCGTCGTCGCCGGGCTGCTGGCCCCCGTGGCCGTGAGCGCGGCCAACCGGGCCGGTGGCGGGGCGGCAGCGCCCCTCACCCCGGAACCCGAACCCTCGGGCGCCGAATGCCGTACGTCGGTCGAGGGATCCCGGGTGGTCGCCTACTGCCACAACCCGTACCCCAGCACCGATCTCGTCCGGCTCCACACCGAGTGCACGCGCTGGTGGGACGTGGACGCCGACGGCGCGGAGGTCGCGGTCCAGCCGGGCCGGACGGTCAAGCTCGAGGACCGCTGCTGGAAAGAGGTCGGCTCGGCCTGGGTCAGCCACTCGGTGTCCTGACCCGTGGTGAGGGCCTCAGACCCGCTCCCGCAGGCAGTCCAGGGCGTGAGCCGCCGCCTCGGCGGCCGCCGTCTCCGCGTCACCCGCACGGATCGCCTCCACGAGCCGCGCGTGGTCCATGAGCGCCTGCGGGCCGAGCTTCGGGCCCACGTCGTCGCGCAGGTAGTCGCGGAGCAGGTCGTTCAGGTCGGCGTAGAGCTCCGTCAGCACGTCGTTGTGCGAGGCGGCCACCACCGCCAGGTGGAGGGTCGCGTCGGCCGCCACGAACGCCTCCGCGTCCCCGGACGCCCAGGTCTCCTCACGGCGCGCCATCAGCGTGTCCAGCTGCCGCAGATCCTTGTCCGTACGCCGCAGGGCCGCGAGGCGGGCCGCCGAGGACTCCAGTGTGGAGCGCAGCTCGGCGACGTGCCGGGGATCGGCGTCCGCGAACCGGCGGTGCATCACCCCGGCCAGCTCACTGGTCGCCACCACATACGTGCCGGAGCCCTGGCGGATGTCCAGCAGCCCGTTGTGCGCCAGGGCGCGCACCGCCTCGCGCACCGTGTTGCGCGCCACCCCCAACTGCTCGACCAGCTCGGGCTCGGTCGGGATCCGTGAGCCCACCGGCCACTCACCCGAGGTGATCTGGTTCCTCAGCTGGGCAATCACCTGGTCGGCGAGAGCCGAACGCCGCGTGGACGTCAGCGCCATGGTGCTCCTTGGTCGGTGCGAGGGCGGTCCGGGTGGTCCGTCCCACGGAGAGAGCGGAGTGGACAGCCAATCATCCCATGATTCTATGATGGGTCCCATGCGTCACGACGAGACCCCGACCCTGAGCCCTCCCGGCACCCCCGGCACCCGAGCACCCGAAGGCCCCGCGCCCGGACCCTCGCCCTGGATGCTGCGGATCGTCACCGTCGGCCTGGTCCTCGCCGCGCTCAACCTCCGGCCCGCCATCACCAGCCTCGGCCCGCTCCTCGAAGAGGTCCGCGACACCCTGCACATGAGCGGCAGCGTCGCCGGCGTCCTCACCTCGGTGCCGCCGCTCTGCTTCGCGGTGTTCGGCTTCATGGCGCCACGGCTGGCCCGCAGGTTCGGCGCCGGCGCCGTCGTCTGCGCGGGCATGGTGGCCATCGCCGCCGGCCTGCTGCTCCGCCCCTTCGTCGGCGGAACCGCCGGTTTCCTGGCCGCCAGCGCCCTCGCCCTGATGGGCATCGCGGTCAGCAACGTCCTGATGCCCGTCATCGTCAAGCGCTGGTTCCCCGACCGGGTCGGCACCATGACCGGCCTCTACTCGATGGCCCTGGCGCTCGGCACCGCCCTCGCCGCCGCGCTCACCGTGCCCCTCACGGACGCGCTGGGCGGCAGCTGGAAGACCGGACTGGCCGTCTGGGCCGCACTCGCGGTGGTCGCGATCCTGCCCTGGCTCGCGCTCGTACGGGACCGGGGCCCCAACTCGGAACAGCCCGCCGGGCAGGCGCGCAACCAGGCTTCCGCGCTGCGGATCACCCGCAGCCGTACGTCCTGGGCCCTCGCCTGCTTCTTCGGCCTCCAGGCCACGGCGGCGTACATCACCATGGGCTGGATCCCGCAGATCTTCCGCGACGCGGGCATCCCGGCCGGCACCGCGGGCGTCCTGCTCGCCGTGATCATGGCCATGGGCGTGCCCCTCGCCTTCGTCATCCCCCGGGTCGCCTCCCGGCTGCGTACCCAGGGACCGATCGTCCTCGTCCTCAGCGGCTGCGGTCTCGCCGGCTACGCGGGCCTCTACCTGGCCCCGGCCGGTGGCGCCTGGCTCTGGGCCCTGCTGCTGGGCATCGCCAACTGCGCCTTCCCGCTCGCCCTCACCATGATCGGTATGCGTTCACGGAGCGGTGCGGGCGTCGTCAGGCTCTCCGCCTTCGCGCAGTCCACCGGCTACCTGCTCTCGATCCCCGGCCCCCTGCTCGTCGGCGTGCTCTACCAGCACAGCGGCGGCTGGGGCCTGCCGCTCACCCTCATGGCGGCCCTCCTCGTGCCGCAGACGATCGCGGGCATGCTCGCGGGGCGGGACCGGACGATCGAGGACGAATGCTGAGATGCGAGACTGTGCGCATGCCAGTGCTCGATCCGAATCCCCAGAACGGCCAGAAGAAGCTTCTCCTCGTCTTCGGGGCGATGCTTCTCATCTCCGTGATCATCGGTGTGATCGCCACGATCGCCTCCCCCTGACCCCCGGGGGTGGGGCTGGCCCCCCTGTCCCCTAGGGGGTCAGGTTCAGGGTCGAGTGGGTGGGTCACCGGATGGGCCCGCCGCCGGCCGGCCCGTAGGTTCTGGGTGACACAGCCGAGGACCCACGGAGGCGGACATGCCGGCCCGTACGCACACCCGGACCCACCGCCCCGCCACGGACACCGTCGAGGTCCGGCTGCCGTGGTGGGCCGTCGCGCTGCCCGCCGTCGCCTTCGCCGCGCTCCTCCTGCTGATCGTGGAACCCGGCCAGGCGCACGCTGCCGCGGCCGACCCCGCCGTCGGGCGGCTGCTCGGGCACATCCTGGGACTGCTGCCCGCCTGACCGGCGCCGTACACCCCCTGCGGCCCGTCCTTCACCCCCGGTGAGTGAGCACGTCAACTCCCTGCGCCCGACGGCACAATTCGTGCGAAGCTGAGGTGTATGAGCGCCGATACACCTCGCAGGATCGTCCTTCTCAGGCACGCAAAGGCGGAATGGTCGCAGGAGTCCGACCACGAGCGGCCACTGGCGGAACGGGGCAGGAAGGACGCCCCCGTCGCCGGCCGCAGGCTGGCCGATTCAGGCACCGACTTCGACCTGGCCCTGTGCTCGACCGCCACCAGGACCCGTGAGACCTGGAAGCTGGCGGTCCACGAGTTCGCGCAGCGCCCCAGGACCGTGTACGAGGAGAGGCTGTACGAGGCCTCCCTCGGCGAACTGATCGCGCTGTTCAACGAGACCCCGGACGACGTGCGGAACCTCCTGGTCATCGGCCACAACCCCGGCATGCACGGTGCCGCGGACGCGCTCTCCGGCGGGGCCGAGGGCGATGCGCTCGCCCGTATGACCAGGGACGGCTTCCCGACGGCCGCCTACGCGGTCGTGGAGTTCCCCGGCTCCTGGAAGGGCCTGGAGCACGGTGTGGGCAAGCTCGTCGAGTACTGGACGCCGAACGACTGACGACCGGGCACGACCTACGACGCAGGACGGACGAAGGGGCGCCGGCAGCTGTGGGCCGGCGCCCCTTCGCGTCGTACGACGTGCCGTGCTCCGTACGGAAACCCGCCGGTCAGTCCACCACGACGCCGTCGGCGGTCTCGACCTCCTCGCGGGTGATCCCGAGCAGATACAGCACGGTGTCCAGGAACGGGACGTTCACCGCCGTGTGGGCGGCCTGCCTGACGACCGGCTTGGCGTTGAAGGCGACCCCCAGGCCCGCGGTGTTCAGCATGTCGAGATCGTTGGCACCGTCGCCGATCGCCACCGTCTGCGCCAGCGGCACCCCCGCCTGCTCGGCGAAGCTCCGCAGCAGCCGGGCCTTGCCCGCCCGGTCCACGATGTCGCCCACGACCCGGCCGGTGAGCTTGCCGTCGACGACCTCCAGCGTGTTGGCGGAGGCGAAGTCGAGCCCGAGGCGCTCCTTGAGGTCGTCCGTGACCTGGGTGAACCCTCCCGAGACGACGCCCACTTGGTACCCGAGCCGCTTCAGCGTGCGGATGAGGGTGCGGGCGCCGGGGGTCAGCCGGACCTCGGCCCGCACCTTGTCCACCACCGACACGTCGAGCCCGGCCAGCAGCCGTACGCGTGCGTGCAGGGACTGCTCGAAGTCGAGCTCGCCGCGCATCGCCTGCTCGGTCACCGCGGCGACCTCGGCCTCGCAGCCGGCATGGGCCGCGAAGAGCTCGATGACCTCGTCCTGGATGAGCGTCGAGTCCACGTCCATGACGACCAGCCGCTGCGCGCGGCGGCTCAGCCCGGCCGACATGACGGCGATGTCGACGCCGATGTCGGCGGACTCCGTCGCCAGCGCGGTCCGCAGCTCCTCGGTCGCGGTGCCGGACACCGCGAACTCGACGGCCGTGACCGGGTACTTCGCCAGCCGGAAGATCCGGTCGATGTTGCCGCCGGTGGAGGTGATCCTGGCCGCTATGGCGGCCGTGGACTCCGCGGTCAGCGGGTGCCCCAGGACGGTCACATGGGAACGGCCGTAGCCGCGGGGACGGTTGTCGCCCGTACCCGAGATGATCTCGGCCTGAAGCTTCAGCGACTCGGCCCAGCTGTGCACGGTCGCCCGGAGGTCGCCCTCCGTCGTGCCGCCGGGCTCCGGGGAGGTCACCAGGGCGCACAGCACGATGCGGCCACGGGTGACGACCTGCTCGATGTCGACGACGTCGACGGCGTAGGCCGCCAGGGTGTCGAAAAGTCCGGCGGTGATGCCCGGCCGGTCCTTCCCGAAGATCTTGACGAGAAGCGTGGGGGCGTCCGTGCCCCGAGGGGACTCCGGGGGCTCGGGAGACCGGGGAGACCGAGGTGGCTGAGATGCGCTCATGGTGGTCCCACCGTATAGGGCCCCCGGGGTGAGCACCGAAGCCGTCCCGAGTGGCGGACAGCCGCCGGCCGCGCCCCGAAGCGGCCGCCGGCCGTACGAACACGCGCCTCGGATGGGATGCTCCGGACCCATTTCTCCCGAGTCGCGGGAGGGGATGCCGGGTCTCCGCGCCGTCTTCACGCCGCCCGGCTTTCCGTTACGGGACCGCTCCTGGAATAGTTCGCCACGATGTTCAGCATCCCTAGGCTCCCTGCGACGGGGGCGACACGGGGGACAACTAGTGGGGCGCGGAGTGCCGGAACTCGTACTGGAATTGAATGGCAGGACCTGGGCGCTCGATCCGTCCAGGTCGTACACCCTCGGACGTGATCCGCAGGGCGACCTGATGATCGACGACGCCAGAGTGTCGTGGCGGCATGCCACGATCAGCTGGAACGGCCGCGGCTGGTCCATCGAGGACCACGGCAGCACGAACGGCACCTATGTGCAGGGCCGTCGTATCCAGCAGATGGAGATCGCCCCGGGGACCTCGGTCCATCTGGGCAACGCCACCGACGGCCCGCGCCTGGACCTCACCGCCGCCGCGGGCGCCGGAGTCCACGGCGGACCGGCGGCGGGGGCCCAGCAGCAGGCGCCCGTGCCTCCCGCGCAGGCGCAGCACGCCCCGGCGCAGCCCCAGCCGCAGCACGCCCCGGCGCAGCAGCCGCAGCAGGGCGCCGGCGGCTGGGCCGGCGGCCCGGCGCAACCGCAGCAGGCCTGGCAGCAGCAGGCGCCGCAGATGCAGCAGAACCCTCCGGTCCCGCACCAGCAGGGCCACGCCGGCCCGCCCGGAGCGGGCGCGCACGGTGGCGCCGCCGGGGCACCCCCGGTCTACGGCGACCGCAGCCCGACCACGTTCCACCAGCTGGACCTCGGCCGGGTCATGCGCATCGGTCGCGCGCTGGAGAACGAGCTGGTCGTCTCCGACCTCCAGGTCTCGCGTCTGCACGCCGAATTCCGGGCGACGCCCGACGGCCGCTTCGAGATCCGTGACCTCGGTTCCCACAACGGCACCTACGTCAACGGCCAGCCGCTCAGCAAGTCCGGCTCCGCGCTCATCGGCCCGAACGACATCGTCGGCGTCGGCCACTCGACCTTCCGGCTGGTCGGGGACCGGCTGGAAGAGTTCGTCGACACCGGTGAGGTCTCCTTCTCGGCCCGCCACCTCACGGTCACGGTCGACGGCGGCAAGGACATCCTCAAGGACGTCTCGTTCGGCGTCCCCGAGAAGTCCCTCATCGCCGTCATCGGCCCGTCGGGCTCCGGCAAGTCCACCCTGCTCAAGGCGCTCACCGGCTACCGGCCCGCCAACCAGGGCGACGTCCTCTACGACAACCGGAACCTGTACAAGCAGTTCGCCGAGCTGAGGCAGCGCATCGGCCTGGTCCCGCAGGACGACATCCTGCACAAGGAACTCACGGTCACCAGGGCGCTGCGTTACGCCGCCAAGCTCCGCTTCCCCGCGGACACCACCGAGGCGGAGCGCACCGCCCGGATCCACGAGGTCCTCGCCGAGCTCAAGCTCGACATCCACAAGGACAAGAAGATCACCTCGCTCTCCGGGGGCCAGCGCAAGCGTGTATCGGTCGCCCTGGAGCTGCTGACCAAGCCGTCGCTGATCTTCCTGGACGAGCCGACCTCCGGCCTCGACCCCGGCATGGACCGCGACGTCATGCAGCTGCTGCGCGGCCTGGCCGACGACGGCCGTACGGTGCTCGTGGTCACGCACTCCGTGGCCGAGCTGGCCATCTGCGACAAGCTCCTGGTGATGGCGCCCGGCGGCTCCGTCGCCTACTTCGGCCCTCCTGAGGAGGCGCTGAACTTCTTCGGCTACACCAGCTGGGCCGACGTCTTCTCCGCGTTCGAGAACTACCGCGACTACGACTGGGCGGGGCGCTGGCGCGGCTCGCAGCACTACCAGATGTACGCCGCGGACATCGACGCCGTCGCCGTACAGCCCGTCCACATGCCGCCGCCGCAGCAGATCCGCCCGCCGAAGCCTTCGGGCTGGGCGGCCCAGCTGTGGACGCTGATGCGCCGCTACATCTCGGTGATCGCGTCCGACAAGGGCTTCCTGCTCCTCATGGTGCTGCTGCCCGCCGTGCTCGGTGTGGTCAGCGTGGTCATCCCCGCCGAGTTCGGCCTGGCGGAGCCCGATCCGCCGTCCCGCTTCAACGGCAAGGCCGGGACCATCATGCTGATCCTCGCGGTCGGCATGTGCTTCGCGGCCGCGGCCAACTCCGTGCGAGAACTGATCAAGGAGCGGGTGATCTACGAGCGGGAACGGGCCACCGGTCTCTCCCGGTCCGCGTACCTGCTGTCCAAGGTGATCGTCCTCGGTGTGATCACGGCCCTCCAGGGCGTGATCATCTGCGGGATCGGCTTCTCCACCCGTGATCTTCCGGAGGAGGGGCTGTTCATGTCCCCGGCCGCCGAGATCTGCGTCTCGATCATCGTGCTGGGCTTCGTCTCGATGATGTTCGGCCTGATGATCTCGGCGCTGGTGAAGACCGCCGAGAAGACGATGCCGCTGCTGGTCATGTTCGCCATCGTCCAGGTCGTCTTCACCGGTGTGCTCTTCCAGGTCTACGGATCGCCGGGCCTGGAGCAGTTCGCCTGGCTGATGCCGTCGCGCTGGGCGGTGGCCGCGGCCGGTACGACGCTCGACCTCGCCCACCTGATGCCGCCGTGGGACCCGAAGAACCCGACCGACCTGGACCCGCTCTGGGAGCACTCGGCCGGTCAGTGGGGCGTCAACATCACGGTCATGCTGGTCATGAGCGCGGTGCTCTTCGTCGCGGTCTCGCGGATGCTGCGGCGCCACGAGCCCGAGGTGATGCGCAAGTAACGCCGACGGGTCCGCACCGGACCCGGAAACGCCCGAGGGCGGCAACCCCGTGGGGTGCCGCCCTTCGGCATGTGCCGGCCGGTCACGCGACGCTGCGGACCGGCAGGTCTGCTATGCCAGGCCTTGCTCGGTGCGTGGCTCAGTACGCGCTGTCGACGTTGTCGATCGAGCCGTACTTGTCCGCGGCGTAGTTGGCGGCCGCGGTGATGTTGGCGACCGGGTCGTACTGGTCGTGCTTGGTGCCCTTGACGTGGTAGAAGTCGAAGGTCGGCTTGATGACCTGCAGCAGACCCTTCGAGGGGACGCCGTTGATCGCGTTGATGTCCCAGTTGTTGATGGCACGCGGGTTACCGCTGGACTCACGGATGATGTTGCGGTGCAGGCCCTCGTACGTACCGGGGATCTTCTTGTCGTGCATGATCGACAGGGCCTCGCGGATCCAGCCGTCCAGGTTGTTGGCGTAGACCGGCTTGCGGTCGGCGGCACGGCTGGCCTTCTTGGCGGAACGCTTCTTCGCGTCGGCCTTGGCCTTGGCGAGGGCCTTGGCCTTCGCCTCCGCCTTGGCGGCGGCCTTCTTCTTCGCGGCGGCTTCCTTGGCCTTGGCCTCGTCGGCGGCCTTCACGAGCTGCTCGGCCGTCGAGTTCTTCTCTATGGCACCGGCCTGGATGTTGTTGGCGGTCTGCTTGCCGGTGTAGGCGACCGGAGCGGCGGCCGCGGCGGCCTGCGGCTCGGTCGTGGCCGAAGCGTCGTCGGGGACGAGCGAGAAGGCGACAGCGGCGGCGGCCAGGGTCGAGACCCCCGCGACGGAGAGCTTCTGCGCCTTGTTCAGACGACGGCTACGGCTGGAGATGCGGGACACGGACATACAGTCGTACCTCTTCGAATTGCAGGGGGTCCTCGGCGAGGACGCGGACGGAAGAGCCGGAGCATCTCCGTCGGGGACAGATGCAATTCTTAGCGCCAGCAAAATGGCGTGGCAAAGGTGTGACGTACGAAGCCGGGTAGTGGACGGGGGTCTTGTTCATACCTCCTTGTCCGGTTTGAACCCTGGCAACTTGCCCGTTTTACGCTAACTATCCTTCTTCGTAAGTGACGTGCGCCCTATGCCTGGGCTCACATGGAGCCCCCTTCACACTCACGAATAGTTGCTGCCGTAACGCGGAGCGTAAGCGACTTTTCGGGCAGCGGGCAGGAGGAGGCGGGCATCCCCGAACTCACCGTCGGATGCCCTCCGGTCCGGGCCCGGCGGCTCCTGGGCCTAGGTCTGCGGCCCCGTACGACGGAGGTCCACAGCCCGATACGGCGGCCGTACCCCCGCCGGTACGGTGAGCACATGAGCCATCGCCCCCCGTCGGGCCTCGCCGCGGTCAGCGCCGCGCTGCTCGCCATGAGCAGGCACCTGGAGATGCGCGACGTCCTCAAGACGATCGTCGCCTCCGCCCGCGAACTGCTGGACGCCGAGTACGCCGCCCTCGGTGTGCCCGACGACCACGGCGGCTTCGCCCAGTTCGTCGTCGACGGGGTCAGCGACGAACAGTGGAAGGCCATCGGCCCGCTGCCCCGCCAGCACGGCATCCTCGCGGCGATGCTCCAGGAGGCGAAGCCCCAGCGGCTCGCCGACGTCCGCCAGGACCCCCGCTTCGAGGGGTGGCCCGACGCCCACCCCGACATGTCCGACTTCCTCGGCCTGCCCATCCAGGACGGCGACGAGACCATCGGCGCGCTCTTCCTCGCCAACAAGCGCTGCCCCCGGCCGTCGGGCGGCTGCAACTTCACCGAGGAGGACGAGGAACTCCTCGGGATCCTCGCCCAGCACGCGGCGATCGCCCTCACCAACGCCCGGCTCTACGAACGCAGCCGTGAGCTCACGATCGCCGAGGAGCGCTCACGGCTCGCCCACGAGCTGCACGACGCCGTCAGCCAGAAGCTCTTCTCGCTCCGCCTCACCGCCCAGGCCGCCGCCGCCCTCGTCGACCGCGACCCGGCGCGCGCCAAGGGCGAGCTCCAGCAGGTCGCCACCCTGGCCGGGGAAGCCGTGGACGAGCTGCGCGCGGCCGTCGTCGAGCTGCGCCCCGCCGCCCTGGACGAGGACGGCCTGGTCGCCACGCTCCGCACCCAGATCCAGGTCCTGGACCGTGCCCACACCGCCCGGGTCACCTTCGAGAGCGCCGGGGTGCGCGCCCTGCCCTCCGGCCAGGAGGAGGCGATGCTCCGGGTCGCCCAGGAAGCGCTGCACAACGCCCTGCGCCACTCGGGCGCCGGGCAGGTCTCCGTCACCCTCTTCCGCGCCGCATCGGACACCGTGCTGCGCATCACCGACGACGGCCGCGGCTTCGACACCCACACCGTCCGGCGCGCCGGACGGCATCTGGGCCTCGTCTCGATGCGGCACCGGGCCGGCGGCGTCGGAGGCCGGCTCACCGTCGAATCGGAGCCCGGCAAGGGCACCACGATCCAGATGGAGGTCCCCTGTGGCTGACAAGATCATCAAGGTGCTGCTGGTCGACGACCACCAGGTGGTCCGCCGGGGACTGCGCACGTTCCTGGAGATCCAGGACGACATAGAGGTCGTCGGGGAGGCGTCGGACGGGGCCGAGGGCGTCGCCAGGACCGAGGAGCTGCGGCCCGACGTGGTCCTGATGGACATCAAGATGCCGGGCACCGACGGTATAGAGGCACTCCGCAGGCTCAGGGAGCTGGAGAACCCGGCCAAGGTGCTGATCGTCACCAGCTTCACCGAGCAGCGCACGGTCGTGCCCGCCCTGCGGGCCGGGGCCTCGGGTTACGTGTACAAGGACGTCGACCCGGACGCCCTGGCCGGCGCCATCCGCTCCGTCCACGCGGGCCATGTCCTGCTCCAGCCCGAGGTCGCCGGCGCGCTGCTGGCCCAGGACGACACGGGCAACGGCACGGGGCGGGGGAGCACCCTGACCGAGCGGGAGCGGGAGGTGCTCGGGCTGATCGCCGACGGCCGCTCCAACCGGGAGATCGCCCGGGCGCTGGTCCTGTCCGAGAAGACCGTGAAGACCCACGTCTCGAACATCCTGATGAAGCTCGATCTGTCGGACAGGACCCAGGCCGCGCTGTGGGCGGTCAGGCACGGGGCCGCGGGCTGAGGGGGGCGCCTGTCCACCCGTACAAGTGGACGGTTCCACTCCGGTCCGAGATTCATACTGTCGGGTGTATGTCACCCGGACGGCGCATCCTCCACGCGGTGACGGGCGTTCTCCATGCGTGCTGCGGCGATCGGCCGCGGCGACGCGAGGAGGATCCTGAAGTGAAGAACCTGAAGAAGGCCGCAGCCGTCACCATGATCGCGGGCGGAATCATCGCCGCCGGTGCCGGAGCCGCCTCCGCCACGGGCCACGGCGGCGCCGGTGCCCACGGCACCGCCGTCGGCTCCCCGGGCGTCATCTCGGGCAACCTCGTCCAGGTCCCGGTGAACGTCCCGGTCAACGTGGTCGGCAACACGGTCAACGTGGTGGGCCTGCTGAACCCGGCCTTCGGCAACTTCGGCCTGAACGGCTGACCGACGCCTCGCACCCCGCCGCCGGGAGAGCTCACCCGAGCACTTCCGGCGGCCGGGGGAGCCCACCGAGCACTGCCGGCGGCCGGGGGACGTGACCGACCGGTCCGCTCCTACCGCTCCCTACCGCCCCCGCTCCTCGACGTACGCGTTGTACGCCGCGACCTGCGCCCGCCGGGCCACCCGCTCCACCGGCCGCAGCGCCTCGCCCCGGGCCGCGATCTCGGAAGCGCTCACCGCTCCGCCGTGCCCGTTCTCATGGGCGACCGCCACCAGCAGCCCCACCCGCTGGGCCAGCTCCAGCACCCGTACCGCCCTCGGCGGATAGCCCGGAGCCAGCACCTCACGCCCCCGCTCCGCCCGCGCCCGGTAGGCGTCCACCGCGGCCTCCGCGACCGGACCCGACCCGGCGACGTCCAGCCGCGACAGCACCGCCGTCGCGTCCCGCAGCGCCTCGGCGAGCTCACGCTCCGCCTCGCCCAGCGACGGCACGTCGGCGGGCGGCGCCTCCCGTACCGCCAGACAGCGCCACACCACCTCGACGTGCAGATCCCCGGCCGGCCCCGCCTCGCTCACCTCCGGCACGAGCCCGTACGGCGCCCCGGATGTGACCACCGCCTCCTCCGCCTCCAGCGCACGGGCGTTGAAGTCCGGCGGCCCGCTGAGCCCCAGCGGATGTCCGGGCACCGGCAGCGCGACCCGGAAACCGGTCGCACCGAGCCCCCTCAGCCGGCCGAGCGCCAGCGTCAGCCCGACGGGCCCCGCCTCACCCGGCAGCCCCTCGACCCGGTGCACCGCGTCCTCGCCGACGATCGCGAGCGCCGCGTCGTCCGGTGACACAAGTCCGGCCAAAAGCGCGTTTCCCCATGCGGCAAGCCGCCCTGAGCGTGGTTCCGAAAGCATGGGGACAGCCTAGGGAACGGCCCCAGGGGCTGAGCACTCTTCGGGTGGCGTAGGTTTTCCCTGGGAGCTGTGCCCACAGGCACGCGACGATCTCGACACTGTATGGGGAGACAACGCGCCATGAGCGATGTACTGGAGCTGGTGGACGTATCCGTGGTCCGCGACGGACGCGCTCTGGTGGACGACGTCTCCTGGTCGGTCAAGGAGGGGGAGCGCTGGGTCATCCTCGGTCCGAACGGCGCCGGCAAGACCACCCTCCTCAACATCGCCTCCAGCTACCTCTTCCCCAGCACCGGCACGGCCAAGATCCTCGGTGAGCGGCTGGGCGGCGTCGGCACCGACGTCTTCGAGCTCCGCCCCCGCATCGGCATTGCCGGTGTGGCCATGGCCGAAAAGCTCCCCAAGCGACAGACCGTGCTGCAGACGGTGCTCACCGCCGCGTACGGCATGACCGCCACCTGGCACGAGGACTACGAAGCCGTCGACGAGGAGCGCGCCCGCGCCTTCCTCGACCGCCTCGGCATGACCGAGTTCCTCGACCGCAAGTTCGGCACGCTCTCCGAGGGCGAGCGCAAGCGCACCCTCATCGCCCGCGCCATGATGACCGACCCCGAGCTGCTCCTCCTCGACGAGCCCGCCGCCGGGCTCGACCTCGGCGGACGCGAGGACCTGGTCCGCAGGCTCGGCAGGCTGGCCCGTGACCCGTACGCCCCGTCCATGGTCATGGTCACCCACCACGTCGAGGAGATCGCGCCCGGCTTCACCCACGTCCTGATGATCCGTCAGGGCAAGGTGCTCGCCGCCGGTCCCATGGAGACCGAGCTCAGCTCCCGGAACCTCTCCCTCTGCTTCGGCCTGCCGCTCGTCGTCGAGCACCGCGGCGACCGCTACACCGCTCACGGTCTGCCCCTCGGCCAGTAGTCGCACCACAGCCAACCTCCTCTGCGCCCTGTCGGGGAAGGCACTCGCGGTCCTACGATGACCATGTGGACATCGACGCGTGGGTGTGGTGGCTGATCGGCGCGGTGGGACTGGGCATTCCCCTCGTCCTGACCGCGATGCCCGAATTCGGGATGTTCGCCGTCGGAGCGGTGGCCGCGGCCGTCGTGGCGGCGCTCGGCGGCGGAGTCGTCGCCCAGGTCCTGGTGTTCGTCGTGGTCTCGGTGGCGCTGATCGCCGTGGTCCGCCCGATCGCGGCCAGACACCGCGCGAGTCAGTCCACGCACGCCACCGGCATCGACGCGCTGAAAGGCCGTCAAGCCGTCGTCCTGGAACGGGTGGACGGCAGCAGCGGCCGCATCAAGCTCGCCGGCGAGATCTGGTCCGCACGCTCACTCGACGGCGACCAGACCTTCGAACCGGGCCGCCAGGTGGACGTCGTGGACATCGACGGCGCAACAGCCGTCGTCATGTGAGCGAACCGGTCACACGGCAGGCCGCAGTCTGCCAAACTCGAAGTCGATCATCATGACAATGCGACCGTCATGACCGTCACACCGTTCGACCTCGATCACCGCGATCCGTCGGCAACCGAAGGGCACGAGGCACACGATGCAACCGATCATCATCGTCCTGATCATTCTGGTGGTGCTCGTCTTCATCGCCCTGATCAAGACGATCCAGGTCATCCCGCAGGCCAGTGCCGCCATCGTCGAGCGCTTCGGCCGCTACACCCGCACGCTCAACGCCGGGCTGAACATCGTCGTCCCGTTCATCGACTCGATCCGCAACCGGATCGACCTCCGTGAACAGGTCGTCCCCTTCCCGCCGCAGCCGGTGATCACGCAGGACAACCTCGTCGTCAACATCGACACCGTCATCTACTACCAGGTGACCGACGCCCGCGCCGCGACGTACGAAGTCGCCAGCTACATCCAGGCGATCGAGCAGCTGACCGTCACCACCCTGCGGAACATCATCGGCGGCATGGACCTGGAGCGGACCCTGACCTCCCGCGAGGAGATCAACGCGGCACTCCGCGGCGTCCTCGACGAGGCCACCGGCAAGTGGGGCATCCGCGTCAACCGCGTCGAGCTCAAGGCCATCGAACCGCCCACCTCCATCCAGGACTCGATGGAGAAGCAGATGCGCGCCGACCGTGACAAGCGCGCCGCCATCCTCACCGCCGAAGGCATCAGGCAGTCCCAGATCCTCACCGCCGAGGGTGAGAAGCAGTCCGCGATCCTCCGCGCCGAAGGTGAGGCCAAGGCGTCCGCACTCCGCGCCGAGGGCGAGGCCCAGGCCATCCGTACGGTCTTCGAGTCCATCCACGCCGGGGACCCGGACCAGAAGCTCCTCTCGTACCAGTACCTCCAGATGCTCCCCAAGATCGCCGAGGGCGACGCCAACAAGCTCTGGATCGTGCCCAGCGAGATCGGCGACGCCCTGAAGGGCCTCAGCGGAGCGTTCGGCAACCTCGGCAGCGGCGCCCCCGGCTTCAACACCGGTACGGAGCGGCGGGAACAGCCCCCGGTCGACTGACCCGGGAACACCTTCGTGCATGATCGGTGAGGCCCCTCGACCTTCACGGCGGGGAGGCGTCACTGACCATCGAAGGAGATGGCCTTGTCCATCTGGGAAATTCTCGCGGTCTTCGCGGCCGGCGTCGGCGCCGGCACGATCAACACGATCGTCGGATCGGGAACGCTGATCACGTTCCCGGTCCTGCTCGCCACCGGGCTGCCCCCGGTCACCGCGACCGTGTCCAACGCGCTCGGCCTGATCCCCGGATCCATCAGCGGAGCCATCGGCTACCGCGAGGAACTCACCGGACAGCGCCGCCGCATACTGAAACTGAGCGCCGGCGCCCTGATCGGCGGCCTCACCGGGGCGACCCTCCTGCTCGCCCTGCCCTCCACGGCGTTCGAGACGATCGTCCCCGTCCTGGTGACCCTCGCGCTGGTACTGGTCATCCTGCAACCCCGGATCAGCAGAGCGGTACAGCGCCGCCGCGACCGCACGGGCACCCCCGCCCGGCTCGACGGCGGACCCCTCCTGTTCACCGGGATCATGCTCGCCAGCGTCTACGGCGGCTACTTCACGGCCGCCCAGGGCATCATCTACCTGTCCCTGATGGGCATGCTGCTCGACGACACCATGCAGCGCCTCAACGCCGTCAAGAACGTCCTCGCCGCCGTCGTCAACAGCGTCGCCGCGCTCTTCTTCCTCTTCGTCGCGCACTTCGACTGGACGGCCGTCGTCCTCATCGCGGTCGGCTCGGCGATAGGCGGCCAGATAGGCGCCAAGGTCGGCCGCCGGCTCAGCCCGGGCCTCCTGCGCGCCCTGATCGTCGTCGTCGGCACCGCGGCCATCGTCCAACTGCTGCTGCGCTGACGGACGGAGCCCGCCCCCTCCGTACGAGGGGGCGGGCTCCGCAGTGGTTCATCCGGGTCGGGCCGGATCTCTCACGCGGCGGAACGGGCCAGCCACTCCGGCAACGCCGACCGGTCACCGGCACCCAGCGCGAGCAGCATCGCGTCCGCCGGGGACGGCACGAACGGCTGACGCAGCAGTGGCATGCCCGCCTGCTCCGGCGTCCGGGCCGCCTTGCGGTGGTTGTCCTCCGCGCACGAGGCCACGGTGTTCAGCCAGGTGTCCTGACCGCCCTGAGCACGGGGCACGACGTGGTCCACCGTGCTCGCCCGTCTCCCGCAGTACGCGCACCGGTGCTGGTCCCGTATGAGGACGCCCCTTCTGGACCACGGAGCGTGTCTTCGGAACGGCACCCGTACGTACCGGCAGAGCCTGATCACCTGGGGCACCGGAAGGTCCACGGCGGCACCCCGCATACGGAGCCCGGGATGCGACTGCTCGACGACGGCCTTGTCCTGCAGGATCAGAACCACCGCACGGTTGAGCGTCACCGTCGACAGTGGCTCGAAGCTCGCGTTGAGTACCAGTGTGTCCCGCATCCTGCCCACCTCCCGTGTGCCGCCCGTCTGCCGGCGGGCCCGGATCAACTCTGTCCGGGTGAGCCGTGATGGACAACGCAATAAAAAGTGCCCTGCCCTGATCTCTCCAAGACCAGGGCAGGGCAAACAGCAGGCGAACGCTCAGCTTTCGGGGGCGGTGTACTCCCCGATCAGCTGGGCGCGGCCCAGGGTGTGGAACCGCAGGTTGAAACCGACCACGGCGGGCGAGGCGTCGCTGTCCGGGCCGAGCTTCCCGGTGTCCACCGCGTACACGGTGAAGACGTAGCGGTGGTTCTCACCGGCGGGCGGCGCGGCACCGCCGAACTCCTTCGACCCGTAGTCGTTGCGGACCTGGACGGCACCCTCGGGCAGCCCCTCGAACGCCCCGCTCCCGGCGCCGGCCGGGAGCTCGGTCACCGAGGCGGGGATGTCGAACACCACCCAGTGCCAGAACCCGCTGCCCGTCGGGGCGTCCGGGTCGAAGCACGTCACGGCGAAGCTCTTCGTCCCGGCGGGGAAACCCTCCCACCGCAGCTGCGGCGAGGTGTTCCCCGCCGCGAACACCTGGGCGTCCGCGAGTACGGCTCCCGGCGCGAGGTCCTCGCTCACCACGGTGAACGAGGGGACCTCGGGATGGAAGTCGTGCGGCAGCGGCGCCCTCTTCGGCTCGGTCACGTCAGCACCTCTCCTGGTCGGCTGTGCGTTCTTCCCACCGACCCTAGGGGGTGTCAGAGCCAGTTGCGCTGGCCGCCGACCTGGGCGAGCCACTGATTCAGGTACGCGGCCCAGTCCGTGTTCTGGAAGTCGTTGAGCCCCACCTTGAAGGCACGGTAGGAGTCGCTGCCCTCGCTGAAGAGCCCCGGCTTCTTGTCCATCTCCAGGACGACGTCCATCTCGCGGTCATCCGCGACGAATGTCAGCTCCACCTGGTTCAGCCCCCGGTACTGCGACGGCGGGAAGAACTCGATCTCCTGGTAGAACGGCAGCCGCTGGCGCGTACCGCGGATGTGGCCGCGCTCCATGTCGGCACTGCGGAAACCGAAGCCCAGCTGCCCGAAGGCGTCCAGGATGGCCTGCTGCGCCGGCAGCGGGTGCACGTTGATCGGGTCCAGATCACCGGAGTCCAGGGCGCGGGCGATCTCCAGCTCCGTGGTCACCCCGATGTTCATGCCGCGCAGGTGCTGCCCGGCGAACATGGTGATGGGCGTCTCCCAGGGGATCTCCAGCCCGAACGGCACGACGTGCACCGCGCCCGCCTGCACCGCGAAGGCACCACCCAGGCGCAGCTTGGTGAACTCGATGTCCTGCTTGGTCTCCTGGTCCCCGCCCTCGACCTCGACCCGCGCCTGAAGACCGACCGAGAGGCCCTCGATCTGCTGGTCCACGGACCCACCCTGGATCCGCACCTCGCCCTGGACCACCCCACCAGGGACGACATTGAGTTCGGTCAGTTCGGTCTCGACCGAAGCACCGCCGGCACCCATGCTCGCGAGCAGCCGCTTGAAGCCCATGTTCTTCCTCCTTGGTCCTGACACCCCTACATACGCGCCACGACGGTAGCCGGTTCCCGGTACGCCGACCCCAGTACCCTGGGACGCCATGAACAAGGGCAAGGACCGCACGCCGCTCACGCGGGACTTCTTCGACAGGCCGGTCCTGGAGGTGGCCCCCGACCTCCTGGGCCGCATCCTCGTCCGGAGCTCCGAGGACGGTCCCATCGAGCTGCGCCTGACCGAGGTGGAGGCGTACGCGGGCGACGTCGATCCGGGCTCCCACGCCTTCCGCGGCCGGACGGCCCGCAACAGCGTGATGTTCGGGCCGCCGGGCCACTCGTACGTCTACTTCACGTACGGCATGTGGCACTGCCTCAACCTGGTGTGCGGTCCCGAGGGCATGGCGAGTGGTGTCCTGCTCCGCGCGGGGGAGATCGCCGTGGGGGCGGAGATGGCCCGCAAACGTCGATTCTCGGCCCGGCATGACAGGGAACTGGCCAAAGGCCCGGCCCGTCTGGCCACCGCTCTCGACGTCGACCGCGCGTTGAACGGGGCCGACGTGGTGTCGGGCCCGGAGCGGCCGCTGTCCGTGCTGCACGGTGAGCCTCCGGCGCCCGACCTGGTGCGGAGCGGACCGCGGACGGGAGTGGGAGGGGACGGCTCCCACCAGCCGTGGCGCTTCTGGATCGACGGCGACCCCACGGTGAGCCCGTACAGGGCCCATGTGCCACGCCGCCGGGCAACTTGACTCACCCCTGCCGTTTCCCTAATGTAGTCCGAGCCGCTTGAACGGATGCAGTTGTTCTTGGCACGGTCCATCGGACCGGGTCGAAGCATCGTGAGAGGGCCAACCACTACCTACGATTCACCCCCGGCGGGTGCAATTTCGGCATGCCGAAATTACCCCGACAGACTCGATTATGAGTCACCGAGGAAATCGGCTAATGTAGTGACCACGCCGAAAGGGAAACGCGAAAGCGAAGAACTGGAAAGCGGGGCGGTAATTCAACCGCTTGGCAGGAACCCGCTTCGGCCGGGAATCGGACACGAAAGAGTCTGATAGAGTCGGAAACGCAAGAACGAAGGGAAGCGCCCGGAGGGCCCCGGTGAA